>NZ_JAVDUT010000002.1:0-710480 GCF_031456475.1 Rhodococcus sp. 3258
TATTTCGGTTTATATTTTTTCTCCCCCCCCCCCCCCTGGTCCCCCACCAACCACTATCCGTTGGTGTGTGTTGTTTTGTTGTCGCGCCGCCCCCAAAAACCCCCCCCACCACTGCCGCAGGCACTAGCGGTTCCAGTCTCCGAGGCCGTCGGATCCGCTGAGGGTGCCGCCGTCGGTGTTGACGACGATGACGGGGTCACCCTTCTGGGCGTTCTCGAAGAACCACTTGCCGTCTTCGGTGCTGACGTTGAGGCAGCCGTGCGAGGAGTTGGAGTAGCCCTGCTGCGACTCGGACCACGGCGCGGCGTGGACGAAGATGCCGCTGTACGAGATGCGCGTGGCGTACTCGACGTACGTGCGGTAGCCCTCTTCGGAGTCCACCGGCACCCCGTAGGTGGAGGAGTCCATGTACATGTCGCGGAAGCGCTCGCCGACGATGTAGGTGCCGTTCGGGGTTTCGTGGCCGACCTTGCCCATGGAGGTGGGCATCGTGCGAACGACCTCGCCGTTGCGGGTGACGGTGATCTGCTTGGTGTT
Organism: Rhodococcus sp. 3258; assembly: GCF_031456475.1. Taxonomy (NCBI): domain Bacteria; kingdom Bacillati; phylum Actinomycetota; class Actinomycetes; order Mycobacteriales; family Nocardiaceae; genus Rhodococcus; species Rhodococcus sp. 3258. The sequence goes on from NZ_JAVDUT010000002.1 coordinate 538, forward strand.
GTCGTCGGCCGTGGTGATGATCGAGTCGCCGGTGGAGAACTCGGCTTTCGCGCCGCCTGCTTCGACGGTCACCTGGGTGTGCGCCGGGTAGAACTCGTTGGGCAGCCACCGCACCTGAGTGTCGTTGATCCAGTAGAAGTGGCCGTCCACGGACGGGTTCGTGGTAACGCGGATGGCGCGCAGTGCGGCGTCGCGATCTCCGATGGCCTCGTCGAAGCGGATCGCGATGGGTTGCGCCACTCCGACGACCTCGCCGCCGGACGGGCTGATGCTGGGATCGGCGAAGTTCGCCGGTGCCAACGGTGCCACCCGCTGCTGCGGGGCGGGTGCCGGTGCCGCCGGGTCCGAGGATCCGGGCACGCCGGGGATCGACACGTCGGGGCCGCCCGGCCACAGCGGAGCCGCCTGGGCAGATCCGAATGCTGCAGAGGCGGCGAGCGCCGTACCTGCGAGAATTGCCCCGATACGGGCGAACCTGCGAGTGCGAACCTGAGTTGCCATGTGACCCGACCATCCTTCGTACTGCGTCGTGATGCCCAGTAGCAGTGCTGCCGCGGGGCAACGCCCATTAACACATACCACCCGGACTTTTGCTAATCGGATATTGCCGAAAACGACGACGGAATCCACGACGACGAGTAGCTTCCCGCCACCCGAGCCCCTTCTTCGAGCCGTAGGTGTCGATCGTCTGCGAACGGGTATGTCGCATGCAACGTACTCCGTCCAGCCACCGGCGGTTCCGCAACGGGCTCGAGGTCCGGTGTCCGAAAGGGTGGCTCGTGACTGTCGATACCAGCACTCCAGTCCGTCGCATCGTCGTCGTCGTGCCCGCACACGACGAACAGGATCTGCTCGACGCCTGCCTGAATGCCCTGGCGAAGGCCGCACGTCGCGTCGCCGACGTCGCCCCGGTGACGGTATCCACGACGGTCGTTCTCGACGCGTGCACCGACGGTTCGGCGCGTGTCGCGGCGCGTCACCCGTCCGTCTCGGTCGTGACGGTGGCCCATCGCAACGTGGGAGCCGCGCGGGCGGCCGGATTCGCAGCGGACCTGAACGGCGGTCTGGGCCGCGCCGACACGTGGTACGCCACCACCGACGCCGACTCGACCGTGGGCGAGCAGTGGCTGGTGGGGCATCTGCGGCACGCCGCCGAGGGTGCCCGGGCTGTGGTCGGGACGGTGTCGGTGCGCTTCGAGGACCGCATCGTCGACGACGAAGCACTGCGCTCCTCCTATGACGCTCAGTACGTGAACGAGGTGGGCCATCCCCACGTCCACGGTGCCAACCTGGGTGTTCGGGCGACGGACTACTGGGCGGTCGGCGGGTTCGCGCCGCTCGCCACCGGCGAGGATCACGACCTGGTCCGTCGTCTGGAGCTCGGCGGCACCGTGTGCCGCAGGGTGTGTGACATTCCGGTCGATACTTCGGGCCGCCTGCGCGGCAGAGCACCCGACGGTATGGCCGGCTTCCTTCGTTCTCTGGAGCCTTCTGCATGACCGACACCGGATTCGTCGACACCCCCGATCGCACCACCGATCTCGAGTCGGCGTTACGCGCGCAGTTTCTCGCGTTCGAGGCGGACGGGCGGTTGGATCTGGCTCTCCCCGGCTCGGGAAACACAGACCACCGGTGGCAGTCGCTGGCTGCGCTGGGTCGGCACGACACCGTCCTGGGCCGCTGGGCCGAGGCACACACCGATGCGATCGCGATTCTGCACGAGCTCGACGGCCCGACGCCCGAGCGTGGCCAGATCTGGGGCGTGTGGGCTGCGGAACCCCCGGCTCCGATTCTGGAAGCGGTACGCGGCGATTCGGGGTGGCTCCTGTCCGGGACCAAGCCGTGGTGTTCGGGGGCGTCCGTCTGCACCCACGCACTCGTGACCGCTCGCGTCGACGGCGAGCCGCGATTGTTCGCAGTGGACCTGACTCATCCGGGTGCTGCCCCGGTGCCGAACACGTGGCATGCCGTCGGAATGCGCGAGAGCGACTCGGGCTCGGTGGCATTCGATCGTGTCCCCGCTGTCGTGGTCGGTGGACCGACGGACTACCTGACCCGGCCGGGCTTCTGGCATGGGGCGATCGGAGTGTCGGCCGTCTGGTTCGGTAGCGCCTGCGCGGTGGCCGACACCCTTCATTCGACCGTGCGCTCGCGTCCCGACCCACATCGCGCCGCTCACCTCGGTGCCATCGCATCGGCTCTCGGAGCCGCGTCGAGTGCCCTGACCACCGCGGCAGCCGAGGTCGACGCAGATCCGTTCGACCGCTCCGGCCGCGCTCGGATCCGTGCTCGCATCGTGCGCGCCGTCGTCGAGGATGCCGCCACGCAGTGCATCGACCGCGTCGGGCGAGCGCTCGGTGCCGGCCCGCTGTGCGCAGACGCAGAGCATGCTCGACGCGTCGCCGACCTCACCGTCTATCTGCGACAGAGCCACGCCGAACGCGACCTCGAAGCCCTCGGACACGACATCGCACAGGAAGACAACCCTTGGTAGAGAACGCATTCGACGCCGACGTCGACCTCGGTACCGCCGAATCGGACTGGCTGTCCGCAGATTGGTCGATTCCCGGTCTGCACTGGAGCGATGTCGTCACCATGGTCGTCGTGGCACCCCATCCCGACGACGAAGTACTGGGCGTCGGTGGGTTGCTGTCGATGGCCGCAGCCGCAGGTGTCGACGTACGGGTCGTCGCGGTCACCGACGGCGACGGTTCGCATCCGGGATCTCCGACGGTGTCGGCCGAGGACCTGCGCGCCCTGCGGCCCGTCGAGTCCGAGCGTGCCCTCGCCGAACTGGGCATCGTTCAGCCGCCGACGCGGCTGCAGTTCACCGACGGCGAGGTCGAAAAGCACGAGGACGCTCTGGCCCGCGCGCTGGTACCGCTGCTCGACGCCACTCCGGGTACCTGGTGCCTGACGCCGTGGCGCGGGGACGGCCACCCCGATCACGAAGCCACGGCGCGTGCCTGCCTCACCGCGGCCGCCGTCGTGGGGATACCGGTGGTGGAATATCCGATCTGGATGTGGCACTGGGCAACTCCCGAACACCGGGCGGTGCCGTGGTCACGCAGTCGCCGCATCGACCTGCCCGCGCATGCCGTCGAGGCGAAACGGGCATCGATCGAGCGTTTCGAATCTCAGATTCGACCGCTGTCCGATCACCCGGCAGATCGCGCAGTGTTGCCACCGCACATCCTGACGCGGTTCCGACGTCCGTTCGAAGTCGTCTTCGCATGAGTAGGCTGTCCGCATGAGCTTGAGTCCGGAATACTTCCGCGATGTGTATGCCGCGCACGAGGATCCGTTCATGCTCGACAGCAAGTGGTACGAGCGTCGCAAGTATGCCCTCACCCTGGCATCGCTGCCCAAGCCGCACTATCGACGCGGCCTCGAACCCGGTTGCTCCATCGGCGTGCTCACCGAACAGCTCGCTGCCCGCTGTGAGCATCTGGTGTCGACCGACGTGGTGCAGAGCGCACTGGATACGGCTCGCGCGCGCGTAGGCGAGAGTGCTGCAGTCGATTTCGCACTGTGGTCCCTCTCCGACGACGTATCTGCGTTGCCGAACCCCCACGAGAAGTTCGATCTGATCGTCGTCAGCGAGGTGGGCTATTACCTCGACGACGACGACCTGGCGGCCGCCATGAGCCGCATCGTCGGGCGGCTGGAGGCCGGAGGCACACTGGTGGCCGCGCATTGGCGTCACGACGTGGACGACTATCCCATCTCGGGCGACCGGGTTCACGAGATCATCGCTGCCACAACCGGACTGGCTGCACTGAGCCGCTATCTGGACGAGGACGTGCGGATCGAGGTGTTCATCGCCACCGATGCTCCCGCCGTATCGGTCGCCAGCACCGACGGACTCGACGTGCGATGAGGCCCGAAGCCCCGGTCGCTATTCGGTGGACTTCGCCGCGTCGTCGACCAACTGCACGGCGAGATCGGCCAGCTTGACGTTGGTGTCCTGAGAGAGCTTGGCCAGCAACGCGAACGCCGCCTGCGAATTGAGGTTGTAGCGTTCCATCAGCATGCCCTTGGCCTGCCCGATCAGATCCCGGCTGGTCAGCGCGGCCCTGATCTGCTGTTCTTCCCGGGCGCTGGAGAACGCGATGGCCGCGTGCGCAGCGAACAACGAACCGATGGATTCGGCCTCGGCCGAGAACGCGCCGGTTCGCGTCGAATGCAGGTTGAGTGCGCCGAAATTGAACCCTTCGACGTAGAGCTGAAAGCAGATCATGCTCTTGACCCCGAGCGCAGACGCTGCATCGGTGAACTGAGGCCATCGAGTCTCGCTGTCCATGTCGTCGATACGGATGGTCGTCTGTTCGATCGCCGACTCGAGGCACGGCCCCTCGCCCAGCTGCTCCTGAATCTTGTCGCAGTGCCCGGCAACTTCTCCTGAAAGGGCTGCGCTATGCACGAACTTGCCCTGCATGACCGTCGTGATGGATGCGTACTCGGCATTGGGGACCTGAGCGACCGCGGCCTCGGTGATCATGGCCAGGACGCGATCGGGATCGGAATGCTGACGCCGCAGCTTCTCGGCCACCTCGGCCAGCCGGCGACTCAGCTGGAAGTCGGTAACCCGCGGGATGGCACCCGACGCGTTCAGTGTCTGCTCGCTGATGGTGGTCACCTCGTCCTACTGCTGCACTCTGCCCGCGACTGCACTCTGCCCACTAATGCGCAGGGGGCGTACCCGGTATCGGCGGATGCCGACAACACAGGATACGCCCCTGGGCGCTGAGCTCAACGACCGTGAGCGAGGCTCACAGAGCGCTGGGTGCCACCAGAGAGTGCACGAAGCCGATCTTCTTCACGACGGTCGCCGGCAGCACGAACGGGTACAGGTCCTGGTGACCCATCGATCGGTTGATCTGGTTGAGTGCCCACGACAACGGCAGCCACCAGTCGATGATCTGATCGAAGCCGACCTCGCCGGGCAGCGGGCTCTCGAGGGTGGATCCGGCCGGTGCCATCCCGAAGGCCGCGGCCGTGTCGAGGGTGTCGCGGATGTGCAGGTAGTGGGCGAAGGTCTCGGCCCAGTCCTCGGCGGGGTGCATGGTGGCATAGGACGAGACGTAGGTGTCCTCCCAGCCCTCCGGTGCACCTTCGCTGTAGTGGCGATCGAGCGCATCCTGGTAGCTCGAATCCGGATCGCCGAACAGTTCCTCGAACGCCGCGCGGTGTTCACCGTCTCCGACCAGCACCATCTGGTAGTAATGGCCGATCTCGTGACGGAAGTGCCCGACCAGCGTGCGGTAGGGCTCCGACATCTCCACGCGGAGCTGCTCGCGGTGCACGTCGTCGCCCTCGGCGAGGTCCAGGGTGATCAGACCGTTGTTGTGACCGGTCATCACCTGCTGGTTGGCGCTGGAGAGCAGATCGAACATCAGACCCGTGGACGCGTCCTCGTCCCGGCCGACGATCGGCAGACCCAGCTCGGTGAGCTCGAGGATGACGCGACGCTTGTTGGTCTCCGCGTCCGCGTAGGCGGCCATGGCGTCCAGGTCGTCGTCGGCCGGGCGAGTCCGCGTCAGCCGGCAGGACAGGCAGAGGTCGTCGGAATCGGATGCGTCGACCAGCCAGTTGCAGCGTGCGGTGTTGAGATTGGCGCACGTCTTCCAGATGGCACCGTCCACCTCGGCCTCGGAGATGCCGTCTTCCTTGTCCGGGAGCACCAGGAGGGCTCTGCTCGGCAGATGGAAGCCGAGTGCGCTCGAGCAGCTCAGACACAGTGAGTTCTCGAACGACAGCTTCTGTCCGCACTTGCGGCAGATGAAATCACGCATGGATGTTCCTTAGTGGCAGGGGTGAGTCGGGCTCGTATTCCCGATTCTCGGCGGACTAATGCCGTTCGCCGAATATGTCGTGCACATCTCTTCGACAACGCTTCCCGGCAAGAGAACCATCCAGGGTACTGACCTGCGTGGAAGTAAAGCGTCGACCGCCGTGTTGGTACAGACTGCTTCACAACACCTCCGAGGAAGGACCCGGGCTGCAGATGGCAGATCAGATCACGCCGACGGACCGGCCGATGGCACGATTCGTCGAACGGATCTCGCGGGCTCGCGGCGAGAAGAACAGTGAAACCTTGGCCGCGGGCTTCCTGCTGGCGGCCACGTTGATCGCCCTGATCTGGGCGAACTCACCACTCGGTGACACCTATCAGTCGTTCTGGCACACCGAACTGTCGATCACCGTGGGTGAGCACGGCATCTCCCTCGACCTCGCCCACTGGGTCAACGACGGGCTGATGGCGCTGTTCTTCTTCGTCGTCGGCCTCGAGGTCAAACGCGAGTTCGCGATGGGTGAGCTCACCGACAGATCGCGCGCAGCGATTCCCATCGTGGCTGCACTCGCCGGTCTGGCCGCACCCGCGCTGCTGTTCCTCGCCTTCAACCCCTCCGGCCCGGCCGCCCAGGCCTGGGGCGTGGTCATCTCCACCGATACCGCGTTCCTGCTCGGTGCCCTTGCGGTACTCGGCCCGAAGAAGGCCGCGCGGCTGCGGATCTTCTTGTTGACGCTGGCCGTGGCCGACGACGTGGGCGCGCTGGCGATCATCGCGTTCTTCTACACCGACGATCTCGACGTGGTTCCGTTGGTGTTGGCGTTCATCGGGCTCGGACTGATCTTCCTGTTGCGTCGGCTCGAGGTGTGGCGCGGTGTCGGGTACTTCGTCGTCGCACTGTTCACGTGGGTCGCGATGTACGAGTCGGGAGTTCACCCCACGCTCGCCGGCGTGATGATCGCACTGATTCTTCCGGTGTACCCGCCGCGTCGCTCCGAGGTGGAACGAGCCTCGGACCTCACCCGCGCCTTCCGTCAATCGCCGAATCCCGAATACGCCCGCGCCGCGAGACTCGGCCTGGATCAAGCCGTCTCGGTCAACGAGAGACTGATGCGCCTGTATCAGCCGTACACCGCGTTCATCATCGTGCCGATCTTCGCGCTCGCCAATGCCGGGGTGGTGCTCAGCTCGGACACCCTGAAGGCTGCCTCCACGTCGACGCTCACCTGGGGCATCATCGCCGGCCTGGTGCTCGGCAAGCTCATCGGAATCACCGGGGCCTCGGCCATTTTCGCGAAGTTGCGACCCTCGGCTCTGGCTCCGGGGCTGACCATGTCGCACATCGCGGGCGGTGCGGCGATGTCCGGAATCGGATTCACGATCTCGCTGTTCATCATCGATCTCGCGCTCGACGATCCGCTGCTGGCCGACGAGGCCCGCGTCGGCGTGCTGGCGGCCTCGGTCATCGCTGCCCTGCTCGGCTGGATTCTGTTCCGCATCGACGCGAAGATCCACCCGCCGAAAGCCGAAGCGTCGCTGCGTATTCTGCGTCCGGTCAGCGCCAAGCGCGATCACATCCGCGGGCCCGTCGACGCTCCGCTGACGATCGTCGAATACGCCGATTTCGAATGCCCGTTCTGCAGCAAAGCAACCGGCAGCGTCGCCGAGGTACGCAAGCATTTCGGCGACGACCTCCGGTATGTCTACCGACACCTGCCGCTGGACGACTACCACCCCCATGCCCGCTACGCCGCGTATGCCAGCGAGGCTGCCGCGGCGCAGGGCAAGTTCTGGGAGATGGCCGACGTGTTGTTCCGCAACAGCGACGCCCTCGAACCCGACGACATCGACGGGTACGCACGCGAACTCGGCCTCGACATGGACAGATTCGAGGACGACATCCGCACCGGCGACTACGTGGTGCGCGTCGAGGACGACGAACTCGACGCCACGTCCTCCGATGTGGGCGGCACTCCGACGTTCTACCTGGGTCGCGGCGACAAGAACCTCACCCGCCACGTGGGGCCGTACGACGCGGCGACGTTGATCCGGGAACTCGAATCCATGTGAGGGTGGGCCGGGTTGCACAGAACACGGCTCGATCGACCGGATCCCGTCGACAACGCTACGTAGTGTGCAACCCTGCCCAGGCCGAGCGGAACTAGCTGTCGGTGCGATTTCCTTCCGCATCCCAGTGCTCGGCGACTTTCTTCGACGGCTGCACTCGGGGTGGTTCGCCGGGCATCTTGGGGTAGTCGGGCGGGAAGTTCAGCTCACCACCCGGCAGTGTTTCCCACAGGTGCAGAAGCGGTTCCAGTGAATAGGCCTTCTTGTCCATGTCGGCCCACGGGTCGCCGTCCTGCACCAGTTCCGGCACGGTGACGAGGTTGAAGTCACGCGGATCGGTGACGTCCGCCAACTGCGACCACGTCATCGGCGTACTCACCGTCGCTCCGGGACGGGCTCGCAGACTCCACGCGCTGGCTATGGTGCGGTCACGGTTGTTCTGGTTGTAATCGATGAAGATGCGTTCTCCGCGTTCTTCTTTCCACCAGTTGGTGGTCACCCCGTCGTCGCGACGTTCGAGTTCTCGGCCCAGGCCGATGGCCGCATGGCGCACCTGCTCGAAGGTGTACTCGGGCTCGATGCGCACGTAGATGTGAATGCCACGATTGCCGCTGGTCTTGGGGTAGCCGCGTAAGCCCAACTCCTCCAACAGCTCTCGCGTCACATCGGCGACCCGAAGCGCGTCGGCGAACGTCGTCCCGGGCTGCGGATCGAGATCGAGACGCAGCTCGTCGGGATGGTCGACGTCCGGTCGTCGTACCGGCCACGGATGAAAGGTCAGCGTGCCCATCTGAGCTGCCCACACCAGAGACGCAGTTTCGGAGGGACACAGTTCCTCGGCAGTGCGCTTGCTCGGGAACGCGATCTTCACGGTCTCGATCCACTCGGGCGCACCCTTGGGCAACCGCTTCTGATAGAAACCGTCGCCCTCCTTGTCCTGCGGGCCGAGCGCCAATCGCATGCCCTCGCGGTAGCCGTCGGGCCACCGCTCCATCGCGGTCGGGCGGTCGCCGATCGCCCGCATCAGCGGTTCGCCCACCGCGGCGAAGTATTCGCACACCTGGAGTTTGGTGATCTCCGGGGTGCGTTCGGTCGCTTCGTAGATCACGCGGTCGGGACTCGACACTCGCACTTCGCGCTCGCCCGCCTGCACGAACGCCGGTGGTGTTTTCGCGGCCATGCCTATCGCCCTCCAGCAATCACATCGGCGACGTCGTAGCGCACCGGCACCTCGAGCTGGTCGTAGGCGCACGAGCGCGGATCGCGATCCGGTCGCCAGCGCAGGAACCTGGCCACGTGCCGCAGCCGCGCGCCTTCCATCTGGTCGTAGGCCACTTCGATGACCCGCTCGATGCGCACCGGAATCCAATTGCGATCGTTGGACGAATTCCAACGCGTCGCCTCGCCGTCGTAGGTGACGTCGTCACCGAGCCGAAGCGGTTCGAGTTCTTCGAGCAACTCCAGCCGCCGCTTGTCGGTGAACGCCGACGCTCCGCCGATCATGCGCAGATCCTCGCCGTCGTACAGGCCGAGCAGCAGTGATCCGATGCCGTTGCCGGACTTGTGAATTCGATAGCCGATCAACACGCAGTCGGCGGTACGGGCATGCTTGATCTTGATCATCTCGCGCTTGTTGGGCAGGTACGGCCCGTCGAGCTTCTTCGCTACGACGCCGTCGAGGCCTGCTCCCTCGAACCGCTCGAACCAGTCCTCGGCCACGGCCGCATCGTCGGTGGCCGAGGTGACGAAGCAACTCGGCCCGCCCGTGCCCACCGCGTCGAGCAATCGCGTCCGCCGCGTCGAGAACGGCTCACCCGTCAGATCCTCGTCGCCGACGGCCAACAGATCGAAGCCGATGAACTGCGCCGGTGTCTTCTCCGCCAGCATCGTCACTCGGCTCGCCGCGGGATGGATGCGCTCGGACAACGACTCCCAGTCCAGGCGCGTGGAACCGTTCTTCTCGCGCGGCACCACGATCTCCCCGTCGATCACGATCTTCTCGGGTAGCTCGGCCTTGACTGCCTCGACGAGCTCGGGAAAGTAGCGAGCCAGGTCCTTGCCGCCGCGCGATCCCAGCACCACCTCGTCGCCGTCACGGAACACGATGGCGCGAAAACCGTCCCATTTGGGCTCGTACGACCACGCCGGCGGCCCGTCCTCGGGCTGAGGAGGCACCACTTTCGCGGCTTTGGCGAGCATCGGCGCAACCGGAACGGCGAGAGGAAGATCCACGCACTTCATCCTGCCTCATGCGGCCGACAACCGAGTCCGATATTTTCTACACACATACGGTCGATGCACCCAGCAGGCTTCTTTCGTCGAGAGCAGGACTCACCATGGCGTCACCCACTCGTTCGGTCCGCGCTTTCGTCGTCGCTCTGTCCGCCTGCGCGGCGGTGCTACTGAGCGGATGCGCCTCGGAGGTATCCGGGACCGCCGTCGCCATCTCCGGTGCCAGCATTCCCACCACCACGACGCCGCCACGCACCACCACCGGTTCCCCGACCCCCGACATCGACGAGGGCGGCAGCGTCGACATCGACGTCGAGATCGGCCAGTGCGTCGAACTCGGTGGGACGGTCGAGAACGCCACCGTCGCCAATGCGAACTGCGGATCCCCACAGTCCAACTACGTCGTGTTCGCCAAGACTCCGACCTCGGCCGAATGCCCGCCCGACGCCGATCAGTACTACTACGAGACGTACTTCGACATCGAGCAAGGGGCCCTGTGCCTCGACATCGACTGGATCGTCGGTGGCTGCATGGACTTGGTGGGCGAGTTCGCGCAACGCGTCGACTGCGCCACCCCGGGTGCCGACACCCGCCGGGTGGTGACCATCCTGCAGGGCACCACGTCGGTCGACGACTGCCCCGACCCCGCGTTGTACGGATTCGAGAAGGACTCCCGCAACTTCGTCGTCTGCGTCGAGAAGTTGTGACCGAGCAGCCTGCAGAGCGGCCCGATGTAGCCATTTCCCTGTCCAGTGCGCGGGGCCGATGGATCGTCGCGGCCACCGTGCTCGGGTCGTCTCTGGCGATGCTCGACGCCACCGTGGTCAACATCGCGCTGCCGGCCATCGGTCGGGATCTGGGATCGGGTGTCACCGGACTGCAGTGGACGCTCAGCGGTTACACGTTGGCGCTGGCGTCGCTGATCCTGCTCGGGGGCTCGCTCGGTGACCGGCTCGGACGCAGGCGGGTGTTCGTCTGGGGCACCGTCTGGTTCACGGCGGCATCGGTCCTGTGCGGTCTTGCCCCCAGCATCGAGGTGTTGATCGCCGCGCGGCTGCTCCAAGGCATCGGCGCGGCATTGCTGACCCCGGGTTCGCTCGCGCTGATCTCGGCGTCCATCAGATCCGACGATCGCGGAGCCGCGATCGGGCTGTGGTCGGGGTTGGGCGGAGTGGCGTCGGCGATCGGTCCACTGCTCGGCGGCTGGCTCGTCGACGCCGTCGGCTGGCGCGCGGTGTTCTTGATCAATGTTCCACTGGCCGTGGTGGTCGTGTGGGTGGCGATGAAACATGTTCCGGAGAGCCGTGATCCGCACGCCGCCGGTCGCCTCGACGTCCCCGGCGCGGTGACGGTCGCCGCTGCCCTCGGGCTGCTGACGTACGGCCTGATCGAGTCCCACGTTCTTGCGCTCGCGTTGGGGATCGTCGCGGTCGGAATGTTCGTGGTGATCGAGCGCCGCACCCACGATCCGCTGGTACCGCCGTCACTGTTCGCCTCGCGCGTGTTCCTGGCAGCCAATCTCGTGACCTTCGCCGTGTACGCCGCCCTGGGCGGGGTGTTCTTCCTCCTGGTGTTACAGCTGCAGTTCGCGGTCGGGTTCTCCCCTGTCGCAGCCGGATTGGCCACCATCCCGATCACCGTGCTGATGCTCGTACTGTCGGCCCGTGCGGGCCGGCTCGCGGGGCGCATCGGCCCGCGCATCCCGATGACGGTCGGGCCGCTGCTGTCGGCGGCGGGGCTGCTGCTGATGCTGCGCATCGGGCCCGGATCCACCTATGTCGCCGATGTTCTCCCCGCCGTCGTCGTGTTCGGCCTCGGCCTGTCCGCTCTGGTGGCCCCGTTGACCGGAGCCGTCCTGAGCGCGGCACCGGACGACCGCGCCGGAATCGCATCGGGCGTCAACAATGCTGTCGCCAGAACCAGTCAACTGCTCGCCGTTGCCGCGCTGCCCGCATTGGCAGGCATTGCCGGGTCCGATTACTCCGCGCCACAGGTGTTCTCGGCCGGATTCCACTCGGCGATGCTGATGTGCGCCGGGCTCTTAATACTCGGTGCCGTCATCGCGGCGGCGCTGATCAAGAGCACTGGCGACACCTCCGACTGCCCACCGCACTGCGATCTGGGCGCACCCCCGGTCGACAGACGCAGCGTCGACTGACTGCTCACCGCACGATCAACACCGAGCATTCGGCATGGTGCACGAGGTTCTGACTGACCGACCCCAGGATCGCACCGCGGAGGGCACCTCTACCTCGGCACCCGACAACGAGCATCGATGCCGACGCAGACAGCGCTCGCAAGCCTCGCGTCGGGCTCGATTGGGCACTGACGGTCGTAAGCTGCACAGCCGGATACTTCTCGTGCATCTTCTCCACATGCGTTTCCAGCCAACGCTTCTCGTCTTCCTGCACCGCCTGCCAGTCGATGTAGCCGGCGCTCATCCCGATGCCGGCCTGAGCCGCGAACCCCCAGTAGTTGACCGCGATCACGGGTGCGCCCAGGTTGTCGGCCATCTCGAGCGCGGCACCCAGCGCTCGATCGGACTGTTCGCTGCCGTCGATCCCGACCACTATCGGACGGACCACGTCGGCCTTGTCGTTTTCGTTGCGGAGCAACAACACCGGACACTTCGCGTGCGTCATGACGCGCAGCGTGTTGCTACCGAGGGTGAGGTCGCGGATCGCGCTCGACTTCCTGGATCCCAGCACCACCATGTCTGCTCCCACGTCGGCCACGTACAACGCTATGGTGCCGTCCACACTGACGGTGTCCACGGATACCCCGGGTGCGGCGGCGTGTACCTCGCCCTCTGCTCGGACGAGGTGTTTGCGGCCCATGGCACGAAGATCCCTCTCCAGCGCGCCACCGTCGACGAATGCTGCCGACCCGTACCAATCCCCCACGGGGACTGCATGAACGAGACGTACGGTCGCGTGGACCTTGTCCGCGTAGGTGCCGGCCCATCGGGCTGCAGCCTCGGCCTCGGCCGATCCGTCGATACCCACGACGATGGGAAGTGTGCGGGCGGTGGAATTACTCATGTGATCTTCCTGTCTCGATGTCGACGGCCACGGCACAGTCGCCATGACATGATGAATTGCGTTGCAGTCGAATTGGCAGTCCGTGTTCGCGTCCGGTCAGTGGCCGAAGAGCGTGGACACCTCGTCGAGGTCGATGTCGGTTCGGCAACCGCTCGGCTCCAATTCGACGTAGAAACTCTCGTAGCCGCGCGGGTCCGCACCTCGCTCACCCGTGCTGAGCCGCTCGAACACTCGTGCGTCCGGCCACCGTTCGAGCACGGCTGTTCTGAGGATGTGTCCGTCGGGCGAGACCCCGCTGAGAGGCCCGTACTCGGCGATCACCACCGAATGGACGACACCGTCGATCGATGCAGTGGTCACCGGAAACACCATCGGTACCGATTGCGTCGGAATCTCGACGACTACGGAGTCGGAATCGACCCGCATCGAGCCCGGCACCTGTGGCCTTTCACTGTCGGTCCTCCTCGTCGTTCCTGCTCTCGCGGGCTCACGTCCGCCAGAAGTCGGCGTCACATCGACCCCGCCACAGAATCGGAACCCGAAGGCGCATGCGACCTTTGCGCGGCGTGCTGCCCTGCACGAAGGCTCACTGCGGCCATCACGAACATCGCTGCTGCCGCACCTCCGCAGACCGCAGCCCAGCCGGTCACACCGGACGCGAGCAACGTCAAGAAAAGGCCTACCGCGGCGACGGCACACACCAGTAGCACTTCGGCGAGGACATTTTCGGCCTCGGCCAACACGGCCTGCCCGTCGTGTCCGTCGTGTACTTGCTGCTTCATCTCGAACTCCTCGAAGTCGACGAATCGGTAGAACCGACATTGCCGAATTCTCGATGCCGACGGCAGGGTCGAAAGTCCCGATCCTGCCGCCATGAGGCCCGGCCTTCACCCTCGTGAATTCGTCTCGCCCGCAGTCGGTCCACGCATCAGCTCGACCCCCGACACCGACGTCGGGGTCACTTCGACGAGTCGGTGCATCGGTGGGCCGTCCGAATGCGGCCGGGGCAGTAGCTGTTCGAGGACTTCGAGTCGAGCATCCACAACCGCACGGGCGATTCCGTGAATCACGACAGTCGATACGGTCAGGTGAGCGTCGTCCTCGGCGTCCACTTCCAGGACGACCGAGGAATCGAGCGCGCTCCACCCCAACCGCGACCGCCCCTCGGCGTAGAAATACACCCGACTACCGCTCCACACGATGGAGACCGGGTCGATGGTGGGCCCGAAGTGGTCGTGGCCGATCAGCCGTGCGACGGTCGCCCGTCGCGCAAGCCGATGAGCGTTGTCGGAGTCCAGAACTCGTCGTCGATCCTCACTCCCGCGCACACGATTCGGTACGGTGCGGTTGGTCATAGGTCTCTGCAGATCATCACCGGGCAGTGGGCGTGGCGGGTGAGGTTGCTACTGGTCGATCCGAACAGTGCTCGGGCAACCACTCCTCGCCCGTGACTGCCGACCACCACGAGGCCGGCTCGCTTGGACAGATCGACAAGGAGATGCGCCGGGTTACCCTGTCGCACCACATGTTCGACACTGACATCCGGATATTTCTCGGCCCATCCGGCCAGACATTCGGAGAGCAGCATCTGCTGCTCACGCTCGATCTCGGTGCTGTCATGCGGCCCCGGCGGGGAGAGCGCCGCACCGTGGGACCACGAGTTCCAGGCGAGCGCTGCGATCATCGATACACCGAACAACGAGGCCAGATCGAAGGCCTGCTCGACGGCCGCCTCACTCGTTGCACTGCCGTCGATACCGACGAGGACCGGCGCGTCGAAACCGGCGTCGCCCTCCCGCCACACGATCACCGGGCACAGGGCCGCGTTCGAGGTCTCCTGCGCCGTACTGCCGAACAAAACGGACACGATCGGACCGGAACCCGAATTGCCGACGACGAGCATCCGCGCGGTGGAGGAGAGTTCGACCATCATCGTGCACGCCGTCGCCTCCTCTACCGAGGTGGAGACGGCAAGGTCGGGATGACGGGCCAGCACTGCGGCAGCGACGTCGGTCACCATGTGTTCGGAAGCTTGGCGCTGCTCGTCCCACACCTCCCTCGGCACAACATATGCGGGCTCGCCCATGTAGATCACAGGCTGCTGTACTGCAGCGGCGATGAGCAGGGGAGAGTCCACCCTTTCTGCCAGTGTCGCCGCCCAGAGCGCAGCGCCGATACTGCCGGCCGAACCATCCACCCCCACCACGATTTTCTGATGTGCTGCGAGAATCACGATCGTCTCCTGTTCGTTGCACGTGCGGGAGCAGACAGCACCGAGGCCACCGCATGTCGTGGCGTTCGAGGCGCCGGGGCACCGATCATCGGTGTACCGACTCGAATCAGCACCTGTGCCATGCCGATGTGCGGTGCCAACGACTGGACGAGTCGCCTGCTTCGACCCTGTTCCGTCATATGAGTCAACGGGCACGTCGCCAAGCCGTCCGCGGTCGCTGCCAGCAGAAACGTCGACATGGCACGGCCACAGTTCAGCCAATCCAGTCGTTCGTCCGACGGTGTGCCGAGCAGCACCACCGTGGACTCGTCTTCGACCGGCTCCCGCGGAACCACCTTGCCGACGCGGTGCGGTTCGGGGAATGCTCGCCCCACCTGCACCCTCGACGCATCCGCGCGGTTCGTCAGCGCCTCCGGCGGAATTCCGCCGGAACGGAACGAGTGCCCGGCCCACCATCTGATCTCGGCCTGGTACGTCGCGTCGAACTTCCGGATGCCCGCGCTCAGCGTCGAGGCCCTCGCCAACGTCTGTTTCGACTCTGCCGACAACACGGTCATCTCGGTGCCGTAGTGCTGCCGACCGAGATATCGCGTCAGAACGCGATCGGTCGGCACCGGGCCGAACGCCCGCCGATCCGAGTGCCGACGATTAATCGCACTCAACATGTCGAACTCACGCGACCGAGGATGCGCGTCGTGCACGAGACGGATACGAGCAAGATGATCCGGCGAGCCCGGGGCGGGCAACAGGTCGATCTCGGTCTTCCACCGAAACGCCGCGGCAGCCTTCTCGAGATGGTCCAACGCAGCCCCGCAGCTCATCACCATCTGCCGTTCGGTCGGGTCGATCACCCCCAGCACGCGGGAGGTGTCGGTGTACAGATCGAGTCCGTGTTCGGAGTAGGTCCACCTCCACGGCTGGCTGTTGTGCACCGACGGCGCGCGACACGCGAGCTCCACCAGCATTTCCACCACGGCCGTATCCGGCTGATCGCTCATCGTCTCTCCTCGACCTCCCACCGCGATGCGGTGGATCCGCCCCCACTGTCGCCCCGAGGTCGCGGTGCTCGACAGGGCCGTTCGTCACTCGATGGAGGGCATTCCGGTGCATGCCGAAAGAGCGCAGCGCCACAGGTTTAGTGTTGACGGTGAATGCGACTCGGGGCGGAACCTGAGGACGCGACCGAGGAGCCACCATCGCCGACCGTTCAGGAGTGTCATGACGACCCCGCACAATCCACCCGAAGTCGACGTCAAGCCACGTAGCCGGGACGTCACCGACGGGCTGGAGAAGACTGCCGCCCGCGGCATGCTCCGCGCCGTCGGGATGGGCGACGACGACTGGGTCAAGTCCCAGATCGGCGTCGCGTCGTCGTGGAACGAGATCACTCCCTGCAACCTCTCGCTCGAACGACTGGCGAAGGAAGTCAAGAAGGGCGTCCACGCGGCCGGCGGGTATCCGTTGGAATTCGGCACCATCTCGGTGTCCGACGGCATCTCGATGGGCCACGAGGGCATGCACTTCTCGTTGGTCTCCCGTGAGGTCATCGCCGACAGCGTCGAAACCGTCATCAGCGCCGAACGTCTCGACGGCTCCGTGCTGCTCGCCGGCTGCGACAAGTCGCTGCCCGGAATGTTGATGGCTGCCGCGCGTCTCGACCTCGCCAGCGTCTTCCTCTACGCCGGATCCACCCTGCCCGGATTCGCCACCCTGTCCGACGGCAGCGAACACCAGGTGACGATCATCGACGCCTTCGAGGCCGTCGGCGCCTGCTCACGTGGACTGATGTCGCGCGCCGACGTCGACACCATCGAACGCGCCATCTGCCCCGGCGAAGGTGCCTGCGGCGGCATGTACACCGCGAACACCATGGCCAGCGCCGCCGAGGCAATGGGAATGTCGTTGCCCGGCAGCGCTTCTCCGCCGGCACCGGATCGTCGCCGGGACGGCTTCGCACACGCCAGCGGCGAGGCCGTCGTCGAATTGCTGCGACGCGGCATCCGCACCAGCGACATCCTCACCAAGGAAGCCTTCGAGAACGCAATCGCCGTCGTCATGGCTTTCGGCGGATCCACCAACGCCGTGCTGCACCTGCTGGCCATCGCGCACGAAGCTCAGGTCGAACTGACCCTCGCCGACTTCACCCGCGTCGGAGCGAAAGTTCCGCACCTCGCCGACGTCAAGCCCTTCGGCAAGCACGTCATGACCGACGTCGACGCCATCGGCGGTGTCCCCGTGGTCATGAAGGCTCTGCTCGACGCCGGCCTCATGCACGGCGACTGCATGACCGTCACCGGAAAGACCGTGGCGGAGAACCTCGCTCACATCGCTCCCCCGGACCCCGACGGCAAAGTGCTGCGCGCACTGGACAAGCCGATCCACCCGACCGGCGGCATCACCATTCTCGAAGGATCACTCGCCCCGGGCGGAGCCGTCGTCAAGTCCGCCGGTTTCGATTCCGACGTATTCGTCGGTACCGCACGAGTTTTCGAGCGTGAACGCGCGGCCATGGATGCTCTCGAAGACGGCACCATCGCGGCAGGCGACGTCGTCGTCATCCGCTACGAGGGACCCAAGGGCGGACCCGGCATGCGCGAAATGCTCGCGATCACCGGAGCCATCAAGGGCGCGGGCCTGGGCAAGGACGTCCTGCTGCTCACCGACGGCCGATTCTCCGGCGGAACCACCGGCCTCTGCGTCGGACACGTGGCACCCGAGGCAGTCGACGGCGGACCCATCGCCTTCGTCCGCGACGGCGACCAGATCCGACTCGACGTCGGCAAGGGCACCCTCGACGTTCTCGTCGACGCAGCCGAAATGCAAGCACGCCAGGAGGGTTGGTCACCGCTGCCTCCGCGCTACACCCGCGGAGTACTGGCCAAATACTCGAAGTTGGTCGGTTCGGCATCGAACGGTGCGGTGCTGATCTAGCCGCCCGCCCGCCCGACGCCGACCTAGCCCTAGCCCCCGGCCCTAGCCCCCGGCCCTAGCCCCCCCGGTTGGGATCAATGTGGGTTTCAGTCAGTTGGACTGCAACAAAGGCGCATTGATCCCAACCCGGCGGCAGTGCAGTGGTCCATTCACGCGTTCGGGAGGTCTACAGCGGCATGGCCCAGATAGGGCTCGAGCGTTCGTTCATCTCGGTGCACGTCGCGTGTTGTCGGCTGGCTCGTTGGTAGAACGTCTGCAACGGTTCGGTCGGCTCCACGTCCGGCGGTGTGGGTACGACGGGCAGTTCGCCGAGTTCGAGCGCCAATTGATAGATGCTGGGGCGTTCGAGTTCGGCGTCGACCAGTGCCGGGGTGGCAGCGTTGTGCGGCTTCGCTGTTCGCGGTACACGCGGCGTACTCGGCTCGGGCTTGGCTGCCGATGGCCGTTCGAGTAGCTGCTCGAGCTCGGCGACCTCACGGACGGCCGCTGCGCGAGTGGCCGGCGGCGCAACGAAGGGCACGATCGGCTCGAACGCGATCATGTCCGACGACGACGCGAGCGCCTTGTTCTTGGCCGGGATGAGGAACGCCACGATCACGGTTCCGGTTCCGAACACCACGGCCGCAACGACACTGGTGTGCACAACGGCGCTGCCGAAGGCGGAGATGGCATTCGCTTCGAGATTGTCTGCGAAGCCGCTCAGAAATGCATTCTGCTCGCGAATGATGTCGGAGACGATCACCGCACCGGCCAGCGAATCCTGCGATGCTGCAAGCCCTTCTGCGGCCTGACCGGTGTACTGGCCGTTGGGTTGCTTACCGGGGAAGGTCTGCAGAAACCCCTCGATTCCCTGTCGATACGACGCCGCCAGAACCGAACCCAATACTGCGATGCCGAGAGACCCGCCCAGTTCGAGTGCAGTGTCGTTCAGTCCGCCGCCGACACCGAGCTTGTCGTCCGGGAACTCACCCATGATGGCGTCGGTGCAGGGCGAGACGGACAGCCCGATGGCGAGTCCGAGCAGCGTCAGTACGGGTAGGAAGTCGACATACGTTGCCGTCGAATCGATTCCGACGAGGGATACGACCGACAGCGTGCCCACGATCATCCCTGCGGTGACGGTGACACGCGGCCCCATCTTGGGGGTCAGCCACATCGTGATTCCGGACCCGACGAACACTGCGCCGGCCAGCGGCAGCAGATGCACTCCGGTGGAGACCGGGCCGTACCCGAGAGCGAACTGGAGGTACTGCGCCACGAGGTAGATCGCCCCGAACGTCACCAGGAAAAACACCAGTACCGCAAGGGTGGCACCCCCGAGAACACGCGAGGAGAACATCCGCACGTCCAGCAACGGATTGGGGTGTCGTAGTTCCCAGCCCACGAAACCCAACACCGACAGCAGTCCGACGAGGCCGAAGTACAGCGGCCCGACAGTCCAGCCGAAGTGCATGCCCTCGATGATGGAGTAGACGATGGTCGAGACGGCCAGAACCGACAGCAACCCGCCGATCCAATCGATCGCACCGGCATCGACGGCTCGCGACGGCGGGACGAGTACGACGGCTCCGGCTATGGCGGCCAGCGCAATCGGGACGTTGATCAGAAATGTCGAACTCCACGTGAAGCTCTCGAGAAGCCACCCGGCCAGCAACGGCCCGGCGGCGATGGCGAGGCCGGACGTGGCCGCCCACACGGTGACGGCTGTGGCCCGCTCACGCTTGGGGAACGTGGCCACCAGCAGCGACAACGTCGCAGGCATGACGATCGCAGCCGCGACACCCATGACGATTCGAGCCAGGATCACGCCGAGCGTGGCATCGGTCAGCGCCCCCGCCACCGACCCCGCCACGAAGATGATCAGTCCGATGATCAGCGCGCCGCGTCGGCTGTACCGGTCGCCGATCACTCCGCACAACAGCATCAACGACGCGTACGGGACGGTGTATCCGTCGATCACCCATTGAAGATCACTGCTGGTCAAGCCCAGATCCATCGTCATCGACGGCGCGGCGACGAGCAGAGACGTGTTCGCCATGACCACGATCAGCAGGCTCAGGCACAACACCACCAAGGCCGACCATCGTCGGGCATAGGGTTTGTGCATTTCTTGGACAGGTGTCATCGCGAGCAGTGTCATGTGTTCCCCCCGTTGGCAAAGTGCGACACACCTTGCACAGTGCTGTGCAGCTTAAGAAATTCGCGCTAGGATCGGCAATCTTTTGTGGCGGCAACCACACTGCGTCGACGCGATCGTGCTAGAAGTGGACGTGTGCCGAAGACGACGGAGTCGAGACCGAGCGCACGGACAGACCGATCGCCCGTGCAGCGAAGTGACGCCCGCTCGAACAGAGCGCGAATTCTCGATGTCGCGCAGGGGGTATTGGCGAACAATCCGGACGCGACCATCAACGACGTCGCGTCCGCGGCCGGGGTGGTCCGACGAACGGTGTACTCGCACTTCGCCTCTCGCGAAGCCCTGATCGACGGCATCGCACTCGAAGCCGCAGAACGCATCTCGGCCGCGCTCGAACGTGATTCGGCCGTCGACGAATCCGCCGTCACCGTGTTCGTGCGCCAGACGCTGGCACTGGCACGCGTCGGCGATCAGTACCGGCTTCTACTTGCGGTTGCCCGTACCGACCTGGGACACAACGGTCTTCACGACCTACTGGGACCGATGCGGGAGTCGGCTGCGGCTGTCATACGACGTGGACAGCGCGAGGGTGTGTTCTCCACCTATCTGCCGGCCGAGGTGCTGATCCTCAACATCGAAGCCATCGCGCTGTCGATCCTCGAGGCCACCAATGCCGGGCTGCTCACCGACCCCACAGGTGCGGCCACCACGTCGAGTCTGGTCCTGCTCGGAATCGCACCGGACGAAGCCGAACGCATCGTGAGCGGTGTCCGTGCCGCGGACGCGCCAGCCGAAGCCCACCCCTGAAACGACGAATGCCCCGCCTGCGCAATGTGATTGCGCCGACGGGACATCGGTCTACGAGTGCGGGTCAGGGAGCGGGGACGAATCCTGCGCCGAGTCCGTTGCCCTGATCGACGTTGCGAAGGATCGCGTCGAAGTTGGTGCCGACCTCGGGGCCGAAGCACGCGACGCCCAGGTAGGCGTTGACCATGCCGACGAGGGTGTTGCCGACGACGACCGGGCTACCCGAGTCACCCTCGACGACGCACAGCTGCGCCCAGGTCTCCTGCGACTGCAGAACGTCTCCGTACGCGAGGCCGCAGGTGTTGCCGGTCGTGCGGCCTTCCTTGCAGACGATGTTCGGGAACGCCGTCGGCGGGCCGACCTGAGAGATGGTCACGTTGCCCACGCGGCTGATCGGGGCAACCTTGTCACGCTGAAATTCGATGAGGGCGTAGTCGTACTCCGGGTTGGAGAATGCGATGCGGCCCACCTCACCGAGGGAGGTGTCGTACTCCGGGACGATGGAGGCACCCGCTTGGCCACAGTGACCGGCGGTGAAGCCCACGAGATTTCCGTTGCGGTCGTTGCCGATCGTCGTCAGCGTGCACTCCGCCTGGCCTCCGACGATGATTCCGGACCCACCGCCGAGAGCTGCAGGAGCGGCCGCGGATGCGGTCCCCACGCCGACGCTGGCTACGATTGCAGCCGCCCCCACGACGACGAGCATGAATTTCTTGAACATGTACTCCCTCTCAGCGGTGTCGGCAGAACCCTAGCAACAGAACGTGTCGTAACACGAGCTAGTCGCTCATACGTCCTGCTCGAGGGCCGCAAGAGTCGTCCGAGCTTCGTCGAGTTGACGACTCAGTTCGGCCACGCGGCGTGCCGCCTCTTCACGTGCATGGGAGATGACAGCCTCGACGGCATCGCGTGCAGTGACATCGCCCAGTTCACGAACGGCCCGACCGACCGCTTCCGGACTCACCGGCTGCGCCTTGGTCGGCCTCTTCGCGCCCTGCGTGACGGTGACCGACCAATCGTTGTCGGCACCGGCATGAATGGTCACGCTCACTCCGCCCGGCGCCTTCTTCGGACGACGTGGGGCCGAGCCGGTCGACGCAGACCCCGCACCGGCAGGCTTGGCGGCCACGTCGGTCGCCGGTACCGACTTCGGAGCAGCGCTCGATGTCGACGCCGTGACCGATGTAGAAGCCGTGGCCGATGTAGAAGAAGGGCTCGATTTCGAGACAGCAACCGGCTCGGAGGCAGCGACCGGCTTCGATACCGGCGCAGTCGATACCGTCTTCTTCGCGGGGATGCGCTTGGCAGGCGCGGGTGGGGTCGCCGGGTTGCGGGTGATGCGCAGTTCTTCGGCCTCGTAGGGCAGTTCGTCGTTGACGCCCTTCGGGCTGATGGTGACGGTGTTGCCGTCGATGGACACCACCTTGGCCGACGTACCGTCGGGCAGGCCGAGGCTCGGATTCGGCTCGCGGAGATACACGGTGGCGCGACGCCCCTCGGCGAGCGCTGCTGCCAGCGTCGTCAGGTTCTCGGGAGTCAGCGAATCGTTCACGGCGCGCCCACGGGGTGGCATCGACTACCGGCCTTTCTCGAAAGTGTTTGCGAATACTGTCGCACAGATTCACGTGCGCAGGCAGAACGGCATCGAGTATCGGTCGCGAGGATGACGTCGATCCCAAGTGTGTGTAACCCCGAGTAACCGTAACCAGAAGTAACAGTTACTACGATTAACACTAAAGAGGCTTGGCCAGAGAAGGCCGATGACACGACTCTAACGGACAGGCCGTCCGAGCGCCCGTCGAGTGCCGTCGACCACCTCGCCGAACCGCCCTCGCGCCGGGATTCTCCCGCGTAGCCTGACGGCGTACCTTCTTGCGCAGGTACGGAACAGGAGCTTCGATGTACCACCTCGACGCGGACCAGCAATCGCTCAGCGACGGTCCGCACGTGTACTTGCTCGATGCCAGAAGCACTCTCGAGGTTCAGGCCCTGAATCAGTGGATCGACGCCACCACCCCGGACGGAGAACGTCGGCCCCCGTCGGTCGTTCTGTCCGGTGAGGCCAGGACATCGCTGTCGGACACCGTCCGCGGGTACGCCGAAGATCCGCTGCTCATTCCGCTGCGGGTCACGTTGACCGATCGAAGCACCGGCATTCTGCACCGCATCTTCGCCCCGAGAGGCCGCTCGAAGCCGACACGGGTGTGGCAGCGGTGGGTGGCCAACGACGATCCCGATCACTCCGCAGTGCTGGTCGGTGAACCCGCCACCCTGAGCGATCTGCAGGATCGGTTCGAGCGCGGCGGCGGCACGTCGTTGTCGTCGTTCATCCTGCGGCAGGCGAGTCTCGCACTGGACAAGGCCGAACGCGGAGTCATCGGCTCGGAGTACAAGATTCCGCGCTTCGTCGTCGAGGACATGACGGAGCAGAAGAAGTTCAGGGACGGCATCACCGAGCTCGCAGACCACGTCGGCCAGGATCGCGACACCGTCGACAAGAGGGTTCAGGACATCCTCGGCGAGATGGTGGCGACCGAAACCAGGCGCGCCGTCGAGATGTGGGGCACCCTCGGCGCGTACTTCTCGCGGGCGTACAAGGTCGACGTCGATCGCGGTCAGCTGCAGAAGGTTCGCGAACTCAACAAGAACTATCCGTTGGTGTTCCTGCCCAATCACCGTTCCTACCTCGACCCACTCGTGCTGCGTCCCGCGCTTCTCGCCGAGGGACTGCCGCTCAATCACGTCATGGGCGGCATCAATGTCGGCTTCTGGCCGTTGGGCCCGATAGCCAAACGCAGTGGCGTGGTGCTCATTCAGCGCAAATTCTCGGACACGATCTACAAATGGACGCTGCGTCAGTACATGAGTTTTCTGCTCAGCAAGCGGTTCAACCTCGAGTGGTACATCGAGGGCGGACGCAGCCGCACCGGAAAGCTCCGCCCGCCGCGGTTCGGTCTGCTGACCTACCTCGTCGACGCCCTCGAGTCGAGCGACGCGGAGGACGTCTATCTGATTCCGACGTCCATCACCTACGACCGACTGCACGAGGTCGGCGCGATGGCCGAAGAATCGCACGGGGCGAAGAAGCAAGCCGAAGGCATTCGCATGGCCATCGGGTACATCCGCGCTCAGGGCACGTTGCGCGGCAACGTCTATCTGAACTTCGGAGAGCCGATGTCGGTGGCGGCGATCGTCGCCGAGAACACCGACAAGCGCGTCGCGGTGCAGAAGATCGCGCTCGGTGTCTCCCATGCGATCAACGATGCGACGCCGGTGACCCCGGCAGCACTGGTCACGATGGCGCTGTTGGGTATCGAGGATCGCGCACTCAACGTCAACGAGATGTGGGCCATCATCTCGCCGTTGGCCGGCTACATCAAGCGCAGAAACCTACCCACTGCGGGCGGGGTGGACATCGCCGACGTCGACGTCGTCCGCTCGGCCGTCATCGCACAGGTCAACGCCAACGTCGTCAAGCGTTTCGACGACGGCCCCGAACCGCTGTTCTACCTGGCGCAGGACAAGCATCTGGTGGCAGCGTTCTTCCGCAACAACGCCATTCACTTCTTCGTGATGCGCGCCATCGGCGAGCTGGTGGTGCTACCGACCGAGGGTGACTCGACGCCGCTGACTCAGGAATCGTTGTGGACGTCGGCCCTGCAATTGCGAGATCTACTCAAGTTCGAGTTCTTCTTCGGCGACAAGA
The DNA here is from genome assembly GCF_031456475.1 of Rhodococcus sp. 3258. Classification (NCBI taxonomy): domain Bacteria; kingdom Bacillati; phylum Actinomycetota; class Actinomycetes; order Mycobacteriales; family Nocardiaceae; genus Rhodococcus; species Rhodococcus sp. 3258. The sequence continues at coordinate 25,486 of NZ_JAVDUT010000002.1, forward strand.
AGGACTTCGGGGAGCGTCTCGAATCCGAGGTCGATCTCATCGACCCGGACTGGCGCACCAGCATCAGCGACCCCGATTATGCTGCGCGACAGCTCGAATCGCAGGATCTGCACCTGGCGCACCGCGTACTGCAGCCGATCTTCGAGGCCTATCAGGTAGTGGCCGACCAGCTGATGCTGCTGCCGCAGAGCGGAGAATTCGACAAACCGAAGTTCATCTCGGAATGCCTCGGCGCTGCCCAGGCCAGGCGGCTCCGCCAGCAGCTCGATCACAGTGAGTCCATCTCGGGCGAACTGTTCGACACTGCACTGCAACTGGCCGAAAACCGCGACCTGATCGATTCCAGCTCGGACGGCATTGCCCGCCGCCGCAGGGACTTCGCGCTGGAGATCGACGAATGGGCCCGCAAGGTACGTACCATCCGGGACATGGCGCACCGAATGCTCCGTGAGGTGGAACCGATCTCTGCCCCCGAGGAGAACAATCCATGACCGAGTTCGACGATCGACTGATAGCGATCGCCGCCGCCCCACCCGGCCGAGACACCATCGCCTTCTTCGATCTCGACGGCACTCTCATCAACGGATTCTCAGCTCGCGCAGTGTTTCTCGAACGCCTCAAGACCCTCGACGTCACGGTCAAGGAACTGTGGGAGATCTCCAGTGCCGTCGTCGAGATGCGGATGCGTAACTCTCCCGTCGACAATCTGATGGGCAAGGCCGTCCGCGGCCTCGAAGGCCGTCGCGAAGAGGACCTGATGGAACAGGCATACACCCTGTTCCGCAACGAGATCGCGCCGATGATCTACCCGCAGGCCCGGGCCCTCGTCGAGGCTCACCGGCACGCAGGGCATCGCCTCGTGATGGCCACCTCGGCCACGCCGTACCAGGCACTGCCGGTGCAACAGGACATGATGTTCGAGGAGTTGCTGTGCACGACTCCGGTGGTCACCGACGGAATTCTCACCGGCGAGCTCGTCGGCGATTCGCTCTGGGGACCCCGCAAAGCACAGGCGGCGATCGACTACGCCGAACGTGAAGGCATCGCTCTGGCAGGCTGTTTCGCATACTCGAACGGCGGTGAGGACGTGCCACTGCTCGAGGCCGTGGGCCGTCCCATCGCCCTCAACCCCGATCCTGATCTCGCGCGCTATGCCGCCAAGAAGAACTGGCCGGCCCTGACGCTGGACAGCCCGAAGCGCGGCACGGATATCACGTCGGCCGTACGCAGCACGGCGGCGCTCGGATCGGTGCTCGCGAGTGCGTCGATCGGGCTCGGTCTGGGGTTGCTCACCCGCAGTCGCCGTACCGGTGCCAATATCACCAGCACCATCGCCCCGGACATCGCGCTGACCCTCGCCGGAGTCAAGCTCGACGTCACCGGAACCGAAAATGCCTGGTCGGCCAGGCCAGCCGTCTTCATGTTCAACCATCAGAGCACCGCCGACTCGATCATCGTCACTTCCATCCTGCGACGCGACATCACCGCCGTCGCCAAGCGGGAACTCGAACGCGATCCGCGCTTCGCATTGCTGGGCAGAATTTTCGACGTCGCCTATGTCGATCGCGGCGATCCTGCGCAAGCGCGAGAGGCCATGCGGCCCGCGATCGAGAAGCTGCACAGCGGCATCTCGGTCGCCATCGCCCCCGAGGGCACTCGCATGCCGACGTCCCGTCTCGGCCGATTCAAGAAAGGCGGCTTTCACCTGGCGATGCAGGCCGGCGTGCCGATCGTTCCGATCGTCATTCACAACGCCGGTGACGTGATGTGGAAGAAGGACTTCACCGTTCACTCCGGTACGGTCAAGGTCACCGTCGGCGAGCCCATACCCACCACGGATTGGGATCCCGACAAGATCGACGAGTACGTGGACGCCGTCCGTTCCTATTTCGACAGAACGTTGGGATATGCCTGAGAATCAGATCAACTCGGTAGTACAGACGGAGATCGAGCGGAATCTACTGGGCGGCGAGCCCAAGTACAACCGCGCCGACATCGTCGAGAAGTCCGGGATTCCGCTCGAGCGGGTCATCGCCCTGTGGATCGGCATGGGCTTCCCCGTCCACACCGATACCGACGCACTCGTCTACACCGACGCCGATCTCGAAGCTCTGAAGCTGATCACCGCACTGACCGCGCAGAAGGTGATCAAGCCCGAGATGGAGGTTGCGATCGCACGCACCCTCGGGCAGTCGATGTCCCGGCTCGCGGAATGGCAAGTGGGCGTTGTGAACTCTCACATACTCGAACGCATCATCGACAGCCAAGAAGACACGAACGACATCGACGCGATTCGACGGAACGCCCGTGCCATCGCCGCCGAAACCGTCCCCACCCTCGAAGCGCTCCAGGGATACACCTGGCGACGCCACCTGGCAGCAGCGGCCGGTCGATCCATCGCCGCTCCCGACGACGCCGCCGACAGCCCCACGATGGCCGTCGGGTTCGCCGACATGGTCGGCTACACGAGCCTGACGCGTCGACTCGACATCGGCGAGTTGACGACGCTTCTCGAGGAGTTCGAGTCACTGGCCACCAATATCATTGCGCGAGGGCGCGGTTCGGTGATCAAGAACGTCGGCGACGAGGTGATGTTCAGCGCGCAGACCCCCGAGGATGCCGCCCACATCGCCCTCGACCTCCAGGACGCCTTCGACGAGCAGGAGGACATGCCGGATCTGCGGGTCGGGCTGGCGTGGGGCCCGGTACTGGCCCGGTACGGCGACCTGTACGGATCGGTGGTCAATATCGCTGCGCGCCTGACCAGTTCGGCCAATCCCGGAACGATCCTGGTCGATACCGTCATGACGGATGAACTACGTCACGACTCGGAGTTCTACCTCAAATCGGTCCGTTCACTACGGGTCAAAGGGTTCCACAAGCTCAAGCCTCACCGGCTCAAGCGCAACAAGCGAACCGGTCAGCGTAGCGAGGAGTAGAACTCCAGGTGTCGACGCGCAGCCTCGTCCCAGGTGAGGCTGTGCGCCAGCGCCAGCCCCGGTGACGGATCGTGCGGCTCGTGCAACGCACGGTCCAATTCGCTGGTCATGGTCTCCACCGACGATGCGTAGGTGACGCTGTCTCCGAACACCTCTCGCAGTACCGGCAGATCACGCGCCACCACCGGAGTCGATGCGGCGAGCGCCTCCATCGCGGCCAGGCCGAAGCCTTCCTTGGTGGAGAAGAACGGCAGCGCCGCAGCCTGCGCCACGAGATGCGGCAGCTCGTCGTCGTCGACGGTTCCGAGTATCACCGGCTCCATGCCCAGTTCTACTGCTCGACGGTCGAATTCGGCTCGATAGTCACGGTAGTCGAACAGGGTCTCGCCGCCGGCGAACACCAGTTGCACGTGGCGATCGGACAGCCCGGCGAAGGCGTCGAGTAGATCGAGACTGCCCTTGCGTGGCTCGATGCCGCCGACTGCGAGCACGTACCTGCCGAACTTCCCGGCCCAGTGCGATCGGCCCGATTCGGCTGCTGCCGAGAACCTTCCGGCATCGACTCCATTGGGAATGACGATCGGATCGAACCCCCAGCCGCGTCGGACGTCGTCGGCCACCGCAGTGGACACACAGATTCGCGCGTACGGCGCGGTGATCGCTCGTTCGTGACATGCCGCGAGCTCGGGAGTGGTGAACTCATCGAGATGGTGGATGGTCCTGATGCACCGCCCGACGGCGTTGGCCGAGATGCAGTCCTGAGCATGGACGATGTCGTACTCGTCGGGCGTGAAGGCCTGCCGCAGAACGCCTATCGATCGCAGAATCCGCTCGCCGACGCTCTCGTTCTCGCGGTGGGAAAACGGGACCATCCGCACGGTGACAGCCGGGTCGACCTTGCGGAAGAACTCACTGTCGCCCCCGCGGCCCAGCGACCACACCGACACATCCTGGCCGGCGCGTGCCAGCGCTTCGGCCAGAGCCAACGTATGCACCACGCCTCCGCGCGGTTTGGACGAATAGGTCAACAGCGCGATCTTCATCGATCCGGCTTCTCCTGCAACAAGTTCGGATAGGCGTCGACGCGTCGCTCGGCCAGGTGATGCAGACCTCTCCGGGCCCGATCCACCTCGGCATCGACGTCGATCTCGTGCACGGCCAAACCTCCTTTGGACCACGTCTTGGCCAATACGTCTCCGCCGGGCCCGACAATCTTCGCCTGGCCGAGGAACCGCAGGGATCCCATCACCCCGGTCTGGTTGGACGAGACGAGCACCACCTGGTTCTCGGCGGCGCGCGCAGCGTCGTACAGATCGAACAGTCGCGACTGCCGATCGTTGGGTAGCGACGACGCTCGATCGGTGACGCTGGCCGGCCACGCCGACAGCGCCGCAATGATTCTCGCGCCATCCAATGCGAGCGTGCGGGCCGACTCCGGGAACGTCTTGTCGTAGTCGATCAGCATGCCCATCCGTCCGACCGGTGTATCGAAGGCCTCGAACCGATCTCCGGCGGCGTAGGCCAAGGATTCCCCGAGCGGCTGATGCACCTTGCGGTGACTGCCGAGGATCCCGTCGCCCGTCAGGCACGCAGCAGCGTTGTACCGCAGCCCCTTCGACAACTCGGTGTACCCGATGCACACCGTCATCGCACCCGCCGCTGCGATGATCGCAGCCAACTCCGGACCGTCAGGATCGAGAGTGGGCGGCAACTCGGACGGATCCGGATTGCTCAGGCTGTTGATGTAACCCCCGAGGGATGCGTCGGGCAGCACCAAGAGATCGATTCCCTCGCGGGCCGCACTGGAGATGATCGTCGTGATCTTCAGTACGGCCCGATCGACATCTCTACCGAAATGTGCTGCCAATGCACCGATCTTGATGGGAGCCACGTCGAGATCAGACCATCTGACTCTGCGGCTGCGCGGGGTTTCGGGACTGCGTCGAGTTTCGGGACTGCGCAGCACTGATTTCGAGGCCGATTTGATCGGCCAGGAATGCGGCGTCGCGGGCCACCGAGGCGAAGCGTCCCGAACCCCAGGTGTGCTGCCAGGGCAGGCCCAGGAAGTACAGGCCGGGAACCGAGGTGACGCCGCGGTTGTGCGTCGGGTGGCCCTCGCCGTCGAACGCCCCGACCTTCAGCCAGCGGTAGTCGGTACGGAACCCGACCGACCAGACGACGGCCTTGATGTCCGCGGTAGCGAGATCGAGTTCGGTCGTCTCGGATTCCGGACGCCACACCGGCACGTAGCGGCCCTCGGTGGGCGCACTGATGCCCTCGCGCTCGATGTACGCGTCGATGTTGTCCTTGATGCTCTCGGCCACCCGATCGGCAGCGTCGAGGGACGCTTCGAGGGTCGGGGCGAACTGCAGGATGCCGTCCTCCACGCCGAGCAGACGGCCGTACAGCTGCATGCCCTCGGTGGCGAACGCGCGCAGGTCGATGTCTCGACCACCGTCACGGCCGGTGACGTAGTGGTTCGTGTTCTCGCGTTTGCCGACGCCACCGGGTTGATCTTCGATGGAGACATCGTAGACGCCCATGTCGTGCAGCCAGGCGACACAGTCACGCCCCCGATAGAAGCGTGCGACGCGAGGTGCGGTGCCGGCGACGAGATGAACCCGGCGGCCGTCGAGGTGGAGATCCTCTGCGATCTGCGCTCCGGACTGGCCGGTGCCGACGACCAGTACGTCGCCGTTCGGGAACTGCTGCGAGCCGCGGTATTCGGACGAGTGGATCTGGACGATGTCGCGGGGAAGCTTCTCGGCGAAGCGCGGAATGGTGGGGATGTGGTAACCGCCGACGGCAACGACGATCTGATCGGCGTGCATGGGGCCGGCGGAGGTCTGTAGGTCGAAGCCGCCTGCCGCGGATTGCAAGGCCTGATTCACCGAAACATACTCTCGGACCGGTGCATCGAAGCTCTCGGCGTAGCGTCGGACAAAGGCGTAGACCTCGTCGCGCTGCATGAACCCGTCGGGATCGTCACCGTCATAGGAGTACCCGGGGAGCGCGCATTGCCAGTTGGGTGTGACGAGGGTGAAGTTGTCCCAGCGCGAGTCCTTCCATTCGTGCGCGATGGTGTCGCGTTCGAGGACGACGTGGTCGATGCCTCGCTGCGTCAGATGCCAACTGATGGACAGTCCGGCCTGCCCGCCGCCGATGACGATCACCGAGTAGTTTTCTGTTGCACTGTGGTTCTCTGTCACGCTGTTCGGATTCATAGCAATTCAGCTCCCGACATACTCAGTACGCGAACGGCACCGGCCTGATACGACGCGCTGACACCGTGAATCTCTTCCATCTGCTGCGCGGCCGACGTGCACCGCATCCCGAACTTGGCGAGAACTCGATCGCTCGCCACGGTCAATGCCTCGGACGTTCGCTGGACGAACTCGGCCACCGGGTATTCCTGCCCGGGGCTCAGATAGTCGTGCATCACCAAAGAGGGCGAGTAGCAGGACTGTTCGCGTCCGTCGGGCCACCGCACCACGAACGACATCTCAGGCATGAACGGTCTCCTTGGTGATGGTGCGATAGACCGAGGGCCGTCGGTCGCGCAGGTTGTACATGCCACCGCCACGTGCCGCGCCGATGAGCGCCTCGACATCGACGGTGGCTGTGGCCAAACCCGGCTCGACGCCTGTGCCCGCGAGGATCTCACCGCCGGGCCCGACGATCTTGGCGCTGCAGACGAACCTCAGAGACCCGAACGTGCCGGCCTGATTCGCTGCGACCCAGATGATCTGATTCTCCAGTGCACGAGCGCGATCGTAGATGTCGAAGCGTTGCTTCCACCGATCTTCTTCCATGTTCGGGGTCGTCGCGGTACGTGCAGTCGGCCACGCGGAGATGGACGCGACGATCTCGGCTCCGTCGAGCGCGAGTTCGCGGGCCGCCTCGGGGAACCCCTTGTCGTAGCAGATCTGCATGCCCATCCGGCCGACCGGAGTGTCGAAGGCGGAGTAGCTCTCTCCCGCTGCGTAGCAGAGGTTTTCGCCGAGTGGCTGGTGCACCTTGCGATACGAACCGAGGATGCCGCTGCCGTCGACCGTCACCGCGGCGTTGTAGCGGGTATCGCCGTCCTTCTCACAGAATCCGAACGTGACGACAGTATCGCCCGCCATGTCGATGACCCGCCTGATCTCGGGGCCTTCGAGTTCCAGAGCCGGCGGTAGTGCCTTCAGTCGACGCTGTCTCGATTCTTCGGTCTCGTCGCCGCCACCGAGGCTGGGCAGGTACCCACCCAGGCACGCTTCCGGTAGCACCAGCAGTTGGCTACCGCGATTTCGCGATTCCTCGAGCAGGGCGGCGATGGTGGCGTAACCCTGTTCCATGTCGCGGCCGAACTCGGCTGCGGCCACGGAGATCGTGATGTCGTTCATGCTTCTCCCAATCCGGTCACCGTCGAAGTGACCGCGCGCGTGGTGATTCCGTCGGGCCATCGCAAGGCGACGCCCGGAATGTCGGTGAGCTCTCCGCATTCTGCGGACAGTGCAGGTCCGGACGGTGCAGTCGGTGCACCGGGACGGTCCGCGGTGATCATCGCGAACCCGGGAAAACACGTGATCCATTCGCCCATCGACGCCGAGTCGGGCTTCGGAATCGAGGAGATGTCCAATACGGCACCGGTTCCGCTTGCCTCGGCCAGCATCCCGGTAGTGCCCGCCAGGCCGGCCATCGAGACGTCCTTGGCGGCCTTGGGCGCGGTACGGGCGACGAACGATGCCATGGTCGTCAGTTCGGCGGAGTTGCGCCGTGACGTCGAATCCCATTGCTGGCCCTGATACCCACGACGCCAGCTACCCTCGACGTCCGCCGTCAGCGTCAATCGATCGCCGACGCTTCCCCCGCCGGCCCGTACCGGGTTCGCTGTGCGCCCCAGAGCGGTGACCGACAGCGACGACGGCACCCCGGCCTGGGTGTGGCCACCGAGTACCGAAACCTGCCAGGCCGCAGACGCATTGGCGAGGCCGCGGATGATGCGGGTCAATCGAGATTGCGTGGGTGCACCGACGGAGTCGAGCATGCCGACTGCATAGGCACCCATCGCCGAAAGGTCGTTGAGGTTGACCAGGGCCGCGCACCAGCCGGCCCACTCCGGGTCGCGGTCGACCATCGAGGGGATGATCGCATCGCAGGCGGCGATCATGTCGCTCCCGGGAACCGGGACACCGTCGTCACCTCGAAATCCTTTGGCACCGAGCCCGAGTGGCTGCGCCTTCAGCGGCGCGAGGACGCCGGCGAGCATCGCCTTGGTCGACGACACCAGCCGTTCGATCCTGTCGATCGGCCAATACATCGCCACGTGTGGAGTATTCGCCACCTCGACGTCGCCACGCCTGATCCAGCCGAGACGGGTGAACAGTGTCTCGTTGCGCTTCTGCACCGTCGCGTCGAAGCGCAGCACGCCGCGACTTTCGGCATGAGCACAGGCCGCACGAACCAGCGCCGGGCCCACACCGGAAGTGCGCGCAGAGGTGGTGACCACCAGGCGACTGCCAGCCCACCACCCCAGATCCGTTGCCGTGCAGGGCGCCAGGCGCACCCCACCGAGCACGGTGCCGTCTCGATCGGTGGCCACGAGAATGACGCAGCGAGGATCGTCGTCGACGTCGTCGTGATCGGTGCCGGCGAACAAGCCCTGTTCGGCGACGAACGTCTCTCTGCGCAGCGCCCGGTACGCATTCAATTCTGCTGTACCGGTGCACGGCTGAACGATGAACTCCGGTTGCACGACAGTGATTGCAGCGCCGGACAATCCGGCGAGATCGTTACCCTCCACGACGCCGTACATGTCACCCTCCCGCGTTCTGCAGAACGCTGCACGCACCGCAGGCCGCGCAGCCTGCTTTCTGATCGGACCCGAGCATCGCCGCTGCCTGAAGTTCCTTGGCGACGCGTCGGGTGACGCTTTCGAGGACGTCGGCAGCGGGAGCCGTCGCCCGGTCGACATCCACCGCCAACGTGCCTGCGAGCGGCCGGAACGGAACGACGAAGGGATACACACCCATCTCGATCAGTTCCGCTGCACCCGAGACCAATTCGTCGGGATCCTCGCCGAGACCGACCAGTATGTACGTCGAAACCTGGTTACGCCCGAAAACCCGGACCGCTTCTTTCCATGCCGCGCGGTACTCGTCCATCGAGACCGATGCCTTGCCCGGCATCCATCTGCGGCGCACGTCGTCGTCGAGCGATTCGACGTGGATACCGATGGACTCGGCTCCGGCGTCGTACAGATCCTGGATGGTCTGCAGGTCACCCGGAGGTTCGCACTGCACCTGGATCGGCAGTTCCGGGACCACGGCCTTGATGGCACGTACGCACCGGGCCAGATGACGGGCACCGCGATCCTTCGCTGCCGAGGTGCCCGTCGTCATGACCATCTGCGTCACCCCGTCCAGCCGGACCGCAGCCTCCGCCACCTCCGCAAGTTGCGCAGGCGTCTTGACGGCGATGGTGTCGCCCGCGTCCAGAGACGCTTCGATGGAACAGAAGCGGCACCGTTGATCGGCGTCGTAGCGAATGCACGTCTGGACCACGGTCGTGGCCAGAACACTGGTGCCGTGCAGCTTGGCGATCTTCTCGTAGGCGACGCCGTCGGCGGTGGAGAGGTCGTAGAACTTCGGGCGATCGACGGCCTGAACATCGAGGCCGATGTCGTTGCCGTCGAACAGAACTCGCCCTTCTTCGAGTACGTACGGACTGAGCGGGTTGCGCGGGATTGCTGCGCCGAGACCATCGATGCGGACATGTCCATCGTCACTCGGGCCGGCACCGGCAGTTCTGGACACCGGCGTTGCTCCTCGAATCCCGAGCAACGCCAGATCCACACGTGTAGAGATGGACATAACCGTCCCCTAGACCATGTAGGTCGAATTGATGATGGCACCCTTGCGCGCGAAATGGATCAATGCGTCCTGCACGTCCAGGGGGTGGGCCGGGATGACGCCCTCGATGAGGTCTTCTTCACGACCCCCGTGCAGGGCCAGTCCGAAGCGGCAGCAGAACACGGTGCCGCCCTCGGCGATGAACGTCGCGAGGGAGTCGTTGATGTTCTGTTCACCCGGGAAGCCCGAGTCTCCGGTGGTCGGGAAACCGCGTGTAGCAAGGCAATTGATGGCACCGGGTCCGTAGAAGTACATCGCCGACTCGAAACCCTTGCGCAGAGCGCGGGTGGCCTGCAGCACCGCGACGAACGATACCGACGACTCGTGGGCGATGCCGTGCACCAGCGTGAAGTAGCTTTCGCCGTTCTCCGCCTTGTAGTCGGGGAAGATCTTGGTGGACCCGTAGATGTTGCTGCCCTTGGGAAGTGAGGGATGCGGAATCTCCTCGAGGGACTTCTTGATGTTCTCGGCGATGGACTGGTCGAGATCTGACACGTGCGTCTCCTGAGGTTCGCAGAGCGGGCTGGATGCGGTGGACACCGATGTCCACCCGAGAAAACCGTCATGTCCGGCGAGAGGGCAGATCCTCTGCGGCCATGGAACAAGTACAGGCCTCGTCGATTTCCGATTGGTCACGCTCGGAACAACGTCGTGTTTCAAGGGCCTCACAGTGTTGACGTGGTGTTACGCGGTTACTGTGAAGGGAAGTCCATCCACCCACCGCAGCATGACGAGGAACTCGATGATCGGCGCCGTCACCGGCTTGTTGTACGTGTTGTCCCTGGTAGTGGGGATCTGGGTGCTCGTGAAGCTCGCCACGAACAGGCCCGTTCTGTTGAAGAACAAGGCCGACCGCGCGCTGTTCTGGACGATCGCGGCTACCGAAGGCGTCGTTGCACTGCAGGCCGTGATCGGGTTCGTGATGATGTTCGCCTCCGATCGCGACATTCACCGGCTCACGTTCGGGTCGTACCTCGTCGGACTGCTGTTCCTGCTCCCACTCGGAACGTGGTGGTCTCTGGGCGACCGTTCCCGTGGCGGCACCGCAGTGCTCCTCGTAGCCGTCCTCACCCTCGCAGCCATGGTGTTGCGACTGAGCCAGATTTGGGCCGGATATGCCTGACAAACTCCAGCAAGCCACGCGCACCGGATTCGGACGCTTCCTCATCGCCGTCTACGCCGTGTTCGCCGTTGCCGCGACATCGCGATCGATCGTGCAACTCACCACCCGATTCGACAACGCCCCGGTCGCGTACCTGCTGTCGGCATTCGCAGCCGTGGTCTACATCATCGCGACGGTCGGCCTGGCACGAGCAACCGAGGCATCACGACGAGTGGTGACGGTCTCCTGCATCATCGAACTCGTCGGAGTCCTCGGCATCGGCACCCTCAGCTACATCCAGCCCCAGGACTTCCCGGAGCCGACAGTGTGGTCGCACTTCGGATCCGGTTACGTCTTCATCCCGGTCGTGCTACCCATCGCAGGACTGTGGTGGTTGCGAAAGACACGCCAGCAGTAGAGGCTTGCTCTACATCTCGCGCAACTGTGTCAGGTGTCGACGCACCTCTGTGGCGGCGACGCAGCATCTGCTTAATCGATGTTCACCTGCACTGCCGGCCGGCCCCTACATCGAGGCCACTGCGCGCCGCCACGTTCGAGTTCAGCGGTCCCGGGCGATCCTCACTCGACTGACGTTGCGGCCTTATCACGGGCCACCGACAGGTTCCGTATTCCGAATCCTTGTGCACAGCAATAGTTTTCGATTGCACCATCATTGCGTATCGAACACACGTTCGATACACTTGGTCCATGACCACGGAGATCTGGCAACTGAGCGAAAGCGAACTCCTCGCCGACGCTGCTGATGTCTCCCACAAGATCCAGTTGCTCGAAGCACGGCGCATCGCTCTCGTCGCCGAGATCGACACCCGCGTGAGCTGGGAGAAGCTCGGCTTCCCCGGCCCCGCAGGGTGGCTCACCTCCACCACCCTGCTCACCCCCAGCAAAGCCACCAAGATCGTTGCCCTCGCCCGCGGACTGAAGAACTTCCCCGACATCGCCGACGCCGTCAACACCGGCGTCATGTCCGTCGACCACGCCGCCCTGATCCTCACCTTCGCCGAAACACCCCCGAAAAACCTCCCGCAAGAGGGTCGCGATATCGCCCGCACCGCGATGATCACCGCCGCCACCGGGCCTGGGGCACGCACCGACAAGATCCGTGAAGCGATCACCAAACTCGAAGACACCTACGGCAGCGACAAGCCGCCCCCTGAGGACACCGACCGCAACGAACTGTTCGCATCGAAGATGCTCAACCAACGCCTGTGCCTCAAGGCCGACTTCGATGCCGTCACCGCAGAAAAGCTATTCACCGCACTCTCACCGTTGACCGAACCCCGGCCCGCAGCCGACGGCACCCCCGACGAACGCAGTCCTGCGAGGCGACGCGCCGACGCATTCGGGCAGATCCTCGACCACTACCTCGCCTCGAAGGATCGCCCCACCGAAGGCGGAGAGAGACCCCACATCAACCTGCACATCCGGTTGCAGGACCTCCACAGCCTGAGCGGTCAGAACAGCGACGACATCACCGACGACGAAACCACCCGCGCTGCAGCAGAATCCGACAACGCCGATCCAGCCGACCCGGTGGACATCGACGCCGGCAACCCGATCCACTCCGACCCAATACGATCCGACCCGACCGAGTCGGACGCGGCGAATGAACTCGAGACCGACAGCGCTGCCGGACCGAGCCCGGATCGCAGCGCGTATCGCGACTTGTTCGGTGACGGCACGTCGGTCGGGTGGCTACCGTGGATGGGACCACTCTCCCGCAACACCTCCCGCCAACTCGCCTGCGATTGCCTCCTCACCGCCATCGTCATGGACGAGAACGGCAACCCACTCAACCTCGCCCGCACCGCCCGCACCGTCACCGCGAAACAGAAACGCGCCCTCACCGCCCGCGATCACGGGTGCGCGTTCCCCGGCTGCGGCAAACCCGCAGCCTGGACCGAAGGCCACCACATCTGGCACTGGACCGACGGCGGACCCACCGACATGAACAACCTGGTCCTGCTCTGCGGGTTCCACCACCGCCTCATCCACCACAGCGACTGGGAAGTCTTCATCGGCACCGACAACCACCCGTGGTTCGTCCCACCCGCCACCGTCGACCCCTACCGACAACCCAGACAATCCCACGCCCGAGCAGGCCCCCACATCGCATAACCACCTGAACGCACACCAGCCCCGCACCGAGAACACGGTGCGGGGCTGGAAGAGATTGTCCGACAGCTACTTCAGGAATCCCGAGATGCCGTCACTTCAATGCAGCAAGGTTCGCCACCGACTGCTTCACATCGGTATCGAGTGCACGGGCGACCACCGAACCCACCGGACCGAACAGCACGCCCCCACCGAACTTCGCGTCGAGTGTCAGCTCCGAACCGCCCTCGGCCTCACGCACGTGGACGGTCAGCGAGATCCTCACTCCACCCTTGCCGCGGCCCGACATCTCGATCAGCTTCGGCTCCTCGTACTCGGTGAACTCCCAGTTGATCGTGTTCTTGAAACCCTTCACCTTCACCAGCGACTCGACCTTCGTGCCCTTGCCGACCTTGTTCGGCGGCGGACTGCACCAACCACCGTGGATGGTCATCCACTCGTCGAACCGCTCGAGCGCGGAAGCCTTGTCCCACGCGCCCTGAGGGTTCTCGGGCATCTGTACCGAGACACTGATCGTTGCCATGCATTCGACCCTGTCACAACTTGCTCGCAGGTTCAGACGGCGAGCACTAACCTGAGACGATGGCCACGCTCGAGATCGAAGGCCGAAAGGTCTCCGTCACCAACCTCGACAAGGTGCTGTTCCCAGAAACCAGCACCACCAAAAGCGACATCATCGAGTACTACGCTGCCATCGCCCCGGCGATGCTGCCGCACGTCGCAGGACGCGCCGTGACCCGCAAGCGGTGGCCGAACGGCGTCGAACAATCCTCGTTCTTCGAGAAGAATCTCGCCGCATCCGCACCCGACTGGCTCGACCGCCGATCCATGCAGCACTCCGACCGAGTCGTCACCTACCCGTTGTTCTCCACCGCAGCGGATCTGGTGTGGCTCGGGCAGCAGGCGGCCATCGAAGCGCACGTGCCGCAATGGCGTTTCGACGGCACCGAACCCGGCCCTGCCACCCGCATGGTCTTCGACCTCGATCCCGGCGACGACGTCGACCTCGCCCGATGCGCTGAGGTGGCCTGCGAGATCCGTGACCTCATTGCAGACATAGGCATGACCGCGTACCCGGTCACCAGCGGCAGCAAGGGAATTCACCTGTACGTACCGCTGGACAAACCGCTGTCGACGTCCGGCGCGTCCACCGTCGCCAAACGCGTCGCCACCCTGCTCGAAGAACGGTCACCGGATCGGGTGACCGCCACGATGGCGAAAGCGAAGCGCACGGGTCGAGTGTTCGTCGACTGGAGTCAGAACAACGGAAAGAAGACAACCGTTGCGCCGTACTCACTTCGGGGCCGGTCCCTGCCCACCGTCGCGGCCCCCCGAACCTGGGAGGAGCTCGAATCGCCAGGGCTGCAACAACTTCGATTCGAGGAGGTTCTGGAACGATTCCACGAAACCGGCGACCTACTCGCCGATCTCGACCCGAAACCGGCAGCGGAAGAGCACGACACCTCCGACACGGACAAGCTCGGCAAGTACCGCAGCATGCGTAGCGCGGACCGAACTCCAGAGCCTATCCCGAAAACCGCCGAGCCCCAGGGTAGCGACGATACGTTCGTGATTCAGGAACACCATGCGCGACGCCTGCACTACGACTTCAGGCTCGAACACGACGGTGTCCTGGTGTCGTGGGCCGTCCCCAAGAACATCCCGGTCGAGACCGGGCAGAACCGTCTGGCCGTCCACACCGAGGACCACCCGCTCGAATATGCGACGTTTTCCGGACGAATACCCAAGGGCGAGTACGGCGGCGGTGACGTCTCGATCTGGGACAACGGAACGTACGAGCTCGAGAAGTGGAGGGACGACGAAGTCATCGTCGTTCTGCACGGAGCCAAAGCACGCGGCAGGTTCGCCCTCATCCGCACCAAGGGCAACCAGTGGCTCATGCACCTGATGAAAGACCAACCCGGACAGGACAGTGCACACAAGAAAAGCCAGGAGAGCCCGTCGACGGACAAGCCGGTGCTGAAGAACATCTCACCGATGCTTGCAACCGCGGGGGACATACTCGATCTACCCGAGGACGAGTGGTCGTTCGAGGGTAAATGGGACGGCTTCCGCATCGTCGCGGAATTGACTCACGGTTCGATGACCCTGCGCACCCGAAGCGGAAACGACTACACCGAGAAGTTCGGAGCCATCCGGTCTCTCGCCGAGGACCTGGCCGATCACGACGCCGTCATCGACGGTGAAGTGGTCGTCTTCGACAGCAACGGCATCAGCAGCTTCGAGAAGCTACAGAACGCCGCCCGCGACGACATCCGGTTCATCGCCTTCGACCTGCTCCATCTCGACGGCACGTCCCTCGTGCGCAAGAAGTACTCCGACCGGAGACGATTGTTGGAACTGCTCACCACCGGCCTCGACTCGGTTCTGGTGCCGCCGTTGTTGACAGGTTCGGCTGCCGACGCCATCGCCGAGAGCCGGGAACGGGGGTGGGAGGGAGTCGTCGCCAAGCGCACCGATTCGATCTACCAGCCGGGCAAGCGCGCCCACACCTGGATCAAGTACAAGAATTGGCGCACGCAAGAAGTCGTGATCGGCGGTTGGCGACGCGGCCAAGGACGTCGCTCCGGCGGATTCGGCTCGCTGTTGATGGGAATCCCCGACGGCGACGGCCTTCGCTATGTCGGTCGCGTCGGCACCGGTTTCGACGATCGCGCGCTCGATTCACTGGCCGCAGCGCTGGCCCCGTTGGAAACGTCGGACAGTCCTTTCTCCACGACGCTTCCCACTGCCGACAGGCGCGGTGCCGTATGGGTGGAGCCTGTTCTCGTCGGAGAAGTGCGGTTCTACGAGGCCACCGAATCCGGCCATCTGCGTCACCCGAGCTGGCGCGGACTGCGCCCGGACAAGACGCCGGCGGACGTCGTTCCCGAGTAGCCGACGCCAACTGCCCAGCAGCGGATTTGGCCGAGTCACAGAAACCGGCAGAAAGACCGTTCTTCGGTTGCCATAGAATCGCCGGGTGCGTACCGTTGCGCTCATCGTCGCCCGGGGGGCGTAACGAGTCACAGTTCAATAGCTATATCGAGTTGCGGGCCAGCTCTACGGGGGCTTGCCGAATCGTCGAGACGCGCGCCGTTTCGATTCAGGCATGGAGGGGTTTACCAGATGCGGGTTCTCAAATTGGCAGGCGCTGTCAGCATAACGGCGGTTGCCGTTCTCTGTTCGACGCTTGTCGGCCCAGCTCAGGCCGCTGCGGCACCCTTGTTTCCGACGCCGATATCGGACGGTTTCTATGCACCGCCCGCCGACCTCGCCGCTATGGCACCGGGGGACGTGATCTCCAGCCGGCCGATGCCGCCACCTCCCGGCTTCTTCGACGTCGACGTGTGGCAGCTGAAGTTCCGCTCCACGAATTCGGCGGGTAATCCCATCGCAGCGATCAACACCGTGCTGGTCCCCCGCAACAAAGCCCCCAACGGGCCGGTGCTGTCTTACCAACACATCATCAACGCACTCGGTCTCGAATGTGCACCGTCACAAGCGCTCTGGTCCAACGATCCCAATCTGGCGATCCGCGAGGCACCCGCACTGAACGCCGTTCTGCAGCGTGGCTGGACGGTTGTCATCGCCGATCACCTCGGCCCCAACAGTGCCTACGGTGCAGCCAAGCTCGGCGGACAGATCGTTCTCGACAGCATCCGCGCCACCCAGCGTTTCGATCCGCTGCAGCTGCGGCAGAGCCCGGTTGCCTTGGCCGGATACTCCGGCGGCGGCATGGCGACGGCGTGGGCAGCAGCGTTGCAGAACGACTACGCGCCCGAGCTGAACATCGTCGGCAGCGCCGCGGGCGGTGCTCCGATGAACCTCGAGCGCATGGCTCGCGATCTCGGTTTCGCACCCCACCCGGTGTTCGGTCTCGCCTTCGCCGCTGCGCTCGGCCTCGAGCGCGAGTACCCCACTCGCATTCCGATCAGCTCCCAGTTGAACCCGTTGGGCAAGCAGATCGAAAGCGAGATCCAGAACGGATGCACCAACGACATCATCGCCGCCGGAGCCGGTAAGAGCGCGATGGAGGTCGCGGGCACGTTGGACCTGATGAACAGCCCGGAGATGATCGCGGCCGTCAACGAGAACAGCGTCGAGATGTACCCCGGTGTGCCGAAAGCTCCGTACTTCGAGTGGCACAGTCCCACCGATGCGCTCATCCCGGTCAGCTCGATCGACAACACGATCGCCCGGTACTGCCGGGCCGGGGTCAACGTCACCGAGGTCCAGGTACCCAGCAACGATCACCTGACCGCTGCCGTACTCGGCCTGCCGCAGGCTCTGGAATGGATCGATCAGCGGTTCGCCGGAGTACCTGCCGTTTCCAACTGCTGACCGTATTGTCCGACCCGGTGCGTGCTGGATGAGCACGTGGGTCGGTTAGGCTAACCTCGCAAATACACGCGCGAGGAGTCCCCATGAAGAAGACCGTCCACGTAGTCGCCGCCGGTGCCGCAGTCATGGCACTGGCGGTCGGCTGTTCGTCCAGCGACGAATCCACTGCCTCAGGTAACTCCGAGAACAGTGCAAACTTTCCCGTCACCATCGAGCACCACTTCGGTGAGACGGTCATCGACGCCGCACCCTCCCGCGTCGTGACCATCGGATTCAACGAGCAGGACTTCGCGCTGGCGCTCGGAGTCAAGCCCGTCGCCACCCGTGGAAATCTCAGTTACGACTACCGCCAACGCCCGTGGGCCCAAGAAGCATTGGGCGGCACCGAGATCCCCGAGGTCGGCAGCACCGACCTGAACCTCGAACAGATTGCTGCGCAGTCACCCGACCTGATCCTCGGACCGTACTCGTTCATCGATCAAGGCCAATACGACCAACTTTCGGCGATGGCCCCGACGATCGCAGACATCGGTGGATACGACGACGTCCCCGCGGCCACGTGGCAGCAGGAATTCGCCGTGGTCGGCGAGGCACTGGGCAAGAAGCAGGAATCCGACGAGCGAACCGCCGAGCTCGAGAAGAAGTTCGAGACCACCCAGACCGACAACCCTCAGTTCGCCGGCAAGGCACTGACACTCGCGTTCGTCATGGACGACGGCAGCTACTTCGTCCTCGGCAAGGACGACATCCGAGCACTGTTCTTCACCGACCTCGGCTTCGAGATCCCCGACGCCAGCGAAACGGTCAGCCCCGAAAACCTCAGCCGACTCGACACCGACGTCCTCGTCATCGCCGGACAGAGCCGCGGACAACTGCAGGCAAACCCGCTGATCGCCGCACTCGACGTCGTGAAGCAGGACCGCACCGTCTACATCGGCTCGTTCAGCACCGACCTACCGTCGGCTCTCGGCTACTCGAGCCCACTGTCCCTCGACTACGCAATCGACGGATTCACCCCGATGCTGGCCGCCGCAACCGACAACGACCCGGCCACCGTGGTCCCAGATCCGGTTTCATAGGTCACTCCGCAGGCTGCGCTCCCGGCCTTCCTAGGTCACTCCGCAGGCTCCGCTCCCGGCCTTCCTAGCTCACTCCGCAGGCTGCGCTCCCGGCCTTCCTAGCTCACTCCGCAGGCTGCGCTCCCGGCTTTCCTAGCTCACTCCGCTGGCACAGTGTGCGCGAACTGTGTTCGATGCAGCTCCTCGTAGCGGCCGCCCGCTGCGAGGAGCTCGTCGTGTGTTCCGCGCTCGATGACCTGTCCGTTCTCGATCACCAGGATGGCGTCCGCTGCTCGGATGGTCGAGAGCCGGTGCGCGATCACCACCGACGTCTTGCCCTCGAGCGCTTCGGCCAGCGCTGCCTGCACGGCGGCCTCGGACGTCGAATCCAGTGAGGCCGTGGCCTCGTCGAGAATCACCACCCGCGGCTGCGCGATCAGCAGCCGGGCGATCGTCAGGCGTTGACGCTCCCCGCCGGACAGGCGGTAGCCGCGCTCGCCGACGATCGTCTCGAGTCCGTCGGGCAGGGAACGCACGAGATCGGCGAGCCTGGCCCGCGACAGTGCGTCCCACAGTTCGTCCTCGGTGGCGTCGGGGCGCGGCAGCAGCAGATTCGAGCGAATGCTTTCGTGGAACAGATGACCGTCCTGAGTCACCATTCCCACTGTGTTGCGGACGGATTCGGCGGTCAGGTCCCGCACGTCGACGTCGCCGAGCCGCACTGCGCCGCTGTCGACGTCGTACAACCGAGCGATCAGTTGCGCGATCGTGGACTTGCCCGCACCCGAGGTACCCACCAGGGCGACCATCTGACCGGGTTCGGCCCGGAACGACACACCGTGCAGAACCTCCTCGCCGCCACGGGAATCCAGAGTTGCGACCTCCTCCAGGGACGCGAGCGACACCTTGTCGGCCGACGGGTACGCGAACCTGACGTCGTCGAGTTCGACGGCCACCGGCCCCGGGGGCAGCACCGTCGCGTCGGGCTTGTCGGCGATCAGAGGCACGAGATCGAGCACCTCGAACACGCGCTCGAAACTGACCAGCGCGCTCATGACCTCGACACGGGCACTCGCCAGTGCGGTCAGCGGCGCATAGAGCCTGGTCAGCAGAAGGGACAGTGCGACAACCGAACCCGGGTCCAGACGACCACTGAGTGCGTAGAAGCCGCCGAGTCCGTAGACCACGGCGAGGGCCAGAGCCGACACCAGGGTGAGCGCCGTGACGAACACGGTCTGCACCATCGCGCTCCGAACTCCGATGTCGCGGACTCGGGCGGCTCGAACCGCGAACTCGACGGATTCCTGGTCGGGGTGCCCGAAGAGCTTGACCAGTGTCGCTCCCGGTGCCGAGAAACGCTCGGTCATCTGGGTGCTCATCGCCGAATTGTGTGCTGCCGCTTCGCGTTGCAGACGTGCGAGGCGTCGACCCATGCGGCGTGCAGGCAGGACGAACACCGGCAACAGGATCAGCGCGAGCAGAGTGATCTGCCAGGAGATTCCGATCATCACCACCAGCGTCAGAGCCAGCGTCACCACGTTGCTGACGACTCCGGACAACGTGGTGCTGAATGCGCGTTGGGCACCGATGACGTCGTTGTTGAGGCGACTGACCAGAGCGCCGGTTCGGGTGCGGGTGAAGAAGGCGATCGGCATCCGCTGCACATGGTCGAACACTGCGGTGCGCAGATCCAGAATCAGACTCTCACCGATGTTGGACGAGAGCCACCGGTTGATCAGACCGAAGCCTGCGTCCACGATGGCGATCACCGCGATGGCCAGAGCCAACAGCACCACCACACGTAGCTCTCGCCCGTCGACGATCGCGTTGACCACCCGCCCGGCCAATACCGGAGTTGCCACCGCAAGCACCGCCAGCGCCACGCTGAGCACCAGGAAGCCGCCGAGGGCGCGTCGATGCGGTGCTGCGAACGACAGGATCCGACGCGCAGTCTCCTTGGAGAACGAAGACTGCGCGCCGGAGCTGTTCATCGTGCGATACATCTGGTTCCACGCGGTCATCTCCATGCTCATGACACCAACGTAGAACCTCGACCGAACTCGAGGTCAAGCAGAGCCCGAGAACGGTCGCCGTCACCTCACGCGGCCGCGGCAGCTTCTGCCGGTTCCAACGCGAGCGCCAGGATGTCGGCCACGTCGGTCATCGGCCGAACGTCCAACGCCTCCAGGACCTCCGCAGGGACGTCGTCCAGATCGGGTTCGTTGCGTGCCGGAATGAACACCGTCTTCAGCCCGGCGCGCTGAGCCGCCAACAGCTTCTGCTTGACTCCACCGATCGGCAGCACACGTCCGTTGAGCGTCACCTCTCCGGTCATTCCCACGTCCGACCGCACCGGACGCCCGGTGGCCATCGACACCAGGGCCGTCACCATCGTCACGCCCGCCGAAGGACCGTCCTTGGGCACTGCCCCGGCCGGAACGTGCACATGGATAGTGCGATCCAGTGATTCGGCAGTGACGCCGAATCGAGCTGCGTGCGCTCGCACGTAGGACAGCGCGATCTGCGCCGACTCCTTCATCACGTCGCCGAGCTGGCCGGTGAGCGTGAGGCCCGCGTCGCCCTCGGTGGAGGCCGCCTCGATGAACAGCACGTCGCCGCCGAGCCCGGTCACTGCCAGACCCGTTGCGACACCGGGCACTTCGGTTCGCTCGTGCGCCTCGGGGGTGAAGCGCGGACGACCGAGGTAGGTCACCAGATCCGGCTCGTCGATCTCGAGCACGTCCGTGGTGCCCGCGAGTTTCGTCGCCACCTTACGTAGAGCCTTGGCCAGCAAGCGTTCGAGTTGCCGCACCCCGGGCTCACGGGTGTAGTCGGCAGCGATCTTGCGCAGTGCGGCGTCGGTGACGGTCACCTCGTCGGATGTGACTGCCGCCCTCTCCATCTGACGCGGAAGCAGGTAGTTCCGAGCGATGACGACCTTGTCGTCCTCGGTGTATCCGTCGATGGTCACCAGCTCCATGCGATCGAGCAGTGGGCCGGGAATCTGATCGATCACGTTGGCGGTGGCGAGGAACACGACGTCGGACAGGTCGAGATCCAGGTCGAGGTAATGGTCGCGGAACGTGTGGTTCTGGGCCGGGTCCAGTACCTCGAGCAGTGCGGCGCTGGGATCACCACGGTAGTCCGAACCAACCTTGTCGATCTCATCCAGCAGCACAACAGGATTCATCGATCCCGCCTCGCCGATCGCCCGCACGATGCGGCCCGGCAATGCGCCGACGTAGGTGCGACGGTGGCCGCGGATCTCAGCCTCGTCGCGGACCCCACCGAGGGCAACACGGACGAAGGTACGACCGAGAGCGCGCGCCACCGATTCGCCCAACGAGGTCTTACCGACACCGGGAGGTCCGGCGAGCACCATGACGGCACCGGAGCCGCGTCCGCCGACGGACTGCATACCCCGCTCGGAGCGCCGTGCACGAACGGCCAGATATTCGACGATGCGGTCCTTCACGTCGTCGAGGCCGTGGTGGTCGGCATCGAGAACGGCTCGCGCCGAATCGATGTCGGTGTTGTCGGTCGTGGTGTTGTTCCACGGCAGGTCCAGCACGGTGTCGAGCCAGGTGCGGATCCACCCCGACTCGGGGCTCTGATCACTTGCCCGCTCCAACTTGCCCACTTCACGGAGCGCCTGTTCGCGCACCTTCTCGGGCAGGTCCGCAGCCTCGACACGGCCGCGGTAATCATCCGCACCGTCGGGTTCGTCCTCGCCCAGTTCTTTTCGGATAGCAGCGAGCTGCTGGCGCAGGAGGAACTCCTTCTGCGTCTTCTCCATGCCCTCTCGGACGTCGCCGGAAATCTTGTCGTTCACCTCGACCTCGGCCAAGTGAGCCTTGGTCCACTCGATCAGCGATGTCAGACGCGTTGCCACGTCAGGTGTTTCGAGCAGATCCCGCTTCTGCACGTCGGTCAAGTACGACGCGTAACCCGCGGTATCAGCGATCGCGCCGGGGTCGGTGAGCTTGTTGACCGAATCGATCACCTGCCACGCGTCGCGGCGCTGCAGCATCGCGACGACGAGTTGCTTGTATTCGGCTGCAAGCGCTTTGAGGTCGTCGTTCGGGGTTGTATCGGCGACGGGTTCGGCCTCGACCCACAGGGCCGCCCCGGGGCCACTGACCCCGTGGCCGATGTGAGCACGACGAGTTGCCTTGATGACGGCGGCCGGGCGACCGTCAGCCAACCGTCCCATCTGCACGATGGTGGCGAGAACGCCGTAAGCGGCGTACCGATCTTCGAGTCGGGGAGCGACGAGCAGCGTGCCGTCATTGCTTGCCTTCGCTGCGTCGACGGCGGCGCGTGCGGCCTCGTCGAGTTCGGCGGGCACCACCATTCCGGGCAGGACGATCGGGTCGGTCAGGAACAGTACGGGGACACGAACGGTTTCGGTCACTTCTCCTCCAAAGGATTGAGCTATAGGGGCTCAACTTCGAAAGGAGTAGTGATGTTCCCTGATCGGTCGGTGTTCTCCGTGGGCAGAACACCGACCGTCCACGACGCTTTACTTCAGGGCGCTGACCAGCTTCTCCGCGAGGGGACGCGTCGATGCGGGGTTCTGGCCCGTGTAGAGGTTGCGGTCGACGACCACATGCGGCGACCAGGCGTCGGCGTTCTCGAACTTGGCGCCGTTCTCGCGCAGCCGGGTCTCGAGGAGCCATGGGGCCTTGTCGGCCAGCCCGGCCTGGGTCTCTTCCTCGTCGGTGAAGCCGGTGAGCTCGTACCCGTCGAAAGCCCAGGAGCCGTCGGTACGGACGGCCGGCAGCAGGGCCGCCGGTGCGTGGCACACCGCCGAGACCACCTTGTTCGCATCGAGGAAGTCGACCACGAGGGCACCGAAGCTCGTCGAGACGGCGAGATCCTCCATGGGCCCGTGGCCGCCGGGGACGAACACGACGTCGAAGTCGGAGGCCTTCTGGTCTTCCAGCTTCGCGGGCGAGGACAGGATCGACTCGATCGAGGCCAGGTAGCTCTTCTGGTCCGCCACCTTCTGCTCGTCACCGCCGTTCGCGTCGACGGCCAGACTGCCCTCGTCGACGACCGGAGCCTTGCCACCCGGCGTCGCCACCGTGATGTCCCACCCGGCCTCGACGAATGTGCGATGGGACTCGACGAGCTCCTCGGCCCAGTACCCGGTGGGGTGCTTGCTTCCGTCGTTCAGGGTCCAATGGTCGGCAGCGGTTACCGCGAACAGCAAAGTAGTCATGGTCGAACAGCCTCTTTTCTCTATCGGGATCCGTTCGGGAATGCCACGAAACGCCGCAGTCGAAACGCACAGTCGAAACGCGCCGCCGAGACCGGCCGTGTATGGCACTCGTCTCGTCACCTACGCGAAGCGATCACGACCACCGCGTCGAACTCGTCCGATGCGCCCACCCGCGCGTGGAATCCGCAGTCGCGCACTGCCCGCAGAGTCGAATCAGCCAGTGCTGCACTGCTTTCGATCAGCAAGTGACCGCCGGGGGCCAACCATGCAGGTGCCCCCTCGGCCACGAGACGGTGGAACCGGGCACCGTCTTCGCCGCCGTCGAGCGCGATGCGTGGCTCGTGCAATCGCGCTTCCCGCGGCATCAGTTCGATGTGGGCCGTCGGGACGTACGGCGCGTTGACCACTATCGCATCGAAGGAGCCGAGCAACTCCGGTGGTAAGGCGTCGTACAGATCGCCGCGGTGCACCGTGCCCCCGACGGCAGCCAGGTTGCGCGTGGCGCATTCCACGGCCGCTGCGTCGAGATCGGCGGCATGTAATTCGGTGACGCCACCGACCGACAGTCCTACCGCACCGGATCCGCAGCACATGTCCAATAATCGCGACGGCTGAAGTGCTGCAGCACAATTCACCAGGAATTCAGTTCTCCGACGGGGCACGAATACCCCCGGTTCGACGGCGACGCGTTGACCACAGAACCACACCCAGCCGACGATGTGTTCGAGCGGTGCCCCGGCGATACGGCGAGCGAGCATGGCGGCGAGATCGTCACTGTCCGATGCGGATTCGATCAGAATGTCGGCTTCTTCTTCGGCGAACACGCAGCCGGCCCCGCGCAGACCGGACACGACCTCGTCGTACTCGGGTCTCACCATGGATGGAGCCTCCTCCAAGTGCCTGCGCCCAAATGCCCCGCGCTGAAATACTGTAGCCCGGCATGTGTCACAGGGAGTCGAATGAACTGGGAACCCGAGGTCCGACAGATGTGTCTGGCGTTGCCCGAGACCTACGAGGAGCAGGCGTGGGTCGGTACTCGATGGCGGGTACGCGGGCGCACCTTCGCCCACGTCCTCGACATTGTCGACGGCACTCCTCCGGCATTCGCAACAGCGGCGGGGACCGACGGACCGGCGCATGTCCTCGTATTCCGTTCCTCCGGAATAGAACTCGACGCATTGTCGAAGCAGGATGGCTTCTTCGCTCCCGGCTGGGGACCCGAGATCATCGGCATGCTGCTCGACGAGTCGGTGGATCGAACGGAACTCGGCGAGTTGATCACGGAGAGCTACTGCACCCGGGCCCCGAAGAAGCTCGTCGCACTCCTCCGACGTCCGGAGTGACGATTCTCGTTTGACGCTGCGGCTGCCCGAAGGACAGAGTGAACACATGAGCCCACCCGAGAATCTGCTCGCCGATTGCGGCAGCTGCTTCGGACTCTGTTGCGTTGCTCTGCCCTTCGCCAAGTCGTCGGATTTCGCCGTCGATAAAGCCGCCGGGGAACCGTGCCGCAACCTTCAGAAGGACTCGCGCTGCGGCATCCACTCGTCGCTTCGGGAGAAGGGCTTTCCCGGATGCACGGTGTACGACTGTTTCGGTGCGGGGCAGAAAGTGTCGCAATCGACGTTCGCGGGACGGGACTGGCGAGAAACGCCGTCGAACTCGTCGGAGATGTTCGCGGTGTTCCCGATCATGCGGGATCTGCACGAGTTGCTCTGGTACCTGGCAGATGCACGTGGCCGGACATCGACCGCATCCCTGCACAGCCGGCTTACCCGCGAATACAGGGAGCTTGACGCTCTCACGTCGGGGACTCCCGAGAGCCTGCTGTCGGTCGACGTCTCCGTACTGCGCTCGCGGATCAACGAGGTGCTGCTCGATGCCAGCGATCTGGTGCGCGCGGAAGTGTCGGGCAAGAAGAAGAACTATCGCGGACGCGACATGATCGGAGCCAAGCTGGCCGGTGCGGATCTCCGCGGTGCGAGCTTGCGGGGTACGTATCTCATCGGGGCGAATCTGCGCGGTGCCGACCTGCGCTGGGCCGACCTGATCGGGACCGATTTTCGTGGTGCCGATCTCCGCGGCGCAGATCTGCGCGAAACGATCTTCGCCACTCAGTTTCAGATCAACGCGGCGCTCGGTGACCGATCGACACAGTTACCCGAGTCGGTGACCCGTCCCGGACATTGGACGTGACCGTTCAGCTCAGTGACCTGCCGGTGCGCTCGAGCGCTTCCTGAACGATCCTCACTGCCTTCGGTCCGACTCCGTGCAGTGACGCGAGCTCAGCAGCGGGCACCCCGGCCAGGTCGTCGAGACAGGTATATCCCGCAGCTCGCAATGCCCGCATCGCGGGGTTTCCGATCCCCGTCGGAAAAACGGGTTCTGTTGTACTCACCGGCGCATTCTAAAACAGACCGGTAGCCTGTTGCCGTGCCCGAAACCAAGCAGAAACGCGTTGTCATCACCGGAGCGAATACCGGTATCGGCTACTACACAGCTTTGGAGCTGGCCAAGCGCGGCGATCACGTGACGCTTGCCTGCCGCAACCAGGACAAGGCCGACGCCGCAGCGGCGAAGATCCGCGCGGAGGCCCCGAACGGAACTGTCGACACGGCCACCCTCGACCTGGCCGACCTCGGTTCGGTCCGCAAGTACGCCGAGTCGGCTCCCGAATCGATCGACATTCTGATCAACAATGCGGGCGTCATGATGCCGGCGAAGCGAACCGAAACGAAGGATGGGTTCGAGCTCCAGATCGGCACCAACCATCTCGGCCACTTCGCGCTGACCGGGTTGCTGTTCCCCAAGCTCGCCGCCGACGCGAAGATCACGACCGTCGCCTCGGTCGCGCACCGTCAGCGCCCCAAGCTCGACTTCGACGACCTCCAGCTCGAGCGTGGCTACAACGCGCAACGCGGATACGCGAACTCCAAGCTCGCCAACATCCTGTTCGCGCTGGAATTGCAGCGTCGGATCGACAAGGCCGGATCCAAGGTCACCAGCAATGCGGCACACCCCGGCATCTCGTCGACCGAGCTCTACTCCAGCCCGGACGGCCTGGGCAGCAACAAGATCCTGGCGGCCCTGGCACCCATCGGACTCAAGTTCATCTCTCAGTCCGCCCGAGCCGGAGCGCTTCCCACACTCTATGCAGTCGACGTCGCAGGCGGCGGCACCTACAGCGGTCCCACATCGCTGTTCGAGTCCCGCGGCAAGCCGGGCCCGGCGAGCATGACCAAGATGGCTCAGGATCCCGCACTCGCAGCCCAGCTGTGGGACGCCAGCGAGAAACTCACTGGAGTCGGCTACCCGTTCTGAGACGGAATCCCGGCGAGATAGATCGATATCGGAAGCCGTAGTCCCGCAGCTTCTTTCGCGGTTCCACGGCCGAAAATCGCGTCGGCCATCAGTCCTTCGCACAGCGAGACCAAGCCGTCTCCGTGGGCTGGCTCGTCGAACAGTTCTCTGGCCCGTTCGAGTGAGAAGAACGAACGGGCCAAGTCGGCCCTGATGTCGGCCGGGACCGCAGGATCGAGCATCAGCGCGTAGCGAGCCCGGAGCTCGACCATGCGATGGGTGATCGCAGCGTCGAGATAGCGTGCGATCACCGTCGCAACATCGGTTTCGGTTCCGACGATCTCCAGAAACGATGCCCGCGAGAGCTCGATCAGACGGGTAGCCACGGCGGCGAGCAGATCGGCCTTGGTGCGGAAGTAGTACGACGTGGACCCTGCCGGAAAGTCCAGCGCAGAATCGATCGACCGGTGCGTCAACACGCGCAAGCCGTCACGGGCGATGACACCCAGTGCGGCGTCGGCGATGGCGGTGCGGCGGTCCACAGCAGTGACCCTACACACGCCCTCTACAAATGTAGAGTAGCGGGGCGTACGGTTCGTGACATGAGGCCGACCGCATCGCGACACGTCTTCGACGCTGCCTTCACTCTCGACGACGCCCAGGCCGCAGCGGCAGACATGCTGTCGACACCCGGCGACAGAGGTGTCTACCTGTGGGGACCGGTCGGGCGTGGCAAGACCTGGCTGTTGGACAGCTACTTCGCCGCGGCCGACACCACTGCGAAGAAACGCGTGCACTTCCACAGCTTCTTCCGCGATCTCCACGCGGCGTACTTTCGCCACGGGTTTTCCATCGACGCAGCCATCGACGATGTCCTGTCGACAGGATCGGCTCCGGCGGCACTGCTGTGCTTCGACGAATTTCACGTCCACGACATCGGAGACGCCCGCCTCATCACGCGGATGCTCGACGCACTCTTTGCCCGTGACGTCGTCCTGGTCGTCACCTCGAACTACGCGCCCGACGAATTGCTGCCGAATCCGCTGTTCCACCCGACGTTCGTCCCGACGATCGAGAAGCTGAAGCAGTGCCTCGAGGTGGTCTGCGTCGACGGCCCCGTCGACTACCGCGCCGCCGGTACCAGTGGATCACGGTTCGCCTCGGGTACGTGGACTGTGGAGCCCGTCTCGGGTGGTCGGACGTTTGCCGAGCTGTGTTGTGCTGCCCGCTCGACGGGCGATTACCTCGAGATGGTCCAGCATGCACCGCAGCTGACGATCACCGACATTCCGGCTCTCGCGAGCGTGGACGACTTCGCGGCTCAGCGCTTCGCGAATCTGGTCGATGTTCTGTACGACCGCGATGTGCGTACCGAATTCCACGGCGTGGTGCCGCTGACCGAATTCGCCGTCGGATGCACCGGACTCGATACCGACAGACTGATCAGTCGACTCAGCGAACTGGGCTCTCGGTCACGCACGAGTGCGAACAGCCGTCACCGGCCCGCAAAACAAAGGGAGACACCCACTACTGACGGCGGTCGGGGGCGACAGCAGTAGCGGGTGTCTCATTGTCCATTCGGGGCCCGTCGCCGGGTGGATGGGTAGCGGATGGGAAATTCTTTCGAAGTTTTTTCACCGACCGAGGCATAGCCTGTGACCATGCCTTTCACAGCAGCGAACCACTACGACTTCAGCGGTGACGACCTCACCGGAACCGTCGACGCCCATCGCTCCGCCGGAGTGTGGGCGGCGCAGCTCGTCCTCAGTGGAGAGACGCTGGAATCCACCGACGTCACCCGATCCGATCTGGGATTCGAGGTGCGGACCGTCGTCGAGACCCTCTCGGACGGTAACCGGACCCACCTGCTCGTCGTTCTGCCCCGCGTCAACATCGATACGGACGACGGCCAGGACGTCACGTTCACCTCGTACGCAGTGCTGTACACCGTGCACGGCGGAACCACCGAGCAGCACGGCCCGACCGAGTCGTACGACGTGCGGTTGCTCACCGGAACCGCGTCTCTCGTGCAGTGACCGCCGCGGAAATAACCCGGACCGCACCCCGGTTGTACGGCATAGTCAATGCAAACGCATGAACTTGTCGTTCGGGTAGGAGCACGCCATGCAGTTCGGAATCTTCACCGTCGGAGATGTCACCACCGACCCCACCACCGGGATTACGCCCTCCGAGCACGAGCGCATTCGATCGATGGTCACCATCGCCAAGCATGCCGAGGACGTTGGTCTGGATGTTTTCGCGACCGGCGAGCATCACAATCCGCCGTTCGTACCCTCGTCACCGACGACCATGCTCGGCTACATCGCGGCCACCACCGAGAAGTTGATCCTGTCGACGTCGACGACGCTGATCACGACGAACGACCCGGTCAAGATCGCCGAGGACTACGCGATGCTCCAGCATCTGTCCGAGGGACGCGTCGACCTCATCATGGGTCGCGGCAACACCGGCCCGGTCTACCCGTGGTTCGGACAGGACATCCGTCAGGGCATCCCATTGGCTCTGGAGAACTACCAGCTGCTGCGACGCCTGTGGACCGAGGACGTCGTCACGTGGAAGGGAAACTTCCGGACGCCACTCGACCGGTTCACGTCCACTCCTCGTCCGCTCGACGACATCGCGCCGTTCGTCTGGCACGGGTCGATCCGCAGCCCGGAGATCGCAGAAATCGCCGCCTACCACGGTGACGGCTTCTTCGCGAACAACATCTTCTGGCCGAAAGAGCACTACATCCAGCTCATCGATCTCTACCGGGAGCGCTACGAGCACTACGGCCACGGCCGCGCCGACCAGGCCATCGTCGGTCTCGGCGGTCAGGTGTTCATGCGCAAGAACAGCCAGGACGCGGTGAACGAATTCCGACCGTACTTCGACAACGCACCCGTCTACGGCCACGGCCCCACGATGGAGGAGTTCACCGAGCAGACCCCGCTGACCGTCGGATCTCCGCAGCAGGTCATCGAGAAGACGCTCGCATTCGCAGACTACTTCGGCGATTACCAGCGTCAGCTGTTCCTGATGGACCACGCCGGCCTGCCGCTGAAGACAGTGCTCGAACAACTCGACATCCTGGGCGAGGACGTCGTACCGGTATTGCGCAAGGAATTCGCTGCCCGACGCCCGGCCGGCGTTCCGGAGAATCCTCCGACCCACGCCTCGATGCTGGCAGAGAAGGACGCGGCCGCTGCGAAGGAACCAGCAGTTGCCGTCTGACACGGAGGTGGCGGTGAAAGCCTGGGAGTCGCTCTTTCGCTCCCAGGTTTCCCTGATGCGCCGGTTCGCCGCCGACGACATCTGGGATCCGATCGGCATGCGCGAATACGACGTGCTGTTCACCCTGAGCACCAGCCCGGACCGCAGACTCCGACTGCGTCGACTCAACGACGAGATCCTGCTCAGCCAACCGTCGCTGAGCCGGATGTGCGACCGACTCGAGGCGATGGGTTACGTTGTCAGAGAGCATGATCCGTCGGACAAACGCGGGACCGTGATCTGCCTGACGGACGCGGGATCAGACCTGCAGGCCTCGATCGGACGCAAACACGCCGCCCGCATCAGGCGCTACGTCGGCGATGCACTGAACACCGACGAGCTCAGGACACTCGACAGTCTGTGCACCAAGCTCAGACTCGCCCAGACCGACATTCGGGAGCACTGATGATCCAGGTCTTCACCCCACGCGAGGTTCCACTCGGCGGCCCTCGTGCCATGAAGGTGCGCCGCACCCTGCCGCACAAGGACCGATCCCTCATCGGCGCATGGTGTTTCGCAGACCACTACGGGCCCGAGCACTCGCGCATGGACGTCGCACCGCACCCGCACACCGGCCTACAGACCGTCAGCTGGCTGTTCTCCGGTGAGATCGAGCATCGCGACAGCGTCGGATCTCATGCGATGGTGCGGCCCGGGGAGCTCAACCTGATGACGGCCGGGCAGGGCATCAGCCACTCCGAGGTGTCGACACCCGACACCGACATCCTGCACGGGATGCAGCTGTGGGTGGCGCTGCCCGCCGTATCCCGTTTCGTGGCACCGACTTTCGAGCACTACGTTCCCGATTCGATCTCCCGGCCCGGCCTGACCGCTCGGGTGTTTCTCGGATCGCTTCTGGGCGAGACCTCGCCGGTGTCGACGTACACGCCACTGCTCGGAGCGGAGATCGTGCTCGACGCCGGGGCGCGGGTCAGCGTCGAGATCGACGAGTCCTACGAACACGGAGTTGTCGTCGACCAAGGATCGGTGACGCTGAACGAGACCGATCTGGCCGCAGCCGAACTCGGCTACCTCGAACCCGGGCACCGGTCGATGCAGCTCCACAATCCCGCCCGCGAACCGGTTCGATTCCTCCTGTTGGGCGGTCCGCCGTTCGGTGAACAGATAGTCATGTGGTGGAACTTCGTCGGCCGCAGCCACGAGGACGTGGTGGAGTATCGGGCCGCGTACGAGGCCGAGAACGGTCAGTTCGGCACCGTGGAGGGCTACCCCGGGCCCAGGTTGCACGCACCGGAACTACCCAACGCGCGGATGAGACCCCGCGGCTGATCCGGAGCGCCCGCGCTCGGCTCGGCCGTCAGAACAGGGTGGCGATCTCCGGCTCGGTCGGTAGCGGCGCAGCGGGGACGGATGCCTTCTGTGAAACGGGACCGCTGCGAGCCTCGGGCGGTGCGGACACCGCGTTCGCTCCGGCGGCCGCGATGGCGCGGGCGGCTTCGCCCGCAAGCGCGTCGGCTGCTTCGTTGAAGTGATTGCCGACGTGGCCGCGAACCCACCGGAATCGCACCGGCCCTTCGCGTTCGGTGATGGCTCGCTCGATGCTCTGCACCAGATCGAGGTTGCGCACGGGAGTGCCGCCCGCGGTCTTCCACCCCTTGCGCTTCCAGCCTGCCAGCCACTCCGACGCGCACTTGATGGCGTACTGCGAGTCCGATTCGATCAGTAACGGCTCCGGGCCGGGGTGGGCCAGCACGGCCTCGAGCAGGGCGCGGAGCTCGGCTACCTGGTTGGTGCCCGAGGGCTCGCCGCCGGAGTTGCTCGGACCCGTGTGATTGACCCACGCCCACCCGATTGCTCCGCCGGGGTTACGCAGACAAGAGCCGTCCGTACTCACGATGATCACGGACAGGACCCTACTTCGGGCCACCGACAAACCCCGGCTGACTCGCCCCGGCAGCCGGGAGAGACTTCTCCCAAGCTGGGCATCGGTGACACTGTGCTGCTGGGCATGGCTGACACTGTGCTGCGAAACATCGAACCTCAATTCCCGCGGGCGATCCATTCTTCGAGGTGCGGGGACTCGTCCCCGATACTCGTTCCGTCTCCGTGCCCGGTGTTGACTCGGGTCTCGGCGGGCAACGCGAACAATCGATCCCGGATCGAGCCGATGATCGTCGGGAAATCCGAATACGACCGACCCGTCGCACCGGGCCCACCGGAGAACAACGTGTCCCCCGAGAACAACTGACCCGCCTCGGGCAGATACAGACAACTCGACCCCGGCGAATGACCGGGAGTATGCAACGCCACGATCTCCGTCCCCGCGACGGTGATCCGCTGACCGTCCTCGAGCACCGAATGCCCGATGCCCGGATGCGTCTGCTCCCACAACACATCATCGGCCGGATGCAACAGAATCGGCGCATCCAACTCCCCCGACAACTGCGGCGCGACCGTCACATGATCGTTGTGACCATGCGTACAGACAATCGCCCGCACAGCACGACCGGCGACCGCATCGACGATCGGACCGGCCGTATGCGCAGCATCGACGATCACCACCTCGTCGTCGTCACCGACCAACCAGATGTTGTTGTCGACCTCCCA
The DNA here is from genome assembly GCF_031456475.1 of Rhodococcus sp. 3258. Lineage (NCBI taxonomy): Bacteria > Bacillati > Actinomycetota > Actinomycetes > Mycobacteriales > Nocardiaceae > Rhodococcus > Rhodococcus sp. 3258. The sequence continues at coordinate 58,320 of NZ_JAVDUT010000002.1, forward strand.
CTCGCCACCATCGAGCGCGAACGTCCCCGACGTGACCACCTTCTCGACCCGCAACTGCCCACTCACAGGACCACCACCGAACGCAGCACCGTGCCCTGATGCATCTTCTCGAACGCCGCCTCGATATCACCGAGACCGATCCGTTCGGTCACGAACTTCTCGAGCGGCAACCGACCCTGCTCGTACAGATCGACCAACATCGGAAAATCCCGCTCCGGCAGGCAATCGCCGTACCACGACGACTTCAACGACCCACCCCGGGAAAAGAAATCGATGAGTGGCATCTCCACCGTCATCTCCGGCGTCGGCACCCCGACGAGGACGACGGTCCCGGCGAGATCGCGGGCGTAGAACGCCTGCTTCCACGTTTCCGGGCGGCCGACGGCATCGATGACCACATCGGCCCCGAACCCACCGGTGAGCTCTTGGATGGCCTCGACGGCATCGACCTGCGAGGCATCGACAGTGTGCGTGGCGCCGAGATCGAGAGCCCAGTCGAGTTTTTTCTTGTCGCGGTCGACGGCGATGATCGTCGACGCCCCCGCCAGGCGGGCGCCGGCGATCGCAGCATCCCCGACACCGCCGCACCCGATCACGGCGACGGAATCCCCGCGCGAGACGTGGCCGGTGTTCATCGCCGCACCGAGCCCGGCCATCACCCCGCAGCCGAGCAAACCGACCACTGCCGGATCGGAGTCCGGGTCGACCTTGGTGCACTGGCCTTCGTGGACGAGGGTCTTGTCGGCGAACGCCCCGATCCCCAACGCAGGGGAGAGTTCGGTGCCGTCGGCGAGAGTCATCTTCTGCGACGCATTGTGGGTGTCGAAGCAATACCAGGGGGTGCCCTTCTTGCAGGCTCGGCATTCCCCGCACACCGCCCGCCAGTTCAGCACCACGAAGTCGCCGACCTCGACATGAGTGACCGCGTCGCCGATGGTTTCGACGGAGCCTGCGGCTTCGTGGCCGAGCAGGAACGGGAACTCGTCGTTGATGCCGCCCTCGCGGTAATGCAGATCGGTATGACAGACCCCGCACGCGGCGATGGTGACCACGACATCGTTCGGGCCGGGATCGGGAATGGTGATCGTCTCGATCGAGACGGGCTCACCCTTCGCCTTGGCGACGACGGCATGAACGGTTTGTGACACAAGCACTCCTGAGGTCAGGTGATGTACGGAGGACGATTCACTCGCCGAGCCAGAGCCTGCGGCGGCACACCTCGAGCAACGCGGACATCGTGTCGCGGTCGAGGGTCGATTCTGTGTCGGGTTCGCGAAGCACTGCGGCGAGCCTGGTGAAGTATTCGGTCGGGCTGATTCCGAACCCGACCAGAATGTCCTCGGCCGGCCCGCCGCCGTAGGGCATCCACCGGGTCGCGAAGTCGATCATGCGCTTCGTTTCCGGGCAGCCGAGAGTCGACGCGAGGGTTTCGGTGGTCGTCCTCAACGGTGTTCCCTTCGTCGATGAATCCGATGTCCAGGTTGTCGTCCTACCGCGAGAAAAGAACCACGCACAACGGCTAGCAATCACTGGCCGAACGGACATCACACGACGCCGCTCCGAGTACTAGGATGCGCACGTGAGCAGCCCTGCCCCGTCGACCCCCGCCAGGTCCGAACCGACCGACTCGCTCGCCGCGCTTCGGGAGGTCCTGACCGGTCCGCTGGTCGAGATAGCTGCTCGTTTTTCGTGGTGGTCGTCGCAGCGGTATCCGCACTCGGCGATGATCATTTTCACCAGGGAATGCACCGGCCGTCCGAGAAAAGTCAGTGGCGACGAGTCGATGACGAGCCGCGTGACGATCAAGGAGCTCGACGACCTCAAGCAGTCGGTGCAGCAGAGTGGGCGCCGGGCTCTGGACGGCCCGGGGCGCCTGGCCGGTGCACAGCGACGTCTCGCGACGCAACTCGACGACACCACCGACACCCTGCTGGTTCTGGTGCCCAAATCGACTGCGCCGCAGTTCGATCCGGATTCCTACGTCGGCGTTGCGTTCGGAATCGTAGCCACCTCCATACGCCATCAGGTGGTCCAGGCGAGTCCTGCGTATCTCGCCGAATCCCTGGCGGCCTCGAGCGAGCGTGCCCGGGTGATCTCCGAGATGGTCGACGCCCACGTCGATACCCTCACGTCCGTGCTGTCCACGCTGCGCTCGAAGGACCTCGATGACGCGCGAGCACGCGCAACCGCCAGCGATACCGCGTCGGCGGCACTGATCGAGCTTCGCTCCATCGAAGAAGCCAACCGTGAGCTGGGGCAGGAAGCAGTGACCACCGCCTTCGCCAGGCTGCAGGGGGAGCTCGCCACAGTATTGGACCAGTACTCGATCGACGTCGAATATGTCGCTCCCCCAGTCGACGGAAGACCGGTCCCCGGCGAGATCGCACGCGCGGCGCGAGCCGTGGTTCGGACCGTCGTACTCGCCTACGTGGCTCAGCCGGATGTTCGACGGGTTCGCATCGCGTGGGATTGCGACGGAACCAACCTGCTGCTCGAAGTCCGCAACGACGGCCTGCACGCCTGCGACACCGAGACTCTGACCCAACAGCTCTCCGGACGCGTGCACACCCTCCGGGGATCGATCTCATTCGAATCCACCGCTGGGTGGGGATCACGCGTGAGCATCGCGATTCCTCTCGACCCGCCTCCCGCACGAGCCGACGAACAACTTCTCGCCGGCCTCAACCGTCGCGAGAGAGAAGTTCTCGGCTACCTCGCATACGGCAAGCGCAACAAGGACATTGCCGCGAGCCTCAACATCGGCGAGAGCACGGTGAAGTTCCACGTCGCAAGCATCCTGAAGAAACTCGAGGTCAAGACCCGCGGTGAAGCGGGTGCCGTGGGCATGAAGGCCGGAATCCGAGCATCGTGACGCGTTCGACCACTCGGGTGAACGACGACCCGTCTCGGCGTGGTCCGACCCAGCGTCGGCGCATCGGCATTCTGCTCTTCGACCAGGTCAAGATGCTCGACTTCGTCGGCCCGGCCGAGGTCTTCCTCGAAGCGAACCAGCGAGTCGACGGCTACGACATCGTCTTCCTCTCGATCGACGGCGGTGACGTGGTGACCTCGATGGGAATGACGGTGTCGGTGAACGCCGCCGTCGCCGACAGCGGCGACTTCGACACCCTCATCGTTCCCGGTAGCGAATCGGCTCCGGCCGTCTTCGAGGACCCGGCGTTGCTCGACGCGGTGGCGCTGCTCGCGCCCCGAGCGCGGCGGGTGGCGTCGATCTGCAGTGGGGCGTTCGCGCTGGCGGGATCCGGTCTGCTCGACGGCCGGAGTGCGACCACTCACTGGAAGTTCACGTCGACTCTGGCGGAACGCTTTCCCGACACGCGTGTCCAACCGGATTCGATCTTCGTTCGCGACGGCGACATCTACACCTCGGCCGGGGTCGCTGCCGGAATCGATCTGGCGTTGGCGTTGGTCGAAAGTGATCACGGTGCCCCGATAGCCAGAACGGTCGCGCAACTACTGCTGGTGTACATGCAGCGCTCCGGCGGCCAGTCGCAGTATTCGGTGTCGCTGAAGGGTCCACCGCCGCGGACCCAGGTCTCTCGCGCTATCACCGACTACATTCATGCCGACCCGACACGACCCGCGAACCTGAGCGCTCTCGCGGCACACGCCAATGTCAGTGTGCGGCATCTCAATCGCATCGTGCGCGAGGAACTGGGCACGACGCCTCTCGACTACGTGACCGCGATGCGTCTCGATATCGCGGTAGCCGCACTCGAGTCCGACTACTCGGTGGCCCGGGCCGCTGCCGACGCAGGATTCGGCACGCCCGCTGCTTTTCGGCGTGCGTTCGTCACCAAGTTCGGTGTTACACCGTCGGATTACCAGAGAAAGTTCCGCACGACCGATCCAGCCCAGTGATACTCGGCCCCAACGCTTTCGTTCACCTCGGGAGGATCGAACACCGCCGGTCGAAGGTGTCCCTGGCAGGGTTACCGGACCGGCAGCCGCCTGGATCTATGGTCGAACCATGCACAACGTGGAGGCGCTCGAGTCCTGGGCGTATTCGCCTGCAGTACTGCTGGATCGGCATCTGACCGTCGAATCGTCCACGATGCTCGCTCGCGCGGTGTCGCCGAGCTTCGCCGAGGGGGTCAATCTGGCCGTGTTCACATTCGTCGACGCCGGTTCGCTCTGCAGCGATCGAGACGATCCCGCCGACGACCCGCCTACTGGGTGGGAATCGTCGGCGGATCAGGTGGTCGCCATGCTTCGTGAGTCGTTGGATCGGCACGAGCCCGACGACTCCTTTCGCCGCATCGTCGGCGAACTATCCACCCGTAGTTCGGCATTCGCGCAGAAGTGGGCCGGTGAGACCAGCGCGAGAAGAACCGGAACCGTGACGATCGAACATGCCGTCGTCGGTCCGTTGATGCTCGACTACCTGTTCATGCCTGCCGCCGAGGACCACGTACTGATGGTGCTGCGGCCCCGAACAGCACAGTCGAGGGCAGCTCTAAGTCAACTGGCCGACGCGGTCCGATCGTCCGAATCGGACCGAGGAACAACGAACTGAGTGTCGCGGCCGGGGACTCCGGCAACCAGATGCCGGATCGCCGATGCCGACCGACTACCGGGATCAGCGAAGTAGGTGGTGATGAACTGCCCACCCTCGCCGACGATCTCCAAAGTCTGCGAACGGAATTCGACCAGACCGAACGGCTCCACCGGGACGACGGAGATGCTCGACGACAACGGCCGTACGTCGTGTTTGGCCCACATCCTGCGAAAAGCGCGGCTCTCCACCGACAATCGGCCCACCAATTCCGTCAGTCGCGGGTGACCCGGTGCCGCGTGGAATCGCAGCGCCGACACCATTCGCTGCGCCGTGACGGCCCAGTCCTCCGGCGAGGCGGCACTGTGCTCGTGCGCGAACACATCGAGCATCAGGTTGGTACCCACTTTCAGGCCCGGCGTCATCAGCGCAGCCGGACCGTTGAGCGCAAGCAGATCGTGATGGCGGTCGGTGATGTACGCCGGCGTGTGGACCCACTGCTCCAACACCCGGGCCGACGCCTCGGTCACCCGCGGCGGAAGCGCCTCGACCACGGCCGGGCCGGACTGCGCGCGCGCCACCCGGTGGAAGTACGCCCGCTCGTCCTCGTCCAAACGCAGAGCCCGACTCAGCGCAGCCAGAACCTGCTCGGAGGGTTGATGATTGCGCCCCTGCTCGAGCCTCAGGTAGTAGTCGGCGCTGATATCGGCGAGCCGGGCGATCTCTTCTCGTCGCAGGCCGCGCACTCGGCGATTGCCGTCGCGCACCAGACCCACCTGCTCGGGTTGCAGCGATTCCCGGCGCACCCGAAGGAAGTCCGCAAGCAACGAGCGTTCGGCCATCGTCAGGACCTCCTGTCGACAACCATCATCTCCTACCCGCCGTCCCGAATCGAGTACGAATCCGGCCCACTGTCGACCGTTTCAGGACACGACAGCCCGAGACTTGCGCAGATCGATGGTCAACAGCACGAACGCCACCGCCGCGAGCACCGCAATCACGACGGCGAACACCACTCCTGCCGTCACCAGGCCCCATCCGGTCGCCACGGCTCCGGCCCCGATCACCGGTACCGAGATGGCGATGTACAACACGACGAAGAAGGTCGAGGTGACCTCTGCCCGACGGTGCGGAGGTAGCTCGGCACCGATCGTGGACATGCCGTTGGCGAATGTCATGCCCTGACCGACGCCGCAGAGCAGCGCCGCTACCACCAGAACGGCCAACGAGGTAAGCAGCAGCGACGCGGCCAGGAACACCAGACCGAGCAGCAGCAGCGCGCATCCCCAGCGCTGCGCCGACGCGGGATCGGCTGCGCGCAAAGCAATCTGGGCTGCCGCCGACGCAGCGAAGACCGTGAACACCACCACCCCGGTGACGGCGTGATTGTCGACTCCCAACACACTGCCGATGAATCCCGGCGAGACGGCAGTGAACAGGCCAAGTACGGCGAACCCCGCGAATCCTCCGATCGAGGCGCGCACGAAGGTGCCGCGCACCTCCGGTGGAACGGACAGCCGCTGCATGTGCGGGCGTGCTCCGCCGTCCACCCGCACCGTCTCGGGTGCGAGGAACACCGCCACTGCTGCCGCAGCCAGCAGAGCCATGTCGACGACGAACGTCAGACGCAACGGTTGCGGTAGGTACTCCGCGAGCACTCCGGCCACCAACGGTCCGAGGCCGAGGCCCCCGATGTTCGCTGCGGTAGCGATCGCGGATGCACGGTCACGCCATCGTTCGGGTACCAACTCGATCAACGTCACCGTCGCGGTACCGACGAAGATGCCGGCCGAGATTCCCGACAACACGCGGCCGATCACCAGGGCCGTCAGCGAGCCGGCGGTGACGAACACCACGGCGCTGATCAATCCGAATGCTATGGCCGCCAACAGCATCGGGCGTCGTCCCAACGAGTCGGACCAGCGGCCGAACGCCAACAGAGCTGCGAGCACACCGACGGCATACGCCGCGAACACGAGGGTGACGACGAAGACGGAGAAGTGGAACTCGACCTCGTAGAGCGCATAGAGCGGCGTCGGCATGGTGGTGCCCATCATCGCCACCACGAACGCGAACGCAACTCCGACGAATGCCGTCGCACTCGACACCGACATGCGGGGCGACGACATGCGGGGCGACGACTTTTCGTCCGATCGGGTCACGCTGATCTCCTGTTCTGCAAGGGCCGTCCGTCCTGTGCCGTCGACAAGGAGATCGAACCAGAGCCGGCGAGTACGTGCTCACTCACCGTCCGCCGCCCTCGTAACGAAGGAGTGCGTCCCGCAGCGCGGACCGCGTGGTGATCTGCAATTTGGGAAACACTCGGTACAGATGACCGCCGACAGTTCGAGCCGAGAGATACAGCTGTTCGCCGATCTCCTTGTTGGTCAGACCGGCGGCAGCAAGCGACGCGATGCGCAGTTCCTGCCCGGTCAACCCCGAGCCCGCATCGCCCTCACGCGGGTGCGGGCCGGCTCCTGCAGCCCGTAGTTCGTCCTCGGCTCGGCGCAGCCACGTGCGTGCACCCAGTTCTGCGAACAGATCCGCGGCGTACCTCAACCGACCGCGGCTTTCGATCACCCGGTGGTGGCGGCGCAGCCACTCGCCGTAGACCAGCGCAACCCGCGGCGCATCGAAACACCATCCAGCGGTGCGTAGTTCATGCAGACTCGCCTCGAAGAGCGCACCGGCTCCGGCCTCTGCCAGCATCGCTTCGGCTGCAGTCAGCAGCGCACTGTGGCGGGCTCCCCAGAAATCGGGCCGGGTTCGGCGCAGTCGGTCGAGATACGTGCGCGCCTCGTCCGACCGCCGCAGCCGTACACAGGATTCGACGTAGTCCAGTATTTCGAGTGGTCCGTACGGAGTGATCGAACAGTGCTCCGCCGAGAGATCGCGGCGGCGCATCCGCTCGTAGGCGACGTCGAAGCGGCCCAGTGCCACCGATTCGGCTGCAGTACAGCTCTTCTCGCCACCAGCGACAGCTGCCACCGAGGATTTCAGCAGGCCCTCCTGCGCGTCGAAGAGGCCATCCGGCAGTCCCGAGGAGACGGCCTCGGCGAACGCAGAAAACTGTCCTCGAGCGGCGAGTGCGGCGAGGTGCCGCAGCCGAGTCAGAGACTCGGCGGCCGGAAACCCAGCAGCGACAGGGTCCAGCACGTCCGACAGCCGACAACTGTCGTTCGGATCCCACACCAGGGTGGGCAACGCCAGCTGCAGCAGTACCGGTTTCCACGGGTCTCCGGTGCGCAGCGAGGCTCGTACCGCGTCCAGCAGCGCCGGGCTGTCGAATGCCCTCACGTGCACTCTCGAACCCGAGACGCCGAGAGACCGCGCGACGAGCACGTTGACCGGATCGAGATGCTGTTCGTATTTGACCGCCCATTGCAGGCCCTGGGCAACGAGTTCGCTGTCACCGCTCAGTGCGCTGTACGCCAGAGCCGAACCGATCAACTGGTCGACGACGTCCGGGGCGACCGCATTCGGCAATCGATCGAGAGCCTGCACGACGACGCCGAACGCAGCACGGGGGTCGCCTCCCCGGGCCACGGCGGCAAAGGCCCGGGCCGGAACGGTCTCGGACAGGGCCGCATCGGGATGTCCCGACCGCATACGGTCCAAGATCGCTACCGCGAGATCGACGAAGCCGGCGAATGCCGCCATGGACGCCGCCCGCACCTCGAGGGCCTGGGCGCGTCCACGATCGGATTCGAGCGCTACTGCACGGCAGAGCAACGCCACCGCCCGGCGGTAGCGATGCTGCGACGCCAGGTCGTGCGCCCGCTCGTCGAGCGCAGCGACGAGGCGCGCGTCGGGCGCTCGGGCTGCGAGTGCTCGATGCACCAGACGCTCGTCGGGCGTCAGCCGTGTGTCGACAGCCGATTCGAGGTGAACGGAGATGCGCTCCTCGGCGGTCGAGGAGGCAAGAATCCACAGTTGTGCGACAGTGTCGCCATGTGGGTGGGCGGCCACGGAGTCGCCACCGTGCTCGCGAGAGACGATGTGTCGCAACGCATCGCCGAGAATTTGACGCCTGGACTCCTCGTCGAGCCCGGCGACCTCGAACGCGCCGATGTCGGCGAGAGTATCGGTGAGGTGGGCGCGGTCGAGCATCGCACCGCCGACGGATGGATCCCGGTGCCAGATCGGCGCAGCGCGAGCGAGTTCGGTCGCGACGAGGGGGTTCCCTTGCGACAACTCGATTATCGATTGTCGTTGCGCCACTGCCGTTTCCGTGCCGTTCAACAGATCGCGCACCGCGTCGTCGGGCAGGGGTCGCACACGATGGAAGGCGAACTCCCGCCACAACGGCGGCGGGACGGTGTCGACGGTCGTGGCGATACACCGGACATGCGGGGTACGTACCGCCGCCTTCACCGCACGAGCGAGTCGGTCGCGCGAGCCCGCGGGCAACAGATGCAGGTCGTCGATCACCAGCAGCGTCGGCGTCGCGTCGTCCGCCACCAGATCACCCAGCAGCCCCTCATCGAGCAGCCCCGCGAGGCACGGCAGATCCACCACGCGGAAACCCAGCGCTGTTGCCTCGCCCGCGATGGTGTTGGCAACCGTGGACTTGCCGATGCCTCGTGCACCCGAGATCACCAGGATCCGCCGGTTCTCCGGCGAAGCGGACAAACATGAGCGGCCCTCACGCAGCACTGCGTCGCGATCCGGTGATGTGGGCATTCGTCCAATATATTTTCACCCGTGTCTGCGCAAGGGTGTTGAATATGGCCCTGGCAGGGACACACTGAACCGGCCGACCACGACTGCGACGGAGGTGACCCGAGCGATGACCGAGAACGCCTCCTCCGGCCCTACCGATCACGGCGTCACCCGCCTCGTCGACTTCGAGCAGCGCGTCGACATCCGAATGTCCCTGTCACCGCTGCGTCGGGGCCGCGGCGATCCCACCTACGAGTCCACGCCGGACGGTGCCGTGTGGCGGACGTCGCGCATGATTTCCGGCCCGGTCACGTACCGATTGGTGCAGGCCTCACCGAGCAGCGTCATGGTGCGCGCCTGGGGGCCCGGTGCCGACGAACTGCTCGACGCTGTCCCGGCTCTCCTCGGCCGGGACGACGACCCCTCGAGCTTCGCTCCCGACCATCCGATTCTGCGCGAGGCACACAGACAACTTCCGCACCTACGCCTCGGCCGGACCGGTCTGGTGCTCGAGGCGCTGATACCGGCGATCATCGAGCAACGCGTACACGGCATTTCGGCGTTCGGCTCGTGGCGGTACCTGGTGAGCAAGTTCGGCGACCCCGCACCGGGCCCGACCCCGAAGACGATGTTCGTGTTTCCCACGGCCGACGTGTGGCGACGCATCCCGTCGTGGGACTACCACCGCGCCAACGTCGACCCGGCCCGGTCGAAGACCATCGTCCGTGCCGCGCGCGCAGCCGGACGTCTGGAGGAGGCGTCGAACATGACGCCCGAGGATGCGCAACGCAGGCTGCGCGCGATCCCGGGCGTCGGCATCTGGACCGCGGCCGAGACCGCTCAGCGCGCCCTGGGGGATCCCGACGCGCTGTCGGTGGGCGATTACCACCTGGCCGCGGTGGTGGGGTGGTCGCTGTTGGGTAGACCGATCGACGACGCGGAGATGGTCGAGTATCTGCAGCCCTTGGCACCGCATCGTCATCGCGCGATTCGGCTCCTGTATCTCAGCGGCAAGGCGACCAAGCCGAAATTCGGGCCACGGACCGCGCTGGTGGACCACACCTGGCACTGATCCCGGCCTACTCGTACAGTCGAGTTGTTCGCCGACCTAAGGAGTAGTTCGTGGTTGCTATCGGCACGTCCGATCTGGACATCTTTCCGCTTGCCCTCGGCGGGAACACCTTCGGCTGGACCAGCGACGAGGACACGTCCTTCGACATCCTGGACGCGTTCACCGCAGGAGGGGGCAATTTCGTCGACACGGCCGATTCGTACTCTGCCTTCGCCGACGGCAACTCCGGCGGCGAATCCGAAACGATCATCGGCAAGTGGATGACGGCCCGCGGCAACCGCGACGACGTCGTTCTCGCGACCAAGGTGAGCCAGCATCCCGAGTTCCGAGGTCTGGCACCCGACAACATTCGGGCCGCAGCCGACGCCTCCCTGGCCAGGCTGCAGACCGATCACATCGACGTCTACTACGCGCACTACGACGACGACAAGACGCCGTTGGTCGAGTCCCTGGCCGCGTTCGACGACTTGGTCCGGGCAGGCAAAGTTCGGCACGTCGCCATCTCGAACTACTCCCCCGCGCGGGTCCGCGAGTGGCTGGGCCTGGCGAAAGACAACGGTTTCGCGGCACCGATCGCACTGCAACCGCACTACAACCTCGTTGCCCGTCGCGACTACGAGGGTGAACTGCAAGCCCTCGCCGTCGACAACGGCCTCGGGGTGTTTCCGTACTTCTCCCTCGCCGCCGGCTTCCTGACGGGTAAGTACCGCACCCGGGAGGATCTGGCCGGTACCCAGCGCGAGCGACTGACGACGGGCTATTTCTCCGACGCAGGCCTGGCTGTGGTGCAGGGCCTGCAGGAGATCGCCGACTCCCGCTCGGCCGAGTTGTCGAGTGTGGCTCTCGCCTGGTTGCTCGCTCGACCGGGCATCACCGCACCGATCGCGAGCGCGAGCTCGCTCGCTCAGGTACCGGCTCTGCTCGACGCGCCGACACTGCGTCTGACCAGCCACGAGGTGGACACACTCACCGGACTGTCCGACGCGGTGGCATAGAACACGAAAGTTGTAGTCAGCAACGGGAACAGAATCAGCTCCTGCGCTGCTGACCTTCGGGTGGCCCCAGCATCGAACACATCCGTAACCAGCGCGCAGGTGACCGACACGCGCGAGAGCAGCACGTCGGCTCCTACAACCGAGCCGACGTCACGCGAGCGCCTCCGGGTGATCCTCGTACTCGGCGCGCTCATCGCCCTCGGTCCACTGACCATCGACATGTACCTGCCGGCACTTCCTGCCATCGCCGAGGATCTGAACACCCCGTCGTCTGCAGTGCAGCTCACGCTCGCGGGTACGTTGGTCGGCCTCGCGCTCGGCCAGCTGGTCATCGGGCCGCTGTCGGACATCGTGGGCCGACGACTGCCCCTCATCGTGGGCACCGGAGTGCACATTCTGGCGTCGCTCGCCTGCATCGTTGCTCCCAACGTCGCCGTGCTCGGCGGCCTGCGTGTGATTCAGGGTCTCGGCGCCGCTGCTGCTGCCGTGGTCGCCATGGCCATCGTTCGAGACCTGTTCAGCGGGCGCGCCGCCGCGACGGTCCTGTCTCGCCTGATGCTCGTCATGGGCGTCGCGCCCGTGCTGGCACCGTCGCTCGGCGGTGCGGTACTTCTCGTCGGTTCCTGGCGGCTCGTGTTCGCAGCGTTGGCGATCATGGGCGTGGCGTTGATGACGCTGGCAATCGTGTCGCTGCGCGAGTCCCTGCCGCCCGAGCGTCGTCGGGCCAGTGGCGTCATGCCGGTTCTGCGGACCTACCGATCGCTGCTGCGGGACACGCAGTTCGTCGTCCTCGTCATGGTCGCTGCCCTGGCCATGTCGGCACTCTTCGCGTACGTCGCCGGTTCGTCGTTCGTCCTGCAGGAGGAGTTCGGCCTCGACGAGCAACAATTCGCGATCGTCTTCGCGGCCGGTGCGATCTCTCTGATCGGTGCATCCCAGCTCAACGTCCTGCTGTTGGGACGCTTCGCACCGGTGCAGATCGTCCTGTCGGCGCTGTCCTTCGGCGTCGTCGCCGGCGCGATCATGGTCGTCCTGGCGGTCACCGGGGTCGGCGGAATGGCTGGGTTCGTCGTCCCGCTGTGGTTCGTACTCGGGGCCGTCGGGTTCGTCATGCCCAACGCGCCCGCGCTGGCGCTGTCCCGCCACGGGGAAGCGGCAGGCGGCGCAGCTGCACTACTCGGTGCCGCGCAGTTCGGGCTCGGGGCGATCGTCGCACCGATCGTCGGTGCACTGGGCAACGACGCGATCGCCGTCTCGACGACGATGGTCGCCACTTCGGCGGCGGCGCTGATCGCACTCGGGTCGGTGACCGTCCTGTCCGCACGTCGATGACCTCACTCGCGTCATCGTGTGGGCCATGGCGGTCACCCCACTAGGGTGACCGCCATGGCCGAACGCGAGCGCGACCCGCAGGGCAAGCCCCTCAACGCCCGGCCGCGCGACGGCCTCGGTCGCCCGCTGGCCCGCGGCGGCACCGGAACACCCCGGGTTCCCGACGATCTCCGTCTTCCACCGGACGCCGCCCTCACCGAAGCGCAGCGATTCCTGGACGCTCGTATGCCGTTTCACGCCCACGAGGTACTCGAGGGCACGTGGAAGAGCTGCGTCCCGGACGAACGCGAGCTGTGGCAGGGCCTCGCGCAACTGGCCGTCGGATTGACGCACCTGATGCGAGGAAACCGCGTAGGTGCCGCTTCGTTGCTTCGCCAAGGACACGACCGCCTGATCGGTTACGAGGTCGAGCCCCCACACCGGATCGACGTGACGGGTCTGCTCGGCTGGTCCGAGGACCTGCTCGAGGACCTGGAGACGGGAACGCTACCGACCTCACCAGGCGTTCCCGCACTGCGCCGGGCGGTGGAATCGGGATCGGACGGGGGCGTCCTGGCACACCGGCCGGACTCGAGCTAGCCTGAGGGAATTAGGTAAGGCTAGGACAATCTTCACCGGAAGTGGGGTTCCTCGGCGTGACCGTGTTCGCACCGCTGAAACTCGCCCATCGCGAGACGATCAGCCCAGCTCAGCTCGGACGTACCTTCTGCACCGAGGTCGCCGAACAGGTTCCCTATTGGGTCGCTGTCCTGACCCCGGCCGAACGTCCGCTGCAGGTCACGCCGTCTCCACTCCGTGAGCGCACCATGGTCACGCTGTCCGTTCCCACGAACACGCACCGGCTCGACGCTCGGCTGCTCGCCGCGCTCGGATCTGCGGTGTCCACGTGGCAGCGAGACAACCGCCGCGGCTCGTCGTCGGGCGTCCTGGTCGATATCGACGTCGACGACACCGGATTCGTCCATCCCGTCCGGCTCCCCGCCGTTCCGGTCGACGCCCTCACCGAATCCGCCCGCGCCTCGTACCTCGTCGACGACGTCTGCAGACGGCTGGACTCGGCACCTCACGGTGGCCGCGACTACCCGCTGACCCGGAACTACCCGGCGCTGGCCTGCCGCCCGGGAGCGCAGATTCTGTTCCGCCACGATATATCCGAAGCCGACGCCGGCCATGACGAGTACGCCATCGACATCGCGATCGGCGAGACGGAATCAGGGCTGGTGTCGGCCCGAATCACCTGGTCCACCGGCATCGAGGGAATGGACGAACTGGTCCGCCTGTGGGCCGCAGCGACCACCGAGCTGACGGCAGCGCCCTCGTAACCGCCGGATTCGCTACAGGCTTTTCAGCAGCCTCACGTCGTCGTCGATTCCCTCTGCCGGGGTTTCGAGGATCACCGGTGCATCGGCGGCGAGCGCGACGGCCGTCAGAATGTCCGCGTCGATCGTTCCGGTGCCCAGGTTCGCGTGCCGGTCGCGGGCAGAGTCGAACTCGTCGCGCGAATTGTTCAGATGCACCAGGTCGATTCGTCCGGTGATCGCCTTGATGCGATCGACCACGTCGATCAGGTCTTCGCCGCCGGCCCACGCATGGCAGGTGTCGAGACAGAAACCGGCACCGAACTCCCCGATGGCGTCCCACAACCGCGCGATGTCGTCGAAGCGCCTCGCCATCGCCGAGTCACCGCCGGCAGTGTTCTCGACGAAGATCGGTACGCCGAAACCACCCTGCTCGGCCTGACGCTCGAACAGCTTGCGCCAGTTGTCGATTCCCTTGGCGGTGTCCTCGCCCTCTCGGACGTGACCGCCGTGCACCACCAAACCGATCGCACCGATCTCGGCAGCTGCTGCGGCCTGTTCGACGACCGCTTTGCGGGACGGGATTCGGATGCGATTGTTCAGGCTCGCCACGTTCAGAACATAGGACGAGTGCACCACCACATCGACGTCTCCGGTCAACAGAGCCTCACCTTGGGGGTGCGGGGTGAGCTTGTTCCACTTCTGCGGATCCGTCAGAAACATCTGGACCAGGTCGACGCCGAGCGTCTCGGCCGTGCCCAGAGGGTCGCTGCTGTCGCGGACATGTGCTCCGATGCGCATGACGCCCATCATAGGGGTCGAGTTCAGGGTCTCCCCTGATAGCGACCGGGCCCGAACACTGAAACACTGGCACCCATGAGCGACATTGCCGCACGTGCGGTCGACGTATCGAAGGTCTACGGTTCTGGCGACACCCAGGTGCACGCACTGTCCGGGGTGAACGTCGAGTTCGCCCGCGGAGAATTCACCGCCATCATGGGCCCGTCCGGCTCGGGCAAATCCACACTGATGCATTGCCTGGCCGGGTTGGACACCGCGTCCTCGGGCACGGTCACGATCGGTGACACCGAGCTGACGGCGCTGTCCGACAAGGAGATGACCGGGTTACGAAGGGACCGAATCGGTTTCGTGTTCCAGGCCTTCAATTTGGTGCCCACCCTGACCGCGCTCGAGAACATCACTCTGCCGCTCGACATCGCCGGACGCACCCCGGATCAGGGCTGGCTCGATACCGTCGTCGACCGACTGGGACTGCGCGACCGCCTGGGCCATCGCCCGAGCGAACTCTCGGGTGGGCAGCAACAGCGCGTGGCGTGCGCTCGTGCACTGGCCGGTCGACCCGACATCGTGTTCGGCGACGAGCCAACGGGCAACCTGGACTCTCGTTCGTCCGGTGAGGTGCTGTCGATTCTGCGCACGGCCGCAGACGAATTCGATCAGACCGTCGTCATCGTCACCCACGACCCACGAGCGGCCAGTTACGCCGACCGCGTCGTGTTCCTGGCCGACGGAGCTGTCATCGATCAACTGGCGTCGCCCACCGCCGACGCCGTCCTCGAGCGCATGAAGAAGCTGGAAACGGTCCACTGATGTCGCACTCGGTCGCCAAGAAGTCGAATCCCGACAAGGCCCCGACGCGGGCCGCGTCGGGCAACCCCATGCGTAAGGTGTCGCTGCGAAACCTTGCCGCCCACAAGGTTCGGCTGGCACTGACAGTTCTGTCCGTCGTACTCGGAACCGCGTTCGTCGCAGGCTCGTTCGTCTTCACCGACACGCTGCAGCGCACGTTCTCGTCACTGTTCGCCGACACCGCACAGGGAGCCGACGTTCGAGTCGCCCCCGAGGATGCGCGATCGAGCGGAGTACCCAACGAGGACATCGCCGCCATCTCGGCGCTTCCCGGCGTGCGTGCTGTCTCTCCGTATGTAGGAGGACAACTCGTTCTGCTGGGTAAAGACGGTGCCGCAGTGCAATCCGGCGGAGCACCGACGATCGGCGAGTCCTACCTGCCGGACGAGCAGCGGCTCGGCGATCCGGCGACATTCGTCTCCGGCTCGGCCCCCACCGCGCCCGGCCAGGTCGCGATCAACGCAGGTGGCGCCGATCGAGCGGGCCTGACGGTGGGCGACGCGACCCAGGTACTCGTGCCGTCCAAGGGGATCACCGACATCACGATCTCCGGAATCTATTCCACTGCAACAGAATCCGGTGGTTTCATCGGGATTCAGTTTGTGCAGAGCCAGGCGAACGAGTTGTTCACCGACGGTGCGCACGTGCAGTACATCGACGTCGCGGGCAACGATCTCGCCGCACAGGGCAAGACGCAGAGCGACCTCAGGGACGAGATCGCCGCCGCGTTCCCGGATCTGAAAGTGCAGACCGCTGCCGACGTCCAGGCCGAAACCAAGGCCGAGGTCGAGTCGGCACTGTCGTTCATCACGTACTTCCTCCTCGCGTTCGGCGCTATTGCACTGCTCGTCGGCACGTTCATCATCTACAACACGTTCTCGATGATCGTCGCTCAGCGGGTACGCGAACTGGCGCTGCTTCGCGCCATCGGAGCCAGCCGTGGGCAGGTCAGTCGCTCGGTCGTACTCGAAGCGGTCGTCGTCGGCGTCATCGGAAGTGTGCTGGGGTTCGCCGGCGGCGTCGGACTGGCGTACGGATTGCGCGCTCTGCTCAATGCCTTCGACCTCGGGTTGCCGTCGGGCCCACTCGCCCTCGAACCACGCACCGTCGTCGTCGCCTTCGCGGTGGGCATCATCGTCACCGTCCTCAGCGCCTACGCACCGGCGCGGCGAGCAGCCAAGATTCCACCGGTGGCCGCAATGCGCGAGGAGTTCGCGTCCGCCGGCGACACCCTGCGAACCCGGACGTTCATCGGCGTCGGACTGGGTATTGCCGGAGCGGCAGCGATAGTCGTCGGCGCTCAGTCGACCGGCGGCGCTGCCGCAGCAACCGTCGGCGTCGGCGCGGTGGCGGCGATCGTGGCCACGGCCCTGGCCGCACCGTCGTTGTCACGGCCCGTCGTGGGAGCGCTCGGGGCCGTCCTCACCCGGCCGTTCGGTGCGATCGGTCGCTTGGCCAGAACCAACTCGGTGCGCAATCCGCGCCGCACGGCAGCCACCGCATTCGCGTTGATGCTCGGCCTCATGCTCGTCACCGTCATCGGGGTACTCGGGTCGACGGCGAAGGCGAGTGTCGATTCACTCGTCGACACCGGCGTCGAAGCCGACTACATCCTGTCCGGTCCACAGTCGATCGGTGTCCCGGCCGGAGCCACGGCGGCCGCACAACAGGTCGACGGGGTGGAACGAACCGCTGTGCTGCATCCGGTGTTCGTCACGATCGCCGGAGAAGAAGAATTCGGCGCTGCCATCGACGGCTCCCCGGAAGGGCTGCTCGACCTGTCCATGGTTCGGGGCACCGCAGACCTCGAGAGCAACGGCTTCTCGGTGTCCGAGACCGAAGCGTCCACCAAGGGCTGGGACATCGGCACCCAGGTCGTGTTCGACTCCGTCGACGGAGCTTCGGTTCCCGTCACCGTCACCGGTGTGTTCACCGACAACCCACTGATCGGCAGTTGGATCGTCTCGGGCGACATCTACGAGAAGGTGACGCCGTCCATCACGCGGTCGGATCTGCTGGTCCTCGTCAAAGCCGCGCCCGGAACCGACCTCGGTACGCTGCGCACCGACCTCGAGGCTGCGACCAAACCGTCCGTGGTGGTGCAGGTACAGGACGTCGAAGAGTTCAAGGGCAGCCAAGGCCAGCAGATCGACACACTGCTCGCGGTGCTGTACGGACTGCTCGCCCTGGCCGTGGTCATCGCGGTGCTGGGCATCGTCAACACCCTCGCGCTGTCGGTCGTCGAACGTCGACGCGAGATCGGCATGCTCAGGGCGATAGGAATGCAGCGACCGCAGGTGCGGCGCATCATCTACCTCGAGTCGCTGCTCATCGCCCTGTTCGGTGCCATCGTCGGCGTCGCCCTCGGCATCGCCTTCGGGTGGGGCTTCGTCCAGACCCTGCGCGACGAGGGCCTGGGTGCCATGACGGTGCCCTGGGGGCAGGTCGTCGCGATGCTTCTCGGGTCCGCGGTGGTCGGAGTGCTGGCTGCTCTGTGGCCTGCCGTTCGGGCCGCGCGCACCAAACCGCTGGAGGCGATAGCCGACCTCTGATCAGGGTCGCCCCGACACCGGGCATTTCGTAACGACACCCGTTCGTTACGAAATGTCCGGTTTTCGGCTTGCGCGGAAAGACGGCCCGCGTCTACTTTAGGGGTGGTAAAACAGTCTTCAAGTAGGTTTGTGTACCGCAAACGAACCTTTACCTCGCGGGTCGGGCTCGTGCAAGGAGAATCATGACGATTCAGGACGCGTACGCGCCGACCCGATCTGTGCCGACGGTATCCGTGTCGACCCGATCTGTGCCGACGGTATCCGTGTCGACCCGATCTGTGCCGACGGTATCTGTGTCGACGGAACCTGTGCCGACGCGATCCGCGCTCGCCCCGCTGTGTCGTCCCGACGGCCGCGACACGCTGATGGCGCGCTACCGCGAGGTAGCGCACGCCATGCCGGACGCTGCAGCGTTGCACGCGGCAGGGACGTCACTGACCTTCGACGAGCTGCTGCACCGCGTGTACTCGCAGGCACGCAAGATCGCTGCCCTGCGCCCGTCCGATCATCGCCCCCTCGCCGTCGAGGCGGATGCGTCGGTCGACTCGATCGTGCTGATGCTGGCCGTCATCGCTGCAGGCCATCCATTGGTTCCGCTGGATCCGCAACTACCCCACGAGCGCCGCGACCGCATCGTCGAACAGGCCAAGGCGTCGATCCTCGATTCGGCGACCGTCGACGCAGCGGTCGATTCCTGCGTTCCGCTGCCGACGGTCTCGGGCGGCCACACCGCGGTGATCAACTACACGTCCGGGTCCACCGGTACGCCCAAAGGCGTCGTACTCAGTCATCGCATGTGCCTGACCAAGGCGTACGAGGTGTCGACCGCGCTGGGGTTGGGCACCCACGATCGCGTCGGCGATGCCCTTCCCGTCAGTTTCGGCGCGGGCCTGAACACTCTGTTCGCCGGGCTGCTCAGCGGTGCCACCGTTCATTGCCGTGACCCTCGATCCGGCACGGTCGGCAGCATCGCAGAGTGGGTATCGGAGCACTCGCTGACCACGTTGCACTGCTCGTCGTCGCTGCTGCGCGCCGTCGCGGGCCAGGTCACCGTACCCACGCTGCGCGTCGTCACCACCTACGGGGAATCACTGCACGCCGACGACGCGCGCCGCTTCCGCCTGGCTTCCGACAACCGCGCCACACTCGTCAATTGGTACGCGACCACCGAGGCCGGGGCCGTCGCGTTCAGCGAGTACCCCCTCGACCGTGCGTTACCGTCCGGCTTTCTGCCCGCGGGCACTCCCGTCGCAGGAAAGCTCGTCGAGGTCGTTGCTGCCGATGGCTCCGCGTGCGAACCCGACGTCATCGGCGAGGTGCGGGTCACGTCGGCGTGCCTGGCCGACGGCTATCTCGAGGATGTCGGCGTCGACTCGGAGAAATTCGCTGCCCTCGGCGACGGCCTGTTCCGGTATCGCACCGGCGACCTGGGCCGGTTCGATCAGGACGGAACATTGCAGCTCGCCGGGCGCATCGACGACGCAGTCAAGGTACGCGGCTACCTCGTCGAGCCGGCCGAGGTGGAGGCGGCACTGCGCGCGCTGCCGAACATCGACGATGCCGTGGTGATCGGTCGGAGATCCGGCGCCGATACCGACCTCGTCGCCTACATCTGCTCCGACCGCACCGTCCGGGCGACCCAGGCCGACATCAGGGCCGCACTGCGCCGAACCCTGCCGGAATGGATGGTGCCCACCCACATCGTTGCGCTCGACGCCATGCCCCGCAACGAACGCGGCAAGATCGACCGCCGAGCACTGCCCGAGCCGTCCGACCGACGCGTCGAACGCACCGCGGTCGGCCCCACCGAATACATCGTCGCGGAGGCCGCTCGCACTGCACTCGGACTGGACGCCATCGGGCGGGACGAGGATTTCCTCGAACTCGGTGGCAACTCTCTGACCATGACGGCGATGCTCGCCCACTTGTGCGAGAACCTGAAGATCGAACTCGATCCGCAGGACGTGTTCGCGTCGACCACCGTGCGAACGCTGGCGACCACCGTCGACGCTCGGCTTCGCGACACCGCCGCCGCACGTCGGCGCTCGTCAGGTGTCCACGACGTTCTGGTCCCGCTGCGCACCGGGGGTACCGGAGCTCCGATCTTCCTGATCGGTGGTGCCGGCGTGGGCGCGATGGCGTTTCTCGATCTGGTCAAGCACCTCGACGCCGACCGTCCCGTCTATGCCCTGCAGGCACACGGCCGAGGCAAACGCGGGCGACCGGACCGGACCATCAGAGCCACTGCGGCACGGTATGTCGACGCGATCCGCACGGTGGCCCCCGACGGCCCGTTCCATCTTGTCGGCCATTCGCTCGGCGGCTGGATCGCCATCGCGATGGCAGAGAAGATCAGAGATTCCGGCGTCGGTACCCCGCATCTGCTACTTCTCGACACCCGGCTGTTCCGTCATCTCCTGGACCGGCTTCCCGGGGGTACGTCTGTCCCGGCAGCGCCGCCCGCACCGACCAGAGAAGACGCCGGCTTCCATCTGGGCCGTGCCGGTACGGCCGCGCTGTGGCTGCGTATGCAATTCGCTGGGCTGCTGCGGTATCCGACGACCATGGAATGGTTGGTGTTCGCCAGCATCGGGTACGTGGCGTTGAACAAGCATGTGCCGACTCCGTGGTCGGGGTCGATGACTGTGGTTCGCACCACCGAGAACGTCAAGGACCTCCGGTCGTGGCGAGCAGTCGCTCACGGCGAGCTGACATTCGTCGATATCACCGGCCACCACGCGAACATGTTGCGCGGACCGATGGCGAAGGAACTGGCCGACATCATCGACGACACCGTCGACAACGCGCGCTGACTGGGAATATCGACCGCGACGGCCTGTCGCGGTGGCGGCACAGCTTGTACGTTTGTGCCGGACGGCTAATTAGCCGAGCCACCGGCCCGAATTGAGACAGGGAGGTCGACCATGAGCGCATCGTACGAACTGCAGTCGGTGGAACTACACAAGGACGTCTTGCGGTACGTCGATATCGGCGACGGGCCGCCCGTGATTCTCGTCCACGGGCTGCTCGGATCGCACAAGTCCTGGGGCCCGCAGATCGAGCGACTGTCGGACCGGTATCGGGTGATCGCACCCGACCTGTTCGGGCACGGTGACTCCGACAAACCGTCCGGCGACTATTCGCTCAGTTCGCACGCGGCCACCATCCGCGACCTGATGGAGTACCTGAACATCGACTCGGCACCACTGGTCGGCCACTCGCTCGGCGGCGGCATCGTCATGCAGATGACGTACCTCTTTCCCGAACGGGTCGATCGCCTCGTGCTGGTCAGCAGCGGCGGGCTCGGCCCGGAGGTGAGCCTGCTACTCAAGGCCGCGACGCTACCCGGCAGCGAACTGGTGCTTCCGATGTTGGCCTCGGATTGGTTCCGCAGGAACACCGAAGGTGTGCTGGCTCGACTGGGCAAGTGGGGGGTTCCGGTAGAGCCCGGCCCCAGCATGGCCGAGACGTGGCGCTCGTTCCGATCGGTCGCAGACCGGTCGACGCGGGAGGCGTTTCTGGCGTCGACGCGGGCCGTCGTGGGTCCTCGCGGCCAAACCGTCAGTGCCAAGCAGCATTTCGAGAAGTTCGAGTCCATTCCCTCGCTCCTGATCTGGGGCGGAAAGGACCGCATGATTCCCGCCAAGCATGCGGACAACATCCGACGCGAGGTACCCAACAGTCGCGTCGAGATCTTTCCCGACGCCGGCCACTTCCCGCAGCTCGACGAGCCGGACTTCTTCTTCCGGCTGCTGAACGAGTTCTTGGCCGCCAACCACACCGACTCGAGCGACGCGGACCAGAGCGCGCCGACGGAGATCACCCCGGCAGCCATGCCGCTGCAGCGCCCGTGAGCGTCATCCCGATGTTCCCGCTCGGCAGCGTGTTGCTGCCGGGCGAACGTCTCCCGTTGCACATCTTCGAGCCTCGATACCAGGCACTGGTACAGGACTGTCTGAAGATGGACGATCCTCGTTTCGGCGTCGTTCTCATTGCCCGGGGGCACGAGGCAGGCGGCGGCGACGTCCGACACGATGTGGCGACGATCGCCCACATCATCGGTCACGAGGCCATCGGAGACGGCAGGTATCTGCTCGAGTGCGTCGGCGGCGAACGGATCCGCATCGACGCGTGGCTCCCGGACGACCCCTACCCACTGGCCGACGTCCGCGCATGGCCCGACGCAGACGTCGATGCCGTCATCGCCGACACGCAGTTCGCCGCCACCTGGGCCAAGGTCGAGGATCTGTACGAGCTGATCGGTCGGCTCGAATCCTCCGGGGACATCGTGACGCCGGGCGTTCCGGATTTTCTGAGCCTCCCGATTTCGGCCGCCGAGAAGATCTGGTCACTGGCCTCGTTGATCCCGATGGGCCAGTCCGACCGACTCGACATCCTGTCGGCACCGGACGCCCCGTCGCGCTTGAAGGCACTCGACGACGCGATCGAAAACGTCACGGCCGTCGTGCAATTCAGACTTCAGCCCTGACCGGAGCCAGTCCGGCGAACCCAGAAAAGAAATCAGGCCCGGCACCATCGGTGCCGGACCTGATCTTCGTAGTAGCGGGGACAGGATTTGAACCTGCGACCTCTGGGTTATGAGCCCAGCGAGCTACCGAGCTGCTCCACCCCGCGTCGGGTGATACCCACGGTACATGCCGTCGTGGCAGACTCCCAATCGCCAGGTCAACGCTCTACGGTTCTTTCATGCCCACCGAGTCGTCACCCGTCCTGTCTTTTCCACACCAGGCGGTCGCACAGATCACGCTGAGCAACCCTCCGGTGAACGCCTTGACCCAGCCTGCGACGCGACGTCTGCGGGCGATGCTTCGCGAGCTGGCCGACAACTCCTCCGTCCGGGCCGTCGTGCTCACCGGCGACCGGGTGTTCAGTGCCGGTTCGGACATCTCCGAAATGCCCGCGATGCAGGCGGCAGGCGACGTCCTCGAACGCAAGAGCAATGTCGAGAACGCGACCCTCGAATTACTGGCCGACCTACCGCTCCCGACGGTCGCTGCGATCGACGGGTTCGCCCTGGGCGGTGGGCTCGAGATGGCGCTGTGCTGCGATCTCGTCGTCGCCGACGCGGGTGCCCGCCTCGGCTTGCCCGAGATCGATCTGGGGCTCGTCCCCAGCAGTGGCGGGACCATGCGTGCGTTGCGGCGGGTGGGTCAGTCGCGCGCAGCCGAACTGGTGTTGCTCGGCGAGTCCATCTCTGCCGAGACAGCTCTGGAATGGGGTCTGATCAACAAGGTGGCTCCACGCGGTGGGTCGTTGTCGATGGCACTGGACCTGGCACACCTGCTGGCCGCCAAGTCCCGCTCGGCCGTGCACGCGAACAAACGAGCTCTCGCGCTCACGTTCGGGCAGTCACCACACGAACCGTCACGACGCGCACTGCCGGTGTTCGAGGAAGCCTTCGAGTCGGCCGACGGCCGAGAGGGCGTACGGGCTTTCCTCGCCAAGGAGTCACCGAACTTTCGATAGCCGGGCCCGCGCGAGAAGTGCTGCGCCGGTGACGATCTCCCATCCGATGATGGTGTAGACGGAAATACGCTCGAACGCTCCGCCGCCGAGGATGCCGGTATCGGCGAGAAACAATGCGAAACCGGCCAGCCCCGCAACACCGGCCGCGGCACTGGCCGTCGTGTACCAGCGAGGTGCGCCGACGCGTCCGCCGTACCGGCCTGCAGCCAGGAGCACCAGGTTTCCACCGATGATCGCCATACCCGCGCCCGCTGCATGCGGAGTCGATGCTCCGTCGACCGAAGCATGCGCCAGCCCGACGACGATGCTGCCGACGCCGTGCACGACCGACGTGCCCAGCACGATCCAGCGCGCTCGCCCCTCGAACAACACCGACAATCCGAGGCCGGCAAGAACGAACAGCGTGCCGTCGACCACAAAGCCGGTGTTCATCACCGGGTGCCACGGTGAGATGTCCGGAATCCCGAGGTCACTGATGTTGTTGCGCGCGTAGCTGTACGGTCGGTCGGTCCAGCCGCGCGCCGAAATCGCTTCGGCAGCGAGGTAGGTCACCCCGCCGGCAAGAAAGGCTCCAGCGGCCAGGACGGTAGTTCTCTTCACGACTGCAGTATTCACCGCGCTCTACCCGATGGGTCATTCCGCAGGCTCCACTCCCGGCGACCCCGATGCACCGGGCTTGTACCGATTGGTACAGTACCGGCTCATGAGCGATCGCCACGACGTGGTGCCGATACTCGCAGGAGTGTTCCGCGACCACGGGTTCGACGGGTCGTCCCTCGCGGTCATCAGCAGATGCACCGGACTCGGCAAAGGCAGTCTCTACCACTACTTTCCGCGGGGAAAGCAGGAAATGGCCGAGGCAGTCCTCGACGACGTCGAGCTGTGGTTCCACCACAACGTCTTCGAGCCGCTGCGACACGGAGACGACGCGGCGTCGACGACCCACGACATGTTCGAGCAGACCGCCCGCTATTTTCGGTCCAATCGCCTGGTGTGCCTGTTCGGCGCGTTCACGCTCGGGCTCGAGCGTGCCACCTTCTCCAGCCGTGTCGCCGCGCATTTCACCCAGTGGATCGAGGCACTCACTCCGGTGCTGCAGCGGCTCGGACACGGCGACGCGGCGGCCGAACTGGCCGAAGAGATCGTCGCCGGGATCCAGGGGGCGTTGGTGCTGGCGAGGGCATTCGACGATGCCACACGATTCGACCGGGTGCTGGGCCGACTCGAAGCCTCGGCCGCACGCGTGTCGGCGGGAGTGCACGCATGACACCTGACGACACGACGCCCAAGCCGGCACCCGAGCTGAAGACCTTCGGGATACGAGAGTTGTTGCGACTGATCGTGATCGGGTCGGTGCTGACGTACTTTCAGTTCATCGCCATCGGCCGCTGGGTTCGTGCGCCGCGGCGCGGCTGGCCGGTTCACGCTTCCAAGGCCGTCGTCGACGCGTTCTTCGTGCTCGGCCCCACCTTCGTCAAGGTGGGGCAACTGATGGGTTCGTCGCCCGGACTGTTTCCCAAGGTCCTCGCCGACACCTGTCTGCGATGCCTGGACGAGGTGCCGCCGTTTCCCGGGTCGCAGGCCCGCGCGGTGATCGAGGCAGACCTGGGCCGGAGCGTCGAGGAGTTGTTCTCCTCGTTCGACGACGTACCTCTCTCGTCGGCGTCGGTCGCCCAGGTACACCTGTGTGTGCGCCGCGACGACGGCCGCGAAGTGGTCATGAAGGTGCAGCGGCGAGGCATCTACCATCGCATGAAGATCGACCTGCGAATCGCATATCTCATCGCGCGCGGTCTCGAGAAGTTCATTCCGTTCTTCGCCACGGCCAACGCGTCGGCCATCATCGTCGACCTGCACGCCGCGACGTTCGCAGAACTCGACAGCGCAGTGGAAGCCAAGCGCCAGCACAGCTTTCGCAGTGCAATCGGGGCATTCGGCGACAACAAGCACGTCACCGCACCCGAGGTGTTTCTCGACTACTGCGGTGGACGCGTCATCTGCATGGAGCGCATGAACGGCTCGCCGCTGGACCGGTACCGGCCCGGTGAGCAATCGGAGCTGATCGTCCGCCGTGCCGCCAAGGTCTGGATGGAGGCCCTGGTACTGCACGGCCTGTTCCACGGCGACGTGCACGCGGGAAACGTCTGGGTGCTCGACGACGGCAGAGTGGCCTTTCTCGACTTCGGCGTCATGGGCGAGGTGGACGAGCAGTGGCGCGCGTTGTTGCTCGACCTCTTCCACGCCACGGTGATCGACGGCGACTTCACCCGCCTCGCCGGTACCGTCAAACGTCTGGGAATCGTTGCCCCGCAGATGGGTTCGGACGCCGAGGTCGGCGCGATTCTGCAGTCGGTGTTCGCGCCGATGCTCTCGGCCACCCTCGCACACTTCAGCCTGGCGGACTTCATCCGGGCGTTGGTGGGCATGGGCAAGCAGTACAAGACGTCCAGCCCCGAGGAGCTGATCCTGGTGGCCAAGCAGCTCGGCTACTTCGAGAGGTACGCCATCGAACTCGCACCGAACTGGGCGTTGGGCACCGACCCGTTCGTGTTCAAGAACGTCTTTCCCGCCGAGATCGCAGCGCTGTCCGAGGCACGGGGCATCGAGCTGCCGGAGTGATCCGGCAGCCCGTGCACCCGATCACAGACTGAAGTCGAGTACTACTTTCCCTGCTGCCGTTCGGTTTTCGAGCGAGGCGATCGCTGCTGCCGCGTCGGAGACGGGGAAGACGGACGGCTCGGGAGCCACGAGCGAACCGTCCGCGAGCAGCGGCTCGATCTCGGCCCATTGGGTGGCCAGGTAGCCCGGGCGCGTCATCCACCACGCACCCCACCCGACGCCGACGACATCGACGTTGTTCAGCAGCAACCGGTTGACCTTGACGGTCGGGATCTCGCCACCGGTGAAGCCCAGCACCAGGATTCGGCCCGACGGCGCGAGAGAACGGATGCTGTCGGTGAATCGGTCACCGCCCACCGGATCGACGACCACGTCGACGCCACGGCCACCGGTCAGCTCCTTGACCGCGTCCTTCCAGCCGTCGACCAGTACGACGTCGGTGGCTCCGGCGGCGCGCGCGATGTCTGCCTTTGCTTCCGAGCTCACCACTGCGATCACCCGTGCCGCCCCGAGTACCGGAGCCATTCGCAGAGCGGAGGTTCCGATCCCTCCGGCCGCGCCGTGAACCAGCACCGTCTCGCCCTGCGCCAAGCGGCCGCGCTCGCGCAACGCGAAGTGCACCGTCAGATCGTTGAACAGCAAGCCCGCGCCCGCAGTGAGCGACACGGACTCGGGCAACGCGAACACCGTGTCGGGCGAGACGACGGCGACCTCGGCCATACCGTCGCTGAGCCCCGTCAACGCTGCCACGCGGTCTCCGGCCGAGAAGCCGGAATCGGCCGGAGCCGACCGCACGATGCCGGCGATCTCGCTGCCCGGAACGAACGGCAACTCGGGCTTGTACTGGTACAGCCCACGGGTGAGCAACGCGTCGGGAAACGCGACGCCCGCGGCCCTGACCTCGATGACCACCGACCCATCACGCGCGGTGGGTTCGTCGATATCGGCAACGGTCACCGAATCGGGTCCGTCGAGACTGGAGATCTGTACCGCGCGCATGAAGTGTCCTCTCGGTCGGGATCGTTCCCTGCCTGCCACGGTACAAAACTGCTGTACTCACCGCCGCTACCGGCATCCACTCCTGGTGATGTGCTCCAATCGAGGGGTGAACACCACTCCCCTCACCGTCGTCTCGCCCGACGGCACCGCCCGCGGCGGCGTCATCGTCATCCAAGAAGCCTTCGGGGTCACCGACCACATCGTCGACGTCTGCAATCGGGTCGCGGCCGCAGGCTGGGTAGCCGTGGCTCCGCATCTGTTCCACCGGCAGGAGGGGGTGAGCGTGCTCGACTACTCGGACATGGATTCCGCCATGGCGGCCATCGGGAAACTCGAGGCGGACGAGGTGGACTCCGACGTGGACGCGGCGGCGAGTGCGCTGGCCGAACTGGGGTTCGCGCCCTCGTCCATCGCGATCGTCGGCTTCTGCATGGGCGGGACCGTGGCCTTCCACACCGCGGTTCGACGGCAACTCGGTGCGGCCGCCACGTTCTACGGTGGCGGAATCACGAAGGGCCGCTTCGGTTATCCCGCGATGGCCTCGGTGGGCGACGCCCTCCAGACACCGTGGCACGGCTTCTTCGGAGATCTGGATGAGGGCATTCCGTTCCAGGACGTCGAGACACTGCGGGAGATCACCGCCACGGCACCCGTCGGCACCGAGATCACCCGATACCCCCACGGCAAGCACGGCTTTCACTGCGACGACCGCCCTGCCGTGTTCGATGCCGCAGCCGCAGGCGACGCGTGGACCAAGACCCTCGAGTGGTTCGACGCGCATGTCGCACGCTGAGCACCCTCGCTCCGACGCCGAACTGGCGGCGGAGACCGAACGCATCGTCGCGTTCTGGACCGAGCTGGCGCTGCCCGGCCTGTTCGACGTCCACACGCACTTCATGCCGAAGAACGTAATGGACAAAGTATGGAGCTACTTCGACAGCGCAGGCCCGCTGACGGGCAGCGTCTGGCCCATCTCGTACCGCTTCGCCGAAGACCGGCGGCTGCAGGTGATTCGAGGGTTCGGCGTGCGGCGATTCACGTCGATGATCTACCCGCACAAACCTGCGATGGCGGCCTGGCTGAACTCCTGGGGTGCCGACTTCGCGGCTCGCACCCCCGATTGCCTGCAGACTGCCACGTTCTATCCCGAGGACGGAGCCACGCAGTACGTCGAGCAGGCGGTGACGAACGGAACCCGAATCTTCAAGTCGCACATCCAGGTCGGGAACTACTCGCCCAACGACCCGCTGCTCGACGGCGTCTGGGGCACCATTTCGGATGCGCAGATTCCGGTGGTCATCCACTGCGGCTCCGGACCGGCACCCGGCTCGTATACCGGCCCCGAGCCGATCGCCGCTCTGCTGCAGCGGTTTCCGACGCTACCGCTGATCGTCGCGCACATGGGCATGCCCGAGTACATCGATTTTCTCGATCTGGCCGATCGATACGAGAACGTACGCCTGGACACCACCATGGCCTTCACGGATTTCTCCGAAGCCGCTGCGCCGTTTCCCCGGCACGAGATGCCGCGGCTGCTGGACCTGCAGGATCGCATTCTGTTCGGGAGCGACTTCCCGAACATCCCGTACCCCTACCTGGACGCGCTGCAGGCGGTGAGCCGTCTCGGACTCGGCGACGAGTGGGTTCGCGCCGTGTGCTGGAGCAACGGCGCGGCCCTGTTCGGCTGAGTCCCGTTCGCGGGTCTCAGCCCACCCAGAATTCCGCGATACGCTCGGCGATGGCGGTGCCCTGCGCCCGGCCCGCTGTTGCCGCCGCTGCGCGTACGGCGATGTCGGTGGGGTCGGGTCCGATCGCAGCCGACGAAGCCGCGTCGGGAACGATCACTTCCACCTTCGAGCCGCCCTTGACCAATTTTCCCCGTTCGACCTCGAAGGGGTCGCCTTCCAGGTCGAGTGCACCGACCTTGAGCACCAGCACCTTCTCGAAACCCACCGCCAGATCGGCGTTCTCGCTCGCACGGATACCGCCGTCGACGTAGCGGTGATCGCCGATCGTCACCGGCGGCCACATGCCCGGGATAGCGCAACTCGCGGCCACGGCGTCGATGAGCTCGACGCCCGATCCCCGGTCCAGTACTCGATGGCGTCCCGTCAGGGCGTCCACGGTGACGATCCGCAGATCGCGGTCGGGCCACGAGTGCGTCGTCAGTCGACGGGCGATGATGGCTCGTCGTTCCCGTTCGCTGATCGTTGCTGTCGCCAAAGCTTCGGCACCGATACGTCTGCGGGTGTCCAGCGCACTGCCGTCCGAGTTCTGGGCTGCTCGGGCCAACATGGTGACGAGCTCGTCGATGGTGGCCTCGGCGTGTGGCTCGTTGTCCTGCTTGGACTCGTCCGCCTGACGCTCGAAGAACTCCGATACCGGGGTGCCGCTCGAGATCTGAGCGGCCACCGAAGAACCGGCCGACGTTCCGAGCAACATCTCGGCGTCGCTGACATCGGCCCCGGCCTCGGCCAGTCCCAGAAGGACGCCTGTCTGCCACGCAATGCCCGCTACACCGCCGCCGCCCAATACGAGCGCTCGTCTGGCCATGGTCGTAACCCCGTTCTTCCGCTGGACCCGTCAGGAACTTACAGCCCCGCCGCCGACCCGCGGACGTAACCACGTGATCAGGTCGTCGAGCACGCGTTCCTGCTCCGGCTCGTTGAAGACTTCGTGGAACAGCCCGTCGTAGGTTTTCAAGGTCAGGTCCTCGGATCCCGCCAGCTCGGCGATCAGCTCGCTGCCCGAGACGTCGGCCAACCGGTCTGCGGTTCCGTGCTGCAGCAACACCGGAATGGTCAGCGACGGCAATCTGGCGGGATACGTACGACTCTCCTGCAACAACGCTGCAGCGAGCCCGGCCGTGACGCTGCCGTGATAGCCCAGCGGATCGGCGACATAGGCGTCGACGACGGCCTTGTCGCGGGAGACGTCGTTGGGGTCGAGTTTCAGCACCGGCAGCGACGGCAGGAACCTGCCGAGTACTGCACCCACCGCGACCAACGCTTTCGGCTGGCCCACGGACGGGTTGACCGCAGGCCCGGACAGCATCAGTGCGTCCAGATCACCCTGATGGTCGAGGGCGTAGGACAGTGCGATGGCACCGCCCATGCTGTGTCCGAGGAGGAAGGTGCGGCTGCCGGGGTGCTCCTCAGCCGCGATCGAGAACAGTGTGTGCAGGTCGTCGGTGAAGTCCGACCATTTCGCCAAGGAGACTCGCTTGCCGCCGGATCGCCCGTGCCCGCGGTGGTCGGGTGCGTAGACGACGAGGCCGAGCGAGCCGAGCCGCTCGATCACGTGTCGGTACCGTCCTGCGTGCTCGGCCAGGCCATGGGCCAGCACCAGAACGCCGGTAGGGGAATTATCGGCGGCGGCGTCCGGGGTCCAGACGTCGTAGACGATACGAGTTCCGTGTACCCCGGCGAACGACGACTCGACATGCTGCATTCGGTCACCGTACAAGGACCGCGACGCCTTCGACGGCCCATCGCTCGAACCCCACAGATTCGTCTAGGTAACTATCCTCAGAGGCGTGGCGATGTACTTGTGACAGACCACCACCGCACCCCCTCGTACCGCGTGGGCAGCCTCGAAGATCAGGAGTGAGTTCACGCATGCCCGACAAGGACGCCGCAGGGGCCTCGCCGACGTGGCGCGATCCCAAGCGTTATCTCTGGCCGCTCGGCCTGACGATTCCGCTGAGCCCGTTCCTGGCGTGGGGCTTGGTGTCACTCCTCGGACCCGGCGCATTCTGGGCACTCGGGCTGATGATCATGGGCATCGCGCTGCCCCTGGTCGACAAGTTCGCGGGCGTCGATCGCAGCAATCCACCCGACGAGGCTCTCGCAGCACTCGACAAAGACAAGTACTACCGGTGGTGCGTCTACCTCTTCCTGCCGCTGCAATACGCCGGCCTGGTGGCCGCGTGTTACCTGTGGGCCCACGGCCCACTCGGCACACCGGAGAGGATCGGCCTGGCCGTCACCGTGGGAGTCGTCGGCGGCGTCGGCATCAATGCCGCGCACGAACTGGGGCACAAGCGCGAGAACGTCGAGCGGTGGCTCTCCAAAGTCACTCTGGCGCAGACGCTGTACGGCCACTTCTACGTCGAGCACAACCACGGCCACCATCTGCGCGTCGCCACCCCCGAGGATCCGGCGTCGGCGAAATTCGGTGAATCGTTCTGGAAGTTTCTGCCACGCACGATGTTCCACGGTCTGCATTCGGCCTGGGATCTCGAAACCCGTCGACTCGCGCGGTCGGGCTCGTCACCGTGGACGCTGCGAAACAACCTTTTCAACGCGGCCGCGATGAGCATCGTTCTGTTCGGGGCACTGATCGCAGTGTTCGGTTGGATCGTGTTGCCGTACCTACTGATTCAGGCCGCCATCGCCATCGTCCTGTACGAGGCGGCCAACTACCTCGAGCACTACGGCCTGATGCGCACCAGGCGTCCGGACGGTCGCTACGCCAAGCCCTCGCACCGCGACAGCTGGAACAGCGATCACCTGTGGAGCAACCTGTTTCTATACCACCTGCAACGCCACAGCGACCATCACGCGAATCCGGTACGCCGCTACCAAGCACTACGAACCGTCGACGAGTCTCCGCAACTCCCGGCCGGATACGCGGTGATGATCTTCTGCGCGATGGTTCCGCCCTTGTGGCGCAAGGTGATGGATCAGCGCCTGATGGACTTCTACGACGGCAACCCGAGCCTCGTCAACGTCGACCGCACCGATCGCACCGCGGTCCGTCGCCTCGAGAAGCTGACCGGGGCGCGAGCGCAGTCGTAGCGTCGACGCCTCAGACCGCGGCGGGCTCGTCGGTTTGTGCTCTCAGGTAGCGCCCGAAATGCGGCACCGTGAACGCGATCGTGCCGCGCTCGGCCGAGTAGATCAGGCCCTTCTTGATCAAGCCGTCCCGGGCAGGCGACAGTGATGCCGGCTTGCGTTTGAGCTCGGTGGCGACGGCCGAAGTCGGCACCGAACCGTCGTCCACCGACAGTTCGGCCATCGCTCGCATGTATTCACGTTCGGCGGGTGTCGCGCGTTCGTAGCGCGAACCGAAGAATCCGACGGCCAGTTCCTCCTCCGCCGTCGGAGCGGCAACGCGCACGTCCTCGGCGGAAATCGGGCTGTCGGCGGCGAGATCCCAGGTCGCTTTGCCGTAGGCCTGCACGAAGTAGGGGTAGCCATCGGCGGCTGCGTACAGCGCGTCGAGTGCCTCGGGGGTGAATTCGACATCCTCGCGGTCGGCCGGCGCGATCAACGCGAGATCTGCTGCGGCTCGCTCGAGCCTGCCGATTCGGTGGTAGCTGAACAGGCGCTCGGAGTAACTCTTGGATGCCGACAACACAGCCGGTAGGTGCGGTAGTCCGGCCCCGACGATGATCAGCGGCGCGGTGTCCTGACTGAGTTCGTGGCAGGCCGCGCACAACGCGGAGATGTCTGCGGGACCGAGGTCCTGCATCTCGTCGATGAAGATGGCGATACCCACACCCACGTCCCCGGCCAGCGCGGAGGCGTCGAGCAGCAGTTCGACGAGGTCGATCTCGATGTCACCGGAGTCGGCGCGGCCGCTCTTCGCCGGGACGTCGATGCCCGGTTGCCACCGCTCGCGCATCCCCTTGTCCGCGGTGGCGCGCAGCGCGAAGGCCTTGAGGACGCCGAGAAACTCGTCGACGCGTTCGGGGTCTCGATGCGAGGCCGCAATGCCGCGTACCGCCATGTGCAGCGCCGACGACAGGGGCCGGCGCAGTTCCTGGTCGGGGCGAGCTTCGATCTTCCCGGTGCCCCAACCGCGCGCGATGGCCGCGGATCGGAGGTGGTTGAGCAGCACCGTCTTGCCGACGCCGCGCAGCCCGGTGAGAACGACACTGCGTTCCGGTCTGCCGCGGGTGATGCGTTCGAGCACGACGTCGAAGGCGTCGAGCTGCTTCTTTCGACCGGCGAGCTCGGGTGGGCGCTGGCCTGCGCCGGGAGCGTAAGGGTTACGCACGGGGTCCATGGGGCCAAAGTTACAACGAACCGTGCGATATATGCGGACATCTAGCTCGTGTCCTAGAGATCCGTATTCGTTCGATACTTGCGGGACGCCCGAGGCCGGGGCTACTGTCGGCTCCGTGAAGCGCATTCTCGTAGTACGCCGCCGTAGCGGGGTCTGATTCGGACCGACCCCTCGCTGCGGGTCGTCGTGCTCTCTCGGTCCTCCCTTCACATTCGCCAGGACCACCCTTATGAATTCACTCGCTTCGACTTTCGCCACAGATCCGTTCCATGCCCGCTTCGGCTGCGCCCTGCCGCGCACGATGCGCGACGAGATCACCGGGCAACACCTGTCGTGGACGGCCTTCGTCGACCGCTTCTCGCCCACCACCGGACCTCTCCGGCTGGGCTCCTGGTCCGGCACTGGGGCCACCGGGGGCAAGATGTCGTTCGACGCCACCTTCGGCATCGGTGACACCATCTTCGCTTGTGCTGCAACAACATACGGACCGATCGAGGCGTTGACGTCGATGCTCCACGACGCCGGGTTCCGCATCGAGATCCTCTCGTTCCACCAGCAGCGCATCGGCGACGAGACCGCCACCTTCGTCCTGGCCGAGCACGACGGTCGCCGCGAATGGTCGATGTCCATCGAGCTCGACGCAACCCTGTCGCCGATCCGGGCCATCATCGCCGGGGCCAATCTGCTGCATCGATAGCCACGTCCGACGCCGCGAACTCGAAGTTGGGGACGAGAATCCGTCGAAAAGTGTCCATAACTTCGAGTTCGTCGTCGGCGTCGGTAGTGCCTTCTACGACTCTCTAGCATCGGCGCAAGAGAGGCGAAGATCTCGCTAGGGCATCTCCACTGTCTGCGCGCGGTGAATCTCGGCGAGTGCGCGGCGCACATACGTCTCGGCGCGGCTTCGCCGAACGGCGAGCAGATCCGCCACCACCAGCAGGGCGTGCGCCGGCCGCGGCCGCGAACGTGATTGTTCGTCGACGTCCGTCACACCCAGCGCGCCGGTGAGCACTTTGACGAATCCGGCGATGTCCACGCTCGGGAGCCAGTCGGCTCCGCGGACTGTTCGGCCGAGTACTTCCTGGACGTTCTCCCCGGTCAAGCCATCGCTGTATACCTCTTCGAGCAAACTCCGTACCATCTCCGCATGCACGTTCCCGGCCTTGGCCGCGTCCGAGCGGTCCAACAGTTCGACGGCCTCGTCGAACGCGATCGGATCCTGCGCCACGACAGCAGCAAGGGCATCGACTGTGGCGTCCGCGATTCGACGCACATCGACGGGCCACTCGGTGGGCCAGGTGACGGGGACGGTGCTCGAAGGAACTGCCGCTGGGGAGGGGTCGGTCATCACAGGAGTCTCTCACTGTCCACCGACATGGTTCCTTTTACCTGTAACCGGTGTTTATACTAAGTCGCGCACTGTGGCAGCGGCCACATCGCGGACGTGGAGGAGGTCGACTCGATGAACGAGCGCAACGCCGTCGCATCGGACCCGGGCGAAGTGATGCTTCAGGCCAGGAACGTCAAGTTCGACTGGAGCGATCTGCCGATGCACTGGGTGCCCGGCGATCCGTACACCACGCACGTCCTCAACGTGCTGCATCTACTACTCCCGGCCGGCGAACACTGGTTCGTCGACACGTTCAAAGAGGCCCTGCCCTACATCGACGACGAGAAGCTGCGCGACGACGTCATCGGCTTCATCGGCCAGGAAGCCGTACACGCCGAGGCTCATACCGGCGTCCTCGTGCATCTGCAGAACAACGGACTCGACCCCACTCCGTTCACCGATCAGATGGAATGGGCCTTCGGCAAGGTCCTCGGATCGGATTCGGTGACGAGTCTGCGATCGAAGAACAACCTCGTCGAGCGGCTGGCCCTCATCGCGGCCATCGAGCACGTGACGGCGTTCCTCGGTGATTGGGTACTCAATGCCAACGGTCTCGACCGCGCCGGCATCCATCCGACGATGCTCGATCTGCTGCGGTGGCACGGTGCCGAGGAAGTGGAACACCGCTCGGTTGCGTACGACACCCTTCGTTACTTCGACAAGCGCGAGGTACGTCGCCTGCGCACGTTCGTCGTGGTCGTTCCGTTGATGGGGTACATCTGGATGCGCGGCATCATCTTCCTGATGAAGAACGACCCCGAGCTGCAGAGCGCGCCGAAGTCGGTCCGCAAGCCCCGATCGGCCCTGTGGCGCAAGTCTGTTCGCCGCGGCACGCTGCCGGCGCTGACGCACGTCGGCCGCAGTATGTCTCGCTACCTGAAGAAGTCGTATCACCCGAGCCAGGAAGGCTCGACGGCTCAGGCCGTGCGCTACCTGGCGTCGTCCCCGGCCGCGCAGGCTGCGGCGCGGTGAGGCTCTCGACGGGTCGCGTTCCGCGGCTGTTGCCCAAGGACGCGCCACCGGATCTGCGCGGACGCCCTCGCGCCGATCGCTCGATGCAGATGCTCGGAACGTTCCTCAACGGCTACATGCATGCGACTGCCGGCAAGGAGTACGACGACGCGGTAGCCGGCCACAATCCCGATTCCGCGCTGCGGTTGGTGGTCGTCGACCGCGAGATCATCGCCGAGGACGAGAACGTCGCCGCTCTGACTCTCGCCTCGCCGACGGGGGAGCAGCTGCCGATCTGGCATCCCGGCTGCCACCTCGATCTGCATCTGCCGTCGGGTCGCCGTCGGCAGTACTCGCTGTGCGGCGATCCGTCCGACCGTAGTTGCTACCGTATCGCCGTGCGCCGAATCCCCACCGGCGCAGGTGGATCCATCGAGATGCACGCACTCGAGCCCGGCACCGAGGTCACCGTACGTGGCCCACGGAACGGCTTTCCCTTCGTCGCCGAGGGCAGCGCGCTGTTCGTCGCCGGCGGCATCGGCATCACCCCCATCATCGCGATGGTCCGTGCCGCACGGATCCTCGGGATGGATTGGCAGTTCGTGTACTGCGGTCGCTCCCGGGACACGATGCCTTTTCTCGACGAGATCGAGAGCTGGGAATCGGACCGCGTGTTGATCCGTACCGACGACGTGCACGGGTACCCCACCGAGGGTGAATTGCTCGAGCGCGCACCCGCAGGCGGTGCCGTCTACTGCTGCGGTCCTACCCCCATGCTCGACGCCGTCCGCCGCGACTTCCGCCAATGTGCCGCCACCGCATTGCATTTCGAACGCTTCGGCCCGCCGCCGATCCTCGACGGCACACCGTTCGAGGTGCAGCTGATCAGCAGTGGAGCCGTGCTCGACGTCGCCGCCGACGCCTCCGTGCTCACGGCCGTCAAGCAGCAGAAGCCCAATATCGCGTACTCGTGCCAGCAGGGCTTCTGCGGCACCTGCAAGGTGCGTGTGCTGTCCGGGGAGCCCGAACACCTCGAATCGCGATTGACCCCGGAAGAGCAGCGCGACCACATGCTCATCTGCGTCTCGCGTGCTCGAAGCGCCCGTCTCGTACTCGATCTATAGAACGGAAAGACAGTGAGCAGCAACGCAGTTCGTACGACGGTCGTCAACGAAGGCATTCGGCTGGCGGTGTTCGAGAGCGGAAACCCCGAGGGCGAACCCATCGTCCTCGTTCACGGGTGGCCCGATACTCACGAACTGTGGGGCCACATCGTGCCGCAACTCGAAGACCGTTTTCGGGTGATCAGCTACGACTCGCGTGGAGCCGGCGAGAGCTCGGTCCCCGTCGAGCAGTCGGCGTACAAGTTGGCCCGGTTGGCGGCGGACTTCTATGCCGTTGCCGATGCGGTGAGCCCCGACGCTCCCGTTCACGTGCTCGCTCACGACTGGGGTGCCGTGGAGGTATGGGAGGCGGCAGCTCAACCGCAGGCGAAGGACCGAATTCGTTCCTACACATCGATTTCGGGACCTAACCTCGATCACCTCGGAAAGTGGTCGCAGTCGCGCCTGCGTCGTCCCACCCTCACCGGCATCAAGCAGGTTCTCGCGCAGACCCGAGCGTCCTGGTACACCGTCACCTTCCACATCCCCGGACTCTCGACGCTGCGCATCAAGCGACAGTTCGCCAAGGGCTGGCCGGCATTCCTCCAGGAGTTCTCGGGCGTCGATCCGAAGCTTGTCACCCAGAACCCCACGCTGTGGTCGGACGCAACCAACGGCACCAACCTGTACCGCGCCAACATCATTCCGCTGCTGACCAATCCGCGGGATCGATACATCGACATCCCGGTGCACCTCATCGTCAACACCGAGGACGTCGCGGTGCGGCCGTACCACTACGACGACACCGGCAAGTGGGTGAAGAACCTCACGCGCAACGACATTCCGGCAGGACACTGGTCGCCGATCTCACATGCGGACGACATTGCCCGATTGACAACGGAATTCATCGACTCGCTGGACTGAACCTTCAGGTCATCCGGTCAGATGCCCGCGCAGCGTTGACGACGTGTATTCGGATCGAAAGAGGCCGCGCTGCTGCAGGATCGGGACCACGTGTTCGACGAAGTCGGCGAGTGAGTCGGGGTAGCGCGGGCACATCAGGTTGAATCCATCGGCACCGCGGCCGATCCACGATTCCATCTCGTCGACGATGGAATCCGGTGTGCCGATCATCGTGGCGTGCCCGCCACCGGCCGCGAGGGTGCCCAGCAGCGCGCGCACCGTCGGGCGATCCTTCTCGATGATGCGCAGGATCGTCTCGTACCGGCCCTGCGGTCCCGTGAACTCGGCTGCAGGTGGTAGCGGCGGTACGGGTTCATCGAGTTCCCAGGCAGCACAATCCTGTCCGGTGAACGTCGAGAGCATCGCCAGGGATTGTTCCGTCGGCAGCAAGACGTCCAGTTCGGCCTTCTTCTGGCGAGCCTCCTCCATCGTCGATCCGATGTACGTCACCAGACCCGGCATGATGCCCACTGCCGCGCTGCCACGACCGGCTCGATCGATTCTCGTCTTCACGTCGTCGTAATAGCCCTGCGCGGCAACGAGATCGTAGGCGACGGCATAGATCGCCTCGGCGTACTTCGCCGCCAGGTCGCGGCCCGGACCCGACGCCCCGGCCTGGAACAGAACCGGCCGACCCTGCGGTGAACGCGGCACCGTCAACGGACCGTCGACCCGAAAATGTTTGCCGTCGTGATCGATGGCATGCACCTTGGCCGGGTCCGCGTAGTGTCCGCTTCGATCGAGCGTCAACGCGTCGGCGTCCCACGAATCCCACAGCGCCAGTGCAGTATCGACGAACTCTTCGGCGCGGGCATAGCGCTCCTCGCGAGCCGGGATGGCGTCCATTCCGTGATTACGCGCCTCGGCGTCGAACATGGACGTGACGACGTTCCAGCCGGCCCGTCCGCCGCTGATGTGGTCCAACGACGCCAGCATGCGCGCGGCATGGAACGGTGTGTAGAACGTCGACGACACAGTCGTGACCAGACCGATGTGGGTGGTCGCTCTGGCCATGGCCGACAGCGCCGTGATCGGTTCGAGAAACCAGGTTCCTGCGCCGGCCGGGTCGCGAACGGAATGCCCGTCGGCAAAGAACACCGCGTCGAACTTTCCCCGTTCGGCCAGCTGCGCAAGTTCCTCGTAGTACGCGATGTCGCCCAAGTCCTCCACTCGCGAATCGGGATGCCGCCACGCTGCACTGTGATGTCCGCAGCCGTACAGAAACGCGTTGAGGTGCATGTCAGTTCTTGACCAAACCGCCGTCGACAACGAGGTTTTGACCGGTCACCGACCGCGCCCACGGGGAGGCGAAGAACAGCAGAGCATCGGCGAACTCTTCCGGGGTGGTGACGCGTTGCAGCGGGGTCGAGGCCGCGATGAAGTCGAACACCTCGGCCGGGGTCGCGGCACTGGCGTCGGTGGTGCGCAGCAGTCCGCCCGAGACCATGTTGACGGTGATGTTGTCCGCGCCCAGGTCCACCGACAACGTGCGCGTCAGTGAGAGCAGGGCGGCCTTGGAGGCGGTGTAGTCGTGGTACGGCACCACCGGATTCTGGAACAAGTTGGTGCCCACGTTGATGATTCGACCGAAGCCCGCCTCACGCATTCCCGGCAAGGCCGCCTGCGTGGTGAGCAGTGCCGCGCGAACGCTGCCTCGCAGCTGAGCGTCGAACCGCTCCCAGGTGATGTTGTCGGCCTTCGGTCGAGCATCCCCGTCGAACGAGAAATCGGCCAGTGCGTTGTTGACGACGGTGGTGATCGGGGTGCCGAAATGCGCACGGGCCGAGTCGAACACCGAGGCCACCGCGCTCTCGTCGGTCACGTCGCCCTGAACAGCAAATGCACGGTCGCCGAGCCTGTCCGCCAACGCCTCTGCTGCCTCTTTGCTGGTGCGGTAGTCGATCACCACACGCGCGCCCTCACCGGCGAAAGCAGCGGCAATCGCTGCTCCCAGTCCGCGGCCGCCGCCGGTGATCAACACTGTCTGCTCGTCGAGTCTCATGCGCTACGCCTCTCGTTCGAGGTCGGGACCGTCACGAGGGACAGGAAATACCGAGACATCACGACATTCCCTTCGCTGGTCCTAACCAGATCAGGTTCGACGGGTGTGATCTCAGCCCTGACGGGCACCCCGTGTCGCGGTCGACTGTACCTGTAGGTCTCTCTACTGCTTTCTTGCGCTCGACGTAGACAGCCGAACACAACCGTATGCAGCGATCAGCCGATGACAGCCCAGCCGTGGGGAGGAACGCTTACCCGTCCGT
The DNA here is from genome assembly GCF_031456475.1 of Rhodococcus sp. 3258. Taxonomy (NCBI): domain Bacteria; kingdom Bacillati; phylum Actinomycetota; class Actinomycetes; order Mycobacteriales; family Nocardiaceae; genus Rhodococcus; species Rhodococcus sp. 3258. Next base: position 98,185 of record NZ_JAVDUT010000002.1, read on the forward strand.
CGTTCAGGTGCGCCTCACCGGCCAGTACTTCGCTGCCCCGGGCCGGGTAGTCGATGGCCTCGTCGCCGAGGTTGAGCGCCACCGTCATGGAATTGTCGTCCGCGTACACGCGGTAGAGCAGCGCGGTGTTGGTGAGCTCGAGTGTCTCGGTGCGTGCGGAGTACAACCACGGATTGCGACGCCGAACTGCGATCAGCTCCTGATGCACTCGGTAGACGGGCCAGCCGTACGGTGCGAGATCCTCGGAAGTGTCCGGGTATTCGGGACGCACCTCGTCATCACCGCCGACGCGATCTTCCTTGATACCGCGGAATGCCTGCTCGTCGCCGTAGTAGATCATCGGCATCCCGCCCACGGTGAACAGAACCACCAACGCGTGCAGCAGATGTCGCTCGTCCTCGATGACGCTGGCGATGCGATTGACGTCATGATTTCCGACGAACGTGGCGGGCACGAAGGCGTCGAGCCAACCGTTGTGACGCTCGAGGGCATGCGAGAGCTCGAAGAAATTCTTCTCGCTCAGCCCACTCCAGATCGCCTTCCACAGTTCGTACTGCGTCACCGAGTCCAACGTGGAGGCCGAGACGATCCGGTCGTAGTCACCGTGGATGACCTCGCCGAGAAAGTATGCGTCCGAATGCTTCTCGCGAACCTTCGGCAGTACCGCGGCCCAGAAGCGCGGCGGTACCGCGTAGGCCGCGTCGAGCCGCCAGGCGTCGACGCCACGTCCGAGCCAGTGCGAGAGCACGTCCACGACGTACTGCTGCACGTGCGGGCTCTCGTGGTTGAGTGCGACCAGTTCGTCGTGGCCCTCGAAGTTGCGATGCGTCGGCTCGTTCCCGGACCAGTCGAGGTGGAACCACTCCGCGGCCTCGGAATCCGGGCCCTCAGCCAGGGCCTCACGGAACTTCGGGAAGCTCTGCGCCACATGGTTGAAGACGCCGTCGAACATCACTTTCAGACCGCGGGAATGCGCCGCAGCGATCAGCGAATCGATATCCTCGTCGGTGCCGAGCCGACCGTCGACGTGGTAGTAGTCGACAGTGTCGTAGCCGTGCTTCTCCGACTCGAAGATCGGCCCCAGGGCGATGCCCGAGGCACCGAGCTCGAGTGCGTAGTCGAGCCACTTCTCGATTCTGCTGAGCCGGTGCAGATCCGATTGGGATTCACCGTCCCATCCGTGCACCGGAGCGCCGGTGAAGCCGAGCGGGTACAGGTGCCACCAGATCGCGTGCTTCGTCCACTCCATCAGGACGCCTCGATCGAGTCGCGACCGAGCTCGCCCGCGCCGGTATGGCCGGACAGGCTGGTCACCAAGTCGAATTCGGCAAGCAGGCAACGTAGTACGTGTGCAACACCCTCCTGCCCGCCGAGGGCGAGACCGTAGAGGAACGGGCGGCCGAGTAGAACCGCATCGGCCCCGAGCGCCAGCGCCTTGGCCATGTCGGCACCGGTGCGCACACCGGAATCGAACAGGATCGTCAGTTCGTCGCCGACAGCCTCGACGATGGACGGCAACGCGTCGAGAGACGGCCTGGCACCATCGATCTGACGTCCACCGTGGTTGGAGACCACGATGCCGTCGACTCCATGGGCGGCCGCCTCTCGGGCGTCGCCGACGGTGCAGATGCCCTTGAGCACGATGGGACCGTCCCAGTGCTCGCGCAGGAACGCGAGGTTCTTCCACGACAGGCCGGGATTGGGGAACATCTGCGCCCAATGCATCGCGGCCGCAACGGGATTCTCCTCGACGGACTGAGCGAGTCCGGCTTGGAACGCCGGATCGCTCAGATAGTTCTCGATTCCGAGGTTGGCCAAGAACGGAAGGTACCCGCGGTCGAGATCGGCAGGCCGCCAGCCCAGCAACGTGGTGTCGAGCGTCAGCACCAACGTGGTGAATCCGGTGTCCTTCGCACGCTGCAGGAAGCTCAGCAGTACCGATTCGTCCGTCGGCCAGTACAACTGATACCAGCGTGGCGCATCTCCGCCCGCCTCGGCGATCTGCTCGAAGGAATGCGATGCCTGCGTCGAATGTATGTACGGCACACCGAGTTCCGCAGCCGCGCGAACCGTCGCGAGTTCACCGTCGGGATGGGCGAGAGTCTGAATACCCACCGGCGCGATCAGCAGCGGTGCAGGCATGTCGGTGCCGAGCACGGTGCACGCATGATCACGCGAGGCCGAGCTGCGCAGCATCCGCGGCGTGATGGCCCACCTGTCGAAGGCGGCCCGGTTCGCCCGCGCCGTCGAGCCACTGCCCGCGCTGGCGACGATGTAGCCGAGCGCCTCAGGCGAGAGCTTCTCGGCAGCCTGGTCCTCCAGCCTTGCCAGGTTGGTGGTGATCGACGGTGTCTGCTGAGCGAACATTCCGGCGGCGTAGATGCCGAGCTGGTGATCGCTGAAGTTGCTGGGCCTGGCCTCGGTCATCGTTCGACCCTACCGGGGCACCGCCGAGGATCGGGCGAGAAATGCGTCCAGCAGGGCCGAGCACCGCTTGCGAGCTGCTGCTTCGGAGTCGGCAATGTCTTGCCTGATCTGGTGCACGTCCACCGCGTGTTCGACGCCGTCGCGCTCCCACGCGGCCGCCCATGCATCGTAGGTGTCGAGGTCGATCTCGGGGTGGAACTGCAACCCGAGGTGCGGGCCGCAGACGAAGGCCTGTTGCGCAGCCGCGTTGCGGGCGATGACCGTGGCCTCCGGCGGCGCGACGAACGTGTCGCCGTGGAATTCCATCCACGGGCCCGAGGCGACGAGCTCGGGATCGGAGGTCTCGACGTCGACGAATCCGTACTCGGGGTACTCGGACTTGCGGACGGATCCGCCGAGCACGCGAGCAAGCAACTGGCCGCCGAAGCACACACCCAGAACCGGGACATGCGCATCGATCGCCTGCTGCACGTACGCGATCTCCGGCGCGAGCCACGTCAGGGTGTCGTCGTACGCAGCGTCGGGTGAGCCCATGACCACGACCACCTGCGCGTCGGACAGCGTCGGTGGTGCGACATCGGGACTGTGGTCGAAGGAATGCACGTCCAACAGGAAACCCCTGGTGCGCAATTCGGCGGCGAGGGTGCCGATATCGCGACGCGCCAGGGACGGGTCCCGGTCGTGGACGAGAACTACGGCGCGCGGGTCGTTCGGGTATGTCACAGGGCTCCTTTACGGTGTTCGTGCACACCGTACGACAGACTGGATCCGATGCCACCTCGTAAACGCACTGCCCGATCCACCACTGCCCGCACCGTCAAGGCCGGGCAGAGCAGCGCTGCGCGAAAGTTCGCGGCTGCGAAGAACGGTGAGCCTGCAGCGAAGAAAGCTGCCCCGAAGAAGGCCGCACCTCGCAAGAGAGCAGCCCCGCGCAAGACCTCGCCCCGCAAGTCCGCCGCCCCCGATCTTCGGGTGCCCGATCCCGGCGAGCGCGTCTGGGTGTTGGACGTGCCGTTCGAGGATCGGTCCGCGGCGGGCGCAGCGGGAGCGCGCTGGTACCCCGGACCGCGCGTGTTCGCGTATTACGGAACCGAACTGCCCGAGTACCTGCAGCCGTACGAATCGATGCCGTACAGCCTGCAGCGGTGGCTCGAGGACGACGCGAACGACAGTTGGCGCGACGAAGAGGTGCGCGAACGGGCGATGCAGCCTCGCGACACCCAACTCGAATCGGTCCGACGCCATTTGGCCGCGCTCGACGCCGGCTTCCCGTACTTCGCGCAGATGGATTCGACGGGTCTGGGAAAGACGTTGGCCGTGTGCGAGGCCGTGCGGCAGATGTCGGCCGCCGAGATCGGCACGGTTCTGGTGGTGGCACCCAAGGGTGCGCTGCCGGGGTGGCGTCGCACCATTGCAGACAGCGAGGCCGGCATCGAACCGTCCGACCGCAAGCGTTGGTTGCTGATCACCTATCAGTCCACCAAGAAGCTGCTGTCGGTTCCGCCCGAGACCGATCTGGGCAAACGTAAACGGACGCAGAACAAGCGGACCATCTCGCTGGGCGAGCTGCGGTTCGACATCGACGTGGTGATCGCCGACGAGTCGCATGCGTTGATGAACATCGAATCGCAGCAGTCGCAAATTCTGTGGCGGTATCAAGAGGCGGCCCGATCCGTCGTGTGGATGTCTGCCACTCCCGGCTATCAGCCGCTGCATTTCGCGTACATGGCCCGCGCCGTCGAACGCAGCCGCGGCGTCGAGATCCTCGGCGACGACGAGTATCTCGGGTATGCCGTGACCATGAAGTGGGCGGAGTTCCTCATCGAGTCCGGGTTCGCTGTCAAGGCAGGGAAGGCGACGACGGGGTTGACCACGTGGCGGTGGGAGCCCGAGGACGCGACGAAGCGAGCCCGCGACATCGCGTCTGTGCACGGCTGGCTCTCGGGAGGTGCTGTGCCGTGGTCTATTTCGCGGCCGTCGCCGCCGACTCCGCGGGAGCCCCTCGGTCAGGAACTCACGGCCGCGCAGAAGCGGCTGTACAACTCGGCGTGGGTGGACTACCGCAAGGAAGTCGGCCTGCCGATCTGGAAGGCCGTCGGCGGAAAGCGAGTGCTGCAGAAGAATCCGAGTACTCGTGCGGCGACGCTGCGATTTCGTCAGAAGTGCTCGTACCTGCGCATTCCCGCGTCTGCGGATCAAGTCCGGACGTGGGTCAAGGCAGGCAATCAGGTGTTCGTCTCGATGTTCTACCGCGAGTCGGTCGCTGCTCTGGCCCAGACACTTCGAGACGAGGGGCTCGAGGTCGCCGTGGTCGACGGGAGCATGAGCAGTCCCGAGCAGGAGGCGTCGATCCGCCGTTTTCAGACCGGCGACGCGTCGGTCATCGTCTCGACCACCACGAGCGCGATCAACCTGCACACCAACGAGTTACTGCTCCCGGAGGGGACGGTCTCCACACTCGCACCGCGCGTGACGCTGATTCACGATCCCCGGTGGACACCCATCGACATCAGGCAGATCGAGGGCCGCGCCAACCGCATCGACAAGGACCACAACCACACCACGTCGACCTGCTACTACGGCTACGCCGAGGGCACCGTCGAGGAGGAGATGGTGCTCACCGGGATCGAGCGCATCGCGGATCTGGGATCGATCGTGGGGCAGGCGGATCTGATCGATCCGGAGGCTTTCCTCGCGGCGAAAGTGGATGCCGGAAAATAGCGACAATTGTGAGCAATCGTCCACGCGCCCGAGTAGGTTCGGTCCCATCGACAATTCGTCGATAGTGGGCTCACTTTGGCACCAGGAGTAGTCATGATCGTTCTCGGAATCATCCTCGCCCTCATCGGCTATTTCGCCGGCATTTCAATTTTGACGACTATCGGCATCATTCTGGTGGTCGTCGGCGCGGTTCTGACGTTGCTCGGTTCGATGGGGCGCGCAGTCGGTGGCCGCAAGACGTGGTTTTGACATCCACGTTAGAACATACGTTCGATTTCTGTTAGTCTGAGCGGGCCCCCGGAGTTGGCGATGCGGCCAGCGGAGCCACTTCGGGCGGTCCATATCGGGCGGTAGACAGTGTCGAAGGCGGTTGCGCGCGATGGCATCCGACGAGCGCGACACCGACCCGGTTGCCGGGTCGCTCTACCGCGTCGGCGATCGGTGGGCAGAACGAGCACCTACTCACTGCACCAACGGCCATCCGCTTGTCGCCGGTTCGGTACTGGTGGGTTCGCGTGCTTGCTCGTGTGAGCGGGGGCATCACCGTACCCATCAGTGCCAGAGGTGCAATCTCGTGCGGTTCACCCCAGAACTCGGTGCCACGTGCAGCGACGCCAGCTTCGATTCTCGCGCGGCGCGGTCACGTCCGGCGATCGTGGACAATCGGGGGCATGAGCAACAGTGAAGCCGTCGTCGACCTGGTGCAGCTGAGGCACGATTTCACCCGCTTCATGATGAGTTACAAGTTCGGAATCGACGAACTGATCACCAAGATCAACATCCTGAAGCAGGAATTCACTCACATCCACCGCTACAGCCCCATCGAGCATGTCTCGTCGCGACTCAAGACGCCCGAGAGCATCGTCGACAAGGCTCAGCGCAAGAAGTGCGCACTGACGCTCGACGCCATTCGCGAGAACATCTTCGACGTCGCAGGTGTCCGCATCACGTGCAGCTTCATCTCCGACACCTACCGCATCGCGGACATGCTCAGTAGTCAGACCGACGTTCGAGTCGTCGAGGTCAAGGATTACATCGCGAACCCGAAAGCCAACGGCTACAAGAGTTTGCACCTCATCGTCGAAATTCCGGTGTTCATGTCCGATCGCGTCCAACCGGTCTTGGTCGAACTCCAGATCCGCACGATTGCCATGGATTTCTGGGCGAGCCTCGAGCACAAGATCTTCTACAAGTACCGCGGCCAGATTCCGCCCACCCTGTTGGCGGAACTGACCGAGGCCGCCGAGACGGCCAACACGCTGGACGAGAAGATGGAAAGCCTGCACGACGAGGTGGAGGAACTGAACGGCGATTCCGACAACTCCATCACTCTCGGCGCGATGCCTCCGATGGCATTGCCTCCCGAGCTGCTGCACATGTTGCTCACCGCGCAGGCCGAAGCAATCGACCCGGACTGACGATGCCTTCGAAGAACGTCAACCCCGCTGCTCGACGGCTGAGCAGCGGGGTTGTCGGTTCGTGCCTGCGTTATCCGATGTGTACCGGGGTGTCGCCGACGGGCAGGTCGTCTTTCTTCGCGCGGACGAGCAGCAACACGACCGGGCTCACCAGCGCGACGAGGATCGCGGCGGTTCCGAATGCCCAGGCGTAGCCGGAGACCTCGGCCGAGAACGCGTGGTCGATGGTCGCGAGCACGAAGTTGCGGATCGGCTCCGGCAGCGCGGCCAACATCTCGTCGCTGGGCACTTCCTGTCCGGCGAGAGCTTCCGCGGGAACTCCGGCGGGCGGAGTCGGTGCCGGATTCTCGGCCAGGTACGAGGTCTTGGACGAGGTGTAGACGGTGGTGAACACCGCAGCACCGAGTGCGCCGCCGACCTGCAGGGTGGCGTTGATCAGCGCCGATGCGGCACCTGCGTCGTGATCGGGAACGCCGATCAGTGCGACGTTCTGCATCGGAACCATCAGCAGACCGAGGCCGAGGCCGAGGAGTACGACGCCCGGCAGGACGTGCGTGAAGTACGAGGTGTCGACGCCGATCTGGGTCAGCAGCAGCAGGCCGACTGCGGAGACGACCGGACCGACGGCCATCAGCGGCTTGGGTCCGATCTTCGGCACGAGCGCAGAAGCGAGCGCGGCCGTGATCAGAATGCCGCCGGTCATCGGGAGCGACGCGACGCCGGCGATCACCGGGCTCATCTCCAGCACGATCTGGAAGTAGAACGTGAGGTACAACGTGCCACCGAGCAGGGCAGCGCCGATGACGGCCGAGCCGATGTAGGCGGCGCCGCGGTCACGGTCGAGCAACACACTCAAGGGCAGCAGCGGGTTGGCGGACTTGGATTCGACGACGACGAACGCGGCCAGCAGAGCGAGGCCGAGCGCGATGAACGAGATGGTGGGTACCGTCGCCCAGCCGTCTTCGGCTTCGGTGAAGCCGTAGACCAGCGAGGCCAGACCGAGAGCGACGAGGATTGCGCCGGGCAGATCGTAGCGGGTGTCTCCGTGAGCCTTGCTCTCCTTCACCAGCGGCACCGCTGCGGCGATGGCGAACACTGCGACCGGGATGTTGACCAGCAGGCACCAGCGCCAGTTCGCGTACTCGGTGAGCACTCCGCCGAGGAGTAGGCCGACCGCTGCGCCGCCACCGGCAATGGCACCGAAGACGCCGAACGCTTTGGCGCGTTCCTTGGTGTCGGTGAACGTCACCGTCAGGATGGCGAGTGCTGCCGGGGCGAGCAGTGCAGCGAACACACCCTGGCCGGCGCGCGCGATGAACAGCTGCCAGCCTTCTTGGGCGAGTCCGCCGATAGCGGAGGCAACGGCGAAGCCTGCCATGCCGACGATGAACGAGCGCTTGCGTCCCCAGTAGTCGGCGATGCGTCCGCCGAGCAGCAGGAGTGCGCCGAAGGACAACGCGTAGGCGGTGATGACCCAGGCGCGGCTGCTGTCGCTGATGCCCAGGTCCAGCTGAGCCTGCGGCAGCGCAATGTTGACGATCGTGCCGTCGAGCACGATCGTGAGCTGAGTGATGGCGACGATGCACAGCACCAGCCATCGGCGCTCGTAGTTCGGATTCAGATCCGGCGCTTCGCGCTCGGAGAGCTGCGACATGCTTGTACCCCACTCGTACTCGTTGATTCTGGGCACGAAAAATGTCCCGAGCAAAAAGGTAGGCGACCCAGAACCAATAGTCAAACGAACTAGTTGGTTGGGGGTATGGTGACCGCCATGAAACCTGACGCCAGTGCGACCCGCGCCCGCATCGTCGTCGCCGCCCGGGACGAGTTCTCGGTACACGGGCTTGCCGGGGCCCGCGTCGATCGGATCGCGGCCGCGGCCAAGGCCAGCAAGGAACGTCTGTACGCGTACTTCGGGGACAAAGAAGCCCTGTTCCGGGCCGTCGTCGAGGACGGGTTCGCGCGGTTCATCGACGAAGTACCCTTCGCCGTCGACGATCTCGGCGGATACGCAGCGCGCGAATACCTGCACCTCGCTGCGCATCCCGAGGAACACCGCCTCCTGCTGTGGACTCAGCTTCAGGGCGGTATGGCGACCTCGGGCACCGACGACATCCACTCGGTCATCGCCGAGCGACACAGGGCCATGGCCGACGCCCAGCGAGACGGACTGATCTCCGACGCCTTCACCGTCGACGATCTGATCACCATGATGTTCGGCATCACCTCGGCGTGGATGACCGCGCCGAGCCTGCACTGCGAGCCTGCCGACAACGCCGAAATTCAGCGTCGGGCGTCGAAAATCGAAGCCGCCGTGCGTCGACTCTGCGCTCCGTAGCGCTGTCTATCGATATCTAGCTTTGACGCAAGAGTGCGGAATACTGGGGTAGCGGCCCCCATTTCCGCAAACGCGCGCGCGTTTGCCAGACGCGCACAAAGTAGACACCGATCACGTCGCTATTCTGCGCGCATCTGGCAAGTGCGCTCGCGTTTGTCACCCCGGTCGGCTGCGTCCCTCGACCGCACACACGCGGGACGCCCCACCACGTCGAGCGCACGTGGTGGGGCGAGTCTCGAACTACGGCCGGCATCTACGCCGCACTACACCGGGAGTTTCTCGCGTCCGGTTTCCTTGATGGTCAGCACCGTGAGTACGCCGATCACGCAGACACCCATGACCCAGTAGGCGGGTGACATGGCGTTGCCGGTCGACTCCACCAGTTGAGCGGCGACGTACGGTGCTGTACCGCCTGCGGCGATGGTGCCGATGTTGAAGCCCAACGACACTCCGGTGTATCGAACTGCCCGGGGGAACAGCTCGGTGAACAGTGGGAACGCAGGTACCTGCACGACTCCGTTGAGAACCATGTAGACGAAGTACACACAGCCCACCACGATGATCGACGACGTCGCGCCGAGGATCATGAACACCGGCAACGCAATGACGACATACGCAACGTAGCCGCTGAGCAGTACCGGTTTGCGCCCGAATCTGTCGGTGAGCATGCCGCTGAGCGGGAAGGTCGCACAGGCCAACGCAATTGCGATCGCGGATGTCCAGTAGACCGAGTCCTTGGAGAATCCGAGGTCGTTGATCAGGTACACGCTGAAGTACGTCAGACCGATGTAACCGGATCCGTTCATCGCGATCGCAATTCCGACGACACGTAGCACCGACCACGGCTGCTTCTTCACGACATCGCTGAGCGGGCTTTTCGCAACCTCGTTCTTGGCTGCCATTTCCTCGAACTCGGGGCTGTCTTCGAGCTTCAGCCGCACTCGCAGACAGACGAATGCCAGCGGGAGAGCAAGCAGGAACGGGATGCGCCAGCCCCACGACGACATCTGGTCGTCGGTCGTGATGAGGGCGACCACTCCGACAACGGCTGCGGCGACCGCGAATCCGAGGGTGGAACCGACCGGCGTGAACGACCCGAAGAAGCCGCGACGGTTCGGCGGTGCAGACTCTGCGATATAGGTTGCTGCACCGCCGATTTCACCTCCTGCAGAGAATCCTTGGGCGAGTCGGATGATGACGAGCAGAATCGGTGCCAGCACGCCCACACTCGAGTGCGTGGGCAGCATTCCCAGGACTCCACACGCGATACCCATACAGACCACTGTCACGACCAGAGCCTGCCGACGGCCCTTTCTGTCGCCGAGGCGGCCGAAGAAGATGCCTCCGAGCGGACGTGCAACGTATGCGACGCCGAATACTGCCAGGGTCGCGAGGATGGATACGCCGGGGCTGGTGGACGGAAAGAACAGTGGCGCAATGACTACGGCGAGAAATCCGTAGACGGCGAAGTCGTAATACTCGATGAGCGTGCCGACGCCACCGGCGAGCGCAGCACGGCGCGCGGTGGTGGTGTCGGCTTTCGGTGCGCTGGTGACCGCAGAAGGCTGGTCGACGTTCGTCATCGCGCTGTTCCCTGTCCTGTGAGTGGTTGCTTGTTTCGGTGTTCGGCCAGCAGTAGTTCGTACGATCCGCCGGCCTCGATGACTGCGACAGTACGAGGGTTGGGCGCACTGCCCACCATCGATCGACCGTCGGCGGTGGTCAATGCTGCTCGTCGCCAATCGAGTTCGACGGCATCACCGGTGACGACCGCGCCGGAGACTTCCGGAATGGTGATGAGGGGTACTCCGTTGAATGTCTCTCCGCGCCAGAATCCCGGCGAGAACGACTCGGCCACGATGGCCTGGATACCGGCGTTGCGCAGAGCCACCATCGGCGGATAGTGCGGGTGACCGTACCCGAAGTTGCGGCCGCCGACGATGATGTCGCCCGGCCGAACGCGATCGACGAAACCCGGATCGTATGCGGTCATGCAGACCGACCTCAGATGCTCGGGATCGTACGACTTGATATTCGCAACGCCGACAACGAGATCGATGTCGAAGTCGTCGCCGAAGACCCAGGCAACTCGGCCGGAGATGACGTCGGGCGGGGGTGGGTAGGCGCTCACGAGCCCACCTGCTGGATCGTGCCGGCCAGCGCGCTGGCGGCGACGGTGTACGGAGAACCCATGTAGATGTTGGCGTCCGAGCTACCCATCCGGCCGGAGATGTTGAGCACGCCGGTCGATATGCAATTCTCGCCCGCCGCCAACGGCTTCTGATAGCCGAAGCAGAAGTCGCAGCTCGACACTGCAATGTGCGCACCAGCCGCGCGCAGTACGTCGAGCAGCCCCTCTCGCTCTGCCTGATCGTGCACCTTCTGCGACGTGGGCACGACATTGAGCTCCACACCGGGAGCCACGGTGCGTCCGTCGAGCACGAGTGCCGCGGCCCGCAGATCCTCGATTCGTCCACTGGCACATGATCCGATGAACGCCTTGGTGATCGGAGTGCCGGCGAGTTCGGCTGCAGTGTGGGTGTTGGCTGCACGCGCCGAGCCGGGCTGCACGACCTGCGGCACGATCTGGGCGAGGTCGATGGTGTGCCGAGCTGCGTAGGTCGCATCGGAGTCTGGGTGGACCGGCGTGAACGACTGTCGCGCAACATCGTTGGCGTAGGCGAGTGAGGTTTCGTCCGGTTCGAATATCGCGGACACGGCTCCGGTGAACATCGCCATGCCGCACAATCCCTGCCGGTGATCGATTTTCATCGACCGGGCACCGGGGCCACCGAATTCCATCACCTGGTGTGCGCACCCGTCGGCCCCGACGAGGTCGATGATGGTGTGCACCAGATCGCGGCTGTCCACCCCCGGCGCGAATTCTCCGTACAGGTCGAACCGCGTCGTCGCTGGGATATCCACGTAGAGTTGGCCGGTCACCCATGCCTCGATCAGATCTCGGCGGATACCCCAGCCCAACGCACCGAACGCCCCGATTCCGCTGATGTGGCCGTCGAAGTGGACGAGGAAGTCACCGGGGATGGCCAAACCGAGTTCGGCGGTGAGTTGGTGCCCGATGCCGCGGCCCTCGTGCAACTCGATTCCGTAGTACTCGCACCACTCTCGGGTGACCTGGTGTACTTCTTGTTCCCGGTCGTTGCGCTTGGTCAACATGTGATCGATGAAGACGACGTACCGAGACGGGTCCTCGAGTGAGGTGATACCGAAGTCGTCGCGCATCTGCCGGAACATCACATCGGTGTACCCGGGAAAGTCGTACGCGATCATCCGAGCCGGTCGTACCGCGTGGTTCTCACCGGCACGCACTGGATCACCGCCACAGGTCCTACCGAGGATCTTCTCGACCATCGTGAACGCGGCCGATGTCATCGGTTCGCCTCTGCAGGAAGGTACTTACGCTGCTGCGCTTCGACTTCGGGAAAACCGATGAGGTCCACGAACTCGTGGTGCTGCAGCGCGTCGGCACTGACGTCGGCGGGAGCTTCGCCTGCGGCCAGGCGACGCAGAGTCTCGCGTGCGGCACCGGTTGCGGCCATCAGCACCTGAGTGGGCAGCAGAGCCAGCCGCACTCCGATCTGTGCCAGAACCTCCGGAGTGAACTCCCGCTCGGTCCAGGTCGACGCGGTGAGCGTGGCCATCAGCGGAACCCCGACCGCTCGGTGACAGTTCTCCCACTGCTCGACGGTCTCGAACGTCTTCGTCACCGGCATGATCATGTCGGCTCCGGCGTCGACGTAGGCCTGGGCGCGCATGATCGCCTCGTCGCCACGTGCGTCGGTGCGTGCGATGAGCAGAACGTCGTCCGGCATGGAATCACGCACCGCCCGAACCTTGCCCGACGCCTCCTCGACGGAGATCAAGTCCACCGGCTCGCCGACGCAGATCGGGCATTTCTTCGGCGACAGCTGGTCCTCCATGAACACACCCTGGACGCCGGCCTCGGCGAACCGCGTCGCGGTGCGCGCGGCGTTGACGGCGTTTCCGTAGCCCGTGTCGATGTCCGCGACGAGGGGCAGAGACGATGCCTCGCGAATGGTCCGGACGGCCTGCAGGTTCTCGGTCATGGTGTACAGCTCGGCGTCGGGCAGTCCGAGCGCAGCCGATACGGCGAAGCCGGACGCGCACAGCGCCGAGAAGCCCGCCTGCTCGGCCAGCTTGGCCGTCAACCCGTCCCAGACGCCGGGCGCATACACCAGGCCTTGTTCGGTCAGGCCTCTCAAAGTCATCGTCACGAGCACTCTCCGTTTCGTATTGCGGAACGCCTTCCGAATTTAGAGTGGCTCGGATCACAAGTCAATACCCGTGGATCGATAGCGCATCGCGCGTCGGTTCGTAGGATGGCGACGACGCTCCACCCGACCGGAAGGAACAACTCGTGGCAGTTCCCACCGAGTCCGACGCCCAGGCCGGCCGCGACATCGTCGGTGCCGTCGTGAAGGCATGCGCTCTGCTCGACCATTTCGACACGACGCATCCTGTGTGGACGCTCAACGACCTGACGACGGCGAGTCGAATGAACAAGACGACCGTGCATCGCCTGATGACGACGTTGATCCATGCCGGCTGGGTGGACAGAACAGCGGAGGGTTCGTACCGGATCGCCATGCCGGTGTTCGAGATCGGATCGTCCGCGTTGACACAGCTCGACATCCGCGGTGCCGCCCAGCCGTATCTGTCGGACATCGCCCAAAAGTTCGGCGACACCGCCTATCTGATGGTTCCCGCTGACGAGGGCGCGGTGTGCATCGACCGCCACGAGGGCAGCAATCCCCTTGTGGTAGCTGGCATTTCGATTGGATCCGTTCTTCCGTATCACGCCACGGCCGGGCCGATGGCGATGCTCGCGTTCTCCGCTCGCATTCGCGACCGCTGGCTCGGCGGAGAGCTTGCTGCATACACGAGCCGAACACTGACGTCACCAGACCAGTTGATGGATCATCTCGACCGGATCCGAACGCAGGGATACGCGCTGAGCAACTCCGACTACCTGGCCGGCGTCGCGGCGGTGGGCGCACCGATTCTCGGACGCGACGGGGTGGTCGTCGCGTCGATCAGCGTCGGCGGCCGCGTGGAGACATTCGAGGGCGACGCCTTGACGGACAAGGTGGAGACGATTCTCGCGGCGGCGCGCAGCCTTTCACGTGTCGCAGAGGCTCTACCTGCATCGAGTCAGTAGCTACACGAGTATTCGCTCCTCTAGCTTCGATCCTAGAGAGACGAATACTCAGCTACCGACGCGCTCGATGAGTTTCATGGCGTCGAAGGGTGCGTAGCCCTTGATGTCGTTGTCGAAGTACACGAAGACGTCCCGGCCCGCCGACGTCCACTCGGAGATCTTGGTGGCCCATCGATCGAGAGCGTCGTCGGTGTAGCCGCTGGCGTACAACTCTTCGTCTCCGTGCAGTCGGGCATACATGAAATCCGCTGTGGGGGTGTCGATGTACGGGTACTTTCCGGCGGTGTCGGCAACCACGATCGCAATATCGTTCTCGCGCAACAGTTCCACTGCCTCGTCGGAGGCGAAGCTTGCATGTCTGGCCTCGACACAGTGCCGCAGTGGCCGAGACGACGTAGCCGGCAACAGCACTCGATCCTCGGCCAGTTTGTCGTCCCGCGACTCCGCCAGAGTTACTGCGGCAGAGACAGTTCTGGGCAACAGGGCGCAGAAGTCCGTCATCTTCTGCGCGTCGAACTCGAGATTGGGTGGGAGCTGCCACAAGAATGGCCCCAGCTTGTCACCGAGGGTGAGGACCCCGGTGGCGAAGAAGTTCGCCAATGCCGACTCGACGCCGACGAGCCGCTTGATGTGCGTGACGTACCGCCCACCCTTGATGGAGAACACGAAGTCATCCGGAGTCTCGTCGTGCCACTTGGTGAAGCTCGACGGCTTCTGCATCGCATAGAACGTGCCGTTGATCTCGATCGACGTCAGGTGCTCGGACGCGTACCCGAGTTCCTTGCGATGCGCGAGACCGCTCGGGTAGAAATCCCCTCGCCACGGCGCGTACGTCCAGCCGGAGATACCGATCAGAACCCGAGGGCGATGCTGCGCGGACATGAGCCGACTGTAGCCGGGCAGCCCTGCGGTTTCCGCGGCTCCGGCGCTGGTATCGGTAACCTCGATGGCATGAAGCGCCCATCGGCATTCGGCTCCTTGGCGCTGACCTGTGTGCTGCTCGCCCTCACCGGTGCCGATGCGGCTGCCGAGCGCCGCGACCAGCCGACGCCTCGCCAAGCGGCTGCGGTACCGGGGATCGGTTTGACGACGGTGCCCGCGGCGATCACCACGTCCATGGTCGCGGGTGTCGCAGACGCGCCGAATCCGCCGACTCACGAGGTCGGTGTCGAGTCGTCGACGACGGAGATGCGAACCTCGGGGTGGGACGAATATCCCTATCTCCGCTACACCGCGACGTTCGCGCCGGGTACGGACACGGCGACGCTGACGTGGTCCGGCAGATCGGTGAACACCAACGATCTGGCGTTGCATGTATGGGACCAGTCGGGCAACACGTGGGGCCCGGCCATTGCCACGGCCGACCCGGTTGCGCCCGGCGGTCAGGTGGAATTGAGTGCCGAGATCTCCACCGAGAGAGGCACTGTCGAAGTACTGGTCATCGACAACCCGCGTGCAGATCGTTCTTTCGCCGAAACCAACGCGCGCCCCGACAGCAGCTTCGCCGATCCGAGCACGTACGATTTCGCGCTCCAGCACATCACCGACACGCAGTACATCGCCCGTGACGATCCCGGCGTGTACTCGGAGATGACGCAGTGGACCGCCGACAACGCCGACGAGCTGAAGATCGACTACAGCATGCACACCGGCGACCTGATTCAGAGCTGGATCAGCCCGGGGCGTCCGGATACTCAGGCGCGCACGGAGTTCGAGGCCGCCAGCGAATCGATGCAGATCCTCGAGGATGCCGGCATCGCCCACGGCGTTCTGCCCGGTAACCACGACAACATCTGGAACGTCGCGGGCAAATTGGTTCCCGGAGAGCACGAGAAGAACCACGCGCTCTACAACGAGTACTTCGGCCCTCAGCGTTATCGGGATCAACCCTATTGGGGCGGTTCGTTCACCGACGAGGACAATTCGGCGCACTACGACCTGGTCGACATTGCCGGAGCCAAGTTCTTGATGCTGTACATCGGCTACAACCCGCCGGAGAAGGTCATGCAGTGGGCCGAACGAGTTCTCGACGAGAACCCCGATCGCAATGTCGTCATCGGCACGCACTACTACCTCGACGAACTCGGCGAGAAGAAACTGATGGGGTTCGGCGACATCGGGTCCAGCTCCGGCCAGCAGATCTGGAATCGACTGGTCGTCCCATACGAGACCGTCTTCCTCGTCCTGTCCGGGCACGTCGACGGCCAGGTCGCGGTCGTCGACGAGCACGTGGGAGAGACCGACCGCACCGTCGTGCAACTGCTGGCCGATTATCAGTACTTCGAGGTCGACGGCGAACGCAGCACCGGCTTCCAACGTCTGCTCCAGTTCGATATCGACGGCGGCTCGATGGCCGTCACCACCCATTCGCCGTCCCTCGACGCGTTCGACGTCGAGAGCTACGACATCAAGAATCGATACGGCCCCGAGGACGGCGAATTCGTCACCGACTTCACACTGCGCGCCGACGTTCCCCGAGCCGTGATCGCAGACTGACTGGCACGGCGCTCGGCATCGGACCATAATCGATTTTCATGCAGTCGGGTGGGCGAGCGTGGGTACTGACGCTGGTCGCCGCCGGTGTCTGGTTCCTCGCCACGCCGCTGAGTCCCGGAATTGTCGGCACCGACGTCCAGCTGCAGGCCCCCGAGGTCACGCCTGTCCCCGTCGTCGAGCCGCCCCCGCTCACTCTCGAGGACCTCTCGGCGCGAGTGAACCCCACCGTCGTCACGATCTCCGCCACCGCCGGCTACTCCGGCGTCGCAGGTACCGGCTTCGTCGTTGCCCCGGACGGCCTGGTGCTCACCAACTTCCACGTCGTCGAAAACGCGACCGAGATCAGCGCGGTGCACATGGGCAACGGACTGATCTACGACGCCACCGTGCTCGGTTACGACAAATCTCGTGACCTGGCGGTCATGCAGTTGCTTTCCGCGGCCGACCTGCCGGTGGTCGAGTTCGCTCCGGACTCACCTCCCGAGGTGGGGGATGCGGTCACTGCCGTCGGGAATGCTGCTGGCGCAGGCGTTCTGGTGCCTGCCCCGGGTGCGGTGACGGCTCTGGATCAGCAGGTGCGTACCCGTAGTTCGGTGGACGGTTCGCGGAACACTCTGGATCGGATGATTCGAGTCGATGCCGATGTGCGAGCGGGTGATTCGGGTGGCCCACTGTTCGATGCCTGGGGTCGTGTGGTGGGCGTCAATACAGCGGGGCTCTCGGACGAGGCGCGCACCGGCTCCGAGAGCAGGCCCCCGCAGGCACCCGAGGCGTATGCGGTTCCCATCACGGAGGCCGCTGCCGTGCTCGACCAGGTCGTCGCGGGGCAGTCCGGCGGGACGGTTCATGTGGGCCCGACCCCGTACTTCGGGGTGTCGGTGCGAGATGTGTCCGTGTTCGACAACAAGCCGGCGATGGGTGCCGAGGTGGTGACGGTGGCTACCGATTCTCCGGCCTCGGCAATCGGACTGTCCGGCGACGATGTGATCGTCGCCTTCGACGGTGCCGGTGTCGGTTCGTCGTCGGATCTGGCCCAGGCCCTCATCGGACGTCACCCCGGTGATGTCGCCGTCGTCGAGTGGGTCGACCCTCAGGGCGTACGACGTTCCGCGACAACGGCCTTGGCGGAGGGGACCCCGGCTGCCTGAGCGGTCGAGTTCAGTCCTGCAGCACCGACAACACGTTGCCCGCCGGATCGGTGAACCAGGCGATGAGCGGTCCGCCGTGCCGGAAGATCCCCTTCTCGTCGGTGCCCATGTCCGGATACTGTTGGAACACCACCCCTTTGGCGATCAATGCATCGACTGCGGCCTCGATGTCGGTCACCGGGAAATTGAGGATGGTGTACTGCGCCGGCACGTGACCGGGACGAGGATAGATGAGTACCGTCGCCGCTCCCAGGTGAAGTTCGAGCATCCCCATCTCGTTCTCGGTCACCTCGAGACCGAGGGTGTCCGCGTAGAACGCGCGAGCTGCCGGCAGGTCGTCGACGGCAAATCCGGAGAACGGCGCTCGGGCCAGATCGATGGTGGTCATGGACGAATTATCGCGCTCTCCCACGTGCTGTGGGCCGATATCCGAGTAGCGTGGCAGCCGTGACTATTCGCCTCGGTTACCAGATGCCCAACTTCAGCTACGACGGTTCGGTCGCGGAACTCTTTCCCCAGGTCATCGCGCAGGCGCGCGAGGCCGAAGCGGCCGGGTTCGACACTGCGTTCGTGATGGATCACTTCTACCAACTCCCCGGAATCGGAAAGCCCGACGAGCCGATGCTCGAGGCCTACTCCGCCCTGTCGGCGCTCGCGACGGCCACCGACACCATCCAGCTCTCCGCCTTGGTCACCGGCAACACGTATCGCAACCCGGCGATCCTGGCCAAGACCGTCACCACCCTCGACGTCGTCAGCGGCGGCCGGGCCATTCTCGGTATCGGTGCCGGCTGGTACGAACTCGAGCACCAGAGCTTCGGACTCGAATTCGGTACGTTCACCGACCGATTCGAGCGCCTCGACGAGGCCCTGCAGATCATCGAACCTATGCTCCGCGGCCAGCGTCCCACGTTCGACGGCCTGTGGTACCAGGTCGAGAACGCGATGAACGAGCCCCGCATCCGCGATGATCTGCCGATCATGTTGGGCGGTGGCGGCGAGAAGAAGACCTTCGGCCTGGCCGCACAGTTCGCCGATCACCTCAACATCATCTGCGACGCAAACGAACTGCCCCGCAAGATGGCAGCCGTTCAGGCCCGTTGCGAGGAAGTCGACCGCGATCCGAAGGATCTCGAGACGAGCTTCCTCGCCTTCGTCATCATCGACGAGGACGGTGACAAGGCCAAGGAGTTGCAGCGGGAGTTCGTGCTGAAGCAGGGCCTCGATCTGACGAATCTCTCCGAGGAGGACGCAGCGAAGGCCACCGACCGCCACTTCTGCGGAACGCCCGACGATGTCGCCGAGCAGGTGCAGAAGCGCGTCCTCGATCAAGGCATCGACGGCGTCATCATCAACCTGATCACCAACGGACACCAGCCCGGTGCCGTCGAATTGGCGGGCAAGGCTCTGAAGCCGCTCGTCTAGATTTTCTCCAGCAGTAGCCGCGGGGGTGCGAGCGGTGGCATAGTTCCCCCGTGGCTCAGCTGAGGATGAACGGGCACCGTGTCTTGGTCGCAGACCTGACCGGTGACTCTCTGCGCGCGATGTCGGGTTCGATGGTTGCCTACGAAGGCGATGTCGCCTTCAAGAGCGCAGGCATGGGCGGTGGCGGCGGTTTTCGCGCCGCGCTCAAACAGAAAGTGACCGGCGAGTCGTTGTCGCTGATGGACGTGTCCGGCAAAGGCACCGTGTACTTCGCGGTCGACGCCCAGGACATCACTCTGGTCGAGGTGCAAGGCGACAACCTGCACGTCGAATCGTCTCAATTGCTTGCTCTCACAGGTCAATTGAAGACGGACGTGAAGTTCTCCGGCCTTCGTGGTGCGACATCGGGGCAGGGACTGTTCACCACAGTCGTCAGCGGCTCCGGGACGGTGGCGCTGCTGTCGAAGGGTGGGCCGATCATCGCGCTCGCCGTCGATCCGCAGTATCCGCTCGTCGTCGACCCCGACGCCTTCGTCGCCCATCGCGGACAGCTCAACCAGAGCTTCGTCACCGACGTCACGTGGCGCTCCGCCATCGGCGGCGGCAGCGGCGAGGCGTTCTCCCTCCGCTTCGACGGCCAGGGCGTCGTCTACATTCAACCCGAGGAGCGCTGACGTGCCGCTCGAACTCGTCAACAGCAAAGTCGTGAAATCCCTTCTGGCACCGAATCAGAGCGTGCTCGCTCGACGCGGATCGATGCTCTATTACACCGGCGACGTCCGGTTCGTCCCGCATTCCATGGGCGGCGGCGCGGGTGCCATGCCCGGCATGAGCGGCGTCGCGGGGATGGCCGGCCGCATGATGGCAGGCGAGCACGTGGCGATGATGGCCGCCGAGGGTCAAGGCGAGGTCTTCTACGGCCACGCCGGGCTGTACGTCGAAGTGATCCATCTCGACGGCTCGTCCATGCTCACCGTGGAGGCCGACCGGCTCCTGGTGCACGACGGCTACCTGCAGAGTTCCATCGTTGCCCTCACCTCTCAGGGCGGGGTTCGCGGAGCAGTACGCGGCGCCATGACCGGGCAGGGTTTGTTCACGACGCAACTCACCGGCCAGGGCAGCGTCGCGGTTCTCTCGCACGGCGGCGCGACTCCGCTGCAGGTCGGGCCCAACAACCCCATGGTCGTGGTCGATCCGCAGGCGTACGTGTGTCACATCGGCAACATCAATGTCGACATCTCCGCCAACGTCGGTTGGCGTGACGCCGTCGGCAAGGGCAGCGGCGAGGCGATTCAGTTGAAGATGACCGGTATGGGCACCGTGTGGGTGCAGGCGTCCGAGCAGAAGTTCTAGGGAGCGGCAATGAGTTTGGAGATTCACACCCCGTACACCCTGCCGGTCAACGACAACGTGCCCGGCAACGATTACGCGTTCTGCGTCGAACTCGCAGGTCAGCCGTGGTTCACCTCCAAAGGCGCGATGATCGCGTACTACGGCAATGTTCGCTTCGAACCGCTCGGGCAGACGTCGATGCCCGCCATCGTGGCGGCGCGGTTCTCGTCTCCGCTGTACTCGAACGACTGGGTGCTGGCGCAGGGCCAGGGCAAGCTGATCCTCGGCGATCGCGGCTTCAACATCAACAGCTACGACCTCGACGACGGCAACCTGACGATCCGAGCCGCGAATCTGCTGGCGTTCGAGCCGACTCTGGACCTCAAGCAGTCCATCGTGCCCGGCTTCCTGACCCTGCTCGGTACCGGCAAGTTCCTCGCCTCGTCCAACGGCACGGTCATGTTCGCCGAGCCGCCACTACGCATTGATCCGGAAGCGCTTGTCGGTTGGGCGGATTGCCCGTCGCCGTCGCACCATTTCGACGCCGCCTGGATGCAGAACTTCCTCGGCGCCGCGCGCGGATTCCTCGGGGCCAACAGCGGCGAAGAGCGTCAGTTCGATTTCACCGGCGCCGGCACCGTGCTGATCCAGTCGAGCGAGAAGGTTCTGAACGACACCCATCTGTTGCGGCACATCGAATCGCAGACGGTCTCGCTCGGCCAGAACTCACTGCGGGCTCTGCACAACACCATCGGGGCCCGACTGCAGCAGTAGCTTCTCGTCCGTTCGGAGAAAGCGCGCATACTGGAGTTTCACTCAGGAGGTAGCGCCATGGCCAACCAGGGACCCTTCGGATTCGGATCCGACGACTTCGACAAGTTCGCGCGTGAAGCAACCGAGGGCCTGCGCGAGGTCGTCGGCTCACTGTTCGCCAACACGGGAGCACCCAAAGCCCCGCCGGAGCCGGAAACCACAGGGCAGAAGGGTGATGGCGTCTGGGCGATCTACAGCGTCGACGATGCCGGCTCGGCGCAGGTCGATCAGCTCTACGCCACCGAACTCGATGCTCTCCGTGCACACAAGGACAACACCGACCCGCGTCGACGGGTTCGTTTCCTGCCCTACGGCGTGAGCGTCAGCGTTCTGGAGGACTGAATCGGTACCTTTGATTCTCGTGACTACACAGCAGGATGCAATCTCGATTCCGTTGGGCCGACCCGTGTTCGTTCAGGCGCTGAGGTACACCGCACTGTTCGATCAGAAGCCGTTCGCCGAGGCGTTGTTGATCTACACCGACAACGGCGCGTACAAGATCATGTCTCCGGGAGAAGATCATTACGGCAGCTACGTCTCGTACACCGACCCCGCCGAGAACCCTCGACACGTGATCTTCCTGTCGTGGCCGTCGGAGGATTGGGGCCGCAACGTCGCCTCGCACACTCTGACGTTCAATCCTGACTCTGCAGCGTTCACGCAGGTACTCGTTCTGCCCGGTAGCCCGGTGCCGCGCTCGCAGTACGGCTATGCGCTGCCGATCGCCGGTCCGGAGAGTGTGGACATGACGGCTTCCTGGGATCAGGTCCGAGACACGTATGCCGAGACGTTCGAGGAGTTGGCGACGCTGGCTACGTAGCCGCGCCGCCGGCATCGACACCGAATGCCTCGATCGCATTCGCGGCCTGGTCGACGCCGCCGTGCGCGCGCACCTCTGCGCTGATCTCACGTGCGCGCGGCGCGAGTCCCCGGGCTTGTTCGACGGCGTCGCGTAGTCCTGTCGCCGTCATCCCGTCGAAGTCGATGTGCACTCCTGCGCCGAGTTCGGCGAGCATCGCCGCGTTGCCGAATTGGTCGACTGCCTGCGGTAGGGCAACTGTCGGTACGCCGAACCACAGGGCTTCGGTGCACCCGCCCATTCCGGCGTGGGTGACGAACACGGTGGCGGCGTCGAGCACCGCGAGCTGCGGAACATGTTCGTGGACCTCGACATTCGCGGATAGATCCCCAAGTACGGCGGGGTCGACGCGACGGCCGATGGAGATCACCACGTGCCAGTCCGTGTTCGCGAACGTCTCGATGCACAGCCGGTAGAAGTCGGGGCGTTCGTTGTACCCGGTGCCGAACGATACGTAGAGAACGGGCCCCTCGGACGCGGACCACGATCGGTCGTGCAGTCGCACCGGATCGAGACATGGGCCGACGAACTGCACCGAGCTGGGGACTCGATCGGCGTTCGGCTGCATCACTTTCGGGATCAACGACAGGCAGTGTTCCGGGTACGTGATCCAATCCCACGGGTCTGCGTCGATGTCGTTCTCTCGCAACCAGGTCGCATAGGTATCGCAATACGCAACGCCGGTTGTCGACTCGCGGATTGAGGTCATCCCGTCACCGAGATCCTCGACGTAGCCGTCCCAGGCGACGTACGTGGGGGAGAGCTGCACGGCCGTCACGCCGTACCGGACGCCGAGAATCGGGGCGGTCAGGCCGCCGATGTCGTAGAGGATCACATCCGGCTGATCGTCGTCGTAGAACGCGGTGAGCACGGGAAAGGACGCGATCGCTTCGTCGAGGAACACCTGCATCGCCGACGCCGGGTCGTCCGGCCAGGAGCCCTCCCCGTCGGGAAGTATCGAGGGGAACGCCACCACCTCCACTCCAGCGGGTTCGACCAGGTGCCGCAACGACTCGCCGACGGCATAGGTGACGCGATGCCCGCGTCGGACCAACTCGGCGACGACGGCGAGCGAGGGGTAGATGTGACTCGGCGCCGTCGTGCCGATCATCGCGAAGTGCATGCCGCCCACCGTAGGACGCGGAGAGGGTGCGGGGCTACCGGTTTTCGTTGGCGATCAGATCGAGCAGACCGGGGAATCGCTCTTCGAGCTCGTGGCGACGCAGCGTCACTTTGCGACTGTTTCCGCGATCGACCTGGAACACCAGGCCTGCCTCGCGTAGCACTCGAAAATGGTGCGTCAGAGTCGATTTGGTGACACCGAGCTCGAACGACATACACGTCCGCTCGGCTCCGTCGTCGTCGCCGACGAGTTCGGTGACCACCTGGCGACGCAACGGATCGGCCAACGCGGACATCACCGCACCCAGCTGCATTTCCTCGGGCTCGGGATGCCCGTCCTTGTCCGCCATGCGCTCCTCCTACAAGGTACGACTTGCGCCGTACCTTGAAACCTGGTCTAGTACGAGAACCATCGTACCTACGGTTCAGGGGGACACATGAAGGCAGTGCTACCGGTCGTACTCGCGGCTCAATTCGTCGTACCCATGTCCATCTCGGGTACTGCACTCGCCCTTCCGGTCATCGCCGGCGACCTCGGCACCGATCCGACGCCTCTGCAGTGGGTCGTCAACGGCTTCAACATCGCGTTCGCGCTGTTCACCGTCGTCTGGGGCGCGGTGTCGGATCGAATCGGTCACCGCACGTCGTTCCGCATCGGGGTGGTGTTGACGGCCGTCGCGAGTGCGGTCAGCGCCGTCGCGCCGTCGTTGTACCTACTCGATGTCGCGCGGGTGTTCGCGGGCATCGGAGCCGCAGCGGTTCTGGTGGGCTCCACTTCCATTCTCTCGCTTCACTTCCACGGCGCGGCCAGAGCAACCGCGTTCGCACTGTTCGGCACCGTGAACGGTCTCGGTCTGGCACTCGGGCCCACCATCTCCGGGCTGCTCGTCGCGGCGTTCGAGTGGCGGGGCGTGTTCGCCGCCCAGGCGGTCGTCCTGGCTGCGGCGGCCATCGGAACTGTCGCTCTGCCGGCGCTGCGAACCGAATCGACGGCGCACCGCCTGCTCGATTTCTCGCTACTGCGCAACCGGAGATTCCTGGCCCTGTGCCTCGTTCCGGTGGCCGGGGCCATTGGATTCGTCACGCTGCTCACGTATCTGCCCGCTGCGCTGAGCGCTGTCGCGTCGCTGACGCCGGGGCTTGCCGGAGTGTTCATGCTGGCCATGACCGTCCCCGTTCTACTCGCTCCGCTGACCGTTGCCCGCCTGAGCCGCATGTTCGACGCCATCACCCCCACTCGGGTCGTGCTGGTCAGCCTCGGCTGCCTCGTCCTCGGCAATCTGGGCATGTTGGCGCTGCAACCAGGTGTCCCGCTCGGTGCCGTCGTGGTCCCGATGATCGCGTTGGGGCTCGGATTCGGACTCCCGATCGGCTTGGTGGACGGCGAGGCACTGGCTGCGGTGCCGCCGCACAGCAGCGGTACCGCGGCGGGCGTGCTGAACCTGTTTCGCATCGGCAGCGAGGCCCTGATGGTGGCCGGATATGCCTGGTTGTTGACCGTCCTGGTCCGCGGCGAGCTACCCGACCGAGCGGACGCCGATGCCGCGGCAGCCGGACGCCCCGGGTTTGCCGACGCCTACGCGCACGCCTACACCGAGGTCGTGTCGATCGTCGTCGTAGCTCTCGTCGTGACCGCGGCGGTGATCTTCTCGCTGTTGCGAACACCACGCCGGGACGTATCGTCGGCCAATGTCCTTTCTGCAACCGGTGACCCTCACTGACGACCTCGTGACCCTCGAGCCGCTGAGCCGCGATCACCTCGAGGGGCTGTGCGATGCCGCCCGCGACGGCGAGCTCTGGAATCTCTGGTACACGAGCGTTCCGAAACCGGAAGACATGGCCGCAGAGATCGATCGCCGGCTCGGACTGCTCGACGCGGGAACCATGCTTCCATTCACTTTGCGGCGCAACGATACCGGGCAGATTCTCGGCGCGACGACCTTCTGCAACGTCGATGCGAACAACCGTCGCGTCGAGATCGGGTACACCTGGAATGCGCGCTCCGCCCACGGAACCGGTACCAACGCGTCGAGCAAACTCCTGTTGCTGACGCACGCTTTCGAGGAGCTCGGTTGTATCGCGGTGGAATTCCGCACCCACTGGATGAACCTCCAATCGCGGACGGCCATCGCGAAACTCGGAGCCAAGCAGGACGGCATTCTGCGCAATCACCAACGCATGGCCGACGGTTCACTGCGCGACACCGTCGTGTTCTCGATCATCGAATCCGAATGGCCCGCCGTGCGCAACGAACTCCGCCGACGTACCGCACGGTAAGTTGAGCCCATGCGCGTGGATGGGCGGGACGTTCCCGTAGCGGGAAACCTGCTGCAGCCGCTGGTGAGAAGAACCAGTGACATCATTCGGGTCGTTGCCGCCTCGGTGTTCTTGAGCTTGGTCATCGCCGGCTCGCTCATCACCCGAAATCAGTGGGACGCACTCGAACAATCGGTGTCCAACATCGTCGGCGTGCTCAGCCCCGATCAGTCCAACGCTGTCTACATCGTCTACGGCGTCGCGATCCTCGCCCTCCCGTTCGGAGTGTTGATCGGGCTGATCGCCGGACGCAAATGGAAACTGTTGGCCGGGTACGCGGCAGCAGCTCTGATCGCCGCGCTGGCTCTGTCCATCACCGGTACCGGAATCTCGACTCCGACGTGGGACCTGGACGTGCCCGAGCGACTCGACACCTTCCTGTCACAATTCCTCGACGATTCGCGCTGGATCGCCATGCTCGCCGCGGCACTCACGGTGTCGGGCCCGGGCCTGCCCGCGCGGTGGCGTCGAGCATGGTGGGCACTGCTGCTCGCCTTCGTACCGATACACCTGGTGGTGTCCACGGTGGTCCCGGCCCGTTCGCTGCTCGGGCTGGCCGTCGGTTGGCTCGTCGGTGCGATCATCGTGCTGCTGGTCGGCACCCCGGCACTGGAGGTTCCACTCGACGCGGCCGTGCGCCTGTTCCGCAGCCGGGGCGTCGACGTCCGCAGCTTCACCGTCGTGCGCCCTGCGGGCCCGGGCCCGTTGGTGTTGAACGCACACACCCCGGACGCCGATGTGGTGGTCGAGCTCTACGGACAGAACCAACGCAGTGGCGGTGCGCTGCGCCAGTTCTGGCGATGGATCACCCGCCGCGGCAGCGAGACAGCGCCGTTGCACGCGTCCATGCGCCGCGCCGTCGAGCATCGCGCGTTGATGGGCCTGGCCATCAAGAGTATGAACGCCGCAGGCAGCGACCCGTTGGCGGTAGCAGCACTCGACCGCGGCTGGACGTTGTACGCGCACAGCCAGCCCATCGGCGACCCCATCGAGGCCGAGCTCGACGATGCCGCGCTCAGAGCTCTCTGGTCGGCTCTGAACACGTTGCACGAGAACCAGATCTCGCACGGTGACCTGCATCGGGGTGAACTGCGGCTCCACAACGGCGCGGCACTGTTCTGCGGGTTCGGGCACGCAGAACTCGGCGCGTCGGACGCCCAGATGCAATCCGACGTCGCACAGCTTTTACTCACCACCGCAGACCTTTTCGGCTCCCATCGCGCCGTGGCTACGGCCGTCGAGGTACTGGGAATCGACGTCGTGATCGCGGCGTCCGGTCGATTGACCAAGTCCGCCATCCCCCTTCGGGTGCGTCAGTCGGTTGCCGATGCAGGAAAGACGATGAAGTCCGTCCGGCTCGAAGTCCTCGATCAGACCGGTGCCGCGAGGATCGAGGCCGAGCAGGTGACTCGATTCAGCCGCAACCAGATCATCTCGCTCGTGTTGCTGATCGGATTGGTCTACGTCGCATACCCGTTCATCAGTGCAGTTCCCGCGTTCGTCGTCGAATTGGGCTCGGTCGACTGGTGGTGGGCACTGCTCGGTCTAGCCGTTTCCGCACTGACCTACATCGGTGCGGGC
Source organism: Rhodococcus sp. 3258 (assembly GCF_031456475.1). Classification (NCBI taxonomy): domain Bacteria; kingdom Bacillati; phylum Actinomycetota; class Actinomycetes; order Mycobacteriales; family Nocardiaceae; genus Rhodococcus; species Rhodococcus sp. 3258. Next base: position 125,381 of record NZ_JAVDUT010000002.1, read on the forward strand.
GCCGCCTTGTGGGCCTGCGCATTCGGCAAGGTCAGCTTCAGGAATCTGACGATCATGCAGGTAGCGAATACTTTTGCCGCGACCACGACACCTGCGGGCGTCGGTGGCCTGGCCCTGAGCGTTCGCTTTCTGCAGAAGGGTGGATTGGGTACCGTCCGCGCGACGGCCGCTGTGGCACTGCAACAGTCGGTTCAGGTGATCACCCATGTCAGCCTGTTGATCTTCTTCAGCGTCGTCGCCGGAACGTCGTCGGGGCTGTCCAACATGGTGCCGGGCAACACCGTGCTGTACCTCATCGCCGGCGTCGCATTCGGAGTCGTCGGGACCTTCATGTTCGTGCCCAAGCTGCGACTGTGGCTGAAAGTGGCCGTCCGGCCCCAGGTTGCCGAAGTGCTCACCGAGCTCGGCGAACTCGCCCGCGACCCGAAACGGTTCTCGATCATCATCTTGGGTTGCGCCGCAACCACTTTGGGTGCTGCGCTCGCCCTGTGGGCGAGTGTCGAGGCGTTCGGCGGCGGAACGACGTTCGTGACGGTGACAGTGGTGACGATGATCGGTGGAACATTGGCCTCGGCCGCCCCGACGCCGGGCGGTGTGGGGGCCGTGGAAGCAGCCCTCATCGGTGGGCTTGCCGCGTTCGGTCTCCCCGCCTCCATCGCAGTCCCGTCCGTGCTGCTCTATCGCGTACTGACCTGCTGGTTACCGGTGTTTCTCGGCTGGCCGACGTTGCGCTGGCTCACCAAGCACGACATGGTCTGAACGGCTGCATCCCCACTACGGCACCAGGTGTGGGTGCTAGCGTTCACGCAGGTTAGTGGCTGGTTCTACGGAGGGCGTCACCATTTCCGAACCGGGAGACTTCGCACCCACCGCGGAGGAACGATGGGTGCGGCTGTTCATCAGCGGAATGACGCTCACATTCGGCCTCGCCGGGGCCCTGATGGTCCCCGCCGGTCAGTTCTCCGACCCCATGTCGATCGCCGTGCTCCTGGCGTCCGTCACCACGGTGCCGGTGGCGATTGCCTGGTACCTCCGGCCGTGGGCGTCCCCGAGAATGGCGATCGTCTACATCCTCTACGCCGACGTCGGTATCGTGACCGTTCTGTTCGCCTTCCAAACGCACTTCGATGCGATGCCGGGCTGCGCGATGTTCTCGATCGTCGCAGCGTTCATCGTCGTCGCGAGCTCGCACCGTGTCATGTTGATTCACTTGGCAATCGGCGCACTGACCCTCGCGGGCCTCGCCGCTCTGGCTGTCTCGGAGGGCGCCGATCCATGGTCCACCACTTCTCGGATGGTCACCATCGGATCCCTCTACGCCGCCCCCTTCATGATCAAGTCGTACATCGGTCAGCTGCGAACGAGCGCGGCGAGGGCATTGCGAGATCCGTTGACCGGCCTGTGGAACCGACGTGGGCTACTCGATACCGTCGACTCGTTGCGCCTGTCCCCAGCCGAGGATCGTGCACAGCAAGCGGTCGGAGTGACCGTCCTCGACATCGATCGGTTCAAGCACATCAACGACAGGTTCGGCCATCCCTCCGGTGACGCAGTGCTCGTCGAGGTCGCCCGTCGCCTGTCCTATGCGGTGGGGGACAAGTCCGCGGTCGCACGACTCGGCGGCGACGAGTTCGTGGTCGTCAGCGTCGGAACCAGAGAGTCCATTGCCGAATCGGACAACAGGATTCGCGCATCGCTGGAGGAATCGTTCGACGGCCCGCCGTTCACCACCAGTGTGGGCTCGGCCGTGGAGACGCCACCCGCCGACACCGGCCTACATGTACTGGTCCGACGGTTGATCGCTCTCGCCGACATCGAGATGTATCGCTTCAAAGCACGGACCTCGGGAAAGTTTCCGGAGACGGGACTGTCCGCAGCGGATGCCCGCGAACAGGCCAGGCACAGAATCGATGCGCTCATCGAATCCGGCGGTCCCGACATCTTTTTTCAGCCCATCTGCGACACGGTCACCGGTTCGACCGTCAGCTACGAGGCACTGTCGCGGTTCCCGTTCGGCCACGGATCGCCCCTGTCGTGGTACCGCGACGCAGCCGAGGCCGGCGTCGGTCCACGGCTCGAACGCGCAGCGCTGGAACAGGCACTGGCGGATGTTCACCTGCTGCCACCGGGGCCGTTCGTGTCACTCAACGCGTCGGCCGACATCATCCGCACCACCGACCTACTCGACCGGTTGCGTCCGCATCTGGCAACCCGAACCTTCCACCTCGAGATCACCGAGCACGAACGCGTCGACGACTACCGTGCGGTGACCCGCGCCATCGAGAGTCTGCGCGACGCGGGGGTCCAAATCTCCATCGACGACGTCGGAGCCGGATTCGCCGGTATGCGCCACATCGTCGAACTCAGGCCCGACACCCTCAAGATCGACTACGCACTCGTGCACGGAATCGACCGGGACTCGTTCCGTCGCGCCGCGGCCACGGCGATCATCGACTTCGCCCGACAGATCGGTGCCGGCGTGATCATGGAGGGTGTCGAGACCGACGCGGAATTGCGGGTGGCGGCCGATCTCGGTGCCGACATGGTGCAAGGGTTCCTCACCGGTCGACCGCAACCGGCCACCGTGGCCGGTGGCCGGATCGACGAATCCGCTACACCGAGGAATCGACAGTGAATTTCGTCAACGACGGTGCTGCGGCGAGCAGCGGCGGCAATTCGACGATCTTGCCCGGTCCGGCGCGGAACTCGCGGTACTTCGCGTCGGCCTCCGCCGATTCCCAGGTCTCGTGCGCGACGACGTGCGCTTCGTTCTCTTCGTCGACCCACACCTCGACGCCGAGGCACCCCTCGAACGCGCGGGTGTCCGCGAGAACGGTCCGCAGCAGCGCCCGTGCTTCGGCGAGGGATTCGGGCTTGAACGTCAGATCCAACTGTGCAATGAGAGCCATACCGTCACCCTAGACCCGCTCCGCTGCGCCGACGCTCCGGCGGGCTTACGATGTCGCAGCAACTCGAAAGGCCGACGACACGTGACCACCGTGATCTCCAATGCGTATATCGCCCCCATTGTCGGCGACGAGATTCCCTCCGGCTATCTCGTGATCGAAGGAACGAAGATCACCGCCGTGGGATCCGGCTCGGCACCGGTCCTCGCCGGGGCAGAGAACATCGACGCGTCCGGCTGCCTCGTCACGCCTGGACTGGTGAATACCCATCACCACCTCTATCAGTGGGCCTCTCAAGGTCTCGCCAAGGACAACACGCTCTTCGAATGGCTTGTGGCGCTGTACAAGCCATGGTCGAAGATGGATGCCGAGGTCGTCGGTGGCGCAGCTGCTGCCGGCCTCGGTTGGCTGGCGAAATCGGGATGCACGACGAGCACCGATCATCACTACATCTTCCCCAAGGGCCGGGGCGACCTGTTCGCCGCCGAGATCGACGCGGCTCAGCGCATCGGCGTCCGATTTCAGCCGTGCCGCGGCTCGATGGACCGGGGTGTCTCCGACGGCGGTCTGCCGCCCGACGAGGTGGTCGAAACGCTCGACGACATCCTCACCGCTACCGCCGAGGCCATCGACACCTATCACGACGCCTCCTTCGGCTCTATGCTCCGCATCGCCGTCGCGCCGTGCTCCCCGTTCTCGATCAGCAAGCAACTGCTCGTCGAGTCCGTACAACTCGCCCGCGCAAAAGGTGTTCGGCTGCACACCCATCTGGCCGAGACTCTGGACGAGGAGGAGCATTGCATCGCTCAGATGAACTGCACCCCGGTCGAATACATGGAGCAGGTCGGCTGGCTCGGCGACGACGTGTGGTTCGCCCATGCGGTACACCTGCACGACTCCGACATCGCGAAGATGGCGGCCACCGGCACCGGCATTGCGCACTGCCCGAGTTCCAATGCACGTCTGGGCGCAGGCATCGCGCGAATCTCGGACCTGCTCGCGGCCGGCGCACCCGTCGGCCTCGGTGTGGACGGTTCCGCTTCGGCCGAGATGGTGCCGCTTGCCGGCGAGGTCCGCCAGGCGATGTACATGCAGCGAGCCAAGTACGGTCCGACAGCACTGACCGCGCGTCAGGCACTCGAGATCGGAACCCTGGGCGGTGCAAAGGTACTGGGACGGCAGAGCGAGATCGGTTCGCTCGAGGTCGGCAAGCTGGCCGACATCGCCATCTGGCGCACCGATGGTTTCTACTCGGCCGTGGACGACCCTGTGGTCGCGTTCGCCTACGGGCAGACGCCACCGCTTGCTCGCTTGATGGTGGGCGGTCGAACGATCGTCGAGAACGACGTCCTGATCAGCGCACCGCAGGACGAAATAGGCCGCGCCGGAGCCGATGCGCACCGTCGCCTGATGACACTCGCGCAGGACGTGCTGTGAGCGGGTCTTGGAACCCAGTACTTCAATCCCGCAACATCTTTGCATCACGCGCGAAAGTCGTGACCTCGTCGGTCAACCACACATGCGCCGGAACTGCTCCGCCGAGAAGCTCCCGCGCCAGAGCCGGGGAGTCTCCGATCGGGACGTCACTGCCGGCGATGATGATGTTGCCGTAGCGCCTGCCCTTGAGCATCGCCGGATCGGCGACGATCGCCGTGTGCGGAAATATACTTCCGATGGTCGACGCCTCCTGCTTCGCGAGCGAGAGATCGCGTCGATCACCGCAGTTGACGACATACATGCCGCCGGGCGAGAGAACGCGTCGAACATGCTCGGTGAACTCGGCGGTGAGCAGCGGGGTCGGAGTTGTGGCTCCGGAGAACACATCTCGCACGATCAGGTCTCGGCTGTTCTCGCTCAGCGTCTCGGTGACGGCCCGTGCCTCGCCGACGCGGATACGCAGCAGCGGTGCCCGAGGCAGGTCGAACCACTCGCGGACCAATTCCGAGAGCTTGCCGTCGAGCTCCACGACCACCTGACGCGCACCGGGAAATTCGGCGGTGAAGGAGCGGGCCAGCGTGCAGGCTCCACCCCCGAGATGCAGCGCCCGCAGCGCGAAGCTCGAATCCCACTGTGCACGTACCAGTCCCGAAATCCACCGCATGTACTCGAATTCGAGCACGGTGGGGTCGTTCATGTCGATGTGCGAACTGGGAACATCGTTGACGTTGACGACCCACCCGTCGTCCGAGAAGGTGTCGCGGACCAGTTCGCAGGTGCCCGAGTCGATTTCGAACAGGCCGGGCTTCAGCCCTCCAGCGGACTCACGCTTCCTACCCATGGGAGTCCTCGAGCCGGAAGTCCTCGAAATCGAATCCCGGGGTGACGGTGCAGCTGACCAAGCTCGGCTCGTCGCCCATCGGACGCGCCCGCTGCCACACCGACGGTGGCACGATCTGCTGCGGAGATTCGGGTGCAACCAGCAGCGAGGTCACCTCACCCGGCTGGGTTCCATCACTGCCCAGGTCGAGTTGCACCGGACTGCCCCGGTGATAGAGCCACATCTCGGTGCCGCGGACGGTGTGCCAGGCCGACTGCTGACCGGGCATGAGCAGGAACAGAATTGCCGTCCCTGCCGCGCGGGGACCGGGATAACCGTCGGGCAGAGCTGCCTGTGGAATCGTGACCTCGCTGCGCCAGGTCTCCTTGAACCATCCACCCTCCGGGTGGGGTGCAAGGTCCAGGCTCTGAGCCCAGTCGGGCAACAATGTCATGCCGGCAAGCCTAGTCAGTCCGTGGCGACCTGAACCCGGAACCTGTCGCGCTCGGTGTGCAGGCTCCACAGCTGCTCGGCGAGAGCCTCGGGGCTCTTCTTCGGATCCTTGCCGTCGATGGCACCGCCGATGATTAACTGCGACACCTGAATTCCTTCGTCGGCCAACTCCTCGTTGAGCAGCTGCGCGTACGCGGCCTGGCCGGCGAACGCGATGGACGTGCCGGTGACCGTACGACCGGGCTTGACTGCGGAACCGCCGTTGACGAACAGGATGGTGCCTTTGTTCTCGCCGAGGAAGCGCATTCCCGGCAGCACCTGATGAACGGCGGCGATGGGTCCGTAGATGGAGAACTCGACCGGACCGACCATGTCGGCCGGGGTGGTCTCGAGCACGGGCCGCATGAAGTCCTTCTGCGGAAGCGGGCTGTACTGCAGCACCTCGATGGGGCCGAGGGTTTCTGTGACCTGCTCGAGCGCTGCGGCGATGGAGGCCGGATCGCGCACATCGGCGACGAATCCCTTGGCGGATACACCGTCGGCAGCGAGCTGATCAGCGAGTGCGTCGACACGGGACCGGTTGCGGGATATCAGGCCGACCGAGAAGCCCTCCGCGCCGAACTTACGCGCCACTGCTGCTCCGAGACCTGCACCTGCTCCGACTATTGCTATCGATGTCATGTCGAATGCAAGGAGCGAGAATCCTCGACTATTCCGACGACCGCCTCGAGCAGGGCTTCCGCACTCTCGTGCAACGCGCTGACATCCGCGGTCCAGCCGAGCACCCGCAGGGCGGCCTCGGCAATCCCCGCCGCATCCACCGTCGGGTCGCGCCGTCCGTTCTCGCGGTCAGCACGCGCGTTCACCACGGTCTCCACCAGACGAAACGGCAGGTCTTCCGTGCCCGGTCGGCGCTCGGAGCCGAGTTCAACCAGCGTGTCCGACGCGATGGCCGCATACAGGCTCATCAGTGTGTAGCGGTGATCGCGAAAGGCCTCGAAACGCTCACTGCGCAACTCGGGCAGCAGATAGAGCGCACCCAGATTCCAGGTGGACGCGGCCAGCTGCCCGGCGTCGAAGTAGGCGAGGGCGTACATCTGGGTCGGGGCCTCGGCTCCGGAATCGCGGATTCGCTGCGCAACGGCCAACGGCGCGTCGACGGTGCCGCTGAGAAGTGCGTCGAGGATGTCGTCCTTGGTGGCGAAGTGGTGATAGAGCGAGGCCTGACGCAGTCCGACAGCGTCGGCGATGACGCGGGTCGAGGTGTTGGTGAATCCGCGAGTGGTGAACAGCTCAGCCGAGGCGTCGAGTATTTCCTCGCGAGCGGTGTCCCCTGCCCGCTTCTTTGTGCTCAGCCGTGGTCTGCCTGCGCCGGTCATGACTGCATCTTGTCAGGTCCACGTGACGGTGAGATTTCTGTCATCTGATCGAAATAGACGAAACGAGCTTGTTTCACGACGGACACCGCCCGGGAACGGCGGTGCCGAAAACTATCAACTGACAGAAACCCGCCTCGGCGATGCAGCGGGCGGTCACTCACCACCCACCTCGCCCGTAGGAGTGAACATGAGCTCGACAACATTGCCGGCCCCCGGCGCGGGATCGGAACCGGTTCGTACGACGGACCATTCGGATCTTGCTGCCCTCGGGTACGACCAGCAGCTGCACCGTAGCCTCGGCAAGTACGCGTCGTTCGCCGCCGGCTTCTCGTTCGTCTCGATCCTGACCACCATCTTCCAGCTCTTCGGCCTCGGCTTCAGCTTCGGTGGCCCGGCCTTCTTCCTGACCTGGCCGCTTGTGTTCCTCGGCCAGTTCATGGTCGCCTTGAACTTCGCCGAACTCGCCGCGCGCTATCCCATCTCGGGGGCCATCTACCACTGGTCCCGGCGCATGGGCGGTGAACTGGTCGGCTGGTTCGCCGGGTGGTTCATGATCATCGCGCAGATCGTCACCGCCTCCGCCGCCGCGATCGCGTTGCAGGTGGTGCTCCCCAGTATCTGGGGCGGATTCCAACTGATCGGCGAGGACACGGCGCTCACCTCGCCGAGCGGTGCCGCCAATGCCGTTGTGCTGGGCTCGATTCTGCTGGTACTCACGACCACCATCAACTGCATCGGCGTGAACTGGATGTCGCGCATCAACAGCATCGGAGTCACCTGCGAGATCGTCGGTGTCATCGCCCTCGTGCTGGTCTTCTTCACTCACGCCGAGCGCGGCCCGCAGGTGGTGTTCGATACCGGCAGCGCCGGAGCAGATCCCGGCTACATCGGTGCCTGGATCGTCTCGGGCCTGATGGCCGCCTACGTCATGGTCGGCTTCGGGTCGGCGGGCGAGCTCGCCGAGGAAACTCGCAATCCCCGACGCGTCGCACCGCGCACCATCCGCCTCGCCCTGTCCGCTTCGGCTCTCGGCGGTGGCCTGATGATCGTCGGCGCACTGATGGCCGCACCGAGCCTCACCGACGGTGAGCTTGCGACGCAGGGCCTTCCGTACGTCATCGACTCGATCCTGACGTCCCCATGGGGCAAGGTCCTGCTCGTCGACGTCGCCATCGCCGTGTTCATCTGCACCCTCGCCATCCAGACCGCAGCCTCCCGGTTGATGTTCTCCATGGCCCGTGACGGACGACTGCCCGCATCCGCTGCACTGGCCAAGGTCAACTCGCGCACCGGAACTCCCATCGCACCCTCGGTGCTGATCGGCCTGGCCTGCGTAGCCATCCTCGCCGTGAACGTCGGCAACTCCGCGATCTTCACGACCCTGTCGAGCGTCTGCATCGTGCTCATCTACCTCGCCTACATGATGGTGACCGTCCCGCTGCTGATGCAGCGACTCAAGGGCTGGCCGCACGGCGGAGTGCAGAAGGACAGCGACGGCGAGAAGCTCTTCACCCTCGGCCGCCTCGGCCTGCCGGTCAACATCGCCGCAGTTCTCTACGGCGGGCTCATGGTGGTCAACCTCTCGTGGCCACGAGCCGAAATCTTCGACCCCACCGACGAATTCCCGCTGCTGCGCTGGGCCGCACCCCTGACCGTCCTCGCAGTGATCGTCGTGGGCATCGCCTGCCTGCCCCGCGGCAAAGCCCACCCGAAGCCCGTCACGATCGGAGCCTGAACCACTATGAGCACAGCAACCACCCATTCGGCCAAGGAACACGCGCGGTCCCAGGCGACCCTCGCACCGGCCCCCACAGCACCGGAGGGCGTGTCGCAACTGACGTGGGCAGAATCGGTGCCCGGCGGCAGCTACACCACGAAGGTTCTGGCTCGCGGAACCCGCTTGCGGCTCGTCGACGTCGACGGTGCCGCCTGCGCCAACCTGCTGCTCTATCGCGTCGACGCACCGTGGGAGCGCCTCAACACCGCCGACACCGTCAAGGTTCCGTGGCAGGCGTACCTGAGCGCGGGCCACCCCCTGCTCTCGGACCAGGGCCGCGTGCTCGCGACCATCGTCGCCGACACCTCCGGTCACCACGACGCGCTGTGCGGTACTACGTCCACGGCGACGAACATCGCCAAATACGGAGTGAGCGGACCGCATTCGTCCGCTCCGGCCGGACGCGAGCTGTTCACCCTTGCCGCGGCCAAGCACGGACTCGAGCCGCGTGACGTCGGACCATCGCTGTCGTTCTTCCACGGCGTCACCGTCGACGCGGACGGGAGCCTCGTCAGCACCGGCTCTGCCGGACCGGGCCGCTCGGTGGATCTGCTCATCCACCTGCCGGTGATCGTGTTGCTCGCCAACACCGCTCACCCACTGAACCCCAGTCCCGAGTACGACACGACGACACTCGACGTACTGGCCTGGCGCGCACCGGAGGAGCTGCTCACACTCGACAACACCGAGCCGGAATACCAGCGAGCAGTGCAGAACACCGAGAACGCATGGAAGGCAGCGCAATGACTACCAGCACAGTGAACACGGTGACAGTGAGAGACGAGATCGCTCCCGCGTTCGGCCCCTGGTCGGCAATCGTCGAGGCCGGCGACGTCCTGACCATCGTCGACCTCTACGGCAATCAGGCCGTGGACACCCTGCTGTATGCCGCACACGATCACTCACTGCGATACTCCGCGGCCGCGACCGTCACCGCGCAACAGAACCTGTTCCTGACCACCGGAACCGTTCTCCGCAGCGATGATTCGACACCGCTGATGACGATCATCGACGATGAGGTCGGCAACCACGACACCGTCGGCGGTGCGTGCTCCAAGGAATCGAACACCCTGCGCTACGGCCATCACACCCAACACCAGCACGCGTGCGTCGAGAATTTCCTCATCGAGGGTTCCAAGTGGGGACTCGGCAAGCGAGATCTGGCCCCCAACATCAACTTCTTCATGAACGTCCCTGTCGACGCCGACGGCACCCTCGGCATCGTCGACGGTCTGTCGGCCCCCGGCAAGACGCTCTCGCTGCGCGCAGAGATCGACACCCTGGTGTTGGTCTCGAACTGCCCGCAGATCAACAACCCCTGCAACGGGTTCGAGCCCACCGCAGTGCAGATGATCGTGACGCGATCATGACCGCTGTGAACAGTAAGGCCGCCAAGATGACCGTGCAGCGGCCCGGCATGATCACGACCGTGCAGGACTGGCCGGGACGCGTCGGATATTGGAAGGTGGGCGTGCCGCCGTCGGGACCGATGGACGATCTGTCGTTCCGGCTCGGCAACACCGCGCTCGGCAATCCCGAGGGCGCGCCCGGCCTCGAATCGACCATGGCCGGACCGGCATTGACGTTCGACGCCGACACCTACGTCTGCGTCACCGGTGCCGCAGTGCCGGTGCGCATCGACGGCCGACCGGCCCCGCAGTGGCGACCGGTTCTGGTACCTGCCGGAGCAACACTGGACGTGGGCACCACCACCGGACACGGTCTGCGGGTGTATGTCCTGATCCAGGGCGGCCTCGACGTCGACGACTACCTCGGCAGCGCAGCGACATTCACGCTCGGTAAGTTCGGCGGACATCGCGGCGGCATCCTGGGCGAGGGAGACATCATCGGACTGGCCGGCCGCTCCGACAACTCCGCCGTCCTGGGACCGATCCCGATGGAACACCTGCCGGTGCTGACGTCCAACTGGGACATCGCCGTCACCGAAGGCCCACACGGAGCACCCGAGTTCTTCACCCGCGACGACATCGACACCCTCTACGCCACCCGCTACGAGGTCCACTTCAACTCCGATCGCACCGGAGTTCGGCTGATCGGACCCAAGCCGCAGTGGGCTCGCGCCGACGGCGGCGAGGCCGGATTGCACCCGTCGAACATCCACGACAACGCCTACAGCGTCGGGGCATTGGACTTCACCGGCGACACCCCGATCCTGCTCGGCCCCGACGGCCCGAGTCTCGGCGGATTCGTCTGTCCTGTCACCGTTGTCGCGGCCGAACGCTGGAAGCTCGGCCAGCTTCGGCCCGGTGACACCATCCGATTCGTGCCGGTCCGGGCTGCAGCCACCGCGCCGCTGGGATCGCTCGGCCTCGCTCGGCGCGCATCACTACCCGCAGTCTTCTCCGCCGGCGGCGACGGGGATGACGGCGTCATCGCTCGGCGCGACGCCGATACGTGCGTCACCTACCGGCGATCTGGGGACGACAACGTCCTGGTCGAATACGGCGACATGAAACTCGATCTCACCCTGCGAGCACGGGTACACGCGCTGCATCAGCGTGTCGAGGCCATCGCGCCCCGAGGCCTGCTGGATCTGACCCCCGGCATCCGCTCACTGCAGGTCAAGGTGAATCCCGATGTGCTGTCGATCGATTCGCTGATGGGACTGCTCGCCGAGGTCGAGGATGATCTGCCCGCGGCCTCGGAACTCGTGGTCCCCAGCCGCCAGGTTCGGCTCCCGCTCTCGTGGGACGACCCGTCGACCAGGGAAGCGATCCAGCGGTACATGCACGGCGTGCGTGCCGACGCCCCGTGGTGTCCCTGGAACATCGAGTTCATCCGGCGGATGAATGGACTCGATTCCGTCGCAGACGTTTTCGATACCGTTTTCGCGGCGGACTACATGGTGCTCGGGCTCGGTGACGTGTACCTCGGTGCCCCGGTGGCGACTCCGCTGGATCCGCGCCACCGCCTGGTGACGACGAAGTACAACCCGGCACGCACGTGGACGCCGGAGAATGCCGTCGGCATCGGCGGGGCATACCTGTGCATCTACGGGATGGAAGGTCCCGGCGGATACCAGTTCGTCGGCCGAACCACGCAGGTGTGGAACCACAGTGCCACGTACAGCGGAGGCCCGTTCGAGGAAGGAACCCCGTGGCTGCTGCGATTCTTCGACCGAATCTCCTGGTACTCGGTCGAACCCGAGGAGCTGATGGACCTGCGCGCCGATCTGGCAGCAGGCCGAGGCGGTGGAGTCGAGATCACCGACGGTGAGTTCTCGCTCGCCGAGCACGAGAACTTCCTCGAGACCAACGCCGACTCCATCGCCGAGTTCCGCGCGACTCAGGCCGTGGCCTTCGGGGCCGAGCGGGACGCGTGGTCGGCAGCCGGAGAATTCGACAAGAGAGGCAAGATCGATGCTGCCTGAGGTACGAGAACGAGTTCTGCAGGCCTACAAGCGAATCGCAGAGGTCGACCGACCCGAGGTGTGGATCACCCTGCGCGACGAGGACGACGTGCTGGCCGAGGCCGTGTCGCTGGACGAGGCGCTCACGGCCGGTGCAGATCTGCCGCTCGCCGGCGTGCTGGTTGCCGTCAAGGACAATATCGACGTCGCCGGTCTGCCCACTACTGCGGCGTGCCCCGAATTCGCCTACACACCAGCAATCTCCGCCGTCGCCATCGAGCGACTGACGAGCCAGGGCGCTCTGATACTCGGCAAGACCAACCTGGACCAATTCGCTACCGGACTGGTCGGCACCCGAAGCCCCTACGGAGCAGTGCGCTGCGCCTGGGACCCCACGCTGGTCTCGGGCGGATCCAGTTCCGGCTCGGCGGCGGCGGTGGCACTGGGGATCGCGGACATCGGAATCGGCACCGACACAGCCGGATCCGGGCGAGTCCCCGCCGCGTTCCACGGACTCGTCGGCATCAAGGCGACACTGGGAATCGTGCCGAACACCGGCGTCGTTCCCGCCTGCGCCGACTACGACTGCGTCACCGTGCTCGCCCACGATCTCGACAGTGCCACGGCAGCAATCAAAGTCATGACCGGTCCGACCACCACCGATCCACGCAGCCGGGCCTGGCCCGCCGACGTACGACTGGCCGCGTCACCGGAACCCCGGGTCGCCGTTCCGCGTGCCGCGGATCTGGTGTCGCTGAGCCCGGCGTACCGTCGGGCATTCGAGGAGACGGTCGCAGGCCTGGCCGAGAAGGGCTTCACCCACATCGAGGTCGATATCTCGGGGCTGCTCGATGCGGCGACACTGCTGTACGACGGAGCCATTGTGGCGCAGCGCTATTCGGCCGTCGGAGGATTTCTCGACACCGCGCCGGACGGTGCAGATCCCACGGTCGCTGCCATCGTCCGCTCTGCAGCCGACCCGTCCGCGCACCGTTACGTGGACGATCTGGGCACACTCACCCAGGCGAAGACGGCTGCCCGCGAAATGCTACGAGACGTCGACGGTCTGCTGCTGCCCACCACCACCGAACACCCGAGCATCGCTGCAGTGCAGGCGGATCCGATCGGTATCAACCGACGCCTCGGCACGTTCACGAACTTCTGCAACCTGCTCGACATGGCTGCGGTGGCCGTTCCTGGCACCCCGACGCACGAGGGCAACCCGTTCGGCGTCATGTTCGTCGTGCCTGCGTTCGAGGATCAGATCGCCGTCGACCTCGCTGCTCGGCTGAGCGAAACGCCGTCACCCTCGCTGATCGACGACGGCATCGAGGTGCTGGCCGTAGGGGCACACCTACGCGGGTTCCCGGTGCACAGCCAGCTGACCGATCGGGGCGCACGGTTCAGCGGCGAGGTGACCACATCTGCGGACTACCGACTCGTGGATCTGCACACCACACCGCCCAAGCCCGGTCTGGTGCGGCGGGAAGGGCACGGCGCACCCATTGCCGGAGAGCTGTACCGGATGTCCGCTGCCGCGCTCGGCACCTTCCTCGCCGGGTTGCCCGCGCCGATGGGCCTCGGTCCGGTCGAGTTGTCGGACGGACGCTGGGTCACCGGGTTCTGCTGCGCCCACGATGCGGCCGAGAAGGGCACCGACATCACCGAATTCGGCGGTTGGCGCGTGTACAGCTCACGCGGGAACGGGCCTGCTGCCGTCGGTGGCGACACGGACCGCCAGTAGCCCGAGCACGGTGCCCATGAGGTAGCGCTGCATCTTCAGCCAGGTGGGCCGGACGGCGAGGAATCGGGCGATCGATCCCGCCAGAACCACGATCACCAGATTGATCACCACCGCTACGGCGATCTGTACGCCGCCGAGTGTGAAGCCCTGCAGCAGAAGGCGGCCGGCCGCAGGATCGACGAATTGCGGAATCACGGAGATGTACATGATCGCGATCTTCGGGTTCAGCAGGTTGGTCACCAGACCCATCGTGAACAGTCGACGGTTCGAATCCTGTTGCAGTGCAGTCGCCTCGAAGGCGGAGGCCGTTCCGCGTAGCGCCTGCACGGCAAGCCAACCGAGGTAGACCGCGCCGGCGAGCTTGACCGCGATGTACAACGCGGGCACGGCCGTGAACACCGCTGCCAGGCCGAGATTGGTGGCCGTCAGGTAGACCAGAAAGCCGACAGCCACACCTACGAGGGACACCATCCCCGCCCGCCTGCCTTGCGAAATGCTGCGCGAGACGAGGTAGATCATGTTGGGACCCGGTGTCAGAACCAACACGAGGGCGACGGCGAACACGCCGAATACTGCGGACCACGAGACCATACGGTCGACACTTCCCGATAGTCGAACGCCCGGGTAGAGCCAGTTACCTTCCCGTGGACACCTATTCGCTTCGCACGATCGAGGCAATCTCGTCACCGATGGCGGCCATGCCGGCTGCCGTCGGGTGCAGTGGCGCAGCGGGGTTCTCCGGGATGACGCCCTCGAAATACCGCTGATCGACTGCCGCACAGACATCGTGGCCGACGCTGAGTGCCTCGGTGTCGACGAACTCGGCCCCGTGCTCCTCGGCCTGTGTCTTCAGCGCCTGGTTCATGGCGGTGATGCTGCTCTGGATGTAGTCGGCGTCCTCGGGGAGAACCGGCTGAGTGGGGAAGCAGCCGCGGTCGGGGAGATACGTTCCGTATCCGACGACGAGGATCCGCGCGTCGGGCGCACGCTCGGCCACCGCGTCGAGCATCGCGCCCCAGCCCGGAGCCTTGTCCGCGATGGCGGCGGCGACGGTGTCGACGCCGCCGGCGGTGAGCCGGTCCTTGCAGACGTTGCCTGTCGAGGAATTCGCGAACGTCAGGCAGCCCACCGCGGTCGAGACGAGCCCGATGTCGTTGCCACCGATCGTCACCGTCACCAGATCGGTCTCGGGCGTCACCGCGTCGAGTTGGACGGGCTGATCCCCGCTGGAGGTGCTCTGCGGCGTCGAGACGAGGTTCTCGGTCACGGCCCCGCCGCACGTGACGTCGACGAACGACGCGACCTCGAGCTGAGCCGCGACGACGTGCGGGTAGTTCGAGTCGGACTGCTCACAACCCGGTACGCCCACCTGCTCCGGGATACGTGGCCCCGACGCCGCCGAATCACCCAGCGCCACATAGTTCAGTGGGGCCGAGGCCGGGGCGTCCGGGACGTCGGCGTCGGGTGCACTGGGCGAAGAACACGCCGCAAGCAGACTCACGGCAACAGCAATCCCGACGTAGATCCCAGGGTTCCTCACAGGCTCGACGCTACCGCGGCCGGTAACCTCGACCGGGTTGTCCCACGAGTACGTCTACACATCGAAGGAAAGGAACATCGCATGATCACCAACTTCATCAACGCGATCCTGGCCGGCTTCGGCTCCATTTCTGCTGGTAGCAGCGGCTTCGAGCTGGCACCGGGAACGCTGCCCTTCGGACTGTAGGACCGGCAGTTCGCCATCCGTGCGGTGCCGACGGTTCGTCCGGCACCGCACGGGTACACCGCACACATGACTGATCCGAAACACGACGAGAACCCTGCCCCCGACGCCGACAAGGACGTGCAGTCCGACCCGGCTGCGGACGCAGACACCAACGACTGGTCCAGCGAGGGTGGGGCCATCGAAACCGGCCCAGCCACCGACGACGAGCGAACCGACGGCAGCTAGCCGAACAAGCGGCGAGGCGCTGACCGCACCGTCCGGACGTCACCGTCGGCCACGATGTGCTCCACCGCTTCTCCGCGCCCTCGCATCGACGGGTCGGCGGTGAAGTCCACTCGGGCGTCGCCGAGCCAGTCGATGCCTACGACGATCCCCACGGTTCCCTTGGGAATGCCGCTTCGCCAACGCACGCGTCCCAGATTTCTGACTGCGACGACCGTATCCCCGATTTCGAAATGCCCCATTGCGCCCCCAATTTGTTCCTGCCGATCAGTAGACCGCACCCGAACGGCCTGTTCAAGCGGTAGATCCGCGCTTACTGCCACCGATGGCAACCGTCGGTCCGGCCGACGCGGGGACAAACAGGGCAGCTACCTCGTTTTGTGCGCTCGGCGAGGGGCAGCGGTACTTTCGTCTTCGACAAGTTGCCGTTCTGGCAATTTTTCTTGCCAACCCTAGAGTCCTGTCCGCACACTGCAGACATGACTTCAGACAACGCATACCCAGCGCCCACCGAGAATGTCCGCGTCGATGCGATCATCGTCGGCGGCGGAGTCGCGGGGCTCAGCGCAGCCGTGGCCCTCGGACGCTCCCGCCGATCCGTGGCGATCGTCGACGCCGGCGATCCGCGCAACGCTCCGGCCGCCCATTCGCACAACTACCTGACGCGCGACGGCGAATCTCCGCTCGAGCTCGTTCGTCTCGGCCGCATCGAGGCCGAGCACTACGGCGTCCGCATCGTCGACGGCAGCGCGACCTCGGCTACGCGGACCGACTCCGGGTTCGAGGTGTCCCTCGCCGACGGGACCGTCGTTCGAGGCCGTCGCCTCCTGGTCACCACCGGTCTCACCGACATTCTTCCCGGCATCCCCGGGCTCGCCGAGCGCTGGGGCCGCGACGTACTGCACTGCCCGTACTGCCACGGATGGGAAGTCCGAGACCGGGCGATCGGCATCATCGGCAGCGTCATGTCCGGACATCAGGCCCAGATGTGGCGTCAACTGTCCGAGAATGTCACCGTATTCACCCACACCGCAACGGAATTGAGCCCCGAAGAGCTGACGCGGATGCGCGCCCGCGGGATCGTCGTGGTCGAAGAAGAGATCACGCGAGTCGACGTCGAGAACGACGCCATCGTCGGCGTCACGTTGGCGAACGGCGTCGCCGTCGCGCTCGACGCTGTGGTCGTCGGCCCCAACTTCACTTCCCGCGCAGACGTTCTCGAGTCATTGGGACTCGAGACGACCGAGATGATGATGAACGGTTACGTCTTGGGCACCTACATCGAGGCCGACCCGGTCGGGGCGACGTCCGTGCCGGGGGTGTGGGTGGCCGGCAACGTGGCGGCACCGATGGACACCGTCGTCGCGGCCTCGGCGGCAGGCGTGAAGGCCGGTGCCGCGATCAACGGTGACCTCATCGAGGAGGACGTTCGGTTCGCCGTACAGCAGGCCGACGCAATGGCCTCCTGACGTCGGAGGTCAGCTTCCCAGTGCGGTTGCCAGTCCGCTCTCGATGGCGTCTTTGCGAACCCCGAGTTCGGCTAGGGTGGCATCCTCGTTCTCGAGCAACGCCAACAGGATGTGCTCGGTGCCGATGTAGTTGTGCCCCAACCGAAGCGCCTCACGGAAGGTCAATTCCAGTGCCTTCTGGGCACCGGCGTCGTAGGGGATCAGCGCCGGCAGGGGATCGGCCGGTTCGGGCAGCGTCGCCGTCACCGCGGTACGGATCTGCTCGTCGGTGAGCCCCTGGGCACCCAGCAGCTTCGCGGCGAAGCCCTCGGGCTCACCGAGCAGGCCGAGGATCAGATGGCCGGTGGTGATGTGATCGTTGCTCGTCGCCCGGGCCTCGTTCTGCGCCCCCACCACCACATTTCGTGCGCGTGGAGTGAAGCGTGAGAAGCCCTGACTGGCGTCGAGTTCGGCCGGGTCGTCGCCACCCTTGGCCACGAAGCGCTTCTGTACCGCCTGCTTGCTGACGCCCATGGACGCGCCGATGGCAGTCCAGGACGCACCGGACCGACGCGCACGATCGACGAAGTGGCCGATCAGATGGTCGGCGATGTCGCCGAGCGCATCGGCGGCGATCACCGCGTCGGAGAGTTGATCGAGCGCGTCGGTGTGCACCTTCTCGATGGCGGCGATCAGGTCGTCGAGTCGGACTGGATTGGTGATCTTCGTCGATTCGGTCATACGTCAACTCTAGGTTGACGCCAGTCCGTCGTCAACCCTCGGTTGACGACTCTCTGTGCCGAGGGTCGGTGGAATCGAAGTTCGTTTGGGGGCAAATAGTGACCCTGATCACCGTTTTTGCTGGCAAAGACGTATATTCACCGGTGAAGGCGTCAGTCGGGACGGTGCGAGTCCGCACGCGAGGGGAAGTGGGGTCCTTCGATGAATGCGAAGGCCTCTGCGCCCTTCGCCGTGCCGTCGGTGCGGACCGCGTTCCTGGCTGCGGTGGCCGTCATCGCGGTGACGGTGTTCGTCCAGGGCAGCGCCGACGTACGTGCCGGCGTTCTGGCCGTCGTCGCCGTGGGATCGGTCGTGGCGATCAGTGCGGCAATTCGTCGCTACCGCCCGACCGACGCCCGATGCTGGTGGGCTCTGTTCGGAGCCTCGGTGCTGTTCATGTTCGGAGTCTCGTTTCGCAGCGACCCGAACGCGCTGGATCGATCGTTCTCGCTGCTTCCGGATCTGTTCACTCTCACCGGGTACGCCCTGGTGGGATACGCCCTGTCTCGGTGGATCCGAGACCGCCGATCGATCGACGACATCACCCCACTCGTCGATGCAGGCCTGATCTTCCTCGGCACGCTGTTCCTGTCGTGGTTGCTGCTGATCTCTCCGGCCCTCGACCTGCCGCGTTCGTCCGTGTCGACGGTGGTGAACGGGATTTATCCGGCGATCGACGCGGCGCTGATCACGTTGACGACATATCTGCTCTTCTCCTCGAAACCCCGCTCCGCCGCGCTGTTCTGGGCGCTGCTCGCCCTGGTGGCGACGTTCGTCGGCGACGTGTCCTACGCCTTCGCGGCGACGACCGACGACGCTCCGTCCTCGGGGTTGCTCGACGGCATCTACCTGTTCGCGTACCTGTCGCTGGCGATGGCAGCGCTCGACCCGTCGATGCGCACGGTGTCGCACCGGCAGACCCCCGCGCCCGCCCACAGCAGCCGTCGGGTTGTCTTCGTGGTGTTGTTGTTGGTGGTCTGCGCGACCGTGCCGCTGCTCGGTTCGGCGGTCTCCACAGGCGACCTGATCGTCCGCTCGCTGTTGCTCGCCTCGATCCTGGTCGGTGCTTTCCTCCGCGGCGAACGCGCCCTGGCCCGAGTGCAGACCGGCGAGGAGCATGCCCGCTACCTCGCGGCACACGACCTGCTCACCGGACTGCCGAACCGCACGACGCTCGACGCGGAGTACGCCCGACACGAACGCGCCCAGCGACCCGGACGCACCTGCACTCTGTTCGTCGACCTCGACAACTTCAAGATGGTCAACGATTCGTACGGCCACCGCGTCGGAGACGAGTTGATCGTCGCCGCGGCACGTCGCATCCGCGCGGCCGTCGGTGCCGCCGACACCGTCGTTCGGTATGCCGGCGACGAGTTCGTGGTGCTCACCCGCCGCGACCGTTCCGGTTCGGAACTGTTGGCGCGCCGCATCATCGAGCGACTAAGCGAGCCGTTCCCGCTCAGTGCTGCCACCGCCTACGTCTCGGCCTCGGTGGGCATCGCCGACGCCGAACGACTGCACGACGCCATCCGCGAGGCCGACACCGCGATGTATCACGCGAAATCTCTCGGGGCGTCTCGCTACGCGTTCTTCGACGAGTCCTTGCGTGCGCGAGCAACATCGGCGATCGAGACCGCCACCGCACTTCGCGGCGCGATCCGGCGCGGGGAGCTCGAGGTCTACTACCAACCGATCGTCGCGACGAAGTCCCGCAAGACCGTTGTCTACGAGGCGCTCGTGCGCTGGAACTGGCAGGGCCGAGTACGGACGCCGAACGAGTTCATCCCGATCGCCGAATCGACCAATCTCATCGAGGAGATCGGTGAGTGGGTACTGCGCACCGCGATCTCCGATCTGGTGACACTGCGCGCGAACGGGCAGGACGTCACCATGTCGGTCAACGTCTCGCCGATGCAGTTGCGCGACGACTCGTTGCCGGGCATCGTCCAACGGGTGCTCGATACCTTCGGCGTCACCGGTGCGGACCTGGCGCTCGAGATCACCGAAAGTGTTCTGATCGACGACATCGGCGCAGCGAAGACCGTGCTCGATCGGCTCGCCGCCATGGGCGTACTCATCGTGCTCGACGATTTCGGTATCGGCTACTCCTCGCTGAACCGGTTGCGCAAGATGCCGATTGCGCTGCTCAAGATCGACAAGTCCTTCGTCCACGAGATCGGCGTCTCCGATTCCGACGTCCAGCTGATTCGCGCCATCACGGCCATGGCGTCCGCGCTTCCCGTGGCGACCGTCGCCGAGGGGGTCGAGACCGAGGAACAGGCCGCGATCATCGAGCAACTCGACTGCCGTTACGCGCAGGGCTATCTGTACGGCAGGCCCGCCCCCATCGCGCATTGGCTTCTCGAATCCGCGCAGCAACGGTGACCACGGTGTTAGCGTCGAGCGGTGTCTGCAACCGGAATGCGCCCTGTTCGCTACACCGCCCTCGCCTGTGCTCTCCTACTGGTGCCGCTCGTCGCGTGCAGCAGTAGTGACGACGCCGGTACCGACACCGCCGCTGCGGACAGTTGCGTACTCGGCGCCAGTGGCGGCACCCCGGTAGGAAAGTCCCCGAGCACCGGCTCGGGTGACATCTCCACCAAGCCGGAAGTGGCGACCGGATATCGGTCGAACATGACTCCGGTGGAGACGCCGTCGTACTCGGTCTCCACCGCCAACCCGGTCTCCACCGCAGCCGCGTGCGAGGTACTACGCGACGGCGGCACCGCGGCCGACGCACTCATCGTGGCGCAGACCGTGCTCGGGCTCGTCGAACCCCAGTCGTCGGGAATCGGCGGCGGCGCTTTTCTGATGTACTACGACGCCGCGTCGGGTGAGGTGCAGAGCTACGACGGCCGCGAGACCGCGCCGATGAGTGCCACCGGCGACTACCTGCGGTACATCGACGACGTCAACCGCACTGTGCCGCAACCCGATGCGCGGTCCAGTGGCCGATCGATCGGCGTGCCGGGCGTTGTGCGCATGCTCGAGCAGGCGCACGAGGATCACGGTGACAAGCCGTGGGGGGATCTGTTCCGACCCGCGATCGAGCTCGCCGACAACGGAATCGAGATCAGCCCGCGCATGGCCTCGTCCATCGCGGACTCGGCACCGAAGCTCGCACTCGACCCGGCGTCCAAGGACTATTTCTTGCAGCCCGACGGAACCGGTAAGCCCGCCGGCACGGTGCTGAACAATCCGGCGATGTCGAAGACGTTGTCCGCCATCGCAACCGACGGTGCCGATGCATTCTACACCGGCGACATCGCCCAGGCCATCGTCGACGCGACAGCAGATACCACCGCCGGCCGTACCCCGGGGCAGATCACGGTGGACGACCTCGCCGGCTACGAGCCGAAGACCCGCACCGCAGTGTGCACGCCGTACCGCGATCACGACATCTGCGGAATGCCGGGGCCGTCCTCCGGCGGCATCGCGGTGGCGTCGACGATGGGCATTCTGTCGAACTTCGATCTGGCGCAGTATGCCCCGACGGACATGGACGCCAACGGCGGCAAGCCGACCGCCGAGGCCGTGCATCTGATCTCCGAGGCCGAGCGTCTGGCGTACGCCGATCGCGACAAGTACGTCGCCGATCCGGATTTCGTACCCCTACCCGGCGGCTCGCCCGACGCCCTGCTCGACCCCGAGTACCTCGGCAGCAGAGCAGGACTGATCGACGAGGGCAAGTCGATGGGTACCGCGAAACCGGGCGACTTCGGGCCCGTGCAATTCGCCTCGTCCACCGATCCCGAGCACGGCACCAGCCACATCTCGATCGTCGACGGCGAGGGCAACGCGGCCTCGATGACGACAACTGTCGAGTCGGCCTTCGGCTCGTTCCACATGGTCGACGGCTTCCTGCTCAACAATCAGCTCACCGACTTCTCCGCCGCGCCGGTGGCCGAGGACGGAACTCCCATGGCCAACCGTGTCGAGCCCGGCAAGCGCCCGCGCAGTTCGATGGCCCCGACCCTGGTGTTCGATCGCAGCGACGACGGCACACGCGGAGATCTCGTTCTCGTCGCGGGCTCACCCGGCGGGTCGGTGATCATCCAGTTCGTCGTCAAAACACTGGTAGGACTTCTCGATTGGGGAATGGACCCGCAGCAGGCGGTGTCGATGGTCGACTTCGGAGCGGCCAACACCCCGTCCACCAACTACGGCGGCGAACATCCCAACGTGACCGGAGAGAACGATCCGGTCGTGGTGACGCTGCGCGAGAAGGGCCACCAGGTCTCGGTTGCCGACCAGTCGAGCGGGCTGAGCGCGCTGCAACGCACCGACGGTGGCTGGATCGGCGGAGCGGACCCACGCCGCGAAGGTGAGGTACTGGGTGGATAGGTGCGGGCGCGGGTAGCGCTCAGCTCACGAATCGATAGCCCATGCCGGTTTCGGTGATCAGATGCACCGGTGCCGCTGGGTCTCGTTCCAACTTCTGGCGTAGTTGGCCGAGATAGATTCGCAGATAATGTGTTTCGCGTTCGTGCCCGGGTCCCCACACGGTACGCAAAATCTCCTTCTGCGACACCAGTTTCCCCTCGTTGCGGACGAGCAGTTCGAGGACGCCCCATTCGGTGCGCGTCAGGTGCACGTTCTCACCCTGTCGAACAACGGTTTTGGCAGCGAGGTCGACCGTGAAGTCCGCGGTCTCGACGATGGGATCCGCCACCGATTGCGGACCGCGGCGCAGGGCCGCGCGCAGTCGCGCCAGCAGCTCGTCCATGCCGAACGGCTTGGTCACGAAGTCGTCCGCCCCGGCATCGAGTGCCTCGACGGTGTCGGCCGAGTCGGTGCGCGCCGAGAGCACCAGAATCGGCACATCGGTCCATCCGCGCAGACCTGCTATGACGTCGATACCGTCGATGTCGGGCAGACCGAGGTCCAGGATCACGATGTCCGGGTGGAAGTTCGCGGCCACCCGCAGTGCTTCCCCACCCGTAGCCGCGCTGACGACCTCGAATCCGCGGACGTTCAGATTGATCCGCAGCGCCCGCACTATCTGTGGTTCGTCGTCGACGACGAGCGCCCGTACCTTCACCTGCTCGCCGCCTTCAACTCGACCGTCATCGTCAGCCCTCCGCCGACGGTGTCCGACGCCGTGACGGTACCGCCCATGGCCCGCACGAATCCTCGCACCACCGACAGGCCGAGTCCGACCCCCACCGAGTTGTCACGGTCGCCGAGGCGTTGGAACGCGTCGAACATCGTCGCTTCGGCCCCGACGGTGATGCCGGGGCCGTGGTCGACGACGGAGATGGCGGCCATGTCCCCGTGCACTGCGGCGCGCACGGTGATCTCGCCGGTGGGCGCGTAGCGGGCACTGTTCGCCACCAGGTTCGCGAGCACTCGTTCGAGCAGACCCGGATCGGCAAGCACTTCGACGTCGCCCACCTCGACCCGCACCCGCTCGTCGGCCCCCACCAGCGCGCCTGCCAGTACGTCGTCGACGAAGACGGGACGCAGACTGGGTTGCACCACACCGGCTTGCAGCCGCGAGGAGTCGAGCAGATTGGTCACCAATGCCGTCAACTGGTCGGCCGACTCGTCGATGGTGGCGAGCAGTTCGTCGGTGTCCTCGGGCGAGAACTGAACGTCGGTGCTGCGCAGCGACGACGAGGCTGCCTTGACCGCCGACAGCGGCGTCCGCAGATCGTGGCTGACGGCCGAGAGCAATGCTCGACGCAACGCGTCGGCCTCGGCCAGTGCGTTGGCGCGGCTGGCTTCCTCGGCCAAACGGGCTTGGCGCACCATGCCCGCGGCTTGGTTGGCCACGGCTGCGAGGACGCGGCGATCGTGGGCGCGGGTGCGTTCGCCGACGAGCAGCAGCGTGAAATCGCCCGCGTCGATTTCGGTGTCGGCCCCGTTGCGATCGGTCGGCGGGTGCTCGCCCGAGCTGCCCACGATGGACCGGGACTGGTTGTCCCACAATGCGACGCCGGACTGGCGATACGTCTCCCGTGCGCGCTCGAGCAGCGCGCCCAGATCGGCACCGCGCAGGACGGACCCAGCGAACAGGGTCAACAGTTCGGCCTCCTGCGTCGCCCGGCGTGCCTGACGCGTCCGCCGAGCAGCCGCATCCACCAGGGCCGCGACCGCGACAGCGACCAGCAGCAGTACGACTGTCACGACGAAGTTGTCCGGCTCGGCGATCGTCAGGCTGTATCTGGGTGTGGTGAAGAAATAGTTCAGCAGAAATCCTGCGATCAGCGCCGAGAGTGCCGCCGGTGCAACACCTCCCAACAGAGCCACACACAGCACCACCATGAAGAACAGGGCGCTCTCACCGCTGGAATCGAAGTCCGGACCGACCGTGCTCAGCACTGCAGCGGCCAAGCAAGGCACGAGAACCGCGGCCAGCCAGGCGATCACCCGTCGACGCCCCGAATCGACCTGCAGACTCCGCCGACGGGCCTGCTCGGCGTGAGTGACCATGTGCACGTCGATCTTTCCCGAGTTCTGCACGACGGCCGCGCCGATACCCTCGTCGAGAATGCGGGCGGCGCGTGACCGTCTCGAGGTACCGATCACCAACTGGGTGGCGTTCACTCCGCGCGCGAAATCGAGCAGAGTGGTGGGCACGTCGTCCCCGACGACGCTGTGCACACTCGCACCGAGGCCGGCGGCGAGCTTGCGCACGGAACCCATCTGCGGTGCGGACACGCCCATGAGGCCGTCTCCGCGAACGATGTGCAGGACCATCAGTTCGGCACTGGACTTCGAGGCGATCCGACTCGCCCGCCGCAGCAGGGTTTCCGACTCGGGGCCGCCCGTCACCGCGACCACCACCCGCTCGCGCGCCTCCCAGGTGTCGGTGATGCGATTGTCCTTGCGGTACTTCACCAATGCGGCGTCGACCTGGTCGGCGATCCACAGCAGTGCGAGCTCACGCAGAGCCGTCAGGTTGCCGCCGCGGAAGTAGTTGCTCAGCGCGGCGTCCACCTTGTCGGCAGCGTAGACGTTGCCGTGCCGCAGCCTGCTCCGCAGCGCCTCGGGTGTGATGTCGACCAGCTCGACTTCGTCGGCGGCCCGAACCACGCTGTCGGGAACCGTCTCTCGCTGCGGAACACCGGTGATCTGCTGCACCACGTCGTTCAGAGATTCGAGGTGCTGCACGTTGAGGGTCGAGATGACGTCGATGCCCGCGTCGAGCAGCACTTCGACGTCCTGCCAGCGCTTTTCGTGGACGCTGCCCGGAGTGTTGGTGTGCGCCAGCTCGTCGACGAGCACCACCTCGGGGCGACGCGTCAGGACCGCGTCGAGATCGAGTTCTTGCGCCGAGGATCCGCGATAACGGACGGTGGCCATCGGCAGGACTTCGATGCCCTCGAGTGCCTCGATGGTTCGCGCCCGACCGTGCGTTTCCACGACGGCCGCGACCACGTCACGTCCGCGATCCTGCAGCCGACGAGCTTCGCCGAGCATGGCGAAGGTCTTGCCGACGCCGGGCGCGGCACCGAGGTAGATCCGCAGCTCACCCCTGTCCGCCACAGCCTGTCTCCTCACCCGGCCGGTATGCGTCCCGCAGTGCCAGGTTCAACTCCGGGACATTCACCGCTTCGGCACCGAGTACACCGTACTGCGGGCCGCGGGTGTACCCGTCGACCAGAGCCTCCACCTCGCTCACCGGCGCTCCGTTGACCTGGGCCACCCGGGCGACCTGGAGGGCCGCGTACGCGGGACTGATATCGGGATCGATACCGGATCCGGAGCCGGTGACGGCGTCGGCCGGAACCGCCGACGGATCGACGTTCTCGCGGGCGGCGATGGCGGCTCGACGCTGTTCGACGAACGACGCGAGTACCTCGCTCGACGGGCCCTGATTGGTCGGTAGCGCAGCAGCAGGATCGCCGGGCGCGAACGCGTCGTCGTCCGATACCGAGCCCGTGACGCGGGTGTGGAAGAACGGATCCGGCTCTCCCGGAGCCACCTGCGGATCGACGCCGATCAGCGAGCTGCCGACGACGCACCCCTGTGCGTCACGCAGCGGCGACCCCTCGGCGGAGTCGGTGCCGATGCGGCCGATGCCCCAGACCACAGCCGGGTACGCGATGCCGAGGATCACGGTGAGCGCCAGCAGCACTGCGAAGCCGGCGACGACCTGACGGAGAAATCCCTGTACGAAACGCATGGTCAGCCAATCCCTGGAATGAGTCGAACGAGCAGGTCGATGAGCCAGATACCGACGAACGGACTGATGACGCCGCCGACGCCATAGACCAGTAGGTTCCGCCGCAGCAACGCAGCTGCGGACGCCGGGGTGTATCGAACACCTTTGAGTGCCAACGGAATCAGCGCGACGATGACCAGCGCGTTGAAGATGACCGCAGACAGGATGGCCGATTCCGGCGTCGCCAGGTGCATGATGTTGAGCCCGCCCAGCTGGGGATAGACGGTGGAGAACATCGCCGGCAGAATCGCGAAGTACTTCGCCAAATCGTTGGCCAACGAGAACGTCGTCAGTGCTCCTCGAGTGATGAGCAACTGCTTACCGATCTCGACGATTTCGATCAGTTTGGTCGGATCGGAATCGAGATCCACCATGTTGCCGGCTTCCTTGGCCGCCGAGGTGCCGGTGTTCATCGCCACGCCGACGTCGGCCTGCGCGAGAGCCGGGGCGTCGTTGGTGCCGTCGCCGGTCATCGCAACGAGCCTGCCGCCTTCCTGCTCCTGCCGGATGAGCGTGAGCTTGTCCTCGGGAGTGGCCTCGGCCAGGTAGTCGTCGACACCTGCCTCGGCAGCAATGGCTTTGGCGGTCAGCGGATTGTCACCGGTGACCATCACGGTTCGGATGCCCATGGCCCGCAGCTGAGCGAACCGTTCGGCAATGCCGGGTTTGACGACGTCCGAGAGTTCGACGACACCGAGAGCGCGAGCAGCAGAACCGGTTTCGCGTACCGCGACCACCAGCGGAGTGCCGCCGTTCTGCGCGATGTCGTGCACGGTGCCGTCCAGATCGGCCGTCCCGCCGCCGTCGCGAATCCAACTGTAGACCGAATCCGCTGCACCCTTGCGGATCTCCATGCCCGGTAGATCCAACCCGCTCATCCGAGTTTGCGCCGTGAACGCCACGAACTCCCCGCGCTCGGATTCGCCTTCTGCCGTGACGGAGTCGAAGTCGCGCTCGACCAGTTCGACGATGCTGCGTCCCTCGGGGGTGCCGTCGGCCAGCGACGACAGCCGAGCTGCGCGAGCCAATTCGGCGGCGTCGATGCCCGTCGCCGGATGCAGGCCGGTGGCGCGGCGGTTACCGAAAGTGATGGTCCCGGTCTTGTCCATCAGCAGGGTGTCGATGTCGCCTGCCGCCTCCACTGCCCGGCCGGACATTGCCAGTACGTTGCGCTGCACCAACCGGTCCATGCCCGCGATACCGATGGCCGAGAGCAGTGCCCCGATGGTCGTGGGGATCAGGCAGACGAGCAGGGCAATCAGCTGGATTGGATCCTGTTGCTGTCCAGCGTAATTCGACATCGGACCGATGGCGACGACAGCGAAGAGAAACACGATGGTCAGCGACGCGAGCAGGATGTTCAGGGCGATCTCGTTCGGCGTCTTCTGCCGCGCCGCGCCCTCGACGAGTGCGATCATCCGATCCACGAACGTCTCGCCCTGCGCTGCAGTGATTTTCACGACGATCTCGTCGGACAGCACGATCGTGCCGCCGGTGACGGCCGACCGGTCACCTCCGGATTCACGGACCACCGGGGCCGACTCACCGGTGATGGCAGATTCGTCGACGGTTGCAATACCCTCGATGACATCGCCGTCGCCGGGAATGACCTCACCGGCCGAGACGATCACCTCGTCGCCGACGGCCAATTCCGCACCTGCGACCTCCTCGACACCGGCGGCGGTCCGTCTGCGAGCAACAGTGTCCTGCTTGACCTTTCGCAGGCTGGCGGCCTGCGCCTTGCCGCGACCTTCGGCGACGGATTCGGCGAGGTTCGCGAACAGCACCGTGAACCACAGCCAGCCGGTGACGAACCAGGCGAACACCGACGGCTGAGCAATCGACAGGATCGTCGTGACGATCGAGCCGAGGAAGACGACGAACATGACCGGGTTGCGGGCCAGGTGACGCGGATCGAGTTTGCGGAACGCGCCGGGTAGAGCGGTGTTCAGTGACAGGTTCATTGCATGGCCTCTGCTATGGGTCCGAGAGCAAGTGCGGGGAAGAAGGTGAGGGCCGCGACCAGGATCGAGGTACCGATCAGCAGCGTGCCGAACAACGGTCCATCGGTCGGCAGGGTGCCGGCGTTGGGCGCGCTGCGTTTGGTCGTCGCAAGCGAACCGGCCAGGGCCAATACGAAGACGATCGGCAGAAACCGGCCGAGCAGCATCGCGATACCGAGGGAGATCTGGAACCAGTCGCTCGTCACCGTCAAGCCGCCGAAAGCACTGCCGTTGTTGTTCGCAGCGGAGGCGTAGGCGTAGAGCACCTCGGTGAATCCGTGGATGCCGGGGTTGCCCTGATAGCTCGTCGTCGATTCGAGTATCACCGTGATCGACGTTCCGACGAGCACGAGGATCGGCATCACGAGAACCGAGAGCGCGGCCATCGTGATGGCCCGTCGACCCAGCTTCTTACCGAGGAATTCCGGGGTCCGGCCGACGAGCAGACCACCGACGAAGACCGCGATGACCGCAAGCACCAGCAATCCGTAGAGACCGGTGCCGACGCCACCCGGCGCGATCTCGCCGAACAGCATGTTCAGCAACACCGCTCCGCCGCCCAGCGCAGACATACTGTCGTGGGCCGAATTGACTGCGCCGGTCGATGTTCCGGTCGTCGACACCGCGAACAGCGCAGACGCCGGGATGCCGAAGCGAACTTCCTTGCCTTCCATCATCGCGCCCGCGGCCGTTGCTGCCACTCCACGGGTACCGGATTCGGCGAACAACGTCACCGCCAACAACGTCGCCCACAGCGTCGCCATCACCGCCAGCAGCGTCAGACCCTGCTTGCGGTTGCCGATCATCGTGCCGAACGTACGAGTGAGGGCCACCGGGATCAGCAGCAACGAGATGATCTGCACGATGTTGGTCAGTGGTGTCGGGTTCTCGAACGGGTGCGCCGAGTTGGCCGCCAGAATGCCACCACCGTTGGTGCCGATCTCCTTGATCGCCTCCTGCGAGGCAACGGGCGCAAGCGCATTGGTGACCGTCTGCCCATCGAGACCGGTGGAGGTGAAGCCGGACGAGAACGACATCACGGTGCCCTGAGTCAGCATGATCATCGCGACGAGCACGGAGAGCGGCAGCAGAATACGGAGCGTCCCGCGCGTGAGGTCGACCCAGAAATTGCCGAGCTCACCGCCCGTCGACACCCGAACGAAGCCGCGCACGACGGCGATCGCCACCGCGAGACCGACTGCAGCAGAGACGAAGTTCTGCACCGCCAGCCCCAGCGGCTGCGTCAGATTCGACAGCGTGGTCTCGGGAACGTACGACTGCCAGTTGGTGTTGGTGACGAACGACGCTGCAGTGTTGAACGCCATCGCCGGACTCACCCCCGACAGGCCACCGTTCAGCGGGAGCACACCCTGAATCCGCTGCAGTACGAACAGGAATGCGACTCCGGCGAACGAGAACCCGAGCAGGCTGGTGGAATAGCCGACCCAGGTCTGTTCCGACGACGAGTTCACCCGGGCCACCCGATAGAGCAGACTCTCGACGCGAGTGTCGTGGGTAGAACCGAACACTCGGGCCATGTAGTCACCGAGCGGCACGTACGCCGCCGCCAACACGACTATCACGATGCCGATCTGAAGACCGGCAAGCAGAGCAGGATTCATGGCGCCGTCAGAACCTCTCCGGATCGAGGAGAGCGACGAACAGGTAGACCGCGACGAACGCGGCCACCGTGAGACAGAGCAATTCGGTCATTGCTCGATCTTGGATCCCACCAGCGAACGAAAACGCGTTCCTTACGCTTTCCTACGCTCACGACCTGCGGTCATGACGGAGTTTTTACGCTAGCGCTCCTCGGCCGATCGCGATCCGCTAGCGCTCCTCGATGTCGTCGACGCGGATTTCGACCGCATCCCTGCCGAGGGTGACGCCGAGCAGGTCCGCGACCACGTCGATGGCGATCGATGCCAGTTCTTCGCCTGCCGCCTGCAGATCGTCGCCGTACACGCCGATCACCGCGACGAACAGACCTGTGCAGGCGTGATCGTCGAGGTCGAGGTCGATCTCGGTGGGCTGTGCACCGTGTACGCCCGCGAGAGCACGGCGCAACGTCGTCTTGACGATGTGATCGCTGATCCGCAGTGAGTCCCGTGGATCGGCCGCTGAACCCGCCGGGAAGGCGCTGTCGATCGGCCAGGTGCGACGCGTCGTATTGCGCACTTTCGCGAGGATGGACGAGCTGATGTCCACCCAGTTCGGTTCCTGCGGTGCCTCCCGAAGCTCGGTGGCAGCACGCGCGAGAACCGCATTCGGTTCTACCGGGTTCGCCATGTCGCCAACCTTTCGCTCAATGTTGCTCGTGCTCTGGTCAATTGACCTCGTACTGCTCCTGCGGACAACGTCATGATCGCGCCGATCTCCGGATGGGTCAGGCCCTCGACCTCCCGAAGCAACCAGCAGGCCCGCTGCCGATAGGGCAACTCCGCCAGTGCCACACCCAATTCGGCCATGAAGCTGTCTGCTTCGATGTCCGCCTCGGGATCACTGCCCGCGCCCGTGCTCTTGCGCTCGAATACCCAGTCTTCGGCAGGAGGAACGCTGCGACGCCGGCGATGATCTATCACTTTGTGCGAGACCAACGAGAACAGCCAGGTGCGCAGAGCCGAATCGCCCCGGAAGTTGTCGAGCCCCTTCCACGCTGCGACGAACGCGTCCTGCACCACCTCCTCTGCTGCACCCTGATCGGACAGCATGTTTCGGGCGTACCGAAACA
Organism: Rhodococcus sp. 3258; assembly: GCF_031456475.1. Lineage (NCBI taxonomy): Bacteria > Bacillati > Actinomycetota > Actinomycetes > Mycobacteriales > Nocardiaceae > Rhodococcus > Rhodococcus sp. 3258. The sequence goes on from NZ_JAVDUT010000002.1 coordinate 156,347, forward strand.
TCTCCGGTCCGTATCGGCCCACGATCTCCTCGAACGCATCCGTCTCGCCGAGCGCGGCTGCGCCGACGAGTACGCGGTCCGACGCATCTCTCCACTCCATCGGGCCCCCAGACGTAATCTATGACGTAGGTCACTTTATTTGTACGTGCGTTTCGGTGATCGAGCTACGACCAACTCCTGACACACACTGTGCACCACTACTCAGCGAAGAGAGGCAGTCATGAGCTCCACGACGGACACCAAGGCAACCGTATCCGCAGCAGGCGAAGGCAAGACCGACATCACCACGAAGTCGGATTCCGTGCTCGTCAGCTCGCAGGGCCGCACCACCATTGCCGATACCGTCGTCTCGAAGATCGCCGGCATCGCCACCCGTGAGGTCCAGGGCGTACATGCCGTCGGCGGCGGAGCGAGCCGCGCGATCGGTGCCCTGCGCGAGCGTATCCCGGGTGCCCGCGTCAACCAGTCGCAGGGCGTCTCGGTCGAGGTCGGCGAGCGTCAGGCAGCGGTCGACATCGACATCGTCGCCGATTACGGCGTCTCGATCGCAGACCTCGCAGCAGGCATCCGCCGCAACGTCATCAATGCCGTCGAGCGCATGACGGGCCTCGAGGTCACCGAGGTCAACATCGTCGTTCACGACATCTACCTGGACGACGGCTCGGACGAAGAGGAGACCACCGAGACCGCCTCCACCCGAGTGCAGTGACCGACCCGAACCCGACGGACCGTGACAAGTCCGAGGACATCGCCGACGCCGTGCAGGCGATCGACGGTGTCGTCGGGCTGCACGGCGGCATGTTCGGCGAGGCTGCGACCTACCTACCCGGACGCCGCGTCGCCGGCATCCGGATCGCAGACGACGGCACCGAGGTACACGTCATTCTCCAGTTCGGCTACGCCGTACGGGAGACCGCCGAGGCAGTGCGCAGCACTGTCGCGGCAATGGTCGACGGGCCCGTGCACGTCACAGTCGAGGATGTCGTGCGGGTCTGAATTGTGCGAGTCTGACCAGGTGAACGAGCATTCAGCGCGCGACCGGGCCGCCGCGTACAAGGCGGCCCGGCGCGCTGTGGCCCGAGAACACCACCCCGACATCGGTGGTGATCCCGCCCGGTACATGGCAGAGCTCGCGGAAGTCGACCGCCGGTTCGCCGTACTTCCGTCGACTCCGATCAACACTGCCAGCGCACCGACAGCGTTCCGTTCGTCCTCGGTACCGACGCCACTGCGCACACTGCCGAAACGCATCGCCCGGCTCCGCAAACGCGTCACTCGACGCAACTACTTCGACATCTGAACCCTCGACATCCGAACACTCTGACTGGAGATCAAGACCATGACCACTGCAACCATCGGTTTGTTCGTGGGACTTTTGCTGGCCATCGCCGCAGCAGCCGGCGGCTTCACCGGCTTCCTCATCGCCATCGTCCTCGGCGGACTCGGTTTCTTCGTCGGCCGCTACATCGACGGTGAACTGGATCTGAACTCGATCATGCGTGGTCGCGGTCGTGACTGACACAGCAGCAGCCCCCACGACCCCCGGGACACCGGCAGCAACCCCGGGGTCACTCGCGGACCCCGGCGATCGCGGTTCCCTGGAGATCAAGCACAAGGCAGTCGAACGCCTGGCCGTTCTGGCGGCCCGCGGTACCGACTCCGTCACCGACCGCCAGCCCGGACTGCACCTCCTCGGTGGGCGTGATCTGCCGAAGGCCGATGTGACGATCACCGGCGAGCGCGTGCGAGCAAAGGTCTCCGTCGGAGTCACCTGGCCCTCACCGTTGGCGAAAGTGGCTGCGAACGTTCGCGCCGCCGTGGCCAGAGACCTGTCCGAACTCGGTATCTACACCGTCGACCGAGTCGACGTGACCGTCGAATGCATACCGGCCGAGCCCACCAGCGAAGAAGGGAGAGTGCAGTGACAGAGCAAGCAAGCAAGAAGCCGGTGGCCAACCCCACCGCAGCTGTTCCGGCCGTCCTGTTCGCTCTCGTTCTCATCGCCGCCGGAGTCGTACTCGGCCGCGAGGCGCTGCTGAAGCTGGCCGCTCTCGACGGCTCCGAGTGGGTCGGCCCGGCCGCGTCGAACCTCGACGGGCTCACCGCTCAGCAGTGGATGCTGCCCGCAGGTATCGCCGCCGTCGTCATCGGATTCGTTCTCGTGTTCGTGGCAATTCGCCCACGTCGTCGCACCCACCGTGCTCTCACCGAGCAGGGCGTCTGGCTTCGTAAGGGCGACGTCGCTGCCGTCGCGCGATCTGCCGCCCTGGACAGTGTGGGCGTCGACACCGCGTCCGCCAAGGCAGGCAACAAGAAGGTGACCGTCGCCGTCTCCACCGTGGCCGGTACCGACACCTCGGCTCTGAAGTCCGCGGTCGTGACGTCCGTGGACGACGCCCTCCGCCCACTCGCGTCGGCACCCAAGGTGCGCACCCGAGTGCGAACGACAGGACAGGCCTCATGAAAGGACAGCAGCTGTGAAACGTGCAACCGCATCGCTCGACCGCACCGGCACAGCCGTCGTCGGGCTGGCTCTGATCGCTCTCGGCGGCGGAGCTATCGCGTGGGAACGCGGCGAGCTTCCCGGCCGCGAGCGGCTGGACGCCGCGTTTGTCGACACCGCCGTCGACGCCGGTTGGTGGCCCTGGGCTCTCGGCGTAGCCGCTGTCGTGCTGATCCTGCTGGGTCTGTGGTGGTTGCTCGCGCACCTGCCGCGCCGATCGGTCGGGACCGTGGCCTTCGGATCCACGTCGGCCGAGGTCACGAACGTGGACGGTGCCCAGGTCGACGGCAGGCTCAGCGTCGACCTGGGCACCGCGGCCCGTAGTGCAGCCAAGTCGCTGGCAGGTCACGACGGAATCGTCTCGGCCTCCGGTCGCTCTGTCTCGGACAGGGGACAGCGCGTGGTCGAGATCGTCGCGACGCTCGATCCAGCCGTCACGTCCCTCGAGCAGGTCTCCGACGCCGCAGCACGGACCCGTGACGACATCGTGACCTCACTCGACGGAACTCCAGCCAAGGTGCGAATTCTGTTGCAGTGCGGCAAGTCTCGCAAGCAGTCGGCGCGCGTCAGCTGACTCCGGAGAACTCGATCTCCCCGATCAGACCGTGGTGGTCCGATCCCGGGAGGTCGATTCTTTCCAGTGATCGGGCGTGCCCGGAATTGGTGAGAATGTGGTCGATGCCGACGACGGCCGGAGTGCCCTTGTCCGTGGGATAGGTCGGGATCAGCCCCATCCCCAATTGTGCTGCAGCGTCGGTATATCCGGCATCGAGTAGGTTCCTGAACTTCTTGTGCGAATACGTGGTGTTGAAATCACCACTGACGATGACGGGACCGCTTGCCGACACCGCCTCGAGATCGCTACGGAGCGTGTCCAATTCGGCGGTCCAGATATCGGCCGGGGTGACGTATGCCGGGCCGGGGTGGACGGCCAGCAGCGTCACTGGCTCCGATCCGGGAACGTCGACGGAGGTGGCCAGGTTCACGGGCCCGTAGCCGGCGAGTTCGCGGTTGTCGGACAGCGGTGTGCGACTGTAGATTCCGGCACCTCCGCCACCCGTCGGCAACGCTCGCAGGTAGCTGTACGGAAAGAGTTGCTCCATGCCGGCATCCCGTAGCCCGAGCACCGACGCATCGGTCAGCTCTTGGATCGTCACGACGTCGACGGCGTTGTCGCGTGCCGATCCGACGACGACCGACGGATCGGCGCTGCCCACCATCAGGTTGGCCTGCATCACCCGCAGCCGGACGGCATCGCCGCTCGCCTCGTCCTGGGATGCCGCGTCGGCCACGTACAGAGGTGCGTACGCCACTGCGGCTGATGCCAACACGACGGCCGACACCGCCGCCAGAATCCATTGCCTACCGATCAGCGCGACGACGGCACCGACCACGACAGCGACGAGCATCAGGGGAACGAACGATGCCAGCGCGATCAGAACGTTGATGCGGGTGTCGGTGTAGTACGCCCCCATCGCGACGAGTCCGGTGACGATGCCCAGCGTCGCGATCGTTCCGGTGAGAATCCGTACCCAGGTTCGCTGCATCGCACCGAGAGTAGCTACGCCCTGACGCCGACGGTCAATGCTCGGACGGTTGTCCAGGTCAGAGACATCAAGCCCCGTACAGCCGCGAACGAGAACGCTGTCGACCACACCGTTCTGGTCGCCGGTTCGGCAACAGGAAGGCCGGCAAAGCGATCGGCCAGCCAATCGAGGGTCAGGGGCGCACTGAGCGGATGCAGCGACAGGTGCTCGCTCAGCCGATCTCGCAGGTAGGTCACGTGTGCGCCGGCTTCGAGATACCGATCGACCTGGCCGTCGACGTCGTCGACGGCAATGATCTGGTCGTGCACGGCCTGCACGACCAGCAACGGCACCGACGGAGCAGTGCGACCGGGCTGGATGTCCTGGAACACCTGCACGATCTCGGGTAGGGCGAGCAGGTCGGCAAGCGGAATGTCGATGTGGTTGTCGAGATCGTGCCGAGCCAGCCGTCTGACAGCGCGAACGGTCGTCATCGATTCGACGGAATCGAGAATGCGCATTCCGTCCTCGCTGACGTACTGACGCACCACACGATCGAGATCGGGGTAGGTGCGTCGCAGTCCCGCGACAACAAGCGTCGGCAGAGCCGCGTGCAGCGTCGCGTTGAGCCTGGTGAACGCAGAACCCGGATCGCCGACGGGGGAGCCGAGGGCGGCACCGACGAGCTCGAGCTCCGGCGCGTATTCGGGGGCCATCTCCGCGGCCCACGACGTCGCCAGCCCTCCGCCCGAATATCCCCACAATGCCACGGGCGTGCTCTCGTGCAGCTCCAACGACTCGAACGACAGCGCCGCGCGGATCGCGTCGAGTGTGCAGAATCCTGGTTCCTGCGGCGACCCCCAATGTCCGTCCGGTCCCTCGTGGTCGGGGATCGAGATGGTCCATCCGCGGCGCAGGGCATGCAGAACCAGCAGAAACTCGAACTGAGGAACTGCGCCGAGGGCCTTCGAGCCCCGTCGAAGCGCGTAGGACGGGAAGCACGAGGACGCAACGCCGTCGATGGCGCACTGGTACGAGAGCAACACCGGTTCGGCATTCTGCGGCCGCAGCACCGTCGTCACACTGGCCTGCGGTACACCGCCCAGATCGGCGGTGCGGTACAGCAGCTGCCATGCGTCGACTCGCTGTCGCACGTGGCCGAACATCGCGACCTCGACAGGCCTCACCTTGAGAATCGTCCCCGGTAGAGCCGCTTCGTAGCCCTCGGGCGCGGCGTAGAACGGGTCGTTTTCCGGCCTGGTCGCATCCTCACAGCTCGGCCATTGTTCCACCGGCCAGGACTGTTCGTCCGCCATCGATCTGTCGACGCTCATATCCCACCGCTTCTTGTCCGAGTCTCTTCGTCACACTAACTTGCCCTGAACGGCCCCTTTTCATGCAGCCTGCTGCCAGTTGGTGATCAGAACGTCGGTCGCGTAGCTCAGGTCGAGGCCTTCCCCGCCCCAGTTCGGGACAATGGCGTCGGGTTCGATGTGCTGATATTGCCGCCGGCGGACCTCGGCGTCTCCGGACAGCGCCGGCGCGTGAACCATCTCTCCTCCCGACGGGTGCCGGAACGTGAATCGTTGGTGGCCGAGGGATTCGATGAGGAAGTAGCCGTCGTGCAGTGCTCGATGGTGTTCGCCGCACAGCAGGACCAAGTTGTCGAGCGAGGTCGCGCCTCCCCGCGAGCGGTAGGTGACGTGGTGAGCATGCAGAAATCGGGTGCGCCTGCACCCGGGCACCGAGCAGCATCGATCGCGAATGATCAACTGACGCAACTGGGTTCGACTCGGAGCTTTGGCCGTGGTACTCCACCGCACAGTTTTTCCCAACCGGCCGTGACCGACGACTCGCATGACCGACGAACACAACACCTGAGCGAGAGTTTCGTCGTCCAGACCAGGTCCGTCGTCGAAATGAGCATGATCGCACCCTGCTTCGGTGCTGTCGCCGAGGTGGACCAACACCTCCGCGGCAGGTGAGACGACCGGTGAATCGATGGCGGCGCACACCATCTCCGCCATCGCGACGAGCGCAGGAACGGGGTTCGGCGGCGCCGGGGCCGACCGGTCACCCTCGGATTCCACCTCCGTGCGAGTGCGCTCGTACTCGGCCCTGGTCACCGCAGCCAGAAATCGCTTGCCGTCCTCGGGCCGAAAGCGCGCCGTCACCACGAGCGAGCCGTCCTCGTCGTCCCAGCGCCACCGTCCCACACACGGATCGAGGTCGACGCCGTTGCCTCTGGTCGGCCGCATCGCCTTCTTCAGACCACGGCAGAGACGTTCGATGTGCGCGGCGGGTGCATCGAGCGCCTTCTGCAGCAGTGACGCTTCGTTGTCGGCAGTTGCGACACGGGTCATCGCGCGCACCTTCGAGTACGACACCGTGCCGCTCAGGTACGCAGAGGTGATCAGGGGCAGCTCGCGCATCGCCTTGGCCACCCGCACCTGCTCACGGGCAGTGTGCAGATCGACTCCGGCGCGCCAGGACAACCAGTGCGCGCAGGACCTCGTCTCCCACGCGGCCCACCCACGTCGAGCATCGAACTCACCGACCAGGATCAGATACTGCGCAGATGCAGCCGCGATCTGGCCCGCCAGCGCGCATATCTCCGTCTCGATGTCTGCAGTCTCGACCATGAATGCCCCCACTCGTCGAATGTACGTTCGACGACAGTACGACGAGGCACCGACAAGAACGGCGGGAAACCGACGCACCCGTCCCCGCGGGGACGTCGTCGGGGTTGCTTTCTCGCCCACGGGCCCGATACTGAGCATCAGATGCTGGATCCGACGGAAAGTGGGTGTGGCCATGAGCGGTTCGGACACCTGGGGCATCCCCAGCACAGACTTTCTCCGCTGGTACCTGCTCGCGGCCGTTCTCGCGATACTCCTGACGATGGCGGGGAACTGGATAGCCGCTCACCGATCGACCCCGGTGACGTCGGCAGGCCGCGTGCTCACACCCCCCGAAGTAGGTGTGCTCACCAGCGACTCCCAGGCAGTGATGGCGTCGTTGGCCATACTTCGCGGTGCCGAGATCATCGACTCGCAAGGAAGAAAGCGCCGCGAGCTGAGCGCCATCGAGCGGTCACAGCTGGACTGGTTCACCCGCACCGTTCTCGAACGCCTCGGTAGCGGTAAAGCACCCCTGGTTCGCTCCCGACTGGTGGCGAACATGTCGGGCACATGCGCGCAACTGCGGAGCACTCTCGTCGACGAGGGTCTGCTGCACGGCGCACGCGGCTCCGCTGTCACACGGGTATTCCCGGTTGTCTTCGTCATCGCAGTCGGAATTGCCCGCATCGTCGCCGGCACCGCGAACGGCAAGCCCGTCTGGTTTCTCGTCGCGATCGTGCTCGTCCTGTTCGCGGCGGTGCCGGTTCTGCTTCGTCGACGCCGTCGGACAGCTGCGGGCGATACCGAACTACGCCGGCTCCGCGCCGAGAACGACTACCTTTCACCCCGCGCGCGACCGTCCTTCACCGCCTACGGGCCGACTCGTGCCGGATTGTCTGCAGCCATTTTCGGAGCAGGGGCCCTGCTGATGCTCGATCCGGCGATGGCCGGTGCACTCAGCTACGGCACCGCCCAGGCCGGTGGGGCCGCGTCGTTCGGCTTCGGCGGCGACAGCGGAGGCAGCGGAGGCGACGGCGGCAGTAGCAGTTGCGGCGGTGGCGGTGGGGGATGCGGCGGCGGAGGTTGTGGAGGTTGAACACCGACACAGTGCCCGTCGGGCTCGGGATCGGTTGGCGCTCGGAGATATCCGGCATCGTCTCGGAACTCCCGGGGCTGGCGTTCTGCGAGGTCATCGCCGAATCGATCGGTGAGCAGGCACCCGATCGCCTCGTCACCTTGGGAGTTCCCGTCGTCACGCACGGAATCTCGTTGTCCTTGGGCGGTGCCGAGCCGGTGGAACAGCACCATATCGACCGACTGGCACGAGTGTCATCCATGCTCGGATCCCCGCTGGTGAGCGAGCACATCGCCTTCGTCCGCGCCGACGGAATCGAGGCCGGTCATCTGCTTCCGGTACCACGCACCCACGAAGCACTGACGGCGCTCGCGCGAAACATCGCACGAACGCAGGATGGTGTGCCGGTTCCGCTGGCGGTGGAAAACATTGCAACCCTCTTCGATTGGCCGGAAGACCAATTGACCGAGAGTGAGTTCCTGGCAGAACTCGTCGAGCGGACCGGCGTGAGCCTGGTGCTCGACATCGCCAACGTGTACGCGAACGCACTCAATCGAGGCCGCGACCCGTGGACCGAACTCGAACGCCTGCCGCTGGATCGAATTGCCTACTGCCACATCGCCGGTGGCACGGTCCGTGGCGGCATCTATCACGACACCCACACTGCGCCCGTGCCCGACGAAGTCCTCGAATTACTACGGACCTTTGCGATGGCCGGTCATCGCACGCCCCTGATGCTCGAACGCGACGGTCACTATCCACCCGAGGCCGAGCTACTCGCAGAACTGGATGCGATCGCAGATGCGGCGGGACTCGATCGCATCACCGGGGTACGGACGTCCGGGTACGCGAGGTGAACGACGACCTGGCGCGCCGTCAAGAAGAGTTGGTACGCGCTCTCGTGGCAGGTGGGCCACTGCCCGCCGAATTCGATTCTGCGACAGTGGACACTGTCCGAGCGGCGTTGCTGAACAAACGAGCGGCCGAGATCGCGGCACGCTATCCGGCACTGCCCTCGGCGTTGGGCGACCGATACGAAATGCTGTTCCGCCGATGGGCGTCCAGCCGCCCCAAGGTGTCGACGGCCGAGGATGCCGAGGCCTTCTACCGAGCCATGGAACAGGAAGGGGAACTCGCCGCCACACATCCGGGACGGGTCGGGCAGCGAATGCCATACATGGCCGACGCACCCAACCCGCTCGCGCGCTTTCGCAGTCCGCTGCGCAGCACGTGGTTGACGTCGGTGTTCGGCGCGGTGCTGCTCGTTGCGCTGCCGATCGTGATTCTGACAGGCCTACTGTCCTACAGCGCGTACGGGCCGCAGTTCGGCCAGGCCAAACCAGGTGCCGTCGGGTGGTTGCGCTTACCGTTCTTCGACTGGCCGACGAACCCGGCCTGGCTGTACCAGCTGACGCAGGGCCTGCACGTCGGGCTGGGCCTGATCATCGTCCCGCTCGTCATCGCCAAGCTCTGGTCGGTGATGCCCAAGCTCGTCGAACTGCCGCCGGTGCGGTCGCCGGCACATGCACTCGAACGACTGTCGCTGCTGGCACTCGTCGGAGGTCTGCTGTTCGAGATCGTGACCGGCGTGCTGAACATCCAATACGACTACGTGTTCGGCTTCGACTTCTACGCCGCTCACTACTTCGGTGCCTGGGTTTTCATCGCCGGATTCCTGGTGCACCTCGGCCTCAAGGTGCCGCTGATGTGGCGGACCCTTCGATCGGAATCGTTGATGGACGTCTTGCGTGCTCGCAACGAAGCGCCGAGCCGGCCACACCAGACCATGAGCCGACGCGGTGCGATCGGATTGGTCGCCGCCGGAATGGGTTTCGTGGCCGTGTTGACGGTGGGGCAGACCGTCGGCGGCGTCCTACGCAAGGCGGCAATTCTCCTTCCGCGTGGGCGGTCGTACGGCGACGGGCCCAACGACTTTCAGATCAATCGCACTGCCGAGGCGGCCGGAGTCACCGAAGAACAGACGGGCGCAGACTGGACACTGTCCGTCGAAAGTACTTCGGAGAACATGGAACCGGTGGTGCTCTCCCGCGGCAGGCTGCTGTCGATGACTCAGCACACCGCCGAACTTCCCATCGCCTGTGTCGAAGGGTGGTCGACCACGCAGAGTTGGACGGGCGTTCCGTTGGCCGAACTCGCAGCATTGGCAGGTGTACCCGCACCCAGGTCCGCGGAAGTCATTTCGATAGAACAGGGTGGCCCATTCGGTCGTGCTGTGCTGCAGGGCAATCAAGCTCTCCATCCTGATTCACTGTTGGCATTGAAAGTCAACGGCGTCGATCTCTCGCTCGATCACGGCTACCCGGCACGCGTTATTGTTCCCGCGCTTCCCGGTGTGCACAACACCAAGTGGGTGGCGCGCATCGTGTTCCGTTCGTGACTTTGCAAAACCGCCCGGATGGTCGAGAATCTTTCATCGGTGGCCCGCGGGGCTGCCGACGAAGGAATGCTCCTTCGCCTGGACGAGTCCAAAAGGTCATGCCACGATGCACGCACTATCTCGAGGCCTTCTCGCCGCGGGTGCAGCCCTCACGCTGATGCTCGCCGCGGGCTGTTCGTCGTCCGACGCCGGCACCGCCGTTGCCGCAGACACCACTGCCTCCAGCAGCTCCGCAGCCCCCACCACCACCGACAACGTGTCCGGCCAGGAAGGCATCGACGCTGGTGGCTCCACCGACATCGACGTCGAGATCGGCCAGTGCGTCAAGCTCGGTGGCACGATGACGGCCGCCGAAATCGACAACGCCGAATGCGGCAGCATGGAGTCCAACTACAAGGTCATCGCCAAAGCCGCAGAGAACGAGCAGTGCCCCACCGACGTCAACCAGACGTACTACGAGACTCTGAACGGTGTCGAGCAGGGCGCATTGTGCCTCGACGTCGACTGGGTCATCGACGGCTGCATGAGCGTGCCGAGTACCGGAATGGACGAGCCCGCCCGCGTCGATTGCGCAGACCCCAGCGCGACGAGCGTGGAAAAGGTCACCGAGATCAAGACCGGTACCGCGGACCCCAACGACTGCCCCGAAGGCGGATTCGCCTACGAAGCACGGCAATTCGTCGTCTGCACCACGACGGTGGCCTAGCCTCGAGTCGCCGTCATCATCTGCGTGACGTACTGATAATCCAGGTGGCCGTGGCTGTCGATAGCCGCATGAACCGCTCGGAGCACTTCCTGCCGACGTGTGTCGGTGAGAATCAGGTGACTCGAATGTGTCGCGGCCATCGCGCAGAATTCGTCCGCGGAGTAACGCTGAACCCACTCGTACGTCGACGTGGACCAGGGGCCGAAGCCGGCCGCGCGGGGTACCGCGGTCTCGGATTGCACGCCGAGGGAGTGCGCCAACAGCGGCGCGGCGTCCGGCTCGGTCGCGATGTACGCAGCCCGCACCGACTCCCACACCGGCCCGTCGAGCTGACCGGGCATGTTCCACCACAACCGAAGTGATCCCCCGGGGACCAACGCACGAGCCGCCACCGCGGCTCCTCGATCGGGGTCCACCCAGTGCCACGCCTGAGCGGCCACGACGACATCGAACGATGAAGGCGCACCGACGAAGTCCTCGAACCGGGAGACCTGAACATCGACGTCCATGTTCTCGGTGCGGCGTCGGATCACCTCGGCCATACCCGAATCCGGCTCGACCGCAACCACCGAAGCGCCGCGTTCGGCCAACGCGACGGTGGCTTTTCCGGTGCCGGCTCCCGCTTCCAACACGCGGGTCGCACCGCCGGCAAGAACATCCGTGTACAGCGCCGGCGGGTATCCAGGGCGAGCCCGGTCGTACTCCTCGGCGACTCTGCCGAAGCTCAGTCCGCGGGGTCGTTCCGGCTCGTCCGTCACGTTAGCCAGAGTACCGATTATTCGGGACTACCGATGTTCGGCCGATTCCAGTTGCGACCGCAATGTGGACTCGGTGTGCCGAATCGCCTGCCCGACGACGGGCTCCACAACGGCCCCGAGAACTTTACCGGCGATACCCCCGGGCAGGCTGTAACGGAAGATGACATCGAGGCGGGTCCGGCCCTCATCCAGGTCCGTGAAAGACCAGGTCGAGGAGTTGGACAGGCCTTCGACCGATTCGAGCGTGAGTCGCTCGTTCTCGACCCATTCGGTGACGCGCACGATCGAATTCAACGACTTGGGGCCGATCTGCATGGTTGCGTCGTACGTCGCCCCGAGACCGGAGGTGGTCTCACTCCTCGGCTCGAACCGCGTGATCCCGAACATCCACCTCGGGACGTTTCGATAGTCGTCGAGGTAGGCGAAAGCCGCATCGCGGGGTGTCGACGCGACCGCCGAATGGTTTATCTCACGCATTCCACCGACACTAATACACGCGACGGCGTGTTACACATAGATTGACGTCGGCTTCTACCGGCGGACGTAGCCCGCCTGCTTATCCACCACATTGACCAGGGACTCGTTCCGCCGGTACCTATCGAGATTGTCCTCGAACAGCGTCCACAGCCGATCGGCGAAGTCGTCGGCGTCACCGGCCAGATGCGCCGTCAGAATCACGTTGTCGAGCTCCCACAGCGGACTCGACGTCGGAAGTGGCTCGACCTCGAAGACGTCCAACACGGCCCATCCGATCGCCCCGGAATCCAATGCCTCACACAAGGCCTGTTCGTCGACAACGGGCCCACGGGCGATGTTGACCAGCCCCGCGTCGTGACGCATTGCCCCGAGGACCTCTGCATTCACGAGCCCGCGGGTCTTCTCGGTCAGCGGCGCGGACAGCACCACCACGTCGTATTCATCTGCGTAGGAGGGTAACTCGTCCACCGAACGAATTCTATCGAACTCCGCATCTCCCGGCCGCTCGGATGTACCGGCCGCGTCGACACGCATGCCGAGTGCACCGAGAACGCGACCGATGGCGCGGCCGATCGAACCCGGACCGACGACCAGCACCCTCCGATTGTGGATTCCACTGGTGAGGCGATGCTCCCAGACCCGTTCACGTTGTCGCCGAAGCGCTTCGGGCAGCTTCTTCATCGACGCCAGAACGCCCGCAGCGACGTACTCGGCGATCGCACGGTCGAGAATGCCGCCGGAGTTGGTGAGCACCCACGGACTGTCCCGCAGCACCGGATCCAGCACCCGATCGACCCCGGCGCTCGACACATGAATCCAGCGAAGCTTGTCGGCGTGCGGCCACACATTCTGCAGGTCGACTGCCTCGAACGTGCGAAACAGTAGAACCTCTGCCCACGACACAGCGTCGACGAGTTCGGGGATCGTGCAACTGCGGAAGTGGACTCCGCCGATCGACGGGAAGGCCTTTCGGTCCGAATCACTCTCGACCACGAGCACATTGATCACGGGACAAAGATAGCCTCTGGTCCATGAGCGAGAATCGAGACCGGATGTTGCGCGGCGAACTCTATCGAGACAGTGATCCCGACCTGGTGGCGTCTCGGGTGTCGTGTGGAAAGCTGCTCGACAGATTCAACGCAACCGAGGCGGACCAGGACGCAGAAAGACGTGAACTGCTCGGCGAGCTACTCGGTTCCATCGGAGCGGACTCGTGGATCATGCCGCGATTCCAATGCGACTACGGCACATACATTTCCATCGGGTCCAACAGCTTTCTGAACTACGACGCCATTCTGTTGGACTGCGCGCCCATCACCATCGGGAACGACGTCTCGATCGGTCCACGGGCCCAGCTACTGACGGCGCTGCATCCCATGGAGGACCACGATGCTCGTCGATCTCGTTGGGAGAGCGCCCTTCCCATCACTATCGGAGACAATGTCTGGCTCGGCGGAGGCGTCATCGTCTGTCCCGGAGTCACGATCGGCGAGAACTCGGTGATCGGAGCCGGAAGTGTCGTCACCCGCGACGTACCGCCGCATACGTTCGCTGCAGGGAACCCGTGTCGGGCGATCCGCGCACTACCGTGAGATCACCGAGTTCAGGATTCTGTCGGAGTCACGAACCAGCGTGCCGACTGCCATTCGCGCGCCCCACCACATCCCCAGCCAGCCGATCGCTACGGCCACCAGGATGGACAGATACGCCCACGCTCCCGGAAGGAGCAGTGCGAGAAGCAGTGCGGGCACGACCGACACGGCCAGGACCACTATCCCGAGGATGAGGAATACGAATGCATTTCCGGTGAACGACCCCCGTGTGTTCATCGAAAACGACTTCGTAGCTTCGGGCACCGGGTAGGCACCGCGTACGGAGTTCACGGCGGTCAGACCGGCGCTGACTCCGAGCATCGAGATCGTCACGGCGACAGGGATCTCCCATCGGTCGAGCCCGAGATCACCGAACACTCGGACCACCAGGACCGGCACGATCGCGAAGGGGGTCGCAACCAGCAACCAGGCGATCTGCCGACCACGGATGTCGTCGGGGAGAGCCTGCGGAATCATCACCAGATGCCACATCGAACCACCGTCGAGACCGTACGAATTCGATCCCGCACCCATCGCCATGAAGATCGTGATCCACGCACCCCAGGCTGCGCTGAACGGAATCGAGTCGGTCACCAGCGGGCCGATGCCGGCCAGCACTGCGAAAATCAGCACCGACAGCAGCTGACTCCGACGACGCATGTCACCGCGCCACAGAGACAGCTCTCGGGTCACTACCGCGCCGACGCGCGTTGCCCGCCACCCTGTTGCACCGTCGCGCCCCTTCTCTGCCGTCTGCTTACGGGTCGATCCCGACGACGTCGAGACACGTCCCTCGAAGTGGCGTAGAACCAGTCGCTGCCAGGCCCACACCAGTGCGACGTCCAGCAGCAGCAATCCCACCACCGCGCCGATCGCCAACAGCCAATTGCCCTCCAGCACAGCATCGACGCCGGTGATGCCCCAGCCGAAGGGAATCGAATGAGCCAGTGTCAGCGGCCACGTCACCTCACCCGACAGCACACGATCGAGATTCTGCGTGATGGGGAACTGCAGGAAGTACAGGCCTCCGAAGACAGCGCCGAACGCCAGCAACGCGAATTCGCGGCTGCGGCGACTCTTGAGTAGTTGCGACATGGCCAGCGTCACCACCCGTGACAACGTCACGAAGAACACCACCGTCGCGGGCCAGGCCACGAGCGCCAGAGGTACTGCGGCAGCCGACCGCGACAGAGCGTAGATCGGAATGGACGCCGTCGCGACGATCGTCAGCGGAACCACCATGCCGATCACCGACGTGGTCAGCAGCGCACGGGCCAGTCGCGCAGGATCGACGGACAGCAATTGGAAGTGGCGGGGCTGGATGTTGTCGTCGGAGATACCCGACAGCACCGGGAAGAGCACCCAACTCAGGCCCGTCAGGGTCAGTCCGAGGCTTGCGGTGCCGCCCACCAATACCTGCGACGCGCCGGTTCGGGCCGCCATCACGCATGCGAGAACCGCGAGGGCCAGCCCCAGCAACCCGAACACGGTCTTGACCACTGCTTGTCCGCCCTTGAACTGCCTGCGGTAGAGCGTGATTCGCATCTGCAGGACGGTGCGACCGACCGACTTCACGAGCGCATCCAGGACAAGCCGTCCGGGTTCTGGTCTCGGGATCCGACGAGGCGCACGAAGGCGTCGTCGAGGGTGCCACCGGCGCGGACGTCGTCGACCGTTCCCGCCGCCACGACTCGACCACCGGTGATGACACCGACGTGGGAGCACAGCCGTTCGACGAGGGCCATGACATGACTGGACAGGATCACCGAGCCACCGGAGCGAACGAACTGAATCAGGATGTTGCGGATCGTCGTCGACGAGATGGGATCGACGGCTTCGAAGGGCTCGTCCAACACCAAGAGGCGAGGCCCGTGCAACAGCGCCGACGCCAGTCCGATCTTCTTGGTCATTCCGGCGGAATAGTCGGCGATGACGGTTCCGCCTGCATCGGCGAGACCCAACGCGTTCAGCAGCTCGTCGCGACGCTGTGCGATGACGTCCTCCGGCATCGCGCGCAGTCGACCGATATAGGTCAGGAGCTCGTGGCCGGTGAACTGGGAAGGCAATGTCAGTCCGTCGGGTAGCACGCCGAGCAGCTCCTTCGCCGCGATCGGATCGGCCCAGACGTCACACCCGAAAACGAGGCTTCGGCCGTACTGCGGTCTGAGCAGCCCGACCGCCATGGACAGACATGTCGTCTTACCAGCACCGTTGGGGCCGACCAACCCGAACATCGACCCGGGCGGAACCATCAACGACAGGTCGTCGACCGCAATCTTGGGGCCGAAGGCCATGCACATGTGCTCGAGCAGCAAAGCGGGAGGATTCGTTTGCACGGGTAACAGACTAACCGGTATGGGCGGTTTCGTCATGCGCTACGAACCGACTGCACCGGTACCATCTGGGCATGAATCGCACTGCAGTGGTCACCGGAGCTTCGTCGGGCATCGGAAGGGCCGTCGCGTCGGCGCTGGTCGCCCGCGGCTACCGAGTTATCGGCACTTCTCGGAATCCGGATTCGATGACCTCCGATCAACGGGCAGCAGGCGTCGAGTATCGCGCTCTCGATCTCACCGATTCCGCGTCGATCGGCGCATTCGTTGCCGAGCTGGGCGCCGTCGACGTTCTGGTCAACAACGCGGGCGAGAGCCAGTCCGGGCCCTTCGAGGAACTGCCGACCGACGCCATCGAGCGATTGTTCCAATTGAACGTGTTCGGCGCAGTGACGCTGTCGCAGAACGTGATTCCCGGCATGCGTGAGCGCGGGTACGGCCGCATCGTCATGGTCGGGTCGATGCTGGCGAGCTTTCCGCTCGCCTACCGCTCCTCGTACGCGTCGACGAAAGCAGCCATCAAGGGCTTCTCCGACGCAGCGCGGCTGGAACTCTCTCCGTTCGGCGTGTGGATGACCACCGTGGAGCCGGGATCGATCAACACCGGAATCAGCGAACGACGCACCAAGTACATCGCCGCGGATTCGGTCCACCGAGACGACTTCCACACAGCGATCTCGTCATTGGATCGAAAGGAGGGAACCGGAATCTCCGCCGAGGACGTCGCCGAAGTAGTACTGAAGGCCATCGAGGCCGACAAGCCGAAACCCTTGTACGCCAGAGGAAGCAACGCACCGGTCGTGTTTCTGGCGCGACGGTTGCTGCCGGCGACATTCATGGAGAAGACGATTGCGAAGATGTTCGGGTTGAAGAGATAGTTTGAACCCCTGACCTGGTGGAATACAGCCGGGTGATAGAAACTCTGGGCCTGGTCCTGGCGGCGACGGGTCTGATCGTCGCCGCGCAGGTGATCTCGAAGAAGACGGCGCTGCCCGCGGCAGCGTTGTTGACCTTGGCCGGCCTGGCCGTCTCGGCATCGGCGTTGCCCGACATCGTTCTCGACCCCGAAGTCGTGCTGACTCTGGTGATTCCGCCGCTGCTCTACAGCGCCGCGCTGAACTCCTCGTTGATCGCGATCCGCCGCAACGTCTGGACGATCCTGAGTCTGTCGGTCGCCCTCGTGGTGGCCACGGCTGCCCTCGTGGGCGTCGGCATGTGGTTGCTCGTTCCGGGCATCACCCTGGCCGCCGGTTTGGCGCTCGGTGCCGCGGTTGCGCCGCCGGACCCGGTCGCCGCCCTTGCGGTGGGTCGTCGCGCCGGTATCCCACCGAAACTCGTCACCCTCATCGAAGGTGAGGGACTGCTGAACGACGCGACGGCGCTGACGATGCTGACCGTCGCGATCGCCGCAATATCCAGTCAGGACATGACCTTCGTCCACGCGGGTGGGTTGTTCGTGTTGGCTGCGGCCGGCGGAATCGTCGTCGGATTGGTCGTCGCCCTGCTGATTCGCCTCGTACAGCGCTACGTTCACGATTCGCTGCTGCTCAACATCGTGTCGCTGGCGACGCCGTTCGTGGCGTACCTGGCGGCAGAGGAAGTTCACGCCTCGGGTGTTCTCGCCGT
This sequence comes from Rhodococcus sp. 3258, assembly GCF_031456475.1. Classification (NCBI taxonomy): domain Bacteria; kingdom Bacillati; phylum Actinomycetota; class Actinomycetes; order Mycobacteriales; family Nocardiaceae; genus Rhodococcus; species Rhodococcus sp. 3258. The sequence goes on from NZ_JAVDUT010000002.1 coordinate 173,962, forward strand.
GGTCGTCGCGGCTCTGGTGATCGGGCACCACACCCGCCACGCCATCTCCGGGGCCAGCCGACTGCAGACCAGCGCTGTGTGGCGACTGATCGATCTGCTGCTGGAGGGATTCGTTTTTCTGCTCATCGGTGAGCAACTGCCCACCGTGGTCGGCGGCCTCTCGGCCTACTCGGGAACGACCATCGCTCTCGCGGTCACGGTCACTCTGGCCGGCGTGCTCCTGCTGCGTCCGCTGTGGTTGCTCACGACCGGGCTGTCCCCACGCGAGGCGGTGGTGATGAGCTGGGCCGGCACCCGCGGCGTCATCACCGTCGCCGCGGTGTTCACGCTCCCTCTGACGATCGACTCGGGCGAGCCGTTCGAGAGCCGAGACCTGTTGCTGTTCTGCGCATTTCTCGTCGTGCTGGTGACGGTCCTTGGACAGGGCCTCACGTTCGCTCCACTGGTGCGCAAGCTGAACGTCGTCGCGGACCCCGCCGCAGAGGCGCGTCTGCGAAACGAAGCACGTGAGGGATCGGCCAAAGCTGCACTGTCACAGCTCGATCGCATCGCCGACGAAGAGAACCTCGACGACGAGGGCCGGGAGATCCTGCGGAGCGAGCTCGAGCATCGCATCGACCGCTACCACCGTCGACTCGATCATCTCGACGAGACGGACGTCGGCGACGCGGTCATCTCACCGGAACAGATTGCTGCGATGAGTACGCGCCGCCGAATCCTCGATGTGGAGCGAGAAGAGTTGCTCTGCTGGCGCGATGCCGGCCGGCTACCGGACAACAGCATGCGCAGCCTCGAACACGAACTCGACCACGAGGAGCATTCGTTCCGCCCACACCGAGAGACCGATTAACCGGCGATCGCGGCGTGCATCTCCCAGACGATCACTTCGGCACCACTGGCACTGCTCAGTTTCTGACCGCCGCCTCCGCTGACGCGCACGGCGTCACCCTGCGCGAGGGGTCCGACTCCCTCGAGCATCGCCTCACCCTCGGCCACGAAGATGTGCACGAACGGTGCATCGGGAATCTCCACCGGAGCCTGCCCGGGCTGTAGGCGCGCCACGTGCATGGCAGCGTACTTGTTCTTGATGCGAATGGCGGCGTGATCGGCATGGTCGGGCATGCCGGATGCGACGGGAACCAGACCGCCGCTGAGCAATTCGTTGTCGATCTCGAGCTGCTCGTAGCCCGGGGTGATGCCTTGCTCGTCGGGCACGACCCACATCTGGACGAAGCGAACAGGATCGCCGTGCTTGCCCGAGTACGAGCCGGCAGTATCGCCGAGTCGCCACGAATCGTTCTTCTCGGAGTGCAGAATTCCGGTGCCCGCACTCATGCGCTGTGCGAGGCCGGGGTAGATGACTCCGGAGTGGCCCATCGAGTCCTGGTGCACCAGCGATCCCTGCAGAACCCAGGTGATGATCTCCATGTCGCGGTGCGGGTGGGTATCGAATCCCATTCCCGGGGTGACGATGTCGTCGTTGTTGACCATGAGGACGCCGTGGTGGGTGTTACTGCGATCGAAGTGGTTGCCGAACGAGAAGGAATGCTTGGAGTCCAGCCAGCCGATCTTGGTCTTGAATCGGTCGTCGGCGCGGCGGAGGTCGAGTGTGGTTGCTGCAGAGGTCATGTCATTGCCTCGAATCTCGAAAGTAGGTGTGTTCTCAGAGAACGTGCGAGCCGTACATTTCACCGAGCGGATCGGCGATCAGTTCGAGCCGTGCACCGTCGGGGTCGCGGAAGTAGAGCGAGACCTCGCTGTGCTCGATCAATTCGATTCCCGCGTCGATCAGCTTGGTGCGCAGGTGCTCCCAGCGGGTGGGCTCGACACTGATGGCCACGTGATGCAGACCGCCCAGCACCTCCGCGTACGGCCCGACGTCGAGTCCGGGGAAGTCGAAGAAGGCCAACAGGTTGCTGTTGCCGATGTCGAAGAAGAAGTGCGACGAACCCGGGTAGTCACGGTTCTCGATGAGCTCGGTCAGAGGGAACTCGAGCAGGTCTTGATAGAACCGCACGGTCGCCTCGACATCGCTGCTGACCAAAGCCGTGTGATGAAGTCCGCGGGCAGACGATGCCGGACGCTCACCTGCAGGCTTCATGTACTGCTGACGGATGCGGTCCCGCTGCTCGGCGTGCTCCTGCGCGCGGCGTGTCTCGTCTGCAGTCAGTTCGTTGGTTTCAGTCATCGCTTCGGCCTCCGGTCAGGTAGTTGCTTCGTCAACTACCGAGAACAGTACACCGGTTAGTTGCGTTGTCAACTAGCATGGGGGCATGGACTCACCACGGTGGCTCGATGCCGACGAACAGCAGGCCTGGCGCGCATACCTCGATGCGACGCGGCTGCTGCTTCGCGACCTCGACAATCAACTCACACGCGACTCCGGGATCTCCTTCACCGACTTCGAGCTATTGGTCGTGCTGTCCGAAGCGCCCGACCGTCGCCGACGAATGAGCGAACTGGCCGACGCCGTCACCACGACTCGCAGCGGCGTCACCAGGGCCATCAGCCGACTGGTCGACAACGGCTGGGTCACGCGCGTCAAATGCGACGACGACAAGCGAGGAATGTCCGCCGAACTCACCGAAGCGGGCATGAACACCCTCGCCGCCGCCAGCCCGGGACACGTCGAAGCAGTGCGAGGGAAAATGTTCGATCTGGTGGACCCGAACGATCTCGCGGCTCTGACCCGGACTTTCACGGCGATGCGGAACCACGCATCGTGACCGTGACTCACATACGCGGTGCACAACGCCATCACTGGTGGAACGAGTGGCTCGACTCGAAGCAGTCGTTTCCCGCCACCGGCAATTACGACCTCGCGGCCAATGCGCACGGGCTACTGATGGTGCACAACGAGGACACGGTGTTACCCGGCGAAGGGTTCGACTCCCATCAGCACGAGAACATGGAGATCGTCACGTGGGTGTTGGAAGGGACGCTGAAACATACTGACTCCGAGGGCAATTCGGGGCTGATCTACCCCGGCCTCGTTCAACGCATGAGTGCCGGAACCGGAATCCGGCACACCGAGACCAATGCGTCGAGCCGGACCAGCCGCGAAAAGCTGCGCGTGGTGCAGATGTGGATCCCACCCGACACCGATGGAACCGACCCCTCGTACGAAGAGCTGGACGTACAGGACCAGCTGGCGAACGGCGAGCTGGTTCCGGTGGCGTCCGGCATGCCGGGCCGCGGCGGCGTTCGGATCGGCAACCGCTACGCGACGCTGCATACCGCCCGACTCGCACCGGGGGAGTCCGTCACCGTCCCTGACGCGCCGTACGGTCACGTCTTCGTCGCCGACGGTTCCGCAGTGTTCGAGACCGTCGGAGACGTTGCCCAGGGTGACGCGGTCCGACTCACCGCCACCGGAGGTCACCGTGTGACAGCATCGACGGCGAGCGAGATCTTGATCTGGGAAATGCACGCCGGCTTCGCCTGACCGAGAACCACCGAGGTTACGACTGCTCGCACCCGTCCAGAGCCTCAGCACACGTAACAAGGCTGCGGTGCAACACTTCTCGCTCACTTTTGGACAGCGACGCAATCATGGCATTTTCCACCGCGGCGACAGCGGCCGACGCTTGCCGCAGGCGCTCCCTGCCCAGGGTTGTCACGTACAGACGCTGGTCTCGACCTACCCCCTCGATCTCCACCAGGCCGCCGCGTGTGAGCCCGGCCAGCAGTTGATGGGTTGCCTGCCTGCTGACGAATACCGCGCGCGCGAGTTCGGCGTTGGACAGTCCCGGTTTGTGCGCGAGGAGTTCGAGGCTCGAGTACTGCGAGACGGTGATATCGAGATCGCGTAGGCACTCGTCCATCGCCGAACGCAGGGCGGACGTGGCCCGCTTGAGGGCGTAACCGATCGAGGTGTCGACATCCACTTGACTCATGTCAACATCTTGACATACGTTCATCTCGTCAAGAACTTGACGAACTACCGAAAGGACACGACATGACCGTTGCAACCGTTTCCGGACCGAGCTTCCTCTCCCTCCAGGTACGTGACCTCGCCGTCAGTGCAGACTTCTACGAATCGCAGCTGGGCCTCGTCCGCGCACCCCAGGCACCACCCGGCGCAGTGGTGTTCACCACCTCACCGATACCGTTCGCCGTCCGAAACCCCGCTCCCGAAACGGATCTCGACAGTGGTCAGCCGGGACTCGGAGTTGCCCTCTGGCTGGTGTGCGACGACGCCGAAGCGCTCCACGAAAATCTCGTCGCCGCCGGCGTGACGATCGTGACCGCCCCCTTCGACGGCCCCTTCGGAAAGACCTTCGTCCTACGTGACCCCGACGGATACGCCGTCACCGTGCACAGCAGTTAGCCCCGAAGTCATCGACAAATGTGGGACCCTGAGCGCGGATGCCACCTCCGACGCGTAGGGAACACGACCATCATCGAGCGCCTGAAGAACCGCCTCATCGAGTCGGCGAACGCACCTCGAAAAGCCTCGAAACCGCCCGGGCCGATCCTGCTGGTGTTCACCACGATCGCCGCCGTCACGTGGGTATGCGTGTCCAGGAACTGGTGGCCCTCGCCCTACGGACAGTTCGCCTGGTTCGATCCGCTCCTCGCCGGCGCGTCGTCGATCCTGGTGCTGCTGATCGTCGGGTTCATCTGGGCAATTCGCACCCTCCACGTCGTCGGCCAGGATCGAAGATGGTCGTGGTGGATAGCGTCGGCTCCGGTGGTGGTGGGCTTGGCAGCGGCTGTTCTGGTACTGCTGCCACCGGACAATATGCTGGACCATCGCGACGAATTCGAGGCCGTTGCGCGAGAATTGAGTGCACAGCCCTCGAGTAGCCGCGAACACATCGAGATCGGCCCGTTCGACATCAGCTCGGCACGCGCCACATCTGGCGGCGAGGTCTACTTCACCGAAGACGGCGGCTTCTCCCTCATGAGCGCCTCGGGCTGGGCGTATGCACCAGGTGGACCGCCCGCGGGATTCGACGACTTCACCGCCACGCACCTGGACGGTCCCTGGTACGAATTCTCGGCCATCTGGCGGGACTGATACCCCAACCGCAGACCCGAAAGAACTATTGCGAAATATTTCTTTCGGGTTATGGTTGTTGCATGAGCCCACCACCTCCGTCCCGGACGCCGCGCAAGCTGACAGACATGTCCGAGCTGAAAGCGCTGACGCATCCCATCCGGTTACGTCTGCTCTATGCACTCCGCGCCAACAAGTCGATGACGGCAACCCAGCTCGGCGATCTGGTGGACGAGTCACCCGCCTCGGTGAGTTATCACCTGCGCAAACTCGCCGAGCACGGGTTCGTGAAGGAGGTAGAGAACGGCTCGGACAAGCGCCAACGTTGGTGGTCGGAGGCCAATGAGGAGGGCTTCAGCTGGTCCGAGAACGACTTCTCCGACTCGCCCGAGTCACTGTCGGTCGCCAAGGCGTCCAAGGACTCCTGGTTGGCGCACCAGTGGTCTCGGTTGCGTGATTTCGACCGGACTTCCGAGTCGTGGGGCCAAGAGTGGGTATCGGCGGCCTTCAGCTCCGACGACGTCCTGCGGCTCACCGCCGAGGAGACGAAGAAGATGGGCACGGAGATGCGTGCCGTCATCGACAAATGGCGTCGACACGGCGAGAACGCGACCTCGGGGGAGCGTGAACACGTGATGGTGCTGATGCATGGATTCCCCACTACACCTTAGGAGTTGGCATGTATCCGTTCGATCCGCACACGTACCTCCTCTTGGCCGAGCAAGATCGCGATCGGCATGTGCTTCTGGCCGAGCGGCGCAGACTCGCTGCTGCGCAGAAGCGCCTCCGCCGAGATGAACTCCGCGTTCAGAAGGCGTGGGACGAGTTGACCGCATCGCTCGCCGATGTCTCCCTGTCCGAGCGACGGGTCCTCGAGCTGGCTCGTCGGTGACGAAAGCTGTTCAAAGCAGTCGCTTTTCCAGCCATACCTCGGCGTAGGGCTCGGCGTTGAATGCCGGCACCTCCCGATAGCCGAGCTTGGAGTACAGGCCCCGGGCCTCGACGAGGTCCGCTCGCGTATCCAATCGCACTGTCGTGCGGCGCGATTGGCGAACCGATCCCTCGACGAACTCGACGATCGACGACCCGACGCCGTTTCCACGGGCGCGCGCGTCGACGAAGACCCGAGTCAGTTCTGCGATGTCGTCGGAGACGAAACGAGCACCACCGCAACCGACCAGCGTCGCGCCCAGGTATGCGACAACGAACAGGCCCGAATCACCCACGAGATCGTCACTCGGCTCGTCGACCATGACTCGTCGTACTTCCTCGTCCGACGCCTCGCGGCCGTAGAAGCGTCCGACGATATCGACGTTGTAGCGAAACAGGATGTCGAGCGCCGGCTCCGAGGAGGGATGAACGACGGCGAACGTCGCCGATACAGGCACTACTTCGCGGCGGCCCGTTTGGCGAGCACCTTCGAGATCCCGAGCTGCGCAACAACGATGATGCAGCCGACGATCGCACCGATGACTGCCGACGCAAGAGTGTTGACGATCCACGCCAGCACTCCGCCGACACCCGCGACCCCACGCACCGCATCCTCACCGTGGTGCACCAGCTCGTAGATGGGGTGGAAACCGAGCTCGTCGATGCCCACGAGAAGGATGTGCCCACCGACCCACAGCATGGCTGCGGTGCCGACGACCGACAGCACTGCCATCACCTTCGGCATGCCCTTGACCAGTCCGCGGCCGAACTTTTCGACGAACCCGGACGAGCCCTCGGCCAGCTTCAGACCGATGTCGTCCATCTTGACGATGAGGGCGACGACGCCGTAGACGACGATGGTGATGACCACCGCGACGACCGCCAAGATGATGAGGCGACTCCAGAAGCCCTCGCTCGCAATGGTGTCGAGAGCGATGACCATGATCTCGGCGGAGAGAATCAGGTCGGTCCGAACGGCACCGGACACCACGCTGTCCTCGTCCCGCGGCCCGTCCTCTGCCTCGGCGTGATGATCGCCGTGGCCGAACAGCGCTCCCCAGATCTTGTGCGCTGCCTCGTAGCTGAGGTAGCAGCCACCGAGCATCAGAATGGGCGTCAGCAGCCATGGGAGGAACTGACTGAGCAGCAGGGCGATCGGCAGAATGATTAGCAGCTTGTTCCGAAGCGAGCCGACAGCGATGCGCTTGATGATGGGCAATTCCCGTTCGGCCGCGAGACCGCGAACGTACTGAGGCGTCACCGCTGCGTCGTCGATCACGACACCGGCGGCCTTGGCCGTCGCTTTGCCGGTAGCGGCTCCCACGTCGTCGATCGATGCTGCCGCCAGCCGTGCCAGCGCGGCCACGTCGTCGAGCAGGGCTACCAGTCCGCCGGCCATCAGTGATCTCCGAGTGAAGACGAATGCACGATCAGGCTCCTAGGGCTGAGTACGACGCCGAAATCCGGCAATCCACGTGCTCGAACCATACCGCCAGTAGCTCGCTGCGGACCACACATCGGAGTGGGATGTATGGTTTCCTATACGTATAGCGAGCTATACCAACGAACGGAGCATTCAGGTGAGACTCAGATGGATATCGGTCGCCGCTGTCGGCCTGGCCACTGCATCGGCGACGGCACTGCTCGCCTGGCTCGTGTCACCCATCGCGCCAGGGGTTTCCGCGCTGGTGTTCGGCGTCACCGCGCTGCCCTTCGGCGCGATGCTGGGCTGGATACTGTTCGTCGCGCCGGTCACCGCCGACCAGACCTACACCTCGGGCGACAGCATCGAAAGCCATTGGACGACATCCGCGTCCAGCGGTACGGCCACCGATCTGGTGACCGTGCTGGGTCTGACTCTTGCGGTGGTGTCCATCGCCCGCGTCGATCCCCCGGCCACGCTGCTGCTGACGGGCTTGCTGCTGGCGGCATTCGCATCGTTCACCGCGCGGTACGCGTTCGCGCGCTACCGGGCCCTGTCCGAGTGAAGAACGATGTTCGACGGCGCCGCACCGAGAAGCGGTGGTCTCAGAGCGAATTGGCCGAGCGAATCGACGTCACCCGACTGACGATCATCTCCATCGAGAAGGAGCGGTTCGACCCGAGCCTGCCTGTCGCCTTCCGCCTTGCCGCAGCATTCGACTGCACTATCGAGGAGTTGTTCGAGCCGGATACGAATTGACCGGACCTCACGTCACCAGGTCTTCGCTCTTCAACCACTCGTAGGCGACATCGGATGGGTCTTCGCCCTCGATGTCGACCCGCCCGTTCAACTCCTGCATCAAATCGTCGGTCAATCGCTCGGATACGACGGCCAGCAGATCGGCGATCTCGGGATGCTGTTCGAGCACCAAATCGCGCACCACCGCGGTCCCGCTGTAGGGCAGGAAGAAGGCCCTGTCATCCTGCAGCACAGTCAAATTCAAGTTCTTGATTCTGCCGTCCGTGGTGTAGACCATCCCGAAGTTGCACGGTGAGCTGTCGGCGGTCGAGGTGTAGACGACACCCGCATCCATCCGCGTGACGTTGCCCGACGGTACCCCGTCGGGTGCGTTCAATCCGATGCCGTACGTGTCGAGCATCGGCCCGAATCCATCGGAGCGAGAGAAGAACTCGTCGTCCACGCAGAAAGTCCGTTCGGCCGCGGGGAGCTTCGCTACATCCGACAGAGATGCGACCCCGAGACGCTGAGCCGTCTCGGCCGAAGCGGCGAACGCATACGTATCGTTGAAATTCGCGGGCGGTAGCCAGTCGAGGTTGTGCTCACTTTTCTCGATGTCGCGGACGCGCTCCCACAGCTCCTGCGGATCACTGATCGTCTCTGTCTGGCTGTGGTAGTTGACCCACCCGGTACCGGTGTATTCCCAAAGGATGTCTGCGTCACCGTTGAGCTGTGCCTGTCTCGACGACGCCGACCCCGGCGCTCCGGTCAGGTCGGTGACCTTTGCGCCGGCAGCGGCTAGGTATGTGGCCGTGATCTTTCCGAGCAATACACCCTCGGTGAAGCTCTTGCTCGTCACCACCAACGATGCGCCGTCGAGCGGGGTCGCACCATCCGGGAGTGACGTGCTCTCGAACGTTCCCGACGAGCTGACCAACCCACAGCCTGCAAGTGATGCTGCGAGAGCGAGAGCGGTTGCTGCCGTGCCCAGTCGGCGAATCATGCCACTCCTCGTGGGGTCGCGATCAGTTCGACCACACGGCCGAGCCAGTCGATGATCAATGCGAGCAGCGCAACGAGAACGGCACCGGAGATGAGTAACTTCGGTAGGAACAGCGTGGTACCCGTGGTGATGAGCGTGCCGAGGCTTGACGCCCCGATGAAGGTGCTCAGTGTCGCGGTGCCGACGAGAATGACCAACGCGGTACGTACGCCGTTCAGGATCACAGGCACCGCGAGCGGCAACTCCACCTGCACCAGCGTGCGGAGGCCGGAGAACCCGATTCCCCGGGCCGCTTCGATGGTCCGCTGATCGACCTGTTGGATTCCGACGATCGTATTCTGCAGAATCGGCAGTATCGCGTAGACCACCAATCCGATGACGGCGGTGCGGAACCCGGTTCCGAGCCACATCGTCAGCAACACGATCAGACCCACCGCCGGAGCGGCCTGGCCGATGTTGGCGAAGTTGACGGCCACCGGTCGGAAATTCTTCGCCCTGTCGCGAGTGAGCAGGATGCCCAACGGAATTGCGATGGCGACGACGATCACGGTCGCGGTCAACGTCAACACGATGTGGTCGACGATCGTCGTCTTCAAATTGTCCCAGCCCAGTGATGCCTGCTCGGTAGTCGTCAGCGTCGTGGAGCGGTACCACAGGATGTAACCGACCCCGAGCACGACGATGAGGAGCGGCTCGAACCACACGTCCAACGGTGCGCGTCGAAGTCGATTCATGTTGCTGCGCCCTCGGTATGGGCCGAATACGAGACGTGACCGTCACCGGAGCGAGCATCCGAGAGTTGGCCCCGAATGACGGCCATCACGGTTGCGATCGTCAGTGCGCCGGTGACGGCACCGCGGCCGTCGGTGACGAGTACGCCGCCCTGACTGGCGGCCAGCATCGTGTCCAGTGCGTCGTTGAGCGTGGACGACGGTGCGACGGTGGGCAATCGCTCGTCGACATAGTCGGTGATGCGCTCCTTGGTGGCGACTTCGTCCAGCGACGGCCAGGCGCGGGGCCGGCCGTGTTCGTCGATGACGACGATCCAGGTGGCACCCTGAGCCCGAGCACGAGCGATGACCTCCTGCGACGCATCGCCCACCTCGGCGGTGACGACCGAGTCGTGGTCGACGTCTTTGACGCGGGACAACGTCAAATGTGCCAGCGTGGCCCCGGATCCGATGAACTCCTCGACGAACGGGCTCGCGGGTTTTGCCAAGATTTCTTCCGGCGTCGCATACTGCTCGATGTGGCCGCCCTCGGACAGAATCAGTACCTTGTCACCGAGCTTCGTCGCTTCCTCGAAATCGTGGGTGACGATCACGATCGTCTTCGCCAGTTCGTGCTGGATGGCGATGAGGCTGTCCTGCAGTCGAACCCTGGTGATCGGGTCGACGGCACCGAACGGCTCGTCCATCAGCAACACCGGTGGATCGGCGGCGAGTGCTCGCGCCACACCCACTCGCTGTTGCTGTCCGCCCGACATGTCCTTGGGTAGACGATCGCGGAAGTCGGCGACGTCGAGTCCCACCAGATCCAGCAGGTAATCGGTTCGCTCGTCGATCTTCTTCGCGTCCCACCCCAGTACCCGTGGAATGGCGCCGATGTTCTTGGCGACCGACCAATGTGGGAAGAGTCCGCCGGACTGAATGACGTACCCGATCGACTGCCGCAGCTTGTCCGCATCCTCACCGGTGACGTCACGGTCGCCGATGAAGATTCGGCCCTCCGTCGGCTCGATGAGGCGGTTGATCATCTTCAGCGTGGTCGTCTTCCCGCAACCCGACGGACCGACGAACGCGACGATGTGGCCGGCCTCGATATCGAGGTCGATCTTCTGCACCGCCGCCTTGTTCTGGCCCTTGTACTGCTTGACCACACCGTCGAGGCGAATCGAGGCGCCGGTGACCGTTCGCTCGCCGGTTGTGTTGTCCGTCATGACAATCCCTTCGAGATGGTGAGGCGCCCGAGAAGGACGAGCAGGCCGTCGAACACCAGGGCGATGACGACGATGAGCACTGTGCCGGTCACTGCCATCTCGACGGAATTGGTCCCGCCCAGTCTCGACAGGCCATTGAAGATGAGCGACCCGAGGCCCGGCCCGAGTACGTACGCGACGATGGCCGCGACGCCGACAACCATCTGAGTCGAGACGCGGATTCCGGTGAGAATGACCGGCCATGCCATGGGCAGCGAGACGGAGACGAGGATGCGGCTGCGCGACAACCCGATTCCTTTCGCCGACTCGATCACGGTGTCGGGAACTCCACGCAGTCCGACGATGGCGTTGCCGATCACGGGCATGGCGGCGAAGAACGCGAGCATGATGAACGAGGGCACCACACCCAAGCCGAACGGGACGATGAGCAGCGCGAGCAACGCCAGAGACGGAATCGTCAGCGCTACTCGACTGGTCGTCAGCGTCAGTGCCGAGAAGAGAGGCAGACGATGGACTGCGATCGCGATGAGCACGGCCACGACCGTGCCCACCAGAACCGTCTGAAACGCCAGCGACGCATGTTGATAGGTCAGAAACGCGAGGGATTCACCCCGCCCCTGCAAATAGCCCCATAGATCCACGAATTCCCTCTCGCCCGGCAGATCGGACGACGAGCGTAACCCGCATTTCCCCGGGGCGTCGGGGAAATGCGGGTTCGCCAAAGGCCGTGCAGCAGAGCGATACGCGGGTTCATCTGCGCGAATACCCCCTTGCCGAGCGCCCGCACGGACTTAAAATCAGCTCGAGCAGAATCGGTTCTACTGCGTGTACGAACTCATGAAGTTGCCGAGCCGCTCGAGTGCGGTCGAGAGATCGTCCACGTTGGGCAGGGTGACGAGCCGGAAGTGGTCGGGCACATCCCAATTGAACGCTCGACCGTGACTGACCAGGATTTTCTCGGATTCGAGCAGGTCGAGGACGAACTTCTCGTCGTCGACGATGCCGAAACGGTCGGTGTCGAGCTTGGGGAACATGTACAGCGCGCCCGCAGCCTGCACACAGCTGATCCCGTCGATGGAGTTCAGCATTCGATGCGCCAGATCGCGCTGCGCGGTCAACCTACCCGTCGGCAGCAGGAGGTCCTCGATCGATTGACGGCCGCCGAGCGCCGTCTGTATTGCATGTTGTGCAGGCACATTCGCGCACATGCGCATGTTGGACAGCAACGTGATGCCCTCGATGAAGCTCGCCGCACGGCGCCGTGGACCGGTGATCGCCAGCCACCCGGCACGGAATCCACACACTCGGTAGGCCTTCGACAACCCCGAATAGGTCAGGCACAGCACATCTTTGCCGGTGAGAGTTGCGAGATTGGTCATCTCGGAACCGTCGTACACGATCTTCTCGTAGATCTCGTCGGCGAGCAGAATCAGATCGTGCTCGCGCGCGAGGTCGACGAAACGCTGCAGAACGTCGCGTGAGTACACCGCACCAGTGGGGTTGTTGGGATTGATCACGACGATGGCCCGGGTACGGGTGGTGATCTTCGATTCCAGATCCTCGAAGTCCGGAGCCCAGTCCTGAGTCTCGTCTGCCAAATAGTGGACCGGAGTGCCTCCGGCGAGAGCCACCGAGCCCGTCCACAGCGGGTAGTCGGGGGAGGGGATCAGCACCTCGTCCTCGGGGTTGCACAGCGCCTGCATCGTCATGGTGATCAGCTCGGAGACCCCGTTGCCCAGGTAGACGTCGCCGACGTCGAGGTCGCTCAGGCCCTTGGTCTGGTAGTACTGCACCACCGCGGTGCGCGCCGAGAACAGGCCCCGCGAGTCGGAATATCCCTGCGCGGTAGGCAGATTGCGAATCATCGCCATCATGATCTCGTCGGGTGCCTCGAAACCGAACGGGGCCGGGTTACCCACGTTGAGGCGCAGGATCTTGTGCCCCTGCTCCTCGAGTTCCTCGGTCTTGTCCAGAATGCGGCCACGAATGTCGTAGCGAACATTCTCGAGCTTGCGTGCCTGATCGATCGATCGCGTCATGACGAAAGTTCCTCCTGTCGAACGGACGGCGACATCCGAGTTCGGACCGCCACTGTTGCACATACGATGACCGCTGCTCCACCCACGACCACCGGCCACGTCAGTCCCTCGTGGAGCAGAATCGCGGCCCAGCAGATCGTCAGCACCGGCTGAACGAGCTGCACCTGGCTCACGCTCGACATCGGACCGATGGCCAACCCCCGATACCAGGCGAAGAACCCCAGATACATACTCACGACGGCCAGATAGGCGAACGCAGCCCACTCCGAGACACCTCCGCTCGTGGGTTGATGCCACCACGCGAACGCCGTCATCGCTCCGGTCACCGGAACGGAGACGACAAGCGCCCACGAGACCGTCTGCCACGCTCCCAGTTCACGCGCAAGCAGCCCGCCCTCCGCGTATCCCATCGCGGCCGCCACGACGGCACTGTGGCCGGCGGAGGCGGTGGTCAGAGCGAACGACGTGAGCACGGGGAAACCGATGACGACCCCGGCCGCGATGACACCCAGTCGAACCCATTGCCGTCCGCGTGGCAACCGTTGCGAGGTCAGGGCCAGGGCGGCAGCAGCGAGAGCCGCGGCGACGACGGCCCGGCCGGACCCGACGAACAGCGGCGACAGGCCACCGGTCACGGCGATCCGAGTCAGTGGCACGGTGAACGAGAACGCCGTGACACCCAACAGTCCCCACAAGAGGCCGGCTCGGGATAGCAGTCCCGGCGCGAGCTGGGTAGCGCTACTATGCTGTGTCATGTCCGACGATAGCAGTTCCCGGATCGTGTCCGCACTGCGAACCTGGATCGCAACCGCCCCGCCCGAGGCGAAGCTGCCATCCACTCGGGCGCTGGTGGCCCAGCATTCGGCCAGCCCCGTGACGGTGCAGAAAGCACTGCGCACGCTCATGTCGCAGGGTGTCATCGAAACACGGCCTGGCGTCGGAACATTCGTCAAGACCGTGCACACGGCCCGCCCGAACGACTACGGGTGGCAGACTGCCGCGCTCGGTGCACCCGGAAACAGATTGCAACTCCCCGCCGCACTGCAGTCCACGTCGAGTGACGTGATCGCTCTGCATTCCGGTTACCCGGCCCGAGAGCTGTTGCCGGAGCGACTCGTTCACGCTGCTTTCACCCGAGCTTCACGCACCGACGCAGTGGTTGCCCGGCCACCGACCGCAGGTCTGCCCGAGCTTCGAGCTTGGTTCGCCGCGGAACTCGGCGCTTCCACCCCGCTGGGCGTCACGCCGCCCTCGGCCAGCGACGTGGTCATCATCCCGGGCAGCCAGACCGGCCTGAGCACGGCTTTTCGGGCGCTCGTCGGTGCGGGACGCCCACTTCTCATGGAATCGCCGACGTACTGGGGAGCGATCCTGGCGGCAACGCAGGCGGGCGTTCGCGTGGTCCCGGTCCCCACCGGGGTCGACGGACCCGACCCGGACGCGCTGGAGCAGGCATTCGCCGAGTCCGGCGCGCGGGCGTTCTACGCTCAACCGACCTTCGCCAGCCCCACCGGAGCACAGTGGTCTCCGGACCTGTCCGAACGTGTGCTCGACATCGTTCGACGACACGGCGCGTTCCTGATCGAGGACGACTCCGCCCACGATTTCGGCATCACCGCCGAACCCAGCCCATTGGCCGCACGAGACGACGGCGGACATGTGGTGTACCTGCGTTCGCTGACCAAGGTCGTATCACCGTCGATTCGGTTGGCAGGCTTGATCGCTCGTGGCCCGGCCCACGAACGTATCCTCGCCGACACGGGAGCCGAATCGATGTACGTCAGCGGCATCCTGCAGACCGTCGCTCTCGACGTCGTCACCCAACCCGCCTGGCGCACACACCTACGACGCCTACGCACGCAACTCGAAGCGCGTCGAGACCTATTGGCCCACAGCCTGATCGAGTTCGCCCCTCGCGGGCATCTCGACCGGATCCCCCGGGGTGGACTCAATCTGTGGATGCGCCTGCGTGACGACATCGACCTGGAAGGCGTTGTGCACAAATGCAAATCGGCGGGTGTTATCGTCGGAGCGGGAGACGACTACTTCCCGGCCGAACCCACCGGCAAGTTCCTTCGTTTGAATTACGCGGGCTCGAACGCCGGTGAGTTCCCGGATGCGGCACGCACGATCGGATCGGTCATCTGAGACTGTTCGACGCTTCGACGGCGAACGTCGAGGTGCGGCCCCATACGAACCAGACCAGAGGCCCGAGAAACGGAAACGCGAGCACGACGAAGATCCACACCGCACGGCCTGCGACACTGTAATTGGGTGAGCGAAGGATGCTGACGAGCGCGGCGACGAACAGAACGACCGCGCCGAGCACTGCCACCAAGACGATGGTTCCCAGCCCGAACCCGAGTACCTGCTCGGTGGTCGAGTGTTGTTGTGAAAGTAGTACTGCGGCGTGCATGACGGTTCCTCTGCTGTGCTTGTTCTTCGCTGTTTCGTTGACGACCACAACGCTATGGACCCGAACGTTCCTGCACATCGGTCTGCACGTGTATCTCGTCGTACATCGGACGATGTAGGCCTACCGCCGGAGTCGTCGCGCAGTTACCGTGGTGCGGACGTATACGACCTGGGGGGGGACTTGTGCAGACCGTCAAGAACGACTACACGACGTGGAGGGCCTTGGGGCCGGGTGGCTTACCGGCCAACGTCGGTGGGTGGTTGATCGCCACCGCGCTACGACCGTTGTCCAGACGTGATCTTATGACCGTCGCCGGCGCGTCGCGCGCAGGCCGGCACTGGCACCTCGAGACGCGCCGAGGACCGCGTCCGAGGATCGCCCCGTACCCGATTCCACATCGCCAGCTCACCGACCGTGCTACGCCCGTACTGACAGACAGGATCACCGGCGCAGTTGCTGCCGAAGCGCGCATGAACAATCGATACCGGCTGGCGCGCAGCCACTTCGAGAGGCGAGGGGACGCGCTGTATCTGACGGATGTCACCGCTGCTGCACCGTGGATTTCGCGATCCAACGGCGAGATACTCCACGTCCACGAGACCGAAGGATCGATGCACGTCGTCATGCAGCCCGACGATGCTCAGACCGTCATCTCCGCGGGCTGGGGTGAGCTACACCCCCTCGCCGGACGCCCTGGCTTCGGACTTCCCGAAACCTACGTCTTCCTCTACGCACCGAGAGATTCCGACGACGCAGATCGAATCGAACAGATCATCCATCGCGCAACAGCTACTTCGACGAGGTGAAGAACATGACTCTCGACGACATCGTCGACCTGGTCGGCAGCTTCGACGGAACAGTGGCGCAGCGTCCCAGCGAGGGCGACGGAACCCCCGAACTCGCCTGGGGCGACGTGTTCTTCTACTACTCACCCGACGGGACCATCCCGACCGGTACTCAGCCGTTCGCCACCGTCGTGACCAAGAATTACCCGGGCGACGAACTGTCTCGGCTGGATCGTCCCGACGCCTTCCGCGTCAATGTCCCTGTAGCGAAGGAAGAATTCGAGAGGCTGTTGGGTGTAGTGCCACGCGAGGCTGACCGTGCGCCTCGAGCCGATGCCGACGACACGCTCGCAGCGCATCCGCAATACGGCACTGCCGGATGGATATCGATCGTCAATCCGGCATCTGGAACGCAGCCACAAGTCGAGGAGTTGCTTCGATCGGCCTACGAGACCGCGAAAACACGATTCGAGCGCCGCCACAAGTGAGGTGAGCGCCCACAATTCGCAGGCATCGACGCGATCCCGATTCCAGAGCCGAATTGTGGACGCTCAGAGCAGTTGCAGATCGGCGGTGAATCAGCGCATTGCCATATGTCGCTGCGTCTCGTCGAAAGTCATTTGCATGAGCCAATACTCGTGACTACACCCCAGCCGTCCGACGACCGACCGGAGAAATTCGCCAGGCGTTCGAGTGAACCCGCTTCCGGCCTCGGTTCCACGACGGGGCCGAACGGCACTCCCGGAACCCGCGCATCCGCTGGAAGCATTGCATGGAATTCCACTGCTACCGGCTCGACGAGAGTGTCGTCCACTTCTGCGGGCTGGCCAGTCGCCACCGCGAGGTCCCAGCCGTGCAGTAGTAGCTCGCGCGTGTATCCCCACACAGCCGATCGCCCCGGTACCTCACCCCACGGGACCGCGACCGGGGCATCGAGCAATGCATCGTCGGCCCACGCGGCACGGGCTTGCGTCACCGACGTGTCGAAGGATGCGGCGTCATGATCGGAGCACAAGGGCGACACAGAGTCCGGACTCCCGAGTTCGGCGATCGCAATCAGCCTTCGGACCGTGGCAACGAGATGGCCTGCCAGCGTCCGGACATCGAACTCGTCGCACGGAGTTGGAAGGTCCAGTTGGTCGGCGCGCACGCCTGTGAGCAGACCGCTCACCCATGCGGCGGACGTGAAGTACACCTCGCGCGGATCCGTCTGCTGCGTGGTCTCGATGGTGTTCATTGTCGATCCTTCCGTTTCGCGGCCACCGGGTGTGGCCTGCTGGGTAGAAGTAGATCGGGTGAACATGACATCTTCTGTCATGTTTTGGTGAGAGACTTTTCGGGTGCGCGCAGACCGGTTGTTGTCCATCGTCATGCTGCTCCAACATCGGGGCAGACTGAACGCTGCCGACATCGCCGCCCAGCTCGAAGTGTCCACGCGCACCGTGTTGCGTGACATCGAAGCCTTGTCTTCGGCGGGCATTCCGGTCTACACCGATCGCGGTCGCGGTGGTGGCATCAGTCTGCTGCAGGGCTATCGCACCGAGCTGACCGGTCTGACGGCCGCCGAGGCGACGGCATTGCTCGCTTCCGGCGCGGGACGCGTCGCCACCCCGGCGTTCGCGAGCGCCATGCGCAAGGTGATCGCCGCGATACCCGACGCTCACCGGGCGGCGGCAAGCACTGCGTCACAACGAATCCTGGTCCGGCCCGACGGTTTCGCGTATCCCCACGAACCGGAAGAACATCTGGTGGAACTCCAACGGGTCGTCATAGACGGTATGCGGATAAGAATCACGTATCGCGATCGCAGCGGTTCGGTGAACGATCGAATCCTTGACCCCATCGGGCTGGTCTACGCCGGCGATCACTGGTACCTACTCGCCGGGCGTGAGGGCACCGAACGTGTCTACCGGGTATCGCGGATCGACGAACTGACCGTGCTCGACGAGCAGGCTCACCGCGCTTCCACCGTGGACCTGGAGGCCGCCTTCACCGCACACTGGAAGTCGTTCCGTGCGAGTTTGACCCACATCGAAATCACCTGCCTCGCAGAAGAATCGGTATGGATCTCGGTGACCAAGAATGTCGTTCGAGTGATCAGCGACCAGGTTCAGGACGACGGACGACGCCTCGCAGTCATCGAGTTCTCCGGACACAATCACGCTGTGGGGGCGTTGTGGCACTGCGGACCTGCGGTAACAGTGCTCCAGCCGAACACAATTCGCGACGAATTGGCTCAACGGGCTACGGCAACGGCGCGGTTGTACAGCTGACGTCGCGGCTGGATCTTCTGGGAAGGTGTGCACAGTGTCCACTATTACTAGGCCGGCGCGCTTTCCCGATTCTCGAGCCGAATTGTGGACACTCAGCGCACCACCGATCACCAAGTCATTACCATTGCGAATAGTCTGGTGCCTTCATAGGGTGGACGCGACTCCGAACAGGCAGGACGGCGCTATGGCTTTCAATCCACCCCGAAGTTGGTTCGGCCCGAAACGGTACGGCTGGGGAATCAGCCCGCACACCTGGGAGGGCTGGCTACTCCTGTTCGTCTTCGTGATAGTCGTCGTCACGCTGGGGGCCACCGTATTCTCGTGACATGTCGCGTCCACACCTCGACGTAGCAGGGATATCCATCGACTGCCCCGAACCGGTAGCCCTCGCTCGCTTCTACCTTGCGCTTCTGGGCGGAGACCTGTTGTGGGAGAACCCGTCGAGCTCGGGGATTCGCACGCACTCGGGCCTGAACATCGTTGCGCAAAGAGTGGCGAACTACATCCCGCCTACATGGCCGTCGGCGTCCATCGTGCACTTCGATCTCGATGCGGGAGTGAGCCTCGACGAATCCGTCGCTCATGCAGTCGAATGTGGGGCAACAGAGGCAGAGGAGCAACCGGACCCGCGGTGGCGAGTTCTCCTCGACCCCGCCGGCCACCCCTTCTGCATCACTACAGAGGTGCACGAAGGTTGAGGCGATTATGAGGTGGGCGAATCCTCTGCAGTGGAGCTGAGTCTCGACGACATTCGGGAGGTTGTGGCCTTCGCAGCTGCCTGTGCCCGTCGGGCCTTGCCGATTTGCGAGGCCTCGCACTCGAACAATCTCCGTCCTTGCGCGGCGATCGACGCCGCCCTTGCTGCCCTGCACGCCGCCGGTGATGCCTTTCTCCATCCGCTGTACAACTCGAATCAGGTCAAACACATTCTCGGTTCTGCCGTCCATCTCGAGCTGACGGACTCCAAAGCTGTTGCGAAGCAGATCGAATGGACCCATACACAAGCCGATGCAACGTTCCGGTCGGTCCCTAGACTGTTTCCACAACCTGTCGCAGGGCGCACCACGTTCGGCAAACTATTGGCACAGCTCGATAGCGAATTGCGTCGTTGAACCGTTGCCCCGATCGGGGTGCGGTGACAGCATGAAGGCATGAAGGCCCGAGAACGCCCCTGGACCCGATACGCGCTTGTCATCTTGCTGGCCGCGCTCGCGTTCCTGACGATCAGCGACCTCGTGTCCGATCCTTCTGTCTGGAACTGGTCGAAGCTGGTGGTGCTGGCAGTAGCCGCCCCAGCGCTCTGGTACCAAGGCGGTCGGCACCGGCCGGTACCCAACAAGATCGGTCCCGAATCCGTACCCGCCGAGGATGTCGAAGCGGTAGTCGAAGAACGCGGCAGAACTGTCTACGCCATCAAAGCGCTGCGAGAGATGCATCCCGGCCTCGGTCTGCTCGACGCCAAGAATCTCGTTCAACCGGATCACTGACAGGGGAGAAGTCGATGACATCGGTCAGCGGTACACGTGCCGTCCAGGATCCCGCCGAATTCATCGAGGCCGCAACCCTGTTGATCGATTTCAATCGCGAGTACGACTACCCGGTGCCCGAGCCGGATTGGCTTGCATCGCATCTCGACACTCTGGTGAAGTCCGGCGACACCAGCGTGCTGACGTTTGGGACTCCCGCCATCGGTGTAGCGGTTGTGCGTTTTCGGATCGGGAGTTTGAGCGCAGACATGGAGGCCTATCTCGCCGAGTTCTACATCCAGCCCGGGCTGCGCGGGAAAGGCTACGGCACAACCTTTCTCGACAATGTCATCGAGCACGCACGCGGTAGGGGTGCGACCTATATGGACCTCAATACCTCGGAAGACGACGAGGCAGCCCGCCACGTGTACGAGAAGCGCGGCTTCGACTGTCACGAAGGACGCGGCGAGGGACCAAAGGCTCTCTACTACGAACTCGAGCTCGAACCGGACGGGTAACGTGACCTTATGGTTAGCCGAGATAACAGCTCGACGTCGTTCGGGACCGCCGCCGAGGTGTACGAATCTGCTCGTCCCGAATACCCGTCGGACGCAGTCGCGTGGATGTTGGAGCCCACTCTCGCGTCCGATCGTCGTCCACGAGTCGCCGACGTCGGTGCCGGCACGGGCAAGCTCACCCGCAACATCGTTGGCGCTGGTTGCGACGCCATTGCCGTCGACCCCGATAACGCCATGCTCAACGTCCTGCGGATCGCGGTACCGGGTGTCCCGACCAAGGTCGGTACTGCCGAGTCCCTCCCAATAGACGACGAGAGTCTCGATGGAGTGCTGCTCGGACAGGCCTGGCACTGGGTCGATCCAGTGGCCGCGTCACGCGAGATCGGACGGGTCCTGCGTCCTGGCGGTGTGCTGGGATTGATCTGGAACATTCGCGACGAGTCACAGCCCTGGGTTCGACGCCTCAACTCCGTGGTCTCACGTGGTGGAGCGATGGCCATGTTCGACGACGGACCGCCGCCGATAGCCGAGCCCTTCGATCATCTCGAAGAGCGAGAATGGGCGTGGTCTCGCACGGTGAACCGGTCGCTGTTGACCGACCTGGTTCGATCGCGCAGCTTCTACATCACCGCGACGGCCGACGAGCGTAACGGCATAGATCAGAATCTCGCCACCTTGTTCGACGAGATAGGGCTGCATGGGTCCACAACGATCGACCTGCCTTATGTGACCAGAGCTTTTCGATCCACCAGGCGAACCGATGACATCTGACATCGGTTCGTTCGTTGTCGAATCAGGCGATTCGATCGTAGGATTCGGCGCACTGATCGTCCGTGACGGATCGATTCGCTTCACGCCCAATGCCCCCGACGAGCGGACAGCGACCGAAAGCGCAGCGACCGTCCCGGTGTCTGTACGCAGCCCCGTCATGCCATCGGGTGGGTGGGTGTCGCTGAGCGGCACGTTGCTCGATGGAGCCATCGAAGCCGACGTGATCGATGGCATCGACAGGCCCGAATTTCCTGGGGAACCCGCACTGCGCATTCCTGGTCCGGCCGGGAGTACCTGGACCAGGAATGCCGTCCTGGAATCCGTAGAGCAGAGCGAGTCGGATCTTCGTAGCGCGACGGGCGCGTATCGCGACAGCGATGGAACACTGGTGGTGACATTGGGGTATTTGCACCTCGATCGACGTGCCTGCGACTGGCTCGCCCAACCTCACCCGGGCCCGATCGACGTATGGGTGGCCCTGCGCCCCGGGGACCCCGCAAGTCGCCATGATCACAGGAAACGAATATGATTCCCAATAAGTGGGTACCGGTTCGAATACGAGGAGCTACAACATGGCGTTTCCGATCATCGTCGCGAAGGCAGTATCGACGGTCGTGACGGGTGCAGTCGGCGTCGCCGCATACAACGGTGCCAAGAAGCTGTACGAGAAGGCCCCCGTCCGCAAGGCTGCGGTGTCGGCCACCGAGCTCGGTCTACGCGCAGCGCGCAAGGCCGAGGTTCACGCGGAATCGGCCCGACTGGCCGTGTCCGACGTCGTCGCCGAGGCCCGGGACCGGATCGGTGAAGAGGTTCAGCCGCCCACGGCCTCCGATGCGGGCCACGGCCACGCGCACTGACCGGGACTGCTTCCGATTATGACGACCCTCGCCGAACGCCCCCTCGACATCGACGCGACGCAGGCAGACGGCATCGAGATTCTCTCCGACGCCGCCGGCCGTATGCGCCTCCGCGTCGACTGGCTCCGCTCGAGCCCGGGCCGTGCAGTTGCGGTCGAGGACCACGTGGACAAGATCCGCGGAGTGCGCGCCGTTCATGCGTACCCGCGGACGGCGTCGGTCGTCATCTGGTACTCCCGCACACGAATCGACAGGGCCGAACTCTTCGACGCGGTGAATGCCGGGCGCTCGACGAATTGGGCCCTGGTACCGGTCCGTAGTCCGCGCTCAGCTGACGTCACCAGCGGCGACGTGCTGCGGATGACCATCGGCGGCGCGGCACTGGTCCTTCTCGGCCTTCGCCGCTACGCGTTCCGTCGGCCGCCCATCCTCGGCCCCACCAGCCGTCTCGTTGCTACCGGCGCAACGATCTTCACCGGCTACCCGTTTCTCAAGGGAGCCGTGCGCTCGCTGGCCGGCAACAGGACGGCAGGAACCGACGCACTCGTCAGCGCCGCAACCGTAGCCAGCCTCGTGCTGCGCGAGAACGTCGTCGCCCTCACCGTGCTGTGGCTCCTGAACATCGGCGAGTACCTGCAGGAATTGACCCTCAAGCGAACTCGACGCGCGATCTCCGATCTGCTGACCGGCACACAGGACACCGCCTGGATCAGGCTGCCCGACGGCTCCGAGATCTCCGTCGACGTCGATCGACTCGAGATCGGCGACGAGGTCGTCGTCCACGACCACGTGGGCGTTCCCGTCGACGGCACCGTGGTCGACGGTGACGCAGTGGTGGATCAGTCCGCGATCACCGGCGAGACCTTGCCGGTATCGATCGTCGCCGGAGACCGTATTCATGCGGGATCCGTCGTCGTCCGTGGCCGCCTCGTCGTGCGTGCCTCCGCCGTCGGCCGCGACACCACGATCGGCCGCATCATCTCTCGCGTCGAGGAGGCGCAGGAAGATCGTGCACCGATTCAGACTGTGGGAGAGAACTTTTCACGACGCTTCGTCCCTGCGTCCTTCATCCTGTCGGCGCTGACTCTCGTCGTCACCCGGGATGTTCGACGTGCCATGACGATGCTGCTCGTGGCATGTCCGTGCGCGGTGGGGTTGTCCACGCCGACCGCCATCAGCGCAGCCATCGGAAACGGTGCTCGCAGAGGCATTCTCATCAAGGGCGGATCTCACCTCGAACAGGCCGGCAGGGTCGACGCCTTTGTGTTCGATAAGACCGGAACCCTCACGGTGGGACGCCCCGTAGTGACCAATGTTGTGTCGTTCCAGGACGATTGGGAACCGGAGCAGGTCCTGGCCTACGCAGCGAGTTCCGAGATCCACTCTCGACATCCTCTGGCAGAGGCAGTCATTCGGAGTACGGAGGAACGGCACATCGTCATCCCTCCGCACGAGGAGTGCGAGGTGATAGTCGGACTCGGCATGCGGACGGTCGCAGACGGACGGACGCTGCTCCTGGGCAGTCCATCTCTCCTCCGCAGCGAGGACGTCGCGGTGTCCGAGGATGCGCAGCAATGGGTTTCGCGGCTGCAGGACGAGGCCGAAACGCCGCTGCTGTTGGCCGTCGACGGCGTACTCGTCGGCTTGATCAGTCTCCGCGACGAAGTCCGTAGCAACGCATCCGCCGTTCTGAATGCGCTCCGTGCCGACGGTGTCGAACGCATCATCATGCTCACCGGCGACCACCCGAAGACAGCGGCGGCGGTCGCCGCGGAACTCGGCATCACCGAGTGGCGGGCCGAAGTGATGCCTGACGAAAAGCTCGAAGCTGTCCGAGAACTGCAGGACGCAGGCTACGTCGTGGCGATGGTCGGTGACGGCACCAACGATGCCCCTGCTTTGGCCGTCGCCGATATCGGAATCGCAATGGGATTGGCGGGCACCGACGTTGCCGTCGAGACTGCGGACGTGGCACTGGCAAGCGACGACTTGTCGCGTCTACTCGACGTACGTGACCTCGGCCGTCATTCCGTATCGGTCATCCGTCAGAACTACGGAATGTCCATTGCCGTCAACGCTCTCGGCTTGGCGGTCAGCGCCGGTGGTGCGCTGTCACCTGTGCTGGCGGCAATCCTGCACAACGCCTCGTCGGTCGCGGTGGTGGGCAACAGTTCGCGATTGATCCGATACCGACTCTGATCAGTAGCGCCCGAACGCCAGGGCAACGTTGTGCCCGCCGAAGCCGATCGACGTACTCAACGCGTAGTCGATCTGCTGGCGGCGTTGTGAACCGACGACATCGAGATCGATTGCGGGATCCTGATTGTCGAGGTTGAGAGTTGGCGGCACCACCGATTCGCGAATCGACAGCATCGCGAGAATCGCCTCCACTGCTCCGACTGCACCGATGGAATGACCCAGTGCAGACTTCGGTGCGTAGACGGATGCATGGCCAACGGTAGCGGCGATGGCCCTGGCCTCCGACAGGTCACCTATCGGCGTTGCCGTTGCATGCGCATTGACGTGGTCGATGTCTCGGGCAGTCAAACCAGCCGTGCCTATGGCCTTCTGCATGGCTTTACGGATCCCTCGACCTTCAGGATCCGGTGCGACTATGTGAAACCCGTCCGATGTTATTCCTGCACCGAGCAGTCGGCCGTGAATTCGTGCACCTCGCGCCGTGGCGTGTCTCTCGGACTCGATGATCAGCAGCGCACCCGCTTCACCGAACACGAATCCGTCACGGTCACGATCGAAGGGCCGCGAAGCCCGCGTCGGTTCGTCATTGCGAGTACTCATCGCCCGCATCATCGAGAAGCTAGCGATCGGCACTGCGTCGATATGCCCCTCGACGCCACCAGCGATCACGACATCCGCCTCACCCGAAGCGATCAGTCTCCATGCGTGAGCCAACGCCTCCGAACCCGACGAGTATGCCGACACCGGAGTGAACACCCCCGCCCGAGCGCCGATCTCGAGCCCGATATGCGCAGCCGGTCCGTTCGGCATCACCATCGGGACCGACATCGGCGACACCTTCCGGTATCCGCCCGCCCTCATCGCGTCGACGGCCCCGATCAACGCATCGCCGCCACCCAGTCCGGTCCCCACTGCGACGGCAAGACGATCCGAGTCCATGTCCTCCAGACCCGAGGCACGCCACAGTCGCCGTCCCAGCACCACCGCCAACTGCTCGACGAAGGACAGTCTCCGCTGCTCCACGCGGGTCAGATGGTCGGAGAGCGCCACCTGAAGGACACCTCCGATGCGAACCGGAAGGTCATACCTCGCAACGAAGTCACTCAGGAGCGGGCCTATCCCACTTTGCCCGTCCATGAGGCGATCCCATGTTGTGTCGGCGTCGTCGGCCAGAGCCGTCGTGGCTACGTACCCGGTGACGACGGCTTTGCGATGAATCGTTTGTGTAGCGATCGGTTCACTCATGACGTCCATGGATACATGTAACGACCGGTACAGTCAACCCATGGCCCGTCCACTCGATCACGACAAGCGCGTCGAGCTGCTCAGCCGCGTTGTCGACTACATAGGCACTCACGGTCTCGACGATCTGACCCTTCGCCCCCTGGCCGCCGAACTTGGCACTAGCTCGCGAATGCTGATCTACTACTTTGATTCTCGCGAGAACTTGATAGTGCAGGCCTTGACCAGTCAGCGGCCGGCGTTCGCAGAAATGTTCGGCGACGTCGACACTGCCGACCAGCTCGAGAGCCGACTGCTCGAATTGTGGAAGTCGATGTCCGACGGTCACGACGCGGTCAGCTCACGAATCCTTATGCAGGTCATCGGAATTGCCTCCATCAAGTCCGGAGTCCTCGCGGACTTCGCACGCGACAGTGTTCGGGCACTGACCGACGCTTTGGCCAGTGCGATGGCGCGCTGCGGGATGGACTCGACCACGGCCTCGGTACAGGCGACAACCATGGGGGCCGGATTCCGAGGGCTACTGCTCGACCGCTTCACCACTGGGGATTCCGAACGCACCGACGCGGCCGCCGCCATGCTCTTTCGCGCTGCAGCGCGACCGTGTTTGCCAACGGTGTGATCCTCGCTGATTTCGGCTTGCGTTGGAGTGCACTCCAAGACGTAGCGTCTGGTCCATGACCGCAGCACCGCATTCACCGGCCGCGACCGACGCCGAGGACGTGAGTATCGGAATTGCCGAGATGGCCGAGTCCTCGGGGCTGACGCAGGACACGCTGCGTTGGTACGAGCGGGAGGGCCTGATACCCGAGATCCCTCGCACGGCGATGGGTCGGCGCGCGTTCAGCCCGCGACTGGTCGCACTCGTGAAACTTCTGGTTCGTCTGCGGACGACCGGGATGCCCACAGCCGATATGCGCCGATTCGTGATTCTGGTGAATCTGGGTGCGTCGACGCATCAGGAACGGATCGACATTCTGACCGCGCACCGGGTACGTGTCGAAGAGAAGCAACGTCGTCTCGCCGAAGCACGGTCGGCGCTGGAGTCGAAAATTTCGCACTACGAGGACCTGATCGCCCAGGGTCTCGACTGTGACGGTCTTGCGGCCGTCACCCCATCATTCAACGAGCACAGGAGCATTGATGTCGATTCCCACTCGTAACGTCCCGGCACTCGGACGCAATGTCGGTGCCATCGGCCTCGGTTGCATGGGTATCAGCTGGGCCTATGCCGGTGCCGACACCTCCTCGGACACTGCCGGTGCACCAATCCTTGCGCATGCACTCGAGTCGGGGATCGACTTCTTCGACACCAGCGACGCCTACGCCGCCGGACACAACGAGAGGGTCGTCGGCCGCGCTCTGGCCGGGACGGATGCCGTGATCGCCACGAAAGCCGGGCTGATCGGCAACGTCGACGGCGGAGCGCCTGTTCTGACCCGAAACGGTACGCCGAAGCACCTCGCGCAGGCCTGCGACTCGAGCCTGCGGAACCTCGGTGTGGACACCATCGATCTGTACTACCTCCATCGCGTCGACGACCAGGTGCCGATCGAGGAATCCTGGGGAGCGCTGTCCGAATTGGTTGCGGCGGGCAAGGTGCGCGCCGTGGGACTCAGCGAGGTCACCGTCGAGCAGGCACGGGTGGCCCACAGCATTCATCCGGTCTCCGCGGTGCAGTCCGAACTATCCCTGTGGACTCGAAACGCGCTGGGACAGGGCACAACACCCGACGGTGAACCTATGGGAAACATGGTGGAGTGGACGAGTGAGAACGACGCGGTGTTCGTGCCGTTCTCGCCGTTGGGTCGAGGATTTCTCACCGGTTCACTCGATACCTCCACACTTCCGGCGACCGACATGCGGTTGGCACTTCCCAGATTCTCCGGAGCTGCCGCCGAACAGAACCGATCGATCGTCCAGGTGGTGTCCGCAGTTGCATCGAGGCACGACTCCACCCCTGCCGCTGTGGCATTGGCGTGGGTACTCGCCCAGGGTCCCCACGTGATTCCCATTCCCGGCACCACCAACATCGAGCATTTCGACGCCAACCTGGCGGCACTGGAGCTTAAGCTCACCGCCGAGGATCTCACCGCGCTCGACGATGCACCCGCTGCAGTCGGAACCAGATACTGACATGCCGCGAACGGCATTAATGGAGATCGACTTTCAGCCCTGGATCATCGAGCTCGGACACGATCCCGACGCAGTGGCTCGCGCCGAATCGGTCCGTGCAGCCCAGCGCGCTACGGGCGCACTGGTGGTGTGCAGCCGCTATCTGAGCCAGGACGCTGCCGATCCTCTGCGTTCCGACCCGGAGAGCGTCGGAGCCCGCTTCCACCCGAGGATGACGCCTCGGCCGGGAGACCTCATCGCAACGAAGTTCGACCGCGACATCTGGTCCAACCCCGATCTGGATGCCCAGCTGAGACTTGTCGGGGTGGAGCACGTGGTGATCACCGGGTACCTCACGGATTTCGGGGTCCGGATTGCCGCGGAACGTGCGTGCGCACTGGGATACCGCGTCACGGTTCACTCCGATGCTTGCGCGGGATCGACCGAAGACGAGCATCAGCGAGCCCTCGAATCCATAGCGGCAGCCGGTGCCACTCTCGAGTAGTCCATGCTCGGCTGTCACCCGCGCGATATACCTACGCACCTCGACACGAAAGCCGGTGTGCCGAGAGACTATCGCGGTGGTCTGGTGACGTTGGGCCCCTAAGACGGTGGGGTCAGTGTGTCGATGTCCCCTACTTCGCGTCGCGGAAGTACGGTTCGACCGTGCCCTTGAGCTTGACGAGCATGGGGTTTCCGTAGCGATCCTTCGCGGTCGGGACCTCGACACGCACCCAACCCTCGGACACGTTGTATTCGCGAATGCTCGTCTTCTCGACGCCGTTGAAGCGAATGCCCACGTCGCGGCGAAGAACCTCTTCGTTGTAGAAGCGGCTGCTCGGATCGATCGAGAGATGATTCGGTGGAACGTCTGTGTTCTGGTCCTCGGGCATGATTACTTTCGTCGATGTGCTGCGTTGGGTGCTGGGGTCTGAACCCCATGAAGAATACGCGACCCAGCGTTGGACCAGCGCCGCTGTCCCTAGCCCCGCGCCATGTCCACGAATCGGGACAGGTGAAGCTGGTGTGCCACAGTGATTGTCGCGGTCGGACCGTTACGGTGCTTGCCGAGGATCAGGTCGGCCTCGCCGCCGCGGGGATCGTCGCGCTCGATGGCGTCGGGGCGGTGCAACAGAATCACCATATCGGCGTCCTGCTCGAGTGAGCCGGACTCACGGAGGTCCGAGACCATCGGCTTCTTGTCGGTTCGTTGCTCAGGACCACGGTTGAGCTGGCAGACCGCGACCACCGGGCATTCGAGTTCCTTGGCCAACAGCTTGAGCTGACGGGAGAAGTCCGAGACCTCCTGCTGACGGGATTCGACCTTCTTGCCGGACGACATCAGCTGAAGGTAGTCCACCACAATGAGTTTGAGGCCGTTGCGCTGCTTGAGGCGTCGCGCCTTGGCTCGAATTTCCATCATCGTCAGGTTGGGCGAATCGTCGACGAAAAGCGGTGCTTCGCTGATCTCGCTCATGCGACGGGCCAGCTTGGTCCAGTCGTCGTCGGTCATCTTTCCGGAACGCATGTCACCGAGCTTGATCTTCGCTTCCGCGGACAGCAGACGCATGACGATCTCGGTGCGACTCATCTCCAGAGAGAAGATGACACTGGGCATACCGTGCTTGATGGAGCACGAACGCATGAAATCCATCGACAGCGTGGAGTTGTGGGTCGGGATCATCGATTCGCTGGCGAGATACAGATGATCCGCGTTGTCGACCTCCACGCAACGAACAGGAACGGAATCGACTCGACGAACGTCGACGATGAACCGCGAACCCGACCGCACAGTCGATCCAGCGGCACGACGCTCCTTGTGCAGGATCTGTTTCCGGTGCAGACCGAAGACGACATCGTCCGTCGCGAACGTCAGAGTAAAAGCAGTGGACGACGCTTCGCTCCGGCCTCGGACACTCTTGGTCGACATCTGCACGCGATAGCCGAGACTGACGATCAGCTCGCGCACCCCGAGAACGAGCCGCTCGCTGGTCACCGAGAACTGAACCGAGCCGCCCCCGGTGACAGTGCCGTCCGTATCGAGCAGACCCGCAAGGAGCGCACGTCGCTGAGCTTCGGAACCGCGGAGGTAGTCGGTGGGTACGTGCTTGTTGCCCAGCACACCGATTGTCCGTAAACGCGCCTGCACGGTCCCGACCGAGTTGCGGCATGCCTGGCAGCGGCGCAGACCGGTCGTTACCTTGCCGCAGTCGACGCACGCCGGGGCAGCGACAGGAGCGGACATGAAACGTGCCTTGCCACCGCAGGATTGACCGCAGGTACGGACATTGAGCGGAAACGGCATGAATTGCTTGCCGCAGACGACACAATCCTTTGCCTCGACAACCTCGGTAGGAAGTTTGATCGAGTATCGGAGTGCGGCTTTCTCCGACGCCACCACGTGCAGGCCTTCGCCTTCGATCCTGGCGATGATTTCCGGGTCCGCGCTGGTGATCTGCGCGCAGGCCGACGTTCCATCTCCCAGCCATGCGCCGAGGGTGTACGGCGGCACCAGAAGCTCACGCTCGGGCAGCTGAACGGCCTCGGTATTGGTGACCGAGTGATTGATGCGGGCGTCCTTCGTCTCGCAGCGGACCGTGTTCGCGATTTCTTCGGTGGTACGCACAGCAGCAAAGGTCTTCTGATTGCGAGTCCGGTTGTAGTCGACCGCCGCCGCCTGCGCCGACTTACGCGACGCCCTGGTCTCCGTCAACCACTGATGCTCTGCATCCGCAACGATGACTGTGCCGTCGGAGAATTCGATTTCGTAGCACGGTCGATCGAGCATGACGTCCGTGGCCGCCACGACACGCGTCGGCATGCCATGGGCGTCGATGAGGTGGTCACCCACGGCCACCTCGCCCATCGTGGTCCAGCCATCCGGCGTGGGAAGCGGCGTGTCGAGTGACAGCGCCTTACCAACGCCGGGCCTCGCCGCAACGATGATCATCTGACCGGGGTGAAGACCGTTGGTGATTTCGTCGAGTTCGGCGAATCCCGTCGGCACGCCGAGGGAGATGCCGCCGCGGCTGGCGATGGAGTCGATTTCGTCCATCGTGGGCTGCAGCAGCTCTTCGAGGGGGAGGAAGTCCTCGGAGGTACGTCGCTCGGTGACCTCGTACACCTCTGCCTGTGCGCGGTCGACGACCTCGGCGACGTCCTGACCGTCGGCTCCGGCGTAACCGAACTGAACGATGCGGGTACCGGCTTGCACGAGCCGCCGGAGAATGGACTTCTCCGCCACGATCTCGGCGTAGTACCCGGCGTTGGCGGCGGTGGGCGTCGTCTGAGTCAGCGTGATCAGGTACGGCGGGCCGCCGATGCGCTTGAGCTCGCCGCGGCGATCCAGCTCGGCCGAGACGGTCACCGGGTCGGCGGGCTCACCGCGGCTGTAGAGGTCGAGAATGGCGTCGTAGACGTTCTGGTGTGCCGGCCGGTAGAAGTCGCCCGGACGGAGCACCTCGAGCACGTCGGCGATGGCATCCTTGCTCAGCAGCATGCCGCCCAACACGGACTGTTCGGCGGCCATGTCCTGTGGCGGCTGTCGCCCGAAGTCTTCGCCCGGACCTTCGCTGGAGGAGGAGCCGGAGTAGTCGGACTGTCCTCGATCGTCCACAACTGCCACGCGAACCGGCCGTCCTCTCCCCATAGTCCGAGCACGTCCGGATAACACCCGGACGTGCGGTCAAGCAAGTTCTACCCCCGGGCACCGACAGGTCCTGATCGGTACCGGATCCGCGCTGCCCCGGCACCGTTCGACGGCATCGAGAGAGACGCTGGAGGGACGTTAAGCGGTATCGCCAGGAGTCACAACACAGGCTGTGGATGGATCTGTGGATGAAATGTGGACGATGTTGAACAACGGTGTTGACCGTCTGGGGATAACCTGGGTATAACTTTTGGACTTTGCACCATTCCCGCACGTCAAGGCGTGTACATAAAGTTTTTTGCCTGTGCATCGTTCTGGGGGCGGCGTGTCGGCCGAATTGACAACTCGGGCGTGTTGCGTAAATGCCGAGTGAACTCCATGGTGAAGTACGTCACACCGGCTGGAAATTGGCACCGAAAAAGTCTTAATGCTGGTTTCCGAGCCGAAGGGCCCGATCCCCGTCGGGAATCGGGCCCTCGTACTTCGCTCGAACAGACCGTCAGAGATCGGCCTTCTGCGGGCACAGCGCCGGGTCGAGAACCGTGATTTCCTTCGTACCGATCTGCAGCACCCGGGCCGACGGGATGTCGAAGAAGAGACCGGTGATCCGCAGACGACCCTCCGCGTTCGCGCGTCCCACCACCCGGTGGCGGGTCAACGTCTGCAGCTGCACCGCGACATTGACCATCGCGAGCTGGTCGGCCTCGCCGAAGCCCAGCTCCGCCGCTTGACGGCCCACCGCGTGCCCACTGCGGAACGCGTCCAGGCTGGCTCTCCCGTGCCCGAGCCACTCGGCCACCGACGGGTCGGCGGCGTTCTCCGCCCCGCCGAGAATCGCCTTCATGGCACCGCAACCGGAATGGCCACACACCACGACCGACGACGTACCCACTTCGTCGACGCCGAAGGCAAGGGCTGCCTCCACCGAGCAATCCTGACCTTGGGTGGGGATCATGTTGCCGACGTTGCGCACGGTGAACAGGTCACCGGGGCCGCTACTGGTGATCGTGTTCGGCATGACGCGTGAGTCGACGCAGCAGAGGAACAGCGTGTCCGGGTCCTGAGACTCGGTCAGACCTTCCAGGTGCGGACGAATGTTGGGGGCATGAGTGCGGTGGTACTCGGCCACTCCGCTCAACACCGGACGCAGAGCAGCAGGCGAACCCTCCTGCGTGTCGTCGCTCTTGAGCTGCCACGCCCGCCACGGTGCCAACGAGCTGCGCACCGTGGCAGATCCGCGCCGCGGTGGCCCTTCGGTGGCCGCAGCCATCGACGCCGTGCCCACCTCCTCGACGCGCACGGAACCACCGGTCGCTTCGTGTTGGCGGACCCACTCGTTCAACGCGTCGTGCACAGCATGGTCGAGGAAGTCGACTCCGAGATGGACGGTGACCGACGTGCCTGCGGGCACCGTGGCCAACACACGAGTCAGTCGCGGCAGCGCGAGGAAGCTCAGCGAGCCCTCCATCGTCACCCGCCAGGTTCCGTCGACCGTTTCCTCGGCCCGAATCTTCGCCAGCACCACGCGTCGCAGAACCAGGATGATCGAGAGCGCCAGGCCGATCAGCACTCCCTCGAGCAGGTTGAGCGCGACGACACCCAGCACCGTGACTGCGTAGACAGCGATGTCACCGGTCTTGTTCGCGATCTTGATGTCGGCCAGTTTGATGAGCTGCACACCGATCATCACGAGCAACCCGGCGAGCGCCGCGAAGGGCACGAGCTCGACGATCGAGATGAACAGCACCGAGAAGATCAGGATCCACACGCCGTGCAGAATCGCCGACGCACGAGACTTGGCACCGACCTTGACGTTGGTCGCGCTACGCACGATGACGCCGGTGATCGGCAGGCCACCGATGGCACCGGAGGCCATGTTGCCCGCACCCTGCGCCATCAATTCGCGGTCGAAGTTGGTGCGCTCACCGCTGTGCATCTTGTCGACGGCCACAGCGGACAGCAGGCTCTCGACGCTGGCGATCAGCGCGATGGTGATGACACCGGTGGCGAATGCACCCCACTGACCGTCGGGCATGATCGGGAAGCTCAGAGACTCGATGAGGTTGCCCGGCAACTCGATTCGCTCGACGTCGAGCGAGAAGAAGATCGAGACCGCGGTTGCAGTGACCACTGCAACCAGTGCCGCAGGCACTTTGGAAACCTTGGCCATCACACTGGACACGCCGGCCAGTCGCGGCCACGAGAACATCAGCACGACGACGATGCCGCCGACGACGATGGACGGCCATTGGCCGTCGGCCACGGAACGCGGAATGGCGAGGAGGTTCTGCACCGCGGAGCTTTCGGACTCTCCACCGAGCAGCACGTGAATCTGTTGCAGCGCAATGGTTATACCGATGCCGGCGAGCATCGCGTGAACGACCACCGGCGAAATGGCAAGTGCACTACGAGCAATGCGGCTCATGCCCAGAAGAACCTGGACGAGGCCGGCCAACACCGTGATGGCACATGTTGTGGCCCAACCGAATTGGTTGACCAACTCGGCGACCACCACAGTCAGACCCGCAGCCGGACCACTGACCTGCAACGGCGATCCGCCGAGAATACCGGCGAGAATGCCGCCGACCACAGCGGCGATGAGGCCGGCCATGATGGGAGCGCCGGAGGCGACAGCGATACCGATCGAAAGTGGCACTGCCACAAGGAAAACGACCAGCGAGGCCGGTAGGTCGTACTTGATTATCGACCCGACCCGAGACGGCGGCTCGGATCGGGTCTTCGGACTGGGTTCTGAATCGTGCTCTGCTGTCGTTGTCACGGCAGTTCCTCCGGGCGTCTAGGCGTCAGGTCGGTCGATCGTGTTCCGGCTTGAAATGTCGCCCCCAAGTAAAGGGTACGCAAACCTCGGCCGAAGGTGGCACCGAGAGAGATCCTTCACAATTTGGAAACCGTTGTGACAGTTGAATTTTGTGAGATGGCACGAAAAAACCCCACGAACCGAAGTTCGTGGGGTTTCTCGCAGCCGTTTCGGGCCGAAAGCTGAAAATCAGCTTCCGACGACCTCCAGCTTGAACTTGGCGGTCACGTCGGGATGCAGGTTCACGACGATGTCGTGCTTGCCCGTGCTCTTGACGTGAGCCTTCGGCAGATCGATGCTGCGCTTGTCGACGACCGGTCCACCGGCAGCCTTGAGTGCAGAAGCGACGTCCGACGCGGTGACCGAGCCGAACAGCTTGCCCGAGTCGCCGGCAGTCTTGACAGACAGCGTGACGGACTCGAGGCCCTCGATGGCCTGCTTGAGCTCGTTGGCGTGCTCGAGGCCGCGAACGGCCCGAGCTTCCTGAGCGCGGCGAATGCCGTCGACCTGCTTCTGAGCTCCACGGGTGGCCTGGATGGCCAATCCGCGGGGCAGCAGGAAGTTACGGCCGTAGCCGTCCTTGACCTCTACGGTGTCGCCAGGCGCACCGAGGTTGTCCACATCAGCGGTGAGGATCAGTTTCATACCAATCGCCCCTTTCTATCGAGCCGTCGCGGCGTAAGGCAGCAGTGCTACCTCACGCGAGTTCTTCACGGCAACGGCCACGTCACGCTGATGCTGGACGCAGTTGCCGGTGACACGGCGAGCACGGATCTTTCCGCGATCGCTGACGTACTTACGCAGCAACGTCGTGTCCTTGTAATCGATCGCCGTGTTCTTTTCCTTGCAGAAGGAACACGCCTTCTTCTTGAGCACCTTGTCGCGCAATGGCGGTTTGGGCATGGGTCTTTCTCCGTTACATCTGGTTGTTCTCGATCGAAGGATCTAGAACGGTGGCTCTTCGTCTCCGCCACGTCCGCCGAAGGAGCCCGACGCCGCTGGGGCACTGCCCCAGGGATCGTCTCCACCGGAACCGGAGTTGGACGAGGAGTTCGAGCGGCCGCCGCCCGATCCGCCGGAGGAACCCGAGCCGGAGTTGAAGCCGCCTCCGCCGCCACCTCCACCGCGATTGGCCTTGTTGACCTTTGCGGTGGCGTAGCGAAGTGAAGGTCCGATCTCGTCGACTTCGAGCTCGACGACTGTCCGCTTCTCACCCTCGCGCGTCTCGTACGAACGCTGCCGCAGCCGTCCGCTCACGATCACTCGTGAGCCTCGGGTCAGGCTCTCGGCAACGTTCTCCGCTGCCTCGCGCCAAATGTTGCAGCGCATGAAGAGCGCGTCGCCGTCTTTCCATTCGTTCGTCTGACGATCGAATGTGCGCGGGGTGGATGCAACCGTGAAGTTGGCAACTGCCGCACCGGCGGGGGTGAATCGAAGTTCTGGATCAGCCGTCAAGTTTCCGATGACGGTGATGACGGTCTCGCCTGCCATGGTTCCTCTTTCAGTAGTAAGCGTTGTGAGTGCCAGCCTAGGGCCGGACACCGACAATTACTTGCCCTGTCGCAGGACCTTCGTACGCAACACGGACTCGTTGAGTCCGAGCTGACGATCCAGCTCGCTGACGGTGGCAGGCTCGGCGTTGAGGTTCACAACGGCGTAGATGCCCTCGGCATGCTTGAGGATCTCGTAAGCCAGACGACGCTTGCCCCATACATCGACCTTGTCGACGGTGCCGCCATCCTTGCGAACGACGTTGAGGAACGTATCGAGCGACGGAGCGACAGTGCGCTCGTCCAGATTGGGGTCGAGAATGACCATCAATTCGTAATGACGCATAAGACCTCATCACCTCCTGTGGACTAGTGAAAACGGCCACGGACTATCCGTGGCAGGAGGGTCGTTGCGTCAGCAACCCCTCGAAGATACACGACAGGGCCCTGACCTGCTAATTCCCTCTGGGCGCACAGTCGGGCATTCGCTCGTCATACTCTTGCACCATGCGATCCGGGGTCCGCGCCAGTCCGACGACGGTTGTCGTGGTCGTCGCGATGGCAGCAATCGGGTTGATTCTGGGATATCTGAACAAGGCCCGCTGCGCCGTCGCACCGTTCGACGAGTCCGGACGCAGCACGGTGTTCGACGTCATCAAGGACTCGTCCGTCTGCTACTCCGACATCCAGTTCCTGTGGCTCGGTCGCGATATCGACAATCACATATTTCCCTACATCCACGGGGCCATCACGAGCGATGGAATCCTCACCGGAGGGACGGTCGAGTATCCGGTTCTGAGCGGTCTGCTGATGTGGCTCGGCGCGATCCCGGCCCACACCGACGCGCAGTTCCTGTTGACCTCGGCACTGATCCTTGCGCCGTTCGGGCTTCTCACCGCTTGGATGCTCGGGCGGATGGCCGGCTGGCCGGCGCTGCTGTGGTCCATCTCCCCACCCCTGGTGATGTACGCCTTCCACAACTGGGAGCTACCGGTCGTCGCCTCTGCGGTAGGTGCGATCTTCGTCATGACATTGCCGATTGCATTGCGGCGCAAGGCAATTGTGGCTTCGGTACTGCTGGCGATCGGCTTCTGCCTCAAGATCTATCCGGGCGCGTTCGTGCTCCCGCTCATTGCCTATGTCGTCACCGGCGGAACGAACGGTCGAGAAAAACCGGAGACCATCCGTGGCCGCTACGACATACGCGGCGGCCTGCAGGTCGCCGGAGCCGCGATCGCCACCGTCGTCGCTGTCAACCTGCCGTTCGCCGTCATCGGTTACGAGGGCTGGCGCGCGTCCTTCACCTTCCAGTCGCTGCGCCAGGCGGACCTGACGACCAACTCCATCTGGTACTGGGGGCTGCGCCACTTCTACGTCAACGACCGCATGACGCCCGACGCGTACAACGACGCCGAAGCGTCGTTCCAAAAAGTCGTCGACGTGGCCTCGCCGCTACTGGTGTTCGTCGCGTTCGCGATCGCGCTGTGGCTCGGCTTCCGGCGCGCGAACGTGATCGGCACCTATCCCTGGGTCGCCGTGAGCGGGTCGATGCTGTGCGGCTTCATGCTGCTGCACAAGGTGCACTCACCCCAGTACACGCTGTGGCTGCTTCCCTTCCTCGTGTTGCTTCGGATCCCCTGGGGGATCGTCGCCGCGTACTTGATGGTCGATCTGTCGATGGGGATCGGCGTGTTCAAGTACTTCGCTGCGCTGGCCTCCGGCGTCGACGCCAACGACGAAGAATTCTTCGTCCTCGTCGGAGTCTGGGGGCGAGCGCTGCTGCTGGTGGTGCTGTTCGTGATGTTCGCCCGCGCTCGCCTGCGGTTTGCCCAGCCGGGCGAAACCGACTCGGAGTCGGTAACGTCGACTCGTTCGTCGACGACATCTGTGACGGCATCACCGAGGCACTAGAGCTTCGGGAAACAGGGCGCTGGGGAAATAGCGCGCAGAGCGGGGCGGGGACATGGCACAGGTGTCGCAATCTCAGGGAAGTACCGAGGACGGCACTGCCGCGGTACGTCGGATCGGTTTGATCGAGGACCACGAATCCGTTGCGCTCGGCCTCAAGGCCATGCTGGCGGACGAACCCGATCTCGATCTCGTGATCATGGCCTCCACCGTGGACGAATTGCTCGCCCACCGAGAGCAGCTCGACCTGGTGGTACTCGATCTGCGCCTCGGCGACGGATCGTCTCCGCGCTCGAACGTGGAACAGTTGCACGCCGCAGGATCACGAGTGCTGGTGTACACCGGTGCCGAGAACGCATTCCTGGTTCGGTCCGCGGCACGCGCGGGAGTGCTCGGCGTGGTGCGCAAGTCCGCGCCCGCATCGGCCATCGTGTCCGCGATCCGGCGAGCCGCGAGCGGCGGGCAGGTGGTCACCACGGACTGGGCCGCGGCGATCGACGGCGATCCACAACTGCCCGACGTCGGTCTGAGCCCACGTCAACGCGAGGTGCTCGCCCTCTACGCGTCGGGCGAGAAGGCAGGACGCGTCGCCCGCCTGGCCGGACTGTCGGAACAGACCGTGAACGACTACCTCGTGCGCATCCGCAACAAATACGCCGAGGCGGGGCGTCCGGCACCGACCAAAACCGATCTGTACAAACGCGCGGTCGAAGACGGCTGGCTCCCGATGCCCGAGCTCCCCTCGCAGGACTGATGACCGGTTGGAACGCGATTCATGACGCATCCTCGGAGTTGACGGTTCAAATGCCCATAGAAATCAGGGCAGCGAGTCTGTGATCGACCTGTGAGAATGAGTTGACTCAGGTTTAGACCGTCTCAACCTGCCTCGGCCCTCGGGAGAACTGATGTCCGCACTGCTCGATCCCATGCCCTCGGAACACAGCGACTCCATCTCTGCCGCACCGCTCGCTCGCGGACTGATCAGCCTGGTGCCGCCCGCTGAGCAGAGCGACAAGTTTCCCACTCGGCCCGGCCTGACCGACCGTGAGATCGAGGTACTGCTCTGCTGGATTCGCCTCGACTCCAAGACCGAGGTCGCCAAGGCGCTGTTCCTGTCGCTGGGAACCGTCAACACCCACTTGACGCGCATCCGCGCGAAATACACCTCTGTCGGACGGTCCGCCCCGACCAAGGCCGCCCTGGTGGCCCGGGCCCTGCAGGACGGACTCGTCGACATCTCGGAGCTGTAAGTCTTCGAGCTGTTGTGGTTCGAAGCGAAGGTCAGACGTGGACTTCGGTGTCCACGCCTTCGCTCTCGAGACGCTTGTTGCGTCGGATGCTGCTGATCAGTGCCGCACCGATGAAGAGGATTCCGACGAAGCCGGTGATCAGTTCGTTGATGTGAACGCCGATCGACACGAGCAGGATGATGGCCAAGGCACCGATTGCCCAGTGCGCGCCGTGCTCGAGGTACACGTAGTCCGACAACGTTCCCTTGCGAACGAGGAACACCGTGATCGAGCGAACGAACATGGCACCGATGAAGCCGAGGCCGAGCGCGATGATGATCGGGTCCGCGGTGATGGCGAAGGCTCCGATGACACCGTCGAACGAGAACGACGCGTCGAGGACCTCGAGGTAGAGGAACAGGAAGAAACCGGCCTTGCCGGTCGCCTTCGCCAGTTCGCTCGGGCCGCCGGAGGACTCTTCGCCCTCTTCCTCGATGTGGAACAGTTCGCCGAGACCGTTGACGGCAATGTAGGTGATCATGCCGAGCACGCCGGAGACCATGACGGTGGAAATCTTGTCGTCGTCAGCGAGGAATTCGGCGCTGAGCACGAGCAGCAGGCCCGCGACGACAACGGACAGCTGATCGAGGCGACCGATCCGGGCGAGAGGCTTCTCCAGCCAGCTCAGCCAGGTGATCTCGCGATCCTCGAAGATGAAGCCGAGGAAGAGCATCAGCAGGAACATGCCGCCGAAGGCTGCGATCTGCGGATGTGCGTCGGTGAGGAGCGTTTCGTAGCTCGGCGAACCGTCCGGGAAGGTCGCGGCACCGTCGGCGGGCGGGTTGAGCGCTAGGTCGATGGCGGCGACCGGACCGAGGCCCGACGCAGCCCAGACGATGACCAGCGGGAACAGCAACCGCATGCCGAACACGGCGATGACGATGCCGATGGTGAGGAAGATCTTCTGCCAGAACTCACTCATCCGTCGCAACACGGTGGCGTTGATGACGGCGTTGTCGAAGGACAGGGACACTTCGAGCACACCGAGGATGAGGACGAGAATCATCGCCTCGAGTCCGCCGTACAAGAAGGCCACGATGACGGACACGATGGTGACCGCAATCGACCAGCCGAAGATTCTCATAACCACGTCAGTGGCCTTTCTGGCTAGGAGCAGAGCCCGCAGGCGCGACCATGTTGGGGGACGAAACGGAAAAACCCCCGCCCATCATGAATGACGAGGCGGGGGTATCCCCAATCTTGGGAGTGCCTTTACTAGACGTTTACTCCGAAGTCCCGGGCGATACCTGCGAGTCCGGACGCGTAGCCCTGGCCGACTGCGCGGAACTTCCACTCCGCGCCGTTGCGGTACAACTCGCCGAAGACCATCGCGGTCTCGGTCGAGGCATCCTCGCTGAGGTCGTAGCGAGCAAGCTCGGAGTTGTCGGCCTGGTTGATGACGCGAATGAACGCGTTGCGCACCTGACCGAACGACTGCGAGCGAGCGTCCGCATCGTAGATCGACACGGGGAACGTGATGGTCTCGATCTCCGGCGGCACAGCGGCGAGATCGACCTTGATCTGCTCGTCGTCTCCGTCGCCTTCACCGGTCGTGTTGTCCCCGGTGTGCTCGATGGAGCCGTCGGGAGACTTCAAGTTGTTGAAGAACACGAAGTGCCCGTCGCTCAGGGCCTTCTTCGTCGAGTTCAATGCGATGGCGCTGGCATCGAGGTCGAAGTCGGTGCCCGTCGTCGTGCGGATGTCCCAACCGAGGCCGACCACGACCGCGGTCAGGTTCGGTGCTGCCTTGGTGAGCGAGACATTGCCACCCTTGCTGAGGCTGACGCCCATTGAGAGGTCCTTTCGCAATTGGTTTCCCGTTACGGGTACAACCGTAGTGGGAATGTCCGGTTTCTGGACGTACTCGACCAACGAGCGCGGTGATGCGGAGGTTCCCGTCGGTAGTATCGAACAGGTGACAAGTCGCTGGCCTGGGGTGTTTCGCCGAGGTTCCGAATCGGACGCCGCCGCGCGTCGTTCCCAGGACGCCGCTGTCGCCGCCTTTCTCGACATGGACAAGCGACAGTCCATCGCATCCGCCGGCGTCGAGGCATCCACCGCGCTGCGTCCGGAGGACGGACTCGCCCGCCGATGGTTCGATACCGAGAAGCTGTGTTTCGACGCGGGAGCGGCGTATCTCGCTGCCGTCGAACAGTTCGACGGAATCACCACTGCCGCCGCCAGGTCGGCATTCGACAACGCGACGCGACTGCTCCACGACGCCAGTGTCGCCGTCGACCGTTTCTACGAGGCTAATCGCAGCACTCTCGAGCACGCCTCGGCACAGTTCGCGGCCACCCCGCGCCTGGTGCAGGACGCACTGGCCGAGGCGGACGCTGCGCGGTCCACCGTCGACGAGCAGTACGCCACCTATCCATCATTGCGGCAGGCCTGGAACGAACTGGACTCCGCCACAACACAATTGAACGATGTTCGACGGGATCCGCTGCGTGCGCGAGAGCAGGCCGCCGTCGTCCGGGACAGGTCCACTGCGTTGCGCGAAGCGGTTCGCTCGGCTCCCGGACGCCAGCAGGAGGCCCGGACCGCACTGGTCTCGGTGCGGACCCGAATCGAAGCCGTACGAACGAGATCCGAGGGGATCGCGCCGGCCTTCTCGAGTTTGCTTCGCGAATTCAATGCCAAGAGCTCGGCAGATCTATCGCACAACGAACGATCGAGCACACGCCACATCGAACAGGCCGACGAGGATCTGCGAGCGGCCCGTTCGGCGCTCGACACGGGCAACCCCGAGCAGGCCTTGGATCTCGTCGCCCAGGCCCGGTCGCACCTGACCGATGCCGAGCACCTGGTCGATGCCGTCACCGATCGTGTTCGCCTGCTGCGCGCAGTCAAAGCCGATCCGAGCGAGACCGAGAACAAGGTCCGGTTCAAACTTCGTGACGCTCAACAACTCGCGATCAATCGTGGTCTGGTTGCCGAATGGGGCTCGGTGCTGGATGCTCAGCTCGCCCGGATCGACAGGGCGAGCAACGCACTGACGGGTACCCATCCCGACTACTGGTCATATCTGCAGGATCTGGCTACCATTTCGGACTTCATCGCAGGCGTGATCGAACGCATGCGCAGCTAGCACCGACCGCATTCACACGAAGGATCATGGTGCAACACTTTCGCCATCTCGACGCCGACACCCGCGAACGCATGTTCTTCCTGCAACCGGAGGACATCGCGGTCAGTGACGGAAACAACGTCGTAGCAACAGCACTCGGTGCGACGCTGTACATTCCCGCGACCCGTGCGGACCTGACCGCGACGGTGCACAAGCGCACCGACGAGGGCGTTCGATCGATCGTGATCGATCTCGAAGATGCAGTCGCAGATCATGATCTGCAGTACGCGGTGGAGAACACCATCCGAACTCTGAACGAACTCTCGGGTTCGAATGCACTGGTGTTCGTCCGAGCCCGCACGGCCCAACAGATTCGGACGGTCTGCGCCGGTCTGACTCCTGGGGCCGCTGGACTTGCCGGATTCGTCGTACCGAAGTTCACCTCGGCAACCGGAGCCGAGTACCTCGACGAGATTCTCGCCGCGTCCACCGCGCACGACACCCGCTTGTTGGCGATGCCGGTTCTCGAGTCGGCCGAGGTGGTCCACCGCGAAACACGCGACACCGAACTCGTTGCCATCCGAGAACTACTGGGAAAATACCGAGACATCGTGCTGGCAGTCCGCATCGGAGCCACCGACATGTGCGGCACCTTCGGCATTCGCCGCGACCGTGACCTGACGATCTACGACGTCCGCGTCGTAGCCGACGTGATCAGCGCGATCGTCAATCATCTGGGCCGCAACGACGGATCGGGATTCGTCATCACCGGGCCGGTGTGGGAGTACTTCGCAGACCACGAACGCATGTTCCGGCCATTGCTGCGCCAGACGCCGTTCGTCGACCAGGAGGCCGTGCGCTTCCGGCAGCAAC
The DNA here is from genome assembly GCF_031456475.1 of Rhodococcus sp. 3258. Classification (NCBI taxonomy): domain Bacteria; kingdom Bacillati; phylum Actinomycetota; class Actinomycetes; order Mycobacteriales; family Nocardiaceae; genus Rhodococcus; species Rhodococcus sp. 3258. Next base: position 216,775 of record NZ_JAVDUT010000002.1, read on the forward strand.
TGGTCAGCAGCGACTTGGACGCACTGCTGCGCGAGGTCGCCCTCGACCGCGCCAACGGTATCCAGGGCAAGACGGTCATCCATCCATCCCACGTTCCTGCCGTGCACGCATTGTCCGCAGTGACGCACGAGGAATACCACGACGCCCTCGACATTCTGGCCTCCGACCAGGGCGGCGCGCAGGCCTCCGGATACCGGAACAAGATGAACGAGCTGGGACCACATCGCAATTGGGCGAAACAGACGATGGTTCGCGCCCGGGCATTCGGGGTCACCAACGAAGGGATCACGTTCGTGGACCTCCTGACGGCGCTGGCTCAGCGATGACCGACAACCCGGCCGACGGCATCGTCCTGACCGACACCGGCTCCTCGTCGTCGTGGACGGCACGACAACTGGTGCGTCCCGGCCTACGTCGCAATCCCCGACGGGCACACCTGTTGGTGTCCACTGTGCTCGGCAAACACATACCCGTGGATCCGGACGTCGTCATCGGTGCCGGCGATGAATTGGCCAGCCTGGTCGCTGCGGCGGTCGGCGGCTCCGACGTCGATGTTCTCGGATTCGCGGAGACGGCAACGGGATTGGGTCACACGGTGGCAACCGCCCTCGATGCGCGCTGCTATGTGCACTCGACCCGCCGCACGGTACCGGGCATGACGGTGCACGGTGAGTTCGAGGAAGGGCACTCGCACGCCACCGACCATCTGCTGATGCCGACCTCGGCGGACCTGCTCGGCGGCGAACTACCCCTCGTTCTCGTCGACGACGAGATCTCGACCGGAGCCACCGCGCTCGATGCGCTCCGCCAGATCCATTCCACGGCTGCGCGTTCCCACTACGTCATCGCATCCCTGGTGGACATGCGTACCGCCGAGCATCTCGACGCGACCGCAGCAACGGCCGCCGAACTGGGCGTCGTGATCGACAACGTCAGCCTCGCTCAGGGATCGGTCGAGCTGGAACCCGGGCTCGTGGAGACGGTTCTGAGCCTCCCCGATCCGACGTTCAATCCGGTTGCTACACAACCCGGTTCGGTACGCCGCATCGACGCGCCCTGGCCCGCAGCTCTACCCGAGGGCGGCCGCCACGGCTTCCTCAGGTCCGATGCGGCCGGGTTCGCCGACGCGATCGAAGCAGTCGCGGCCACCGTCGACGCGTCGCTCCCCGACTCGGGTGCCGTCGTGGTCGTCGGGCACGAGGAGCTGATGTACCTGCCGTTACGCCTGGCGGCAGCGCTGCAACGACGCGGACACAGCGCACTGTTCCAGACGACCACCCGCTCGCCCGCCTACGTACTCGACGTGGCGGGCTACCCACTGCGCCGGGGCTTCGAATTCGCAGCGCCCGAGGACGAATCCTCTGTGCGCTACCTCTACAACGCCGACGCGCCGGCCGACTCGACCCTGGTGTTCGTCGCCGATGCCCCCGCGGATACCGACGCACTCACCGCCGCGGCGGAGACACTCGCGGCGGCGGGCACCGACGTGCTGGTCGTGGTCGTGACCGGTGCCGATCCGCAGGCGCTCGAGATCGCCAGGCGCGCCCGTCCGCTGCGTGGGCCCGAGTTCGGCTCGTACGCGCCGGACGAGGTGACCTGGCTACTGAAAGACCTGTCGGACGTCTCGCTGGAAGCAGCAACGGCGGAGCGCGAGAGGGCGATTCAGGCCGGCACGGCGCACTATGCCGAATCGCTGCCGGTCGAATACCAACCCGATCTTGCGTATCGCGAACTGTTCGAGAAGGTACTGCACGACAGTGCGGCGCGGCTCGCGGTCGCCGTTGGAACCGTCACCGAGGTGGTGCTCGCCGAGCGCGGACACGACATCGTGCTCGCATCACTGGCGCGGGCCGGTACTCCGGTGGGAATTCTGATGCGGCGCTGGGCTTTCGCCGCCCACGGCATCGAGATACCGCACTACGCCGTCTCGATCGTGCGTGATCGGGGTATCGACAGCGTCGCTCTGCGCTACCTCGCCGAGCACCACGATTCACGCTCGGTGGTGTTCGTGGACGGCTGGACCGGCAAAGGTGCCATCGCACGCGAACTCACAGCGGCACTACGCGACTTCCCTGGGGCGGACTTCGACGACGATCTGGCCGTGCTCGCCGATCCCGGACACTGCGCTCGCACCTACGGCACCCGAGACGACTTTCTCATTGCGTCGGCCTGCCTGAATTCGACCGTCTCGGGACTCGTTTCGCGAACAGTCCTCAACGACAGTCTCATCCGGCCGGGTGACTTCCACGGCGCGAAGTACTACTCGGACCTCGCCCCCGACGATGTCTCACGGCATCTACTCGACGCGGTGGCAGCTCGATTCGACGACGTGCGTGACGAGGTCGCGGAGACGGTGTCGTCGGTGCTCGCGTCCGACAGAACTCCCACCTGGTCGGGATGGGCATCGGTGGAGAAGGTCCGCCAGGAGTACGGCATCTCGCACGTCAACTTCGTCAAGCCCGGTGTCGGCGAGACCACGCGGGTGCTGCTACGCCGAGTACCGTGGCGCGTGTTGGTGCGCGACGCGAATGCTCCGGAGCACCAACATATTCGGATGCTCGCCGAAGCCAGGGGAGTACCGGTCGACGTGGTACCCGACCTCGCCTACTCGTGCATGGGTCTGATCAAGAACGTCTCGACCGAGGATGCCTCGTGAGCGCCCTCGTCGCCGTCGACCTCGATCGCACGATGATCTTCTCCGAAGGCGCGCTCGGTGTGCCCCTGGACGAGACGTTCGAGTGCGTGGAGATGTACGAGGGTAAACCGTTGTCGTACATGAGCATTCGGTCGATGTCGCTGCTCCGCGGGTTGAGCGAGAGCGTCACCGTGGTTCCGACGACGACGCGAACCATCGAACAGTTCCGGCGTATCGACCTGCCGGGTGCCCCGTGGCGGTACGCCATCACCAGCAACGGTGGCAACATTCTCGTCGACGGTGAGCCGGATACGGCCTGGCGCAAGGGCTTCGATCTGGACCTGGCCGGCGTCGGCGCAGAGTTGAGATCGAGGGTCTCCGAGGACTGGGTGCTCAAGTACCGGGAGGCCGACGGCCTGTTCTGCTACCTCGTCGTCGACGTCACCGCCGTCCCGCCGGACTTCGTCTCGGACTGGTCGCAGTGGTGCGCGGCACGCGACTGGAACGTCTCCCAGCAGGGTCGCAAAATCTACACGATGCCCAACGCGGTGTGCAAGAGCTCCGCCGTGGCCGAGGTCCGTGCCAGGCTGGTTCAGGACGGTTCCCTGGATGCCGAGGCCGGCGTGTTCGCTGCCGGTGACGGCGCACTCGACGCCGAGATGCTCATGGCCGCCGACGAGGCCGTTCGACCGCGGCACGGCGAGCTCGAATTGCTGGGGTTCACCCGGCCCGGGTTGACCGTCACCGATTTCTCCGGCGTGCGGGCCAGCGAGGAAATTCTCGAGTGGCTGCGGAACCGAACCACCGCGCACCGCGTCTAACACTTCGTCGGGGGGACAGGCGCGTGGCAAGGGGTGGGCATGGCGAATCCGTACGAGGAACTCGAAGCGACGATCGACGGGATAGTCACCAACATATTCGTGACCCCGGTGGGGCCCGAGCTCGTCGGCACCATGCTCGGGGAGGCGTTCGAGAAAGCGAACGGGGCATTCGACTACCGCGGTGACTACGAACCCAACGAAGTGACGATCACCGAACCGTTCGAGGTGATGTCACACGAGGACATCGCGGGCATGGTCGGGTCGTTGGCCATCGGTCCCATTGCGACTTCGTCGAAGAACTGGAACGACCTCTCGGCCGCCGCCGGCTCCGGATCCGACGGCTTCCGAACGGGAATCGAGGCGGCCATGGCGTCGGGCTGGTCCGGGCCGATGTCCGACGCCGTGCGCGGCGGCGTGGGCGATTACGTCTCGTCCGCGTCCGCGCTGGCCACGTCGATGAGTCTGATCGGGAACAAGCTGCTCGAAGCGCACGCAGGATTCGAGCAGACCAAGTCGAGAATGCCGCCGGTGGTCGCGTCCGAGGCCAGCACCCTGATCGGTTCCCTGCTCCCCGTTCCCTTCGCCACGAAAACGGCGACGGCAGTGCAGGAGGAACAGCAGAACGAAGCGCGTCGGATCATGCGATCGGTGTACGTACCGGGCGTGGTGCTGTCGGACACCAACGTTCCGGTGCTGCCGACGGCGCACAATCCCGTCGACGGCGGAGGCGGTGGTTCCACCGGCGGCTGGGCAGGCGGTTTCCCGGCAGGCAGTTTCCCGGCCGCCAGTGGGAGCGGCGGTGCGACGTCCGGTGGGGGCGCAGGCTCGGCAGGAACCGTCGATCCCGCAGCGCAGTCGGCTACGCAGCAGACCGATGCCGGCACCGCGACGCCTGGGCAATCGGACACCGGGCAACCGGGTTCGAGTCCATCCGGACCGCTGCCGCCTGCAGATCGATCCGGGGAAACCCGGGCCGCCGCAGCCGGTGGCCCCGGAAATGCTCCCGGGGGACTCGGAAGCAACGTGGGAGGCGGCGGTTCCTCGGGGACAGGCTCCCCGGGTGCCGGCTACGGCGGCTCGGGCTACAACGGCTCCAACTACGGCGGCTCGGGCTACAACGGATCCGGTGGCGGTGTGGGTTCCGGTGCAGGTTTCGGCGGCTCTGTTCTCGGGTCTCCGATCGGTTCCGGCGGTTCCAGCGGCGGCCCGGGCGGCGCGAGTGCGGCGGCGGCCGGTCGAGCAGGGGCTCACGGTATGCCCGGAGTGGGCGGTATGGGCGCGGCGGGAGGTCGTGGCACCGGCGACAACGACGGAGAACACACCACCCCCGGCTATTTGATCGACGTCGGCAACGGCAGCGAACTGATCGGCGACCTGCCACTCGTCGCACCCCCTGTGCTCGGCGGCTGACGGTGACGCAGTGGACCGTGCGGGGCATGGATTTCGCGATGCTCTGCAGTCGTTTCGGACGGGATCGGCTGCCCTACCCTCTGGCCGTCACCGTCGACGTCGATACCGAGGGTCAGCTCCGACAGCTGCGGCGCGAAGCGTCGGCGAGGATCGACGCGCTGGTGGACGAGCGGCTCGAGGCAGCCATCGGAGTGGTGGTCGACCCCGCTGTGCGCATCGAATGCCGAAGCGACACCCACGATCTCGGGCAGAGCCCGGTGCGCGTTCATGCAGCGGTGACCCATGATTTCGCGGTTGTCCTCACCCAACGCCCCGGGCCGGACTGTTCGGTCACGATCGACACGGTGACCCCGGCATCTGCCCCCGTACGGATCGCCGAGTCCGTGCCGACCGTGCAGGCCGGACGCCGTGCGGCCGCCACCCTCGAACATCCCTGCACTGCAACCACATCGAGCGGAGCAATCCTGTCCACGGCCACTCGAAACGCGACTGCGGACGAGAAATTCGAGGCGTTCTTCGCCCGACCGCGATCGGCAGTCGGCGAGGTGATCGTCGCGCGCGGCGCCACCTACGACCACCGCCGCGATACCGATGCCGTCTCGTTCTTCTGGATGGACTTCGACGGGGACGGCCGCTACCTCGTTCGGTCCCACGCGTCGATCGACGTCGTGCCCGCCGATTCCACCCGATTCGTCGCCGAAATCGGGCGACAGTTGGAGTCGGCCTTACGCCGATGACACAGCCCACCCCTTGACACCGTATCGATTTTCGATAGGTTATCGATATTCGTTGTTATCGACTATCGATATGGAGGCGGCGGGATGGCATACGGACTGGGTTCCATGAGGACCAACAAGTGGGCGATGGTGTTCTACGGAGCACTGGCCGTGGGCTGGACCGGCTGGAAGATGTGGAAATACCACTCCTCGGACTACGTCCTTGCCACGGTCGAACCCGAGTGGAACACCCCGCCGGTGGAGTTGTTCGGAGGCCAGTTGCAACCGGGGAACTCGGTCGAGCTGAGCGTCCCGAAAGCCGAAATCGTACGACTGCTGGGCTTCATCGACGTGATGCGCTACGGATCCCTCGCCGTCGGACTGGTGATCATCCTGGTGGGCCTGCTGTTCTTCTACCGCTTCTGCGATCGCGTCATCGCCGGGAATCCCTTCACCAACGCCGCACGCACCGACGTCGTAGTGATCGGCGCGTGCATTCTCGCCTACCCCATCATCACTGGGTTCATGAACATGCTGGGCACCAACAGCGTCGTCGGTGCGCTCGAGCTGAGCGGGACCGTGGACACCGCTCGACCGGCCACCGGTCTCTGGATCGCAATCTTCGTGTCCACGTTCCTGCAATTCGTCTACGCCACCATCGCCCAGGGCTCCAAGCTCGCTCGTGATGCCGATGGTCTGGTCTGATGGCCGAGGAGTTGGTCGACCATCTCGTCGTGTGTCATCTCGGCGAGATCCTCGAAGCCCGCGGCATGACGCTCGCCGAACTGTCGCGTCTGGCGGGGGTCAGCGTCGTGAATCTGTCGGTACTCAAGAACGACCGCGCCAAGGCCATCCGATTCTCCACCTTGACCGCCGTATGCCGGGTGCTCGGCTGCACCCCTGGCGACCTGTTCACCCTCCGCCAGATCTGACCGACAGGCCTTCGCGGTCACATCAGTCGGACAAATCGACCAAGTACATTGGATGACGGTAACCAGCACTTCGAGAGAGAGTCCACCACATTGTCTGCTCCGGCCGGTCAACCGTTGTCCAAGGGTCAGAACGGCCCCCTCACCGTCGGCGACGTCGTCGTGTCCATCGCCCTGGCGGTGCCGGCCGACCTGTCTGCACTTCTGGTCACCGACGCCGGAAAGGTGCGCACGGACGCCGATTTCGTGTTCTTCAATCAGCCGACCGGCCCCGGCGTCCGCCTCGAACCCGGGCAGGGCGGGCCGGCTCGGCTCGCCGTCTCGCTCGGCGCCGTTCCGTCCGACATCGAGCAGATCCGTGCGGTCATCACCCTCGACGACGCGTCGAGCAACTTCGGCCGATCTGCACCCCCGGTCGCGCGAGTCAGCGACACAGCGGGAAATGTGTTGTACGAGTACACGATCGACGGCTTGAGCTCCGAATCCATCGTCATTGCGCTGGAGATCTACCGCCGCCAGGGGAGCTGGAAAGTGCGCGCCGTGGGGCAGGGCTACGCGGGTGGTTTCGCTGCGTTGGTGACCGATCACGGTGTCTCCGTGGACGACGCGCCGGCTCCCACCCCGCCCCCTGCACCGCCGACGCCACCCGCCCCGGCCGCCCCGGCCGCGCCTCCCGCAGCCCCTCCCGCCCCGGTTCGCTCCGAGGCTCCGGAAGTCAGCCTCACCAAGTCCAAGCCCGTCAGTCTGTCCAAGGGCCAGAAGGTCACTCTCCGCAAGGACGGCGGCGTGGCCCTGACGGTGATTCGCATGGGCCTCGGCTGGGACCCGGTGACGACCCCGAAGAAGGGTGGACTGTTCGGCGGCGGAGGCCGTGCGGCGAACATCGACCTGGACGCGTCGGCAATCATGCTGGCAGATCGCAACGTCAACGATGTGGTGTACTACGGCCAGCTCAACGCCAAGGACGGGTCGATCACCCATAAGGGAGACAACCTGACCGGTGAGGGCGAGGGCGACGACGAGGTCATCGTCGTCGATCTGACGCGAGTACCCCAGCACGTCACCGGCATCGTCTTCACGGTCACCTCGTACCGCGGCCAGACGTTCGAGCAGGTCGCCAATGCGTTCTGCCGGCTGGTCGACAACACCACCAACACCGAACTCGCCCGCTTCACCCTGCAGGGCGGCATGCCGTTCACGGGATTGGTGATGGCAAAGGTCTACCGCCAGGGCAGTGAATGGAAGCTACAGGCCATCGGCGACGGCATCCAGGCCAAGCACGCCGGTGAAGCCGTCAAGCAGCTCGGCCGCTATATGTGACCGCACGCCGACCGGTTCGATCTGCAGCGCCGTCGAGCACGCCACCGAGCGGGTCGACGGCGCTGCCGTTTCGAATGAGATCCTCCGACGGCCGGTAGATCTGCCGAACGATCAACGCGCACAGGCCGATCACTGCGATATCGCGCACGACCACGGTGGCGGTGAACCACTGTTCGGGCAGACCCTTGTTGTCCACGCCCAGGTAGTAGTACATCCGGGGGAACCAGACGAACGCGTCGATTGCCATCCACGCCAACAGGGTTCGACGATGCGGTAGAGCCAGCACCGCGAGAGGGACCAGCCACAACGAGTACTGGGGACTCCACACCTTGTTGGTCAGCAGGAACCCGGCCACCACCAGAAACACCAACTGGGCCAGCCTCGGCCGGGTCGGAGCCGTCGTACCGATGTAGGCGATCAGCGCACACACGACGGCGAAGAGCAGCAGCGTGACTGCGTTGAGAACCATCGGCTTGTCCCCCGGATAGAGGGGGCCGTCGAAGCCCGTCCATCCGGTGAAGGAAGTGACGACGTTGTACAGCGAATCGGGGTCGGCTCCGCGCTCGGAGTTGAGCCGGAAGAACTCGTACCACCCCGTCGGATACAGCAGAGCCAGTGGAAGATTGACCGCAAGCCAGGCCCCGAGGGCAGCCGCTGCGGTCAGCCCCCACTCGCGCATGCGGCCCGCCCGCCAGCACAACACCAGCAGCGGTCCGAGGAACAGCAACGGGTAGAGCTTGGTGGCGCCGCCGAGGCCGAGTAGTACACCGGCCAGTACGGGCCGCTTCTTGGCCCAGGCCAGCAGACCGGTGAGCGCGAATGCCGTTGCGAGAGCGTCGAAGTTGGTGAATCCATGCACGATCACCAGCGGTGAGGCAGCCACCAGGGCAGCGTCCCAGATGCGTCGCCCCGCCGAGATCGCCGTCGCCCACACGGTGACCAGCCACGCGACGGCCAATCCCAGAGCAACGACGTTGAAGTAGACGACCACAGGCAGGGCTTGCGGCAGGAAACTCAGTGAGTTCCATGCCTTTCCGACGACCATCGAGCCGTACTGGTACAGGCCGGCAATGACCGGGTACTCCATGTACCGGATCTGACTCGACCCGTCGGCCTTGGTTTCTTCCCAGGACTTCTTGTACGGAAACGCACCTTGGTCGAGCCGCTCGGCACCGTAGAGCGGCACGGTGTCCGAGTAGCACATCGCCACGTACTGGCGACTGCCGCTCCAGTCGAGACCGAGTTCACCGTTCGGACCCACCGGTGCCTGTTGAATGCACGCCGCCTTGGCGAACCAACCGAAGCAGAGAAAGACCACCGCGAGCAACAGGATGACCCGCAGCGCAGTGAACCACCGTTGCCGACCGACCAGAGCGTGCGCGCCCACCGGCCCGCCGATGACCGAGGACAGTTCCTCGGTCATCGGATCGGTACGGCTGGGTGCGTCACGGTCCGTTGCACTCGCCGTGTCCAGGCGACCAGGACTGGCAAGGGTTCTGCCCTTGCGCTCGGGTTCGGTCGTCACCGTTCGGTGCTACTGGCCGGGAGTCGCCGGTTCGGGGGCTGCCGGCTCGGGTGCTGCCGGTGGCTGTGCGGGCTGAGCCGGGGCCAGACCCGGCAGCGGAATGGTGACGCCCGGCAGAATCTCGACCTGACGCGGCGTGATGACCACCGGCGGCGAGATCTCCGTCGGGATCGGCAGAGTCACGGGCGGCGGCGCGGACGGAGCCACCGTCGTGACCGGGGCGGCCGGTGCCGAGTACTGCGGGACACCTGCCTGACCGGCGATGGCCTCGGGCGTCGGGAACGTCTCGTTCGAGGTGCCCTCGAGCGTGCCGTCCATCGTCGCCTTCCAGATGTCCGACGGTATGCCCGATCCGTAGATCGGACCGCCGTAACTGTTCTCGAGCGGCAAGCCCTGCTCGGTACCGACCCACACCGCCGTCGACAGTGACGGGGTGTACCCGACCATCCAGGCGTCCTTGTTCTGCCCGGTATCACCGAGCTGCGCGGTACCGGTCTTCGCCGCCGATTGACGACCACCCGCGAGGTTGTGACCGTTGGAGTACCCGGCGATCGGACGCATCGCCGACGTCACGTTGTCGGCCACCGCCGCCGAGACGACCTGCTGACCGGCCTCGGGTGCACGATCGAGCAACACCGTGCCGTCGGCCGTGACGACCTTCTGCACGAAGTGCGGGGTGTGGTAGACGCCGGAGGCTGCCAGTGTGGCGTAGGCCGAGGCCATATCGATCACCCGCGACTGGTACTGGCCGAGCACGATTCCGTAGTTCGGGCCCGCGTTGTCGGGCTCGGTCAGCGTGGGGCCTACGCCCTCGATCTCCTGCGGGATACCGAGCTTGTGTGCCATGTCCGCGATCGCCTGCGGGCCGTTGTCCATGCCCAGCATCATGCGGTAGAAGCTCGTGTTCAGCGACCGCTTGAGGGCTTCGGCGATGGTGCACGTGCCACAGGATTCGCCCTCGACGTTGCTGATCTGGATGCCGTTGACGTCGAGCGAGGAACTGTCGTACATCTTCGACAGCGGAATGCCTTGGTCCAAGGCAGCGGCGAGGCCGAACACCTTGAACGACGATCCGGTCTGCAACCCGGACTGCGCGAAGTCGAAACCGCGCCCGTCCGCGCCGCCGTAGTACGAGCGGACCGCGCCACTGCGCGGATCGATCGACACCGACGCCGTGCGCAGCTCCGACGGCTCACCCTGCAGGTTGTTGTCCACGGCCTCGACCGCGGCGGCCTGCGCCCTCGGATCGATCGTCGTCGTGATCTGCAGACCCTCGGTGTTCAGATCCTGATCACTGACCCCGACAGCCGACAACTCACGCAGTACCTGCGCCTTGATCAGACCGTTGGGACCTGCGTCGGCGGCATCACCCGAATCGACCTGAGAAATGGGGACCCACTGCGGATACTGCATCGCCGCACGCTGAGTCGCATCGAGCTGGCCCTGCGAGACCATGCCGTCGAGCACGTAGTTCCACCGCGACTGAGCACCGGTGGGGTTGACTTCCGGATCGAGTCCGGACGGCTGCTGGATGGTCGCAGCCAGTACTGCGCCTTCCTCGACCGAGAGCTGATCCACGGATTTGCCGAAGTACGCCGTCGACGCGGCAGCGATGCCATAAGCGCCACGACCGAAATAGATGGTGTTCAGATACGCCGCGAGAATGTCGTCCTTGGACCATTGGCGAGCCATCTTCGACGAGATGACCAGCTCCCGCATCTTGCGCGTCAACGTCCGCTCGGAGCCGACCACCGCATTCTTGACGTACTGCTGGGTGATCGTGGAACCACCGCCCGCGCTGTCACGTCCGAGAACGTTGTCGCGCAGGGCACGGCCGAAGCCGGTCACCGAGAACCCGGGATTGGAATAGAAGTCGCGATCCTCCGCCGAGAGCACGGCGTTACGCACGTGCTCCGGAATCTGGTCGATCGTGACATCGGTTCGGTTGCCCTCGGGTGGCACCACCTTGCCGAGCACGCTCGACCCGTCGGAGGCGAAGATCGTCGCAACCTGATTGGTCCTGAGGTCACCGGGCCGCGGGACGTCCACCAGCGTGTACGCCACCATGAACAGCAGAATCGGCACTATCAGGCCCAAGGCGATCAACGCGTAAATGGTGCGTCGAACAACCCGCCACTTGGACTTCTTCTTCGTTTTCGCGGCGGAACCTCTTTCGGGGGGCTCGGGCGGTTCGTTGCCCGAGGAGCTAGCTGATGGATCGTTCGGTTCGTGTGGCGGCGGGACGGATCCCGATCGGGTGACACCTGCCGCGGCGTAGCGACCGTCACCGGACGGGCGACCCTGCGGTGGCATCGGACGCTGGCCCGGAGGCGGACCCGGGCGTTGGCCGGCGGGAGGCATCGGCGGTCGACCCTGCGGTGGCATCGGACGCTGCCCAGGAGGGGGCCCGGGGCGCTGACCCGGAGGCGGTACCGGACGCTGACCCGGAGGTGGCATCGGCGGTCGACCCTGCGGTGGCATCGGACGCTGCCCGGGAGGCGGTCCGGGGCGCTGACCCGGAGGCGGTAGCGGACGTTGGCCCGGAGGAGGCACCGGACGTTGGCCCGGTGGGGGTACCGGACGACGTCCGGGCGGATCGGAATGGCGGCTGCCGCGCGGTGGTCCGGGCACGTCGGGGCGCCGTCCGGAGTCGCTACGGCCAGGTTCGTTGTTACCCGGGTTGTTGTCGTAGGGGGAACTCACGTACGAATCTCCAGTAATCTCGGCGGCCGCGTCGAATTCTCGGTGGCTGGGTTCAGCGAAGCGATTGTGTCATTCACTCGCAGTTCGACGGTTCGGTTGACGGGATCCCGATCGTGGGCGACGGGGTTGCTTGGGTGCGGGCACGGCCCCGAGGACGTAGGACTGGACGAGGTGATTCCAGCTGCACGAGCGGCAGACCTCGACCACATGGACCGAAAATTCCTCTTGGGTGGCAGCCAGCCGACCGAGTTCGTCGGCCGTTCTCGCGGAGCCGGACAGGGGTCCGAGCTTCTCGCCGAACACCCACGACACCAGCGTGAGCTGCTCCTTCCGGCAGATCGGGCACACTACGTCGCTGCCGCGGCCGTGGAACTTGGCGGCACGTAGAAGATAGGGATCTGCATCGCAGACCGCTGCCACGCCCGTCCTACCGGAGTAGACCTCGGCCAGCAGCGACCGACGCTGAAGGGCGTAGTCCACCACCTGTCGCTGAAGTCGCACGAGAACCAGAGTACGTGCGGCAGTGTCGATGGAGACCTGCGATCCCCGCCTGGACGACGATCGACCCCCATTCCTGGGCCGAGAAACTATGCTCCACCTGTGCCGACGCGACTGTCACCCAGTACGCGAGCGCGTGATGTGGATCGCACCGATACTTGCGCCACGTTGGACGAAGCACTCGCCGATGGCCAGCTGTCCGATTTCGAGCACGCCGCAAGGATCGATCTGGCGAAGGAAGCCGACACGATCGCCGATCTGCACGCCCTCATCGAGGACCTTCAGAACGACACCGATCTGCCGCCGATGGCCGACCCGATCGAGTTCGCGCATCCGATCACGACGGCAAAGGGCTCACGCCTGGGCTTCATGGCCGTCGCGGTCCCTGCCGTTGCCGCACTCGTGGCGCTCACATTCGGCATTCGCGCGTGCTCGAACACCGATGACCCCGAATCGGGTCTCGGGTCGGCCGGGTACAAGAATCCTGCAGTCGTCGTGGACATCGTCGATGCACTGCAACAGAAGATCGGCACGTCGGTGGTCGACAGACTCGGTTTGTACGACGACTACGCCGTCATTTCGGCACCCGCACCCGGCGTGCCACAGAAACAGGTCAGCTACACCTATCGCAACGGCGTGATCGGCGACTACGACGACAATTTCTCGAGCACCCGCGACTTCGACGAACCTCAGATCGACCTGGCGACGGTCGATCTGACGAAGGCAGCGGGGATCATCGCCGGTGCCCGCGAGAGCTTGAACATGAGTCGCATCGACAGCTACACCGTGAGCTTCCACGGCAGCGACAACGGTCCGCAAATTTCCGTCTCCGCCGACAACACCGACCAGGAAAGCGGAACTCTCCTGTTCGATCCCGCAGGCAACTTCCTGCGTGTCACGCCGTTTTCGTTCGGCTGATGTGTCCGGAAAGGAGGCCGCAGGATGGCACAACGACCCGATTTTCGCGCCCGTGACATCGACCGCGCACTGACCGCCACCGTTCTGGATTCCGCATACGCCGACGGCCAGCTCACCTTCGACGAGCACCGCCTACGTAGCGAACGTGCGCGGGTGGCCATCACCCTGCGCGATCTGCGACGACTGGTCTCCGACCTACAAATCGACGTCGACCTTCCGGAACCACCGCCGCGAACATCCGAACCGAAGAACCGGCTACTGCTGGCACTCGGCTCGGTCGTCATCGTGACTGTAGGGCTGGTGGTGTTTCTGTCGACCAGGACCGGCGAACAACCGGTTCCGGCTGCTGCCGTCGTCGCGTCCACGACGACGCGCAGCGTGACCCCCACCGTGCCGATGGACCTGCCGGTCGACGTCACCCCGATCATCGCCCGTCCCTTCGTTTTCGACACGGCAGCCGGACTCGACGATTTTCGAGAACGCTACGTGGAACGCTTCGGCAGTTCGCAGGTTCTCGAGGTGTTCGTCCAGATGGACGGCAACCGTGCCGATGTCTATCGCCCGACGGCAGAGGGCCGACGAGAGCGCGTATTCGTCTCCGGGGGGTTCGAGGTGTATCACGAGACCGAGCCGCCCGAGGAACAAGAGGCGCTCTTCGATTGGGCCACAGTCGATTCCGCGGTTCTGGCAGGCCTCGTCGCGGGAACGCCCGAGGCCGTCGGGGTCCCGGACGCCGCCGTCGAATACGTCATGATCACCGACTCCCGCGGTGAGCAGCGCATCTCGATCACCGCACACAACGACGACGACCAGGGCGGCCGCGTCGAAGCGGACTTCGCGGGCAACATCGTCTCGGTAAGCCGATAGACGCCGCGAATCATGTTGCGTGTCGGCTACTTCGGGCTCTCGTGCGTGATGGCGCGGTAACCGGTTGCCCCTGCCCTGTCGACTGCGGCCTTGACGACGCCGAACACCGCACCGTGGACGGCTGCCGCGATCAGCACCTCTCGGACGGAGCGATTCAGATCCTTCGGGTCGGGGGCCGCCGCGTCGTCGTCGCCGACGTGCTTCCACACCTGCTTGAATACCGCGCCGGCCGCCAGCCCGCCGAGCACACTCGTCGCCAACGACATCGGTCTGTAGAACGCCTTCGATACTGCACTCATCGAAACACCTTCCTCGTACGTCGGCGACGAAGAAGAACCGTCACCAACACTGCGGTCACCACGAAGCCCACGGCCCCTGCGGCAGTGCCGGGCCTACTGCGCACCGCATCGGAGGCACGTGTCGCCTGTCGAGAGGCCTCGTTGCCCACTCGAGTGGGGATGTCGGCTTTGGCCGCGAGAGCGGCGACGGTGTCGGCCAGTTCGGAACGCTGTTCCTCGATGCTGGGCGGCTGATCGGAGTTGCCGGGAACACTGTGCGCCGGTGTGTCGGTCATCGGAGTCCCTCCTTCACCGCGGTGATGTCGTCGCCGATACGTGCTGCGGTGTCCGCGGGAATCGGCGGCAAGGCCTTCTTGGCACGGGACGCGCCGACTGCGGCCAGAATGCCCCCGATCGCCAGCACCGCGATCGCGACGATCAGCGCCGCGAGCCATGCGGACAACACTGTCGCCAGTCCGAGCACTGCGGTAGCGATCAGGGTGGCGAGCCCGAGGAACAGCAGCAACGCACCCGCGCCGGAGATTCCGACGCCTACCCCGAGGCGGCTTCCCTTGCTCTTGACTTCGGCGAGTCCGGCGTCGATCTCGGTCCGGACGAGCGTCGAGACCTGAGTCGTCAGTCGCTCGATCAGTTGCACCGTCGACAGGTCCGCCACGTGGGAACCGCGCTCGGACTCGCCGTACGACAGTGGGGGCGGTTGATCGTATTCGTGCATGATGCGCTCCTTCGATGTAGTGCCGTCCTGTGTCGATACCCGCGAAGGACCCCGAAAAACACGCCCACAAATGCCGATTCGCGCGATGTAACCGGCCATTGGTTTGCCACTTCATGTATCGGCGCGATACATTCTCCGATAGTGTGGCTCATCGCATCGCCAGGATGTGATCGTTGGATTCGAGAAGGGGGAGTTGCATGCTCGAGCTCGCAATTCTCGGACTGCTTCTCGAATCACCCATGCACGGTTACGAGCTTCGCAAGCGGCTGACCGGCCTGCTCGGAGCATTTCGTGCGTTTTCGTACGGATCGCTGTACCCGGCGCTCCGTCGACTACAAACCGACGGGCTCATCGCCGAGGACGCCGGTCCCGAACTGCTCGTGAAAAGACGAGCAAAACGGGTGTACGTGCTCACCCCCCTCGGCAGGGAACGATTTGCCGAACTGGTGGCCGACACCGGACCGCAGAACTACACCGACGACGGATTCGGCGTACATCTGGCCTTCTTCAGTCGAACCCCGGCAGAAGCTCGGGTCCGCATTCTCGAAGGCAGACGACGCCAGGTCGAGGAGCGCCGAGAAGGCCTCCGCGACGCTGTGGCCAAGGCGAACGGAACGCTCGACCGCTACACCCGGCAACTCCACCAGCTCGGTCTCGAATCGAGCGAACGCGAGGTGCGCTGGCTCAACGAAGTCATCGCAGCCGAGCAAGCCGCCCCCAACCCAGCACCGTCCCACACAGCACCAAACAGGACAGTCAAGACAGAAGGAGAACCCGACCATGGGTGAGAACAACAACGCAATCCGCGTGGCCATTGTGGGTGTGGGCAACTGCGCCTCATCCCTGGTCCAGGGTGTCGAGTACTACAAGGACGCAGACGAGAACGCCACCGTTCCCGGCCTGATGCACGTCATGTTCGGCAAGTACCACGTCCGCGACGTCGAGTTCGTCGCCGCGTTCGACGTCGACGCCAAGAAGGTCGGCTTCGACCTCTCCGAGGCCATCTTCTCCAGCGAGAACAACACCATCAAGATCGCCGACGTGCCCCCGAAGGACGTCCACGTCCTGCGCGGACCGACCCTCGACGGCCTCGGAAAGTACTACCGCGAAACCATCACCGAGGCCGACGGCGAAGCAGTCGACGTCGCACAGGCACTGCGTGACGCCAAGGTCGACGTCCTCGTGTCCTACCTCCCCGTCGGATCCGAAGAAGCCGACAAGTTCTACGCACAGGCAGCCATCGACGCAGGCGTCGCCTTCGTCAACGCCCTCCCCGTCTTCATCGCCTCCGACCCCGTCTGGGCCAAGAAGTTCGAGGACGCTGGCGTCCCCATCGTCGGCGACGACATCAAGAGCCAGGTCGGTGCCACCATCACCCACCGCGTCATGGCGAAGCTGTTCGAAGACCGCGGCGTGCAGCTCGACCGCACCATGCAGCTCAACGTCGGCGGCAACATGGACTTCCTCAACATGCTCGAGCGCACCCGCCTCGAGTCGAAGAAGATCTCGAAGACCCAGGCCGTCACGTCGAACCTGCAGAAGGAATTCAACGCCAAGGACGTCCACATCGGACCGTCCGACCACGTCGGCTGGCTCGACGACCGCAAGTGGGCCTACGTCCGCCTCGAAGGCCGCGCCTTCGGTGACGTTCCCCTGAGCCTCGAATACAAGCTCGAGGTCTGGGACTCGCCCAACTCTGCCGGCGTCATCATCGACGCAGTCCGCGCCGCGAAAATCGCCAAGGACCGCGGCATCGGTGGACCGGTCATCCCGGCTTCCGCTTACCTGATGAAAAGCCCGCCGAAGCAGCTGGCCGACGACGTTGCTCGCGAACAACTCGAAGCCTTCATCATCGACGCGTAATTCTCCGCGGCACTGACGCCCGCCGGTCCACTCAACGTGACATTGACCCCCCAAAAGGCCACTAAACGTCACATTGAGTACCGGCGGGCGTTCGTCTATCCCGCCTCGACGATGGCGCGGGGGTCGAATGTCACCCTGATTTCGGTGATTTTGCCGTTCTCGATTTGTTGCCAGTTCGCGGTGGGGGCCGGGGGTGCGATGGACGTGTGCAGCTCGAACCACGTCAGCACGTTCGGGCCATCGACGAAGACGTGCGCGATGTCGATGTCGGTGACGATCTGCGACATTCCCTTCAACCCGGCGACGCATTCTTCGCCGCTGTCGGCGGTGCCCAGTGACCCCCGAAACGTGGCGTCTTCGTGCAGGATCGACGCCAGAGTGTCGAAGTCCTTCGCCTTCCAGGCCTCGAAGTAGGTTGCTGCAATTTGTGCGGGTGTCTGTGTCATGGATTCGAGTCTCGAACCGGCGCAGTCAGAAGTCCAACAGTTGGTTCCGATCATCACCAGAACTTTTACTCATAGCCGCAGCTAGACGCTACGCGCTATGGTTCTCGCGTGGCCATCGATCCCACCTCGAAGCATCCGATTCTCGAACGCGTTCGCGCTCTGGCGTTCGCGTACCCCGACGTGACCGAGAAGGTTTCGCACGGCAGGCCGACCTTCCGCACGACCTCGGTGTTCGTCTACTTCGGCGGCGGCGTCAAAGGCGGCGATCAGTTCGATCTGTCGATCATCGTCAAATGCGAGAGCGCCGAGGAGCAGCGAGCCTGCGAACTCGAGCCGCGCTACTTTCATCCCGCCTACCTCGGACCCGCAGGCTGGGTGGGGTTCGACCTGAGCAGTGACCGCAAAGACAAGGCCGACAGCGATGTCTGGGCCGAAGCCGCCGAACTGATCGACTGCAGCTACCGCGTCACCGCGCCGAAGCGCGCGATAGCCCGCCTCGATGCCGGCGAAGGTCCCGATCTGGGAGTACAGCAATGGAACTGAGGCAGCTCGAGTATTTCGTCGCGGTGGCCGAGGAAGCGAACTTCACCCGCGCTGCCGCCCGCGTTCACATCAGTCAATCGGGGGTCAGCGCACAGATCAGGGCGCTCGAGCGCGAACTCGGGGCCGAGCTGATCGACAGATCCGGTGGCACAGCCACTTTGACCACAGCCGGCCAGGCGGCGTTGCCGCAGGCCCGCGCGACACTCGCCGCGGCAGGATCCGTCAAACAATCCGTCGACGATGTGACGGGCCTACTGCGCGGCAGACTGAGCGTCGGTATGGTCACCGCCTGCACCGTTCCCCCACTGTTCGACGCGTTGGCGGGCTTCCACGCGGCACATCCCGGCGTCGACATTGCTTTGCGCGAGGGTAATTCGGACGATCTCGTCGCGGATGTTCGATCCGGCGAGCTGGATCTTGCGTTGGTCGGTCTCGCTTCTCGGACCCCCGCCGGACTCGAATCGATGGTGGTGATCGACGAGCGGATCGTTGCCGCCGTGCCGGCGGAGCATCCACTGGCGGCGCAGAAGGACGCGACACTCGCCGAGGTGTGCGAATATCCGATCGTTGCCCTTCCGCCGGGCACCGGAATTCGTGCGGTGTTCGACAGGGACTGCGCCGGGGGAGGTCTGTCACCGTCGATCACGTTGCAGGCCAGCGCACCTGACGCGGTAGCCGACCTCGCCACCCGCGGTTTGGGGGTCGGGATTCTCAGCCGGTCGATGGCCGAATTCTACGGCGACCGGCTCGTCGCGATCGAGCTGACCGACTCGCACACCGCCGCCCTGCTGGCCCTGGTGTGGCGCAGCGCGATGAGTCCGGCACTGGCCGAACTGGTGGGTATCTCGACGACGAGTTTCAGCGAATCTTCTTGACGGTGAACCACAGTGCGACCAGCAAGCCGAGCAGCGCTACGGACGGCAGCACGCCGGGATCACCTCCGATGATCCCGGCTACGGCGAAACCGAGAGCTACCAGCGCAAAGAACCCGAGAATGCCTGCCAACAACTGCAGGTGGTCCTGCGCCGTCACGACTTGACGCCGCCCGCCGTCAGTCCGGAGATGATGCGGCGCTGGAACAGCAGCACCATGATCACCAATGGAATCGCAACGATGGTGCCCGCGGCCATGATCGCGGCATACGGCACCACAAGCGGATCGTTGCCGGTGAACCGCGCGATGGCGACGGTCACCGGTTCGGTCTTGTCACTCGAGAGCTGACTGGCCAGCAGGTACTCGTTCACTGCGGCGATGAACGCAAGAATCGCGGTGGTGAACAAGGCAGGCGCGGCGAGCGGGAGCATCACCAGGCGGAATGCCTGGAATCGTCCGGCGCCGTCGATCCGCGCGGCTTCTTCGAGCTCCCAGGGCAATTCGGCGAAGAACGCCGCCAGCGTATAGATCGTCAGCGGTAGGACGAACGAGATGTTCGGGATGACCATCGCCTGGTAGCTGCCGATCCAGCCGATGTTGGTGAAGAACTGGAACAGCGGGGTCACCAATGCGACGACGGGGAACATCGACGCACCCAGGATGATGCCCGTCACCACGTACTTGAAGCGAAAGTCGATGCGGGAGAGCGCGTATGCGGTGAAAATGCCGATGACCAACGCGATCAGTGTGGTCGCGCCGCCCACGATCAGGCTGTTGCCCACCGCACGAAGAAAATTGTTGCCGTTCGCCGTCGACAACGCGTTCTCGAAGTTCTCCCACGTGACGTGCGTCGGCCACGGCGTCGTGTCGAAGGTGTAGCGCGGGTCGCGGAATGCGGTGACGACCATCCAATAGAACGGTGCCAGTCCCCAGACGAGAATGACGACGACGCCGAGATAGATGCGAGCTTGCTTCATCGGCCGGGCCCCTTGCGCTGATTGTCCTGAGTGGCAACGGCATTGGCACCGAGAAACTTCACCAGGATGAACGCCACGACGAAGATCATGATGAACGAGATCGTCGACAGCGAGGCAGCGCTGTTGAATCCCTGCCGAATCTGATCCACCACCAGGATCGAGATGGTCCGGGTGGCGGGATTGCCCTCGGTGAGGATGGCCGGCAAGTCGTACATACGCAGCGCGTCCATGGTGCGGAACAGAATTGCCACCATCAACGCGGGCTTGACCAATGGCAGTGTGATCTTGGTGAACCGCTGCCACGCCGACGCACCGTCGACGCGAGCCGCCTCGTAGACGTCGGCGGGAATCATCTGCAACCCGGCCAGAATCAACAGCGCCATGAACGGCGTCGTCTTCCACACGTCGGCGATGATGACGGCGAAACGAGCGGGCCACGCGTCACCGGTCCACAGAATGTTCGTTCCCAGAATGCGATTGGCGACACCGTCGTACGCGAAGATGAAGTACCAGAGCTTGGCCGTGACCGCCGTCGGGATCGCCCAGGGGATCAGGATTGCCGCGCGCAACAGGGCGCGTCCGGCGAAGGTCTTGCCCATGATGACGGCCATTCCGAAGCCGATGACCACCTCGATGGACACCGTGACGACCGTGAAGAACGCGGTGTTTCCGACGGCACCCCAGAACTGCGACCCCAGCGTTCCCGGCGGGCAGGGCACCGATGTGCCCGACGCCGAGGTGCATTGCTGCAGAATCCAGTGCGTGTAGTTGTCGAAGCCGGCAGATCCACCGGTGACGAACATGCCGGTGGCGGGATCGAGACCGGGATCCTTGGAGAAGGACATCACCAGGGCTCGGATCACCGGGTAGACGATGACGATCGCGAGGATCACCATCGTCGGTGCGATCAACAGCCAGGCCCGACCCTGCGTCAGGCCGAACCGCTTGTTTTTGGACCGCACATGCCGACCGCGGCCGGGGGACGAGCCTCCGGCCGCGGTGGTTGCGGCGGCCCCACTGGTCACACCAGCAGGTACAGCCATTGGTTCTCCCGAAATCAGTTGGCGCCGGCGGTTTCGATACCGGCCTGCATGTCCGTGATCGCCTGGTCGACGCTCTTCTCACCCTTGATGGCGGCAGAGACGTTGTCCTGCACGGCCTTCGAGACGGCCGGGTAGAACGGGGTGACGGGACGCGGAACTGCGTTCTCGATGGATGCCTTCAATGCGGGAAGGTACGGCATCGCGGCGATCAGTGCGGGATCGTCGTACAGCGACGAGAGCACGGGCGGCAAAGCACCCTCGGCGATGATGCGCTGCGCCTTCTCGCCCTGCATGAAGCGCAGGAAGTCGGCAGCAGTTGCCTTGTTCTCGGAGTACGCGCTGATCGCGGCGTTGTATCCGCCGAGCGTCGAGGTGCCCACTCCGGTGACGCCGGGAAGCGGTGCGACCGCGTACTTTCCGACCACAGCCGAACCTTCTTCTGCGGCGGTGCCGTAGACGTACGGCCAGTTGCGCAGGAACAGTGTCTTTCCGTCCTGGAACGCCTGCTGGCTGTCGGACTCCTTGAACGTGGTGTCCTGGGCCGGGATGACGCCGGTCTCGAACGCGGTGACCAGAGTCTGCAGTCCGGCCTTGGCTTCCGGGCTGTTGACGGTGGGGGTCTTGCCGTCTTCGCCGACGATCGATCCGCCGTGCGCGTTGATGATCTCCGACGCATTGGCCGTCAGACCCTCGTAGGGGGCGAATTGCCCTGCGTAGCAGTCGATGTTGTTGTCGCGGGCGACCTGGCAGTCCTCGGTGAGCTCGGCCCAGGTGGTGGGTGCCTCGGGGAGCAGATCACTACGGTAGTAGAGCAGTCCACCGTTGGTGTTCTTCGGCGCGGCGTACTGCTTGCCGTTGTAGGTCGCGCTCGCGACGGTCGCCGGAAGAACGCCTGCGTTGTCGAGTGCGAATTCGCCCTCGAGCGGCACGAGCCAGCCCTTGGCCGCGAACTCGGCGGTCCAGACGACGTCGAGTGCCATGACGTCGTAGTCGCTCTGCTGCGCCTGGAGCTGCTGAACGAAGTCGTCGTGGGCCTGATCGGCGTCGGCGGACTGCTCCTTGAAGGTGACCTGCTGATCAGGGTTGGCGGCGTTCCACTCCGAGATGATCTGCTGGACGACACCGGTCTCGGTGGTGTCCTGGCCCTCTACATACGTGATAGGTCCACGGCCGTCGGCATTTTCGGATGCAGCACCCGAATCGCCGCTCGAACCGCTGTCGCTCGAACATGCGGTGAGCGTCAGCAGCGTGGCTGCTGTCGCAACCACTGCCACCTTCGTGATCAAAGACGCCATTGTTTTCTCCACTTACTTCTACGCGGTGGTATGCGCCCGGAGATGGGCACGCAGAATCGTGCTGTGATGCTCCCCCGACACATATGTCGATGGGTACTGTGGCACACAACTCACCGCGTAGGGGTCATTATCGAGTTCCTGAATCGGTCAACCCGGACGTGTCGGAGGTGCCCGGTACCCTTTCGCTCATGAGTTCGGACAAGATGCTGACGCGAATCGGCGGATTGCTGCGTCAGGCGGAGTCCACCGACAACCCCCACGAGGCCGAGGCCTTCATGGAGGCTGCGCAGCGTTTGGCCACGTCGGCGTCGGTGGATCTGGCGGTGGCGCGTTCGCACAGCGCATCCCGCGAACGGCAGGCGACGCCGACTCAGAAGGTCATCCCCATCGGTGAACCGGGCAAGCGTGGACTCAAGACCTACGTTCAACTGTTCGTCGCCATCGCCCACGCAAACGATGTGCAGTGCGACGTCGCCAGATCGTCGACGCAGGTGTTCGCCTACGGTTTCGACTCGGACATCGAGACCACCGAGGCCCTGTACTCCTCTTTGCTGATTCAGATGGTCCGAGCGTCCGACGGGTACATCAAGTCCGGTGCCTACAAATCCGAGACGGCCATCCGCACCGTCACCGAGGTCAAGAATCGTCGCCGCTACACCCGACGCGAGGAAGTGCCCGTCGCCGCCGTGACGGCACGTCTGAACTTCCAGACGGCATTCGCGTCGCGCATCGGTCAACGGCTCGCGGAGGTCAAGAAGGACACCGAGGCCAAGGCCATCGCGCAGGAGACCTCCGGTGCCGGAACCGCTCTGGTGTTGCGAGACAAAGAGATCGAGCTACGCGACTACTACCGCCAGACGTCCACCGCACGCGGGCACTGGCGAGGCCAGAGCGCGAACGCCGGGTACTCCGAGGGCGCACGCAAGGCCGGAGATCGAGCGGGACGAAACGCGAAGATCGGCGCCCACGCAGAGATCGGCGGAGCAAGCCGGCAGCTGGGACGCTGACTCCTACGTGGCCGGTGATGCCGTGAACACCGGCCATCCGATGTCGGTACGCCAGAGCGCCGAGTTCTCGGTATCCCGCGGCCCGACGACATAGACCTCGCGAACCGGCCCCGCAATGGCGAGGCCGTTGGTCTCCACGTGCACCCCGAGCGCACCGTACGTGACGTCGATGTCGTCGTGGGGTCCGTGATGAACCGTCACCGCGAGTTCGACGGGAGGCAGCGTCATCGGCCGAACTCTGCAGACGGATGGCGCATCGACGGTGGGAACGTAGACGGTCAACTCACCCCGCCCGTCGGTGAAGAGTTCGTTGTCGTACAACCCGCCCGGCGGCCCCGTGGTGTCCGATACGACCGCGTCGATCTCGGCCATCGCGTCCGAGTACCAGACCAGCACGTCGGACGCGTCGACCACCTCGGAAATGGCTGCAACAGAACCCTGTTCGGTGAGAATGCGTCGGACATCGATCGCGGGCGGAGTGGGATCGAGCAACCGGCGCAGCGCCGTCACGGCTGATCTGGTGTCGTCCAACTGACGCTCGAGTCGAGTGAGATGTTCGGCGATCAGTCGAGCGCGGGCATCGGGATCGGGTG
This sequence comes from Rhodococcus sp. 3258, assembly GCF_031456475.1. NCBI lineage: Bacteria > Bacillati > Actinomycetota > Actinomycetes > Mycobacteriales > Nocardiaceae > Rhodococcus > Rhodococcus sp. 3258. The sequence continues at coordinate 240,771 of NZ_JAVDUT010000002.1, forward strand.
TCTGCACGATTGCCCGCACCTCCCGCTCCGGCATCTGCATCTTCCGGAATCGACCGATGATCTGCGCGACCCCGACCTGATCGGTGGCGTAGTACCGATAGCCCGAGTAGTCGTCGACCGTCGCGGGTTCGAGCAAACCCGACTCGTGATAGCGACGCAGGGTCTTCACCGACAAATGGGTGATTCGCGAGAACTCGCCGATCGTGAGCAATCCGTTCATGTCGATATTCTCGCCCCTCCCCGTGGGGGAGAGTCGACTCTCCCGGGGGAGGGGTGACGCCGGATGTAGCCGAGGCCGCCGCAAACGCGCGCGCGTTCGCCAGATGCGCGCGGAATAGCCCCGAATTCGAGGCGAATCCACTCGCGTATGACAAACGCGCGCGCGTTTGCGGGAAATGGGGGCGGCGGGATGGGGACGACGGCGGGATGGGGGCGGCGGGATGGGGGCGGAGGAAAGGGGGCGGGGAAATGCGGGCGGCCGACAGAAGCCGGCGACACCAGAACCAACTCAGTCGAGTCGAGCCAACACGATTCGCAGGCCGATGACACTGGCGATGGGGAACAGGGCAGCGACCAGCCATGGGATTGCTGCTCCCCAGCCGGTGTCGGGCGAGGCGTCGATCACCGCTCCGACGGCGATCGAGCCGATGAGCACCCCGATCCCACCGAGCGAGGCCATGAATCCGTAGTAGGAGCCGAGTCGGCGTTCGGCAGCCATCTTGGGGACGAGGTCGCGCGCCTGCGGCATCGCGATCATCTGCCCCAGTGCCAGCAGCAACACGAACAGGGCGGCCGGAATCAGGCCGACGAGCCCCGTCAGCTCCAGAGGACTGAGGATCGCCACCAGCGCGAAAGAGAGTGCCATGACGGCAAATCCGATCGGCAGCGTGATGCGCGGCGAGACCGCGGCGACGCGTCGGGTGATGGGCAACTGCGTCGTGACGACGAGTACCGCGGAGATTGCGAAGAACCAGCCGAGTACCGTCTGGGATCCCCAGGCCCGTTCGACCTCGAGGGGGAGCAGCAGATACAGCTGGTTGTAGGCCACCAACTGCGCGCTCATAGCGACGGCGAACAGCACGAAGGTGCGGTTGCGGATCACGTCGGTCCAGCCCGAGAGCCACGGATCGTCGCGGTGTTCGCCGGGCTCGCGCGGCAGCCATCTGATGTGTGCGGCGATGACGAGGACGAAAATGACTGCGGCCGTGAGACATGCGATTCGGAAGTCGGCCAACAACAGCAGAGATCCGATGAGTGGGCCGGTGAACGATCCGATCTGATTGCACACCGACAACAGCGCGAAGGTCTGAACCCGGGTGGCACCGCCGCTGCGTTCGCTCTTGCCGGCTTCGATGGCGATCGCGGATTCCACTGCGGGAGAGAACAATGCGGCCGCGAACCCGACCAGTACCGTCGCGGCGACGACACCGGCAAGAGAATCGAACGCAGCCAGGCCCAGGAACCCCAGTACTCGCAGGACACAGCCGACGAGGACCACCGGCTTGATGCCCCACCGATCGGCGAGGGTGCCGCCCACGAAGAACAGGCCCTGCTGCGAGAACGTTCGGATACCGAGGACGACGCCGACGAGTGCCGCTCCGAGTCCCAGATCGGAAGTCAGGTGCACCGACAGATACGGCAACACCATGAAAAAGCCGATGTTGAACGTCATCTGGGTGAGAACCAGCAATCGCACCGTGGGCGTGGCGCGCCCGAGGTCGACGAGAAACGACCACCGCCACCGCGTCGGCGACTTGTCGGTCCTCGAACTCATGTAACGCGCCCTCCTGCATCGACTTTGCCGTCAACGCTACCGGTCGTTCTCACCCGCCCCGACGTCGCGCTGGCGACGGAGACGGCGAGGACGGCCAGCGCGATCAACGACGCCAGCGGTGCTGCCGCGACCCACGGTGCTCGCTCGACGGCGGCTACCCCGTCGGACAGGATCAGTCCCCAATCCGCGGTCGGAGGTTGCGGACCGAGTCCCAGAAATCCGAGGGCGGCGAGCGCCAGAGCGACACCGGGAAGGCGGATCATGGCGTGCCGGAACACGGCCGGCAGCACGCCGGGAACGATGGAGCCGAACAGGATTCGACCGTTGCCGGCACCGAGTGTCGGCAAGATGGAGATGTAGGGCTGTGCTCGCGCCTCGTCGACGAGTGCGGCGGTGTGCGCGGCGAGTGGAGCCCACGTCACGATCAGGACCGCGACAGCCGCCCCGCCGGCGCTCGGACCCCAGATCGCGGCGATGAGGATGCCGGTCACGACGGGCGGTGCGGCATTGGTGACCTCCACCAGGCCGCGGGTCGCTCGGGGAATCAGCCCCAGCAGTACCCCGACGCACAACGCCGCCAGCGTGACTGCCAGCGACAGGCCGATCGACCGCACTGCCCCGTCCGCCACTCGGGCGAGCAAGTCGCGGCCGGACGCGTCGGTTCCGAACGGGAACGTCGACGATGGTCGGGCGAACTTCTCACGGGTGGTGACCTGGCCGTCTCGTGGCAGCCCCACCAGTACCATCACCGCGAGCATCGATGCGGCTGCTATCGGGACGATCCACCGACGCGATGAGGGGTGGAACACCCCGCCTGGAATTGGCATCGCCTTCTCGTGCAGTGCGCTGCCGAGCAGTAGACGGCGTAACAGTTCCGCCGCGATACCGAGGGCGGCACTGACGGCCAGCAGCAGCAGGATGTCGATCTGTAGGGCGGGCAGGTCCTGCGACTGCGCGTCACCGAGCGTCGAGCGCCCCAATCCCGGTATGGCGAAGACCTTTTCGACGGCCACTGCGCCGCCCGTCATGGCCACCATGATCAAACCGACCTGCGACGCGAGTCCGGGGACGGCCCGGCGCAACACAGCGACGGCAATCTGCCGCCGCGAGAACCCGGCCACCGTCCACGTGATCACCCATCCCTCGGTGAAGGTCACGGCTACCGCGTCGGCGAGGAGGCGACCGATCAAGCCACCCGCTGGAAGGCCCAGTGCCAGTGCGGGCAACACCGCATATTCCGGCCCGTTCCACCCGTACGCCGGAAACGACAACCACACTGCTCCGACGACCACCAGTACCGAGGCGAGCAGGAACTCCGGCAGAGACGTCAGCGCGGCCGCAATGCTTCCGCCGGTACGTTTCGGCGTGCCGCGCAGCCCGGCCCGCATGCTCGGCAGGACGACGAGAGCGGCCGTCACGAGCGCGACGACCATCGCGAAACCCATCAGGGTCAGCGAGACGGACAGTGCCTCGAGCGCACCGGGCAGTACGGGTTTGCCGGTGTTCCAGGATGTTCCGGGATTGCCCGACGCGAGGCCGGTGAGCCAGTTCCAGAAAGTTCGTAGCGGCCCGGCGTCGAGACCGAGGTCGTTGCGGATGGCCGCGAGGGCCTCGGGCGTCGCTTCTTGCTCGGCGGAGCGTGCCCGCAGAATGCTCAGTGCGGGGTCTCGGTCGGACAACCACGGCAGCATCCCGACGAGCAGTACGACGCCAGCCACCGAGAGCAGCCGTGAGACAGTCGTTCTCACTGCCTACTCGAAAGCGGTCTGGTTGGTGATCAAGGTGCGCTCGCGTGGATCGCGGGCCACGCCGGTCACGCCCTCGGATTCTCCCTGGATGACGCGTTCGTGCAGCAGCGGTACCGCAGCGTCTTTTTCGAGGATCAGTTTTTCGGCGTCGAGGATCGCGGTGCGGCGAGCGTCGCCGGGATCGGTGGCTGCGGCGTCGGCGAGCGCGGTGTCGACCTGCGGATCGCAGAACTGCGAGATGTTGAACGATCCCTCGCAGGCGAAGTCGGAGTACATGTACGCGGCCGGGTCTCCGGAGTCGAGCACGGTGGCGCGGGAAAGGATGAACGCATCGAATGCACCGGCGAGAGCATCGGTTTCGATGAATTGATACTCGCGCACGACCTGTTCGACGACGAAGCCCTTGGCTTCGAGCTCCTGCTGCAGCAGCACCGCGACCTCCGGGAGTTCGGCTCGGTCGGTGAAGGTGGCGAGGGTGATCTTCTTGCCTGCGGCGTCGCCGGCCGGGGTCTGCGTACGCGCCGGACGGTCGGCGGCCCACGGCAATGCCGGGCCGAGCAATCCGTTTGCGGCGTCGGCACGGCCCTCGTACACCTGGTCGACCAGCCGATCCTTGTCGACCGACTCCCGCGCGGCGGCGCGCATGGCCGGGTCTGCGAAGACCCCGGACTCGGTGTTCAGGTACAGGGTGTTGGTGCGCGGCATCGGCACCTCGTGCACGAGTGCCTGATCGACGTTGGCGGCCTGAGACACCGGAATCGCCTCCACCACATCGGCTGTGCCGTTGCGTAGCGCTGCGGCGCGGGCCGTGCCGTCGGGTACGAAGTCGACGTCGATGCCGGAGACCTTCGCCGGCTCTCCCCAGTAGTTCTCGTTGCGGTCGAGAGTTGCTGTCGACGTGCCGTTCACGGCCTTCAGCACGAAGGGCCCGGTGCCGGTTCCGATGGGGTTGCTGCTACCCGTCGAGTACGCGTCGGGTGCCAGGATGGCCAGCTGTGGGCTCGACAGTCGTTGCGGTACCAGTGGATCGACGTCGGCAGTGGTCACAGCGACGCTGTCGGCGTCGGTGGCGGTCACCGTCATGTCGACGCCGTCAAGGATGCGCGGCTTGGGGGCCGACTGCGTGGCTGCGGTGAGCGCGGTGACGACGGCCGCTGCGTCGAGCGGGGCACCGTTGTGGAACGTGACGTCCGGCCGGATGTCGAAGTTCCAGGTCCGATCGTCCACCCGGTTCCAGGCGGTGGCCAGACCCGGCTCGGCCTCACCGAGATCGTCGAGAACGATCAACGTCTCGGCGGTGGACCAGCGCGACAGCTTGAAGGCGTCGTCACTGAACTGGGACAACCCCGAACGAGGTGGCTGCAGCATTGCCACGCGCACGCGGTTCTCGCCGTCGTCGGAGGAGGCAGAACTGGACGAAAAGCACCCGGTGAGCGTCAGTGTGCCCACTGCTGCGAGCGCGCCGATGCGAAACATGTTGCTGGTCAATGTAGCTCCTGATTGTGTTACGTGAGCCGAGGAACGGCGTCGATCAGATCTCGGGTGTGCTCGTGCTGGGGCCGAGTGAGAACGCTGCGGACAGAACCGGATTCGACGATGCGACCCTCCTGCATCACCGACACGTCGCTGCAGAGTCTGGCCACGGCCGACAGGTCGTGGCTGACGATCAGCAGCGCACCCGGTAGGCCGGCAAGTACATCGAGCACCTGCTCTCGGAGGTCGGGATCGAGCCCACTGACCGGCTCGTCCGCCAACAGATAGTGCGGCGCGCAGGCCACGGCTCGGGCGATGGCGACTCGTTGTTTCTGTCCGCCGGACAGCTCGGCCGAACGGCGAGCCAGGAAGTGCGCATCGAGTCCGACGGCAGACAATGCGCCGGTGGCCGTGGCTCGGTGATCACCCTCGATACCGAGTAGGCGTAGCGGAGTAGCGACGAGGTCGAGGACGCTGCGGCGCGGGTCGAGGCTGGTCGCCGGATCCTGCGGAATGTACTGCACACGGCGGCGGAACCACCGCAGCGATCCGGCCGATCCGGGTCGGACGGCTCGCCCGTCGAGCGAGATCCTTCCGCCGCTCGGGGCATCGACGGCCAGCAGCAAGCGCAGCAATGTCGTTTTACCGGAACCGGATTCACCGACGACGGCAATCCGCCCGGTCGGCGGCACCGCGAACGTGACGGCATCCAAGGCGGTGTGCGACGTGCCGTGCCGGTCGTACTGCCGCGTGAGTGCCGTACCCACCAAACCGGCAGACTCGTCCAGGCTCACGACGCAACCAGCTGCCGGAACGGATCGGCCGCCCGAGCCACATCGATCATCTGTCGCGTTCGATCCGAGTAAGGATTCTTGAGTACCGTTGCAGTGGAACCGGATTCGATGATTCTGCCGGAATCGAGAACCAGCAGGTGGTCGCACAACTGCGCGGCGACGGCGATGTCGTGGGTGATCAGTAGCAACGACGGCACCTGCCGCAGAGCGTCGAGAACGCGCGCCTGACTCAGGACGTCCAGTGCCGTCGTCGGTTCGTCGGCGATCACCAGCGAGCTCTCGCGCGCCAATGCCATTGCGATGCAGACTCGTTGACGCTGACCACCCGAAAGTTCGAGTGGGTGCGAGGCCAGGACGCGCGCGGTGTCGTGCAGACCCACTCGCGCGAGCAGCGCGGCGGCTTCGGGCGTGCGGAGTTGCCTGCCGACGGTGACCATCGGGTTCAGCGCCGTCGCGGAGTCCTGGAAGACCATCGCCGGGCGTGCGGTGCGCGGCCGCCGCGGGGTCGGAACACCGGCGACATCGTGGCCGTCGACGACGACGCGACCGGAACACGTGATGCCCGGCGGGAGGTATCCGACCAGAGCCGAGGCGATGGAGGACTTGCCCGAACCCGAGGCGCCCAGCAGGCCGACGCGTCGACCCGTGGGTATCTCGAACGAGACGCCGTCGACGATGCGGGTGCGTCCGGCGTCGATGCGGAGATTCTCGACGACGAGCACGACGAACTCCTGAGCCTGGAAGTGGGAATGACTTCGACAATCGTTGTCACTTGAACCATAGGCGAGCGCCGGTACGGAAACAACTCGACCTGCTTAAGCTGGACGAGTGAGCAGACCGAGGGATGCGCAGCGGTCGGCGGTGTACGACGCCGAACAGATGGTGCGGATCATGTTCGATCGAGCCGAGGAGCGCGACAACCGCGTCGTGACGGTGTTGGGCTCACAGATCACGCTGCCGATCGAGCGGAAGTTCGCCTCGTTGGAATCCGTGCAGAGCTATGTCGATGCGGTGCTGGCGCTGGACTGGATCGCGACTACCTGGCCCGACGCCGGTCGGACGGTGACCGTCCGGGCCAGATCCGGATCGGGTGCCGCCCACTACGAACGCGACGCCGCGACCATCGCGGTACCCCTGCATCAGGGCAATCGGGCCTGGGCGCTGCGCGAGCTGGTGGTGCTCCACGAACTGGCTCACCACTTCGGTGACGAGGACGAGCAACAGCACGGCGGAGCGTTCGTCGATCGCTACATCACGTTGGTCGGCGACATCGTCGGCTCCGAGGCCGGGTTCGTCCTCCGAGCGATGATGGCCGAGAGCGGAGTACGAGTCGGCTGATCTCGATCGACGTGCATCGCGCGAAACGAGGTGCATCATGGGTGAGACAGCCCACACGACGAGGAGACGTACATGACCGTCAAGATCGGTGTTCAGCTTCAGCCCCAGCACGCGCCCGACTATCAGCTGATCCGCGACGCGGTGCTGCGGTCCGAAGACGCGGGGGTCGACATCGTCTTCAACTGGGACCACTTCTACCCGCTGTACGGCGACCTCGACGGCGCGCACTTCGAGTGCTGGACGATGCTCGGTGCCTGGGCCGAGCAGACGTCGAACGTGGAGATCGGCGCGCTCGTCACCGGAGGTGGCTACCGCAACCCCGACCTGCTGGCAGACATGGCGCGCACCGTCGACCACATCAGCGGCGGCCGGTTGATTCTCGGCATCGGTGCCGGATGGAACGAGAAGGACTACGACAACTTCGGCTACGAATTCGGTACGGCCGGTTCACGTCTGGCGCTGCTCAAGGAGAGCCTCGGCAGGATCCGGCACCGCCTCGACGTCGGTAACCCGGCCCCGACGCGCGACATCCCGATCCTCATCGGCGGCGGCGGTGAGAAGAAGACCCTCAAGCTCGTGGCCGAGTACGCCCACATCTGGCACAGCTTCGCCGACCTCGATGCACTGAAGCGTAAATCCGAGATCCTCGCCGAGCACGGCACCACCGTCGGGCGGGACACCTCGGGCATCACCCGCTCGGTCTCGTGGCCGGGCGCGGACACCGCACAGGACTTCGTCGACGCCGGGGCCACGCTGTTCACCGTCGGTACCGGGGGACCGGATTACGACCTCACGGAATTGGGCGAGGCCATCGCGTGGCGGGACGCACACTGCTAGACGCGATTGAGGTGAGGGAATTTCGGGAACAAGCGGGTTGCTTCATACAACTGCAATGTGATTGTCGTGTGCCTCCATCGGCACGATAGCCTCGTTCGTCCCTCCCGATTGCACCTAGGAGCTTCATCTTGAACACACGTCGTTTACGAGGCCGTGCCATCGCAGCAGTTGCTGCGACGCTCGCACTCACGCTCGGAGCCGTCGCGTGTTCCGACGGAAGCTCGGGTGGCACCGGCGAGAACGCTCTGGCCGGTTCCGACCAGGCCTCGCTCGACAAGTACACGACCGACAGCGTCACCGCGCTCGATCAGATCGACACCGCGAACCTCGGTCTGATCAAGCCGGGGACGTTATACGTCGGCACTCTGTCCGACGCGCCGCCGAACATCTTCATCGACGACGCAGGCAACTTCACCGGCTTCGACAACGAGCTGCTCAAAGCCGCCGCGGCCAAGCTGAACCTCACCGTCGAGTTCTCGGCGACCGAGTTCTCGGGCCTGCTCGCAGCGGTCAACAACAAGGTCTACGACGCCGGTTCCTCGTCCATCTCGACCACGGATGCGCGTCGCCAGACCGTCGGCTTCACCAACGGGTACGACTTCGGTGAGATGGCACTGGTCGCGAAGAACGACTACTCGATCAAGACGATCGCCGAGTTGAACGCCGATCAGCGCATCGCCGTGGTGCAGGGCACCGTGCAGGACGATTACGTCACCAACACCCTCGGCATCGAGCCGGTGCGGTTCCCGGATTACAACACCGCGTACGCGAACGTGAAGTCCGGCCAGGTCGACGCCTGGGTCGCGCCGTCGCAGCAGGCAACCGGTCAGGTCAAGACCGAGGACGGTGTCTCCATTCTGGAGAAGACCATCAACACCACCAACTTCACCGCCTACGCCGTCGCCAAGGACAACCAGCCGTTGATCGACGCCCTGAACGCCGGCCTCGACGCCGTGGTCGACGACGGCACCTGGAGCACGCTCGAGAAGCAGTGGTACCCGGACCGTGAGGTCCCCGCCGACTGGAAGCCGGGCAGCAAGGCGTCCGTTCTGCCGGCGTCGTAAGGGCACTCGTACCTCATGAGCACTCTGTCGAATCTGTACGACACGTTCTTCGATTGGGAACTGATCGGCGAGACCATTCCCAAACTGGTCACGGTCGGATTGCCGAACACCCTCATTCTGGCGGTCTCGTCGGGAGTGATCGGTACCGTGATCGGACTCGGGCTGGCGGTGGCGGGTATCTCCCGCACCCGCTGGCTCCGGTGGCCGGCGCGGGTGTACACGGACATCTTTCGTGGACTACCCGCCGCCGTGGTCATCCTGCTCATCGGCCTCGGGTTCGGCCCGACGCTGACCCAATTCACCGGCAGCAGAAGCCCGTTCCCGCTGGGCATCCTGGCACTGTCGTTGATGGCAGCGGCCTACTTCGGTGAGATCTTCCGCTCCGGCATTCAGAGTGTCGACTCCGGACAGCTCGAAGCCTCCCGCGCACTGGGTTTCAGCTACCGCCGGTCCATGAACCTGGTGGTCGTGCCGCAGGGCATTCGGCGCGTGCTGCCGGCGATCGTCAACCAGTTCATCTCGTTGATCAAGGACAGCTCGCTGATCTACTTCCTGGGTCTGCTTGCCTCGCAACGAGAATTGTTCCGCGTCGGCCAGGACACCGCCGCCCAGACCGGCAATCTCTCGCCGCTGCTGGCCGCCGGATTGTTCTATCTCATCCTGACCATCCCACTGACGCACCTGGTCAATTACATCGACCGACGCCTACGATCCGGTAAGGCCGACACCTCGGGCACCCTCGGTCCCGTCGAAACATCCATCGTGGTGGAGAGGTAGCCGACGTGACTTCAGTTTCTCTGACCGGCAAGGACATTCACCTGTCGTTCGGCACCAACAAGGTTCTGCGTGGGGTGAGCCTGCATGTCGACGCAGGTAAGACCACCACTGTCATCGGGCCTTCGGGCTCGGGTAAGTCCACGCTGTTGCGGGCCCTCAATCGCCTGCACGAGCCCGAGCAGGGAGACATCCTGCTCGACGGCAAGTCGGTGCTGAAGGACAATCCCGACGAACTTCGTCAACGCATCGGCATGGTGTTCCAGCACTTCAACCTGTTCCCGCACAAGACCGTCGCCGACAACATCGCGCTCGGGCCGCAGAAGCTGCTGGGGCTCAACAAGGATGCGGCGCGCGCGGCCGCGATGGAGCAGCTCGAACTGGTGGGCCTGGCCAACAAGGCGGATTCGCGTCCGGGCAATCTCTCCGGCGGCCAGCAGCAGCGCGTCGCCATCGCGCGAGCACTGGCCATGAAGCCCGAGGTGATGTTCTTCGACGAGGCCACCTCTGCACTGGACCCGGAACTGGTCAAGGGAGTGCTGGCATTGATGGCCGACCTCGCCAAGGGCGGCATGACGATGGTCGTGGTGACCCACGAAATGGGCTTCGCTCGGTCGGTGTCGAACAAGGTCCTGTTCATGGATCACGGCAGCGCCGTCGAAACCGGAACGCCGGAGCAGTTGTTCGACGATCCGCACACCGATCGACTGAAGACATTCCTCTCGCAGGTGCTGTAGCAGCGACCAAGGGTTACCTCGTTATCCGGGACTTCACCTGAGCGTTCCTTTACTTTCGCTTTTGGGTGACAGCGTGCCGTGACATGAAGCCACTGCCCCTGTTCGCCGTTCACGACGGAAGCTCCAAACGATCATCGTTGACCTGCAAGTACAAGTGCGGCGATGCCTGTTTCCACGAGATTCCCAATACGTCGAAGGGCCAGTACTTCGGCGACATCGTCAAGACCGCGATGTCGCGGCGCGGCGTCATCAAGGGCGGGGCGATGGCAGTGCTCGCTGTCGGCGCGGGTAGCGCGCTGGCCGCATGCTCGACCGACGAGCCGGCAGCCACCGGAACCTCGACCACCTCGGGCTCCGATACCCCGCCCGTCGACGGCGTGGATTTCGTTGCAGTGGAACCGAACACCGAGGACGCGGTCGTCGTTCCCGACGGCTACGAGCAGGGCATCGTCATTCGCTGGGGCGACGCCGTCGTCGCGGGCGCACCGGCCTTCGACTTCGACAAGCAGACCGGCGCTGCGCAGGAGAAGCAGTTCGGATTCAACAACGACTTCGCCGGCCTGCTGCCGATCGAGGGCACGCCCAACGCCCACCTGCTGGTGGTCAACCACGAGTACAGCACCGAGCCGGCAATGTTCAAGGGCTACGACGCGGAGAACCCCACCCGCGAGCAGTTCGACGTAGCCCTTGCGGCACACGGCCTTTCCGTCGTACAGGTGCAGGGCGAATCGGGCACCGGCAAGCTCACCCCCGCTATGGGCCAGTACAACCGGCGCATCACCGGCACCACCGAGTTCGTCATCACCGGGCCCGCCGCAGGCAGCGACTTCCTCAAGACCAGCGTGGACCCCACCGGCACCAAGGTGTTCGGCACGTTCAACAACTGCTCGGGCGGCCTCACCCCGTGGGGAACGGTGCTCTCCGGCGAGGAGAACTTCAACCAGTACTTCGCCAATGCCGAAAGCGTCACGGATGCGACTGTGGCCAAGCGCCTGTCGCGCTACGGCGTCGAAGGCGCCGCCAGCGAACGTAAGTGGGAGCGCTTCGACAAGCGATTCGATCTGGCGCAAGAACCCAACGAGGTCAATCGATTCGGCTACATCGTCGAGGTGAATCCGTGGGATCCGCAGTCGGCACCGATCAAGCACACCGCTCTGGGCCGGTTCAAGCACGAGGCCGCGACCATCCACGTCACCGACGACGGCACGGTGGTGGCGTACAGCGGCGACGACGAGCGCTTCGACTACATGTACAAGTTCGTCTCGAGCCGAAAGATGATGCCCGGCACCGGCCAGGCCGCGATGCGCAACAACCTGACCTTGCTCGACGCCGGCACGCTGTACGTCGCCAGCCTCACCGGTGATACGCCCGACGAGATCGACGGCTCGGGCGCGCTGCCCTCCAACGGTGAATTCCGTGGCAGCGGAACGTGGATTCCCTTGCTCGAAACCGGCGAGGACGGCCGCGGCAAGTCTCTCGTCGACGGTATGTCGGCCGAGGAGGTGGCCGTGTTCACCCGTCAGGCGGGTGACTCCGTGGGCGCAACCAAGATGGACCGCCCCGAAGACTTCGAGCCGAACCCGGTGACCGGCAAGGTGTATGTAGCACTGACCAACAACTCCAACCGCGGCACCGAGGGCAAAGCGGCGGCCGACGAGGCCAATCCCCGCAACAAGAACAAGAACGGGCAGGTACTCGAACTCGACGACGACCACGCCGGGACGTCGTTCACGTGGAACCTGTTGTTGGTCTGCGGTGATCCGAACGAGGCCGACACGTATTTCGGCGGATTCGACAAGAGTCAGGTCAGCCCTATCTCGTGCCCCGACAATCTCGCGTTCGACTCGAAGGGCAACCTGTGGGTCTCGACCGACGGCAACGCCCTCGATTCCAACGACGGCCTGTTCGCCGTGGTGCTCGACGGCCCCCGTCGCGGCGAGACACGTCAGTTCCTGACCGTCCCCGCCGGCGGCGAGACCTGCGGCCCCATCGTCACCGACGAGCGCGTCATGGTCTGCGTCCAGCACCCGGGTGAAAGCGACGACGCCACCGCCGACGCTCCGATCTCGCACTGGCCCGACGGCGGCGACACCCAGCCGCGGCCGTCCATCGTCGCGGTGTGGAAGTCCGCATAGCCCAAGCTGTTTCGAGTCAGCCACGATGCCCGTAGTCGAACCCTCGACTACGGGCGTCGGGCGGTGTTCACGTCGCCACCGACGACGCGATCAAATCCTCGACCACGGCGGCGATCGCGGCATTCGCATGCTCGGGGTTGGTCACCACCGACACCGTTCGGGTCGGTGCATCGATGACGTCGATCATGTGCAGTTCGGGGAGGATCGACGCCAAGGACGACGGCAGCAGTGTCACCCCCAACCCTGCTGCGGTGAGTTGACCGATGAGGTCGGCCGAATCGGCCTCCAGAATGTGTCCACGGGGAACCGACGAGCGGGTGAATGCATGATCGGATTGCAGTCTGGCCTCGCTTCCCGCCGGCCGGTCGATCATCGTCATCTCGGACAGGTCGGCCAACCGTATCGAATTCCTTTGAGCCCAAGGATGATCGGGACCGACGAACAGTGACAGCGGCTCGGTCCACAGGGCGGTGACGGTCAATCCCGGATGTGGGCGTCCGGGCGCGAGTCCGATGATTCCGAGATCGAGGTCTCCGCTTGCGATGCCGTCGAGAACGTCGGCGCTCGGCCGCGGCAGCAACGTCACCGACGTGTTGGGAAATCGCTGGGAGATCCGGCCGACCACCGCGGCCAGATCGACACGGGCGAGAGGCGCGATCATGCCGATACGCAGCCGCCTGATGGCGGTCGTGGGATCGGGCGCGACGTCGGCCACCAATCGGGACACGGCACCGAGCACGCTGTGCGCGCGTTCGAGAAAGATCTGTCCGGCCGGGGTGATGGTGACGCTTCGGCTCGTGCGCGCGAACAGTTCTACGCCCAGCTCTTTTTCCAGGTCTCTGATCTGGCTGCTCAGCGCCGATTGAGCGACTCGCAGCCGAGCTGCTGCACGCCCGAAGTGCTGCTCTTCGGCGACCGCCACGGCGTACCGGATGTGTCTGAGTTCCACGTTCGCGACTCTATCTGTTTCGACGATCGATCGTTCGGAACGTTCTATTGGACAGCTGGATGTGCAACGAGCACCCTTGTTCATGTGAAGACAGCAAGCACCTCGCGCACCGGCGTGAGCACCCCCGTCGTCGCCCTCATGGCGATCGCCACCGGACTCTCGGCCGGCGGCAACTATCTCAACCAGCCGCTGCTCGACCTCGTTGCCACCGAATTCGACGTGTCCGAGACAGCGGCAGCCACCTCGGTGACCGTCGCACAGATTTCCTATGCCCTCGGCCTGCTGCTCATCGTGCCTCTCGGCGACGTCGTCGATCGCCGCACGTTGAGCGTCGGGCTGATGATTCTCGCTGCGACGGGTCAGGCGATCACCGGATTCGCTCCCGGCCTCTCCTGGCTCCTCGTCGGCACGGCGATCGCTGGACTGTTCTCGGTGGCGGCGCAGGTGATCGTGCCGTTCGCCGCGTCGATGGCACACCCGGAGCAAGCGGGACGCATCGTCGGAGTGGTCATGGGCGGGTTGCTGACGGGCATCCTGCTGGCCCGCAGCATCTCGGGGCTGCTGTCGTCGGTGACGGGGTGGCAGGGCGTCTACCGTGTGGCCGCGGTGTTGATGCTGATTGCCGCGGTCGGCCTGTGGCGGGTGCTGCCACGCAACACCGTGACGGCGGACGTCACCTACGGCTCGGCGCTGGTGTCGATGGTTCGGCTGGTACGCACCCACCCCAGGCTTCGGACCCGCGCGGTGCTCGGCGGTCTCGGCTTCGCGTCGGTGAGCACGGTGTTCGCGACGATGACGCTGTTGCTGTCGTCGAGGTTCGGCTTCGGTGCCGTCCAGATCGGACTGATCGGATTGGCCGGGGTCGGCGGCGCTCTGATGGCCTCGGTCGCGGGCCGGCTCGCGGACCGCGGACTGGTGCAATGGGCCAGCGGCACCTGTGCGGTTCTGCTGATCGCACTCTGGCCGATGTTCGCCGTCGGCGGCCACTACTGGGTGGTGTTCGTGGTCGCATTCGTACTTCTCGACCTGGCACTGCAGGGCGTGCACGTGAGCAACCAGCACATCGTCTACGCCCTGGAACCGGCTGCTCGCGCCCGAATCAACTCCGTCTACATGACGACGTACTTCGTGGGCGCCTCAGCAGGATCTGCCGTCGGGACGTGGGCGTGGAAGCATTTCGAGTGGACGGGAGTGTGCGCTGCGGGGGCCGTGTTCGCCATTGCCGGACTACTGGTCTGGCTGCTGGATCTGCAGGTGGACGCCCGTCATCGGCGGGAAAACACCTGCGGGACGCCCGGTGGACCCGAGCCGACGATGGTGAACAGTCACTAATGCGTTCTGTTCCGAGACGTGGTTGAGTCGTTCTCGATGAGACGTGGGTAACACTCACGCTGCCGACGGCGACATACCCAGAGTCGGCACGAACAAACCATAGAAACACGAACTACTTCTCTTGGCTCGGAGGCGCACCCATGACTGTCGTGAACGATCGCATCCACGTGGCTCTCACGGAACTCGACCCGTCCGATTACGCGGTGCCGACCATCGCACCGATTCGTACGGCCGGCCACCTCGACCCGGTGTTCTGCATCCACCCCCTCGTCGGGCTGGTCGACTGCTACGCGGAACTCGCAGCACATGTCGACGACGCGCGTCCCATCTACGGCGTCCAGGTCCCGACGTCGGGAGAGCTCGCGGAGTCCCTCGTCGCCTTGGCCTCGCAGTACGCCGACGACATCGTTCGCATCCAGACCGACGGGGCCGTGCACCTGCTGGGCACGTCCTTCGGTGGAGTACTCGCGCACGCCATCGCCGTCGAGCTGCAGAGTCGCGGCGTCACGGTCGGTGCACTGACGTTGCTCGACAGCGACCCCGTTCGGTCCAGCGCCGACAGCGCCGACCTGCTCGGGTCCATGGGCGACGACATCGATCGCAGCCACGCCGAAGAGTTGCTCGCCGTTGCCTCGCACAACGACGAACTCGCCCAGCGACACCTGCCGGGCATCTACTTCGGTGACATCCTCGCCGTCTCCTCGATGGGAACCGACTCAGGTTCCGCGTGGCACCCCTTCGTCTGCGGCACGATCGCCAAGTACCTCGTGCCCGACGCCACCGCGTTCGACGTCGTCGGCCCGCTGGTCGACAGCTACCTCGGCTGACCCGGCCGACTCATCCGAGCCAATCCAGCACGGCAGCGGCCGTCCAGGACTGCTGCATGCTGCCGAGCGGCTTGCCGGTGAACGGCTCGTAGTACTCGGCGAAACTGCCGTCACTCGCCTGACGCAGACCCTCGTCTCGCAAAGACAGTGATCGCTCCGACCACCCGCGGCGTGCGAAAGCCCACGAGAACAGCCATGTCATCACCGGCCACACCGGTCCACGCCAGTACTCGCGAGCACGGAAGTCCTTCGACACCGGGGACGTCGACGGCGGTACCGCGTACCGCAGATCCGGATGCCCGCAGAACCGGGTGCCCTCGAAGATCCGAATGAGATTGCGCTCCTGCTCGCGCGGCAGTCCTCCGCACAGCAGCGGCGCGAACATGGCAATGGTCTCGGTGCCGATCCACTGACCCGTCCGCAGATCGAAATCTCGTGCCCCGCCCGAACGCGTGTCGGTGGTCGCGATGACTCCCTTGCGGAACTTGTCTGCCCACCCGCGCAATTCGCGCACATCCGAGCGCGGCCGCGAGTGGTCCTCTCCGATGGTGGCGAGGACGTCGCACGCGACCGCGAAGATGGCACTGACGAACACATCCTCGACGGCGAAGCTCATCTTGGTCTTCAACGCATCGTCGTCGTAGCCAACCTGTTTCATCTCCTCCACCAACCAGATGTAGCGGTCGTACTCGAGATTGCTGGGCCGCTGAGACGAGTCCGTGATGACCGCCTTGTCCTCGCGAAAATACGGATCCATCTCGCCGGCAACCACATTGGCGTAGGCCGAATCCCATCGCGGCGAATTGTCCATACCGGACTCCCAGCCATGGAACAGCGCGATGCGTCCGTTGTCGTCGACGTCGCGGGCCTGGGCGAGCCAACGATGCCACCGCACCAGATCACCCCAGCGGCGATCGAGGAACTCCTCCGCCACCGCTCGCGTCGTGCGGCCGTGGCGTTTGGAGTGATCCAGGATGCGCTGCACGGCGATCGCGTGGACGGGCGGTTGGGTGATTCCGGAGGTCTGCGGACTCATCGGAGCGTGGGTCGCCAGCGTCCCGGTGGCCCACCGCGCAGGGCCGGGGAAGTAGCCGTCGACACCGTTGGCGAACACGATGTGCGGAATCATCCCGTTCTTCCACTGCGCCGACAGCAACGTGTCCATCTCCACGACGGCCCGCTCGACGCTCAACGGTGCCAAGCCGACGGAAACGAATGCGGCGTCCCAGCTCCACATGTGCGGGTACAACCTGGGTGCTGCGCTGGTCATGGTGCCCAGGTCGTTGCCTCGGAGCAGATACGCCGCACGTGCGGCCAGCTGCGTGGAAGTGAAACCGCGATCGCCCATGCAGATAGTTTGCGTCCGGCGGCCGATTTCTGCTCGGTTGGATTGCGGACCGAACGTGTCCGCGATCGCTCCTAGTATGAGTTTCACCAGCTACCAGGAGGAAAACGATGGCCACCGAGAACACCGACATCCAGAAAATGCTCGCCGAACAGCGCGCGAACTTTCTCATCACCGTCCGCGGCATCAGCGAGGAACAGGCACGCACCCGCACCACCGCGAGCGAGCTGACCCTCGGCGGACTGCTGCACCACGTGATCAGCAACGAGCGCCACTGGATGACAGTGATCGCAGAGCTGGACGAGACGGCCGAATTCGACATGGCCGCCGCCGGCAGCGAGTACGTGATGGCCGAAAACGAGACCGTCGCCGGACTCGTCGCCGAATGGGAA
Source organism: Rhodococcus sp. 3258 (assembly GCF_031456475.1). Classification (NCBI taxonomy): domain Bacteria; kingdom Bacillati; phylum Actinomycetota; class Actinomycetes; order Mycobacteriales; family Nocardiaceae; genus Rhodococcus; species Rhodococcus sp. 3258. Next base: position 258,290 of record NZ_JAVDUT010000002.1, read on the forward strand.
GAGGTGGCCGGTGCCACCTCGGCAGCCCTGGAAACTTTGGACCTCGACCTGTCGGTACCTGTCCCGACGGCGCCGTGGGCACCCGAACGAATCTGGCAAAGTGCACGATTCACGGTTCTGCACATCCTTCGCGAAATCTCTCAGCACGCCGGCCACGCGGACATCATTCGCGAGGAACTCGACGGCGCGAACACCACCCAGGCATGGGCATCCGAGGCGGGGATGAGCTTCTAGCTAACCTGAGTTCATGACTCGTACTGCGTTGGTGACCGGAGCAAGCCGGGGTCTCGGGGCCCATATCGCTCGATTGCTCGCTCCGGACCATCACGTGTTGCTGGGTGGTCGGTCCACCGAGTCCCTCGCCCCCATTGCGTCGGAACTGTCCGGGTCCACCCCGTGGCCGGTGGAACTGACCGATCCGGACGCGGTGGCCGCTGCCGCGTCGAACATCGATTCTCTGGATGTGTTGGTGCACAACGCCGGGGTGGCAGCACTCGGGACGGTCGAAGAGTCGACGGCGGACGATTGGCGTCGCCAGTACGAGGTGAACGTCATCGCCGTCGTCGAACTCACTCGATTGCTACTCCCTGCACTGCGCTCCGCCAAAGGCCATGTGGTGCTGATCAATTCGGGTGCCGGCATACGCGCCAACCCCGGTTGGGGTGCCTACGCGGCGAGCAAGTTCGCGCTCCGCGCCTTCGCTGATGCACTGCGCCTCGAGGAACCGTCGTTGCGCGTCACCTCGGTGCACCCAGGACGCATCGACACCGAGATGCAGCAGGAGATCGTCGCGCACGAAGGCGGGGAGTACGACGGCTCGAAGTTCTTGCAGCCCAGCACCGTTGCCCGTGCAGTGCGCAACGCAATCGATACTCCCGCCGATGCTCACCCCACGGAATTGGTGCTCCGCACCAGGTGAGCGAAACTTCGTAGCAGGGGTCGAGTTTCCACTCACAACAACGGCTTCGACCCCGGCGTTGTTCACAGGACCGACTGCATCTCCCTCTTCACCCTTGCCAGTGGACGAATAGGGTCTTCTCATTCACTCGGATGATCTATCGCCTACGGTCCGGGGCGGCGACTGCCGACTACCTCGGGCACGCATCCACAGGTTTCAGCAACGCGGACAATCCAGCGTCAGAGCTCGTCCAATTTCACGATGCCGTCTTGCAGGGCGCGCGCGACGAGTGCAGCTTTCGTTGGAGCGGCGCGGCCGACGCGGGAGTACTTGTCACGGATTCTCGTCAGGTGCGTGTTGACGGTGCCCAATGCGATGTGGAGGCGTGCGCCCACGTCGACCTTGGAATCGCAGTCCAGCCACGCCTTGAGCACGGTGATCTCCCGCGCGGTCAGGCCCGGTGAGGTGTACACCCGCACAGCCCGAGCGGGCGCAGGGGTGGGCCTCACTCCGCCGGGCCTGGTAGCGAGTGGAGAGCGGACGCCGCTCGACACCGAGACTCGCGAATAAAGTTGGGGTCGATGACTCGTCGCTACCATCTTGGCCTCCTCATGCAATCGGCCTACGGACCGATCTGAATCTGACCACGGTTGCCGAACTCCATGCAACACAAGCTTATTCGAGGCTTTACTCCACAAAGCATGTTCGGCTACACCATGCTTTAGTTGAAACTAAACAACGGGAACCGGACCATCCAATTGCTATAGTTCAAGATCCAACAATGCGGTGCAGGTGGACGAAGGCGGTAGTCGGTGAACCAGAAGTCACTCCCACGGGAGCAGTTCCTTCAGGCCGGATATCGCCTGCTCGGTGAGATGGACACGACCGATCTTGCGCGTTCGCTCTCGATCTCGGCCGTCGTCGAACGCGCGGGGCTGTCGCACCAAACTTTCCACAACACGTACCCCGGTAACTCTCGCGGCGGCGGGTCCGGCGGCAAGGAAGCTTTCGTCGAAGACCTCCTCGACCACCTCACACTCGATTACACCGGTACGGCGGCTCCTGCCGGCAGCCAGGACGTGAAAGCTCCGGTGTCGGCGCTGTTCGACGACCTCACGTCCGGTCTCATGCGACGTCGCCTCGTCGCAGTGCTGCTGGCTGCCGACCACAACGGTGCCCGAAAAGCCGTTATCCCCGAGTTCGAGCGCTTCGACACCGACCTGCGATCCATCATCGGCCGAGCGGTGCAGGCTCACGGCGGATCGTTGCGCCAACCACTGTCGCTGACAAACCTCTCGGCGGTCGTCGGGGCTCTGCTCGACGGGTTGGCGCTCCGGGAGGTGCTCACGCCGGGCTCGGTGTCCTCCGACGACGTTGCATCGGCCACCAACTCGATTCTCCAGTGGGCCATAGATCCACTGCATTCCGATCGCACCGTTGCCCAACCCGATCCGGGCGAAATCTCGGATGCTCTGCGGCCCGACCTCGAGGCCGACGTGATCGCGGCGACCGAAACTCTGTTCGTCGACAACGGCTACTTCCTGGTCACCCTGGCCGACATCGCGGCGGCGGCGAAGATCCGCGTAGAAGACCTTCGACGACTGTTTCCGAGCAAGGTCGACATCATCGTTGCGGCGCTGAAGCCCGAATTCGACCGTGTGCTCCGGCTCCGTCGCGCCGACGAACGCCTCGGAGTCGACCCCGCCACCGCACTGCAACGCACGTTGGTTTCTTTGGGCGAGTTCGTCATCGACAATCGAGCCATGAGCTCGGGCATGCTGCTCGCGTTGAGCTTCGAACAATTCCACCAACCGAGCACCATCACGACGGTCATCGAAAACCTCTACCTCCCGTCCGCTGTGGTCCCCATCCTCGAACGCGGACGTGAAAGCGGCGTGTTCAGCGACGACGCACCGGCACTCGAAGCCGCAATCATGTTGACCAACAACATTCTCTTCCGCTGCCTGACGCGTCCTGCGGAGTCCGCAACCGAAGTGGCGCAGGGTGTCCTGCGAATACTGATGCCCGGTGTTGCAATACGGCCGCGGTGAGGACGCTGGACAGAACTGTTGTCACCACTCCGGATGCTCGTGTTCTGCCCACTCCCTGGTCACGGCACCCTGTGTCATTCCGCGCATTGCTTCCGGGTCACGCCAGGCGTAGGTGATGTGACCGGCGACGAGTAGGCCGAATCCCAGGGCGAACCAGTCGTGTACGAATGTTGCACCGATACGCCATTGCAGTGGACTCCACGACGAGAAGTACATGACGACGCCGGTACCGAGGAGTACAAGAATCGACCCGGCGCTCAGGGCACCGTTCAGCTTCTGGCCGGCGTTGAATTTCCCGACCCCCACCGCCCCGAGTCGACGTGCTTTGGAGCGCAACCACTTCCAGTCGTCGGCGACGAATCTGTTGAGACGGCCGAGGTCCGTGCGATAGCTGCGTGAGACTGCACCGAGGATCAACGGAATCGGCAGCAGAAAGCCCGACCACACGTGCACGAACTCCACCACCGGGCGATTGCCGACGAGTACCGCGAGTGACCCGATGTACAGAATCGCCGCGGTCACCATGCACACGATCACCAAGACCCCGACTGCCCAGTGCACGTACCGTTCTACCCGGTCGAACCGTGCGCGGTCGTCAGCTCGTGGGGTCATCTCGACGTCCGTTCGACTCGCCGACGTACGCATCGATGTCGTATCCACGTTTCTCCCAGTATCCGGGAACCACGTTGTCCGTCAACTCGATTCCGCCGAGCCACTTGATGCTCTTATAGCCGTACATCGAAGCGACGAACAGCCGCACCGGACCTCCGTGATCGTGGGTGACGGGGCCGTCGAGCATGGTCAACGCAACCAGCACGTCGTCGCGACGGGCCTGCTCGAGCGTCAGGCTCTCGGTATACGTGCCGTCGAACGAGGTGAACCGCACCGACGTCGCCGACGCGGTGGGTGCGACGGCATCGAGGACATCCGCCAATCGCACTCCGCTCCAGGCAACTTCGGGTACCCGCCATCCCGTCACGCACTGGAAGTCACGCACCAGTGACGTCTGCGGCATCGAGCGGAGGTCCTGCAGCGTGAACGTGCGCGGTGTGTCGACGGAACCGCCCACCGTCAGGGCATAGGAGTTCTCGTCCTTGCGCGGCGCGCCCTGCGTCACCGAATAGAAGCGAAAGTTGTCGCCCACGGGAATCAGCCCGATCAGTCCCGTCGGATCGTGGTTACCGATCGGCCCGAGTACCGACGCGAGACCCTTCTGCACCGCGCCCCCACCGACGATGCCCGCGACCCCGGCCGCCACCAGGCCGAGCACGACTCGGCGACCCACGGGGCTACCCGCAATCTTCGGCTCGTCGATCGGCATCCCTCCACTGTCCACGGCGGACCCGGATCAGGCCACATCGGGCGTCGAATCAGGTCTGGGACTTCGCCCGGAGAAGTCTTACGGTTGATTCATGGCACTGTCGAAGACAGAACGCGAAGAGTATCTGGCCGAATCGCATATCGCCGCCCTCTCGGTAGCGGCCGGGGCGGACCGTGGCCCGCTGACGGTACCGATCTGGTACGACTACACCCCCGGCGGTGAAGCCTGGGTGTTGACCGGTGCCACGTCGAAGAAGGCCCAATTGATCAGGAATGCAGGGCGATTCACTCTGATGATCGAGCAGTCCGATCCGACGATCCGCTACGTCAGCGTCGAAGGTCCGGTGGCGCGAGAGGAGCCGAGTACTCCCGAGTTGCTGCGCGCCATGGCAGCCCGCTACCTGCCCCCGGAGAAGGTCGACGGCTACCTCGAGATGGCCAACCGTGAGCACGAGGAGAACGTGGTGTTCTACCTGCGCCCCGAACACTGGCTGTCTGCCGATCTCGGGGCCATCTGAGAGAACTACGAAGTCGGGGTCAAGGCATTGCCGGGCGGGATCGTCACACAGTTGCTGTGCGTCGGCCCACCGCTGAACCGTTCGGTCAGGAACTGCAGGCTCTGCGCCTCGAATACCGGGAAGGCGTCGCTGTGCGTCAGGCCGTCGTACTGCGCGTACTGCACATCCACGCCCCGGCCGCAGTAGCCGTACGCCAGTCCCTGCACATCGCCGGTGATCATGACGGTATCGCCGATCGGATCGGCGTGACCGACGGCCAGAAACATCGGCGTCCGCGGAGTGCCCTGGCTGCCCATGATGTTGTCGTCGATCGCCGCCACCACCTCGGGTACATCCAGCAGGGAGGTGTACGGGGCCTTGACCATCGAGGCGTCGGTGAGTGTCGGGTAGTCGTCGGCGAACTGGGCAATGCATTCCTGATCGACCTGGTCGATCACCTCGAAGCCGTAGTCGGAGATGAAACTGTTCAGGTCGAGTCCGTACGCACGCTCGTAGGCGACGATCAGTGCCGGGATGACACCCGCCCACTCTCTGTTACCGATGACGTACGGAAGGTTGTGAGCCAGGTCGACCGGTAGCCCGCCGGCCGCCGCACCGACCAGATTCAGCTCGGGCGCGTACTCGGGGGCAACTTCGGCACCCCACTGCGTCGGGACGGATCCACCGGAGTACCCGACCATGCCGACGGGCGTGCTCGACGGAAGCTGCAGGAGGGACTGCGCCGCACGAATGCCGTCCAGAGCGGCGTAGCCCGACTGCCGCCCGATCGTCCATTCGAGCTCCTCGCCCTCGTAATCCGGCACGACGACGGTGTAGCCGGCTGCAAGGTAACCGGCAATGACCGCCTGTTCCGCGCCGGCAATGGGACTCGTGGACCCGCCGCTGAGGGTGTACGACGGATTGCATTGCGAGCCGAGGGCGTCGTACGCCATGTGGTACGAGACGATCCGCGTCGGCCCAGGGATCAAGGGCCGCAGCACTGTGGCGACCGTGACGACGCCGTCGCCCTGCTGGTCGGTAGTCCTGTAGAGCACCTGGCTGCCTGTGATCGGCGTCGGCTGGGTGGGGGTACGGAACGTCATGGGCCTCGACCGCAGCACCGTTCCCGGGGAGACGTCCAGGCCGCCGTCCCAATCGTAGAACGGATCGTCGGCAGGAATCGGTGAGCCGGGTCCCGGATCTGCTTGTGCGACAGGGACACTCACCAGAGTTACGGACCCGAGAAGCAGTACCACGGAGGCGATCAGCCTCAACGCAAACCCTCTACCAGCCAGTGACATGCAACAAACTAAACCCCCGCGAGCTCGAAGTTATGGACGGAAATCGCAAGATTTTCATCCATAACTTCGAGTTCGGCGGAGGCGAGAGTTACTTCAGGACGATGTTCACCATGCGACCCGGGATCACGATGATCTTGGTCGGGGCCTTGCCGTCGAGCAGGGCCACGATTTTCTCGTCTTCCAATGCCGTCTTCTCGACGTCGTCCTTCGTTGCATCGGCGGGCACCGTGATGCGGCTGCGGACCTTGCCGTTGACCTGGATGGGGTAGTCGACGGTATCGGCGACCAACCACTTCTTCTCCACGCGCGGGAATGGCCCGTGCGCCAACGACTTCTCGTGTCCGAGCCTGCCCCACAAGTCCTCGGCGAGGTGCGGCGCCAAAGGAGCGAGCATCAGGATCAACGGCTCCACCACACCGCGTGGAGCACCGTCCGGGTACGCCTTGGTGATGTGGTTGGTCAGCTCGATCAACTTGGCACCGGCCGTATTGTCGCGCAGCGCAGCGTAATCCGCGTGCACACCGTCGATCACGCGGTTCAGTACCCGCAGGGTGTCCTCGGTGGGCTTGGCGTCGGTGACGCGAACCTCGCCGGTCACCTCGTCGAGCACCAGTCGCCACACGCGCTGCAGGAAACGCTGCGCGCCGACGACGTCCTTCGTCGCCCACGGGCGTGAGGTGTCCAGCGGACCCATCGACATCTCGTAGACACGCAGGGTGTCGGCACCGTACTCGGCGAAGATCTCGTCGGGTGAGACCGAGTTCTTCAGCGACTTACCCATTTTGCCGTACTCACGGTTGACGGGCTGGTCCTGATAGAAGTAGCCGCCGTCGCGTTCGACGACCTCGGCTGCAGGTACGTAGACCCCGCGGGAATCGGTGTACGCGTAGGCCTGGATGTAGCCCTGGTTGTACAGGCGTCGGTAGGGCTCGCTGGAGCTGACGTGACCCAGATCGAACAGCACCTTGTGCCAGAAGCGCGAGTACAGCAGGTGCAACACCGCATGCTCGACGCCACCGACGTAGAGATCCACTCCGCCCGGATCGTTGGGTCCGTGGATTTCGGGACGCGGCCCCACCCAGTACTTTTCGTTCTCCGGGTCTGCGAAGGCCTCGGAGTTGGTGGGGTCGACGTAGCGCAGCTGGTACCAGGAGCTGCCGGCCCACTGCGGCATCACGTTGGTGTCGCGGGTGTAGGTCTGCAGTCCGTCGCCCAGATCGAGTTCGACGTTGACCCACTCGTCGGCCTTGGCCAGCGGTGGGGACGGCTCGGAGCTGGCGTCGTCAGGATCGAACGACACCGGGGCGTAGTTCTCGATCTCGGGAAGTTCTACCGGCAGAGCAGAATCGGGCAGTCCGTGCGGGTTGCCTTCGGCGTCCCAGACGATCGGGAACGGCTCGCCCCAGTAGCGCTGGCGCGCGAAGAGCCAGTCGCGCAGCTTGTACTGAATTGTGCCGCGGCCCTTGTCTTCCGACTCCAGTCGGGAAATGACAGCGGCTTTGGCCTCGTCGACCGGTAGGCCGTCGAGGAAACCGGAGTTCACCAACTCACCGTCGCCGACGTAAGCCGCCTCGGTGACGTCGCCGCCGGAGATGACTTCGCGCACAGGCAGATCGAATGCCGTCGCGAACTCCCAGTCACGTGCGTCGTGGCCCGGAACGGCCATGATGGCGCCGGTGCCGTACCCGGTCAGCACGTAATCGGCGATGAACACCGGCACCTGCTCACCGTTGACCGGGTTCTCGGCGTACGCACCGATGAAGACGCCGGTCTTCTCCTTGTTCTCCTGCCGCTCGAGATCGGACTTCGCGGCGATCGACGCGCGGTATGCGGCAACGGCTTCGGCCGGTGTCGCGGCACCGCCGGTCCACTTGTCCGAAATTCCGGCCGGCCACTGCTCGGCCACCATGCCGTCGACCAGATCGTGCTCGGGCGCCAGCACCACGTAGGTGGCACCGAACAGTGTGTCCGGTCGAGTGGTGAACACCTCGATCCCGGAGAACGAGACCTGCGCACCGCGGGAGCGCCCGATCCAGTTGCGCTGCATGGTCTTGACCTTCTCGGGCCAATCCAGGTATTCGAGGTCGTCGACCAGCCGATCGGAGTACGCAGTGATGCGCATCATCCACTGGCGCAGGTTCTTTCGGAAGACCGGGAAGTTGCCGCGATCGCTACGTCCGTCGGCGGTGACCTCCTCGTTGGCCAGCACGGTACCCAGACCAGGGCACCAGTTGACCATCGAGTTCGACTCGTACACCAAACGGAAGCCGTCGATCACCTCGCGGCGTTCACCGACGGTCAGCGACTCCCAGGAGCGGCCGTCGTCCAAGGTCCGCTCACCCGAGGCGAATTCCGCCTCCAGCTCCGAGATGGGGCGCGCCTTGCCGAGCTCGTCGTCGAACCAAGCATTGAAGATCTGCAGAAAGATCCACTGCGTCCAGTGGTAGAAGTCGACATCCGTCGTCGCCAGGGACCGTCGACGATCGTGCCCGAGACCCAGGCGACGCAACTGGCGTCGCATGTTGACGATGTTGTCCTCGGTGGTGCTGCGCGGATGCGTACCCGTCTGCACGGCGTACTGCTCGGCGGGCAGTCCGAAGGCGTCGTAGCCCAGTGCGTGCAGCACGTTGCGTCCCTGCATGCGGTGGTACCGCGCGAAGACATCGGTGGCGATGTAGCCCAAGGGGTGCCCGACATGCAGGCCGCTGCCCGACGGATACGGGAACATGTCCTGGACGAAGAGCTTGTCCTTCGGGACGTCTCCGGCGAGCGCTCCGACCGGGTTGGGCGCGTCGAAGGTGCCCTGCGATTCCCACAGGTCCTGCCACTGCCCCTCGATGCGCCCGGCGAGTTCGGCTGTGTAGCGGTACTCGGGAACGGACTCGGTGGATGCTTCAACGGAATCGGTCACACCTACCAGCCTAAAGTGTGACGCGGCCCGCCTGGTACCAGGACCTCGCTGCGCCGTATCCTGGCCAGGTGGTCATCGTCTCGGTTGTGTTGTTCGTGCTCGCCCTCGTCGTCGGGGCTGTCGCTGCCCTGTCGCTGCTCGGCCGGCTCCCGCGCAATCGTTTCGCCGGTGTCCGTACCCCCGAGGCAATGCGCGACGACGAGACGTTCGTCCTCGCGAACCGTGTCGCCGGCCCGACCACAGCCGCATCTGCGCTGGTACTGGCCATCGGCGGCGTAGCCGCACTCGCACTGAGCGGCATCGCAGCGGTCGTCGGAGTGGTCGTTGCCCTCGCTGCAGCGCTGTTCATCGCCGCAGCCGGCGGATCCATCGGTGCCCGCGCAGCCGCGGCAGTGCCGGCACCCGCCGAGGCCGACGGATGCGGACAATCGTGCATCTCGTGCAGCCTCAAGGACGCCTGCCAGCCGAGCTGAGCGCATGAAACAGAAGAGTCTGCGCACCTTCGATCCGGCCGGAGTCGTCTTCGGCGTCGTCCTCCCGCTCGCGGTTGCCGCTCTCTGCCTCGTCCTGGCCTATCTGTGGGAAGGTCGCCTGCCGGACCAGGTGGCGACTCACTTCAGCGGAACCCAGCCGGACGACTTCTCCAATCCGCTCGCCAACGCCTGGACCGTCGCCATCGTCATCGTGTTGGTCGGCGGCGGTGTGAGCGCGGTTGCCGCCCTGGCCCGAGTGCTGCTGATCATGCGTCGGACGATGCTGATCATCGGGCTCACCGTCGTCGGGACGATCGGAGTGCTGGAGATCGCGACCCTCGCACGCGAACTCGACCTACCCACCGAGCAGAGCGTCACCATTCCCGGCTGGGCCATCGCCGTCGGTACCGTTGCCGGGTTCGCCATCGGACTGTTCGGAGCGACGCGCCTGCGGGATCACCGCGAACGCGTCGTCGCCACCGCACCCCTGCACACCGACCTACCTCGGTGCGGCCTCGAACTGCCGCTGGTGATTCCCGTCGGAGCCAGCCGCGTCGCCGCAGTCACGGTGATCGCGCTGTCTGCGGCCGGAGCCGGCGTGACGTGCTACCTCTCGAATTCGCCGTGGCCGATCTTTCTGTTCGTTCCGCTGACCATCCTGATCCTGTCCCTACTGCGATTCACCGTGCACATCGACAGCGACGGCCTCTACGTCTCGAGCCTGGGAATGGCGGCATTCGATTACGACATCGCCGAGATCACCGGTGCCTCGGTGCGGACGGTGAACCCGGCCAAGGACTTCGGCGGGTGGGGTCTTCGAGCGAAGGGCCGCGGCAACTACGCCGTCGCCACCGAAGCCGGGCCGGCGGCATTCGTCACCTTCGCCAACGGTGATCGACTGACCATCGGAACCGCAGCCGCCGACACGATCGCGGGAACGCTCAACACCCTCACCGACCGTGCCCGCACCACCACTGCGGACTGAGTGGCCGAGTGAAAGCGTTGCGGGACACCGTCCTGGATCCCTTCCTGCTGAGCATCTTCGCGGTCGCCGCGCTGGCGAGCATCTTCCCCGCGTCGGGAACCGCCGAGGACGTTCTCGGCTGGGTGACACGCGTCGCCATCGGGCTGCTGTTTCTCATCTACGGCGCGCGACTGTCCCCACGTGACGCCTGGGAAGGCGTCAAACACTGGCGCTTGCACTCGGTGATCCTGGCGTCGACGTACCTGCTGTTCCCCGCGCTCGGCCTGGCCCTGAGGGTCCTCGAACCGAGTCTGCTCAGCGAGGACCTCTACACCGGAGTGCTGTTCCTCTGCCTGGTGCCCTCGACCGTCCAATCCTCGATCGCCTTCACCTCCATCGCCCGAGGCAACGTGGCCGGTGCCGTGGTGAGCGCGTCGTTCTCCAACATCCTCGGTGTGTTCGTCACCCCGCTGCTGGTGCTCGCGCTGATGACCACCACGGGCTCGGCGAGCATCGATCCCAGCTCGATCCTCGACATCGTTGCGCAGCTGCTGCTCCCGTTCGCCGTCGGTCAGCTGCTCCGACCCTGGGTGACGGGCTGGCTGACCCGCCACAGCGCGTCGACGAAGCTCGTCGACCGGGGATCGATTCTGCTGGTCGTCTTCTCCGCCTTCAGCGCGTCGATGAACCAACACGTGTGGTCCTCGGTCGCCCTGTGGCGCATCGGCATCGTCGTCGCCGTGTGCATCCTGCTGCTCGCCCTCGTTCTGACGATCACCTGGTACGCAGGCAAGTCGTTCGGTTTCTCGCTCGAGGATCGTCTGGTGCTGCTGTTCTGCGGATCCAAGAAGAGCTTGGCGAGCGGACTGCCGATGGCCGCTGTGCTTTTCGTCGGCCAACCCATCGGGTTGATCGTCCTGCCGCTGTTGCTGTTCCATCAGATCCAGCTGATGGTGTGCACCGTCATCGCTCAGCATTTCGCGCGTCGACCGGAACCGAGCCCGGCGGCGGTCGTCGCGGACTAGGTTGGGTGTCAGTCGAGCAATCGGAGAAGACAATGCCCAGGAAACTGCACACGGACGGCGTCGTCTCTGCCGCCTACACCGGCCGGCTCGCCACCGATCCTGTACCCGCACTGCGACTCCCCGAGAATCAACTCGACCCCGACGCCGCCTACCGCTACATCCACGACGAACTGATGCTCGACGGCAGCTCACGCCTCAACCTGGCGACGTTCGTGACCACCTGGATGGATCCGCAGGCCGAGAAACTGATGGCGGAAACGTTCGACAAGAACATGATCGACAAGGACGAGTACCCGTCCACCGCGGCCATCGAAGAACGCTGCGTCAACATCGTCGCAGATCTGTTCCACGCACCCGGCCTCGACCGCGAGGACCCGTCATCGGCCACCGGCGTCTCGACCATCGGCTCCAGTGAAGCAGTCATGTTGGCGGGGTTGGCGCTCAAGTGGCGCTGGCGGGCGAAGGGCGCCGGGACAGGAACCCCGAACCTGGTGTTGGGCAGCAATGTCCAGGTGGTGTGGGAGAAATTCTGTCGCTACTTCGACGTCGAACCCAAGTACCTGCCCGTCGAACGCGGGCGCTACGTCATCACCCCGGAGCAGGTTCGGGACGCGGTGGACGAGAACACCATCGGCGTCGTGGCGATTCTCGGCACCACGTTCACCGGTGAACTCGAACCGGTACAGGAAATCTGCGCCGTCCTCGACGAGATCGCCGGCGGCGGTGGACCCGACGTACCGGTTCACGTCGACGCGGCCAGCGGTGGGTTCGTCGTACCGTTTCTGTACCCGGAGCACGAATGGGACTTCCGTCTGCCTCGGGTCAAGTCCATCAACGCCAGCGGACACAAGTACGGATTGACCTATCCGGGAATCGGATTCGCCATCTGGCGGACCAAGGAAGACTTGCCCGAGGATCTCGTGTTCCGCGTGAACTACCTCGGCGGAGACATGCCCACCTTCACGCTGAACTTCTCGAGGCCGGGCAATCAGGTCATCGGCCAGTACTACAATTTTCTGCGCCTGGGACGGTCCGGCTACACCGACATCATGAAAGCACTGCGCGACACCGCAGTTCGCGTCAGCACTCATCTCGCGGGACATCCCGACATCGACGTGATCACCGACGGATCGGCCATCCCGGTCCTGTCGTTCATGTTGAAAGAGAACTGCGAGTTCACCGTGTTCGACGTGTCCCACGAACTGCGCGCCCGCGGCTGGCAGGTGCCGGCGTACACGATGCCCGACAACGCCACCGACGTCGCCGTACTCAGAATCGTCGTCCGCGAGGGCTTCAGCGCAGACCTCGGCCGCATGCTGTGCATCGCCATCGACGAGGTGATCGACGGTCTGAAATCAGGCGGACACTCGACCGCGCGGGCTTTTTCGCACTAGTGCCTGCGGCAGTGGTGCGGTTAGGTGCCCTGGGCGGCACTCAACCACACCACTGCCGTAGGCACTAATTCCGTTCGACGTCGATCGGGTGGGACGCCAACAGCGCCAACGGCATCGGCTGACGACGTAGAACCTGCGCCCACAGGTCGACGCGCGGCGGACCGATCACATCGGAAGCCAAGGCCGACAACACGATCCAGTCTTCTCGGTCCAGTTCACCTTCGAGCTGCCCGAACGTCCACCCCGAGTACCCGGCGAAGATGCGCACACCCTCCACGTACGGCGCGATGTCTGCGGGGTCGGAATCCAGATCGACCATCACCACCCGGCCGTCGACTCGGCGCAGACCGGCGACCCCGTCGATCGACGCGCCGGTGCGCAGCGTGGCCAGACACAGTGCCGAATCGCGTTTGACCGGACCACCGACGTACAGGGCCCGCGGCTTGGCGGCGAGCTCGGACCAATCGGGCAGCACGTTCTGCACCGCGGTCTCACTGGGGCGGTTGATCACGACGCCGAGACTGCCCGCGTCGTTGTGTTCGATGATGTAGATGACGGTGCGCCGAAACGTGGGCTCCACGAGTTCGATGGACGACACCAGCAGACTGCCGGGACGAACATCGTGCAGTGCCGACGCCGTCCGGTCCTCGGGTTCCTCCGCATGCGCTGCCACATCAGCCATTGTGGCACCGCACACCGCCGGATGTGGCACAAGCACGACGGCCAGTCCTCGGTCCTACTCGAGCCCGGCAATCTTCGTCAGAATCCCCAACTGGAACTCGAACAACGCGTCCCGGTCGGCAAACGTCGTCGCGCCGTACTGATCGAACACGTCGAAATTGATCGCGCCGAACAGTGACGCCCACACCATCACGCCCAATGCGATGAGCTCGTCGGGCAGGTCCATGTCCATCTGGGCGCGGATGTCCTCGAAACTTGCGTGCAGCGACGCCAACTCGGTAGGTGCCGATTCGATGTCCGGGCGACGGATGTCCCAGGCCGACTGCAGGACCGCGACCAATGTGGTGATCACCCGGGTCCCCGGGCCGGTGGTCTGTTCGGCGGGCGCGTGGTAACCGGGTACGGGGCTGCCGAAGAGCAGCGCGTACCGGGCCGGCTCTCGCAGTCCCCATCGACGCACCGCCCGGCTCAACGCCCGGAATTGGTCGGCAGGGCCGTCCGCGGCGTCGACGGCCGCGTCGACCTCGTCGCCCAGCTCGGAATACGCGTCGACGACGAGCAACGTCAGTAGTTCGTCCCGGCTCGAGACGTAGCGATAGACCGCCGAGGAGACGACGCCCAGATCTCGGGCGACCGCGCGTAGCGACAGGGCCGCAGCACCGTCTGCGGCCAGGTGCTCGCGTCCGATGCGGGTGATGTCGCTCAGAGTCTGGGCGCGGGCTCGGGTACGCGGAGTGCTCGCCATGCTCGCTACTGTAACTGCCGCTCTTTTCCGAGAGCACTGCTCTTGCTTTTCTCCGAGCAGAGGTGCACACTCGACACATCAGAGAGCACCGCTCTCGTTTACCGAAACGGAGTAGCCATGTCAGAACTTCACGTCGTCACCGGTGCCGGACCCGTCGGCTGGACGATCGCCGAACAGCTTGCTGCACAGGGACATACGGTGCGGATCCTGACTCGATCCGGCAGCGGGCCACAGCATCCGAACATCGAACGGCGATCGGTCGACATCGAGTCCGACGACCTCCGAGCGCACGTCGACGGAGCAACCGCCATCTATCACTGCACCCACGCCGCCTACGAGAACACGGTGTGGCGCGACAAGCTCGAGGCGATGGAACGACGTGTGCTCGACGCGGCCGCGGGCACGGTCGTCGTGTTCCCCGAAAGTCTCTACGCCTACGGCCGGGTCGACGGGCCCATCCGCGAGGACTCACCCAGAAATGCCACGTTCCGCAAGCTGGGTGTGCGCACCGAACTCCTGGCCGCACGCGACGCTCACTCGACCCCCACCGTCAGCATCGCGGCATCCGACTTCTACGGCCCACGGGTGCTCGTCTCGCACATGGGAGAACGTGTGGTCGCCAATGTGCTCGCCGGTAAGACCATTCGGGTGATCGGGGCCGCGAACCTACCCCATTCCTTCACGTACGTGCCGGATTTCGCAGCCGCGATGATCGTCGCGGCCGCACGACCGTCCACGTGGAACACCGTCCTGCATGCACCGACCGCCCCCGCGGTGACTCAGCGGGAGATGATCGAGATGTATTCCGCTGCAGCGCACTTGCCGACCCCGAAGATCGGTGTCGTGCCGGCTTGGGTCATGCGAGCACTGGGGCTCGTTTCCGGTCCGATGAAAGAGCTGGGGGACACCCTGTACCAGTTCCGCTACCCCTACATCCTCGATTCGAGCCGCAGCGAGCGCGTTCTCGGCCTCGAGCCCACCCCGCTCGCCGACGGCACAGCCGCCACGATCGCGTGGTGGAAGGCAGACAAGCCCGCCGTATCGGTGTGACCGACGCGGGATAGAGTCCCGTCGGTGAACGACGCCTCCTTTCGTACCCGCCTACGTGAGTCCCCGGGCGTCGGCAAGCTCACCACCGTTCGTTTCGCCGGCCAGTTCGGTGATGGATTGTTCCAAGCCGCATTGAGCGGTGCCATCCTGTTCAATCCCGAACGCGCCACCAACCCCGCCGAGATCGCCGCCGGTTTCGCTGTTCTGCTCGTGCCCTACTCTTTGGTGGGCCCGTTCGCAGGTGCGCTGTTGGACCGCTGGGATCGTCGATCGGTTCTGTTGTGGGCCAATATCGTTCGCATCGTTCTCATCACCGCTACCGCCGGGCTTCTGTGTGCCGGGGTCGACGCCACGCCGCTGCTGCTGTTGGCTCTGGCCACCGTCGGGCTCAGTCGGTTCGTCCTGGCGGGCGCGTCGGCATCCTTGCCGCATGTGGTGCGGCAATCGTGGCTGGTGCCGATGAACTCGGTACTGGCCACCGTCGGCTCCGGTTTCGCGGCGGCCGGTGCGGGACTGGCGGTCGCAGTGATCGGTGCCGTCGGAGCGGGGGATCTCGGCTCGGGTGTCGCCGTGGGGCTGGCCGCGACCGGCTCGGTGGTCGGTGCTGTTGCGGCCGGACGGTTCGCGCCGCGGTCTCTCGGTCCCGATACGGACGATCGGCCCGGCAACCCGCTGAAAGATGTTGCCGCCGGCCTGAAATCGGGTGCCCTGGCGGTGTGGCGGTCGCCGGGCGTGACCACCGCGATGATCGGCATCGGGGCACACCGCATCGTGTTCGGCATCAACACCCTCATCATGGTGCTGGTGCTGCGGGAGAGCACGCAGAGTTCCCTGCCCGGCGGCCTCGCCGGCTTCGGCATTGCCGTCGGAGCCACGGCCACCGGAATGTTCCTCGCCGCCGTCATCGCGCCGTTCGCCGTCCCGCGGTTCGGCCGCACCCGCACCATCGCCACGGCCCTCGTCCTGGCCATCGCCGCTCAGGTCGGTGCCGTCTCCGGCCTCACCCAGACCAGTCTGCTGCTCGGAGCTTTTCTCCTCGGGATCGCCGGGCAGACCGTCAAACTCAGTGGGGACGCCGCCATGCAGATCGAGATCGACGACGCGCATCGCGGACGAGTCTTCGCGTTGCAGGACACCGTGTTCAACGTCGCGTTCGTCGGCGCCCTCGCCGCGGCCGCATTCGCCGTCGGCCCCGACGCCACGGAGCTGAGCCAGGATCCCACTGCGCACGCGCTGGTGTTCGTCGGAGCAGGAATCTACGCCGTCGGCTTCGTCGCAGCGGTACTCAACACGAGGCGCGCACCGCGCTGACGTGGTGTATCTTCCCGTATCGGACCGCTAGGTTTCGTCGGACAACACGGGGGCACCGCATGCATGGCCGCACGACGTCGCTCGGCTGCATCATCGCGGTTGCCGCAGGTACAGCCGTTCTTTCCGCACCCCCCGCGTACGCGGCCCCGCCGCCGCCGGTGAATTCCTGTGGAGAAACCGGATTCGACCCCAAGGACTACCCACCAGAGCCCGTCGGGCCCGGAAATCCGCCGCAGCTGCCGCCGTTGCCGGATCGTGTGGTGATCCCCGTGCCGTATCCGTCGATCGAACTCGTGCCGGTGCCCGACCCGCCGCCGAACAACACCCGTGTCCAGGCCGAGCCGTCGGCCGACCCGTGCGCGGACCCCTGCCCCGACCTCACCGACGCCACGGAGTCGCCCACCACCGGCTCGGCAGACCATCTCCCGTTCCCTCGCATCGAGATCGACCCGCAGCCCGAGACCCTTCCCATCCCGATTCCCGGCCCCGGTGGAACTCCGGGAACCCCGCCGCCGGCACCCGCCGTGACCGCGGCGGAGTCCGGGCCGACGACGGTACCGCCGGTGGCACCGGCCCTCGGACACGTCGAGGTGGTCTCGCAGCTGACCGGACCGGGATCGGAGAACCGCACCGACAAGCGCTGGCAGGTCGACGGCACCGACCTCGGCATCATGTGGGAGAGCAAACCGGGCGAGGTCGCCGTCGTTTTCGGCGATTCCTTCGGCAAGGGTTGGGAATTCGGTGTGGTCGGCGGAGACGATTGGCGGTCGAACGTACTGGGACACAGCACCGACACCGACCTGTCCGACGGTATGACCCTGGACTCGATGGTGCAGGATTCCCGCTGTCACGCAGCCGAATTACTACCCTCGCGCAAGATCAAGAATTGGGAGACCACCGTCATCCCCACGTCCGGGTTCGCGATCGACGACCGGCAGTACATGTCGTACATGTCCATCCGGCGGTGGAGCACGATCCCCGGCATGTGGTGGACCAACTACGGCGGCATCGCCTATTCCGACGACAACGGTTCCACCTGGGTCAAGGACGAGCATGCCAAGTGGGACAACGTCTTCGGGTTCTCCAAGTTCCAGGTGTCGACGATGGTCCCGGCGGGGGAGTACGTGTACATGTTCGGCACCGTCAACGGTCGCGCCGGCCAGGTCGGCCTGGCACGCGTCCCGAAAGCGGACGTACTGAACAAGACCGCCTACCAGTACTGGGTGAACGGCACCTGGGCTCCCGTCGGATCGAACGAAGCCACCCCCATCGCCGACGGTATGGCCGGGGAACTGTCGGTTCATCACGACGACGCCCGAGGCCTCTGGCGGATGACGTATCTGGATCCGTTACGCGGCGATATCGTTCTGCGCGAAGCAAATTCACCGCAGGGCGAGTGGACCGCCCCGAGCACCCTGATCGATACCGCCGAGTACCCCAAGACCTACGGCGGCTTCATTCATCCGTGGTCGACGGCGAACGAGCTGTACTTCACCGTCTCGGAGTGGGACAGCTACAACGTCTATCTCGTCAAGGCCGAGCTTCGCTCGTCGTGAGTGGAAACTCGTAGTGGGCTACGAAGTTCCGCGCACGTGCGCGGGACGCGCTACTGCGTCGGCCACCACTCGAGCAGCGCCGCTTCGGCGTCCTCACGTGAGAGTGGTCCTCGATCGAGGCGCAGTTCCTTCAGGTATTTCCACGCCTTGCCCACGTCGGGGCCGGCGGGGATGCCGAGCAGCTCCATGATCGCGTTGCCGTCGAGGTCGGGACGAACCCGCGCCAGGTCCTCTTGCTCGGCGATGCGGGCGATGCGCTCTTCGAGATCGTCGTAGGTGGCTTGCAGGGCAGCCGCTCGACGCTTGTTCCTGGTGGTCGAATCGGCTCGAACCAGCTTGTGCAACTTGGGCAGTAGCTCACCGGCATCGGTGGCGTAGCGACGCACCGCCGAGTCGGTCCACTGACCCTTGCCGTATCCGTGGAATCGCAGATGCAGGAACACCAGATGCGAGACGTCCTCGATCATCTTCTTCGAATACTTCAACGCGCGCATACGCTTTCGCACCATCTTGGCCCCGACGACCTCGTGGTGGTGAAAGCTGACGCCGCCGCCGGGCTCGTTACGTTTGGTATCGGGCTTGCCGATGTCGTGCAGCAGTGCGGCCCAACGCAATACGAGATCGGGGTCGCCGTCCTCGAGATCGATGGCCTGCTTCAGAACCGTCAAAGAATGCCAGTACACGTCCTTGTGCTGATGATGCTCGTCGATTTCGAGCTTCATGTTCGGCACCTCGGGAATGATCCGCTGAGCCAAACCGGTCTCGCACATCACGTCGATGCCCTCGATCGGGTGGGCACCGAGAATCAGCTTGTCCAGCTCCACCTGAATGCGCTCGGCGGTGATGCGGTCGATCTGATCGGCCATGTCGACGATGGCGCTGTGCACCCGCGGCAACAACGAGAAACCGAGTTGCGACACGAATCGAGCCGCGCGCAGCATCCGCAGCGGATCGTCACCGAACGACGTTTCCGGTGCCGACGGGGTGTCGAGAACGCCCTCGAGCAACGCGTCCATGCCGCCGAGCGGATCGACGAACTCCTGCACGCCGTCCGCACCCAACCGCACGGCCATGGCGTTGACGGTGAAATCGCGTCGAACGAGATCTTCTTCGAGGCTGCTGCCGTATTGCACCTCGGGGTTGCGCGAGACCTGGTCGTACGAATCGGTGCGGAACGTCGTGATCTCGATCTGCTGGCCGTCCTTGGCCGCACTGATCGTTCCGAACGCGATGCCCGTGTCCCACTGATGGTCCGCCCACCCGGACAGCAGCGTCTGAACGACCTCCGGCCTGGCGTCGGTGGTGAAATCCAGATCGGTTCCCAAACGACCGAGAACCGCGTCCCGAACGGACCCACCGACGAGGTACAGCTCGTGGCCCGCGGCGGCGAACAACGCGCCCAGCGGGGTCAATACCGGCGCGAGTTCACGCAACGTCACCGCAGCTGCAGCCAGCAACCTTTCCCGGCGCGCATCGGCGTGCTCGGGGGAAACGGAAGACAGGGACTGATCGGCCACGGTGGAAGAGCCTACTGGCGCAGTACCGACCGGATCGTCTCGGCCATCGGCCACGGTGCGGCAAGCCGGAGCGGGGCGCCGAGGCAACTAGTATGGATCGGGTGTCTGCTGCCGAACGTGCGAACAGGAGCCGCCGCAACCCGCGGCGGCGTCAAGCACGCGCCGACACCGAAGCACCCAAGCTGCGGACCGTCCGAGAAACCTCTGCCGGAGGCCTGGTGGTCGACGGCCTCGACGGCCCGCCTGCCACCCGCTGCGCAGCCCTGATCGGCCGCACCGACCGGCGCGGACGCCTGCTCTGGTCCCTGCCCAAGGGGCACATCGAGCAGGGCGAAACCGCCGAGCAGACAGCCATGCGCGAGGTCGCCGAGGAGACCGGCATCCGCGGCACCGTGCTGGCGTCGCTGGGAAGCATCGACTACTGGTTCGTCACCGAAGGCCGCCGGGTCCACAAGACCGTTCATCACTATCTCCTCCGCTTCCTGGGCGGTGAACTGTCCGACGAGGATCTCGAAGTCACCGAAGTCGCCTGGGTACCGCTGAGCGAACTGCCGTCCCGACTCGCCTACGCCGACGAACGCAAACTCGCCGCCATCGCCACCCGCCTCATCGAGGACATGAACGGCGAGCAGGCAACCGGCGGCGACACGAACGCACCCACGCCCGGCGGGAAGTGATCGTGCGGGCCCGGAAGGTCGCTGCCGCCGCATTGACCTCGTTTTTCCTCGCTGCAGCGCCGGCCGTCGGCACCGCAGCACTGGGACCCCAACAGCTCCCTACTGCCACGGCGCAGCCAGATTCCGCCGGAGACATCAGCGGCACGACCAGCGCCGTTCCCGATACCCCGATGACGCAGGCCGGCGATCCGTTCCTGACGCTGAGCATCGATACGGTCGCACCCTCGACGGTCACCACCAGCAGCGATCCGTTCGTCACGGTTCGCGCGACAGTGAAGAACACCGGCGATCGACGCGTCGACGACGTCAGCGTTCGCCTACAGGGTGCGGCGGCCATCGACACGACGTCCGGTCTGCGGACCTCGCTCACCCTCGACCAGGAAAGATTCGACCGCGTCGGGACTTTCGTCACGGTCGCGGAGTCGCTGGAGAAGGACCAGAGCCGGCAGTTCGATCTGTCGATGCAGCTAAGAAGCAGTACCGAGCCCTCCCTCGGGATCGAGGCTCCCGGTGTCTACCCCCTGCTGCTGAACGTCAACGGAACCCCCGAGTACGGCGGGACGGCTCGACTCGACGACGCCCGCTTCCTGCTACCCGTCGTGGGACTGCCGCGGAATCCCGGTGAGCTCGACCCCGCAGCGCCCGACGCGATGCCGCTCCCCCCCAACACCCGGAACCCCGTTGCAATGACGGTGTTGTGGCCACTCGCCGACATTCCCCGTCTCGCAGCCGGAATCCCCGGTTCCATCGACGATCGAGTGCGTCTGATCGACGACGACCTGGCGACCCAGCTCGCCGCTGGTGGTCGGCTCGACACCCTGCTCAAAGCCCTGGAATTCGCGACGCAGCCCGGTCTCGATCCCGACGGCAAACTGGCGTCGAGCCTGTGCATCGGCATCGATCCCGACCTGCTGGTCACCGTCTCGAACATGACCCGCGGCTACCTCGTCGTCGACAACCCGGCCGATCCGGCCAGCTCCGCGCGGGAGGGCTCCGGCAGCGGGGCCGCAGCCCAGTGGTTGACGCGGCTCGAGGCACTGGCGTCGAACACGTGCGTGACGGCCCTACCGTTCGCTCAGGCCGACCTCGCCGCCGTCGCCGACATCGGTGATTCCTCGCTGCTCAGCAGCGCTGTCGCCGCCCCGGCCGACATCGTCGACGGCATCCTCGGCATCAGCTCGTTACGCGGTTTCACCTGGAGTGCCACCGGCGGCGTCGACGCGGGCGCTGCGGACGCGCTGAGATCGTCGGGAACCGGGACCGTCCTCGTCGCCGACAACAGCATCAGCCCACCCACGTCGTCGCCGACGTCTCTGCTGGTGTCCACCGACACCGCGCCGACCGCCGCCGATCCGACCGGCACCTTGGCCGCCACCCACTACGACTCGGCGACCACCGCAGCACTGGCCGGCGTCGGGACGACCCCGTCCACCCCGGCCTTGACCCCGGCGAATCAACGCTTCGACCTGGGCACCGACTCTCGCACCGCACGGCTGCAGGACGCCCTCGGCGCCATCAATTTCCACGCCCTCGTCGGTGCCGATCGACCCGGCCGCACGGTGACCGTCGCACCGCCGCAGTACTGGACCGCGGGAGGAGACGAACCATCGGCAATCCTGTCGACGGTGTCCTCGCTGTTGCGTTCGGGCCTGGCGACGCCTCGCCCGCTGCCCGGCCTGATCACCGAGCCCCCCACCGGCATCCCGGTGACCAGCATCGATGTGCCGACCGATCTCGATGCGTCTGCCATCGACACGGTGCGAACACAAAGCGCACGCGTGGACACCCTGGCGCAGTCGCTGGTCGAGGATCCCCAGTCCGCACTGACTCCGCGCCTGTACACCGCCCCGCTGCGAGAGGACATGCTCCGCGCCCTGTCGACCGCGGGTCGCGCCAGCGCCGAAAGCGAGGACGCCGCGGCCATGGCACGCACCCGTCTCACCGCGACCCGCGTCGGACTCGACACCGTCTACGGATCGGTGACCGTGCTGGCCCCGGGCGGCGTCTACACACTCGCCTCCGAGCAGAGTCCGCTGCTGCTCGTGGCCCGCAACGACCTACCGGTGCCGGTCAACGTGCTACTCCGAGTGGACGCGCCACCGGAGATGACGATCAGCGACGTCGGTGTGACCCAACTTCCGGCGCGCGGATCGCGAACCATCACCGTGCCCGCCGAGGTGGACGACAAACGCAATCTGTCGGTCGACTTCTCCGTCACCACCCTCGACGGCACCCGGCTCGGCGAGGTATCGACGGTGTCGGTTCGATCGAACGCATACGGTCAAGCTCTCGCGATAATTACCGCCTGCGCCGGCGCGCTCCTACTGTTGCTTGCAGGCCGACGACTCTGGCACCGATTCCGAGGACAACCCGACCCGGCCGACGAAGGGTACGAGAGACCATGACAGGCAATGTGCCGTACGACGGCGACCTGCCCCGGTCACGCATGCCCGCAGCGCAGGTGTTCCGGAGAACGACGCCCCCACGCCCCGCCCCCTGGGAGCGGCAACCGCGACCGGAGATGCGTTCCTATCCGGCACCGCCCCCGCTCGACGGTCAACCGGCAGCGGACGACTCCGCAACTCAGCTCATCCCACGGTTCCGGGACGAGGACTACCCACCCGCCGCGCCGTCGGGGAACATCCCTCCGCCGCAGACACCACCGGGCGGCAACGAGTCACCACCGCAGCCCGAACCCAGACCTCAGAAGTCGTTGCTGGCCGCCTCCGGTTCCATTGCGGTGGCGACCCTCGTCAGCCGGATCACCGGATTCGCCAAGCAAGTAGCCATGACGGCCACCCTCGGTGCCGGCCTTGCCAGTGCGTTCACCGTCTCGACGATTCTCCCGAACATGATCTCCGAGCTGGTGCTCGGTGCCGTCCTCGGAGCGATCGTCGTTCCTGTCCTGGTACGCGCAGAACAAGAGGACGCCGACGGCGGACGTGACTTCGTCCGACGCCTGTTCACCATCGCGGTCGCGCTGCTCGGCACCGTGGCGTTGGCCGCAACCATCGCTGCGCCGCTGCTGGCGCGTCTGATGCTCAACGGTGATCCGAAGGTCAACGAGGACCTGACCATTGCCTTCACCTATCTGGTGTTGCCGGCGCTGATGTTCTACGGGCTCTCCGGCTTGCTCACCGCGGTGCTCAACACCCGACAGAACTTCAAACCCGGTGCGTGGGCACCGGTGTTCAACAACCTCGTGGTTCTTGCGGTGTTCGGCATCTACTTCCTGATGCCGGGTGAGATCACCGTCAATCCGGTCGACATGACGAACCCGCAGCTGTTGATCATCGGCCTCGGCGTCACCACCGGTGTCATCACGCAGGTACTGGCGCTGATCCCTGCGCTTCGCCGCGAGAAGATCGACCTGCGCCCACTCTGGGGGTTCGACGCGCGCCTGAAAAAGTTCGGCGCGATGGCGGCCGCAATCGTGCTCTACGTCGTCATCAGTCAGATCGGTCTGATCGTCGCCACCAACATCTCGTCGGGAGCCGACGACGCGAGCCCCACGATCTATTCCCAGGCCTGGATCGTGCTGCAGTTGCCGTACGGCATTCTCGGCGTCACGGTTCTGACGGCGATCATGCCCCGACTCAGTCGTAATGCCGCCAACGGTGACACGCCCTCGGTCGTCGACGATCTCTCCGTCGCCACTCGGCTGACGATGGTCGCGATGGTCCCGATCGTCGTGTTCCTGACGTTCGCGGGGCCGTGGGTGGGCGAGGCGCTGTACGGGTTCGGCAAGTTTGCGCCCGACGCCAACCGGCTGGGTGAGGCCGTGAGCTGGTCGGCGTTCTCCCTTATCCCGTACGCGCTGGTCCTGATCCACCTGCGCGTGTTCTACGCCCGCGAGCAGGCCTGGACGCCCACCTGGATCGTCCTCGGCATCACCGCCGTCAAGATCGGCCTGTCGTTGCTCGCCCCGATCGTCGCAACCGATCCGGAACAAGTGGTGCTGCTCCTCGGCACCGCGACCGGCCTCGGCTACACCGCAGGTGCCGTCATCGGCGGATACCTGCTGCACAAGAGCCTCGGCAACCTGCGGATGGCCAACGTCGGGAAGACTGTCTGGCTGGTTCTCATCGCCTCGCTGGCCGGCGGCGCAGCCATGCTCGCCATCGACCGGATCGTCGGATTCGACGCCATGGCGAACGGCTGGATCGGCAACTTCGTGCGCGTCGCGATGGACGCCGTCATCATGCTCGGCATCACGTTCTCCATCCTGTGGTTCGGCAAGATTCCCGAAGTACTGGCCGTCACCGTCGCGTTGAGCCGTCTCGTCCGCCGGGTCCTCGGACGGTCGGCCCCGCCCGAGCCTGCGACGTCCGGTTCGGTGCCGGATCCGGCTGCCGCGGAAACCAGCGTGATTCCTGTTATTCGAACCGAGCCCACATGGGACACTGCGCGGGATCGACTCCCGTACCCTGGTCAACGGCACCCGGGGGCAGACGCCCCTGCAGGTCGACCGCTTGTAGAACAACACGGGGCATATTCGCCTGAAGGAGTAACAGTGACCGACGACGATGTTGCTGGGGGGCCGGCACAGTCTCCAGCAAACGAAGCCGACCGAACGAGCGGCGGAGTCGAAGTCGACACCCAGGACCGCACCGAGCCCGTGAAGGCCGAGTCTGCTGCGTCGTCGAAAGCACCCGAGTCGAAAACACCCGAGTCGAAGACAGCGGACTCGAAAGCACCTGATTCTTCGGAGAAGCCGAGCACACCCAGCACGCCTGAGTCGGCGGCAGCGTCGAGTGCCGAGGCCACCGAGAAGAAGGAAACCAACGCGTCCGCTCCCAAGGATCAGACGATCGCGATCTCCAAGGCAGCGCTGGCGGCCAAGCCGTCGGACAAGACCGTCTCCATCTCGAAGGCGAAGCTGCCGGTCGACGACGCGAGCAAGGCCGAGCCGAAGACCGACAGCACACCGGTGGAGGCGACGAAGAAATCGGCTGCAGTCGACACACCAGGAGCACCGAAGCCGACAACGGACAAAGCTGCCGAAAAACCAGCCGAGGACCAGTCCACCGCGGACGCCCCCGGGCGCACCCTTCGCGGACCGACGCTGATTCCCGGTGCTTCGGTAGCCGGCGGACGCTACCGCCTGTTGGCACCGCACGGTGGAGCTCGCGGGCTGAAGTTCTGGCAGGCCCACGACGTCAAGCTCGACCGCGAGGTCGCGTTGACGTTCGTCGACGCCGATCAGCAGTCCACGGCGTCACCCAACGACCGCACTCAGGGCCCGCAGGCAATCCTGTCCCGGACGCTGCGCCTCGGCCGGATCAACTCTCCCGGTCTCGCCCGGGTGCTCGACGTGGTGCGCGGTAGCTCCGGCGGCATCGTCGTCGCCGAGTGGACTCCCGGTCGCTCGCTGCGCGAGATGGCCGATACGGTTCCTGCCCCCACCGGTGCCGCTCGTGCGATCA
Source organism: Rhodococcus sp. 3258 (assembly GCF_031456475.1). NCBI lineage: Bacteria > Bacillati > Actinomycetota > Actinomycetes > Mycobacteriales > Nocardiaceae > Rhodococcus > Rhodococcus sp. 3258. The sequence goes on from NZ_JAVDUT010000002.1 coordinate 284,087, forward strand.
AGGTCCTGGCCGCCGCGGCCGAGGCTGCGCACCGCAGCGGCGGCGCGCTGTCGATCGACCACCCCGATCGCGTACGCATCAGTACCAGCGGCAACGCCGTCCTGGCGTTTCCCGCGACTCTGGCGGACGCCGACTCCAGTTCGGACGTCCGTGGTCTCGGTGCCATGCTCTACGCCCTGATCACTGCACGCTGGCCGTTGTCGGACACCACCGGAGAAGCCGTCGTTCCCGGTGACGCGGCATCCCTGCGCAGCGTCGGCGGCATGCGTCCGGCCGATCGGGACGACAAGGGTGCGCCGCGCGAGCCTCGCGAAATTCGCCCCGACGTTCCGTTCGAGATCTCTGCCGTCGCGGTACGAGCGCTCGAGCAGAACAGTGGCATTCGCACCGCCGCGACGGTGCAGCACGTTCTCGATCAGGCCGCGGTGGTCAACGACAAGACCGACCTGATGCCGGCACTGCGACTGGGCCAGCGTGCCCCGGGAGCCAGCGGTCACTCGCTCGCAGACCCGGAAGAGCTGGCCGCAGAGAAGGCGAAGTCGACGCGAACCAACATCGCCATCGCCGTTCTCGGCGCTCTGACGGTGCTGATTCTGGCGTTCGCCGGCTATTGGTTGTTCACCTCCATCGCGGGCGACAACACCGATGCGCCGCTGGACAGCCAGGAGTTCGGGCTGACGACCCCGGCTGCCGCACCGCCGGCCGGCGACACCGCTGCGCCCCCGGCGCCGACGGGTGGACCCGTCGCGATGAGCGATGTCAGCGTCTTCTCCCCACAGGGGTCTGCAGACAACCCGGGCACGGCATCGAACGTGATCGACAACAACCCCAGCACGGCCTGGACCACCGACTCCTACTTCCAGCAGTTCCCGGCACTGAAGAACGGTGTCGGACTGCTCGTCACCATCCCGTCGTCGACGTTGAAGAACGCGTGGATCGAATCGACGTCGCCGGGAACGGTCGTCGAGATCAGGTCCGCTCCCAACGATTCACCGAGCCTCGGCGACACCACGCTGCTCGGTGAAGCCACTCTGCAGAACGGCCGCACCGACATCGCGCTCGACGGCACCGAACCCACCGGCAACGTCCTGGTGTGGATCACCACCCTCGGAGAGCAGGGTGGCCGCATCGCTACCTCGATCTCCGGGATCGGTTTCGACACGTAAAACCGGCGATACAGAGGCAAATCGCGTTCGTTTCGTACTTCGCGGTATCGATGGCCTAGGCTCCCCCCAATGCGTTAACACGGGGGGAGCCGTTTTCGTATGACCGAACGTATCGATTCGGCGCTGGGGGAGCGCACGGATGCGGAATTGTTGGCTGCTCATGCAGCCGGTGAGCCGACCGCATTCGCCACGTTGATCCATCGCCATCAGGAACACCTGTGGCTCACGGCACGCCGCACGAGCTACACACCCGAGGACGCATCCGACGCGTTGCAGGAGGCGTTGCTCTCCGCGCATCGAACGGCCGGGTCGTTTCGCGCGGACGCTGCAGTCCGCAGTTGGTTGCACAAGATCGTCGTCAACGCGTGCCTCGATCGCATTCGCCGAAACAAGGCACGTCCGTCGGTTCCGTTGAGCGAGAACGAGAGTCACGAACCGGTGTCGCCTCGGGACCGAATCTCCGAATCCGAGACCAGCATCCTCGTCCGACAGGCCCTGATGACGCTGCCGCCCGACCAGCGAGCGGCGGTGGTCGTCGTGGACATGGAGGGTTACTCGGTGGCCGACGCCGCAGCGTTGCTGGGGGTTCCCACCGGTACCGTGAAGAGTCGATGCGCTCGCGGCAGACTCAAGTTGTCGACGCAGCTCGCATACCTCAAGGACGCAGGGAACCGAATCTAGACCCCTCGCGTCTAAACCGTGTGAGAGGGAAAGAAGACTCGGCGAAGGGAGGCAGGAACGTGTCGTCGAACACCGACGCTCTACCCGGTGCCCCGTTCTCACCCGAGTTGCTGGCCGACCTGCATGCAGATGCACTACCCGAGGACGTCAGCAGTCGGCTGTGGCCGTTGGTGCGTGCCGACGCCGAGGCGATGCGAATCCTGGCGACACTGGACACCGTCACCGCTCGGCTGCACGAGTTGGGCGAGGATCCGAACGGCACGATGCCCGTTCCCGCCGACGTCGCCCGGCAGATCGATCGCACCCTCGAGACCCTGGCCGACACAGAGTCGGCGGACCGTACCGCCGATGTCCTTCCGCTTCGCAGACCTCCACGTAGCGCGCGTACACGCCGGCACGTGATCGTCGGAATCGCCGCTGCTGCAGCACTTCTCGCGGGTGGTTCGGTCACCTTCGCCGCCGTTCTGCACAGCCCGGGCACGTCGGATCCCGTCGTAGCCGAGCCGGGGACCACGCCACCCGACTCGTCCCTCGTTCTCGATTCCACCGATCTCGACTCGAACGTCGCGTTCACCGTCATCGGTAAACGAGACTCCGGCAGCTTGTCGGATCCGGCAGACCTGGCCGCGTGTCTCGACGCCAACGGCGTGGACCCCGCCGCCGCCGTTCTCGGATCCAGTCAGGTTCGAATCGACGGCCGACAGGGAACTCTCCTCGTCCTCGCCGGGGCCGGGCCCGCGCAGTTCATCGCTCTGGCAGTGGGCAACGATTGCCGCGGCGGCAATCCCGACGTCCTCACGCGTCGCGATATCGGCTGACACATCTCTCACCGGGGAACAACTGCCTCTAGGGTGGTGTTGACCAGATGTACGTCGATAGGCAGTGCTCAGTGCACTTTCGCGTCGACGCCAAGAACACGCCGCACAAGATCGGAAGGTCTGCATTGAGTACCCCCAAGGTTCACGATCTCATCATCGTCGGCTCGGGACCGGCCGGATACACCGCCGGTGTCTACGCGGCCCGCGCAGAGCTGGAGCCCATCCTGTTCGAGGGAACCCAGTTCGGCGGCGCGCTGATGACGACGACCGAGGTCGAGAACTTCCCCGGTTTCCGCGAGGGCATCATGGGCCCCGATCTGATGGAACAGATGCGCGAGCAGGCGCAACGTTTCGGTGCCGACATCCGCACCGAGGACGTCGAGGAGCTCGAGTTGACCGGGCCGATCAAGACCGTCTCGGCGGGGGGCGAGACCTACCGTGCTCGCGCGATCATTCTCGCGATGGGCGCAGCCGCTCGCTACCTCTCCATTCCCGGTGAGGAGAAGCTCCTCGGACGCGGCGTCAGCGCATGCGCCACCTGCGACGGGTTCTTCTTCCGCGACCAGGACATCGCCGTCATCGGCGGCGGCGACTCGGCAATGGAAGAGGCAACCTTCCTCACGCGCTTCGCCCGCAGCGTGACGATCGTGCACCGCCGCAGCGAGTTCCGCGCGTCGCGCATCATGCTCGAGCGCGCCAAGAAGAACGAGAAGATTCGTTTCCTCACCGACACCAAGGTTCTCGAAGTCCTCGGCGACACCAGCGTCACCGGACTGGCACTGGAACATGCAGTCACCGGCGAGAAGACGACTTTGGACGTTACCGGGATGTTCGTGGCGATCGGCCACGATCCTCGCAACGAGCTGGTCAAGGGCCAGGTCGAACTCGACGATGCCGGCTACGTCAAGGTCGCATCGCCCACGTCGGCCACCTCGGTCGAAGGGGTGTTCGCTGCAGGCGACCTCGTCGATCACGTCTACCAGCAGGCCATCACCGCTGCGGGTACCGGCTGTACCGCATCCATCGACGCCGAGCGTTGGCTGGCCGAGCAGGGCGACATCACCACCAACACACTCGAGCACGCCGATCAGCCTGTCGACGCCGTCAACGCCTGACCGGTAGCCCCACCACCTGTTTGCAGACCCACACCGAGGAGATACACATGTCCGACGACAAGAGCACAGTCACCATCACCGACGCGTCGTTCGTCGACGACGTTCTGACCAGCGAGAAGCCCGTTCTGGTCGACTTCTGGGCCACCTGGTGCGGCCCGTGCAAGATGGTTGCTCCCGTTCTCGAAGAGATCGCCGCCGAGCACAAGGACAAGCTGACCATCGCCAAGCTCGACATCGACGCCAACCCGCAGGCGGCTCGGGACTTCAAGGTCATGTCCATCCCGACGCTGATCCTGTTCCAGGGTGGCAAGCCGGTCAAGCAGATTGTCGGCGCAAAGGGCAAGGCCGCGCTGCTCAAGGACCTCGAAGGCGTTATCTGACTCACCCACGCTTGGTGTGGATTGCCGCAGAAGCCTGTCTTTCTGCGACAATCATCTGATGTGCCGATGCTTGCGTCGGCACATCAGCGCATCGAAGTGCGTGTTGACCGTCAGGACGATCGAGAGGGTTTTTCCAGGATGCAGGAGCTCAGTCACGGCGATTCCGGACCCGCCGTCGCCGAGGTCCGCGGCACTCTCTCGGCACTCGGTTTCCTCCACGAGGCCGTGGTTCCGCCCGGCCCGATGGACGACGGCCACTGGACGGCCCCAGGATCGGTATTCGACCGGGCCCTCGACGGTGCCGTCCGCGCGTTCCAGCAACATCGCGGCTTACTGGTCGACGGCGTCGTCGGACCGGCCACGTACCGCGCCCTCAAAGAAGCGTCCTACCACCTCGGTGCCCGCACGCTGATCTACCAGCTGTCCGCTCCGCTGTACGGCGATGACGTCGCTACCCTGCAGACACGCCTGCAGGACCTCGGTTTCTACAACGAGCGCGTCGACGGCTTCTTCGGTCCGAAGACGCACGAGGGCCTGTCGTCTTTTCAACGCGAGATCGGTCTGGCACCCGACGGTATCTGTGGTCCGGCGACACTACGTTCGCTCGACCTCCTCGGAACCCGCGTCACCGGTGGATCGCCCCACGCGATGAGCGAAGAAGAACTCGTACGCAAATCCGGCCCACAGTTGACGGGTAAGCGAATCGTCATCGACCCCGATCTCGGTGGTGCCGACACCGGCCGCATCGTCGACGGCACATTCGGACGCGTCTCCGAATCGGAAATTCTGTGGGATCTGGCCAGTCGTCTCGAAGGCCGAATGGCGGCGACCGGAATGGAAACGTTCCTCTCTCGTGCACGGGGCACCAACCCGTCGGTGGCCGACCGCGCGGAAACCGCCAACGCCTGGGGCGCAGATCTGATGATCTCGCTGCGCTGCGCGTCGAGCACCAGTCCTGTGGCCAACGGAGTGGCCAGCTTCCACTTCGGTAACTCGCACGGATCCACCTCGATGATCGGCCAGGTCCTCACCAGCTACGTGCAACGCGAAATCGTGGCTCGCACACCACTTCTCGATTGCCGCAGTCACGGCCGCACGTGGGATCTGTTGCGGCTCACCAACATGCCGACCATCCAGATAGACCTCGGCTACCTCACCAACGAATCCGACGTCGAAGTACTGAGCGATCCGCGATTCCGCGACATCATTGCCGAGGCAATCCTGATCGCCGTCAAGCGGTTGTACCTCCTGGGTCAGGACGACCAACCGACCGGCACGTTCACGTTCGCTGAACTACTGGCCGAGGAACTCGCAGCCGCCGACCGTCCCTGATCGACGGCACCCCCGCTCCACCGGTCGGAGCCCGTCGTTCAGCGAGCTCCGACCGTCGACTTCTGTTCGATGTCGACCACCGAGATACTCGCCGCCACCAGCAATTGCTCGAGCGCCGATTCGACGTCCTGCTTCCACCCGTGATCGCGATCCAGTTCGAGGCGGAGTCTCGGGAACCTGTGATGCGGCGCCACCACCTCGAAGCCGACCTTCTCCAGAAAGTCGGCGTCGATCATGCATGTCGCAGCCGAGCACGTCGCATGTGCCGTCGCGTTGGGAATTGCCGGCGACGCGTCGTCCGCATTGTGGCGAATGCCGAAGGCCTCCAAGGCACGAACACCACGATTGACGAGATCGCCGACCACCGCCTGAATCAGGGTTGCCGAGTGCAGATCCGCATCGGCCGGGGAATCGATACGAAGCTGGGTCAGTAGGACCGCGTCAGGACTGACGGGCGAAGTAGGGAAGGTCGACGCCCGAGGAACTGCGCGGGGCGGGCAATACAACGCACACCCGATCGTGTTGCCGTCCACGGACAACAGCTGTCCGCACGATCCCCACTCGAGCATGATCGTCGACAGCCACACCTCGTTCTCGAATTCGAGGTCCACTGCCGCGCCGTCGGACGTGGGATCGAGGACCCAGAAGCTACACCGCCGAGAATGTGCCGGCAGATGTTCGAACGAGCCGAGGGTCACTCCGGTCACCATCGCCGACACCGCGTACCTCAGCCTCCGTGCAGTCGTTCCACCGCTCGATTCTCGGTGGGGAGCCGATTCTCTCCTCGACCAGGATAGGCGACGGGGTCGCGCTACCTAGTGATCGGGGAAGATCCTCGAAACCTAGTGCATCACAATAGTTTTCGATCCAACTTGCCGTTTTCGGGACCACTCGTCGTCGATATACGTCACAGTGACGTTACGCCCTGGTATGACTAGTCCTGAAAAAACGCGGCTACTTCTTCTTCTGAGCTTCCATCATCTCGACGATTCTCTGAAGGTCGTCGACCGACCCGAATTCGACGACGATCTTGCCCTTTCGCTTACCCAGACTCACTGTCACCCTCGTATCGAACGAATCCGAGAGGCGATCGGCCACATCCTGAAGGCCCGGCATCTGGATCGGCTTGCGCTTCGCCGCCGGTTCGGGCGACTTACCGTCCTCGCGATTGGCCAGAGTGACGGCTTCTTCCGTCGCTCGAACCGAGAGACCCTCGGCCACGATGCGCGCAGCCAACGATTCCTGTGCATCCGATCCCGCGTCCAACGACAGCAGTGCGCGTGCATGTCCCGCCGACAGGACACCGGCTGCGACACGTCTCTGTACCGGAATCGGCAACTTCAGCAGACGGATCATGTTGGTCACCACGGGGCGTGAGCGACCGATCTTTGCCGCGAGCTCCTCGTGCGTGACATCGAATTCCTCGAGCAGCTGCTGATATGCGGCCGCCTCTTCGAGAGGATTGAGCTGTACGCGATGGATGTTTTCGAGCAGTGCGTCGCGCAGCATTGCGTCGTCTGCGGTTTCCCGGACGATCGCGGGGATCCACTCCAGGCCCGCTTCCTGGCTCGCGCGCCACCGCCGCTCGCCCATGACGAGTTGATACTTGGCATCTCCTGCAGCTGCAGAACCGGATACGAGACGCACCACGATCGGCTGCATGAGGCCGAATTCGCGAATCGAGTGCACCAATTCGGCAAGGGATTCGTCGTCGAAGACGTGCCGCGGCTGCTTGGGATTCGCCTCGATTCGGTCCGGCGAGATCTCCCGATACACGGCACCGACAGGGGAGAGGTCGTCCCCGTTCAGCACCGGCGGCGTCGGAGTAGGCGCCGTTGCGGTCTCTGTGGTGTCGTCGGACGCCGTTGCCCGCTTGGGCTTCGTCGACGTGTCCGGCTTGTCCTTGGCGTTGCGGTCGGCACCGATGATGACGTCGGCTGCTGCATTACCGAGGCGCGGTCCGGCATCGGGGCCCGTGGGGATGAGCGACGCGAGTCCGCGCCCCAGACCGCCCTTACGTGCTTGACTCATGTCCTACTTCTTTCGTGCGTCGATGCCGGCCGAGCGAGCAGCGAGCTCTCGTCCGGCGTCCAGGTAACTCATTGCTCCACGCGAACCGGGGTCGTAATCCAACACCGTCATGCCGTACCCGGGTGCTTCGGAGACCTTCACACTGCGCGGAATCACGGCACGCAGCACGGCATCGCCGAAGTGCTTCCGCACTTCCTCGGCGACCTGATCGGCCAGTTTGGTGCGGCCGTCGTACATCGTGAGGATGACGGTCGAGACGTGCAATTCAGGATTGAGATGGGACTGAACCAGCTCGATATTCCGAAGCAGCTGCCCCACACCCTCCAGTGCGTAGTACTCGCATTGAATGGGAATCAGCACCTCGGTGGCCGCCACAAGCGCGTTGACAGTCAACAGACCGAGTGACGGTGGGCAGTCGATGAGGATGAAATCGGCGTCGAGTCCGGCCAACTCCTCGACCGACAACGCCGTCTTGAGGCGTCCTTCCCGGGCCACCATCGAGACCAATTCGATCTCCGCGCCCGCGAGGTCGATCGTTGCCGGGATGCAGAACAACCGCTCACTGTGCGGACTCTGCTGGATCGCGTCTTTGGCCTTCACTTCGCCGATGAGCACCTCGTAGCTCGACGGCACACCGGAATGATGTTCGACGCCCAGTGCCGTGCTGGCGTTGCCCTGAGGGTCCAGATCCACCACCAAGACCGTCAGGCCCTGGAGCGCGAGTGCGGCTGCGAGGTTGACCGCCGTCGTGGTCTTGCCGACGCCACCCTTCTGATTCGCAATCGTCAGCATGCGGCGCTTCGCCGGCTTGGGCAGCGTCACCGATCCCGGGTGAAGGACCTGACTGGCCCGGTGCGCGGCGGCCCCGATCGGGGTGTCGTCGGTCGAAATCGAGTTGGTGTACTCGAAGCCACTCGTCACCCCCGCCTTGTTGGCGGCTGCGTTCGACGACTTCTTCTTGGACTCTGTTTCACGTGAAACAGCGGGATCCGACCCACCCGACATATGTGCTCCTTAGTGCGGAACTGAATGTGTTCTACGTTCGATACAAACGGCGCGGGGCGATTCCCGCAATCGATCATCAGTGGCGACTGAGCCGCCGCGGCTCACGGACTGCCCTGACGACGATGGTGGGCGTCGGGAGAAGACCGACACCGCACTCCACGACCTCCAGCTTGCCAGCACCCATACGGGTGAGGGAAGTCCTGTCGCGTTCGATCTCCTCACTCGCGCTGGAACCCTTCAGCGCGAGCATCCGGCCGCGTTCGTGAACGAGGGGGAGAGACCATTTGGCGAGCTTCTCCAGCGGGGCCACAGCCCTCGACGTGACGACATCCGCGCCGCCGGCTTCCTTCTTCACGCCGGGCTGCTCGGCCCGCCCACGTACGACCAACACGTTCAGATCGTGCTCGTCGATGAACTCCGCCAGATAGACGGTTCTCCGAAGAAGAGGCTCGACGAGCGTCACCCGAAGATCCGGTCGAGCGATGGCAAGAGGGATACCGGGCAGACCGGCACCGCTGCCGATGTCGACCACAGTCTCGCCCTCGTCGATGAGCTCGCCGATCGCAGCGCAATTGAGGATATGCCGCTCCCAGAGTCGCGGAACTTCGCGTGGACCGATCAGCCCCCGTTCGACTCCGGCGGTAGCCAAGGACTCGTGATACCTCCGGGCGAGATCCAGTCGATCTCCGAACATCTGCTCGGCGACGGCCATCAACCCGGTGTTATCCGACGCTTCTTGTTCCACGTGAAACATCATCCCGTGCTCGGGCACGGATCGCCAAACGACACCTCTGTAAGTCAACGAGATCGCGAGGTTCCGGGAGTTGGAGTCCCGATTCGCTGGGTGGAGCACACCAGGACCGCCGTCCGCGCGCCCACTCCGATTCGACGGTTCATCCTGCCCGACACTTCTGCCTTCCGGAGTTCGCCGGTGTTTCACGTGAAACCGAGCCAGGGCCCGACGGCTGGGGAGGCGACGGTTGCGTGGACTTCGAGCGACCGACCCGGTCTCCTCAGCGCGACCCGATGCACTCGCGCACCAATTGATATTGCCTAGGACTTCCCTGCCCGGCGATGGTGAACGAGATACCGGTACGGCCAGAACCATCCGGTATGGGACCCTTTCCCGTCGCCTATCCGATCCGGGAGCGCCTGCTGGGAACGCGAAGTGGATCGCTGTTCTATGCCCTCCGCCGTCGTGCGTCCTCGGTCGGGCCGCATACGACCGTTGCTATATGGACACTCGGCGAGCCCGCCAAGGGACGCACCCCAATCGGCACATTGACCCGACCAGCCGTCACGGGTCCCACACAATCCGCCGATGCAATGAGGCCACCCGAGGACGGCGTTGGGGACCGCGTTCAGTGAAGGGCATCCGCCATCCCCGCCCAGGTTTTGAGCAACCACTTCGTCGAGACGAATCGTAACTCTGTTATCCGTCTCCGTGCTGTCGGGCGGAGCCCTCCGCTGTTTCACGTGAAACCGGACAGGCACTCTGGGCGAACAGAGTCGGCAGAGTCGTCGCGCGAAGGACACCGCAATCGATCATGCCTCCACCGAGCCCGCTACACGTCGCCCTCACTCTCGACCACAGCCTCGCCCCACAGCACCAAGCTCGAAGCCGACTCCGCACCCCCTCGTTCGACCGGCTCTCGCGAGCACCCGTCGTGGGATCGTCGGGCGATTGGCACCCACGCTGTCGGATACAACCGAACAGCTTCGGGCATCGTTTGTCCTGTCGCGAAATGTCGCGCGGCTCGGACTGCTCCTCGCACCCGCCTACCGCCGGCTGTCGCGAGCACCGGTCGACCGGTCGCAAGATCGACGCCCGGTTCGGACTGCTCCTCGGGCCGGGCCCGCCGAATGTCGTGAGCATCGGCCGGAGCGTATTCAAAAGCGTCGGACGCTTCGAGAGCAGGATCGTGTCCTAGATCGTGTTTCACGTGAAACACGATCCAACTCTCTGCGGGTCACGTTCGCCGTCGACGTCGCCGTAGTCTCGATGACCGTCAGTCCGTCTCGGCGCCAGGTTCTACACGGGTCCTGCTGACAATCCGTCCGGACGTCAGATTCGCAGGCGACCCTCGGATGCCTCCGATAGGTTGGACCACTTCACCCGCAGACGCAATTCGAAGACGACGACTGCACCGCGATTGAGGGCGGCAGCGTCGATCCCTCGAGTAAATGGGGTCGGACGCGCATAGAGCGAGCCGGCACCAGTCCAAATCGAGCCCAGTCTCGATAAGCGACAGCCGGCCAGAAACCCGACTGTTTCACGTGAAACACGCTCACGCGTCCGCACCCCTCGTAAGTCACCCGGGGGGGAGGTGGTTCTCCCTACGCGACCGTCGTGTCCATGACGCGATGCCGGGGCGCACCCAGGATGAGTGATCCTGCGTTCGCAGACACTCGAGATCCGATGCTGGTGTATCGAGTCAAGCTCAGCGTGACGAGACCGACGGTGACTACGAAACTGCCGGCCGCCACACGTCACGCCATGGTGAACCGGTCATGCTCATTTGACCTAACCTGCGACATCACCGCGCCGGACTCTCCACCGTCGCAATCCAGAACAAGGTCATCACAGAATTCACCCAGACGGATCCTGCTACGCCTCATGCCTCTAGAAGTTCGCGCAGCACGCACAGCACAGTGACAACCCACCGTCCGTCGATCGGCTCTCGTCGTCATCCGATAGCGTCTCGGCAATTGGGGAGTACACCTTCTTCCGACACGACAGCAGAGTTCGCGGTCATGAACTAACCCGGTGTGCCAGGCCGATACACGGAGGCCCGCCTGCCGTGTCATCGCGCAATGGGCCACGGTGACGAAGTCCCCGCTGCGGGCGCGCATCGCGGCAAGGGAACCGACGGTCGTGTAGTCCGCTGTACAACCGTGGCTGGTTCCTTCCTCGGACTTGGAACTGAGCAACCACGTGCGTTGACGCCGACAGAACTATGCAGGCGCTTCTTAGCGTCTGCACGATGGGTGGTCTCGGCTACTCGCAATCGGCTGGGGTCCAAGAGTTGGTTGACACCCTCGACCTCGCCGAGCCGCGAGGCATTCCTCGATCATCGGCTGTCGACCAAACGGGATCCGGTCGCATGGTCGGCGTGCGTATGACCGCCACAAGGGCGAGCCACCTCGACCTACCAATTGACATCTGCCTCAGCGTTCGTTTCACGTGAAACATCGTTCATCACGTGGAATCACGGACAGAGCCGCCCTGCAACCACCCGTCACAGTGACGAAAGCGTCCGATACCGCTGGGCCCTGTATTTTTCGTTCTCGGAGCCCGTCCGATCGCTAACACCCAAGGCAAATTACATCCATGCAATTCAAGCCCGAGCTTTCAACACAAACGACGATGGCCCCCACCGAAGTGGGGGCCATCGCTTATCGAAAGTGTCGCTATGCCTTGACGACGACTACCCGTCGAGCGGGTTCGACGCCGGTGCTCTCGCTTGCGACACCGTCTATCTTGGCGACTGCGTCGTGCACGATCTTGCGCTCGAACGGAGTCATCGGAGTCAGTTCTTCACGCTCTCCGGATTCGAGTACTCGACGTGCTGCTTCGGCACCCAGGTTCCCGAGCTCGGTGCGTCGCTTGGCGCGCCACCCGGCAACGTCGAGCATCAGCTTGCTGCGCTCGCCCGTCGACTGCTGCACAGCCAGACGGGTCAGTTCCTGCAGAGCGTCGAGTACCTCGCCCTTGCGACCGACGAGCTTGGCGAGATCGTCTCCGCCGTCGATGCTGACGATCGCGCGATCACCCTCCACGTCGAGGTCGATGTCTCCGTCGAAATCGAGAACGTCCAGAAGCTGCTCGAGGTAGTCGCCGGCGATTTCGCCTTCCTCGACCAAGTAGTCCTCGTCGTCTTCGTCGTCCTCATCCGAATCGTCGTCATTCGAGTCCGCAACGTCATCGGCGTTCGTGGGAACCGACGGCGTCTTCTGTACGGCGTCGCCGACGGTTGCTTCGTCGTCGGACTCCTTCTCGACGGCACTCACCTGATCGGTCTCGACCATCACGTCACCCACTCCATCCCCAGCTGCTGCGTTCCGTACTTCGTCGTTCTGTGCTTCTTCGGCGTGCGCTGCCATGTTCGTCCTTCTCTCGACGTGTCGGTCAGCGCCGCTTGCGCTTGGTCGACTTGTTCCTGTTCGCCTGCGGTCGCGGTTTGTTCGGCGTGGCAGACCCTGACGAGGACTCCGTCCCGGTGGTTCCGGCATCGGTCGAGGACTCTTCACCTGTCGGTGCCATCTTCGAGAGCTTCGGCCGAGCACCGGGCTTGGGCTTGGTGGTCGAGACCGGCTTCACTCCTGGCTTGGGCGCATTCTCCGAGCGCTTCTCGGCGGCGGCCGCTACCTTGGCGGCCTCTTCCTTGTCGATCTTGCCGAACACCAGGTGCTGCTGCGCGTAGGTCCAGGTGTTGTTGCTGACCCAGTACAGCAGGATGGCGATCGGAAGCAATGCGCCGAAGACGAGGACACCGAGCGGGAACACGTACAGCGCAAGCTTGTTCATGATCGCGGACTGCGGGTTTGCTGCTGCGGCAGCGCTCTGACGTGCGACCGACGCACGTGAGTTCAGGTGCGTCATGATCGCCGCGATGATCATCAGTGGGATGGATACGGCCGCGATGACCCATGTGGACGGAATTGTTGCTCCCGGACCCACAGCGAAAGCGTTGAGCTGATCCTGCGGCATCGTGATCCACGCCGAGATCGGTGCACCGAACAGACGAGCATCGAGGAACGACTGCACATCGGACACGTTGAACGCGTAGTTCGACAGCTCACGATTCTCTTCGGGCGTCAGCCCGAGCTGACCGAAACCGGTGCCGGTGCGGTTGAACGAGCGAAGCACGTGGAACAGGCCGATGAACACCGGTGCCTGTGCCAACACGGGGAGGCAACCCATCAGCGGGTTGAAGCCGTGTTCCTTCTGCAGCTTCTGCATCTCGACGGCCATTTTTTGCTTGTCTTTGCCGTACTTCTTCTGCAGCGCCTTGATCTGCGGCTGTAGCTCCTGCATCTGCCGCGTCGTGCGTACCTGCTTGACGAAGGGTTTGTACAGGATCAGCCGGAGGGTGAAGACGAGGAAGACGACGGACAATGCCCAGGCGAAGCCATTGCTGGGATCCTGGAACACAAAGCCGAACACCTTGTGCCACACCCAGAGAATCCAGGCAACCGGGTAGTAAATGAAGTCGAGCACGGCTCTATGTACTCCTCTGTTCTTCCACTCGCAGGAGATCGTGGTGTTCTTCGGTTTCGGTCAGCTCGGTGACGGTTGCGCGCCACCTACCGGGTTCGGGCACCGGGTCCCAGCCTCCAGAGTGCCAGGGAGCACATTTGAGGAGGCGGACGACTGCCAGGAGCGAGCCCTTCGGCATCCCGTGCACCTGGAGCGCCTCGATGGCGTATTCACTGCAGGTGGGGGAGAAGCGACAGGTAGGGGGCCGCATCGGGGACACATAGGTCCGGTACAACACGATGCAGTAGACGAGAGTTCGAGCAGGAATGGAACGAAGGTTGCCCATGAATGTCATGACGGCGGACCCTTCGGAGCTTCGAGTAGACCGAGCTTCTTCAAACCTGAACGCAGTTGAACGTGTAAATCTGCCGAGGATGCGTGCGCAGCACCTGGAAGTGCTCGAATGACCACGTCGGTGTTCACCGCGAGCCCGTCGATCACCTCGGCACAGATATGCCGAAGCCGGCGCGCAACTCGATGACGAGTTACGGCCGGCCCGACTGCCTTGCTGACGATCAATCCGAAACGTGGCCCATGAACGGTGGATGCGATGTCCTGCTCGTGACGCGCAACTGCGTGTACGACCAGGTCCGATCTACCCATTCGGCGTCCTCGACGCATCACCACGGTGAAGTCACGTGCGCGATGCAGCCGATTCGGCTCAGGAAGCATCCCGAGCTCCAAGCTTCGGACGAACGGTTATCAGGCTGTGAGTTCTTTGCGGCCCTTGCCGCGACGTGCGGAAACGATTGCACGACCCGCACGGGTACGCATACGAAGACGGAAGCCATGAACGCGCGCGCGGCGGCGATTGTTCGGCTGGAACGTCCGCTTGCCCTTGGCCACGGTCAACACTCCTCGAGATTCGAAGACGCCGATCTGTCGGCGCCTGCTGTAAAGGTTCTCAGCGAGTTCGGATGAACTCGCTAGCCTCCCGAGCGAGAAATCCGAGTGAAGACAGACTGTGAGCAGCCAGCAAGCATCGGCCACCTCGCTATTGGGTGACTGTTCGAGAGTACTGATCGAGTCACCGGTGGTCAAACTCGCTCGACATCGACCGATCCGTCGATTCATACACAGGCCACGGACGACGAGACCTGGGACGGGCCGAAGAGTCGACAATATCTGTCGTTCCGCGGCGCCGCGCAACTGGTCGTTGCTGCGATCGAACGACTGACAATGGCTATCGCCGCAGGTCAGACTGTCGTATACGTACTACCACGCCACTCGGTGACGGTTGGGCTCACATCGGTGTCGTTTATCCACACCTGTGGATAATTGTGTGGAAACACAGTTCAGGTGGCATATTCGTACCTTGCGGGGTCCACCGAAGGACCCTTGTCTCGGCCGCGGAGGCGCACGATCGACGACGCTATCCGACGACGCGGTTGCGCGGGTTCGAAACGCCGCACCGAATCGGTTGTCGGAGTCCGGCGAGACCTACAAGCTCGACGACGGAGGGATCGACGTGAACGACGATCCGGATGCGCTTGCGCGCATCTGGCCCGAGGTAGTCGCGGAGCTGACGTCCGACCGACACAGTGGGTCGCCGCTGACCAAGGGCCAGAAGGCCTGGCTCGCGCTGGTCAAACCGCTCACGTTGACTCAGGGCTTCGCTCTGCTCGCCGTCCCGTCGACCTTCGCTCAGGAAGCGATCGAACGTGACCTGCGCGAACCCATCCTGGGAGCCCTGGGGCGTCATCTGGGACAGGGTGTCGAAGGTCTCGGCGTTCGGATCTCCGCCCCCGAGGACGAGAAGCTCGAAACCGAGCGCTCGACGTATCCCGATGCCGTCAGTTCCCCGACGTACCGGCGCCGCGTCCTGACCAGCAGAGACGACGAGCCGTCGGACTCCGAGACCGCCGATTACGAGGAAGTGGACGACGAGCGGGAAGCCCTCGCCAGCGTCCAGAACTCGTGGCCGACGTACTTCACCAAACCACCGGAATCGACGCCACCGTCGTCGGGTGCCAACAGCCTCAACTCGAAGTACACCTTCGACACGTTCGTGATCGGCGCCTCCAACCGGTTCGCGCACGCCGCCGCGGTCGCCATCGCCGAAGCACCCGCCCGGGCGTACAACCCGTTGTTCGTGTGGGGGGCATCGGGCCTGGGCAAGACGCACCTGCTGCACGCGGCCGGTCACTACGCGCAGCGCCTGTTCCCGGGCATGCGCGTCAAGTACGTCTCCACCGAAGAATTCACCAACGACTTCATCAACAGTCTCCGTGACGACCGCAAGGTGGCGTTCAAGCGCCGCTACCGGGAGACCGACGTGCTGCTGGTCGACGACATTCAGTTCATCGAGGGCAAGGAAGGTATCCAGGAAGAGTTCTTCCACACCTTCAACACGCTGCACAACGCCAACAAGCAGATCGTCGTCTCGTCCGACCGACCACCCAAACAGTTGGCGACCCTCGAGGAGCGGCTGCGTACCCGCTTCGAGTGGGGCCTGATCACCGACGTCCAGCCACCGGAGCTCGAGACGCGGATCGCCATTCTGAGCAAGAAGGCTCGGATGGATCGACTCGACGTGCCGCACGACGTCCTGGAGCTGATCGCCAGCCGCATCGAGCGCAACATCCGCGAGCTCGAAGGCGCCCTCATTCGCGTGACGGCATTCGCCTCGTTGAACGGACAGGCCCTCGACCTCACCCTCGCCGAGGTCGTCCTACGTGACCTGATTCCCGATTCGTCCAGCTTGGAGATCAACGCGGCCACGATCATGGCCGTCACCGCGGAGTACTTCGACACCTCCATCGAGGACCTGTGCGGACCGGGTAAGGCCCGAGCGTTGGCCATGGCCCGGCAGATCGCGATGTATCTCTGCAGAGAGCTCACCGACCTGTCGCTACCGAAGATCGGTCAGACGTTCGGCCGAGATCACACGACGGTGATGTACGCGGACAAGAAGATTCGCAAGGAAATGACCGAGCGTCGCAAGGTCTACGACCAGGTCCAGGAGTTGACGGCGCGCATCAAGCAGCGCTCGAAGCGATAGCTCCACAGTCCTTCGGCAACGACGGCGACGGCGCCGATTCCCATCGCGGGGGTCGGTGCCGTCGCCGTTTTCGTCGGTGATCGGTGCCGCCTCGGTTCGACTCGGGCGTCGATCGAACACGATCTCCAGTCGATTCCGGATCGAATCTGGGTCGATTCCGCGCCGATTCTGGGCCGAATCGGATGACATTTCGGAGCCGACGACCATTGATTCACACCTGTGGATAACCATGTGGACAACCGTCGACTTCTGGGGATGGAATGTGGGCGCCTGTGCACCGATGCGATTGGTCCACAGGCAGCCGTCCGTCAACCGCAGATTGGTCCCGAGTTCATCCCCACGACACCACGCCGAGCCACCAGCATCGCGAGGTCTCCATGCACAGATTGCACAGGACCTATTAATACTTCTGTTTTCTCCTTGAAAGAACTTCTTTGAAAACAGGTGTTGGGGAACGATCCGTTCACAGCCCCCTTCCGACGACCGCATCGGTGCCCTTCGCGGCCTCGCCCGAGCTTTCAACTTCGTCTCGAAGGGCATACGGTGTGCTTGCGCTGGATGTGCCAGACTCGTCGTTGCATCGGTTGGAGCCGCGACGATCGTGGTCGCACCGCTCGACTGTGCACACGAATGCCCCGAACGAGAGGAAATGCCGAGCGATGGAGCTTGGAAGTTTGAAGTTTCGCGTTGCTCGTGAAGATTTTTCCGATTCCGTGGCGTGGGTGGCCCGCAGCCTGCCGTCCCGGCCGCCCGTTCCCGTTCTCGGTGGCGTTCTGCTCGCCGCCGACGAACAGGGTCTGACGGTCTCGGGCTTCGATTACGAGGTCTCCGCCCAGGTGAAGGTGTCGGCCGAAGTGGCCACCGCAGGACGAGTTCTGGTGTCGGGCAAGCTACTTGCCGATATCACCAAGTCGTTGCCGAACAAGCCCGTCGACGTCACCGTCGACGGGACTCGCGTTCTCGTCAACTGCGGAAGCGCAAAATTCTCGCTGCCGACGATGCCGGTCGAGGACTATCCTCAGCTACCCGAGTTGCCCAGCAACACCGGTTCGCTGGCCGGTGATGTCTTCTCCGAGGCCATTGCCCAGGTCGCCATTGCGGCGGGCAAGGACGACACGCTTCCCATGCTGACCGGTATCCGTGTCGAGATCGACGGCACCAACGTCGTGCTGGCTGCGACCGACCGATTCCGGTTGGCGGTTCGTGAGGTCGACTGGACTCCCGCCGGCGCCGACACCACCACCGCAGTGCTGATTCCGGCGAAGACTCTGTCCGAGTCGGCCAAGACTCTCGGCGGCAACGCGGGTTCGCCCGTCGAGCTGGCTCTCGGTTCGGGTTCCTCCATCGGGAGCGACGGTTTGCTCGGAATCGTCAGTGACGGGCGCCGCACGACCACTCGTCTGCTCGATGCGGAATTCCCGAAGTTCCGTCAGTTGCTGCCGGCAGAACACACTGCCGTCGCAACACTCGAGATCGCGCCGCTGGTCGAGGCCATCAAGCGCGTGGCACTCGTCGCCGAACGCGGTGCGCAGGTGCGTCTGGAATTCAACGCCGAAGGTGTGCTGCTGTCGGCAGGCGGCGACGATGCCGGCCGCGCCGAGGAAGCTCTGCCGGCCGACTTCCAGGGCGAGGCGCTCACCATCGCGTTCAACCCGGGGTACCTCATCGACGGCCTGTCCTCCTTGCACAGCGAGAAGGTCACGTTCGGTTTCACGACCCCGAGTCGGCCTGCAGTGCTGCGTCCGACGTCGGACGAGGAGCTGGTGCCCGACGATTCCGGCAAGTTCGCGGCGCCTCAGTCCCAATACACCTATCTGTTGATGCCGGTCAGGCTGCCGGGCTGATCCTGCCTGGTTACTGTTGAAGTTGCGGGATCGTACGAGTCGTTCCGCCGGCTCCACTCCCGCTCGACCGGAATTACACCTGACACAGACAAGGACGCTTCCTCATGCAGCTGGGCTTGGTCGGTCTCGGAAAAATGGGCTTCAACATGCGCGAGCGGCTGCGCGAGCACGGCCACGAGGTCATCGGTTACGACCCGAGGCCCGAGGTGACGGACACTCCGTCACTCGCCGGTCTCGCGGAATCCCTCACCGCCCCCCGGGTGGTGTGGGTGATGGTGCCCTCCGGCCAGATCACCCGGGACACCATCACCGGGCTCGGGGATGTTCTCGAACCGGGCGACCTGGTGATCGACGGTGGAAACTCGCGTTTCACCGATGACAAGCCCAACGCAGAACTGTTGGACGCCAAGGGAATCGGGTACATCGATGCCGGAGTTTCGGGCGGTGTCTGGGGATTGAAGAACGGCTACGGCCTGATGGTCGGCGGCGACGACGAGCACGTTGCACGCGCTATGCCGATCTTCGACGCCCTGCGTCCGGAAGGGGAACGCGCGGACGGATTCGTCCACGCCGGCCCTGTCGGTGCCGGGCATTACTCGAAGATGGTGCACAACGGCATCGAATACGGTCTGATGCAGGCGTACGCCGAGGGCTACGAGATCCTCGAGGCCGAAGAATTGGTGCAGGACGTGCAGGGCGTACTGCGGGCCTGGAGCAAGGGCACCGTCGTGCGGTCGTGGCTGCTCGATCTGTTGGTCGAGGCACTCGGTCAGGATCCGGAGTTCAGTGAGATCTCGGGGTACACCGAGGACTCCGGCGAGGGTCGATGGACCGTCGAGGAGGCCATTCGGCATGCCGTACCAGCCCCGGTCATCTCCGCAGCTCTGTTCGCGAGATTCGCTTCGCGACAAGAAGATTCGCCTGCAATGAAGGCAGTGTCGGCGTTGCGGAACCAGTTCGGCGGGCATGCCGTCAAGAAGGCGGATGCGGACGAGACACTGCGCGCACCCGCGCCGAAGAACACCGAGTAAGTGTTCGTCCGGTCTTTGCAACTTCACGATTTCCGGTCCTGGGACGACGTCATCGTCGACCTGGGCCCGGGATCGACCGTGTTCGTCGGGCCCAACGGCCACGGTAAGACCAACCTGCTGGAATCACTCGGTTATCTGTCGACGCTGTCCTCGCACCGGGTCTCGACCGATGCGCCCATGATCAGGGCAGGTGCGTCCACCGCGTTCGTCGGCAGCGCCGTGGTCAACCACGGACGCGAGTTGATCATCGACGTCGAACTGCTCGAGGGCAAGGCGAACAAGGCGAGGATGAACAGGTCTCCGCTGCGTCGACCACGAGAAATTCTGGGTGTACTGCAGAGTGTGTTGTTCGCACCCGAGGACCTCTCGCTGGTGCGCGGCGACCCGAGTGAGCGCCGTCGGTATCTGGACGAGCTGCTCACCACCAGAATTCCTCGAATGGCCGCTGTGCGTGCAGATTACGACAAGGTGCTGCGTCAGCGGTCGGCACTGCTCAAGACCGCCAGCGGGGCGTTGCGCCGAGGCTCGTCGTCCACCGACGGCTCGAGCGCTCTGGCCACGCTCGATGTCTGGGACGGCCATCTTGCTACCCACGGTGCCCGATTGCTGTCGGCCAGAATATCTTTGGTACACGAGCTGATGCCCTTCGTGCAGCAGGCCTACGAGTCGATCGCGCCGGAATCGCGGCTCGCCACGTTGTCCTATCGCTGCAGTCTCGCCGAGGCACTGCCGCCGGAATTCTCCGATGCCGGCCGAGCACCGGAGTCCGACGACGTCGACGTGCTGGAAGCTGCTTTCCTACACCAGCTTTCGGTGATGAGGCAGCGAGAGATCGAACGTGGGGTGTGTCTGGTCGGGCCCCATCGAGACGATCTGGAACTGATGCTCGGCGACCGACCCACCAAAGGCTTTGCCAGCCACGGTGAATCCTGGTCGTATGCACTCTCTCTTCGGCTCGGCTCCTTTTCGTTGCTGCGCGAGGACGGGACCGACCCCGTCCTGATGCTCGACGACGTGTTCGCCGAGCTCGACCGCAAGCGTCGCACGGCCCTGGCGGCGGTTGCGGCCGACGCGGAACAGGTACTGATCACCGCCGCGGTTCCCGAGGACGTGCCACCCGAACTCGATGCACGACGCTACGGCGTCGAAGCTCGTCAGGAATCCGATTCCGGTGCGGCAGGGCGTATTTCGACCATCACCGAGCTGTCGACGTCGGAGAGTGAGGTGTCATGAGCGACGAGACAAATTCACCGGCACCGGATGAGCAGCCGGAGTTGAAGGGCGTCGACCTTGCGCGTCGGGCGCTCGAAGATGCCCGGGCCGCGGCCAAGGCGAGCGGCAAGTCGGTCGGTCAAGGTCGTTCGTCACCGACCGGGGGTGTCCGGGCACTGCGGGGGCGTCGACGACGGGGTTGGTCGGGGGCTGGCCCCGACGATCGAGATCCGCAGGCGTTCGGAGCACTGGCGAATTCGATCGCGTCCAAGCGTGGTTGGTCGGCCAAGGTATCCGAGGGTGCCGTGCTGGGGCGGTGGCCCAGCGTCGTCGGTGAGGACATCTCGGCGCACGCCGACCCCACCGGCCTCAAGGACGGAGTGCTCAGCATCTCCGCCGAGTCGACTGCGTGGGCGACGCAGCTCCGATTGATGCAGTCGCAGATTCTGGCGAAGATCGCGGCGGCGGTGGGCCACGGTGTGGTGACGTCGCTTCGGATCACCGGGCCGACGACGCAGAGCTGGCGAAAAGGCGAGCGACACGTCAAAGGTCGTGGTCCGCGGGACACCTACGGATAGTGACTGTTCCCAATGCGCGTTCGACGTAGCCCCTGGTCCAGGTGATCCTCAACAGATGTTGGGGGCAGTGTTGCTGTGAGACAGTTGGTATGCGTAGCGTGATTCGGGACACGCAACGGTCGGGGGACCGAATACTGTTCCATGCGGCCATCGGACGAGGAGAAGTTGTGTCTGCACCTACGAAGAAGGCGTCGACAACGGCGGTCGACGTCGATGGGACCCCCGAAGACAGAGTGGTTCTGCACGCTCGGAACGTCGAATTCGATTGGGAAACTCTGCCGCTGCACTATATGGACGGCAATCCCCTGGCCACCCACCTGATCAACGTGATGCACCTGCTTCTGCCCGAGGGCGAGGAGTGGTTCGTGCGCACGTTCAAAGAGGCGTTGCCGCTCATCCACGACGATCAGTTGCGCGACGACGTGATCGGCTTCATCGGCCAGGAAGCCATGCATGCACAGGCCCACACCGAGGTCCACGATCAGCTTCGGGCCCACGGCATCGATGTCGATCCGTACGTCGACCAGATGAAGTTCCTGTTCGGACGCGCACTCGGCAATCGCTCGGGCCACGGTCAGAACAGCCTGGTGGAGCGGCTGGCCTTGATCGCGGCCGCCGAGCATCTGACCGCGTTCCTCGGCGACTGGGTTCTCAACGCGCGCGAGCTCGACGAAGCCGACGTCGATCCGGTCATGCTAGATCTGTTGCGGTGGCACGGCGCCGAAGAAGTGGAGCATCGTTCGGTGGCGTACGAGGTGATGCGCTACTTCGACGTTCGGCCGGCCCGGCGTATCCGTACCTACGTGGTCATTGCACCCACTCTCGTCTGGTTCTGGACGCGCGGCGTGCGATACCTCATGAGCCAGGATCCGACGTTGGCGCATCTGTCGCCGAAGGAGCGCACGCCGTCGTTCCGGGAATTCCGACGCGTCGCCAAGGCCGGTCTGTTTCCGACTCCGATGTCCATGGTCAAGGCGTCCCTGCGGTACTTCAAGAGCACGTATCACCCGTCTCAGGAAGGCTCGACGGCCCAGGCCGTGCAGTATCTCGCCACCTCGCCGGCGGCGCGGTCCGCTGATCGATGACCAAACGCACGTTGCGGAGCAGGCTCGACGCGATGGCTCGAAAGGTCGACTCGTTCCGAGTAGGCCGCACGATTCCACAGAATTTGTACGGGCGTGACGAGCCGGATCAGACGGTCTCGCTGGTCACCGATGCACTGGACAAGTGGTTCGCCCTCCTCGACAACGGTGAGTACGACGCCTCGTTCGCGGCCCCTCCCGTCGCGCGTACCCGAGAACTGACACTGGTCTCCCATGACGTTCTGTGCATCGACGAACAGGTCGTCCAGCTGACCTTCGCCGCCGCCGACGGGTCGGCTCTGCCGGCGTGGGCACCGGGAATGCACTTGGATTTCTACCTCCCGTCCGGTCGGCGACGGCAGTACTCCCTGTGCGGATTGCCCAGTGACGACACGTACTCGATTGCAGTACGACTCGTGCCGGACGGCGGCGGCGGATCTCCGGAGATGCACGCGCTGACGGTCGGCACTGCGGTGTCGATCAGGGGGCCGCGCAACGGGTTTCCGTTCGTACCGTCCGAACATGCAGTGTTCGTCGCGGGTGGAATCGGCATCACCGCGATCATCTCGATGGTGCGCCGTGCCCGCGATCTGGGCATGGACTGGCACCTCGTCTACTGCGGCCGCTCCCGCGAGTCGATGCCGTTTCTCGACGAGATCGAGGGCTGGGATCCCGCCCGGGTCACCGTGCGCACCGACGACGTGGACGGCATGCCGTCGAGCATGGATCTGCTGGGCTCGACGGCCCCCGGCGGTTCGGTCTACGTATGTGGTCCGCCGCCGATGATCGACCTCGTTCGCGCCTCGTTCGACGCCCTCCCGGCCACGCATCTGCACTTCGAGCGCTTCTCACCGCCGCCGGTGAAGAACGGGACGGAATTCGAGGTGCAGCTCGTCGATTCCGGCGAAATTCTGTCGGTCGGTGCGGAAGAGACTGCGCTGCATGCCATTCGACGCATCAGGCCGGACGTCGCGTACTCGTGCCAGCAGGGTTTCTGCGGCACGTGCCGGGTGCGAGTGCTCAGCGGAACACCGCAGCATCGAGAGAATCGGTTGACGACCGAGGAGCAGCGGCACGAGATGTTGATCTGCGTCTCGCGGTCGGACGGAGAACGGATCGTCCTCGATCTGTAGCCGAATCGCCGGTTTTACCCTTCATCTTTGTCGTCCGATGTCGAGAAAATGCGCCTGTGAAGCAATCAGGGGCCTTTTAGGGGTGTCATCGTCCCCATGCTGTCGCAGCCACCCAGTACTATGGACCGGTACGACATCAAGCCCGGAACAAACGCATGGACCGAGCACGGCGGAAACGACCGTGCCGACCCTGCGGTAGCACCTACAGCAGGTGTGAGCGGGGTAGTGGACGCGTAGAAGGAGAACCAGCTAACCGTGGCTGCCCAGAAGTCAGGTAACAGTGAGAACAGCAAGGATTACGGCGCTTCGTCCATCACGGTCCTCGAGGGCCTGGAAGCAGTCCGTAAGAGGCCCGGTATGTACATCGGTTCCACCGGTGAACGAGGCCTGCACCACCTGATCTGGGAGGTCGTCGACAACTCCGTCGACGAGGCCATGGCCGGCTACGCCTCCACCGTCGACGTCACCATCCACGAAGACGGCAGCGTCGAGGTCAAGGACGACGGCCGAGGCATCCCCGTCGCCATGCACTCCTCCGGTGTTCCCACCGTCGAGGTCGTCATGACCCAGCTGCACGCCGGTGGCAAGTTCGACTCCGACTCCTACGCCGTCTCCGGCGGTCTGCACGGCGTCGGTATCTCCGTCGTGAACGCACTCTCGACCAAGGTCGAACTGCAGATCGCGCGTGACGGTCACCGCTACAAGCAGACGTACGATTACGCCAAGCCCGGCCCACTCGAGACCGTCGGCGACACCACGGAGACCGGCACCACGGTGCGGTTCTGGGCCGACGGCAAGATCTTCGAGACCCTCGATTACAGCTTCGAGACCGTGCACCGTCGCCTGCAGGAGATGGCGTTCCTCAACAAGGGACTGACCATCAACTTCACCGACGAGCGAGTGGCGGCCACCGACGCGACCGAGGAAGAACTCGGCGAGACCGCCGAGGCACCCAAGACCGCCGAGGAAGAGCAGGCCGACGCGGCCAACGCGAAGCCGGCCAAGGTTCGTAAGCGGACGTACCACTACCCCGACGGTCTGGTGGACTTCGTCAAGCACATCAACCGCACCAAGACCGCGATTCACAACTCGGTCGTCGGCTTCACCGGCAAGGGTGAGGGCCACGAGGTCGAGATCGCCATGCAGTGGAACGCTGGTTACTCCGAATCGGTGCACACCTTCGCCAACACGATCAACACGCACGAGGGCGGTACCCACGAAGAGGGTTTCCGTACCGCGCTGACGTCGACGGTGAACAAGTACGCCATCGAGAAGAAACTGGTCAAGGAAAAGGACGTCAAGCTCACCGGCGACGACATCCGCGAAGGCCTCGCCGCCGTCATCTCGGTGCGAGTCGGGGAGCCCCAGTTCGAGGGACAGACCAAGACCAAGCTCGGCAACACCGAGATTCGCTCGTTCGTGCAGAAGGCGTGCAACGAGCACCTCTCGCACTGGTTCGAGTCCAACCCGGCCGATGCCAAGACAATCATCAACAAGGCGGTCTCGTCCGCGCAGGCCCGCATGGCCGCGCGTAAGGCGCGAGAGTTGGTGCGGCGCAAGAGCGCAACCGATATCGGTGGCCTGCCCGGCAAGCTCGCAGACTGCCGCTCGAACGATCCGAGCAAGTCCGAGATCTACATCGTGGAGGGCGACTCCGCCGGCGGCTCGGCCAAATCCGGCCGTGACTCGATGTTCCAGGCGATCCTGCCGCTGCGCGGAAAGATCATCAACGTCGAGAAGGCCCGCATCGACCGCGTCCTCAAGAACAACGAGGTCCAGTCGATCATCACCGCGTTCGGCACCGGCATTCACGACGAGTTCGACATCGCCAAGCTGCGCTATCACAAGATCGTGCTGATGGCCGACGCCGACGTCGACGGCCAGCACATCTCCACCCTGCTGATGACCCTGCTGTTCCGGTTCATGCGGCCGCTGATCGAGAACGGTCACGTCTACCTGGCCATGCCGCCGCTGTACAAGCTCAAGTGGAGCCGCGGCGAACCGGATTTCGCGTACTCCGACCGCGAGCGCGACGGTCTGCTCGAGGCCGGTATCGCCAACAAGCGCAAGATCAACGTCGAGGACGGCGTCCAGCGCTACAAAGGCCTCGGCGAGATGAACGCCAAGGAGCTGTGGGAAACCACGATGGACCCGGCAGTGCGAGTTCTTCGTCTGGTCACTCTCGACGATGCCGCGGCCGCGGACGAACTGTTCAGCGTCCTGATGGGCGAGGACGTGTCCGCCCGCCGAAGCTTCATCGCGCGTAACGCGAAAGATGTTCGCTTTCTTGACGTTTAGTCGTTTCTCGGACGCACCGCACTCAGTGTCGGTGCGTCCGACGACCGTTTTCGAGGAGATCTTCTATGTCTGACATCACCGAACCGCCGGTCGGGCCCCCGCCGGGCTCGACCACCAACGCCGAGGGCGGCGACCGGATCGATCCGGTCGACATCCAGCAGGAAATGCAGCGCAGCTACATCGATTACGCCATGAGCGTCATCGTCGGCCGCGCGCTTCCCGAGGTCCGCGACGGTCTCAAGCCGGTGCACCGACGTGTGCTGTACGCGATGTACGACTCGGGCTTCCGTCCCGACCGTAGCTACGTGAAATCCGCACGGCCCGTTGCCGAAACGATGGGTAACTACCACCCCCACGGCGACACCTCGATCTACGACGCGCTCGTGCGTCTGGCTCAGCCGTGGTCGATGCGGTACCCACTGGTCGACGGCCAGGGCAACTTCGGCTCCCGCGGCAACGACGGCGCCGCCGCCATGCGATACACCGAAGCGCGTCTGACCCCGCTCGCCATGGAGATGCTGCGCGACATCGACGAGGAAACCGTCGACTTCATCCCCAACTACGACGGCAAAACCCAAGAGCCGACGGTACTTCCGTCGCGTGTGCCGAACCTGTTGATGAACGGCTCCAACGGTATCGCCGTCGGTATGGCCACCAACATTCCGCCGCACAACCTGCGTGAACTCGGCGATGCGGTGTTCTGGGCTCTCGACAACTTCGAGGCCGACGAGGAAGCGACACTCGCGGCCTGCATGGAACGCGTCAAGGGTCCCGACTTCCCCACCCACGGACTCATCGTCGGCGGCCAGGGAATTCAGGATGCGTACTCGACCGGCCGCGGTTCGATCCGCATGCGCGGCGTCGTCGAGATCGAGGAAGACTCCAACGGTCGCACGACGATCGTCATCACCGAACTGCCCTTCCAGGTCAACCCCGACAACCTGATCACCTCGATCGCCGAGCAGGTCCGTGACGGCAAGTTGTCCGGTATCTCGAAGATCGACGACGAGTCCTCGGACCGCGTCGGTATGCGCATCGTCGTGACGATCAAGCGCGACGCCGTCGCCAAGGTCGTGCTCAACAACCTCTACAAGCACTCGCAGCTGCAGACCAGCTTCGGTGCCAACATGCTCTCGATCGTCGACGGCGTGCCGCGCACCCTGCGGCTCGATCAGATGATCCGGTACTACGTCACCCACCAACTCGACGTGATCGTTCGTCGTACGCGGTACCGCCTGCGCAGAGCCGAGGAGCGGGCCCACATTCTGCGCGGTCTCGTGAAGGCGCTCGACGCGTTGGACGAGGTCATCGCCCTCATCCGTGCGTCGCAGACGGTCGATCTCGCCAAGCAGGGCTTGATCGATCTGCTCGACATCGACGAGATCCAGGCGCAGGCAATTCTCGACATGCAGCTGCGGCGCCTCGCAGCACTCGAGCGCCAGAAGATCATCGACGAGTTGGCCGAACTCGAACGCACCATCGCCGACCTGCAGGACATTCTGGCCAAGCCGGAGCGTCAGCGTCAGATCGTGCGAGACGAACTGGCCGAGATCGTCGAGAAGTTCGGCGACGACCGTCGCACGCGCATCATCGCTGCCGACGGCGACGTCAACGACGAAGATCTGATCGCCCGGGAGAACGTGGTCGTCACGATCACCGAGACCGGATACGCCAAGCGCACCAGAACCGATCTGTACCGGTCGCAGAAGCGCGGCGGCAAGGGCGTGCAGGGAGCAGGCCTCAAGCAGGACGACATCGTCAGCAAGTTCTTCGTCTGCTCGACGCACGACTGGATCCTGTTCTTCACCACCAAGGGACGTGTCTACCGGGCAAAGGCGTACGAGCTGCCCGAGGCCAACCGCACGGCGCGCGGACAGCACGTCGCGAACCTGCTGGCGTTCCAGCCCGACGAACGCATCGCGCAGGTCATCCAGATCAAGACCTACGAAGATGCTCCCTACCTGGTGCTCGCCACCAAGGGCGGTCTGGTCAAGAAGTCGCGTCTGACCGACTTCGACTCCAACCGCAGCGGCGGCATCGTGGCCGTCAACCTCCGCGGTGAGGACGAGCTGGTCGGAGCAGTTCTGGCGTCGTCCGACGACGACCTGCTGCTCGTCTCTGCTCAGGGCCAATCGATCCGATTCTCGGCTACCGACGAGGTACTGCGACCCATGGGCCGCGCCACCTCCGGTGTCCAGGGCATGCGTTTCAACGGCGAAGACGAGCTGCTCTCGCTCAACGTGGTCAGCGAGAACAAGTTCCTGCTGGTCGCGACGTCGGGCGGTTATTCCAAGCGCACCGCGATGGAGGACTACCCGCAGCAGGGCCGCGGCGGAAAGGGAGTACTGACAATCCAGTACGACCCCAAGCGTGGCACGCTGGTGGGAGCTCTCATCGTCGACGACGAGGACGAGCTGTACGCCATCACGTCCAGTGGTGGCGTCATCCGGACCGCTGCCAAGCAGGTTCGGAAAGCCGGCCGACAGACCAAGGGCGTGCGGTTGATGAATCTCGGTGAAGGCGACACACTGCTCGCGATAGCGCGCAACGCCGACGAGATCGAACCGGACGCAGCAGGTCCCGAAGACGATGCACCGAAGGAGTCGTAAGTGAGCACTCCCAACCGGCCTGGCAGCAGGCCCGGCCCCACGGGTGGACCGGACGGCAGGGACGCTGCGCAGACCGAGCAGCCATCGCGTCCGGCACCTCCCGAAGGTGCCCGACCGGGAAGTCGCCCCCAGCCGGCGACGCGTCCGGCACCCGCGGCCGGGCGAGGACCGGCACCGCAGCAGGGTGCTCGGCCACCGGCACGCCCGACACAGGGTGGTCCGGCCGGCCCGCCTCGTCCGACGCAGGGACCGCCGCCGCAGCGCCCACCGGCACCGCAAGGTCAGCCGGGTTCTCAGGGTCAGCCGGCACCTCAGGGACCGCCGCCGCGAGCACCTCAACAGGGACCGGCACCGCAGGGACCGGCTCAGTCTCGCCCGCCTCAGGCGGCCAACGGTCGGCCCGGTGAGCCGGGTGCAGCAAACGCCGACGGCGGTCGCCCCGCCAACGGCCAGCCGCCGCAGGGTCAGGGACCGTCCGGTCCCGCATCGCCGCCGCGTCCCGCCAATGACGCTGCTCCGGCCGCCGAGGGGTCAGCCGAGTCGAAGGCTCCGGCACCGACCCAGGCGATACCGACTCAACGCGGAGACGGCCCGCAGGGCGGTTCCGGCACTCCGCCCTGGCAGCGCGGCCCCGGCCAGCGTCCGGCACAGCAGGGGCTCGACGACCGTCAGCAGCCCCAGAACCAACCTCAGACGAACCTGTCCGGGCGCGGCACCGCACTGCCGGCAACAGGTGAGTTCGATCGTTCGACAGTGGCAGCTGCAGCCGCCTCGGCAGCTCCGGGCCAGCGTGAATCGGGCGAGCGTGAATCGGGTGAGGACAAGACCGAACGACGCGAGGCAGCGCGGTCGAAGGCGGCCGTGATCGACGGGCCGACTCGGCACATCGAGCGCAAGGATCTGGCGAAGGACATGCCGGATCTGTCTGCCACCCGGCATCCTGAGCCGACGGCAGCCGATCGCGCAGCCCCCACCGCTATCACGGCGGTACCCAGCGCGGACGGCGATCCTCTGCGGGCGACGATCCAGATTCGCAAGATCGATCCCTGGTCGACGCTCAAGATCGCTCTGGTCATCGCTGTGTCGTTGTTCTTCGTGTGGATGGTGGCCGTCGGCCTGCTGTACGCCGTGCTCGACGGCATGGGTGTGTGGGACCGACTCAACAGTGCCTTCACCGAGATCGTCAACGAATCCGGCGACGGCGGACTCGTCAGCGCCGGTCAGGTGTTCGGCTACGCCGCAGTGATCGGTGTGATCAATGTCGTACTGTTCACCGCACTCACCACGATCGGTGCCTTCATCTACAACCTGTCGTCGGACCTGGTCGGCGGCGTCGAAGTGACGCTGGCAGATCGCGACTGACCAGCACGAACGACTGCCGTATCGGGCCGTTTTGGAAGACAGCGGCCCGATACGGTAATCTCATCCCTCGGTTCGAGGAGAGCAATTCTTCGGCCCGAAGCAGTATCGAGGGCCTATAGCTCAGGCGGTTAGAGCGCTTCCCTGATAAGGAAGAGGTCGGAGGTTCAAGTCCTCCTAGGCCCACACCGAACGAACGAAAAGAGGCAGGACGTGAAAATCCTTCTTCTTGTTGCTTCGGTGGTGATCGCAGTGCTGACAGTATCGAAGGTGCGTTCCACGCGCAGCTCGGAAGGCGTCTGGCATAGCATCTCCACCGGGTGACAATCGCTCGGAGAGAACGTGTAAAGTTCGTGCACGTTCGACAGCAACACCCGGGGCCTTAGCTCAGTTGGTAGAGCGCTGCCTTTGCAAGGCAGATGTCAGGAGTTCGAATCTCCTAGGCTCCACAATCAAAAGGACGTCCATTCCGATGGGCGTCCTTTTTCGTGTCTGCACCCGACTGCCGCTCACCCCAAGTCCACTAGATGTGACATTGACCCCCGAAAAGTCCACCGAACGTGACATTGAGTCCCGGCCGAGTGGCAGGGATGCGTCGACCACTGTTGTGACTCGGACCAACCGCTGTCGAGATCGGTGCCCAGATATCCAGATCATTGTTGGATTCGTTTCGCATCACGTCCGCGGTCCCTAGCGTTCTTCGGGTACAGCAGCGTCGGTTCGCGGATCGACGGGACAGGTCGCGACGGCGCACCGCAGGGGGGTGTGCCGTCGTTCGATCTCGGCGTCTCGGATCGGTCTTCGGTTCGGACGTCTCATATTTCTCGGAGGA
Organism: Rhodococcus sp. 3258; assembly: GCF_031456475.1. NCBI lineage: Bacteria > Bacillati > Actinomycetota > Actinomycetes > Mycobacteriales > Nocardiaceae > Rhodococcus > Rhodococcus sp. 3258. The sequence continues at coordinate 314,854 of NZ_JAVDUT010000002.1, forward strand.
GCCCCACAGATGACGCGTGTTCTCGATCATGAAGAGCTGTTGACCGAACTCGACGGCACGTTGGAAGCCAACCTGAATCGCCATCTGTCAATGGCGAAGGAGTGGCATCCGCATGATTACGTGCCGTGGGATCTGGGTCGCAATTTTGCAGCAATGGGCGGAGAGGACTGGTCGCTGGAGCAGTCGTCTTTGTCGGAGTTGGCTCGTACAGCGATGATCACCAATCTGTTGACCGAAGACAATCTGCCGTCGTACCACCGCGGTCTGGCCGACAACTTCTCGTTGGACGGAGCCTGGGGCACCTGGGTGGGCCGTTGGACCGCGGAGGAGAACCGTCACGGGATCGTGATGCGCGACTATCTGGTCGTCACACGCGCCGTCGACCCGGTCGAGCTGGAGCGGGCTCGGATGCACCACATGACCGTCGGTGTCGATGCCCCCATGGACGGCTCCAACTTCTTGCATTCGGTGGCGTACGTGACGTTCCAGGAGCTCGCCACGCGCGTGTCGCATCGCAACACGGGTCTGGCCTGTGGTGACCCGATCGCCGATCGAATGCTGGCCCGGGTGGCCGCCGACGAGAATTTGCACATGATCTTCTACCGGAACCTGGGCGAGGCGTCGCTCGACCTGGTCCCGGACCAGATGGTGCGGGCCATCGCCGATGTCGCGACGGACTTTCAGATGCCGGGACTCAACATGCCGAACTTCCGCAAGAACGCCATGATCCTGGCGAAGCACGGGATCTACGATCTCCGCCAGCATCTGGACGAGGTGCTGATGCCGGTGCTGCGGAAATGGAACATCTTCGAGCGCAACGACTTCAGTGGTGAGGGCGAACGCGATCGCGATCGTCTGGCCGCATTCGTCCAGGATCTCGAGGCGAAGGCGACGAAGTTCGAGGAATCACGCGATCGCCTGTTGGCGCGGGAGGCAGCGCGGGCCGAGAAAGCGTCCTGACCTGCTACGGAATCGCTGCTGCGGGTCGTGATCGAAGCTCGGAGGTGTTAGAGTCCGGTCACGGGTGGGCCCGATGAGGCGATGGTCGTAGTGCGTGGGGAGGGCCGATGGTGCCTGGGGGGAATCGCGTGAGCGGTGGTGTCCGGTTCGTTGCGTGCCTCGGTGAGGCGTCACGCGTAATCGACGGTGTCTGCTGGTGAGCAGATTCAGGTTCGACGAGTCCGGCCGGATGCTGGCGGTATTCGCCGCGGTGACCACGGTTCTCTACATCGCGAACGGCATCGCATCGTGGTCGGACCTGTCCGGCCCGCAGCAGCTCCTCGCCGCGCTCGCAGTGGTTCTGGGGCCGGCGGCGATCGTTGTTCTCGCCAGGGCAGGAGCGCCGAGTCCCAAGCATGCGGTCGGCACCGCCACCGCCCTGTCGGTGGGCGCGCTTGCCTGTGCATTGGGCAGTAGCAACACGATGCCCGCGTTCTTGATCTGTGTGCAAGCGGCGATGTTCCTCGGCATGCACATCGGTGCGTTCTGGTCCGAGCGCGACGCTGGAATATGGGTTGCAGTACTGGCCGTGTCTGCGGTCGTGGGCGCCGCTGTCGCCCCCTACGGCACGCCCTTCATCAGCTACATTCTGGTCGCCCTGGGCATCGTCGGCGCAACGGAAGTCTTTGGGGTGTTCGCGCGTCGAATGCGGTATTCGGCCACTCACGACGCGTTGACGGGCCTGCTCAATCGATTCGGTTTCGAGTCGAAGATCGAGAAGATGTTGCCCGCGTGCGCCGCTCGTGGTCTGACGGTCAGTCTGGCGGTGCTCGATCTCGACAACTTCAAGGAGATCAACGACGAGTACGGCCATATTGCCGGCGACGTGTTGCTCACTCGCGTCTCGAAGGCGTGGAAGGGGCAACTGACGAAACGGGACGTTCTGGGCCGGCTCGGCGGAGACGAATTCGTCCTGTTCATGCCAGGGGTTCTCGAGGCCGAAGCCTGGCAGGTCATCGACGGCTTGCGTCGATCCCATCGAGCCGAGTGGAGCGTCGGTCTGGCGTGTATGCCTGCCGGCCGCCGGTGGGGTGAAATATACCGCGCTGCAGACGCAGACCTGTACCGCGCCAAGCGGAGTCGTCCCCCGAAGGCGTCTCGCCATACCGAGCCCGGCGACGGACATCGCGGGCCGGTACGCAGAATCGTGTAGCGATACACCGATGTGGCCGTCATCCCCAGATTTCATCCACAGCCTGGGGATAGATTTCTCGCTGCACCGTCTCGCTGACGTTGACTCGTCGAGTACGACGACAACGCTGCGGGGGGATTGCGATGGTCACGCTCGATGACGTCAGATCATGGGACAGTCAGGCGCTGACCGCCGTCTCGAATCGGTTCATGCACAGTTGGCGTGAATTGACCGCCGTGCACAGCTCACTGCTGGAGACCGTCGTCGACGACGGATGGCAGGGCCCCGCGGCAACGGCATACCGAGATGCCATCGGAGCTCTCCGTGCGCAGGTGGGGAACTGTGCGACGGAGCTACTGCGGGTAGCGCTGTGCACCGGTCCGGCGGCCATCGACATGGCCGGACTCGTCTCGGCGCTGACCGCTGTGGAAGCGGACGCCGCGCGCGAGCACTTCGATATCCGACGCGACGGTTCGGTGACCGACGTGCTGACGTCGTATTCGGTTGCGCAGCAGGACCTGTCGTCGACCGTTCGCGATCGGCGTCGCCGTTGCACCGAGTTGGCCGAACGCATCACCCAACTGATGCGAGCGGCGACCGCGTTCGACGACGACCTTGCCCGACGCCTCGCCGGCGACATCTCACCGGGGAGCGTGACCACAGCAGGGGAATCGGAAGTGCCGGTCGCTGGGAGCCCGGCCACGAATGCGGCGTTCTGGAGCGCCCTCTCGCCCGCCGAGCGCACTCGACTGCTCGTCGAGCACCCGGCTCTCATCGGCAATCTCGACGGATTACCGGGTCGAGTTCGGGATTCAGCGAACCGTCGGGTACTTGCCAGTGAGCGCATCCGACTGCAGGCTGTTGCGGGTGAACTCGGAAACCAATTGCAGGACAACATTTTCGGAGGATTATTCAGTGATGCTGACGCCGGCTTGGAACAGACGCGAACGCGGTTGAGTTCGCTCGACGCGATCGAGAGCACTCTGGCGCAGGGTGACAGGCAACTGTTGGCGCTCGACAATTCGACGTATGCAGAGACCACTGCCGCGATTGCGGTGGGTGACGTCGACACGGCAACACACGTGGCGGTGTTCGTACCCGGCCTCGGCTCGACGGTCCACGGAGACGCGGTACGTTACGACGGCGACCTGGTGAATCTCAAAACTACTGTGGAGCAGACATTTTCGGAGGATCCGACGCCCACCTTCGCAGCCGTGACGTGGATGAACTACCAGGCACCACAGCTGGGATGGGGCCTGCTCGATCCCGATCGGACCGTCGTATCCGATGCAGCAGCGCACGCAGGGGCGACGCGATTGGTGCCCTTTCTGGAGGGCCTCGACGTGGCCCGGTCGAACGATCCACATCTGTCGGTGCTCGCACACTCGTACGGATCACTGACCGCAGCCGCTGCCCTGCACGAGAGCACCGGCGTCGACGAGTTCGTGGCCCTCGGATCACCTGGCCTCGGCACCGACAGTGTGACCGACCTACAGGTTCCCGACGGTCACGTTTTCGCGGCGGAGGCGCGCGCGGACATCGTTGCTGACATCGGTGCCTTCGGTCGCGATCCCGGCACACTCGATGGAGTGACCCAACTGGCGACCGACGAGGGCGACGGGCGTCCGGGCACCACAGGTCACGGCGACTACCTCACGGACGGTTCGAGCGTCGAACACAACGTCGCGCTGGTCGTCGCCGGCCGGGGTGACGATGCAGAAACCAGGCCCCGGCCGGGCCTGTTCGATCTACTACAGAAGCTGCTATACCTGTGACGTCGACTCGTCTTCGTAATCGACCAGGCTGGGCGGCGCATCTGCGGGCGGCGGCACTTCGTGGCGGCGACGGCTGAGGTAGAACACGACACCTCCGACGGCGACAGCGGCAGCTCCGAGCGCCAGGACGCGACGCTTGTTTCCCGGCGTCCGATCAGCCGTGAGAGCTGCCTTGGTCAGATCGGCCCGGGCAATCCGCTCGGCGGTTGCCGCGCGACGCTGCGCAGCCTGCTTACGCGCCAGGCCGTAGCCGCGCTTGGCGAGGAGCAGGCCCACTCCGGCAGGGCCCTTGCTCACGACGGAAGCGGCACCGAGCAGCGTCGACGCCGCCGTACCGGTGGAGGAGTGAACCCGCTCGGTTTTCGTTGTGCTCGTCATGCCCTCACTGTTCCACAACAGCGCCCCGATCGACCCTCCCAATACACCACCTGTGAACTACCCGGTCGCTCGAGATGGCACGATGGTGAGCGTGACTTCACCAAACAAGACCCAAACGGCAACGCTGCACACCAACCGCGGCGACATCGTCATCGAACTGTTCGGCAATCACGCCCCCAAGACCGTCGCGAACTTCGTCGGTCTCGCGGACGGGTCGAAGGAATACACGACGCAGAACGCGTCGGGAGCCAAGACCGGACCGTTCTACGACGGCGCAGTCTTCCACCGCGTCATCGACGGTTTCATGATCCAGGGCGGCGACCCGACCGGAACCGGCACCGGCGGACCGGGCTACAAGTTCGAGGACGAGTTCCACCCGGAGCTCTCCTTCGACCGCCCGTACCTGCTGGCCATGGCCAACGCAGGCCCCGGCACCAACGGCTCGCAGTTCTTCATCACCACCGGCAAGACCCCGCACCTCAACCGCAAGCACAGCATCTTCGGTGAGGTCACCGACGAGGCGTCCAAGAAGGTCGTCGACGCCATCTCGAGCACGCAGGTCGGCCGCGGCGATCGCCCGGTGGAAGAGGTCGTCATCAACAGCATCACCATCGCCTGATTCGGTTGTAGAAGGAATTACACGATGACAAACCCCGGCTGGGGTGGCGCGTACGGCGACCAGCCCAACCCACCCCAGTCGGTGTGCGTCAGACATCCCGATCGCCCGACCGGCCTGGCCTGCTCTCGATGCGGCCGGCCCGCGTGCCCACAGTGCCTGCAGCCCGCGGCCGTAGGGCAACACTGTGTCGACTGTGTGCGCGACGGCAACAAGAACGTCCGGACCGCACGTACGGTCGCCGGCGCGCCGATGACACGCTCCGCCAAGACACCCCTGACCTTCGCGCTGATCGCGATCAACGTCGTGATCTTCGGCCTCACCGCCGCTCAATCCGGCGACCTCATGAGCAATTTCCGCGGATCCTCGCTGGCCGACGCCTGGGCACTGAACAGCCTGCTGGTCGCGGACGGCGATGTGTGGCGCCTCCTCAGCAGCGGGTTCATCCACATAGGACCCATTCACCTGCTGGTGAACATGTTCGCCCTGTACATCATCGGCCGGGACGTCGAACTGGTGCTGGGCCGCAGCCGCTATCTCGCCGTCTACTTCCTGTCGCTGCTCGGTGGCAGTGCATCGGTCATGCTGTTCGAGAACCCCCTCGCAGCCACCGCCGGCGCGTCGGGTGCCGTATTCGGATTGCTCGGTGCGCAGGCCGTCATTCTGCTGCGACTCAAGCGCTCCCCGACCCCGGTCCTGATCGTGATCGCGCTGAACATCTTCATCAGCATCTCCATCCCCAGCATCTCGCTGTGGGGCCACATGGGCGGACTTGTCGCCGGAGCGGCAGCGACCGCCGGATTGGTGTTCCTACCCAACCGCAACAGCGCGCAGCCTCGTGCCGGGATATCCCTCGCCTGGCTCTCCGTGGCCGCAGTAGCCCTGATAGCCCTGGGCACCATCGCGGTCCGAGTCCTCGACCTCCGCGCGCAGATGGGCCTCTGAAGTCCACTAGATGTGCCATTGACCCCCGAAAAGGCCACTGGACGTCACATTGACTCCCGACGACGCCGATCGCGAGCTCGGCAATCCCCACGTGCTGCTGGCTGGTGCCCGGCGGCTTTGCGACGGCTCACTGGTCCACTAGATGTGCCATTGACCCCCGGAAAGTCCACTGAACGTCACATTGAGTACCCCGGAGGGGGCAGGGACGGTGGGCGGTCAGTTGTTCGGCGGCACCAGACCGTAGGTGTCGAGTACCTCGAACACGTCGCGTGGGTCGGCTCCCAGGTCCCATCGACCGAAGATGATGAGTCGATCGTCGTCCTCGTCGGGTGGGCGGACGTCCAGTTCGAGCATCGGCACTCGTCGTCCCAGTCTCGGGTAGCGGACCACTTTGATTTGGACGATGTCGGCGCGCGAGTACGTACGTGTGCCGGTGAGTCGTTTCATCACCAGGGAGCCGTCGGGTGTGATGGCGAGTCGGGGGCGTTGTGCGGCCGCGAGGGCTGCCATCACCCAGGTTCCGACGGCGGCGAGTCCGACGAGGAAGGTTCCGGCGGCGTCCGAGGAGGCGAGGACGGCACCGATGGCGAGTGCGATACCGCCTGCCACCAGCGCGCCGACGGCTACGGCCGGCGTCGCCCATCGGTGTTCGTACACACCCTGTGGATGGTTGGGAAAGTTATCCACAGGGTTTATCCACATTGGGGATGAATGACATGGGTGTAACTCGGCCGGCTCTCAGCGCCATCGCATGGTCATGACGAGGCCGACGACCATGAAGCCGAATCCGATGAGGAAGTTGTACGCACCGAGGTTGCCGATGAACGAGATGTCTTCCTGGGCCAGGTAGTACACAATCAGCCACAGCAGCCCTAACAGCATGAATCCGAGCATCAGGACCACGTACCAGACCGGCGATGGGCCGGCGTTGACCTTTACCGGCGTGCGGTTGGCCGGGTTGATCGTGTAGTCGTTCTTCTTCCGTACCTTCGACTTCGGCATTGCGTCCTCTTCGTGTTCTTGACGGTCATCGGCGTGCGCCGTGCCTGTGGACAACTGACGGTGACAACCTGTGGATCGATCGAGTTGCGTGCATCCCCAGGTTATTGTCTCCCGGAGAGCCGTGGCGGTCATCCACCCGGTTTGTAGTACACGCTAACTCAGATCAGCGCAGCACCGACCTACCGAACAGTGGCGAGCACTCTGTGAGACGACGATCGACCGATTCCTCCGAGACCCGATGGTGGGTGCTCGCTGTGGCGGTGTGCGCTGTGGTCGGTCTGCTGCTCGGTACCACGAGGCATGCCTCGGACGGCAACGAGTTGCGGGGCGGTGACACGACACGGCTCGCCGATCTGGTCGATTCGGCCCAGAGAAGCAGCGACGATGCGCTGCGCAGTAGAGATGCGCTGGAGCAGCAGGTCGATCTCCTGCAGCAGCGGACGGCGGCGGGCGACTCCGAGGTGGCCGACGCGTTGGCCCGGGTCGACGCTCTTTCGGACGCGGCGGGCCGGGAGGAGGCGTCCGGCACGGGGTTGACGGTGACGATGGCCGACGCTCCACGCGGTCCCGACGGGTCGTATGCGTCCGACGCGTCTCCGGACGACCTGGTGGTTCATCAGGTCGACGTGCAGAGTGTCCTCAACGCCCTGTGGGCCGGTGGTGCGTCGGCGATGGCGATGCAGGATCAGCGTCTGGTGGCGTCGTCAGCGCCGCGGTGTATCGGGAACACACTGCTGCTGGGCGGCCGGACGTACAGTCCGCCGTACGTGATGACAGCTATAGGCGACCCGGATCGACTGCGGGCTGCGCTGGACAACGAGCCCGGGGTGCGGCTGTACGAGCAGTATGCGTTGCGCTATGGCCTCCGCTACGAGGTCGCGGCCTATCAGAACCTCTCGGTTCCGGCGTACACCGAATCGGTGCGCATGCGTTTCGCGGAGCCGCGCTGAGTACGCTGTCGACATGCGCATTCTCGTCGTCGACAACTACGACAGCTTCGTCTTCAACCTCGTCCAGTACCTGGGCCAGTTGAACGCCGAGGTCGAGGTGTGGCGCAACGACGACGAGCGACTCGCCGATCGCGACGCTGTCGCCGCGGAGTTCGACGGCATTCTGCTCAGCCCGGGCCCGGGAACCCCGCAGCGCGCCGGGGCCACGATGGACCTGGTCTCGGCGAGCGCGCGGGCCAAAACCCCCCTGCTCGGTGTGTGTTTGGGCCATCAGGCCATCGGAGCCGCGTTCGGTGCCACGGTCGAGAAGGCCCCGGAGTTGCTGCACGGTAAGACCAGCCTCGTCCATCACACCGGCGTCGGCGTCCTGGAAGGGATGGGCGAGCCGTTCACGGCCACCCGCTATCACTCGCTGACCGTCCGCGAGGACACCATCCCCGCGGAGCTCGAGATCATCGGCCGTACCGAGTCCGGTCTGGTGATGGCCATGAGGCACACCGAGCTACCCATTCACGGCGTGCAGTTCCATCCGGAGTCCATCCTCACCGAGGGCGGGCACCGGATGCTGGCCAACTGGCTCGCAGTGTGCGGTATGCCCACCGATTCCGGTTTGGTGGGAACCCTGGAGGCGCAGGTCGCCGAGGCCTTCGCCTGATCGCTAACGCCCGGGGATACCCAGGGCACCGATGCTGATCGTGACGGTGTCGGACTTGCTGATCTCGGACCCTGCCGGTTGCGTCTGATTCACCACTCGCCCGACCATCAACGGATCCAGCGTCGCTTCCCTTGTCGCAGTCAGTTCCGCCGCCGTGCCCGTCCAGCCGGCCGACTGCAGCGCGGCCAACGCCTGCGCCTCGGTCAGACCGGCGAGGTCGGGCATGGGGATCTTGTCGCCGTTCGACACGCGCAGCGTGACGACGGTGTTCTCGGTGACATTGGTGCCGCCCACGGGGTCTGTGGAGACGACCTGACCCGTCGGCTGTCCCGAGTCGATGTTCTGAACCTGGACGCGCAGTCCGGCTCCCTCGACGTTCGGCTGTGCCACGTTCACGAGTTGCCCCACGACATCGGGCATCCGAACCTGCGCCGGCCCGGTGCCCAGCGTGATGCGAACCTGCGAGTTCGCGTTCATGCTCACGCCCGAGGACGGATTCTGCTCGACGACCTTGTCGAGGTTCTCGGGTGACGACGGAGCACGGGCGACGGTGGCATCGAGCTGGAGGCCCACCTCGTTCAGTGCATCCGACGCTTGCTGCTGCGTGAGTCCGGTCAGTCGCGGAACCTGCACCTGCTGCGGTCCCGAGGACACGTCGAGCTGGATGTTCCCCGGCGATTCGGTCTGTGATCCGGCCGCCGGATTGGTGCCGATGGCCGAGCCTTCCGGAATCGCCGCGTCGGGCTTCTCCTGGATGCTCACTCGCAGGCCGGCTTCTTCGAGTTGACGCTGCGCCTCGTCTGCGGACAGTCCTACGACGGTGGGCACGGCGACGGTCTTGGGGTCGGCACCGGGACCGAGCGACCACAGGAAGGCACCGACGATAGCGACGACGATGATCGCGGCCGCCGAGATCAACGCGATCTTGAGGCCGCGGCGGTTCTTCGGTTCCTCGTAGTCCTCCGTGTGGCGCGACGACCGAGGTGCCGCGGTAGCGGCGGGCTTGTCCTTGCCGGAGAAATCGGCCTGACGAGAATCGACGGAGCCGAGGATGGTGGTTCGATCCTCGTCGTTCATCACCATGGGCGCACTCGGGCGCTGTCCACCCAGAACGCGGACCAGGTCGGTACGCATCTCGGCGGCGCTCTGGTAGCGATTGGCCGGGTTCTTGGCCATTGCCTTGAGGATGATCGAGTCGAGTTCGCGTGGGACGGTGTCGTTGACGAGCGATGGCAGCTGGGGGTCTTCACGGACGTGCTGGTAGGCGACGGCGACCGGCGAATCCCCCTTGAACGGCGGCTCGCCGGTCAGGATCTCGAACAGCACGCAGCCGAGCGAGTAGACGTCCGAACGCGCATCGACCTGTTCTCCACGGGCCTGCTCGGGCGAGAGGTACTGCGCGGTTCCGATCACGGCCGCGGTCTGAGTCATCGGCGAGGACGAATCGGCGATGGCGCGGGCGATGCCGAAGTCCATCACCTTCACCGCGCCGGCGTTGTTGATCATGATGTTGGCGGGTTTGACGTCGCGGTGCACGATGCCGTTGCGGTGGCTGAAATCGAGCGCAGCACAGACGTCGGCGATGACCTCCATGGCCCGACGCGGCTCCATGGGTCCTTCGGCGCGCACGATGTCGCGCAGCGTGTCGCCGTCGACGTATTCCATGACGATGAACGGGAGCGGACCGGCTTCGGTCTCCGCTTCACCGGTGTCGTAGACGGCGACGATGGCGGGGTGATTGAGCGCAGCAGCGTTCTGCGCCTCACGTCGGAACCTGAGGTAGAACGTGGGGTCGCGAGCGAGGTCGGCGCGCAGAACCTTGATGGCGACGTCACGATCGAGTCGTGTGTCCCGAGCGAGGTGAACCTCGGACATACCGCCGAAACCGAGTATCTCGCCCAGCTCGTAGCGAGAGGAGAGCGTACGGGGAGTCGTCATCGTTGTCCTTGTGGTGCTTGCGGGAACGGAATCTCGATCAGCGGCCTGCGAGTCGTCGTCTGGGTGGGCTGCGCCGAGGTCGTCGTGCTCTCTTCGGTGGTCGTCGGCTCCTCCGAGGTGGTCGTGGTCGTCGTGGTGGTGGTCGTCGTTTCTTCGGTGGTCGTGGTTTCTTCGGTGGTGGTCGTCGGCTCGGTGGTCGTTGTGGTCGTGGTCGTCGGCTGCGTGGTGGTCGTCGGCTGCACGAACGGTGTCGGCGAGTCGTCCCTGCCACCGGTCAGCAGTACGTAACCGCCGATCAGGATGGCCAACAGCAGGAGCGCGCCGCCGCCCCAGGCCAACGCCTTCTGTGCCGAGGACATGCCGGTCTGCTCGGGAGCCGCTGCAGCTGCAGTGCCGGTAGCCGGGCCCCGGTAATCCCGTTGCGAGGTCGGCATCATCTGGGTGCTCGACGGCGGAGGCGGCTGCGGGCTGGGCACGACGCCGGGCATCATGACTCTCCCGGTTCCGGTACCGCGCGAGTTGCCGGGTGCAGGCGGCCGGCGGCCGGCCCGAACTGCGGCGACGGCGTCGGCGAATTCACCGCCGTTGGCGTACCGGGCGGCCGGATCCTTGACCATCGTGATCTCGATGAGCTCACGGACGGCAGGTGGTAGGTCGACCGGCATGGGTGCCGGTGCTTCGCGGACGTGCTTCATGGCGACGGTCAAGGCGCCGTCGCCCACGAAAGGCCGTGTGCCCGCCAGTACTTCGTATCCGACGACGCCGAGTGAGTAGACGTCGGATGCCGAGGTTGCCTCTTCGCCGAGGGCTTGCTCGGGAGCGATGTACTGGGCGGTGCCCATGACCATTCCGGTCTTGGTGACCGGGGAGGCGTCGACGGCCTTGGCGATGCCGAAGTCGGTGATCTTGACCTGCCCGGTGGGGGTGATCAAGATGTTGCCGGGCTTGACGTCGCGGTGGACGACCCCTGCCGTGTGCGCGATCTGCAGTGAGCGCCCGGTTTGTTCGAGCATGTCGAGGGCGTGGCCGAGCGGCAGCCGCGTCATGCGACCCAGCACTGCATTGAGCGGCTCACCGTTGACCAGTTCCATCACCAGATAGGCGAGCGATTCGCCTGCACCGTCGCGGGTCTCGCCGTAGTCGTACACCCCAGCGATTCCGGGGTAGTTCAGCTGAGCGGTGGTACGGGCCTCGAACCTGAAGCGCTGCAAGAACTCCGGGTCCTCGGAGAACTCGGCTTTGAGTACCTTCACGGCGACACGGCGGTCGAGGCGATTGTCCATTGCCTCCCAGACCTGTCCCATGCCGCCGGTGGCGATGAGGCGCAGCAGTCTGTAGCGCTGCGCGATGACGGCTCCGTTACTCAGTGGCACCGATGCTCACCTCCCCTGCAATGCGGCGGCGATGACGGCGCGGCCGATGGGTGCTGCCACCGAACCGCCGGTGGCGGCGAGGGCTCGATCTCCGCCGTCCTCGACGATGACGGCGATGGCGACCTTGGGGTCCTTCGCCGGTGCGAAACCGATGTACCACGCATGGGGCGGGGTGTTGCGAGGATCCGAACCATGTTCTGCGGTACCGGTTTTCGACGCGATCTGCACCCCGGGGATCTTGCCTTCCCCGCTGGTGTTGTTCTCGGAACCGATCATCAGATCGGTCAGGGTCGCGGCCGTGTCGGAGCTGATCGCCTCACCCATCGATTGGGGTTGGTAGCTGGACAGGTCCGACAGGTCGGGAGATTGCAACTGCTGCACCAGGTTCGGAGCCATCCGTACACCGCCGTTGGCGACGGTCGCGGCAATGACGGCGTCCTGCAGCGGGGTGAGCGCCACGTCGCGCTGACCGATGCTGGACTGGCCGAGAGCCGCGTCGTCGTCGATGGATCCGATGGTGCTGTCGGCAACGGTGAGCGGGATGCTGGTGTCCTCTCCGATACCGAACTTGGCGGCGGTCTCGCGCATCTTGTCGGCGCCGGTGTCGATGCCGAGTTCGACGAAGGCGGTGTTGCACGACCGTGCGAACGCCTCACGTAGCGAGGCGGTCTGACCGCCTCCGCACGTCGAACCGTTGTAGTTCTCGAGCGTCGTCGACGTTCCAGGAAGGGTGATGTTCGACGCGGCCGTGAGTTGATCGTCCGGAGTGGCGCCCGCTTGGAGCGCAGCGGCGGTCGTGATCACCTTGAACGTCGATCCCGGTGGGTAGGTCTGCGAGATCGCGCGGTTCACCAGCGGCTTGCCCGGATCGTCGCTCAGGTTCTCCCACGCGGTCGACGTGGTGCTGCCGTCGTGGCTGGCCAGCAGGTTGGGGTCGTAGCTCGGCGTGCTGGCCATGGCGAGAATGTTGCCGGTGGCGGGGTCGAGGGCCACGACGGAGCCGGTGTATCCCTTGGCGGTCAGCTGGTCGTACGCCACCTGTTGGACGACCGGGTCGATGGTGGTGACGACGTTGCCGCCGCGGGGATCACGGCCGGAGATGAGGTCGAACAGGCGTCCGCCGAACAACCGGTCGTCGGATCCGTTGAGTACCGGGTCCTCGGCGCGTTCGAGACCGGTGCTCGAGTACAGCATCGAATAGAAGCCGGTGATCGGGGCGTTGGCCTGCGGGCTCGCGGGGGAGATCGAGTTCTGCGGGTACGTGCGCAGGTACTTGTAGCGATCGTCGGTGGCAACCGACGATGCGAGAACCTGACCACCCGCCGAGATCTGACCGCGTTGACGTGAGTACTCGTCGAGCAGAACGCGGGAGTTCCGTGGGTCGGTGCGCAGGTCGTCGGCCTTGATGACCTGAACGTAGGTCGCGTTGGCGAGCAGGGCGACCACCATCACCATGATGGCGATGGAGACGCGGCGTAAGGGAGTGTTCATGCGCGCTTCACCATTTCGGTCGGCGCCTCGGCGATCGGGGCGGCCACAGCGGGCTTCTTCTTGGGGGTCGCAGGCTCACGCGCTGCGTCGGAGATCTTGATCAGCAAGGCCACCAACAGGTAGTTCGCCAGCAACGAGGATCCTCCGTACGACATGTACGGGGTGGTCAGACCGGTCAGCGGGATGAGTTTGGTGACGCCGCCGACGACGACGAACAGCTGCACGGCGACGGTGAACGAGAGCCCGGCGGCGAGCAACTTGCCGAAGCTGTCTCGGACGGCGAGCGCAGTACGCATTCCGCGAATGACGAACAGCAGATACAGGATCAGCACTGCTGCCAAACCGATGAGGCCGAGTTCCTCGCCGACGGTGGCGATGATGAAGTCGGTCTTGGGGAACGGAACCTGCGACGGGCGACCGCTGCCGAGGCCGGTGCCGGCGAGCCCGCCGGTGGCCAGACCGAACAGCGACTGGGAAATCTGGTAGCCGGTGTCGTTGTAGTCCGCGAACGGGTCCAGCCAGGTCAGTGTCCGCACGCGCACGTGGCTGAACGCCTGGTATGCGAAGAAGAATCCGACCATCAGCAGACCGCTGCCGATGATGATCCAGCCGACACGTTCGGTGGCGATGTAGATCATCACCAGAACGGTGCTGAAGATCAGCAGCGACGTGCCCAGGTCCTTCTCGAACACGAGCACCGCGACCGAGACGATCCACACGACGATGATGGGCCCGAGATCGCGAGCGCGCGGGAAGTCCATGCCGAGCCAGTGTTTGCCTGCCGTGGTGAACAGTTCGCGCTTGGACACCAGCAGTGACGCGAAGAAGATCAGCAGCAGAATCTTGGCGAATTCACCGGGCTGCAAACTGAAGCCGGGCAACCGAATCCAGATCTTGGATCCGTTGACCTCGGAGAACGCCGACGGCAGCAGCGCGGGAATGGCGAGAAGGATCAGCCCGGCCAGGCCGAGGGTGTACCCGTAGCGAGCCAGGGTGCGGTAGTCGCGCAGCAGCACCAGCAGGGCCACGAAGCCGGCGATGGCCAGCGTCGTCCACAGCACCTGCTGGTTGGCGTCGGGCGAGGGAATGGGGTTGCCGAGGTACTGCGCCTGTTGCTGATCGGCCAGGTCCAGTCGATGGATCAGCACCAGGCCGAGACCGTTGAGCAGCGCGACGATCGGCAGCAGCAGCGGATCCGCATAGGGGGCGAACCGTCGTACGGCCAAGTGCGCCACCGTCACCAGTGCGAGGTAGGCCAGCGCGTACTTGGCCAGGTCCCAGGTGATCGTCTGTTCCTGACTGGCTTCGACGAGGATCAACGAGATGGTGGTGATCAGGACCGCGGCACCGAGCAGCAGCAATTCGACATTGCGACGATTCGACTGGATCGGTGCGGGAGCGAACCCACCGGGAGGACTCGGAAAGGAGCCTCCTGCGGACGGATTGGAACTCATCGAGTACCGGTCCTGCAGTTCTGGCCTGGGATCTGCGCGACGGTCGGTGTCGGCACGGCGGTAGTGGTCGGGGCAGCTTCCGGAACGGGCTCCGGCGCGGGCGGAGGCAACGGAACTCCGGGGGGCGGGATGATCGTCGTCGTCGGGGCGGGTGCGGCCGTGGTGGTCACTGCCGGCTCGGTCTCGCAGACCTCCAGTAGGTCTCCCGAGGCCAACCGTTGCACCTGACCGCGGGCGTCGTCGAGAGAGCCCGACGGGAGTCCTGCGGTCACCTGCTCGCGCGCGGCCGGCAACAGGTCGTCGATCTCGAACGGGACGCAATCGGCCGGCGCGGCGTCGGGTGCGGTCAGTGTGACGCCACCGTTGTCGTCGAGGCAGCCGATCAATTCCACGCTCTGCAGCGAGTACCCGAGAACGGAACCGGGGAGACCGCGCAGCACGGTGACCTTGCTGTTGTCGGCACCGACGTAGTAATTGCCCTTGATCACCGAATTGGCCACCACGACACCGATTCCGGCCAACACGATCAGGGTCAGCGCGATCAGCGACCACCGCAGTTTGTGCGACTTCTTCTCCGGTGTCACCACAGGGGCGGTCACGCGCTTGGGCGTCGTGCGCGGGGGACGCATGGCGGCGGCGCGGCCCGCTGCAGTGTTCGGCGGCGGAGCGTCTTCTTCGTCCTCGGTGCTGGCTGCGCCGCCGAGAATCGGGTGGCTCTGGCCGTAGTCGAGGTCGATGACGTCGGCGACGACGACGGTGACGTTGTCCGGACCGCCGCTGCGCAGGGCTAGTTCGATGAGGCGGTCGGCGCACGGCCCGGTCTCGCCCTCGGCGAGGGTGTTCTCGATTGTTTCGTCGCTCACGACGTCCGACAAACCGTCGGAGCACAACAGGTAGCGGTCGCCGGCACGGACCTCGCGGACGGTGAGCGTCGGCTCGATCTCGTTACCGGTCAGCGCCCTCATGATCAGTGAGCGTTGCGGGTGCGTGTGCGCCTGTTCGGCGGTGATGCGGCCTTCGTCGACCAGTGACTGGACGAACGTATCGTCGCGGGTGATCTGAGTGAGCGAGCCGTCGCGCAGCATGTAGGCACGCGAGTCACCGATGTGCACCAGACCCATTCGCTTGCCCGCGAACAGGATTGCGGTCAGCGTGGTTCCCATGCCGTCGAGTTCGGGCTCGTCTTCCACCTGGTCGGCGATGGAGGCGTTGCCCTCGCGGGTGGCGGCTTCGAGTTTGCCGAGCAGATCCTCGCCCGGTTCGTCGTCGTCGAGGTGCGCCAGCGCGGCGATCATCAACTGCGAGGCCACTTCGCCTGCGGCGTGACCGCCCATGCCGTCGGCCAGAGCCAACAGTCGCGCACCTGCGTAGACGGAGTCCTCGTTGTTGGAGCGAACGAGACCGCGATCGCTGCGGGCGGCGTAGCGGAGAACAAGGGTCACGGGCGCAACTCGATCACGGTCTTGCCGACGCGAACCGGAGTTCCCAGTGGAACGCGTACAGCGGTGGTGACCTTGGCTCGATCGAGGTAGGTGCCGTTGGTCGAGCCCAGGTCTTCGACGTACCAATCTCCGCCGCGAGGCGAGAGGCGAGCGTGCCTGGTGGACGAATAGTCGTCTGTCAGAACGAGAGTCGAATCGTCTGCGCGTCCGATCAGAACCGGCTGAGTGCCGAGCGAGATGCGCGTGCCGGCGAGGCCGCCCTGGGTCACCACGAGGTACTTCGCCACCTTCTGCTTGTTGAACGACGGGAGCACCTTCGAGCCACCGGAGTAGCGGGCGGGCACACGCATACCGGCTGCGGCATAGATGTCACTGCGCAGCGTCCGAAGAACGGCCCAGACGAAGAACCACAACAGAAGCAGAAAACCTGCCCTGGTCAGTTGCAGAATCAATCCCTGCACGACGATTCACCTCCTCCTTCGCGATCGGACCTGCATCCCCCACAATCCGACGCGGCGGCGCGACAGACATGGTTGTCTCGCAGCATCATAGGGTGCAGTCGCTCGTGTGGACGACATACGGGTGGGCGAACCTGCGAGTCGAGGAGACGAACATCTCGGTCGGCCGGGCCACTCCGGTGATCAGACGATCCGGACCAGAATCTCGGAGTGACCGGCGCGGATCACGTCGCCGTCGGCCAGTTGCCAATCCTGGACGGGTGCACCGTTGACGGTGGTTCCGTTGGTGGATCCCAGATCGGACAGCATGGCCACTCGGCCATCCCAGCGAATCTCGATGTGTCGGCGTGACACTCCGGTGTCGGGGAGGCGGAACTGGGCGTCCTGGCCGCGCCCGATGATGTTCTGTCCGTCCCGGAGCTGGAAGTAGCGGCCGCTGCCGTCCTCGAGCTGAAGGGTCGCGGCGAGCGCCTGGGGCTGACCTGCGTAGGACGCCGGCTGGTCGTAGCCGTAGCCGTCCCCGCGATCACCGGCACCCTGGGGGTAGCCGCGGCCGTAGGGCGCTTGGGCAGGCGGGTAGTCGTAGGCGGGCTGCTGGTAGCCCTGCTGTGGGTAACCGGCACCCTGCGGCTCGGCATAGCGGCCGGCGGGCTCGCCGTACGCCTGCTCCTGATAGGGAGCCTCGCTGTAGGCACCGCCCTGCTCGCCACCGTTGTAGTCGTAACCGGCACCGTTGTAGCCCTGCGCGTCGTAACCCTGGGCGTTGTAGCCCTGAGCGTCGTAACCCTGCGCGTTGTAGCCCGCTCGGTCGTAGCCCTGGGCGTCGTAACCCTGCTCCTGACCGTTGGGTGCTCCGTAGGCCTGGTCGTATCCCTGCTCCTGGCCGCCGGCGGCGCTGTAGGCCTGGCCGTGCTGGGCGTACGGCTGCTCGTCGTAGCCCTGGTTCTCGTAGCCCTGGGCGTTGTACGGCTGCTGGTCGTAGCGCTGATCTCGATCGGCGGGCGCGTAACCCTGCGCGTCGTATCCGTTCTGCTCACGCGCCGCGTAGCGGGGATCCTGGCCACCGGCGTATCCGTTGCGCGCGCGCGGATCCGGACGATGTCCGTCCGCGGGGTCGCGCTGCGGGTCGTAGCCTGGGTTCTGCGTCATGTGGCCGGCTCCTGGTATCGACATCGGTGGGGCAGTCGGTCGCTGCGTGGCTGAAGGGACGGGACGGGCTGGCTGTGCCGACGCGTTCTGCTGAACAGAGCTGTTCTGCGCAGCAATCGCCGATCGTCCCACATCGGGATCGACCGAGCCACTGGCCCGGAACTGTCCGGTGTGAAGGGTGGGCGACGGTTCGAAGCGAACCACCACGTCACCGTAGGTCTGCCACCCCTGATCACGGATGTAATCGTCCAGGTGACGCGAGAAAGCCTTGACCGTGAGCTCGCGATCACCGGCAAGTTCCTCGTGATCCGAGCTGTTGATCGTGATCACGTAGTTGTTGGGTGCCAGGTAATGACCGCCGTCCAAGGGGCGAACGAGATCGGACGCCTCCTGTTGCAGCGCCGCCTCGACTTCGGCCGGTACGACGCCGCCGCCGAACACGCGGGCGAAGACGTCGCCGACAGCGCTCTGCAGCTTGCGTTCGAAACGCTGAACGATGCCCATCGTGACCCCTCCTCTCACTGTGTTCTTCCACCCTGTGGTGCCTGTTGCCTACAACGGTGCGACGGCCGCGTGTCATCACGAAGTCGCGCTGCAAGCATGATATACGGTGCGGCCGACAGCAACGCTGTGCCGCCGGTTGCTCGGGGCAGCTCGAGACGGCGATTTTCGAGCACGGCGGGGTGCGTGTTAGTGTTCTCGCCGTCACCCGGGCGGGTGGCGGAATGGCAGACGCGCTGGCTTCAGGTGCCAGTGTCCTTCGGGACGTGGGGGTTCAAGTCCCCCTCCGCCCACCACACTGGCCGCAGCTGATCTCGATCGCTGCGGCCAGTAGTTTCTTCGAACCCCGGCGTGTGAGCGCGGGTGATGCCTTACATTCGTGTAGTTCGACAACGATGTCGACGTGTCGATGCAGAGCCGGATTCCGGACCCCGTCGATTCGGTGGAAAATCGCAGGTGAGAGCCCGAAGTAGGCTTACCTTATTTGCGAGAGCACCCTGGTACTGACTTATCGTTCGTAATTGGATCGGCCTCACCACGGCCTGATCCGTCGAGACCTTCACTTTTCTACCACGAGCCCACCCGCCCGTGCAGAGGAAAGCGTGGAAGATCGACAGGTGCTGCTTCAACGGCGAGGACGCACCGCAGGCCGTTCGAGCAGCCGGTTACACCACACCGTCGCCGACGAGTTTCAAGGCTGGACTTATCCGAAGGCTAGGTATGAAGCACACTCCGGGCCCGCAAGGCCTCTACGATCCCGTCAACGAACACGACTCCTGTGGTGTCGCATTCGTGGTGGACATGCACGGTCGCCGCAGTCGCGACATCGTCGAGAAGGCGATCACCGCACTGGTCAACCTCGAGCACCGCGGTGCCGCGGGCTCCGAACCGAACACCGGCGACGGTGCGGGCATTCTGATCCAGGTACCGGACGCGTTCTTCCGCGCCGTCGTAGATTTCGAGCTCCCCGCACCCGGTGCCTACGCAACAGGTGTCGCATTCCTGCCGCAGGGCCGCAGCGACGCCGCACGCGCGTGCGAGGGTGTCGAGCGCATCGTCGAGAGCGAAGGCATGACCGTCCTCGGATGGCGTGAGGTCCCCACCGACGACTCCTCCTTGGGCGCGTTGGCGCGCGACGCGATGCCGACGTTCCGTCAGTTGTTCTTCTCCGCTCCCGACGCGGCGATCACCGACCTCGAACTCGAGCGTCGTGCCTTCGTCATTCGCAAGCGCGTCGAACACGAGTTGGGTGAAGAGGGCGCAGGCAAGGACGGCCCCGGTCGCGAGACCGTGTACTTCCCGTCACTGTCCTCGCAGACGTTCGTCTACAAGGGCATGCTGACCACGCCCCAGCTCAAGGGCTTCTACCTCGACCTGCAGGACGAGCGCGTCGAAAGTGCACTGGGACTTGTGCATTCGCGTTTCTCGACCAACACGTTCCCGTCGTGGCCGTTGGCCCACCCGTTCCGCCGGGTCGCACACAACGGTGAGATCAACACCGCGACCGGCAACGAGAACTGGATGCGCGCCCGCGAGGCCCTCATCACCTCCGACGTGTTCGGTGGCTCGGAAGCGCTCGAGAAGATCTTCCCCGTCGTCACCCACGGAGCCAGTGACACAGCACGTTTCGACGAGGTGCTCGAACTGCTGCACCTCGGCGGCCGCAGCCTGCCGCATGCCGTGCTGATGATGATTCCCGAGGCCTGGGAGCGGCACGAGTCCATGGACCCCGCGCGCCGGGCGTTCTACAAGTACCACTCCTCGCTGATGGAGCCCTGGGACGGACCGGCCTCGGTGTGCTTCACCGACGGCACCGTCATCGGCGCCGTTCTGGACCGCAACGGTCTGCGCCCCAGCCGCCTGTGGGTCACCGACGACGGCTTGGTCGTCATGGCTTCCGAGGTCGGCGTGCTGGACATCGACCCGTCCAAGGTCGTCCGCAAGGTGCGTCTGCAGCCGGGCCGGATGTTCCTGGTGGACACCGCACAGGGCCGCATCGTCTCCGACGACGAGATCAAGGACGAACTCGCCGCCGAGCACCCGTACCAGCAGTGGCTCGACGAGGGCCTGACGTCGATCGACGATCTGCCCGAGCGGCCGCACGTGCACATGCCGCACGATCGCGTGCTGATCCGCCAGCAGATCTTCGGATACACCACCGAGGAACTGAACGTGCTGGTCTCGCCGATGGCGAAGTCCGGTGCCGAGGCCATCGGTTCGATGGGTACCGATACCCCGATCGCCGTGCTGTCGGCACGTCCGCGGATGTTGTTCGACTACTTCTCGCAGCTGTTCGCCCAGGTCACCAACCCGCCGCTCGACGCGATCCGTGAAGAGATCGTCACCAGCCTCGGTGGCACCATCGGTCCCGAGGGTGATCTGCTCAACCCGGGTGCCGACGGCTGCAAGCAGATCGTGCTGCCCCAGCCGATCCTGCACAACGACGACCTCGCCAAGCTCGTCCACATCAACGACGAGGGCACGCAGGAAGAGCTGCGCTCGGTGGTCGTGCGTGGCTTGTACCCGGTTGCCGAAGGCGGTGAAGGTCTCCGAAAGGCGTTGGAGGCCATCCGCGCTCAGGTTTCCGCTGCCATTTCGGGCGGGGCGCGGATCATCGTGCTCTCCGACCGAGAGTCCAGTGAGAAGCTCGCTCCGATTCCGTCGTTGCTCCTCACCTCGGCAGTGCACCACCATCTCGTTCGTGAGAAGACCCGCACCAAGGTCGGTCTGATCATCGAAGCCGGTGACGCCCGCGAGGTGCACCACATGGCTCTGCTCATCGGATTCGGTGCGGCAGCTGTCAATCCGTACATGGCTTTCGAGTCGATCGAGGACATGATCGAGCGCGGTGCCCTCACCGGCATCGACTTCGACAAGGCCGTCGGCAACTACATCAAAGCCGCAGGCAAGGGCGTGCTGAAGGTGATGTCCAAGATGGGCATCTCGACTCTCGCGTCGTACACCGGAGCCCAGCTGTTCCAGGTCATCGGCCTGTCGCAGGAACTGGTCGACGAGTACTTCACCGGGCTCAACAGCCACCTCGGCGGTATCGATCTCGACCAGGTCGCCGACGACGTCGCAGCGCGACATGGCGTCGCGTACCTCGACAACCGTCAGGAACGCGCACACCGTGAGCTCGAGACGGGCGGCGAGTACCAGTGGCGTCGGGAAGGGGAGTACCACCTCTTCAACCCCGACACCGTCTTCAAGCTGCAGCACTCCACCCGCACCGGTCAGTACGACATCTTCAAGGAATACACGAAGATGGTCGACGACCAGTCCGAGCGGCTCGCGTCGCTGCGCGGTCTGTTCCGCTTCAAGACCGAAGAGCGACAGGCTATTTCGATCGACGAGGTCGAGCCGGCCAGCGAGATCGTCAAGCGTTTCTCCACGGGTGCGATGAGCTACGGCTCCATCTCGGCCGAGGCACACGAGACCCTTGCCATCGCGATGAACCGTCTCGGTGGACGCTCGAACTCCGGTGAGGGCGGCGAGGACGTCTCGCGCTTCGAGCCGGACGAGAACGGCGATTGGCGACGCAGTGCCATCAAGCAGGTCGCGTCGGGACGTTTCGGCGTCACCTCGCACTACTTGACCAACTGCACCGACATCCAGATCAAGATGGCGCAGGGAGCCAAGCCCGGTGAGGGCGGCCAGCTTCCGGCTCACAAGGTGTACCCGTGGGTTGCCGAGGTTCGGCACTCCACGCCGGGTGTCGGTCTGATCTCGCCGCCGCCGCACCACGACATCTACTCGATCGAGGATCTGGCGCAGCTTATCCACGACCTGAAGAACGCGAACCCGTCGGCTCGCATTCACGTCAAGCTCGTCTCCGAGGTCGGAGTCGGCACCGTTGCGGCGGGTGTGTCCAAGGCGCACGCGGACGTGGTGCTCATCTCGGGCCACGACGGCGGCACCGGCGCGACGCCGCTGACGTCGGTCAAGCACGCAGGTGGACCGTGGGAGCTCGGCTTGGCCGAGACCCAGCAGACGTTGCTGCTCAACGGTCTTCGCGATCGCATCGTCGTGCAGGTCGACGGCCAGCTCAAGACCGGCCGCGACGTCATGGTCGCTGCTCTGCTCGGCGGCGAGGAGTTCGGTTTCGCCACCGCTCCGCTCGTCGTGTCGGGCTGCATCATGATGCGCGTCTGCCACCTCGATACCTGCCCCGTCGGTGTTGCGACACAGAACCCGTTGCTGCGCAAGCGTTTTGCTGGCAAGCCCGAGTTCGTCGAGAACTTCTTCATGTTCATCGCCGAAGAGGTGCGTGAGCTCATGGCCGAGCTCGGCTTCCGCACGCTCGACGAAGCCGTCGGCCAGGTCGGTCTGCTCGACACGACCGCGGCCAAGGAGCACTGGAAGGCGTCGAAGCTCGATCTGTCGCCGATCCTCGAAGAGGTCGAGTCGGCGTTCATGAACCAGAACCTGTACAACACAGGCGTTCAGGATCACGGTCTCGACAAGGCCCTCGATCAGCAGCTCATCTCGGCCAGCCGCAATGCGTTGGACAAGGGCGAGAAGGTCGCGTTCGAGTCCAAGATCACCAACGTCAACCGCACCGTCGGCACGATGCTCGGACACGAGGTGACCAAGGCGTACGGCGGGGTCGGCCTCCCGGACGACACCATCGAGATCACGTTCACCGGCTCGGCCGGCAACAGTTTCGGTGCGTTCGTGCCCTCCGGTATGACGTTGCGCCTCAACGGAGACGCCAACGACTTCGTCGGCAAGGGCCTATCCGGTGGACATCTCGTGCTGCGACCGTCGCTGAACGCTCCGAAGGGCTTCGTGGCCGAGGACAACATCATCGGCGGCAACGTGTTCCTGTTCGGTGCCACCAGCGGTGAAGCCCTGATCCGCGGCGTCGTCGGCGAGCGGTTCGCGGTTCGTAACTCCGGTGCCGTTGCTGTCGTCGAAGGCGTCGGCGATCACGGCTGCGAGTACATGACCGGCGGCAAGGTCGTCATCCTCGGCACGACGGGACGAAACTTCGGTGCCGGCATGTCCGGCGGCGTCGCGTTCATCTTCGATCCGAACAAGACGTTCGAGGCCAACCTCAACACCGAGCTGGTCGACATCGACGAGCTCGAGGGCGACGAATTCACCTGGTTGAAGGACATCGTCACTCGTCACCAGGAGCAGACCGGCTCCGAGGTGGCCGAGCGGATCCTCGCGGATTGGTCACAGCAGGTGAACCATTTCGTGAAGGTCATGCCTCGCGACTACAAGAAGGTACTGCTGGCCATCTCCGAAGCCGAGAAGAACGGCGCGGACGTGGACGAAGCGATCATGGAGGCAGCTCGTGGGTGACCCACAGGGATTTTTGAAGAACACGGTTCGCGAAGTACCCAAGCGGCGGCCCGTCGATCTGCGCCTGATGGACTGGAAAGAGGTCTACGAGGACTTCTCGAAGGACACTCTGCGCACCCAGGCCAGCCGATGCATGGACTGTGGCATTCCGTTCTGCCACAACGGTTGTCCCCTCGGGAACCTGATTCCCGAGTGGAACGACCTGGTGTTCAAGGATCGCTGGCGCGACAGCATCGATCGCCTGCACGCCACCAACAACTTTCCGGAATTCACCGGACGGTTGTGCCCCGCTCCGTGTGAGGCGGCGTGTGTCCTGGGCATCAACCAGGATCCGGTGACCATCAAGCAGGTCGAGGTCGAGATCATCGACAAGGCCTTCGAGGAAGGCTGGGTCACGCCGGTCTACCCGACGCACCTGACCGGCAAGACCGTCGCCGTCGTCGGCTCCGGACCGGCGGGACTTGCTGCTGCGCAGCAGCTCACCCGCGCCGGCCACACCGTCACCGTGTTCGAGCGTGCCGATCGCATCGGCGGATTGCTGCGCTACGGCATTCCCGAGTTCAAGATGGAGAAGCGCCACATCGATCGTCGGCTCGCGCAGATGGAGGCCGAGGGCACCGTCTTCCGCACGGGTGTCGATGTGGGCGTTGACATCTCGGCCGACGAACTGCGTGAGCAGTTCGACGCCGTCGTCCTCTCCGGCGGTGCCACCGCCTGGCGCGACCTGCCCATCGAGGGCCGCGAACTCGACGGCATCTACCAGGCCATGGAGTTCCTGCCGCACGCCAACCGCGTCCAGCAGGGCGACTTCGAGCAGCCGCCGGTCAGTGCCGAGGGCAAGAAGGTCGTCATCATCGGCGGCGGCGACACCGGGGCCGACTGCTTGGGCACCTCGCACCGTCAGGGCGCGGCAAGCGTCCACCAGTTCGAGATCATGGCGCGTCCGCCCGAGGAGCGCGCCACCTCCACCCCATGGCCGACGTACCCGCTGATGTACCGCGTCGCGTCCGCACACGAGGAAGGCGGCGAGCGCGTCTTCTCCGTCAACACCGAGCGTTTCGTCGGTGAGAACGGCAAGGTCACCGCACTCGAAGCCTGCGAGGTCGAGTTCAAGGCAGGCAAGTTCGAGAAGATCGAAGGCAGCGAGTTCACCCTCGAAGCCGATCTCGTGCTCCTCGCCATGGGCTTCGTCGGACCCGACAAGGGCGGTCTGCTGACCGACCTGGGCGTCGACTTCAACCAGCGCGGAAACGTCGAGCGCACCAACGAGTGGGTCACCAACGTCCCTGGCGTCTTCGTCGCCGGAGACATGGGCCGCGGTCAGTCGCTCATCGTGTGGGCCATCGCCGAGGGCCGCTCCTGCGCGGCCGCCGTCGACACCTTCCTGCAGGGAGCAACGGCACTGCCGTCGCCGATCGTGCCCACCCAGGCGCCGCAGCGGTAGGTAGTTTTCCGTCCGTCCCGTCGGGATCAATGTCCCTTTGTTGCACTCTGAGCGACTGAAAGCCGCATTGATCCCGACGGGGGCGCGACCGATCCCGACGGGTGGCGGCGAACCGTGTGACGCACGGTTACGTCCGTTAACCATGTGGGCATCGGATGGTCACAGGCCGCTGTCATTGTGGTGATCGAACACAAGAAGCGTTCGATCACCCAGTGAGGCCCCCTCCCCATGAGTGTCAAGAAATTCTGCGCCGGTGTCGGCGTCGCTGCAGCTGTTGCGTCCGGTCTGGTCGTCGGGGCATCGCCCGCCGCCGCCGATCCCGGCGGTTGTCCCTCGATGTACGTCGTCGCGATTCCGGGAACGTGGGAGACCAGCTCCGGTGCTGCGCCGAAGCCGGGGATGCTGACCGACGTCACCGATCGCCTCGGCGGGGACATCCGCACCGAGTACGTCTCGTATCCCGCCACCGCGTTCCCGTGGGAGGGCGAGGTGTACGGGCAGTCGCGTGCTGCTGCCGTCACCAATGCAGGCGGCATGCTGAAGGCGATGGCGGATCGCTGCGGCGCAACGAAATTAGGCATCATCGGCTACAGCCAGGGAGCGGACGCGGCCGGTGATCTCGCCGCGTCCATCGGAACCGGTCTCGGGGTGGTTCCGGCCGACAAGGTGGTGGCGGTCGGGCTCGTCTCCGACCCGAAGCGGTCGGACACCGACGCCCTGGTCGGTCCCCCTGTGGTGGGTACCGGCGTCGGTGGACCCAGGGTCGGCGGATTCGGCTACGTCAGTCCGGTGGTGCGCACGTTCTGCGCCGTCGGCGATCTGTACTGCTCGACGCCCAAGGACGATTACGTGGCGCGACTCGCGGGCTTCCTCGCCGTGTCGTCCAACCCTGCGCCCGACGTCGCAGATCAGTACACCCAGGAAGCACAATCGTTGATCGCCGACCTCGCTGCGTCCGGTGGATTACCCGTACTGCAGGGGCAGCTGTCGGATCAGGCCAACGCCCAGCGTCAGCGGGAGATCGAGGCCTTCTACCGTTCGGGCATCCACCAGGAATATCAGACCTACGACGTCGGAGACGGGGTGTCGGCGACGCGGTGGTTGGCGCGTTACCTCGCCGACGCGGTCTGACTACGACGTACTAGCAGGAACCCGACGGAGCAACAGGAACACGACGACGGCACTGACGAACATCAGCACGGCGCTCGTACCGGCGGCGAGGTTGAAGCCGTCGATGAAGGACGAGTGCGCGACATCGGTCAACTGCGATGCGAACGGCTCCGGCAGATAGTCGGCCACTGCTATTGCGCCGCCGATGGTTTCGCGGGCCGGATCGGCGATCTCGGCCGGTGTGCCCGCCGGGATGGCGTCCTCCATGCGGTGTCGATAGACGGTGCTGCCGATGGTGCCGAGAATCGCGATGCCGACGGCACCGCCGAGCTCGGCCCCGGTTTCCGACAATGCCGATGCAGCCCCGGCCTTTTCGGGGGCCGCAGCGGTCAGCACGATGTCGGAGTTCAGAGTCGATGCTGCTCCGATCCCGAACGTGACCAGGGCCATTCCGGTCAGCAGCAGCGGCAGGCCGGAGTCGGATTGCACGAATATCAGTGCGACGCAGCCGAAGACGATGGACAGCAGGCCCGCCGAAATGATGGTGCCGGTGGGGATCACCTTGCTCATCGTCGGTGCGGTGACGGCACCGGCCGCCGCTGCGGCAGCGGGAATCAGCAACCACAGTCCGGCGCGGAGTGGTCCGAGTCCCAGAACCAGCTGCAGGTACTGAGAGGCGAACAGGCTGAAGCCGGTCATGGAGAAGATGACCAGAAATTGCACGACGACTGCAGCGCTGAAAGCACGTTCGGCGAAGAGCGTCACGTCGATGAGCGGGTTCGATGCCTTGCGTTGCCGGATGACGAACACGAAGCCGAGTGCCAGGCCGAGGATCGCGGTGGTGATCGTCGTGGCGTCGATACCGTCCTGGGCCCCGTGCTTGATGGCGAACACGATCGAGAGCATCGACGAGATCGCGAGGATCACGCTGATCGGGTCGAACTTTCCGGGGTCACTGTCCTTGAACTCGGGGACCAGTAGCGGGGCCGCAACGAAGAGCACGACCATGATGGGGATGTTGATCAGGAAGACCGAACCCCACCAGAAGTGTTCCAGCAGAACGCCTCCGACAACTGGGCCCACGGCTGCGCCGCCTGCGAAACCGGCGGTCCACAGGCCGATCGCTTCCTTGCGCTGTGCAGGGTTGTGAAACATGTTGCGAATCAACGACAGTGTGCTCGGCGCGATGGTGGCTCCGCCCACTCCGAGCAGAGCACGTGCGACGAGCAGCATCTCGGGGGAGGTGGAGAACGTCGCGGCGAGTGATGCCGCGCCGAAGACCACCGCGCCGACCATCAGCAGGGTCCGCCGACCGATGCGGTCGCCGAGCGAGCCCATGGTGATCAGCAGACCGGCAAGCAGAAATCCGTAGATGTCGAGGATCCACAGGGTCTGGTTGCTGGTGGGTTCGAGATCGGCCGTCATGAAGGGCAGTGCGAGATACAGCACCGACATGTCCATGGAGACCACGAGGATCGGCACCACCAGTACCGCGAGGCCGAGCCATTCCTTCTTCGTGGCGCGATCCTCGGTTGCCGTCTGATTCACTGCTTCTTCCCTTCCCGCGTGGACACCTCACCTTAGGTGGGTCGGGAGTACGTTCGGTGAGGAAGAGTGTGTCTCGCCGAACGAAGGAACCGATTCCGCATGATCAACGATCTCGAGGTAGTCGCGACGATCACCGCCAAGCCGGACGCAATCGACACCGTGCGCGACGGGCTCGTGGCTCTGGTCGCCGAGTCACGCAAGGAGAGCGGCAACGTCTCCTACAAGTTGTTCGAGTCGGCGGTCGAGCCGGGCACCTTCATCACCATCGAGGTATGGAAGTCGCAGGAGGACCTCGACGGCCACATGCAGACCCCGCACCTGCAGCAGGCGCTAAGCGAATTCGGTGCCCATCTCGCGGCCCCGCCCGCCATCCATCCGCTCCGGCCCGTCGGTTGAGCCTGCCCGCGCGCTGACGTACACGAGTGCCGAGACGGCAAGCAGCGCCACCGTGGCACCGATCGCCAGCCACCCGGTCCCGCTCATCTCTCCCGACGCGATGATGCGGGCACCGGCGGCGGTGTAGCTCATCGGCATGAAGGCGGCGAGGTCGCCCCAGATCGGTGCCGTCGATGCGTACGCGAATCCGCAGACGACGACCTGCACCACGAGGGCGACGACGTTGACGATCTGCCCGACGACGGCACCGAGGACTCGTTGAATTGCGCCTGCGGTGGCGAGATAAGCCGCGGCCGACACGATGAGGAACGCGCCGGCTCCGATCACCGGTCCGAGGGCGGCGTCGGTGGCGAAGGCGAATGCGACGGCCGCGCTGACACCCACTGCGGCGACGGCCGCTCCGACGGCGAGCCACCGCGGCTTGGTGTCCCTGCCCAGGACCCGCACGAGGCTGACGCAGCCGAGAGCTCCGAGTGCCACGAGGGCGGCAATCAGATACGGGGTGGCACCGGTACCGGTGCTCGTCGCCGTCGCTGCAACGCTCTGGTCGGAGGTCGCGTCATCGGTCGTGGCCGCCGCTTTTGCCGGGAGGGCGGCGGAGGCGTCGCGCACATTGGTGGCGATGCCGTTGACGATTCCCTCGACGGGTTTCACCGACGTCACGAGCTGATCGGTGCCGGCTTTGAGTTGCTGCCCGCCGTCGTCGAGCTGGCCGAGTCCGTCACGCAACTGCACGGTTGCGTCGCCGAGCTGCGCGGTGGCACCGAGGAACTGACTGTTGGGGTCGTTCAGTTCGGTCGACAGCTGCTGAGCACCACCCTTGAGGGTCTGCAGCTGAGCGAGCGTATCGGGACCGAACGCCTGAGTGTTGAGGTTGTCGATCACTCCGCGGATCTCGCCGGAAATCGCGTCGGACCCCGGATGCGGGAAGCGATCGACCGTGTCTGCCGTGGCGGCGAGCTTTGCCGTGAAGTCGGCCTGCAGAGCTCCGAATCCGGCGAGCTGGTCGACGACCTGGTCGACACCCCCGCTGATCTGCGATGCGCCGTCACCGAGCTGGCCGATGCCGTCGCGGTACTGGCCGAACCCGTCGGCGAGCTGGATGGTTCCGTCGTGAGCCTGGGTGATGCCGTCGGCAAGTTGGCCGACGCCGTCGTTGAGCTGCGTTCCGCCTTCGGTCAGCTGACCGATGCCGCTGGAGAGAAAGGTGATCGGGAGCGAGGCGCTGTTGAGGCTGCTCCTGGCCTTGGACAGGGGATCGGCCGTCTGCTGTGCCTCGGCCGGGGCCTGCTGAGTGTCTGCGACAACGGCGGTCGTCGTGGTCGATTCTCCGCCCAGGTCGTAGCCGGTGCCGAGTGCGAACGCACCCACAGCCACCAGAGGGAACGCCAGTGCGACGAGAGCAACGGCAGGACGTCGGAAGATACGCATTTCACCCATGATGACTTCGAGGCTAACTGCCACCGCCGGCCGCACCGACCACTCGGAGCGATCCACAGCGGCCGTTCTGCCCCTCTAGCAGGGACTTTAAGAGGTCTCTGTGGATTGTCGGTTGCGCGGCAACAGGTCCCACACGTGGGCGGTCTCGTTGACCGACGAGACCGATCGGGCACCGCTGCGGGAGAAGAGCACACGCGTCACCGAGCAGTAGTCGATGGGAAATCCGAGCACCTTCGGGGTCTGCAGAATGTCTTGCAACAGCATGTTGACGACGCCGCCGTGAGCGAAGAGGACGACGGTATCGGAGTGCGCGGCGGTCGAGACGATTTCGGCCACTCCGGCGAGAACTCGCCGGCGGAAGGCCTGCTCGTCGACCTGCTCGGGTAGGTGACCGGCCTTGATGCGGTC
Organism: Rhodococcus sp. 3258; assembly: GCF_031456475.1. Lineage (NCBI taxonomy): Bacteria > Bacillati > Actinomycetota > Actinomycetes > Mycobacteriales > Nocardiaceae > Rhodococcus > Rhodococcus sp. 3258. Next base: position 344,768 of record NZ_JAVDUT010000002.1, read on the forward strand.
GTAGGCGTCGCGAAATTCGGTCTTCGCGGCCTCGATCGGGACGTAGCCGCCGAAGTCCCGGTCGTACTCGGTCAGACGGTCGTCGGTCGTGATCTCGAGACCGAGCCGTTCGGCGAGTGGCTGCGCGGTCCGGATCGCGCGTTGCTGCGAACTCGACACGACTCGGGACACCGTGAAGCGTGCCAGCGCATCCGGCACTCGGCGGGATTGCTCGACGCCCAGTTCGTCGAGATCGGGATCGGCCGAGGACTCCGATCGTCGCGGAAGGGCGTGCCGTACCAGAACCAGTTGCATCGACTCACCTAATCACGAGTGTGCGTCCACTGCGTTGCACCATCGAGCGGAAGGCCGCCACCTGGCGGGGCATGTCCGTCCCCGGCTCCCACACCATGCCGATTCGCCTGCGCGCAGCCGGTTGGGTGAGTCCCACGTCGACCGTTCCACCCTCGGCGCCGTGTGCACGGATCCGCGGCAGGATGGCAATGCCGAGGCCGGCGCCGACGAGTCCGCGCACGGTATGGGTGTCCTGTCCCTCGAACGCGATGCGCGGGCTGAATCCGGCATCGGCCCACAGCTCGTCACAGATCGAGCGCATTCCGTATCCGTGGCCCATGGCGATGTAGTTCTCGTCGGCGGTATCGGCGAGATCGACCGTCTTCCGCGACGCGAGGCGGTGATGTTCGGGGACCACCAGCATCAGCCGCTCGTCGTACAGCTGGAAGGAATTCGTGTCGGTGTGTTCGGCGCTCAAAGACACGAACGCCAGGTCGGACGCGCGATCTGCGAGGCGATCCAGGCAGCGTGCACGTGCGCCTTGGTCGAGATCGAACGTCACCGCGGGATGGTCGACGCGAAAGTGCCGGATCAGTGCGGGCACGACGTCCTCACCGAGTGTGTTCTGGAACGCGACGGCTATTCGGCCACGCGCTCGGGCGTCGTGCTCGGTCATGGCGTCGATACCGGCGTCGATGTCGCTCAGGGCTCGTTGAAGATACGGGATGAGGACGCGGCCGGTACTGGTCAGCACGATGCCGCGGCCCCGTCGTTCCACGATGTCGACGCCGAGGATCGCCGACGCGCGGGCGACCTGCCGACTGACGGTGGGTTGCGGGACTCCCAGGACGTGGGCGGCGTCGGTGATGTGCTCGGTGTCCGCCACCGCGACCAGGGTCGGCAGAAGTGGTAGCAGCTCGGTGGTCTCGCGGCGCATGAGCGAAGCATATCGCTGACGTATCGATCGCTGAGGTCTCATGCATTGGACGTATACCGTGAGCGCTTCTAACGTCTTGGACATGACTACGACGCAGCCCGAGGTCCTGGAGTGGGAGGGGCATCCCAAGGGATCGACCGAGTACCGGCGTCTCGTGTTGGCGCTGCTGTTCGCCGGAGTGGCGACGTTCGCGCAGCTCTACTCGGTACAGGGGATTCTGCCGCTGATCGCGTCCAGTCTCGACATCACCCCGTCGCAGTCCTCGCTCGCCGTCGGCCTGGCGACCGTCGGCGTCGCGGTGTCGGTCATTCCGTGGTCGGTCGCGGCCGACCGAATCGGACGCGTTCGAGCGATGACCGCCTCGATACTCGTCGCGACGACACTGGGTTTGCTGGTGCCTCTGTCGCCTTCGCTCGAGGTGCTGCTGGTCCTGCGATTCTTCGAAGGTGCTGCGCTGGGCGGACTTCCGGCCATTGCGATCGCCTATCTCAGCGAGGAGGTGCACCGCAATCACACCGCGCTGGCAGCGGCGACCTACGTGTCCGGTACGACGCTCGGTGGGCTGCTGGGGCGAATAGTCTCAGGACCCGTTGCAGAACAGACCAATTGGCGAATCGGAACCCTCACGGTGTCGGTGATCGCGGCGCTGGCAGCAGGACTGTTCGTGTGGTTGGCACCGCGGCCGCGAACCACCCTCGTGCACAGCAAGATCGGTGACCTACCCGGTCGGTTGTGGGTGAATCTTCGAGAGCCGGGGATGCTGGCGCTGTACGGCCAGGGGTTCCTGCTGATGGGAGGATTCGTCGCGGTCTACAACTTCCTCGGATTCCGGCTCGAGGCAGCACCTTTCGGACTTCCACAGTCTCTGATCAGCCTGATCTTCGTGGCCTACCTCAGTGGCACGGTGTCCTCGCGAGTGGCGGGGAAGTTGGCGACGAAGCACGGCCGGTCGATCGTCCTCGCCGGATCGACCGCTACCATGATCGTCGGAGTCGCACTGACGATGGCGTCGAACCTGGCCGTGATCCTCACCGGGCTGGTGATCTTCACGATGGGATTCTTCGCCGCCCACGCCATCGCGTCGGGATGGACCGGCCAGCGAGCCGTCCACGGACGGGCGCAGGCGACATCGCTGTACAACCTGTTCTACTACGGAGGATCGTCCGTCGTGGGCTGGCTCGGCGGAGTGGTCTTTCAGTCACTCGGATGGAACGCCTTGGCGCTGTTCGTCATTGCGTTGGCAGTCATCGCCGGCCTGTGGGCCGCAGCGATGAACGGCCGACTGGCGCAGCAACCGAACTCAATACGTGGATGAATTCGAGGCTGCTATCGCGAAGATGAAAATAGCAGCCACGACGAGGACGAACAGGGCAACCGACACGTAGCCGACGATCAGACCTGCCGTCGCAAATCCTGACCCGCCCTCGCCGGTGCGCTTGATCTGGCCCTTCGCAACGTGGCCACACACCACCGCACACACCGACGCGATCAGCGGGATGAACGTCAGACCCAACACCGCCAACACGAGCGACACGATCGCCAACGTGTTCGTCGCGGGTGCCGGCCGAAAACCCGCTCCGTCATACGGGGCCTGACCGTATTGCGGCTGTCCGTACTGGGGTTGCCCGTACTGGGGTTGCCCGTATTGGGGTTGTCCGTACTGAGGGTTCGGGTACTGACGATTTTGGTACTGAGGTTGTCCGTGCTGCGGGTTCTGGTAGCTCGTGTTCGGGTCCTGATACGGCGGGTACTGCTGACCCCCGTACGGCTCGTCCTTCTCGAACGCGTCGCTACCTTCACCCTGCGGATTGACCATTGCGGGAGTCTTGCACCTGAATTGGGCCGTCGCAAGCGGCAACGCGACGTCTACGAACCGACCTTGCCCCAGCCCACATACGCGTCGACAGTCACGTAACCGGTCACGCGCGGCTGATCGCGAACCGGATACCGCTCGCCGGTGTAATGCGTCGCGATGCGATCGATATCCACCAGATCCGGGTCGTCCTGCAGTTCGATCGAACCGTGCACCGTCACATGCGTATACCAACTGGCCTCGTCCATCACCGAAATCGAGACCTTCGGATTCGCCCGAATGTGCTCCAGCCGCTTACGTGAAGCATCGAAATTGAGCACGATCTTCCCGTCCTCCCACAAATACCACGTGGGCGCGGTGATCGGAGTTCCATCGGCACGAACCACCGCCATGACAGCGGGATTCGCTTTCTTCAGCAACTCGACAGCATCAACGGGCAACGGAGGCTTGGGCATGAACCAACCCTACGACCCGAAAGCTGACTCGGCCAGACCCTCGGCGGACCGCCCACCCGGCCCGAGTCCACCCGCACCCAAGTCCACCCGGCCCGAGTCCACTCGCACCCACCCCACCCCACCCGGCCCGAGTCCACTCAACGTGACATTGACTGCCGAAAAGGCCACTGAATGTCACATCGAGTGGACTGCGGATAGGTGGACTGCGGGTGGGTGTGGGCTGCGGACGGGTGGAGTGATTACAGCTTCGGGAGTTTGACGACCTGTCCGGCGTAGGACAGTCCCGCACCGAAGGCGAGGAGCAGCGCTGTGTCGCCTGCTTTGGCTTTTCCGGTGCGCAGTAGTTCTTCCATTGCCAGGGGGATGGACGCAGCCGAGGTGTTGCCGGTTTCGGCGATGTCGTTGGCGACGGCGGTGCCTTCGTCCAGGTTGAGACTCTTCGCCAGCAGGTCGGTGATGCGGCTGTTGGCCTGGTGCGGGATGAAGGCGTGCAGTTCGTCGGTTTTGATGCCGGCGACGTCGAGTACCTTCTGTGCGGCCTTGCCCATCTCGAATGCAGCCCAGCGGAAGACGGAGATTCCGTTCATCCTGATCCAGGGTCGTTCCATGTTGGCTGTCGTGATGTATTCGTACCAGTCCGTGGTCTGCACGATGGCGTCGGACTGCGAGCCGTCGGACCCCCATACGGCGGGTCCGATTTCGGTTTCGTCGCTCTGTCCGACGACGACGGCTCCGGCGCCGTCGGCGAAGATGAAGCGGGTGGTGCGGTCGTACGGGTCGGTGGTGACGCTGAGCTGCTCGGCTCCGATGACGAGGACATACTGCGAGGTTCCGGCCTTGACCAGGTCCGATGCGACGGCGAGTGCGTAGCAGAAGCCTGCGCATCCGGCGCAGATGTCGAACGCGGCCGGTCCTTTGGTGCCGAGTCCGTGGGCAACCTTGGCGGCTGCTTGGGGTGTCAGTTCGAGGTGTGTGGAGGTCGCGACGATGACGGTGTCGACCTGCTCGGCGGAGATGCCGCTGGCTTCGAGTGCTTTTCGGCCTGCCGAGATCGACATCTGGACGACGTTTTCTTCGGGGTCGGCGAATCGGCGGTTCTTGATGCCCGATCGCGTCTGAATCCACTCGTCACTGGAGTCGATGAACTCGCAGATCTCATCGTTGGTGACTATACGTTCGGGGCGGTGAACGCCCAGACCGAGCATCTTCGACTGTCGACCTTGCGTTGTGCTGATCGCACCCATCTTCAATTTCCTCTCGTGCTACCGCGCCATCGCCGAGCTTCGGCTCGGGTCTTGGGCTACGGGCTCGTCGACACACGTTACGTGCGTCGACGGGAAAGGTTCACACCAGTTCGGTGATGAGCGCCGCGACCTCGGCGGGTTTGTCGATCATGGCGTGGTGATGGGCGGGTATGACGACGGTGAAATCCGCTCGCAAGTATGTGGCCAGCTTGCGCTGGGTCTTGATCCATCTGCGTCCCCACGGGGACGGGCGTCCGGTGTGGGCGGCCGCGACGATAACGGGAACAACGAGTGGCAATCGCTTCCGAAGTCGGTTCAATTCGGCCGCGAGGTCCGGGTAGACGACATCTTCGACGAGTGCAGCCGTGAGATAGGTAGGCCTGCGGTAGATGTCGTCGACCCAGTCGACGACGTCCTTCGGTGTCCCGTCGGGCGGCGTCGCCTGGTTGAGTATCGGTCGGACGCGCGGGCCGACGAGCCGCTGAAGGCCCGTGCGGCTCAGTAGCGTCGACAGGGAATGCGCTGCGCGCACTCGCAGAGCCGCCGGAAGGATGCGGCGGGGGTCGGACTCGGCGCTCGAGTCCAGGAGAAGAACACCACGTATGCGCGACGGGTACAGCCGGGCCACTGCTTCTGCGTAGAAGCCGGCAATCGAGTGACCCGCGACGACGGCCGGCTCGGTGACACCGAGCGCGTCGAGGACGCCGACGATCCTGTCGGCCTCGCCGCGGACGTTGGGAGTGGCGCCATCGGGTAGAGGGTCGCTGAGTCCGAAGCCGGGGCGGTCGAGAACCACGACATGATGGCGGGCGCTCAAGATATCGACGGTGTCGTTCCAGTCGAACCAGTTACTGCCCAGGCCGCCGCAGAGAACGATCGTGGGGCCGGTTCCCCGGACGAACAGATGCAGACGTTGCCCGTCTACTTCGAGGTACTGCCCGGGAGGATGTTTCACGGGAAACAATGCCTCGCGCTCAGTTCGGTTCCCGTGATCCATGTTTTCGTCCCCACCATGCATAGCCGACTCAAGGTCTGTTTGAGTCTCCAGTTTCCATCATTCGCCCCGTTTTGCAACTTTCGCGCGAAGGATCGCCTCGGGAGGACCGTCATTGACGCGGTTTGGCCAGCGGAAACGCGAGTGTCTCGCGAATGCTGCCGCCGGTGATGAGCATGACGACGCGGTCGACGCCCATGCCGAGGCCGCCGGTCGGGGGCATCCCGTGCTCGAGCGCCTGCAGGAAGTCCTCGTCCAAGCTCATCGCTTCTTCGTCGCCACCCGCAGCCAGCAACGACTGCTCGGTGAGGCGTCGACGTTGATCGACGGGATCGGTCAGCTCGCTGTAGGCCGTGCCCAGTTCGACCCCCCACGCCACCAGGTCCCACTTTTCGGCGACGCCGGGGATGCTCCGATGCGGTCTCGTCAACGGCGACATCGACGTCGGGAAGTCCTTGTAGAAGGTGGGAAATTCGGTGTAGTCCTCCACCAGGTGCTCGTACATCCCCTGGGCGACGGCACCCGCATCCCACGACTTCTCGTAGGGGATGTCGTTCTCGTCGCACAACCGCTGCAGCTCGTCCAGGGGCGTCGACGGCTCGACGTGGACACCCAGTTTTTCGGCGACGGCACCGTGCAATGTCTTGATGGGCCATTCCCCGGAGATGTCGATCTCGATCATCTCGCCGTCCGGGCCGTCGGGACGCAGAATGATTTCGCGGCCGTGCGCTGCCACGGCTGCACGCTGAATCAGTTCGCGGCACAACACCATTGCGCGCTCGTAGTCACTGTGTGCCTCGTACGCTTCGAGGATCGTGAACTCCGGATTGTGCTTGAAGTCCGCTCCCTCGTTGCGGAACACTCGCCCGATCTCGAAGACCTTCTCCATGCCGCCGACGCACAGCCGTTTCAGATAGAGCTCCGGTGCGATGCGCAGGTACAGATCCAGGTTGTAGGCATTGATGTGGGTGACGAACGGGGCAGCGTTCGCACCGCCGTGTACCTGCTGCAGGATCGGTGTCTCGACCTCCATATAGCCGCGATCGCTCAGTGAATCACGAAGCGACTTCACCACATTCGAGCGTGCGATCATCAGCGCGCGCGCATCGCGGTTGATCGCCAGGTCCACGTACCGCTGCCGTACTCGCGCTTCCGGATCGGTCAGACCGCGGTACTTGTCGGGCAGGGGGTGCAGGCATTTGGCGTTCATTCGCCACTCGGTGGCGAGCAGCGACAGCTCACCACGCCTGCTGTATCCGATGGTGCCACTGACTTCGATGAGGTCACCCAGGTCGAAGTCGGCATCGAATTCCTCGATTCTGTCGCCGACGCGTTCGCGGTCGAACAGCACCTGAATATCGGCCGACCAGTCCCGGATGACGGCGAACGACACGCCGCCGTAGTCGCGAATGCGCAGTATTCGACCCGCAATTCGGACCGTCGTGCCCTGGGGCGATGCCGCCGCTTCACCGACGGTGTGCGTCGGGGGATAGGCGACGGGATAGCCCTCGATGCCGTCACTTTCGAGACGATCGAGTTTGGCCACGCGCACGCGCACCTGGTCGGGACGTTTACGGCCGGGCACGGTGTCGTCTGCGGGAGTCTCGGGTCCACTGCCGTCGGAATGAATGTCCTCGGCGTCGACCAAGGCTGCGGGCACCGCGACGTGGGACCCGGTGTGCTTCGAGGCGCGCCGAAAAGTCGGCAGAGTCAAGAAGCCTTCGGCGATGGCCGACGCGACACCGACCTTCGGCAGCACCCGATTGTCGGCGAAGCACAGGTAGCGCGGCTCCCATTCCGGCAAGTACTTCACATTCGAGCGATACAGCGCCTCGAGCTGCCACCAGCGCGAGAAGAACACCAATACGCTGCGCCAGATTCGCAGGACCGGACCGGCCCCGATCCGACTGCCCTCCTCGAATGCAGCACGGAACACCGCGAAGTTCAGCGAAATCTTGCTGACACCGAAATGATCCGCGCCGGTGGCAAGTTCGGTCACCATCAACTCGATGACACCGTTAGGCGACGCCGGATCGCGGCGCATCAGGTCCAACGACGCGCCGGTCCGACCCCACGGCACCAGCGACAGAACACCGACTATCTTCTCGCCCTGAACTGCCTGCACCAGAAGACAATCGCCGTCGAGCGGATCGCCCAACCGGCCCAGCGCCATCGAGAAACCACGCTCGGTCTCGGTATCGCGCCACGCGTCCGCGCACGCAATGATCTCGTCCATCTCCTCGGCAGAAATATCGCGATGACGACGCACGGTGACCACGACACCCGCTTTGCGAGCCCGGTTGACGGCCTGACGCACGGGACGCATCTCGCGTCCATTGAGGTTGAAATCTTTGGTTTTCAGGATCGCTTCGTCGCCGAGTTCGAGAACACTCAGGCCGGCCCGCTTGTAGGCCGTGGCCCCGATCTCGCTGGCCCCCATGACAGCTGGGGTCCAACCGTACTTCTCGGCCAGGTCGAGCCATTCGGATATCGCATGTGGCCACGCCTCGGGGTTGCCGATCGGGTCACCACTGGCCAGACACACCCCGACCTCGACGCGATACGTCACCGCCGCCTTGCCGCTGGTGGCGAAGATGACGCCCTTGTCGCGGCGGGTCGCGAAGTAGCCGAGGGAATCGTCGGCACCCCACTTGTCGAGCAGGCCGCGCAGAGCCGACTCGTCGCGCCCGGTCAACGCATTGCTCGACCGTTGCGACCGAAACAACGTGACCACGGCACCGAGCAACGCCAGCGCTCCGAACAGTCCCAACGCCGTATTGACGAAACCGTTCGGCCTACCGTCGAACTGCTCGTTGTCCACCGTCGCCAACGCCGTCACCCTGTTGAACGCCCACAGGAACGTCTGACCCTCCGGCAACGAACCCGGGAACAACGCCACCAACGCCCACCCGACAATCGTGCCGACGGCCGCCCCCAGCACGAGCACCCCGAGCGCCTTCCACACCGCACCGCGCCGAACCCGCGTGTAGAACTCCTTGCGCGACGCGATCAACAGACCCGTCACGACGACATGAACCGCCAACGCAATCCACGAACTGACGTTCTTGTCCTCGATGCCCTCCGCGACATTCGTGATCGCCAACAACACCAAATAAATCGTCAGCAACCACCACGCAATACGCTTCCGACTCGCCAACGCCGCCGCCAACAACCCGACAACCAACGCCCACGACAAACTCGTATCCGGAGCATCGAAGTAATACGTGTCGACATACTCCCGCGGCGCATGAACCAGATACCGCAAAGTGGGCGACAGACTCCACAGAAACAACGCCGCCGCGAACACACCGAGCACCAGCCCCGCGATATGCGGAACCTCACTCAACCGACCGCGCTGCGGCGGCGAAAACGACCGTGGTGCCGTAGTACCCGACCGATCCGAGGGAACTGCTGTCGCCGTCATGTCTCACTCCCGAAATAAGAACGCACGAGTTGCAAGATAGACGGTATCCCCGCTGAGGTGGGTGGGTTGCCTGTTGCCGCCCCGCCGTCCACTCAATGTGACATTTGGTGGCCTTTCCGGCAGTCAATGGCACATCGAGTGGACTCGCGTCCGGTCACGAGAGCGCGCCTGGCCGTGCTCGAGTCAGAGTGTGGGCCACCCCTCCTGTATGCGTTTGTCCACAGGCATTCGGTTGTCCACAGGGCTGTTGATAGTGCGACGTCGGGTGCGATCCGGTGTCCGGCCGAGCGTGCAGGATCGTCTGTATGAAGAGGGGCGGCGCACGGGTCGATGCGAGGGTAATTGCGGCCGCATCGGATCGCGGGCTGGTGCGGACTGCTCATCTTCTCGAACTCGGCGTGGCGTCGAAGACGATTGTTCGGCGCACGCTGCCGGACGGTATCTGGTCACGGGCGCTACCTGGCCTGGTGTTCTTGAAGAACCGTTCGCTGACGCCCTTGGAGCGGGCGGTTGCCGCGTCCATCTACTGCGGTCGTGATGGCGTCATCAGTGGTCGGGCCGGGCTGGCGTTGCATGGTCTCGGTACATCCGGCTCGTTCGAGGAGACGTTCGTGCTCATTCCCGAGGCGCAGCACCGCAGGTCCGTGAGCTTCGCCGCGGTGGAACGTACGTGGCGGATGCCAACGGCGGAAAGTAAGTCGGGTCTTCCCGTCGCGCCGGTTGTTCGGTGTTTGTGCGACGCGATTCGTCGCATGAAGAACGCCGAGCAGTGCATGGCGCTCGTTGCCAGTGTCGTGCAGCGGGGTGCCGCAACGATCGAGGCGATCATGAAGGAACTGGACGCCGGCACCACGCGTGGAACCGCGATGCCTCGTCGAGTACTTCGCGAACTGGCCGCCGGCGCGCACTCCGTTGCCGAAGCACACGCGCAGAAGTTGTACGCGCGCAGCGGTCTTCCCCCGATGACTCACAATGTCGCGGTACGCGACGAGTCGGGCAGGTTGCTGCTGGTGGCCGACAATTGGCTCGACGACGTCGCCCTCGACTGGGAGATCGACTCGCTCGAATATCACCTTTCACCCGCGGCGCACCGCGCCACCGTGGAACGACGGGAGCGCGCTCAGAACGCCGGCATCATTGTCGTGACTCACCTGCCGAGCGATATTCGCGACGATCCGGAACGTGTTCTCTCCGACCTGCGGTCTCGGTACCGACAGGCGCTCGCGCGTCCGCGCCCCCACGTCACCGTCGACCCGTCCTACCGCCGATCGGGCTGATACACCCAAATCATGTGGTCTCCGGTTTCGGCCGCAGCGGCCAAGGCTCGCGGCTCGATCCTGTCGAGGACGAAACCCAGCCGCCGCGGAACGGCTCGACTCCTCGAATTGGCTGCATCGCAATGAATTTCGACGCGATCGACGTCGGCGAGTTTCAATGCCTCTTGCGTGAGGGTCGCGGTGGCTTCCGAGATGATGCCGTCACCCTCGGCTGCACAGTCGAGCCAGTACCCGATTTCGATCCCACCCGGTCCGACTCGTCGGTGCAATGCAATCTTCCCCAGGAATGCGCTGGTGGATCGACCGAAAATCCCGTAGTCGTACATTTCGTCGGCGTCCCACAACTTCCGGCTTTCCGCGATGCGGACGATCTGCGCCGACCTGTCGGCAGCGTCCTCGGTGGCCCAACCGAGCCACGGCAGCAGGCGGACCCGATTTCGCTCGATCGCCTCGGCAATGACGACCGCATCGTCTGCCGTCTCGCGTCGAACCACGAGACGGTCGGTGACAATCCGAACGGGAGGTTTGCTGACCATTGAGACAGTCTGACTCCCTGCTACTGCCGATTCCACTGGTTTTTCGGTGCCCCCCGACCCATGTGCAGTCCACTCGATGTGCCATTGACGGTCGAAAGGGCCACCGGATGTCACATTGAGTGGTCAGACAGTAGTGGTGTCAGACGGTAGTGGTGTCAGACGGGAGTGGTCAGGCGGTAGTGGGGTGGGCGATGCTGTGGAGAGGAGGAAAACGATCAAGAAGCTGACCACGATCTCCAGGACAGTTTGTCGATGACGATGACCGGCCCCTCGGGTCGGTTGTTCTTGTATTGGCTGTATTTCGCGACGAGGGTGTCGGTACCGACTGTGCCTTCGGCGCTTCCCGCGTCGACGATGCGGGCGTTGCCGTCGGCGCGGATCCACCAGAGTTGGGACCAGTCGTCGGAGTAGTGGTCGACGATGAGGCTGACAGCGGGGTCGGCGTGGATGTTCTCGAGTCGCTGCAGTTTCTGGGTGGTTTTGGGTTTCCAGTCGATGGCTGTGTAGATGCGATCGCCGGTGGGCGCGACAGCGAAGACGATGGGGACCAGGTGTGGGGTGCCGTTGGGGTTGATGGTGGAGAGTTGGGCGCGGGGTGCGTCGGTGAAGCGTTGAATTTCGTTGTCTATCTTCACGTTCGGTTCCTCATGCGGATTCGCTGTGGCTGCTGTGTCGGGTGATGTATTGCTCGAGGTCGGCGACGGGCATGGGTCGTCCGAGTAGGTGTCCTTGGCCGAAGGTTACGCCCATGTCGGTGCAGATTCGGAGTTGTTCGGTGGTCTCGATGCCTTCGATGACGGTGTCTTTGCCGAGGGTGGTGGTGACGTCGACGAGGGCGGTGCAGAGGGTGGTCATGGCGCGGCGTCGGTGGAGGTTGGTGCTGTCGAGGTGTTGGGTGAGGGATCTGTCGATTTTGAGGATGTCGACGGGGAGGGTGGCGAGTCGTTCGAGGGAGGAGAAGCCGGAGCCGAAGTCGTCGATGGCGATGAGGACGCCGTGGCGTTGGACGTCGCGGAGTTGGTAGTGCACGGCGTCGAGGTCGTGCAGCGTCTGCGATTCGGCGAGTTCGAGTGCGAGTCGACCGCGTTCGATGCCGTGGGTGTCGACGATGTCGATGACGTCGGTGGCCAGGGTTCCTGCGGCGAAGTGTGCGGGGCTGACGTTGACACCGACCTGGAGCATGATCGCGCGGGATTGCCAGTCGGCGATGGTTGCCGCGACGTCGGTGAGAATCCACATGCTCAGGGGGATTATCAGGTCGTTGTCTTCGGCGAGGGGGATGAAGGCGTCGGGCATCAGGAGTCCGAGCTCGGGGTGGTTCCACCGAACGAGGGCTTCGGCTCCGACGACGGCTCCGGTCGCGAGTTCGACGATGGGTTGGTAGACCATGGTGAGCTCGCGCTCGGTCATGGCGACCCCGCGCAGTCGTTCGAGGAGCTCGAGCCGCGTGCGGTTGGTGTGGTGCAGCTCGTCGGTGAAGATGTGATGCCGGTTGCGGCCGGTGGCTTTGGCGGCATGCATCGCGGCGGTGGCGTTGTGTACCAGCTGGGTGGCGCGATCGGTGCTGCCGGTGGTGGACGCGACACCGACGCTGGCGGTAAGGGTGAGTTGACGGCCGCCGAGCTCGAAGGGGGGCTCGAAGATGCTGGCGAATCCCGCGGCCATTGCTCGGGCTGCCAGGGAATGGCAGCCGTAGGCGACGATGACGAATTCGTCCCCGGTGAGTCGGCCGATGGTGTCGCCGGGTCGGGTCGATGCGGTGAGTCGGTCGGCGACCATGCACAGCAGCTCGTCGCCCTGGGCCGGTCCGAGCGCGTCGTTGAATTCACGGAAGCCGTCGATGTCGACGAGGAGGACGCTGAAGTGCTGGTCAGGGCCTAGGTCGACCAGCGCGGCAGTGATGGTGGCCAGGATTTCGTCCCGGTTCGCAAGCCCGGTGAGGGCGTCGAGCGTCGGGTTGGGGTCGGCACGGCGGAGCGGCGTGTCGTGTTCTCGACTCACAGTGCCCCCTCGTAGCCGTACGGCCACCGGCGATACTAGCCGAAGAGTTTGCTTAACGCCTATAAACGGGGAGCGTGCCCTTTTTACTGGCCCTCACGCAGCGTGCCCGTCGACCCTCGCGTCTCGATGTTCCATACCGCCGCGTCGACGGCGTCGCTGAGACCGAGCACCCACCGGGCCGCCGATCGGCCCTGGTCGAACAACGATTGCGCGACGGTGGTCAAGTGGGCCGCCGCCGCTGCAGGGGAGTCGTCCCATCCGGTCAGTGCGACGTGGCCGGGAATGTCGATCCCGGCACCCGTCGCCGCGTCGAGTGCGCCGAAGGCGAGTTCGTCGCTCATCGCGAATATCACATCGACGACGTTGTCGCGCAACAACAGTCGTGCTGCCCGTGCGCCCTCTTCGCGCGAATTGTGGGTGGTGAACAGCGTCGGTACCGTCGACCACTCGATTCCTCGACGCACGCACGCATCGCGGTAGCCCTCGAGTCGTGCGCGGGTCACCGGCATCGAGATGCCCGACGCGTCGGCGCCGTGCACCACCGTCGATTCGCGTCGCGAATCGGGTCGTAGCGCAACGATCGCGGGCCGACGTCGATTGCGCAGAGCACTGGTGGCGATCGCGTCGGCGGCCGCGCGGTCGTCGATTCCGATGGAGTGCAATCCCGGATGCTGGGGGCCGCCCTGGACGCAGGTGGGTCGACCGGTGCCGACGAGCACGTCGAGGACGGGGTCGTCGACGCCGGTGGTCCAGACGACGTAGCCGTCGACCTGCGCGTCGCGAATTCTCGCAATATCGCTGTCGCGGTGCAGGTTCGGCAACATCACCAGCGCGGTGTCGGCGTCGAGACACGCGTCGGCGATGCCCGAGAGGAACCGTCGGGCCTGGGGATCTTCGAAGGCATAGGTGAGTTTTTCACCGAGTACGACGCCGATGCTGTTGTGCTTTCCGCTCCGGAGCGAGCGTGCCGCACGGTTGGGACCTGCGTATCCGAGGGCCGCCGCCGCTGCGTGGACGCGGTCTCGGGTGGCAGGCGAGACGCGGTCGGGCTGGTTGTAGGTGTACGAGACGCTCATGGTGGAGACTCCCGCAGACGCCGCGACGTCGGCCATCGTCACCCGATTGTTCACGGGGTCACCTTAGCGTGCGTCGACCATCTGTGTAACGATACACACCATGTCGTCGCCCCTCCCCAAGCTGCTGGTCCTCGGTGCAGCCGCCTTCATCTATGTCACGGCCGAAACGTTGCCCGTGGGTCTGCTTCCGGAGATCTCGGGCGATCTCGGCGTCGGCGAATCCGCAGTCGGTCTGCTGCTGACCTTCTACGCATACGGCGTCGCCGTCATGACCATGCCGTTGATCAGGTTCGTACGCGACTGGCCGCGGCGACGGGTCGTCGTCATCACCGTTGCAGCACTGGCCTTTTCGCAACTGCTGTCCGCGGTGTCCGTCGGGTACCCGATGCTGGTGCTGTCGAGGATGCTGTGCGCGGCCACCCACGGAGTCTTCTGGGCCGTGGTCGCACCCGTCGCGGCGTCACTCGCACTTCCCGGTAAGCAAGGAAAAGCGATCGCCACGGTGTACGCCGGCACCTCGTTGGCGTTGGTCGCCGGAAATCCGATCACCGCGGCCATGGGTCAGTGGTTCGGGTGGCGTACTGCTGCAACGATTCTCGGTGTCGTCGCCGCCGCTATCGCGGTGGCGCTCTACTTCGTCCTCCCCGCACTACCGGTCACCCGAGCAGCTGCGGGCAACAAGAAATCACCGCGGGTGCTCGACGGCACCCTGGCGATCCTGTGTGGAGTGACGTTCCTGGCCGTCCTCGGCCATTTCGCCGCGTACACGTACTTCTCGCTCATCGTCGATCGCGCAATCGGTTCGGCCGGAACCACTCTGACGCTGATGTTGATGCTCTACGGTTTGTTCGGGGTCGTCGGTATCTGGGTGATCGGCAGAACGTACGACCGTTGGCCGCGGCCCTCCACCATCGCAGCTCTGGGTGCCGTCGCGGCCGCGACGGCGATCCTGTGGGGCACCCTCAGCGCAGCACCGGGCAGCCTGGCCGTCCTTGCTGTCGGGGCGATCGCGTTGTGGGGTCTGGCCTTCACCACGCTGCCGGTCTGCATCCAGTCCGCCGTGGTGCGGGCCGCCCCTGCCGACGCCGACAAGGCGTCGGCGATCTACGTCGTCGCCTTTCAACTGGCCATTGCCACCGGGGCCCTGGTGGGAGGCGTCGTCGTCGACGCCAGGGGCATCGGGGCGGTGACCGCTGCGGCGACGATCCTGGTGGCTGTGGCACTCACAGTCGTAGTGGTCGCGCGCAGAGCCTTTCCGAGCTCGTATCCGTCGGTACCGGTCTCGACGCCGGCGCACTGACCTCTCGGCGCTCTCGCGCGATAGGGTCAGCACGCGACGAACGAGGGAATCCGGTGCAATTCCGGAGCTGGCGCGCAACGGTGACGGGTGAGAGCTCGAAGTCCGAATGCTCGGACGTCGTGATCGAACCCCACCCGCGGCTCCGCGACACGAGCCCCAAGCAGGAAGCTCTTCGATGCGTACCTCTCTCGCAGCACTAGGCGCTGTCTCCATCCTTCTGGTCTCCGGTTGTTCGACCGCGTCGACCCCCGACGCGTCCACCGACACCTCCGGGAACTATCCCCTGACCATCGAGAACTGCGGACGCGACGTCGTCGTCGACGCACCACCGCAACGCGCGGTGTCGTTGAACCAGAGCTCGACGGAGATACTGCTCTCGCTCGGCCTCGCAGACCGGATGGTGGGCACCGCCACCTGGACCGACCCGGTCCGCTCGAACCTCGAATCCGAGAACGCCAGGGTGCCGAGGCTCGCGGACAACAAGCCATCGCTCGAGGTCGTGTTGGATACCGAGCCCGATTTCGTGTCCGCGTCCTTCGGCGGCACCCTCGGACCCGGGGGAGTCGCAGATCGGAGCAGGTTCGAGCAACTCGGCGTCCCGAACTACCTCTCGCCCACCGACTGTCAGGGCAAGACCGACGAGAGCGTCAATTCCGACGGCGCCCGCACGGAGCCGCTGGTGATCGACACCGTCTATCGGGAGATTCGTGATCTCGCTGCGGTCTTCGACGTGCGAGACCGTGGCGAGCGCCTGGTCGCCGAACTGCAGGATCGGTTCGAGAAGGCCTCCGGTTCGGTCGACGCGTCAGGTGTGTCGTTGGCCTACTGGTTCGCCGACACCGATACGCCGTACATGGCCGGTTGCTGCGGATCGTCGGGCATCATCACCGACTCCGTCGGCGCCGAGAACATCTACGCCGACACCACCGACGAATGGCCACAGGTCAATTGGGAGAGTGTGCTCGATCGCAACCCGACTGCACTGGTGCTCGCAGATCTGAGTCGACGCAGTATCGCCGGGGACGCCCTGGACAGCAAAATCGGCTTCCTGGAGTCGAACTCGGTCACGAACCGAATGCCCGCCGTCGAGAACAAGCGGTACATCGTCGTCAACGGTGCCGATCTGAACCCGTCCATTCGGACGATCGACGGTGTCGAGAAAGTTGCGGCCGCCCTGCAGGATTGGGGAATGGCGTCGCGATGAGCCGCACCGATCGCGGGGTGCTCGTCCCACTGCTGCTCGCAGGATCGGCGTTGTTGGTGCTCTCGATCGGCGTCGCCGTCACCATTGGACCCGCGAACGTGTCGGTGCCCGACGTGTATCGAGTGATATTGACGCACATGGGTATCGGGAGTTCGGGAGTCGGTCGCATCCAGGACGGAATCGTCTGGGAGCTGCGCCTGCCCCGGACCTTGCTGGCCGCCGTATGCGGCGCGGGTCTCGCGCTGTGTGGGGCGATCATGCAATCGCTGCTGCGTAACCCTCTCGCCGATCCCTTCGTCCTGGGCATTTCGTCCGGTGCATCCACCGGAGCGGTCCTCGTCGCGGTTCTCGGCGTCGGCGGTGGCGCATTGTCCTTGTCCACAGGGGCATTCGCCGGTGCGCTGCTCTCGTTCGTCCTGGTGATGCTGCTGGCCGCAGGGGCAGGCGGCGGAAACGACCGCGTGGTGCTGGCCGGGGTCGCGGGGACGCAGCTGTTCTCGGCCTTGACGTCGTTCATCGTCATTTCCTCGGCCGACGCCGAACAGACACGCGGCGTGCTGTTCTGGCTTCTCGGATCGCTGAGCGGTGCCGACTGGACGGACGTGGTGCTGTGCGGATCGGTTGCGCTGCTCGGAATGGTGGTGTGTCTGTTCAACACCTCGGCCCTCGACGCCTTCACATTCGGGCACGACGCGGCCGCGTCCCTCGGTGTTCCGGTCAAGTGGGTGCGAATCCTGTTGTTGGTCATCACCGCACTGATCACGGCCTCGCTCGTCAGCGCCGCCGGAGCCATCGGGTTCGTGGGTCTCGTTCTGCCGCACGCCGCCCGTTTTCTCGTCGGCGCACGGCATCGACGACTGTTGCCGACGACGGTGGTCATCGGCGCGATCTTCATGGTGTGGGTCGACACCATCGCCCGAACGCTGTTCGCCCCGCAGGAAATACCCGTCGGAGTGGTGACCGCACTCATCGGCGTGCCGGCATTCGCGCTCATTCTGTTTCGGATCAGGAGATCCCGATGACGTTGCACGTGAACAACATCCAGTGGACTCGCGGCGGGAACCCGATTCTCGACGGCATCAGCTTCGCACCGGAACCGGGCGAGACCATCGGGCTCATCGGCCCCAACGGCTCCGGCAAATCGTCGCTACTGCGCATCCTCGCCGGTATCGTGGCACCCGACAGCGGCGACGTGCTGCTCGACGGAAAGAACCTGCGCACCCAACGTCGTCGCAGCATCGCCCGCCGCGTAGCGATGGTCGACCAACACTCCGACACCGACGTCGACATCACCGTCCGCGACGTCGTACGCCTGGGCCGCATCCCACACCACGGCATCCTCGGCGGAGACACAGCCGCCGACGACGCCGCGATCGAACAGGCACTCACCGACACCGCCATGGCGTCGAAAGCCACCCGACGCTGGCACACCCTCTCCGGTGGAGAGCGCCAACGCGCCCAGATCGCACGGGCCCTCGCTCAACAACCCACCGAACTACTGCTCGACGAGCCGACCAACCACCTCGACATCCAACACCAACTCGACATCCTCACCCTCGTCGCAGGCCTACCCCTGAGCAGTTACATCGCCCTCCACGACCTCAACCTCGCCGCCATGTTCTGCAACCGCATCATCGTCCTGAACAACGGCAGCATCGTGGCATCGGGAACCCCACACGAAGTGATCACCGAACACCTGGTGCGCGAGGTGTACAACGTGCACGCGAGCGTCTCGCATACCGACGACTACCCCCAGGTGACCTATCGCCGCCCCCGCCCGACCGCCCCCGGAGTCCACTCGATGTGACATTGACCCCCGAAAAGGCCACTAGATGTCACATTGAGTACCCGGGGAAAGGGGCAAAACCGGGGGAGGGGAGACCGAATCTAGAGTTGGCGCAATTTCCGCTCGAATGCGTCGATGCGTGTGGTGTCCTCGAAGAAGTCCTCTTGCGAGACGATTTTGCCCCAGCTGGTGCGGACAAGGAGCACCGTTCGGTTGCTGTACAACTCGGTGCCGTCGGCTGCGTGTGCTTGGTCGTCGAAGCGGACGAGGAGGGTCATGCGCCAGGGGGCTCCGCCGCTGTAGATTTCCGTGACCTGCCCGCGGATGCCGGCGGCGACGAAGTCCTGGAAGAACTTTTCGATTGCCGGTCGTCCGCGGTGGGTGCCCGACCATCGGCTGTCACCGTCGGCGAATTTGAGCACCGCGTCTCGGTGGAACGACGAGAGCAGTGGGCGATAGTTTCCGTTGTTGAGCGCCTCGATGTCTCGCTGCAACTTGAGGGTCAGCACTCGCATCAGCAGAAGCTTGCATGCGAAGGCCGTCGAGATGCCGGCCAGAAATCTCAGTTGCATGGCTATACGTTTGCTTACCGTTCACCGACGTGTCAATCGAGTGGGACGTTTCGAGACCCGGCTTCACCCAGGTCGGTGGTGGTGCTGTTCACCATCTTTTCGAGTTCGCAGCCCGGCCGATACCGTCGATGACGACTCACATCGATATCGTGTACTTCGCTTCGGTTCAGAGAGCATCACAGAGTGAAGGTTCCAAGCGTAGGCATGCTCTGCAACGATGGACTGGTAAGGGGACGAACGTGAGCGCATGTCGCTTGTCGGTAGCTGTCCGGCCGAATTTCGGGGGGCCCAGATGGACTCCATAGCTGCGTTCTGGTGCCACGCAGATGACGGCGAGCCTGCTCTGATGCGGTCGGAGATGAATCAGTTGCTCTCGGCGACAAGGCTTTCCCGAGCACGGACACTGTTCGAACGTGCGTCGCTCGAGGATTTTCTGGGCGAAGAATCGGCTGCGATTCCGTTGTACGAGGCGGCGCTGTCGAGTGGGCTCGATTCCGTGCACGAGAGCAAGGCCAGAATTCAGCTCGCCAGTTCGCTGCGTAATGTCGGCCGACTCCAGGAGGCGTCGCGTGTGTTGGAAGACTTCGAGTTTTCCGACGAATTCTCCTCTGCGCGAGATGCATTCATTGCCCTGATCCTGTGGGATCTGGGCGATGGTGCTGGCGCGCTGAAGGCGGCACTGCAGGCAGCGAAGCCTGCGCTCGGCACATACCGTCGCGCAATCGGAACTTATGCCGACGACCTCCCTACCGACAGGCCGAGGAACAGCGGCACCGACGACCGTGTTGCCCACCATGATCGTGCCAGTTCGTTCGACGACCCCGAGGTGAAGCCATGACCAGCGGAGCATTCGATCCACACGACCTCCTCGAGCGCAGCCGACTCGGCGTACTCGCCACGATAAAAGCGAGCGGCCTGCCGCAACTGTCGCCGGTGACGCCGTTCTACGATCGCACCGAGCGAACAATCAAGATTTCGGTCACCGAAGGACGAGCGAAAACGGCCAACCTACGCCGAGACCCGCGCGCTGCACTCGAAGTGACCAGCGCCGACGGCAAGGCCTGGGCAACAGCAGAAGGATCCGTCACCCTCACCGGACCGGGCGCGAACCCGAACAGCCCCGAAATCGATGCGCTGGTCGACTACTACCGCGCCGCCGCCGGAGAGCACCCCGACTGGAACGAATACCGCGCCGCGATGGCCGCGGATCGCCGAGTTCTGGTGACCATCGCCGTCGACCACGTCTATGGCGAAAGCCTCACCTGATCGCCCCGGCAGTCCACTCGATGTGCCATTGACCCCCCGAAAAGGCCACTGAATGTGCCATTGAGTGCACTGGGGTCGGTGCACATCCGCCTCCGTCATGTGAGTTGGTAGACGTCCAGTTCGACGGAATCCGGTAGACGCTCACCGGTGGCCACGAAGAGTGTTCCGTTCATCCAGCTGAGGGAGTCGGCGGACGTCGACAGTCGGGGAATGGTGCGGAAGTAGATTCGGTCGGCGGGAACCTGCTCGCCGCGAGTCAATGCGTCGATGTCCTGTTCGCTGCCGGTGCGAACCCCGACGTTGTGGACCGAGATCCGTTCGCCTGTGTCGGTCTCGAGTGCATATCGGGCGTCGAGTTCGGTGACAGTGGCCGATCTGAGGACCTGGTGGTCGGCGCCGCCGGCCAGGACGCGTCCTCGTATCACCGGCCCGTCGACGGTCCCACCGAGGATCGGCACGAGGCGTCGATGTCCGTCGCTGACCTGGCCGAGATCGATGGGCTCCCCGACCGTGACGGACAGGTGCGCGACGAACGTCAGATCGGGGCGCACGTCAGTTCGTTCGGTCCGCGAAGCCGTCGGGAAGATCGCCAGGTGCGACGGACACGATGGTCTCGTCGTCGGCTCCGACGTTCTCGAAGAGCGTGATCGTGGCGAACTCGGGGACGACATAGATGGGGTAGGTCGGTCCGGCGTCGCGGTACGCACGCATTTCGTCGAGGTGATCGTTCTGGTAGAGGACCGTTTTGGTGCCGTCCAATTCGATCCACTGCGGGAAGAAGATGGTTCCGTGCAGACGACGCTTGCCTGGGATGACGTTGACGACGACCGAGGTTCCGGTGGGCTCGTTCCACGAGATCTTGTAGACGTCGTCGTCGAGCTGGACGAGATCGACTTCCTGGTCCTTGACCCAGCGTCCGCCGACCATGCCGGTGTGAATTCGGTAGTCGATCGTGGTCGCGTTCTTCACATACATCTCGTACTGCCAGCTGTTGGCGTACGTGTAGATGAAGCGATGCCCGACGATGCCGCTCAGATCTTGGCTGGGGATGGGGTTCTCGACTGTGGTCATGGTCTTCATTTTGTCACAAAACTATGTTTGCGGCAAAACTATCTGTGCGATCATCGACGCATGGACTCCACCGCAACGGAATTGGGCCGACAGCTGGGGCCCCTGCGGCGATCACTGCTCCGGGCGACGCGGGATGTCGCGCAGTTGCCCGACATCGCCGACTCGCACATCGAGGTGATGCGAGCCCTCGCAGCAGAACCGTCCATGAGTCCGGGACGCCTTGCCACTCGCCTCAACCTGGCCCGATCCACCGTGAGCAACCTGATCAGAGCGATGGTCGACGCCGGCCTGGTGGAAAGATCGATCACCGCGGGTGACCTTCGAGGGGCGACACTCACCGCATCGCCGAAAGCTGTGAAGCTCCTCGCCGAATACGACACGGCGAGCTCCCGAGTACTCGCGGACGCACTGGACGAACTGAGTCGACACAACCGCGAGGCCATCGCCGCAGCTCTGCCGGCCTTGGCGGAAATCACGAGCATCCTCTCCCGCCGCAGCTCCTGATTCTCGGCGGTGCGCCCGCACCCATGCAGTCCACTCGATGTGCCATTGACCCCCGAAAAGGCCACCGAATGTCACATTGAGTACCGGGATGTCGTGCTAATGCTCCCTGTTTCGATCAGCGACGCGTGTTGATGTCAAGGACAAGCCGAGGAGTGCGCATCTGACCGACTGTCGGCCACCAGCGGTGTGCGGGATACGACAGTCGAACCACGAAGTAGTTGACGAATTCGACAACGGCGAACAGCCACACGACGAGCAGTGCGACGCCAATTCCGGCGCTCGACGGGAACCATACGACGACACCGATGAGCCCAGCCGCCAACAATGGAACGTTTGCGACTCGACATACGCGATAGAACGCGCGAATGACCGGTGGCATCGGGTTGAGTTCGACCCAGGATCGCGCCATCAACCAGTAGATCCCCGCCTGCACGAGGACGGCGAGCAACGGAATGAGAACGGACCACATGGCGAGAGACTCCTCTCGACCGTCGAGCCGTGGTTCTGCCATGGTGAGCGCAATCGAAGCAAACACCGCTGCGGCGGACAGCTCACCCAGGCCGAGCGACAGATACCGTCGCCGCAACGCGTTCCGGCGACCACTGGACATCACGCCAGATTAGTCATGAGTTGGCACCGACACCCGCCCCCACAGTCCACTGGATGTGCCATTGACCCCCGAAAAGGCCACCAAATGTCACATTGAGTGACCAGGGCGGGCGGGAAGTCATTGGTTGCGGGCAACCGGGATCCAGAGTTCTCCCGCTCCCGATGACCAGTCGGGCGTGTTCTCGGTGACGGTCAGAATTTCCGGGCCGGGGGTGATGTGGAAGGGGTGGGAGGGGAACCACTCGCTGAATGCGTCGGCCCAGAGTTGTTGTAGTGCTGGGGCGAGTGCGGTGTCGCTGCGTGTTTCGAAGACCGCCCATGTCGATGCGGGGACGCTGAGGGAGTCCAGGTCGGCCGGTATGGGGGCTGTGGTGGCGACGGCGAAGTAGTAGTCGAAGAGACTGCCGTCGGTTCGGTCGGCCTCGAAGCCATCGCTGACGAAGAGGATGTGGGGGAGTTCGGGCAGGTCGGCGTGTCGGCGGAGTTGTTCGCCGAATCCGGTGGGCAAGGTCTGGTGGAACTGGGTCATGGCGGTGTTCTCGCCGTGGAATGTGAGGGGGATTCGCGTCGATTTGCCGATGATGTGGAATGCGGGCAGTTCGGTGATGCGGTAGTCCATGGTGCTCTTTCCTTCGATGGTCAGGTGAAATGCCAGTGGTGGTCTGGAGCGGAGGGTGGTCCCTGGCTTGCGGGCGTGGGATGGTGTGACCCCGTGCATGTCTCGGAATGCGCGAGTGAATGCGTCACCGCTGTAGCCGTACTTGGTCGCGACGTCGAGCACCCCGTTGCCGGCGAGAATGTCTGCGGCTGCCAACGACATTCGCCGTTGTCGGATGTACGCCGACAGTGGGATTCCGGCCAGTGCGGAGAACACGCGTCGAAAGTGATAGTCGGACGTGAGGGTGATGCGAGCAAGCTGTGCCGGGTCGATGTCGTGGTCGAGGTTGTCCTCGATGTAGTCCAGTGCTGCATTCCATCGTTCGAGCATGTGCCGGTGGCCTTTCCTTCGTTCTGGTGACAACGATAGGGAGGCGCAGGCACGGCTGGCTCGACTTTTCGAGCCCGGCTGCGTCGGGTTCAGATGGTGCGCAGATGCCGTCCGCGTCGCCGCGCACGGAGGCGACCGAGTTCGGCCAACGCGGCATGCGATTGTGCGTCGGCCGGGCGATAGACGATCAATCGAAGATCCGGGTCGCCGAGTGGAGTGAGGACGTCGAACGTCACGGTCACCGGGCCGACGAGCGGGTGCCGCATCGGCTTGTCTCCCCGGCTTCGTATCGATACTTCTCGTGATTGCCAGTATCGCGAGAATTCGGCACTGCCGTGTTGGAGTTCGTCGATCAGCAGGGCGAGGTGAGTGTCGTGCGAGTGGTCGACCCACGCGGCACGCAAATCGGCGACGGCACCGCGGACGACGTCATCGCGTGACTCGTAGAAGCCGTCGAATAATTTGTCCAAGAAGCACATTCGGAGGACATTACGACTCTCGGCGGGCCGTTCGTCTATGTCGAGCAGCAGGGCGGCCATGGTTTCGTTGATGGCCAGGATGTCGAGTCTGTAATCGAGGACCATGGCAGGCAGCGGCTCGACGTCGTGTACCAACTGGGCGATTCCGTCGGGAATCTTTCGGTCGGTGGGCCGTTCGGGTGCACGATGCCCCGCCAACGTGAACAGGTAGCCCGTCTGGTCGCCGGACAACTTCAAGGCCCTCGACAGTGACCCCACCACCTGGGCGGACGGTCGGATATCACGGGCCTGCTCGAGCCGCACGAGATAATCGACGCTGACACCGGCGAGCGCGGCGACCTCCTCGCGCCTGAGTCCGGGGGTCCGGGAGGCCCCGATCCGCGGCGGCAGACCGACGTCGGACGGAACGAGCGATTCACGTCGAGACCGCAGGAAGGCCGCCAGTTCTCGGCGGGCCATCTCCGTTGGCGTCGTGGTCATTCCACACAGCGTAGGTCAATTCGGACCAGTCAGCCTGGTATCGCGCGTCCCAGGATGACCATGACCTTCCCGCTTCTCGACCGGACCGGCACTGTGAGCCGGACGGATCGATCGAGAAGGAGACACACGATGACACGGATGGACGACTATCGACTCCTGGGACGCTCGGGACTGCGCGTGGCACCGTTGTCGTTGGGGGCCATGACATTCGGGGACGCCTGGGGGTGGGGAGCCGACAAGCAGGAGTCGAAACGCATCTTCGACGCTTATCTGGACCTCGGAGGCAACATGATCGATACCGCGAACATCTACACCGACGGTCAATCGGAGCGGTATCTGGGGGAATTTCTCGAAGGTTGTCGCGACTCGGTTGTCGTATCGACCAAATATGCGGCGACGCGCGATCCGGCGGACCCGAATGCGGGTGGCGGCGGGAGAAAGAGCCTGCGTGGTTCGGTCGAGGCCAGTTTGCGGAACCTGGGCACCGACTACATCGATCTGATGTACCTGCACGCATGGGACGGTGTGACGCCGAGCGACGAGATCATGGCCGCCCTCGGTGACTTGGTGCAATCGGGAAAGGTTCTCTACCTCGGTATTTCGGATACCCCGGCCTGGGAGGTCGCGCGAATGCAGACCCTTGCGCAGCTACGCGGATGGCCACCGCTGTCCGCACTTCAGGTCGAGTACAGCCTGATCGAGCGCACTACCGAACGCGAGTTGTTACCGATGGCAGCAGATCTGGGTCTCGGTGTGGTTCCGTGGTCACCCCTCGGCGGGGGTGTGTTGACGGGCAAGTACGCCGGTGCCGACCTCGAAGGCGCGAGCTCGAATTCACCGGCGGGCAGTCGGCGCGATCACGCGAGGTCTAACCGAACACTGACCGAACGTGGGTTGCGCACAGCCGATGTCGTCGTCGAGGTGGCAGGAGAGCTGGGTGCGACTCCGGCCCAGGTGGCGTTGGCATGGACGCTGCTGCATCCCGCCGTCGTCAGTTCGTTGATCGGTGTGCGGACGGCAGAACAGTTGCAGCACAACATCGGTGCCCTCGATGTCGTTTTCGACGAGTCGCAGTTGGCTCGGCTGCATTCGGTCAGCGCCATCGACATGGGCTTTCCGCACGAATTCCTGGCGCGTCCGATGGTCCGCGGGGTCACGAGCGGGCGAACATCGGTGCGCCCACGTCCGCCGCGGTCCTGGTGATCGGACCTGGTGAGCAGTCGAATCAGGACGACGGTGATCGACGATAGGTCAACGGATCACCGTCCTGCACGACCGTGAAACCTGCTTTTTCCAGCACTCGGCGCGACGCGGCATTGCCGCGTGCGACTGTCGCAACCGACGCGAGGTTGCCCACGGTCTCGCGGACCTGGCCCAGCATCCGTCCTGCGCAGCCGCGTCCCCAGTGCTCTGGATGCACCCAGTAGCCCACCTCGACGTGATCGGCGCGACGGATGAGGCTCAGCAGTCCGACCGGTACCGCGTCTTCGACGCCGATCGACCACATCGGCAGGTCGGGTGTATCGAGGTCCGTCGTCGCCAGTGCGCGGTTGAATCGACCATCGAAACAGGTTCTTGTCCAGGGTTTTCCGTCGCCCACCCACCGCATGACTGTGGCGTCCGAGGCCATCGAGTACAGGAATTCGGCATCCGTGGCGGCTGCCGGCCGTAGCCGGGTCGACGTCACAACCGCCGACCATCGATCGGTCGAGGGTCGGCCAACCGCAGTACGATGCACATGACCTGCAGACGATAGAGGCATCCGGATCCGACCGCCACCGAATACCCAAGGGAGCCCGATGAACCTGGCCGACTACGACGTCTTGAGCTTCGATTGCTATGGAACGTTGATCGATTGGGAGTCGGGGATCGGCGACGTGCTCGGCGCATGGGCTGCGGATGCAGGATCGCCGATGTCCGAAGACGAATTGCTCGCCGCCTATGCCCCCAACGAAGCACAGGCACAGCAGGATTCACCGTCGATGCTCTATCCCGACATCCTGGCCGACGCATTCGGACGAACAGGCGACGCGCTCGGTATTCCGGTCACCCCGGAATGGTCAGGCAGACTCGCCGGCTCCGTTCCGGACTGGCCGGCCTTTCCCGACTCGGCGGACGCACTGGCATCACTCGCCGAGCACTACAAGCTGGTGATTCTGTCCAACGTGCACCGCGCGGGTTTTGCCGGTAGCAACCGTCGGCTCGGCGTTGAATTCGACGCCATCGTCACAGCCGAGGATGTGCACGCATACAAGCCGGCGGACAACCATTTCGATGCGCTCGACGCGATCCTCGACGACTTCGGTGTGCCCAAATCACGTCTGCTGCACGTGGCGCAGAGCCTGTTCCACGATCACGTCCCGGCGCGGCGTCACGGCCTTGCGTCGGTGTGGATCGATCGCAGACACGATCGGCCAGGGTGGGGCGCAACACCGGAGCCGAACGGCGACTACGGTTTTGCGATGCAGTTCCCGAGCATGGCGGAGTTTGCCGACGCGGCCCGTGGGGCGCACGGCAATGCGTAGGTTGAGCACCCTGGTTGGGCTGTGTCTCGGATTGATCGGCTCGTTCGGATACTTGCTGTGGGAGAACAGGCCGCGACGCATCAACTATGTATTCGTTGCCGACGATCCAAGCTTTATCCAATCGTTGTGGCAGACACACACAACGGCATTGATAGTTCTGGGCCTACCCATCCTCGGCGCTGTTCTCGGCCTCGTGGTCGGTGTTCTGTTCACCAGAAAGCGACGCTGACGCTGTCGTTTCCGGGCGACTGCCCTACCAGTGCCATGCGTCGCCGCCGACGTTCTCGATGGTTCGTTGCAGGACGCGGATGGTGGTCGCGAAATCGTCCTGACTGATTCCCTGCATGCGTTCGTCCTGCAGCATTCGTTGAATGTCCACGCCGCGGGCAAATCGTTGCTGACCTTCCGGTGTGAACTTCAGGCGTGAATCGGATTCGATGATCAAACCCTTCTCGGTAGCGGAGTCGATTGCGTCGACGATCGCTTCGGGCGTGTCGTTGTGTCCGATCGTGTCGATCGTCTTCGCTCGATCGGCACCAGCGGGATGCAGTGAAATCTGATGCAGGAGCCACCATTCGGCCTGGGTGATGCCGATGTCGCGGAGCACTCCGCGCGTTCGAGCGCGGACGGCCTCCCCGGCGCGGACGGTCCAGAAGCCGATGGGTTGCTTGTCGGGTGGTTGCATGGGGCGCTGTGTCGTCATGCATCGAACGGTAGAACCTGAACAATGCTTCAGGTCAAGAGACCGACTGGCCGGTAGAGTCTCGCGCGTGGACAGACCATCCGGCAGATCGCTCGTCGCAGTGCTTGGGGGCGTCGGCGCGGCCACAGGGACTGCGGCCGCAGTGGTGTGGCACGTTGCGATCACCGAACCGCCGGACACTCCTGGGACGGCACATCTGCGACCGAGCTGGTTCCCTGTGTCGCTGTATCTCGTTGCCGCCGGAGTGGCTCTGGCTCTGGTGGTGGCGTGGTTTCTCGTCGATTCCGGAATGCGCGTCGTCAGAGACCGTCGGTACAGTTCCGCCCACCTGTTCGCGTTGCTGATCGTCGTCGGTGCGGCGTTGGGAGCGGGCAGCGCCTTCGCGTGGACCCACTGGCCGCCGCAGCGGTCGGAGGCGGACACCGCGGCTCCATTGCTCCCCACGTTGATGTTCGTGGACTCGGGTGACGAGCCAACGACTCCAGCATCCGACTACGGCTGGACTTCGATGGACATTCACACTGCAGACACGTACTTCTCGGACACGTATGTATCGGACCTGTACAGCACCGATACGTCGTACATCTCTCGCGGTGAGCCGGAGTCGACCTTCACCCCGATCATCGGCAGTCCGTGGACGGTGTTTCCGGTCGGCGGTGCCGTGCTGGCCGCGGTGGCGGCATGGACGTTGTCGCTGAGGGATTTTCGGTTGACTGCGGTGTCGCGATCGGACCCGGATGCGCTCTAGCGAGCCCTACTCGTCCGTGCGCAGTTCGTCGACCAACGTGAACAGCCTGCCCAGGTAGTCGCTGTGAAAGACCTCGGTGGCGCGGATCTTTGCGTTTCCGTCGAGTCCGAATTGAAGGTTGACGAGTTCGACTCCGATGGCGACGCGTCGAGCATCGAGGGTCTCGAGTTCGGCGGCGAGAGCATCGACCTTGGCCAGCGGAGACAGTTCGTCGGTCATATCGGAATCGTAGAGGTCAGCCGACGGCCGCGAGGAATTCGCTGTAGAACAATCCGAGCCCCAGCGCCGACGCGATGGCCGCGAACAGCCACAGTCGGATGATGACGGTTGTTTCCGCCCAGCCACCCAGCTCGAAGTGATGGTGGATCGGTGCCATCCGGAACGGCCGCTTGCCGGTGGACTTGAAGGACGCGACCTGGATGACCACCGACGCGCTCTCGGCGACGAAGAGGGCTCCGAAGACAACCGCGATCAGCTCGGTCTTGCTGACGACCGACAGGCCGGCGAGCAGACCACCGAGTGCCAGGGAGCCGGTGTCGCCCATGAAGATCTTGGCCGGTGCCGCGTTCCACCACAGGAATCCGATGCACGCTCCCGCGGCCGCCGCGCACACGACAGCGAGGTCGAGGGGATCACGCACCTGGTAGCACCCGGCCACCGAATTGGTGGCGCACGATTGCCGGTACTGCCAGAACGTCATCACCGTGTAGGCGCCGAGGACGAGGGTCATCGAGCCCGCCGCCAACCCGTCGAGCCCGTCGGTGAGGTTGACGGCATTGGACCAGGCAACGACGAGAAACACACAGAACAGCACGAAGACGATCGGAGCCATCGTGAAGAACGTCGACTGACGCACCAGTGACAGTTCGACGTTGCCCGGCGTCAGCCCGTTGCCGTTGCGAAACTGCAGAGCCAGAACCGCGAAGATCACCGCGGCACTGATCTGCCCGACGTATTTTCCGGTGGCTTTGAGGCCGAGGCTTCGCTTCATCCGGAGCTTGATGTAGTCGTCGAGGAAACCGACGATGCCGAGGGCGGTCGCGAGACCGAGGATCAACAGCGCCGATGCCGACGGCCCGTCGCCTCCCATCGCCACGAGGTGGGAACCGAGGTAACCGGCCCACAGACCCACGATGATCGCGACGCCGCCCATCGTCGGCGTACCTCGCTTGGCTTGGTGGCTCGCCGGGCCTTCGACGCGAATCTCCTGGCCGAAGCCCTGCCGGGTGAACAGCGCGATGAGAAATGGCGTCAACAGAATCGAGACCGCCAATGCGATTCCACCGGCGACGAGAATGTTGATCATGCGTTGAAGCCCACTCTTCCTCTGTGCTGCGGTTGCCCACCGGGTGCTACCGAGCACCGCGGGATACTGTGCCAAACGAATCGGCAAAAGTCGCATTGCGTGACGAAGGTGTTACTCACAGTTGATACGTACCGGGAGACACACCGACCAGTTCGGTGAACTCGCGGGTGAAATGCGCCTGGTCGAACCATCCGTACCGCGCGGCCAGTTCCGCCAGCGACCCGCTGTATCCGTTGTCGAGATCACTGAGGGCGTCGTGAATCCGATATCGGCCCAGAACCCACTTGGGCGTCGCACCGACATAACGCTCGAACAACCGCTGTAGCCGACGAGTCCCGATGCCACATCTGTCCTCCACCTGGCCGACGCGTATCAGCGTCCGATCACCGAGCATCGTGCCGATGACATCCAAGACGATCTCGTACTCCGGCTCGACATCGTGGGCGTAGGGCTCGAGAACCGCGTCGACGACGGTTCGGCAGTGGTCGGCATCGTGCTGTGAGTCCAGTCGCGTCAACGCGGCGACGGTCTCCAGCCGGAACGGGGTGGGCGGAGCTACTGGGACGTCTCGCAGAGTTCGGGCCACGGTTCCGGTGAAGCTCGCGTAGCCGCCGGGTCGGAACTTGACGCCGAACACCCACCCGGAATCGGCGAGTTCGACGTCGAACCGTCGGGTCAGCACTCCGGTCACGACCACCGGCTCGGTGACGCCGGCGCGGGTCCAGCCGTGCTCGACGCTGAGCGTGCATGCCGGGTGGGGCAGGGTCGAGCTGCGATACGAGATGCCCGACGGCAGATCCCACCGAAGTTGCCAGTAGTTCTCGACCCACGGTTCCAACGACGCCGCACACGGCAGCCGGACCAGGTCGACATACTGCGCCAGCTGATCCGGCCGCAGGACACCGGCGTGGGTGGCTGTCGCATTTTTCCTATCCGGCACGGGCGTCAGTGTAGGAGTCTGGTCCGACACCTTCGAGAAACGATCGACGCTGTCGAGGAGAAACACCATGAACGATGCACCCGTGGCAACCCTGAAGATGGTCACGCTGGACTGCGGAGATCCCGAGGCCAGCGCGACGTTCTGGTCTGCGCTACTCGGCTGGACCGTCGTCCACGCGGAGAAGGATTACGCGATGCTGCAGGGGCCCTCCAGCGCGCTCGGATTCGGACGCGTGGAGAATTATCAGCGGCCGGAGTGGCCGAACACGAAGGGCAGCAAACAGTTTCACTTCGATCTCGCGGTCGACGATCTGGATGCGGCCGCGACAGCCGCAGTGCAGTTGGGGGCAACTGTGCCCGACGAGCAACCGGGTGAGACCTGGCGTGTGCTGTTGGATCCGGCCGGGCATCCGTTCTGCCTGACAAATGCCGCGAACTGGGGCTGACGTGGCTACCCTTGTCCGGGTGAAACCACGTCTGGCAGGAATCGAAATCGTCGTCGCCGATATGGCAGTTGCATTGGCGTTCTACCGCGTTCTGGGACTGGACATTCCGGCCGAGGCCGATGCCGAGCAACATGTGGAGGTCGACCTCGGTGGGGTTCGGTTGTTGTTCGACCTACCCTGGACGATCACCTCGTTCGATCCGACGTGGACCGCGCCCAGCGGAGGCCACCGCGTCGCGCTGGCATTCGACTGCGGCACGGCCGCCGGAGTCGATGCCGCGTGGGCCGCAGTGACCGACGCGGGGTACACAGGGCACCTGCAGCCGTGGGATGCGTTCTGGGGGCAGCGTTATGCCGTCGTGCACGATCCCGACGGCACCACCGTCGATCTGTACGCGAACGTGTGACCGGTCAGCTCACCGGAGCGATGATCTGAATCAGGTTGCCGCAGGTGTCGTCGAACACGGCGGTGATCACCGGGCCCATCTCGGTGGGCTCCTGAGTGAACCTGACACCCAGTCCGACAAGCTGATCGTGTTCGGCTGCAACGTCTTCGACGGCGAACTGGGTGAACGGAATGCCGTCGGTGAACAGTGCCGTCTTGAACGGGCCGGTTGCCGGATGGCCGCTGGGCTCGAGCAGTAGCTCGGTGCCCTCCGGCTCCTGAGGAGATACGACCGTGAGCCAGCGATCTGTTCCGCCCATGGGAATGTCGTGCTTGACCACGAAGCCCAGTACGTCGGTGTAGAACGCCAGTGCCTTGTCTTGATCGTCGACGAACACACTGGTGATGTTGATTCTCATTGCGGCCCCTCGCCTGTGGGCCCGCCGGTCAGTTCGACGGCGACGTCGAGGTGGCCGAGATGGCGGGCGTATTCCTGCAGTACATGAAAGCAGATCCAGATCAGGGTGGGCTGTTCTTCGGTGAATCGTCCACCCAGGGTGGCCACGTCGTCCATGCGATGAGACCGCAGCACCTGCTCGGTCAGTCGAGCGCCGTCGTCGAGGCGCGCGAGCAATGCCGCCGCCGGCACGTCGGTCGGCACATGCCAGGATCCGTCCTTCTTGTCCCCCCACGGATCGTCGACGGCGCGCCCGAGGAACCCCCAGACGAACCAGCGCTGTTCCATGTACACAAGATGGATGAGCATCTCGAGGGGAGTCCACTGCGACGGCACAGCCGACGTGGCCAGCGCGTCGTCACTCAACGCGGCGATCCGCCGGGCGAGCTCACCGCGGTAGAAGCGGAGGTACTCGACGAACAGGTCGGCGGGATCGGACAAGGAGGAATCGGGCTCCGGGAACGTCGTCAGCTGTGCCATGGGTCCTTCGTATCGGGTGGTGGGCTGCGTGTCCATTCTGTGGATGCGAAATCGGAATGAGGGCCGCGATCGAGAATTGTGGACACTCAGCTCACTGCTCGCGCTCCGTCGGCGCGGCAGACTCAGCCAAACAACAGCAGCGCGGCCAGGGTGAGCATCATGATTCCGATACCGAGATCGAGGACCCGCCACGCCGTCGGCCGCGCGAACAGGGGGCTGAGCACGCGCGATCCGTATCCGAGAGCGGTGAACCAGAGCACGCTGCCCAGCACGGCACCGAGGGCGAACCACCACCGAAGCTCGCCCGGCTGCCGGTTACCGATGGACCCGAGAAATACGACGGTATCGAGGTAGACGTGCGGGTTGAGCCACGTCAACGCGAGACACGTTGCGACAGCGGCGATCAGCGAGCCCCCACCGCCGCCGTCGGTGGTCATCGCCGCTGGGGTGCGGGCGCGGTTCAGCGCCATCACTCCGTAGACGAAGAGGAACAGCGCTCCGAGCACGGTGACGACGCGTAGCGCCAGCGGAAACCGGTCCACGAGGACGCCGATGCCCGCCACCCCGGCGACGATGAGCACGGCGTCGGACAGCGCGCATACCGCAACCACCGGCAGCACATGCGTGCGTTGCAGGCCCTTGCGCAGGACGAACGCGTTCTGCGCACCGATGGCGACGATGAGGGACAGGCCGACTCCCAATCCGGTCAACGTCGATTGTGCTGCGGCAAGCGAGGTCATGCTGTTCACGCTAGGAGTCGGCCAGCATTAGAGCCAGCGAATGTTTTTCACCATCGGTAAGTGTAGCTTCATATTGTGGAGATCGAGCAGCTCGGAGCGTTGAAAGCAGTCGTCGACGGTGGCACATTCGAGGCCGCCGCACGTGCATTGCATGTGACCCCCTCGGCAGTGAGTCAGAGAATCAAGTCGCTCGAAGCGTCGTTGGGGCGCACTCTTGTGCAGCGGACGAAACCGGTGGTGGCCACCCAATCGGGTGCGGCGGTATTACGCCTGGCTCGTCAGATCGATACGCTGACGGATCAGACGAGGGCCGAGCTCAACGACGACGGCGTCTCGGCCCCCATTTCGATTGCCGTCAATGCCGATTCGATGGCGACGTGGGTGCTGCCTGCGCTCGCGCCACTCGCCGGTACGACGACCTTCGATCTGCATCGCCAGGACCAGGACCGCACGGCCCAGTTGCTGCACGACGGAATCGTCTCTGCCGCAATCACATCGGTGTCCGAACCGGTCCGTGGATGTACTGTCCGATCCCTCGGTGCCATGCGCTACCGGCCGTCTGCCACCGAAAGGTTCATCGAACGATGGTTCGGCTCCGGTGCGACGACCGAGGCATTGAGCACCGCGCCGGTGGTGGTGTTCGACGCCGACGACCGATTGCAGGACAACTACTTACGGCACCGAGGCGTCGATTCGCATACTCCGCCCCGGCACCTCGTTCCGGCGTCCTCGGACTACGCCCGGGCGGTGGAACTCGGCTTCGGCTGGGGAATGATCCCGGACCTCCAGGACTGTGACTCGCTGACGTGCTTCGACGCCGACGGCATCGAAGACGTTCAGCTGTACTGGCAGCAGTGGTCGCTGTCGTCGCCTGCACTGCAGCGAGCGGCCGACGCCGTCGCAGCCGCGGCAGCGACCGTGCTGCGGTGAGTCACGCCGGACTGTCGTTCGGAACGATGTCGGGCTGCCCATCGCCGACGGGATCGAGAATCGCCGCCGCGCGGGCACCCCACCGCTCGTGCGCCGATTGACGAGACATGCCGACCGCCTGGCCGATGATCGCCCACGTCGCACCCTGAACGCGCAGCACCACAACGGTTTCGATGCCGTCGAGCCCCGCCGCCAGTTGCACACGAAGACTCAACAGATGCCACGCGAGGCTCCGTCGTGCAGGCAGGTCGGTCGACTGCTCTGCCTCCCATTCCGGTGTGCCCGGCAGTGGGCCGGTGCCGATGATCTCGTCGGCAATGCGACCGGCCTCGGTGGCTGCGGCCGTCACGACCGCCCGTGTTGCCGCAGTGATGTCGGCCTCGGCGGCCAGCTCGATCGGATCCATGATCCACCTCCTGTGTCAGGTTTATCCTGACAGAAGGCTGCGGCTGATGTCAAGGATTACCTGACGCGGTGGGTCAGAGCCGATTCAACACCCGATCGATGGACTCGATTGCCTGTGTCAGTTCGGCTTCGGTGACCGTCAGTGCCGGCCGGAATCGCACTGCCGCGTCGCCGCAGCCCAACGCGAGTACGTGCTCCTCGGTGCGCAACAGTTCGATCACTCGGTCGCGGGTCGTAGCGTCGGGCAGGGAGAAGGCGCACATGAGTCCGCGTCCACGAACCTCGGTGACCATCGCATGTCGAGTTGCCAACTCCTGCAACTGCTTCAGCAGCACTGTTCCGAGTCGGCCGGCGCGTTCGATGAGGTTCTCGGCTTCGACGACCTCCAATATTTTACGCGACCGCACCATGTCGGTGAGGCTGCCACCCCACGTCGAGTTGATTCTGGAGCTGACCGCGAACACGTGGTCGTCGATGTCGTCGACGCGACCGCCCGCCATCACGCCGCAGACCTGGACCTTCTTACCGAAGGCGACCACATCCGGGACGACGTCGAGCTGCTGGAAAGCCCATGCGGTGCCGGTCATTCCGGCTCCGGTCTGCACCTCGTCCATGACGAACAGTGCGTCGAACTCGTGGCAGAGTGCGCGCAGCTTCTGCAGGAAGCGGGGGCGGAAGTGGTGATCCCCGCCCTCGCCCTGGATGGGTTCGATGATGGCGCAGGCGATGTCGTGCGGATTGGCTTCGAAGGCCAGCCGCGCGGCCGTCAACGATGCGTCTTCGAGCTCGTCCATGTTCGCGTCGGATCTGATGAACGGGGACGGAATTCGGGGCCAGTCGAATTTCGGGAAGCGTGCGACCTTGTTCGGGTCGGTGTTGGTGAGGGACATCGTGTACCCGGAGCGCCCGTGGAATGCGTGCTCGAAGTGCATCACCTGCGAGCCCAGGGACGGATCGATGCCCTTGCGCTCGTTCCACCGGGACTTCCAGTCGAATGCCACCTTCAATGCGTTCTCCACTGCCAATGCACCGCCCTCGACGAAGAACAGGTGCGGTAGCCGAGCATCGCCCAGCACCCGGGCGAACGTGTCGACGAAGCGTGCCATCGGCACGGTGTAGATGTCGGAGTTGCTGGGTTTGTTCATCGCCGCCTGCAGCAGGTCGGCCCGGAAATCCGGATCGTCGGTCAGGGCGGGGTGGTTCATACCCAGGGCATTGGACGCGAAGAAGGTGAACAGATCCAGGTAGCGGGTGCCGTCTCGGGCGTCGACCAGGGTGGACCCGGTGGAGGCGTCCAGGTCCAGGACCAGCTCGAAACCGTCGGCCAATAGGTGTTCACCGATCACGCCGCGGGCGGTCGAGGCGTCGATGGGCACTCCGGTGCGCTGTAATACTTGCGTCATGATGACGAACATACGCGTTAATATTCCGTAAGCAAGACCATTGGGCAGGAAATAATACTGTTGTAACCCCCGTCGGTAGGCTTATGTCCGACGGTTCGATTCTCTCCACGGAAGGTGTACGCGCATGTCTGCATCCATCACCCACGACGAGCTGAGTGTGCGTACGCGCGCCATTCTCGACCGGCTGGGTGCGACGATCGCGCTCGACGTGCCGGCCGGTCCCGACGCGATCACCGCGAGATCGCCGATCACCGGCGGAAATTTGGCGTCGCTGGCATCGGCCTCTGCCGCAGACGTCGACGGTGTCATCGCGGACGCAGCTGCGGCGTTCGTCTCGTGGTCGCAGGTGCCGGCACCGGCGCGGGGTCAGGTGATCCGAGAACTCGGGGAACTGCTGCGTACGCACAAGGAGGACCTCGGCGCCCTGGTCTCCATCGAGGCCGGAAAGATCGTCTCCGAGGGGCTCGGGGAAGTGCAGGAGATGATCGACATCTGCGACTTCGCCGTCGGCCTGTCACGTCAGCTGTACGGCAACACCATTGCCACCGAACGCCCCGGGCATCGCATGATGGAGCAGTGGCATCCGCTCGGTGTCGTCGGCGTCATCACGGCGTTCAATTTCCCTGTCGCGGTGTGGAGTTGGAACACGGCGTTGGCGTTGGTGGCGGGCGACACCGTGATCTGGAAGCCGTCGGAGAAGACCCCGCTGACTGCCGTCGGCGTGCAGGCTCTGTTCGAGCGTGCTGCTGCCGCTGCAGGTGTCGATCCCAAGATCGCTCAGTTGGTGATCGGGGACCGAGCGTCCGGTGAAGCGCTGGTGGATGATTCGCGTGTTGCTCTGGTGTCGGCAACCGGTTCGACCAGGATGGGCAAGGCTGTTGCGCCGCGGGTTGCGCAGCGATTCGGGCGCGTGCTGCTCGAACTCGGCGGCAACAACGCGGCGATCGTGACGCCGTCGGCAGACCTCGATCTCACGACGCGCGGGCTGGTGTTCTCGGCTGCGGGTACGGCCGGTCAGCGGTGCACCTCGCTCCGACGCGTCATCGCGCATTCCTCGGTTGCGGACGAACTGGTGGCCAAGTTGGCCGCGGCGTACGAGACGCTGTCCATCGGATCTCCCTTGGAGAGCGACACTTTGGTGGGTCCGCTCATCGACGCGGGCGCGTTCGCCGGCTATCAGAAGGCGCTCGAGGCCGCCAAGTCCGACGGCGGAACGGTGGTGGTCGGCGGTGAGCGCGTGAATGTCGTCGACGAGTATTCGTACTACGTGCAGCCCGCGATCGTGACGATGCCCGCCCAGACCGACATCGTCAAGCACGAAACGTTCGCGCCCATCCTGTACGTGCTCACCTACGACACCCTCGACGAGGCCATCGCCCTGCACAACGATGTGCCGCAGGGACTTTCGTCGTCGATCTTCACTACCGACCTGCGTGAAGCGGAACGCTTTCTGTCGGCTGCGGGATCGGACTGCGGCATCGCGAACGTCAACATCGGTCCCTCCGGTGCCGAGATCGGCGGTGCTTTCGGCGGCGAGAAGGAAACCGGTGGCGGACGCGAATCAGGTTCGGACGCATGGAAGGCCTACATGCGCCGGGCGACGAACACGGTCAACTATTCCAACGAACTGCCCCTGGCGCAGGGAGTGAAATTCGGCTGACGGCATGATCGGCAGTATGAAAGTACTGTCGATGCTCTTGGCCGGTTTCGTTCTCGGCTATGCCATCAGTGACATCGGCCCCGTCGAGTCGCTGGTGAACAGCACTGCGGAATTCGGGTCGTTCTGGTCGATTGTCAACGGGCTCACAGTCGTTGCCGTCGCTGCCTGTGGGACGGCGGTCGCCGTGGCCCGGGTCAGTGCGCCAACTGCGACCATCGTGGCGATGGCAGCGCTGCTCGTCGTGGTGTTCCAGACCGTCGGAATGGTGCCCGGCATACTCGGGCACTGGGCCGCTGCAGTGGGCACCGGTGTGCTGCTGGGTGCGGCCGCGGTCTTGTCGGGACACCACCGTGGTGCACAGGCCGCCCTGGGTGTCTCGGTTGTGGGCGCCGGGCTGCTGGGTTATTGGCTCGATGCGCTGATGCAGGCGAACGACGGTCCCGTCTTCGTCTGGGATGTGGTCGGTGCCGAGGACGATGTGGCGCCCGAGCGCGCGATCGTCATGGTGATCGCTGCAGTGGCCGCGGCAGTCACGTTGTTCCTGGCACGCCGCCACGAGGTGGTGCAGCCACCCGAGACCCCGCGGATTCTGCTCGTCGGCCTGTCGCTGCCCGTCGTGGCAAGCGTCCTGAGCTGGATTGCGGCAGATGCCGATACGCGGAGCGTCGAGTGGCTCGGGGCTCTCGTCGGTATGACGGCTGCCGCGCTGCTGGCCTCGTTCCTACTTCCTGGGCGCGACGGATGCCTGCTGCTGGTGCTGTTCGCAGTGTCGGCGACGGCCCTGGGCACCTCCGGCTTCGCCGCGGGAGATGCCGTTCGGTTGTGCGCGAGCGCAGCACTGTTGGTAGTGGGAGCCGGGATCGGTTACCGGTGGCCGCAGCTGTACATCGGGCTGGGCGGCCTGTTCGTCATCGCTGCTACGAGCCTGACGGAGAACTACGTCGACATTCCGATCGTCTCGCAGTTCGCTCTGCCGCTCGTTGCGGCCTATGTTCTGGTCTCCGCACTGGCGACCTCGCCCGGATCTCTGGTGATCTCACTGCCGGCGGTGTTCGTCATGGCCCTGCCCGTGACCGTGGTGTCCGCCGGCTACACACCGTCGTTTTCCATGGATGAATCGGTCATCTCACGCACAAGCGAGCCCGACCACCTGGTGCTGTCGGTGGCCGGGCTCGTGGTTCTTGCTGTGGTGACGGGTGCCGCTGTTCTGCTGGCGCGTCGCTCACCCGTCGTGCGTGGAAACTCGTAGTGGGCTACGAGTTTCCACACACCTACGGGGTCGGTGCGACAGTCGTCGTCGGAGCTGCGGCCTCGGGGGTGACCGGCGTTTCCGTGGCGGGCGCGGTGACGCATACCGGCGGTGCGCCCTCGACGGGTGGCTCACCCTCGACCGGAGTCGTGCAGGCCGGTTCTGCAGGCTCGGCAGCGGGAGCCGGTGCGGGTGCCGGCACCTCGGCCGCGGGGGCGGGAGCAGGCGCAACGGGGGCGGCCGGCGCAGCGGGGCTGGTGGTGACCGGTGCCGGCGTCGTTGCCGTCGGAGTTGCCGTTGCCGAGGTGGTGGTCTCGGGTGTGGCGGCGATGGCCTGGATTGCTGCGCGGCCTGCCTTCTCCTGTACTTCCTTGGTCTTCACCGGCTCGCCCCGGTTGGCCTGCTCGGCCAGCTGGGTCAGCCAGGCTGCGGCGTACTGGACCGAGGTCAGTGGCTTGCCGTTGGCGGCGTCGGCGTCGCGCCAGTAGTCGAAGTGGTGTCCCGAGCCGGGCCCGAGGGTCAGGCCGTAGGGATCGTTCATGATGACCGGGATCGTGTTCTGGTTGGACGAGATGAACCCGGTGATCTCCTTGAAGATCTTCTGCGGCAGGTACACCATGTCGACCATCTGGCCGGTCTCGATCGGCTCTTCACCGTCGACCTTGGCCGAGACGGGGGTCGTTGCGGTGCCGGGCTTGTAGTTGGGCTCGGACACCTTGATCAGTACGTCGAGGAAGGTCTCGTCGCTCTGCATCCAATTGGGCTGCGACGCAATGTCGTTGAAGGCGTTGACTGCGATGCGTCCCAGTGCCAGAGCCAGGTCGGCTCCGGTGGCCGGGGTGAGGTTCTCGTTCTGCAGCGCATCGGCGTTGACCTGTCGACCGACGTTGGCGGCCAGGTGAATCAGCGACGTGTTGGCGGGCAGTGCGCAGGTCAGGTCACCGTCGGAGCAGAAGGACGCGACGCGTCCGTCGAGTGCGCCGAAGCCGCCCGACGTTCCCGGCAATGCACCCTGTCCGGGGATGGCGTTGTTGCCGTTCTGGTACTTGGTGTCGAAACCGTCCGGGTTACTGAACGGGTTCTCGGCACCGGGGAACGGTCCCTCTCCTGCGACGCGTCCCGCGTCGGCGAAGATGACGACGCCGACGACCTGCGAGGGGTCGATGATGCCGTACTTGCCGTCCTCGGGAACGGCCTGGTTGCCGATCTCCATGGCGGTGCGGCGAGCAACGTCTGCGCCTTCGCTGTAGCCGACGATGGCGAAGCGAGTCTTGGGGCAGGACGCGGAGATTTCCTTCATGATGGTCTGCGAGTTGGTGACGCCCGTCTGCACGGCGTTCTCGTAGCTCGCGAGGTCGGCCGGGTACTCGACGTAGACCGCGGCGTAGGAGTCGGGAACCACGTTGCCGTTGTTCGGAGCTCGCACGGCCTGGTCGATCCAGTCGCTCGAGTAGTCACCGGACATCGCTGCGGGGAGGCGGGTGCCGTCGGGCTTGGTCAGCCACTTGACGCCCTCGCGTGGGGTGTCGCCGCGTCCGCCGATGGCGATGCTCACCATGTCGTAGCAGGTCGATGTCGAGACCAGCTCGACGGAGGCCTCGACACTCGTTTCCGACGCAGACCAGGGTGCTGCTACCAGCACTCCGGCACCGAGTGCGCCGATCGCAAACGCGCTGAGCGCGATGCGCACACGCTTCGACTTGCCACCATTCATGTTTTCGATCCCCATCATCCACGCCCGAACCGATCCCGACTGCAATTGCCAGTGGGTTACCCGGCATTTCGTCGCTCGGATGGTTCGCGTTACAAAACGCTTCGTTTACCGTCGTGGACATGACTTTTCACGCTCGAATGACACCGATGGAATTAGCTCTGACCGATGGATCGACCTGCGTCGTGCGTGAGGCGGTGGCGTCGGACCTCGAGTCGATCGTGGCGCTGCTGGCGGACGACCAGTTGGGCGCGACGCGCGAATCCGTCGAGAACATGGACGGATATCGCACCGCTTTCGAGGACATTTCCTCCGATCCACGGAACGTGCTGGTCGTCGTCGTGCACGGTGACGAGGTGGTGGGAACTCTGCAGTCGACGGTCATTCCGGGACTGGCGCGAGGTGGTGCGTTGCGCGCTCAGATCGAAGCCGTACGGGTGGCCGCTACCTGGCGCAGCCGCGGGCTCGGTGGCGCGTTGATCGAGTGGGCGATCGAGGAGGCCACGCGGCGAGGGTGCGCTCTGGTGCAGCTGACGTCCGACTCGCGTCGAGTGGATGCCCACCGGTTCTACACCCGTCTGGGCTTCACTGCCTCACACGTCGGCTTCAAGAAGGCGATCGGCACTACCCACTAGATACCCTGGGGGGGTAGGGTAGGGATGTGAACTCCACACGACAGGAACTCGGCACCCCGACCAAGCTCGTCGGATTCGTCGTCGGGATAGCCCTCGTGTTCTTTCTTGCCCTGTTCGTCGGCCACGCGATCGGACCCGACGCGTCGCCCAGCGAACCGACGCATTCCGACCACGAGTCGCACGACGGAACATCTGCGCTCTATCCGGACTTCCAGCATCAGGGTGTCGTCCGCACGGCCACATTCGTCATCGAGGCAGAAGGGAATCGGGGATGAGTACGGAAACCGAACTGATTCTGGGCGGCATGACCTGTGCGTCGTGCGCCAACCGCATCGAACGCAAGCTCAACAAGCTCGACGGGGTATCGGCGACGGTCAACTACGCCACCGAGAAGGCGCGAGTCACCAGCGACGGCGTCGCCACCGAGGATCTGATCGCCGCCGTCGAAGCTGCCGGGTACACCGCGAGCCTTCCGGTGGCCGAGCCGGTCGACGCCGACACACCGGTCGATCCGTTGAAGCAGCGTCTGATCGTTTCGGCGGTGCTCAGCGTGCCGGTCATCGCGATGGCCATGATTCCGGCCTTTCAGTTCACCAACTGGCAGTGGCTGTCGTTGACTCTCGCCGCGCCGGTCGTCATCTGGGGAGCGCTGCCGTTCCACCGGGCCGCGTGGACCAACCTGAAGCACGGTACGTCGACGATGGACACCCTCGTGAGCATGGGAACCCTTGCTGCACTGGGCTGGTCGCTGTATGCGCTGTTCTTCGGTACAGCCGGCGAGCCCGGTATGACGCATCCGTTCGAGTTCACGATCGCGCGGATGGACGGGGCGAGCAATATCTATCTCGAGGCGGCTGCGGGCGTCACCACCTTCATCCTGGCCGGCCGGTGGTTCGAGAGCAGGTCCAAGAGGCAGGCCGGTGCGGCGTTGCGCGCACTGATGGACCTCGGTGCCAAGACCGTCGCCGTGCTGAAAGGCGATGAGGAACAGCAGATTCCGATCGATCAGGTCGCCGTCGGCGATCTGTTCGTCGTTCGTCCGGGTGAGAAGATCGCCACGGACGGAACCGTCGAGAGTGGATCCTCGGCCGTCGATCGGTCGATGCTGACGGGCGAGTCGGTGCCGGTAGAGGTCGGGGCCGGCGACGCGGTGACCGGAGCCACGGTGAACGTCGGTGGTCGAATCACTGTGCGCGCCAGCAGAATCGGTGCAGACACCCAGCTTGCGCAGATGGCGAAGGCGGTGGAAGATGCGCAGACCGGCAAGGCTCAGGCCCAGCGTCTGGCCGATCGCATCTCGGGAATCTTCGTGCCGATCGTCATCGCCATCTCGGTGGCAACGCTCGGATTCTGGCTCGGCACCGGCAATTCGGTGGCCGCTGCCTTCACGGCGGCGGTCGCCGTCCTGATCATCGCGTGCCCCTGCGCACTCGGGCTGGCCACCCCCACAGCACTGATGGTCGGCACCGGACGGGCGGCGCAGCTGGGGATTCTGATCAAGGGCCCCGAAATGCTCGAATCGACCCGCCGCATCGAC
Organism: Rhodococcus sp. 3258; assembly: GCF_031456475.1. Classification (NCBI taxonomy): domain Bacteria; kingdom Bacillati; phylum Actinomycetota; class Actinomycetes; order Mycobacteriales; family Nocardiaceae; genus Rhodococcus; species Rhodococcus sp. 3258. The sequence continues at coordinate 387,315 of NZ_JAVDUT010000002.1, forward strand.
ACCGTCGTGCTGGACAAGACCGGCACCGTGACCACCGGTGAGATGACACTGCACTCGGTGCACGTGGCCGACGGTGAGGACGAGGACGTGGTCCGTGCCGTGGCGGCAGCGTTGGAATCGGGTTCGGAGCATCCCATCGCTCGGGCCATCGCAGGTTCGACCCAGTCCACGGCTGTCGAGGGGTTCGCCAGCCTCGAGGGTCTCGGTGTCCAGGGCCTCGTCGAGGGTCGCGCCGCGGTCATCGGCCGTCGCAGCCTGCTGGCCGACTGGTCGATGCCTCTGCCCCCGGAACTGGCCGACGCGTTCGACGACGCCGAACGCCAGGGGCGCACCGCCGTCGCGATCGGGTGGGACGGGAAGGCCCGCGGGGTTCTGGTGGTCTCCGACTCGGTCAAGCCGACGTCGAAGCAGGCCGTCGCAGAACTGCGCGAGCTGGGCCTGACGCCGGTCATGCTCACCGGCGACAACGAGGCCGCCGCCCGAACGATCGCCGCGGAGGTAGGCATCGATCAGGTCGTTGCCGGTGTGCTGCCGTCGGGCAAGGTCGATGCCGTTCGTGAACTGCAGGCCGCAGGCAAGGTCGTGGCGATGGTCGGCGACGGCATCAACGACGCGGCTGCACTGGCTACCGCCGACCTGGGGCTCGCGATGGGAACCGGAACCGATGTAGCGATCGAGGCGAGCGACCTGACGTTGGTCCGCGGCGACCTACGGGCCGTCGGCGATGCGATCCGGCTCTCGCGTCGCACACTGAGCACCATCAAGGGCAACCTGTTCTGGGCGTTCGCCTACAACGTCGCGGCGATACCCCTCGCGGCCGCGGGCCTGCTCAACCCGATGCTCGCCGGGGCGGCGATGGCGCTGTCCTCGGTGTTCGTGGTGAGCAACAGCCTGCGGTTGCGCCGCTTCCGCGCCACGATGTGACTCGTTGGTAGCAGCGAGCGGCCCGCTAGTACAGGATGGAGACATGTCCGATGCACACGATGTCCCCATCCGCGACGAATCGATCCGGCTGGGCCAATTCCTCAAGCTCGCCAACCTGATCGAATCCGGTGCCGAAGCCAAGGGCATCATCGCCGACGGCCTGGTCAGCGTCAACGGGGACGTGGACATCCGCCGCGGACGGCAGTTGCAGCACGGAGATGTCGTGTCGGTCCAGGGTGGGCCAGCTGCCCGCGTGAGCAAGGAAGAGGCACTGTGAAGGTCGGTAAGCGCGGTCTGCCGCGAAACGAAGTTCCCGGCGCATTCGACGTCGGTGCCAAGGCGTACGACCGACTCGTCGGAGCGAACCCCGGCTACCACGAGCACCTCGTCAAGTCCGCGCAGCGCCTCCGCATCCCCGACCTCGGGAGCGGACTGCGCCTGCTCGATATCGGTTGCGGTACGGGTGCGTCCACCGCAGCGCTGCTCGAAGCGGCACCGCACGCCGAGATCGTCGCCGCCGACGCGTCCGCCGAGATGCTCGAGGTCGCCCGGAGCAAGGACTGGCCGTCGAACGTCACGTTCGTGCATTCGCGGGTGGAGGATCTGGCCGTGAACGGGGTCGACGGACCGTTCGACGCCATCCTGGCCGCATATCTGATCAGGAACGTCGACGACCCCGACACCGAACTCAAATCGCTACTGGCGCTGCTGCGTCCGGGTTCGACGATCGCGTTCCACGAATACTCGGTGCACGATTCACTGCGTGCTCGCATCTCCTGGAACGTCGTGAGCTGGGGCATCATCATCCCGCTCGGCTGGCTCGCGACGCGAGACGCCACATTGTATCGGCATCTGTGGCGCAGCGTCGTGACGTTCGACGGCGCATCGGCGTTCATGCGACGGATGCAGCGTGCGGGCTACAGCGGTGTCGCCCGAGAGACGATGACCGGATGGCAGAACGGTGTGGTGCACACGTTCCTGGGCTCTCGACCCGCGAAGGAAGAGCGTTGACCGACTCCAAGAAGGTCACCCATGCTGCGGTGCAAGGATATTCGGACGCAGGCCAGCTGGCTGACGTCCCGCATGTGGTGGTGGTGGGCGGCGGTATCGCGGGGCTGAGCGCCGCGACCGCGCTGGCCGAACGCGGCGTCAAGGTTCATCTGGTCGAACGCGAAAGCTACCTCGGCGGCCGCGTCGGTGGATGGGACACGACGCTGGAGGACGGCTCGCCCGCGACGATGAGCCGCGGCTTCCACGCGTTCTTCCGGCAGTACTACAACCTGCGAAACCTGCTGCGCCGCACCGACCCAGACCTGGCGCGTCTACGCCCGGTCGACGACTACCCGCTGATCGACGGCGACGGTCGTATCGACGGATTCAAGGGGCTGCCCGAGACGCCACCGCTCAATGCGTTCGCGTTCGTCAAGCGCAGTCCGACGTTCCGGTGGAAGGACCTCACCGACCTCAACGGAATCGCCGCCCTGCCACTCATGACGGTGAGCGTGCCGAAGACCTTCGACGAACTCGACACCACTCCCGCGGCGGAGTTCCTGCGCAACATCAACTTTCCCGAAGCGGCACGCCATCTGGCGTTCGGGGTGTTCTCACGCAGCTTCTTCGCCGACCCGGAGGAGATGTCGGCTGCCGAACTGGCGATGATGTTCCACATCTACTTCCTCGGCTCCTCCGAGGGTCTGATCTTCGACGTCCCCCGCGATCCCTACCCACAGGCACTGTGGAACCCGTTGGGGGAGTATCTCAGTGGTCTCGGTGTCGACATCAGAACGTCCACTCCGTGTGGCGAGATCACCCGCGGTGGCCTGCGCAAGTTCCGCGTCGACGCCGGCGGAATCATCGACGCCGACGCGGTGGTCCTCGCTACCGACATCGCCGGATTGCAGCGGGTGCTCGAGCAATCCCCCGAGCTCGGGACGCCGGCGTGGCGCAAGCAGATCGGCGCGCTGCAGAACACCCCGCCTTTCATGGTCCACCGCGTGTGGCTGAGCAAGGCGGTGAATGCCGATCGTCCCGCGTTCATCGGCACCGGCGGTATGCCTCCGATCGACAACATCAGTGTGCTCGAGCGGTTCGAGGACGAGGCCGCGGAGTGGGCAGCGAGGACCGGAGGTTCGGTCGTCGAACTGCATGCCTACGCCGCCGAGGAATCCGAGGAGGTCACCCGCGCGCAGCTGATGGCCCGCATGCACGAGATCTACCCGGAAACCGCTGCGGCAGAAGTAATCGCGGAACGATCCGAATGGCGAGACGACTGCCCGATGTTCGGCCTCGGAGCATTCGCCGAGCGGCCCACCGTGCGTACCCCCGAGCCCTCGCTGGTACTCGCGGGTGACGGCATTCGGATCGATCTGCCCGTGGCTCTCATGGAACGTGCCGCCACCACCGGACTGCAGGCAGCGAACACCCTGTTGGCGGGCTGGGGCGTCACCGGCCACGACATCGAAACCGTGCCCACGAGTGGACGATTCAAGATGTTCGACGCTTTGGAGCGGCTTCGCCGCAGGTGAGTGGTACTTCGTAGCAGGGGTCGAACTTCCACTCACGACAGGAGGTTGCATGCGTCTCGAGGTCGACGATCTGTCGCGGCCGGAGGTCGGTGTGTTGCTCGTCGAGCACCTTGCGGACATGCACGCGACGTCACCGGCAGAGAGTGTTCACGCACTGGATCTGCCGGGTCTGCGCGGGCCGGATATGCGGGTGTGGACGGCGTGGGAGGCCGGGGCACTGCTCGGCATTGCCGCGCTGAAGACACTCACTCCTGAACACGGAGAACTGAAATCGATGCGCACCTCGAGTTTCGCGCGAGGCCGCGGGGTGGCGTCCGGACTGCTCGAGCACGTACTGACGGAGGCGCGGCGGTTGGGGTTCGAGCGCGTCAGCCTCGAGACGGGTACCCAGGACTACTTCGCCGCAGCTCGACGCCTCTACGAGCGATACGGATTCGTCGCAGTGCCCCCGTTCGGCGACTACGTCGTGGACCCGTCGAGCACATTCTATTCGTTGGTCCTGTGATGTCTGGCCTTGTGACCGGTTACTCGGTGCGGCAATGACGCAGGCCGGCACCGAATGTCGGTGCCGGCCTTGCGGTCGTTGGGGTCACGCAGCGACGGGCTCTCGCGGTACGTGCGGGTAGAGGTCGTCGTCGACCGGCTCTGCTCGCTGCTGATCCAGTAGATCGGCCGTGGCGCATTCACGTATCTCGGTCCCGACCCCGAGAACCGTGCGCCACCATTGGTCACGATCGGGAGATTCCGGCCAGACCACGGTATCCGTTTCCATATGCATCACCCTCCCTGAGTAGTTCGACAGTGCTCGATGTGCTTGTGCGCGTGACGGATCAGGTCGATTGGTGTTCGATGGATCTCTGCTCGCCGGTCAGCTCGGCACGAGCGATGTCGACCTTGCGCGGCTTCGCTCGCTCGGCAAGCGGAATGGTGATCGACAGGACGCCGTTGTCGTACGACGCCGAGATGCCCTCGGTGTCGACGCCGTCACCCAGTGAGATCTGTCGACGGAACGTTCCGGCGAACCGTTCCGATGAAATCCATTGCACGCCGGAGCTTTCCGGCACTGTTCGTTGCGCGGTGAGCGTCAATGTGCCGCGATCAACGTCGACGTCGATGGATCCCGGGTCGATGCCGGGAAGGTCGGCACTGAGTACGTAGTGATCGTCGACCTTGTACAGATCCATGGGCATGAATCGCGGTGCGCGGTCCGAACCGGTAGACGCACCCAACAATGCCGAGGTGAGCGAATCGACGTCACGGAACGGATCGAAACGAAGCACAGCAACCACCTCCTGTACCCAGATGCGCTCGCCCCTGTGGCGAGGCGCTCCTCAACTGTGCAACACAAAAATTAGCACTCGATTGCGGCGAGTGCCAAGACCTGTTCGGCACTTTTTCGGAATTTTTTCAACACCAATAGTGCTGCGGCGCAGCAGGAGTGGTGCCGTGCTCTTGTGGATATCGATCAGTCGAGATACTGTGCCATATGGCTCAGTATTCCGAGGTCCTCAACGACGTGTTCCAGGCGTTGGCCGATCCCACGCGGCGTGCAGTACTGGGCCGACTGGGGTCCGGGCCTGCCACCGTGGGGGAACTGGCCGAACCATTCGACATGACTCTGCCGTCGTTCATGAAGCACATCCATGTACTCGAGCGCAGCGGATGGATTCGCACCCACAAGACCGGACGTGTACGCGCATGCACGATCGAGCGAACCAACCTGGACGCGGCCTCCGCGTGGCTGGAGCAGCAACGGTCCGTGTGGGAATCCAGAACCGACCGCCTCGAACAGTTCGTCACCCGATCCTCGAAAGAGAGTGAACAACAATGACTTCCTTCGATCCCGAACTCGACCTGAGTATCTCCCGCATCATCGCGGCTCCGTGCGAGACGGTGTGGGATGCGTGGGCCGACCCGTCGAAGTTCGAGAAATGGTGGATTCCGGCACCTACTCTGTGCCGAGTCGACGCGTGGGATCTGCAGCCCGGAGGCGCATTCCGAACGCTGATGAGTGAACCCGGAGGAGACTTCGAACCGCACATCGACGGATGCTTCCTCGCCGTCGACCATCAGGAACGCATCGTGTTCACCAACTCCCTCGTCGAAGGTTGGCGACCTGCCCTACAGCTGTTCATGACCGCGGTGATCACGTTCGCCGACCATCCCGACGGGACGCAGTACCGGGCGCACGTGATGCACCGCAACGTAGAAGACCGAAAGATGCACGAGGAGTTGGGCTTCCATGACGGTTGGGGAACCGTCATCGGCCAACTCGCCGCGTTCGTCGAAGGCTAGATCACGCGCGACCCGTCGAGCGCAGTTCGTAACGGCGTTCGGCGTAATCGAGGTCGTCCTTCCACAGACGTGCTGCGGTGAAGTTCATCGCCGGACGCAGCAGTCCCGAGACCTTGCGCGCCATCTGGAAGCCGGGTCGATCCGAGCTCGCGATCGTCGCCTCGATGACCGCCGTCCGCGGGGTGCCGTCGGGCGCAGGAGCCAGGGGAGTCGCGTGAGTCTCGACGACGCTTCCCGCCCCCTCACCGTCGAGGATGCGCATGACGATGGTGCGTGGGCCGGGGCAGACGAACTCGGCTCGAACCGGAACACCGATGCCGCGACTGACGCGGAACGTGACATCGACCAGGAAGCGATCGTCCTCCTCGGGCACATCGATGTCGGTGGGCGCGCTCACCACTTTCAACCTCGCGAACGAGTACGGATGGAACCATGCGCCGTGCCACGGATCGAGGCGATTGGCGATGATGTCGTCCGGTTCGCACTTCCCGATCAACGTGACGACACCAGGAATGGACGTCGACGCAGGGGGCCTGATCGGAACCACCGGCACCGGCGTCGGCTCCTCGCCGCCCAGCTCGTCGAGCCGGACCCACACCAGAACACCGTCGTCGAACGCAGGAACCGGCCGCCAGCCAGCCTTACCCTTCGGACCCAACGCCAGCCCATGCCACCGGCACACCAACGCGTCGCACTCGATCTTCGCGGTATCGAGCGCCGCCCCGAGATGCGGACACGCACCCGGACCGATATGCACCTTGCCCGCCGAATCCCGCCACGCAACCAACTCGGTGGTGCCGACATAGCGACCGAACGGCTTGTCGGCCTTCACGTCACGACTCGCAGCGAAAACGAACCAATTACCCGACGTCCGAGTCTTCGCACGCTTCAACGCCGACTCGATGACCTGGGGATTCGCACCCTTCCACGTCGGCTCCTGCTTGGCCCACGACTCAGACGGAAGCGGCTGAAGTGGCATCGTCTTCGGCCAGCGTCGTCGTACTGCATCCAGCGCGGTCATTGCTGCTCCCCACATCGAGACATTGTGTTCACTGTCCATTGTCCCCGCCCGGGGGTACTCAATGTGACGTCGAGTGGACTTTTCGGGGGTCAATGTCACATCTAGTGGACCCGGGGTGCCGGTGAACGGGTAGCGGTGCACGAGGTCAGGTGGGTCCAGTGGGGGTCGGCGGTTCACGCTGCGCCGGTCAACTGATGTCAGCGCCCACAATTCGGCTCGAAAGGCGGGATCCCGTGGATGCAGAGAAATAGTGGGCGCTCAGGTCAGTAAGCGAGGTCGCCCGGGTGGCAATGGGCTTGTTGCCGTGTCGGTAGTCCGCGAAGGGGCGATGGCTGTCACCCGTGTTCCCCATCCGATGCACTCAATGTGACATTTGGTGGACTTTTCGGGGGTCAATGTCACATCTAGTGGACTTGGGGTGCCGCGGTTCGGTCAGGCGACACCGAACCAGCGGAGGGCAGCGGTGGTCGCGGCAGCGGCAATCACGATGACGACGAAGGGTGCTTTGCGCCAGGCGAGGATTCCGGCGACGGTGACGCCGATAGGGGCTGCGAAGCCCGCGAAGTCCTTGCCCACGAGCAGGGTCGAGGTGGCGATGAGGGCTACGAACACGACGGCGACCGAGGTGGACATGACGCGGTCGATGCGGGGCGAGATGGTCATGCGCGAGCGCAGGGCCGGGCCGATGAGGCGGAGCACGAAGGTGCCGACGATCATGGCGATCAGGGGAATCGTGAGGCTCATGCGGATTCCTTGCGTGCGGCGGGCTTGGTGGACAGCAGTGCGGGGACCACGGCGATCAGCGAGAGGAGCACCGGCAGTCCGCTCGGTAGGAACATCGACGCTGCCAGGGCGATCCCTGCGCCGACGAGTGCGGCATTGCGCGTGCCCCGATCTCGGAGCGCAGGCATGATCAGTCCGAGCAGGATTGCCGGAAATGCGGCGTCGAGTCCGAGCGCGGCGGTATCGGTGATTGCGCCACCACCGAGCGTGCCGATCACCACCCCGATGTTCCAGGTGACGAACAGTCCGATTCCGCACAGCCAGAACGCTGTTCGACGCCGTCCTTCGTCTACTTCGGCGACGCTGAATGCGACCGCTTCGTCGGTGATCAGGTGGGTGCCGAGCAGTCGCTTCCATGGCGAGACGTTGTCGAAAACGGATCCTATGGAGAATCCGAGCGGTACGAGCCGTGTGTTTGCGAGCAACGCGCTCGCCACGGCGGCGACGGGGTTGCCGCCGACGGCCAGGATGCCGACGAAGATGAATTGGGAGGAGCCCGCGAAGACCACCAGGGACATCACCACCGGTAGCCACAGTGGCAGGTCGGCGGCTACGGCGATGGCACCGAACGAGGCCCCGACCAAGGCGTCGGCCAGACAGACCAACGCGATGTCGCGGATGTTGACCCCCTGCAGGGTTCGCCATGTCGAACGCATGATCGTTATAGTGGACGATGTTAAGCTGTTCGTCAAATCAAACGAACGTACCGATGGAGTGAACGAATGGCGGACGCCGGACCACCGATCGCAGCCATCGCTGCCGCTCTGCAGCAGGAGCGGCGACGCGTCGGCCTCTCGCTGGCCGAGGTGGCGCGCCGCGCCGGAATTGCGAAATCGACTCTGTCGCAACTGGAATCGGGTACGGGGAATCCAAGTCTGGAAACTCTGTGGGCGCTCAGCGTCACCCTGGACGTGCCGTTCTCCAGACTGGTCGAGCCCGCGAAGCAGTCGGTCCGCCTGATCCGTGCGGGCGAGGGGCCAAGATTTGCATCGGACCGGGCGGACTACTCCGCGACGCTGCTGGCGTCGTCTCCGCCGAACGCGCGACGAGACATCTATCTGGTCAGCGCGGACGTCGGCGAGCCGAGGCGCTCGGACCCTCATTCCCCCGGCGTGGTCGAGCATGTGGTGCTCAGCGCTGGACGAGCTCTGGTGGGGCCGGTGGGCGAGGCAGTCGAGCTGGCGCCCGGCGACTACGTCGCCTACCCCGGCGACGCGCTGCACATCTTCGAGGCGCTGGAGCCGAACACCATGGCGGTGATGATCACCGAACACAGCTGACGTGCGGGGAATAGTCGGCGTACCCACCCCGTTGGACTCTTTCGACGGCGTTCGCTTGGCAAGCCCCGGGCCTCACCCCATCTGTCGCTTCGAGCGACCACTCGCCGAGAGGCGTTTGCAGCGGACGTCGTCCTTACTTTTGTCCGTGTAGCGAAGGGACGAGATTCATGACAGCCAAGACGTGGTTCATCACCGGCACCTCCAAGGGATTCGGGCGGGAGTGGGCGATCGCGGCACTCAACCGTGGCGATCGGGTCGCAGCGACTGCTCGCAACACAGACACCTTGAAAGATCTTGTCGAACAGTACGGCGATGCGATTCTGCCGATCGAACTCGACGTGAACGATCGCGCCGCCGACTTCGCGGCAGTCCAACAGGCCTACGACAAGTTCGGTTCACTCGACATCGTCATCAACAACGCCGGATACGGCCAGTTCGGCATGATCGAGGAACTCTCCGAGGAAGATGCTCGGGCGCAGATCGAGACGAACGTCTTCGGAGCGCTATGGGTTACGCAGGCGGCGCTGCCGTTCATGCGTGAGCAGGGGAGTGGCCACATCTTGCAGGTGTCGTCCATCGGCGGAATCTCAGCATTCCCGAATGTCGGTGCGTACCACGCCTCGAAGTGGGCGCTCGAAGGATTCAGCCAGGCATTGGCGCAGGAGGTCGAGGACTTCGGTATCCACGTGACGCTCATCGAGCCGGGTGGGTTCTCCACCGACTGGTCCGGCCCGTCTGCCAAGAAGTCCACCGACATCGCCGCGTACGACCCGATTCGGGAGAAGGCCGCCGAACTGCGGAGTGCAAGGCAGGCGACTCCTGGCGATCCGGTAGCTACGCGTTCGGCGCTGCTCAAGGTCGTCGACGCCGAAAAGCCGCCGCTGCGAGTCTTTTTCGGAGAAGCACCGCTCCAGATCGCGACGACGGACTACGAATCACGCCTGGCGAACTGGCGCGAATGGCAGCCAGTGGCCGTCGAGGCGCACGGAGGCTGAGTCTCCACCACGCGAACCTCTAGGTGTGGCTCTAACCTGGGCGGCCTTGATCCGTCTCAGGAGGCTTGCTTGCAGCTACGCTCCGAACGCGACGAAAACGCGGGGAGGCGGGGATTCACGCCCATCGTCGGGATCCACACCTCGTCGGTGGGGTGTGCCTGACGGCTGAGGGCGCGGATCGAGTGGTGGCGTTCTCGCAGTTGCGTGCCGGTGTAGCGGCGACTGGAGAACGACAAACGCGAGGTCGATGTCCATCGAAAAGTGCTTCGGTCTATCAGTTCTCCGGAGTGAGCGCGGCGATGTTCGCGGCGGTTCGTTCTTCCGTGTTGGCCGTCTCGTCGAAGTAGCGCCGAAACAACGTACGCATCGAATCGATGACATCGATGTGCTGCTGCAGAATGACATCGAGTGACGTGCTTTTGCCGGTCGCCAGGCGAGCAAACCTGTTTTGCAAATCCTGAGCAGACTTGAAGTCGCCCCAGGACTTGACTTCGCTCAGCTGGGTTGCTTGAGCTTGCATCTTGGCGAGGTGTACGAGGTAGGTTGCGCATGCCGCGTCGCATTTCGCGGCGACGTCGGGTGGAATCGTGATGGTGCCCGCGTCGGCTTGGGCGTTGAGGTCTCGCCAGTGTGCGATGAGGTCCGGCCTGGCTTCAGTCACGGTGTCGCCTCTTTCGGTCGATGGATTCAGCTGGGGAGTTCTGAGTCGAGCACTGCCACCAAGGAGTTCAGCTCCGTGCATGGGGCATACGGCGGGTCGCGTACCAACGCGCTGGTGATGATCGTGGCCCTGATCAATTCAGCGCCGGCCACGAAGGCGACTCCGCAATTTCGGGACGAGTCAGCAGATAGTTGCTGGTATTGGGTGGCGTTACGCGTGCCCACTCGAACGGGTTGAAGTCGGTCGAAGTAACTCGGATCGTCGATGTAATCGATGTTCTCCAGTCCGACGAATATTGAGAAGAAGTACTCGCTGCTCGGAGGGTTGGCCTCCCAGCCACAGATCTTGAATCCGTTTTGATCTCTGCCGAACACCCCCGATTCCTTGGTGGACGTGTTCAATCCCGCCTGCTCGATGGCGTCGTCGGGGATGGTGCATGGATCCCACGGCGTCGGTGCGGCGACGGCGGTGCTGGCCGTCGCGATGACTTCGGGGACTGCAGTACCGTCTTGGCCCGTCGAACATGCGTTGAGCAGGAGCAGACCTACTGCGATTGCCGCCCATCGACTGCTTCGATGCATGTGCACTGTCCTTTCCCAAGAGCCCATCTACGGGTTGGACGCAACGGAGTCGGCACTGGTTCCGTTCACCTACTCCGGACTCGAGAGCTCCGGCTCGCAATCGAGCAACTCACGAGAACTTCAAAACCCGACCGGTCGGTCGGACTAGTGAGTCATCCCGCTGACAGATCCGCGTCGGTTTGGCATTGTGGTGGGATGCAGCGGCGCGTGGGCGAGAGTTGGTCCGCGGGACCGGTCTCAGGGGTAACCCCTGGGTACATATTGAGAATCGAGCACTGCGTCCGAAGCTGGTCTGCACGCTACGCGTGCTTGGCAGCTCCGAGGACGAAAGATTTCGGTCGCCGCGCGCCGCTGCATTTTCTCGCTCGAGACCCGTTGGAGCGATCGACGTGAACGACCGCGAACTGTCTCCGCGCGCCGCCGCAACCCTGGCTCGTTTGGCTGCAGACGCAGAGTGGACGCAATCGGGGCTCGAGGAGGCGTTCTCTCGGTTCATGCCGGCCAAGGCCTCGCGGTTGGCCCATCGAATCATCGACCTGTACCCGAGTCCGCCGTTCGACGAGGCGTCGATATTCGTTCTGCTGCGAGATCTTCCGTTGATTACGCAGCCGTCGAAGTCGTCACAGCGATCGCCGATACGTGGCCGTGTCGTACCCTGGCGGTTCGAGGTGCCTCGCTACGAGACGACGGGCCAGCTCGCGCAATCACTGGATCTGACCATTTCCGAAATCGAGTGGTTTGCCGACCTGCAGGGGAGGCTGCGTACTGCACCGTTTCCCCTGCAGCACTATCGATCTGCTCGTCTCGACAAGCGCCACGGCGTCCGTCTGCTCGAGGTGCCCAAACCGCGCTTGCGCGAGATTCAGCGAAAGATACTGCACCGCATCCTGGATCGAATTCCGCCACATCCCGCCGCGCACGGTTTTCGTAAAGGGCGCAGCCCCCGCACGTTCGCGACGCCCCACGCCGAGCGTGAGGTGGTGGTCTCGGTCGACTTACGTCGCTTTTTTCCGTCCATCGGGTTCGATCGCGTGGTTGCGATCTTCGAGGCCGTCGGCTACCGCAGAAAGGTCGCGGCCAATCTTGCCGCGCTGTGCACAACGGTCACCCCGGCCGGCGAATTGACGGGCATGGACCGCGCAACGGCGGCAAGGCTTCGCGCCACTCACTTGCCGCAGGGCGCACCGACGTCGCCCGCCTTGGCCAACCTGGCTGCCCGCCAACTCGATATTCGAGTTGCCGGGCTCGCCCGCACCATGGGTGCCCGCTACACCCGCTACGCCGATGACCTGGCGTTCTCCGGTTCGGCCGAGCTCGACGTCTACAAGTTGCTGTGGGTGCTGTCCCAGATTGTGCACGACGAGGGCTTCACGATTCATCCCGACAAAACCCGAGTACGGCGCGCGCATCAACGGCAACAGCTCACGGGGCTGGTGGTCAATGCGTGGCCCGCAGTTCCGCGAGAGGAGTACGACAACCTCCGCGCGTTACTGAACAACTGCATCGGTAGCGGTGCAGCCCAACAGAATCGGGACGATCTGACCGACTTCCGCGCCCATGTGTACGGACGTATCGCGCGGATCGGCGAGACCAGCGAGACACGTCGTCGGAAACTGCTCGAGATGGCAGCCCGGGTCGATTGGGAGGGATCCGGGTAGTCGGACTGGGTACACCGACGTTTTACGAAGGAGCCGCTATGAACGACCTGACCTTCACTATCGGGCACGAGGAACTGGTGATTCGCCAGCGGTGGGAAGTTGTCAGCATCATCAACGACATTCTCGTTGCGGTCTGGTTCATCGTCGGCAGCATCCTCTTCTTTCGGGAGAGCACGACGGTGATCGGTACGTGGTTCTTCCTGCTGGGGAGTATCGAACTGCTCATCCGTCCCGTGATTCGACTGGCGCGACGGGTGCATCTGACACGGATCGGTCGTGCACGAACCGCGTCCGAGAGCGACGACGACTTCTGACCACATCGCCGCACCCTGTTCGCTTTTGTTGACATTTGTTGCTATCTGGTGAATGTTGTGTGCATGGAATCAGGTCTGGTGATGGTGTGATGCTCGCCCATCAACGTCAGCAGAAGATTCTGGACCGGGTGCGGTCCGAGGGAGCCGTCACGGTGGCCGCGTTGGGCACTGCTCTGTCGGTGTCCGACATGACCATTCGACGAGACGTCAATGAACTGGTCGCCCAGGGCCTGGTCGAGCGAGTGCATGGCGGCATCACCGCGCCGAGTTCCGCGAGCGCGTTCGAGCCGGGCTTTCCGGTGAAGTCCGAGCAGAGCCGTGACGCCAAGGCCGCCATTGCCCGCGCCACCGCACGATTGATCCGGCCAGGAACGACCATCGGCATCTCCGGAGGTACGACGACACACGCGCTGGCGCGGGAACTGCTTCGTGTACCCGACATCACCGTGGTGACCAACTCCCTGCCCGTCGCCGACGTCCTTCATGCCGGCGGCAGAGCAGACCACACCGTGTTGCTCACCGGAGGCCAACGCACCCCGTCGTACGCACTCGTCGGCCCGTTGGCGGTCGGCGCGTTGCAGACGCTGCACGTCGACATTCTGTTTCTCGGCACGCATGGAGTGGATATCGATGCGGGCCTCACCTGCCCCAATCTGCTGGAGGCACAGACCAATCAGGCCTTCGTCGCCTCGGCTCGACGCGTCGCGGTCCTCGCTGATCACACCAAGTGGGGTGTTCGCGCCCTCGCAACCACCGCTGCGTTGTCGGAGGTGGATGTGATCGTCACCGATGTCGATGTGCCCGAACGTATTCGCGACGCGCTGACCGACATCGTCCATGACGTGGTCGTCGCAACCGGCCCCGCCGAACCCCGGCCGACCACCCAGGAAGCGAACAGTCGATGACCACGCAGGACACCACCCATCCCATGCGCAAGACCTCGACCACGTTGGCCGACGGTCGAGAATTGATCTATTACGACGACACAGAGCCCTACCTTTCCGGTGGTGCCACCCGGGAGCTCGTGGACTCACGGCCGCTGCCGCCGTCGATGTCGCTCTCGCAGATGAGATTCGACGTTCTCACCGGCGAGTGGATCGTCATGGCTGCCCAGCGAATGGACCGCACGTTCTTGCCTCCCGCCGACCTGTCCCCGTTGGCCCCCAGCCGTCCGGGCCGGCCGGCGACCGAGATTCCGGCCTCGGATTACGACGTCGTGGTGTTCGAGAACCGTTTCCCATCATTGGCGGGAAGTGCTGCAGAACAGACTCTTCCGGATGAGGTCGACGGTGAGCCGCTGTGGCCGCTGTTGTCGGGTACCGGTCGGTGCGAGGTCGTCTGTTTCGCCAGTGATCCCGACGCGTCTTTCGTCTCGCTGGAACTGTCGAGGGTCCGAACGATCATCGACGTGTGGGCAGACCGGACCACGGAGCTCTCGGCGATCGATGGAGTGAAACAGGTGTTCTGCTTCGAGAATCGTGGCAAGGAGATCGGTGTCACCTTGACGCACCCGCACGGCCAAATTTACGCCTACCCCTACCTTCCTCCTCGTACCGATGCTTTGATCAGGCAGTCGCGCAAGCACTTCGAGAACACTGGTCGAGTTCTGTTGGCCGATGTACTCGCCGCCGAATTGCGCTCGGGTCGACGGATAGTCGTGGATGTCGAGCATTGGGTGGCGTACGTCCCCGCGGCGTCACGGTGGCCGCTCGAGGTGCATCTTGCTCCGCGCCGCGACGTCGCAGATCTTGCCGAACTGAACGACGCGGAGCGCGACGAGCTGGCCGGCGTCTACCGCGCATTGCTGCGGGGCGTCGACGCATTCTTCGAGGGCGTGGACGAGGTGCCGTACATCTCGGCGTGGCATCAGGCTCCCGTCGGATCCGATCGAGAGCTGGGACGTCTTCACCTACAGCTGTTCTCGATGATGCGGTCACCGGGCCGGATGAAGTTTCTCGCCGGATCCGAGTCGGCAATGGGCGCATGGATCAACGACACGACTCCCGAGAGAATCGCAGACAGATTGCGTGAGGTGCTGGTGTGAACTGGTTGAGCGTCGTGTCCGAGCAGAGCCTCGCCGACGCTGCTTCGGAGCTGTTCGAGGCCGCGTTCGGCGGTGAACCGGACGGCGTCTGGTTGGCACCGGGGCGAGTCAACCTGATCGGCGAACACATCGACTACGCAGGTGGTCTGGTGCTGCCGTTCGCGCTGCCCTTCGCCACTGCAGTCGCTGTTCGGCGGCGCGAGGATGCCACGATGCGGGCGGTCTCCACGCACACGGACCGGACGTGGACGGGGCAACTCGGTGACATCGGACCGGGGAGTCCGTCGGGATGGGCCGCGTACGTGGCGGGCGTTGCCTGGGCGCTGCAGGATCACGGGATAGGCGGAGTCGATGTTGCCGTGCACTCCTCGGTACCGGTGGGCTCGGGCCTGTCGAGTTCGGCGGCCCTCGAGTGTTCGTTCGCCTTGGCCCTGAGCGATCTGTTTGATCTGAACGTCGATCGAAAGGTGCTGATCGACGCCAGCATTCGGGCCGAGAACGATGTGGCCGGCGCGTCGACCGGGGGAATGGATCAAGCCATCGCGATGCTTTCCGAACGAGGACACGCCCTGCTTCTGGACTGCCTCGACGGGTCGACCCGCCAGATCCCACTGGACGTCGCGTCGTCGGGTGCTCGCATCATGGTGATCGACACCAACGCTCCGCACCGTCTGGTCGACGGCCAGTACGGTGCCCGCCGGGCCGCCCTCGACCGGGCCTACCTGGAGCTGGGTGTGCCGACGCTGCGCGGACTCGACCCCGAGCGGGCGGTATCGGGGCTCGTCGATCAGGCTCTCGTTCCCCGAGTTCGTCACGTCACCAGCGAGATACGACGAGTCGAGCGGGCAGTAGCGTTGCTGGACGGCGGTGACATCGGTACCGAACTCGGCGACCTGATGACGGCGTCGCACGTCTCGCTTCGAGACGACTACGAGGTCAGTTCCCCCGAGCTGGACAGCGCTGTCGATGCTGCGCTGCGAGCCGGGGCATACGGGGCCCGTATGACGGGTGGGGGGTTCGGGGGTTCTGCCATTGCGTTGGTTCCGATAGCTCGGGTCGATGCAGTCGCTGAGGAAATCTATACGAGCGCACAGCAATCCGGGCTACCGGAACCGACTTTTCTATCCGCAGAACCATCGGGGCCCGCGCACCGATTTTGGTGAGTCGATTCAGCTCCGTACCTGAGCGGCCGCGAACGAGGCACCCTGCGTCGTAGAGCCGTTGGTGCCGTAGGTCAGGTGAGCGAAGGTGTTGAAGCCGCCGATCTGGCACACCGGGTCGCCGAAGTTGCAGAAGCTGTTGGTGCGTGAACCGTATGTGCTGCTGGCTGTTTCGATCTTCCTGCCGGTAAGCCCGAATGGGTTGCCGAACACCACAACGGCCTCGATACGGTCGGCGATCGCGGCCGGGATGACGGCACCGGTGAAGCTGCTGGGAGTGCGCAGACCGACTGCGTTGGTCACCACGGTCGCCCCCTGCGAGTAACCGCCGATCACGAATTTCGTCGACGGGCACGATGCCGCAACGGAATTGAGATGAGCCACGAGGTCGCGAGATCCGGGTCCCGCGCTGGCCTGGGTGAAGTCGGCGGCGTAGTTCACGGCGTACGTGCTGACCGAGCGATCCGAGAGTTGCGATTTGACGGTGCTCACAAAAGGAGTACCCGTGATGCCGAGGCCGGGAAGTTCCCCGGTGCCGCGAGCGAACGAGACGTCCACATCCGAACACGGCGCGGCCGACGCCACTCCGGTGGGAAGCGCCACTGCGGTGGCGGAGATAGTAAGTGCAGCAATGGAATAGGCGATCAGGCGTCTCTTCATGGCGAGTCCTTGTGCGTTCGGGGGAGGAGCATCGAAACGAACCATAACCGCTGCGACGTCGCATTCACAGGGTCGTTCAACATTTGATTACAGACGCCCGGTCGGTTATCGAGGCGGGTCCGGGAGGCCGTATCGGGATGTGTCGGGAATTCACTGCCAAGCCTGGTTTCTCAACGCCTGTTGCGCTACGGTGACCGCTGGGGTGCCGTAGACCTGGCGAATGGCCTGGTCCGAATTTTTCGTGACTATCAGGGAGCGCACTCGATCGATGCGACGACCGGCGAAATCGGTTGATCGGTGCGCGCAGAACGGGTCGAGCCACCGCACGGCGCGCGATACTTGACCCTCACACAGTGTGAGACGGCAGTCTCGGAGGGTCATGTTCAGTATCGGAGAGTTCGCATCGATCGGCCGGGTTTCGGTTCGCATGCTTCGGCATTACGACGAGATCGGGCTGTTGACGCCGGCACGGGTGGATCCGTTCACCGGATATCGGTCGTACGACGGTAGACAGTTCGAGGAGTTGGGCCGCATCCTGATGTTCAAGGACCTGGGATTTCGGCTCGACGAGGTGAAGCAGATCGTGCATGCGCAGGTCAGCGCCGACCGATTGCGTCGGATGCTCGTCGCCAAACGTGAAGACGTCGCCCATCGACTCGATCTCGACGCCGCCCGACTGCGTCGGATCGATGCGCGCCTCCGCGCCGTAGAGGGAGAAGATTCGATGATCATTGTGGACACCAAGTCGCTGCCGGCCACCCGCGTCGCCGTCGTCACCGAGAATGCTGCCGGTTACGGGCCACAGAACATCGGCCCGGTGATCGGTCCGATGTACGCCCGGCTCGCGTCGTCTCTGGCACGAGACGGAGTCGAATTCGGACCGTCGTCGATCGCCCTGTACGAGGCCGTCGACGACGGTGACGGCACCGGCATCACGGTGCATGCCGCGTTCGAGATCACCCCCGACGTTGATGCAGGCGAGGACTACGACGTCACCGAGCTACCCGCGATCGACCTCGCGCTGACGACCGTGCACCACGGCTCGATGGCGACGATCGGGGAAACCTGGGAGCAGTTCATGGCCTGGATCGACGCCAACGGTTACGAGCTCTCCGGCATCTGCCGCGAGTACTACCTGGTCTCCGAGCCTGCGCCGCAGGAGAACTGGGTGACGGAGCTGCAGCAGCCGGTCGTCCGGCGTCAGGACGCCTGAGCGAGCTCAACCAGCGCTGTGCACTGGCAGCCGCCGGTGATCTCCTCGCACTCGAGCACCAGGAAGTGGCGAACGTACTCGAGATCCACGCAATCGGGTTCCGTGCATTCCGCACTACCGACTGCGTGGATCACGAGCGTTCCGTGGCAGGTATCGACACTGGCGGACATGGGAACCCTTTCTGTAGTCGTGTACTTCCTTGATATCACCGGCTACCGACAAGTTCGGGAAGCAAAGGGCGTGTTCGACGCCTGAGCTGGGCGAACTCACATGGACCTGCGCGCCGAGGGTAGGGCTGGCCCTACCTCACCTCGTGGGTTCGCAGTGAGGACGCCCCGGCGACTGCCCACTTAGGCTCATCCGCATGAACCAGGCATTACCGATTCCCCTCAATCCGCTCAGAGCGTGGATTTCGCAGCAGTGGTGGTTGGCAATGGCGTCGCTGTTGGCGACGACGTTCGCCGGACTGGGCGGATGGCTGATCGTAGGTCTGCTCCTGCTCGCGGTGTTCGCGTTGCCGTTCGCCCTCAGCGGTGTGCTCGTCTTCGTGTTCACGATCGTGGTCCTTCGTTGGCTGGACATCGCGGCGCGAGCGGGCATCGACCTGACCAGTGGCATCGAGATCACGAAACCGGACACCATCGTCTATCCGACCAGTTGGCGAAAGTTGGTGTGGTGTGTTCGTGACGTCGGGCTGTGGAAGTCGCTCGTCTACTGGATCATTCGTATTCCGATCTCGGCTGCGCTGCTGTTCTTGCTGCCTGCGCTCTTCCTGGCGCTTCCGGTTCTGGCGGCCGCCCCGGTCGCGTGGTTGGTCACCGATCCCGAGGGCACCGGGTTGGAGATAGCCGAACGAGTGGACTTTCCGCTGGTTGCGGTGATCGGAGTGGCAGCTCTGGTAGTCCTGGTTGCCGGCGTTCCGCCACTGACGACCCTGATTGCCAAGCTCGATTGGTGGAGCGCTGCAGCACTTCTCGGGCAGTCGGAGTCGAGCAAGCGGGTGAACGAGCTGACCATGAGCCGTGCTCGCGTCGTCGACGCCGCCGATGCCGAGCGGCGACGCATCGAACGGGACCTGCACGACGGTGCCCAGCAACGGCTGGTCTCGGTGGCAATGTCAGTGGGACAAGCGAAGTCTCGCGCGTCGGCTACGGACGACGTGGTCTTGAAGGGTTTGCTCGACGATGCACATCGGGAGGCGAAGAACGCGATCGGTGAGATCCGAACGTTGACGCGCGGACTGCATCCCCCGATCCTGACCGATCGCGGACTCGACGCAGCGCTGTCGTCGGTCGCGGCGTTGTCGACAGTTCCGGTGACGATCGACATCGACCCGGCCCTCACCGGCGAGCGACGTCTGAACGCCACCGCCGAGTCGACGGTGTACTTCGTGGTGTCCGAGGCCTTGACCAATGTCGGCAAGCACGCCCACGCCGGAAACGTGCAGGTCGATGTCGCTCGCGGCGAGTCCTCCGTCGCCGTCACCGTGGTCGACGACGGTTGCGGCGGTGCGCATTTCGAGCCCGGCGGCGGATTGGCCGGATTGGCCGACAGGCTCAGCGGAATCGACGGAACCCTGACGGTGACTTCGCCGTCGGGCGGCCCGACACGAGTGGAGGTGACCATCCCGTGCGAGTGATCATTGCCGACGACTCGGTACTGCTACGTGAGGGTGTTGCGCGTTTGTTGGTCGACTCCGGTGCCGAGGTGATCGGAAAAGTTGGTGACGCGGCGCAGCTGTTGACGCTGATGTCGTCCACCGAGCCGCTGCCCGACGTCTGCGTCATCGACGTGCGGATGCCTCCGACATTTCTCGACGAGGGTCTGCGAGCGGCACTGGTCATTCGTGAGCGTTGGCCCGATGTCGGAGTACTGGTGCTCTCGCAGTACGTGGAGGAAAGGTATGCGGCAGAACTGATTCGGCAGAGCACGGACGGCGTAGGATATCTGCTGAAGGATCGCGTCGCCGATGTGGACGAATTCTCCGACGCGGTGAAAACGGTCGCCGACGGCGGAACCGTCATCGATCCAGAAGTTGTGCAACAGATTTTGGCGCGCGCACCACGATCGGATCCACTCGACTCGCTGACACCGCGAGAGCGAGATGTGCTGACGGCGATGGCCGAAGGTAAGTCCAATGCCGGCATCGCCTCCACTCTGGTCGTAGGCCAAGCAGCCGTCGAGAAGCACATCGGAAACATCTTCGCCAAACTCGGATTGCTCGGTGACAGTGCGGATCACCGCCGGGTCATGGCAGTCCTACGATACCTGGGAGCTATTCGATGAATCGAATTCCATTGTTGCGCTACACGTTGGCGATCACCACAGCGGCCGTCGTGGTCGGTGCGGCCGGAGCAGGCACCACTGCGGCGATCGCGCTCGGTTTCTCCGTTCCGAAGACTCAGAACTACGACTACTCGGTAGATCACGCGATCGACGGCTCGCAGCTGACTGTGACGACCGGGTTCGCGCACCTGAAGTTCGTGCCCAGTCCCGATGATTCGCTGCATGTTCGAGCGCACGGGATCTACCGAGGGGACGCCCCCACGGTCGACGTCGGTGCGGACGGGTCGAGCGTGGCTGTGGAATGTTCCTACGGCAGGTACAAGACGTGTGACGCCGACGTCGAATTGCAGATACCCGCAGGCCTGACCCTCGCGGTGAACGGTGCGGGCGGTGATGTCGTGCTGTCGGATGTCGGTGCAGACGTATCCGTCTCGACAGCGTCGGGATCGGTGTTCGCTCGTGGATCGGCGGGAGCCATCCGGGTCGACACACGGTTCGGTGACGTGAAGATCAGTGATGCAACTGCGTCCATCGTGGATGTGAGCACGACGTTCGGCGAGATCAGCGTCGAATCGCGTACTGCACCGGAATCGGTCAAGGCGCGCAACGTGATCGGCGACACGACGATCGGGCTTCCGCCCGCCGACTTCTATGCCGTCGACGCGGCATCCGACAAAGGCGACGTCGTCGTCGACGTGATCAACGACCCCAGATCGCCGAAGACGGTCTCCGCCACCAGCGAGGAAGGGCAGATCACGGTGCGGGCACGTCAGTGACTGCGCCGCCACGCACTGAACGACCGGACCGAGGATGTGGTGGGACGCGTCAGCCAGGGCCATGGATGCAATTCGACCGGGGCGATGGCGTCGGCGATGCGAGAGAAGCCGGGAACAGGTGCCCAGGTGGCGGCCAGAGACCGTCCGGAAAGTTCCTCCGATACTCGGCCGCGACGTACCTCCAACGGCCGGGTCGACGCGATCTCGCCGAGAGTCTCGGCGAGAAACACCAGTCGCTTTCCGGACAGCCGCAGCTTGTGGAGGAGCGGTTCGTCGAACACGAAGACGGCGGGTCGCTCGAGATTCGCAGCCATGGCGGGGTCTGTGGTGCCGAGCGATTCGGCGGTCAGCCAGACCTGTTCTGCACCATCACCTTCCATGCTCGCAGGGCCCGCGGGTACCGGTGCCTTGTTGAGATCGGGTCCGTCGACTGCCGGTCCGAGATCATCGTCGGGCCAATTCTCGATGGGGCAGGCGTCTTTCAGCGCGCAGTTGCGGCACAGGGATGGTGCGCGCTTGTTCACCTGCCACCGACTGAAGCCGTACACCTTGCCGCTTCCGGTACCGACCGTCCATTGCCAACCCAGTCGATTGGCCGCCCGTGAGCCGTCGAGCAAGTGGGTGAACATCTCGTCCTCGCCGTCGCGCCATGTCGCGCCGGCACGCACAGCCCATTGGGACGCCAGCCACATGCGTGTTTGGTTGACGAGCCAACCGTCACTGTGCAATTCGCCCACCACCGTGGACATGCAGTTCATCTCGTCGGGCCAGGGTTCGGAAGTCCAATTGTGCGGTCGTGGTTGTTCACGACGAAGGGATCTCCCCAGATCGGTTCCGACGCGGGCATAGAGGTGGCGGGCGTATTCCTGCCACATGAGTTCGTCCCGGTACCGCGTGCGATCGCGCGCCGGGGCGTCCGCTACGGCGTCCCACACCTCACGGAGAGTGAGCAGACCGTGCCGGATGTACGGCGACATTCGACTGGCTCCACGACGATTCGCAGGAAGGACAGTGCTGCGGTCGCGGGCGTAGCCGGTGATGTACAAGCTCGCCAGCGCGGCATCGGCCGCCGATTGTCCGCCGCGAATGCCACCCGGAGCTATGTCGTCCGGCCGCTCGAGCGTCAGGTCGCCCAGATGCTCGGCAACCCAGGAAACGACGTCGTCGGTGGTGAAGCCGTCGGCGATCGACGGGGGAGCGGGGAGCTGGGACATGCACCCGGACTTCCCCGTCGGCACGAAAGAGAAACGCCGAGATCAGGGACGTGGCAGGCGACGGTGGAGCGGGTTCGACGTCGTCGGGCTAGCCGCCCGCCCTTGCCGTGGGATGGAGGTGACTACCGTCGGTGAGTCGGCGGTGGCCCGCGAGGCGTCGTGTGCCTTCATCGCAGCGCTGTTCCCCCTGCCGAGGGCAGGAGACGAAATTCGGCGTGCAGCGCTCTCGCCGCACTCCGGGCACGTCACCTGGGAGGGGACATCGGCCATGGAGAATCTCTGCTCAACGGGTTCGCAACGCTGTGTGCAGCGAAAGCTGTAGGTGGGCACGCACACGAGGGTAGCGCGAGGTGTCGTGTCAGTGGCGTTCCGGCGCAACGTCATACAACATTTACACGTCATACTGGGCCGAATACACCACGACGGTGCAATGATCGAGGCAGGAGAATCCGCGCAACCGGAGGTGCCTCGTGCCCGAACTGCTGTTTCCGCTCGACTCGACGAAGAGTTTCACCGAACAGGAGATCGTCGGTCACAACCGATGGCATCCCGACATACCGGCCGCGGTCACAGTGAAGCCCGGCACGTCGTTTCGGGCGCACTGCCGCGAATGGTTCGACGGGGCCATTCACAACGACGACTCCGCCGAGGACATTCTGGATGCGCCGCTCAACAACGTGCACACGTTGTCCGGGCCGTTCCACATCGAGGGAGCCGAGCCCGGGGACCTGCTGATCGTCGATATCCTCGACGTCGGTCCGATCCCGCAGGAAGATTCGGGCCCACTGGCCGGTCAGGGCTGGGGATACACGGGGATCTTCGCCAAGCAGAACGGCGGCGGATTCCTCACTGATCGATTCCCCGACGCGTACAAGGCGATCTGGGACTTTTCCGGCCAGACCACCACATCTCGCCACGTTCCGCACGTGAACTACACCGGAATCACCCATCCCGGCCTGATGGGGACCGCGCCGTCGGCTGCACTGCTGGCCAAGTGGAACGCCCGTGAAGGTGCGCTGATTGCCACGGATCCTCAGCGTGTTCCCCCGCTGGCTTTAGCACCCGAACTCGACGGGGCAATTTTGGGATCGTTGAGCGGCGACGAGTTCTCGCGTGTCGCAGGCGAAGCCGCACGTACGGCACCGCCACGAGAGAACGGTGGCAATCAAGACATCAAGAATCTCACCAAGGGCACTCGCGTCTTCTATCCGGTGTTCGTACCAGGGGCGAAGTTGTCGTTCGGAGACTTGCACTTCTCGCAGGGTGACGGCGAGATCACCTTCTGTGGTGCCATCGAAATGGGCGGTTTCATGGACCTGCACGTCGACCTGATCAAGGGCGGCATGGACACGTACGGGGTCAGTGAAAACGCGATCTTCATGCCCGGAAACACCGCACCGCAGTACTCGGAATGGATTGCCTTCTCGGGCATTTCGGTCACCGTCGACGGCGAGCAGAAGTATCTGGACTCCGACCTGTCCTACCAGAACGCCTGCATGCATGCGATCGACTACCTCACCAAATTCGGATACAGCCCCGAGCAGGCGTACCTGCTGCTGGGCTCGGCCCCGATCGAGGGACGCCTGTCCGGAGTGGTCGACATACCCAACTCCTGTGCCACCGTGTACATCCCCACCGCAATCTTCGATTTCCCGATAGCGCCGTCCGCCAGCGGACCGTTCCAAATCGACCCGGGAATGGGAGCGCCTCGGGCGCAGTTCTGATTCAGTTCGCTTGATATGTCGCAACTGTGGATGCTCCAGGACATGGAACCGTGGCCTGACGAGCCTGCCGTGGGCGCGGTGTTTTCTCCCACCACGTACTGGGCGTCACCCGACCAGATGGACCTGCCGGCGCAAATGTGTGCCGAGGTGCCGGCTCGGGTCGAGACTGTCACTGTGGACGGTCTGACGGAGTGGGTGGCGCATCTCGGGAACGGCTTCACCACGATGATGGGCGACGGCGGCCTGGTCGGTGATGTGACGTTACGCGGCTGCCTGGTGTGGGACAGGTATCTGTGGTTGGACTTTCGGACGCGGCCGCGAGGCACCCTCCGCATCCTGGATCGGGCCGGCTTTCTCGCGCAACGCAAGACACTGGTCGCGACGCGACACCCAGGTGCATTCAGTGTGACCTACGACGGCGAGTTCGAGTATCACCGACGAGATTCAATGCCGGAGGGACTCGGGGTCCGATGGAGGGCATCCGTCGTCGAGACCGTTGCATCGACTGGTTGAGGTATCTCAGTCGATGTGCTGGTCGTAGTTCACGGTGATGATCTGGTCGACGCGGACCGCCGACGAATCGATCTCTGTGAGCGCGAGAAGGTCCGCAACGGCATCCCTGCTGCCCCCGATATAGGCACAGGGGAAGTCGAAGTGCTGAGCTACACACCACGCGTTGTCGTTGGGCCACCACAGATTCGGTGACAACCCACCGAGGGTGTCCGTTGCGCGTTCGATCGGACCCCTCAACAGGAAATAGTTGTAGCCGGCGATTTCCGCGGTCGGTGCCGTCACGCGAATGTCATCGAGTGCCGTGTTGCCTTCCCAGACGGCGAACCAGCATTCGTCGGGTGTTTTCGTGCTTCGAGCGAGAATGTCGGTGATGGATGCCAGCTGAACATGCCAGGCTGCAACGGGTTTCGCCGGCGTTGTACGGTGTGGCATGCCGTTACGAGCGGGATACAGGATGCGGGCGTAGGCGTCGAACACAGTGGGGACCAGCGAGCCCACCGTGGTCCTCGCGACGCCATCGAGGTTGTAGTCCACCCACTCTGCTTCCGAGACATCCTGCTGCAGATCAGTATTCGACCATTCTGTGCCACCGGTATTCAATGGCTGTACCAGGGTTGTGGGCTGGCAGGGTCGTCGATGACTGTGTCGACTCGACGGTCGGCGAGAACGTCCTTTATCGCGGACGAGCTCGCACCGATGGTGGCGAAGTGGGGATCGATGTCGTTGGCGATGCACCAGGCTCGGTCGGCGGGCCAGACGAACGAGGGGATCGGCAGACCCTCGCGATCAGGGGGATCGAGTGCCTGTTCCCAGCGCAATAGGTCCAGGGCAGCTCCCCGGAACAAGAATGCTTCCCGTTCCGGGAGGTGGATTCGCGCGGCACCGTGCACCTCGAGACCACCCCACCCCTCCCATACGCAAAAGTAGCAGTCCGCTGGTGTCGTCGTGTGTTTGGCCAGCGTCGCAACGACCATCGCCAATTGGTTTGTCTCCGAACGCTCGTCGTACGGAACGTCGGCCTCGCCCTCACGCTGATCCGCGTGCGTCGGATCCGGGATGAACCGGAGACGCGCGTAGCTCTCGTACCCCAGTGGACCTCTGGTGGCGAGGTCCCACCAATCTCGATCAGCGTGGACGAGCCAGTCGGCGGCAGTGGGATCGCTGGATGGTCGCACGGTCATGGTGCGCCCTTTCTGGGTCGATACCGGGCTTGCGCTAGTGCGACGTTACCGATCCATGAGGTGGACCGGACTACCGGAGCTGGCCTACGAAGTGGTGCCCGTCGTCACCGCGGCCTGAGGCGACAGAGTTGGATAGGAACGTGTGTTCGAAAGTTTGTCGGTGGGTCGCGGTAGATTCTGTTCATGCTTTCGGGGGACGGCGGATCAGGGGTGGACGGCATCGACACGGTGCCGCCTGCCCCCGTCGTGTCCGACCCCGAACTGTCGGTGCTGGTGGACCGTGTCGAGTCCGCGGTCGCCGAGTTGGCGGGGCAGGCGTCGGTGGCATGGTCGAATGCCGACCGGCGTGCGGTGATCCAACGCGTGGACACTGTGTCGCGGTCTGTGACGGCGTATTCGCACACCTGGCTCAACGAACTGATCGCACAGCACGGCCTCGACGTCTATCCGGGGTCGGTGCCGTGCTCGGTGGCATGGATGCTGCGAATCACCCCACGAACAGCCGGTGCGCGGGTGCGTCTGGCCGCAGAGTTGGGTGACCGCACCGCATTGTCCGGCGAACCGCTACCTCCCTTGTTGCCGCACACCGCTGCAGCGGTGCGGGCAGGGTTGCTCGATGCCCAGCACGTGCAGATGATCCGCGAATTCTTCCGGCACCTACCGGCGAGTGTGGATCCGCAGACCCGCGATCGCGCCGAACAGCAGTTGGTGGGTCTCGCCTCGACGAGGCGGCCCGACGACTTCGCACCGCTGGTGGCGCATCTGGATTCGATCCTCGACCCCGACGGCGACTTCGACGAGAACGAAGACGAAGACGAGGACAAGAACGCGAAGCCGAGGCCACGGAAACGGGATGCGTTCTTCTACCTCGGTGAGCAGGGTTCCGACGGAATGTCAGAAGGAAAGTTCTGCGTCGACTCCGAACTACGCGCCTACCTCGAAGCCCTGTTCTCGAAAGCCGCGAAGCCGGGAGTCAACAACCCTGCCGACCCGACATCGGTCGTCCACGAGGATGAGACCACCGGCGACGAGGACGGCGGCGGGGACGGCGGCGGGGACAGGGACGACGGCGGGGACGGCAGTACGGCTACGCCAAAGCCCGGGCCGATGCCCGACGAGGCAGGATCCGGCGATGCTGGATCGGGTGACGAGTACCTGTGGGATGGGACCGACGGCAACGGTGCCGACTTTTGCGGTGCCGACTTCTACGGTGGCGACGACCGCAGTGGCGACGGCCGCGGTGAGGGTGAGTGCACCGACAGCAGCGACTGTGGTTGCGGCACAACGCCACACAGCACGCCCGACACCAACGACACCAACGACGATGCCGGCTCCGACAGCACTGCTGAACCCGGCGGCCACGCCGACGCCGACGCATCGGACACCGCTGCTCGTGATGCTGCCGCCGCGCGGGATCGACGCACCCAGAACGAACGCCGCCATGATGCCCTGAAGATGGCGCTCCGGCACACCCTCGCCTCCGGCACCCTCGGCACCCACCGCGGGCTGCCCGTCACCGCCATCGTCACCATGAGTTCGAAAGACCTCGAATCAGGTTGCCGCTACGCCATGACCGCCACCGGATCCCGCGTCTCGATCCGCGACGCCACCCGCATGGCCTCGCACGCCCACCACTACCTCACCATCTTCGACGACAACGGCAGAGCCCTCTACCTCGGACGATCCAAACGCATCGCCTCCGCCGACCAACGCATCGTCCTCATCGCCCGCGACCGCGGCTGCAGCTTCCCCTCCTGCACCCGCCCCGCGACCTGGTGCCAAGCCCACCACCTCGACGACTGGGTCGAGGGCGGACCCACCGACATCGACTCCCTCACCTTCGGATGCGACATGCACCACGCACTCGTCGGCACCGGACCCGGAAAGTGGGCCACCACCAAAACCACAGCAGGACATCGCTATCCGGGCAGAACCCTGTGGCATCCACCAACAGGGATGGACCCCACACGCCGTGGGCTGATCAATCACGCCCACCACCCCGAGGAGGTGCTCTACCCACCCGACCACCACTGCGACAACACCCGCGACACCGGCGACGAAGAACCACGACAACCCGCCTGACGACCCACACAAGCGTCAGGGCACAGCTCTGTCTGTTGTCAGTACATCGCGACCGACCGCACCGGCGTGCGCGAAAAATAGGAGGGCTCCCGAGTCGGCGCCCGCGTACGGTGACCCCATGATGGTTCTCGCCAGCAGGACTGCGGAGTTGTCGCCGCCGGTCTTCTTCGTCTGGAAGGCACTGATGCGCCCAGATGTGCATCCGAAGAATCAAGGGTTCGCCTGGCCGGTGATGTTCGAGGGTGCCGCTCTGCCGCGCATCGTCGAGAGTAGTGAGTTCGACCGCGTGGTGTGGAGCTCGCCGTGGCCGAGTCTTCCCGACATCCTGGTGCAGTTCGATCTGACCGCAGCAACCCGACTTCGCTGGACGCTGTTGGCCCACACACCCGCCCCCAACCCGCAGACGGTTGAATGGCTCCGCGACCAGGTAAGGCATCTGATCAACATCGACCTACGCAATGCGACTGGACACTGAACTCTCAGCTGTTGCCGCCGTTCACCCCATACGGATAGCGCTTCCCGACTGCGAACCACAGGATCGGGCCGACGATGGGCAGGATCAGTGTCACCACTACCCATGCCAGCTTGATGAGCCAGTTGGAGCCTGTGTCACGGACGATCGACACGAGAGCAATGCCGAAGAGAGCCAATGCAATCGCGCCGCCGGCAGAAGTCATGCCTGCAAAGCTAGCTCCCTCTGCGGCAACCTGCGGTCACCTCTGCTGTTCGCCCGACGTCGAATCGTCGAGCATTGCTGCGATATCGAGCTTCACGGGCCATCGCAGCACCGGATCGTCGTGTCGAAGTACTTGGACCCCACGCGCGATGACCAGAATCCGACCTACGTCGTCGATCGCGACGCTCGGGCTGGTCGCGATCACGGGAACGCTCGTCAGTGGCGTCAAGGTCGTCGCGTCATAGATGGTGAACAACCAGAACTGTTCGCCTCGTTCGTAGGTGACCGGGCCAGAGAGCGGCCACCACCCCGCTGATGAAGTGCCGTCGGGTGCATGCCCGATCGACCAGGCAAAGCGACCGAGCTGACCACCGTGAAACTGGCTGCGCCCCAGCTTTTCACCGTCGTCGCGAATGGTGAGGTCCGGTTCGACGAATGCAACGTCGACTCCTCGGACCAGACGAAGTGGATCGCCTGCAAGATATGGATTTCCGTGGCCGCGAGGTAGTTGCGGAATGACGGGTCCGATGGTCGAATGCCCCGTCCCTGACACCCGAACCAGGCTCACCACTGATTCCGCGGGAGGCTGAACGCAGACGACCCAACCATCACGTTCCACAGCTATGGAATTGACGTGGCCCGCGACAGCCGCGACGGCCGTCGAATCCGAACCCGGTGTGTACAGGCGCCACATTGCCGCTCCGGCACAGACGAGCAACAGCCCCCCGTTGACGGATCCGATGAGCGAGGGCAAGGTATCGACCCGAACTGCTTCCTGACCGAGGCGAATCCAGAACATTCCGTCCATTCCGCCGACCCAGCACCCTGCTTCGGTGGCCCAGACGGAACGCGAACCACCGACCCTGGCCGGTAGAACATGTTCGGCAGCAATACCTTCCGAATCGATGCTGACTACCAGCGGCAATTCCGCGTCGAGAACCCAGGTGACGCCGCCGGCAGCGGCCACGTCTCCCGGCACGATGCTCGGGCGGGTCGGTAGAGGCGGAACGTCGTCGAGATCGAGATCGATCATGACGCTGTTCTCCTGGTCGACGGGGCCACCGTCCTCGCGCATCGACTCGTGGCCGAAGATTCGACGGACTTCTTCCACGTCGCGAGTGGCACGGTGACCAGGGCATATGACCCAACCCTCGCCGGGAATCAACTGGTAGCGCTCCGACACCAATTGAGCTCGGGTCACTCGACCGCGAAACCACCCCTCGGTGTCGTAGCCGAAGACGCCGTAGAAGCGGCCGGTCAACTCGACTTGCCCAGTCCTGGCGGTGAATCCGCGCCATGACGCAGTCCAGCCGTCGCCGCGAAGCAGTCCGGTCCATTCCCAGCGACGAGGAGACTTCTGCCCCGTGTATTGCCAGATCGGCTCCTGCCCCGACGGTTCGAGGCTCGCCGATATCCTGACGACCTGCCGCTCGTTCTCGGGTAGCTCTACGAAACGCAATGGGCCTGTCAACACCGAACCCACACGGGGCGGGTCGATCTCTCCGTCACCGATCACCGACGCCGAGATGTGCACGACAAGCGTGCGATGGTCGCTCATGCGCCTTTCAACGAGGTCATGAGAGTTGAGGCTACTCGTGAGCGCGTCCAGCGACTCTCCGACCACGGTCCACCGGCTCTCCAGGATGTAATGAATGTTGCAATTCCAGGACTGCAGGATCATCGAGCTGTCCGTTTGTCGCTCCGGCAGCCCAATCCCAGTCCGGAGTGGACCAAACGTAATGCGACACTCCCCACTTCGGTGTCCATCCCTCGCCACTGCGAGGGCGACGTCCCAACAGTGTTCTCCGATTGCTCGTATCGAAGCCCCCGTCGCCGGCCTCTGCGAAATGCACGTACTCGGGAGTGAAATCGAGCGGTGCGCGCACGATCAATGGTGTCGGCGCCACGTTCTCTCTGAACCACTGCGCGTGCGTGTGCCGCAGCGCTCTCGACTCGTCCTCTAGTATCTGCTGATACTCCTCGCCCGTGTACGCCGGCCCGTCCCAGACGAACATCGTGTCGTCGATCGGTTCGCCGACAGCGAGTTCGACGAACTGCGAACCGATTCCTGCCTCGTCGATGAGGTCGCCCAGGATGAACCCGGTTTCGACGTCGACCCAGATGCGAAGCGGATACGGTTTCCCATCGGGAGGAGCCAATTGCAGTGTCCAACAATCGCGTCCGGCGAACTCGACCGTCTCCACCGTGCCGATCGGTTGCGCGAATTCGTTTCCGGTCCACTCGGCGGTACTGCGTTGCTGCAACAAGAATTGGCTAGGCCCCAGATACATCACCCTGCCAAGCGGTCCGACGCGTGGTCGGTCGGCCGGGCCCGTGAAGTCCCAGGCCCGCGTACCGTCACTGATGAAGATGGGACTGCCGTCGAGACGTTCGACGCGTGTCTTGCGCCCGGATCGCCATACCCGACAGCTATCTTCGGGTGCGATCAGCACGGGTGGAGTGCCACTGTAGGCGAATCCGTGCCGGAAGGACTCGGGACTTCCTGCTTCGTGGATCTCCTCGATAGTGCCCCGCATCGGTATGGTCGATTCAGTGGTCATGGCCGTAAGAACTTCGATCCAGGCGGTCATGGTCGCAGCCTAACGCCGAGCAAGATCGATAGGCTGGCTATTCGAGGCAAAGGGAGTGGAAACAATGGACGGCAGCAATCCCACCGTTCCGCTGGCGTTCGATTTGGTATGGATTGCTGCAATTGTTCTGTGGTTCATGCTCGTTGCTGTCGCCTGGGTGTCGATAGTTCGCAGTACTCAGTCGCGTACGGGCGCGAAACTCTGGTGGTGCCTATTGGTGCTTGTCATGCCGATCTCCGGTGCGCTGATCTGGTTTTGGGCCCGAACACGTCTCGAGAACTCGTGAAAGTGCGAAGCAGTATCGCCACCACTTTCGTCATGGCCGCGGTGGTCATTCTGCTGGGGCTGGCAGCGCGGTTCGTGTTCGGAATGGACTCGGCGAGGGCATTCAATCTCGTGTTCGCCGTAGCGGTGGGAGTCGCGGCGTCGACGGCCTTGCTTCTGATGATCGGAGAACGATCTCGGCACGGAGCCGTGTTGGCCGGCTCCGCAGCGTTCGGGGCGGTCATCGCTGTAGTCGTCTGGGCTCTGAGCGGTTGAGTTCGTAGCGGGCCAGCCACAGTCCCGGCAACACCTCTTGATTCTGGCTGTGCACGAAGCCGAGGGATTCGTACAGCCGTCGCGCCGGCGCATTGTCGCGTCCCGTTGCGACTCGCAGTCGTTGTCCTGCAATCGAATTCAGCATCACCTCGACCAACGCTCGACCGATGCCCTGTCGGTGTGCGTGTGGAGCCACCACCAGACGGTCGATTTCCGAGCCGGACCACGCTGCGGCACCGAGGATTTCGTCCAGATCACGCGCGACGAGCCAGTGGACCTGTGCTGCACACAGATCGTCCACCGACTCGTGCAGTAGTGGGATGCGGTCGTCGCCGATGAGCTCGGCCTCGACAGCGTACGCACTCCTCTGTACGGCCAGGATTTTCTCGGCCGACAACCGATCCGTCGACGGATCGACCTGCGCTATCTCAATACCGGCCACCAGCGGGCTCAGGCAATGCGTCGAGTGCGGCGAGGTGCTCGGAGCTCAACGTGAGCGAGGCGGCACCGGCGTTCTCGTCGAGACGTGAAGTGCGGCGAGTGCCGGGAATCGGCACCACGTGCTCTCCCTGCGCCAGCACCCATGCCAGGGCCACCTGCGCAGGCGTCGCACCGAGCTCGTCGGCGATGGCCGCGATGGCGTCGACGATGACGAGGTTCGCATCGAGGTTGTCGTGACTGAAACGCGGCAGTCGCGAGCGGAAATCATCTGCAGCGGGTGCGGTTCCGCGGAAGTTGCCCGTCAGAAACCCTCGGCCCAGCGGCGAGAACGGCACGAAGGCGGCACCGTTGTCCTTCGTCCATGGCAACGAGGTTGCCAGGTGGTCGCGTGTCCACAACGACAACTCCGACTGCACAGCGGATATCGGATGCACCCGCTGAGCCCGATCGAGCTGCTCGACGGTGAACTCCGAAACACCCAGTGCGCGAACCTTTCCGGCCTGCACGGCCTCGGCCATCGCGCCGATGCTGTCCTCGACGTCGACCTCAGGATCGGCACGGTGCAGGTAATACAGATCGATGTGGTCGACGCCCAACCGTCGGAGCGAGTCGTCGATGGCAGACCGCAGATGCTCGGGCTTGCCGTTGGGGCCGGAAATGACCGGCTCTCCGGCGTCGCCGATGTGGGAGGTCAATCCGCCCTTGGTCGCGAGCACCACCTCGTCGCGTCGACTGCCGATGGCTGCGCCGACGACTTCCTCGTTGGTGAACGGTCCGTACACATCGGCCGTGTCGATGAAGTTCACACCCAGGTCCAGGGCGTGCCCGATGACGCGATGGGGGGACTCTGTTTGGTCGTCTGCCTTGTATGCCCAGGTCATTCCCATGCAGCCCAAGCCGATGGCACCCACCTCGGGGCCGTCGTTCCAGAGTGTGCGGGCGGGAGTGGAGCCTGCGGAACGACCAAGGGGTGGCCAGGATACTGTGCGTTCGCTCATGTACTCGACCATAGAGAAGTAAAAGCGTTGTCGCTTGGACTCACCGGGCGACTAGCATCGCCGCATGGCACTCCCGCACTCGAAGGTGTATTTCGGCGATCGCTTGGTGGACGCGCAGGACGCGACACTCGGGGTCGCGACCTCGGCCGTCCTCTACGGCCTGAGTGTTTACACCGTGTTTCCGGTGCAGGTGGACGGAGATCGGCGCACCGCATTTCGGTTACTCGATCACTACCAGCGACTCGTCGAGTCCTGCAAGATCATCGGTATCGACACGTTCGCGTCACAGTGGAGTTTCGAGCGGTTCATACAGGCGACACGCGACGTGATCGCCGCCAACGCCCCGACCGACGAGGTGTACGTGCGGGCAACCGTCCACGTCGACGAGTCCATTCCCGGAACGCGGGTCCGTGGCCTGCACACAACAGTGTCGATCTTCCTCTACGACGCCAATCCCATTGTGCCGCAAAACGGTATGCGATTGAAGACCAGTGTGTGGCGTCGCATCCCCGACTATGCGATCCCGTCGCGCGCGAAGGTCAACGGAGCATACGTCAATTCCGTTCTGGCGAAACAGGATGCGATCGACAGCGGTTTCGACGACTGCATCTTCCTCGACATCAACGGACACGTCTGCGAGCTCAGTGCCGCCAACATCTTCCTCGTCCGAAACGGAGCGCTCATCACACCCGACGTCACCAGCGACATTCTCGATGGCATCAACCGTCGAACGCTCCTGACGTTGGCGCGCGAAGAAGGAATGACAGTTCAGGAACGCACCGTCGACCTCACCGAGCTGTACATCGCCGACGAGGTATTCGTGTGTGGCACGTCGGCCGGGGTGGCCCCGGTATACGAAATCGACGGCCGCGCAATAGGAACCAAGGAGCCGGGCCCGGTGACGCTCACTCTGCGGAAGCGTCACCAGGCTGCACTCACGAGCGACGAAGTGCACGGCTGGGTGACGACCCTCTAGCTACGCCGGGCAGGTCGATGCCAGCCCGGCGATCAGGGCTTCGGATGCGGGTTCTAGCAGCGGATCGGTGCCCGGGGTCGGCGCGGCTGTGGTCCAGGCCAGTGACACCTGACGGGTGCCGTCGGGACTCGAGAACTGAAAAGTGCGATATCCGAAGCCGTTGCCGCGCTGGCCGAACAGCAGCTCACCGGACTCTGGATCGCAGGCGTCGATTCCCAGCAGCAATCCGAGGCCGTAGCCGGAGGGGCTGACCACCTGCATGTCGTCGACCATGTTGCGAGGTAGCAGTGTGCCGTCGAACAAAGCACGAAAGAACGTGTTCATGTCCTCTACGGTGGAGACCACTGCAGCAGCGGAAGACCAGATACTCGCGTCGTATTCGGTGACGTCGGTGTAGATCCCGTTCTCCAGCACGTAGCCGTGCAGTGCATCGCCGGCGATATCGGCGTCGGTGGGGTAAGTGGTGTCGGTCATCTGCAGAGGTTCGAAGATCCTGTCCCGCAACGACTGTCCGACGGGCCGCCCATCGAGATCGGCCACGATCCGCCCGAGTAGAACATAGTTGGTGTTCGAGTAGCTGAACTCCTGGCCCGGTTCACTTGTCCACGGCATGGCCGATGCCTGCGAGATCAGCTCATCATCGGCGACGGAATCATCGGCGCGAGAAGCGATCTGCTGCGCCGTATCGAGTCCGGTGAGGTAGTCGGGTATTCCGCTCGTATGGTCGAGCAGTTGTCGGACGGTGACGGACTTGGACAGCAGGCCCGGAAGGAGTTCGTCGACCCGCTGATCGAGCTGCAGTTTTCCCTCGTCGACGAGCTGCAGCACCACCGCCGCGACCATCGACTTGGTGACGCTTGCAATGCGCACCGGATTGTCGGCACCCGCCGGCTCGGTGCCATCACGCTCGACGAGTCCTGCTGCTCCCGACCAGGAATCCTCGCCGTCGCGCACCTGCGCGACGGCGGCGACGGACCCGGCCGCTACCAGTGCGTCCAGAGCGGCTTGGACGTCGTCGGTCCTGATGTTCCCACTCGACGTCGTCGTAGTGGTCGCCTGCACGGCTGAGGGCTCGTCGGACGACGTGCATCCACTGACCAGCAGGGACGTCGAGACGGTGAGGGCGGCGAGGACTCGTAGCTTGCTCATGGATTCGACACTAACGTCCCGAATCGGACAATTTCAGTGTCAAATGTCAGTGATCCGCGATGCCGGTCACTTCGCGCTCGAATTCAACAGAACCTCGGCCGCAGTCTTTGCTGCAGAGGCGGATTCGGCCAGTTCGGTGATGGCGGCGGTGGTTTGAGCACCCTCGGCGAGAAGTGCGATCTGCAGACCGACGGTCGGCTCGCATCCGTCTTCGACGGCCAAGGCGGTGACGTACTCGATGAAACGTTTCTTGTGCTGATGCGCGGCGTCGGCGACCTCGGGCATGGTTGCGCCCAGTTCGCCGAAGGAGTTGATGAACGCGCACCCGCGAAAGTCGTCTTCTCGGAACCATCGATCCAGGAAGTCGAAGATGGATAACAGCTTTCCGCGCGGCGTGTCGTGTCGGTCCGCCTCGGCGCGGATCCCGTCGTTCCACTGGGCAGTGCGGCCACGGAGGACCTCGGCCACGATGGCCGTCTTGGACGGAAACAGTGTGTACATGCGTTTGAGAGAGATTCCCGCTGCGGTGCGCAGCTCATCCATGCCGACGGCCTGGATGCCGCGCGCATAGAACAGTTCGTCCGCGGCGTTCACCACCTGTGCCCGTCCGATTTCCGTAATGGTCATCGCTTACCCCTTGCCGAGAGAACCAACGTTCTCTACAGTAGTCCACACACGGAGAGAACGACCGTTCTCCCGCTCGATGTTCAGGACACAGGAAGGCAGGATCATGGCGTACATCAACGTCGGAACCGAGAACTCCACCCCCGTCGAGGTCTACTACGAGGATCACGGCTCCGGCCAGCCGGTTGTGCTCATCCACGGCTACCCGCTCGACGGCAACTCCTGGGAGCGCCAGTCGCGTGCGCTGCTCGATGCCGGCTACCGCGTCATCACCTACGACCGCCGTGGATTCGGGCAGTCGAGCAAGCCCACCGTCGGCTACAACTACGACACCTTCGCTGCAGACTTGGACAAGGTACTCACCGAGCTCGACCTGAACGACGTCATCCTCGTCGGATTCTCCATGGGCACAGGAGAACTGGCTCGGTATGCCGCGAAGTACGGCACCGATCGCGTCGCCAAGTTCGCGTTTCTCGCCTCGCTCGAGCCGTTCCTGCTACAGGCCGACGACAACCCCACCGGCGTTCCGCAGTCGGTGTTCGACGGCATCGAGACCGCAGCGCGCGAGGATCGTTTCACCTGGTTCGAGAACTTCTACAAGGACTTCTACAACCTCGACGAGAACCTCGGCAGCCGCATCAGCGAGGCCACCGTGCGCGCCAGCTGGAACACCGCCACCACCAGCGCGCCCGTCGCGGCCTATGCCGTCGTGCCCACCTGGCTCGAAGACTTTCGCGGAGACGTCGAGAAGGTCCGCGCATCGGGCAAGCCGACGCTGATCCTGCACGGCACGGCCGACAACATCCTGCCGATCGACTCCACCGGCCGCCCGTTCCACGAGGCGTTCCCGGAGGCAACGTACGTCGAGGTCGACGGCGCACCCCACGGGCTGCTGTGGACACACTTCCAGGAAGTGAACGACGCGCTTCTCGCGTTCGTGAAGTAGCACCGACGTCGTACAAAGACGCAACAGAAAGGGACGGCACCGCGGCCGTCCCTTTCGCGTCGGATCAGACTGCGACCACTCCGTCGTGATCGCTGTAGACGATCTCGCCGGGGGTGAAGGTGACGCCGCCGAAGGTCACCGGCACGTTCTTCTCGCCCGATCCCGTCTGCGTGCTCTTGCGTGGGTTCGTCCCCAATGCCTTGACGCCGATGTCGAGGGTGCGCAGAATCGCCGAATCCCGCACAGCGCCGTTGACGATGACGCCTGCCCAGCCGTTGTCGACGCCTCGCCCGGCGATGATGTCGCCGACGAGCGCGGTATGGACGCTGGCGTCGCCGTCGACCACGAGAACGCCGCCGTTGCCGGGCTCGCTCAACGTCTGCTTGACCAGCAAGTTGTCCTGGAAGCAGCGGATGGTGGTGATGGGTCCGGCGAACTCGGTGTGCTTGCCGAACTGGATGAACTGGGTGTCGCAGCTGCGGATGTCGGGACCGATCTCGTCGGCCAGATCAGCGGTTGCTTTGAATACCACAGGTGAAGTCATGCGCAGAAGACTAACGTCCGATCGTCAGCCGCGGCCGTGACGTCGCTCGTAGTCGTCCCGGGTGCGGTCGACGCGTGTCTGCGCCTTGGCGTTGATCAACTGGGGATCGAGGCCGTGAATGAGCAACCGGTGCCGCCGATAGACGTTCATCAGCGCTATCGCGAAGTACACCAGCGGAATGAACAGCAATGCCATCATCGCCAGCGACATCCACAGTGGGCCGGGTATCAGCAGGAACAGCAGCAGCAACGGGATGACGGGAACCGTGAATCGAGCCAGGTAGCGCACTTGGGCACCGTTGCCGACGAGGTCGTTTCGGACCCAATCCTGCATCGACGGGGGCAGGACCTGACCGAACGAGTACCCCACAAATTGCGCAGGACTGGGCTTCGTACGTTCGGTCGTCATCGCGCCATGTTAGTCCTACATCAGTTGGTACAAGTCACCGTTGACTGCGGATAATCTCATATGTGACGATAGCGTCAGTTCGGACCGGGTGGTGTCGACGACAAGGACGTAGATCGTGATCGACCGCAGAACCTTGCTCGGCGCGCTCGGTGCAGCCACGCTCTCGGGCGTCGCCCTGTCCGCAGCGACCGCGTCGGCGTCACCGAAGCCTGCCGCCGGGGGAGTAGTGGACGTGCACTCGCACATGGTCCCCGACTTCTACCTGCGGGAAGCGCTCGCGTCCGGCATCGTCTTTCCCGACGGCATGCCGAAGTGGCCGTCCTGGTCGGTGACCGAGCATCTGCAGATGATGGACCGGTGTGGGATCGACAGGGCGATCCTGTCCGTGTCGAGCCCAGGGGTGCACTTCGGGGACGACGGTAAGGCTGCCGATCTGGCCCGACGGGTCAATGACTTCGGAGCCGGAGTTGTCCAGGGTCAGCCACGCCTCGGTTTCTTTGCGTCGCTGCCCCTTCCGAACGTCGTCGACTCGACGGTCGAGGCCATTCGGGCTCTCGATCAGCTCGGTGCCGACGGGGTCACCGTGATGTCGAACGCCGGCGGCATGTATCTCGGCAACGCCATGCTTACGCCGTTGCTCGCGGCGCTCGATGCGCGGTCGGCGGTGGTCTTCGTGCATCCCACCTCACCGCCGAATGCAGCTGCGGTAGAGCTCGGTAGGCCCGCTCCGATGGTCGAATTCCTTTTCGACACAGCACGAACGGTCGTCGACTTGATTCTGCTGGGCGTGGTCGATCGGTTCCCTCACATCCGTTGGGTGTTCACTCATGGCGGCGGAGTGCTGCCGCTGTTGGCAGATCGGGTCGACTTCTTCCGGACGCAGGTCGGTCTCGGTACCCCGTCGACGCCGAATGTACTGCAGCGCTTGTGGTTCGACCTCGCCGGTACGCCGGTTCCGCGGCAGCTGCCGGCGTTGCTCTCGACGGTCGGGCCCGATCGTCTGGTGTACGGCAGCGACTACTGCTTCACGCCGATCGCCGCTGTGCAAGAACAACTGCGATTACTCGACGCCGGTGCCGCGGACGGTGGACTGGAGAACTGGCGCGCCGTCACATCCGGCAATGCCCGCAGTCTCCTCGGTGTCTGATCCATACGAGAGTTCGATGAAAAGACAAGCAATGCAACCTATCTCTGACCACTGGGATTGGCAGATGAATGCCGCCTGCCGCTCGATGCCGGTCTCGATGTTCTACCCGCCCCTGGGGCTGCGGGGATACTCGCTGAGAAATCTCGAACGGCAGGCGAAGCTCGTGTGCGACCGATGCCCCGTCGTCACGCGGTGCCTGCAGCATGCGTTGGACACCGACGAACGGCACGGTGTGTGGGGCGGATCGACCGCACACGAGCGGTCCGCGATGGCCCGCGTCAACCCTGACGAGCAGCGTTCGCCCGGATATCTACGCCCCGGGTCGGAATCCGCACCCCCTGCAGGAGGCGCGGATTCCGAAAAGGGGTGCGGATCGAGACGAGTCAGCCCTGACGAGCGGCGTTCGCGACGATGACGTCACGGAGATACTGCGCCAAACCGTCGGCGATACCGTTGTAGTGCTTGGCAAATCGCTCGTCGGCGATGTACATCTCCGCCAGGTTCACCTGCATCTCGTAACCGCAGTCGTAGTACCGCTCGATCGACGCGCGATGACGCTCGGCCAGTACCCCGGCTTCGGGGGAATTCGGCGACACACCCCGCTGCATCGCGGCAGCGAGATCGGCTTCGAGGAGGTCCGTCTCTTCCTTGACGGCCTTCCAATCGTCCTTGGTGAACGACGCCGTACGCTGCTGCGACTGCTTCCACTCGTCGGTTTCGCCCCAGCGCTGCTCGGCCTCCTCAGCGTATTCCTCGCCGGTCCAGTTGTCGCCGAAGATCTCTCGCTGCTCCTCGGGAGTCAATTGCATACCCATCTTCTTCGCCTCCATCATCTTGTCCACGGCCGCAGCCATTGCGTGCAAGTGATCGATCCGCTCATTCAACAACTCTCGCTGCCGCCGCAGATGCGCCATGGCATCGACCGCCGGGTCGTCGAGCAACGCTGCAATGACCTCGAGCGGGAACCCGAGCTCGCGGTAGGTCAATACCTGATGCAGCCGTTCGACATCGGCCGATGAATACGTCCGATAGCCCTTGGGAGTTCTCCCCGACGGCACCACCAACGCGATCTCGTCGTAGTGATGCAGCGTTCTGACGCTGACACCCACCAACTTCGAGACCGCGCCGACCTGCATGCCGACCTGGACGTCAACCGAACTGTTCGCGGACGAATCACTCACGAAGGACACTGTGCTGCCTCCCGTGGCGTGAGGGTCAAGACGAAAAAACGATTCGTTATGGACCTCTAGCGAATCACACGTTCGCAACCCGAGGTGGGTACTCCGGCCAGTCGTTGCGCCAGCCAGTCGTAGGCACCGGGACGGCCGTTGGTCTGGGCCTGTGAATGGTCGCCGGGCACCTCTTCCAGATGTACCGACGCTCCCGCTGCACACCACTGATCCTGCACTGCCTCGGCACCTTCTTTGGGAATGAGGAAGTCCTGCAGGCCCTGGTAGATGTACACCGGCGCGTCCGGCTTCGTCTGGCCCATGCGGTTTTCCTCGACGACGGCCGTGGTGATCGGATGCGCGAAGACGTCCGGGACGTTGGAGAGATTTCGCTGGTCCAACAGCAGTAGTCCGCTGTAGGACAACACATCCACGCATTGATCCTTCTGCGCCAGCGCCAGTCGCTTGCCGTTGTCGTTGGCGAGCTGCCGCATCTCCGGGTACTCCCGGGACAGTCCGATCGTCGCCGCAGTGAACAAGCCCGATCCGATCTGGCCGTTGAGCGACGTCTGCAGAATCTTGTAATCGGTCGGCGGGCCGCCGAACGCGACTCCGGCGATGTTCAGCTCGGGTGCGTACTCGGGGGCCAACTGGGCCGCCCAGCCCGAGGCGATCGCACCGCCGGAATATCCGGTGATGCCGATGGGTGCATCCGCGCTCACGCCTGCAGTCCGGGAGGCACGCAGACCGTCGAGCACGGTGTGCCCCGACACGAGACCGGCCGAATATGCCTGACGCGGCCCCTGATAGTCCGTCATCACCACGGTGTAACCGCGGCCGAGGAGGATCCGGACCTGATCGATCTCTTTGTTGTTGCCCCGCGGGAGGGTGTACGACGGCGCGCATTTGTTGCCGAGTGAATCCGTCGCCTCGTTGTATGCGATGACGGGGCGATCTCCACCACCGGTCCACGGCGCAGTGGGAGTCAGCACAGTCGTCGCCGCTGCGATGGGACGATTCTTCGAATCGGTGGAGCGGAAGAGCAATTGGACGGACGAGGCCTCGGGGGTCACCGAGACATCGCGTCGAGCGAGGACAGTGCCGGGCACGAGATTCTCGTATCCCGCCGGCGGATCGAACCACGCATCGCCGAGTGACGTGGGGAGATACGCAGCCGGATCGCTCGGTGGAGCAATGAAATCTTGGACCGGATCTGCCTGCGCAGACCCCGCGAATACCACCATCAGTGCTGCTGCTCCGGCCAGAACTAGTGCCTTGCGCATGGATTCCCCACCCTGTTGCTTCCGAACGCCCCGACGTCGGAGTAGACCACCGCCCATCGTGCCACAGGGCCAGGGAACATCGGCCCTGTGAACTGAGCCGAAGACCAGGTAGGTTGTCTGTTACTCCGAACACTACTCATCAGTAGGGATGCAAAAATGCCTGCTCCGTCCACTGCGACCTTTTCCCGGCTCGCTGATCTCATCGCCATTCCCGACGCGGACTCGCGTCCCACCAAGACGATCACCGAGGTGTTCACCGGTAAGGAGCTGGCGACCATTCCGGTCGGCACGGCTGCAGATGCTCTGGCTGCGATCGCTCGCGTCCGTACCGCTCAGGCGGCCTGGGCCAAGCGTCCGGTCTCCGAGCGCGCAGAGATCTTCCACCGCTACCGCGACCTGGTGCTCGCGCACCGCGACGAGCTCATGGACATGGCGCAGGCCGAGACGGGCAAGTCCCGCGCCGCCGCCCTCGAGGAAGTCCTCGACATCTCGATGACCTCGCGGCACTACGCACGCACGGCCGCCAAGCTGCTGGCCCCGAAGAAGGTCACCGGCATGCTTCCCGTGCTGACCAAGACTCGCGTTCGGTACCAGCCGAAGGGTGTCGTCGGAATCATCTCGCCGTGGAACTACCCGATGACTCTCGCGGTGTCCGACGCCATTCCGGCGCTGCTGGCCGGCAACGGCGTCGTGCTCAAGCCCGACAGCCAGACGCCGTACTGCGCGCTGGCCTGCGTCGAGCTGCT
Source organism: Rhodococcus sp. 3258 (assembly GCF_031456475.1). Lineage (NCBI taxonomy): Bacteria > Bacillati > Actinomycetota > Actinomycetes > Mycobacteriales > Nocardiaceae > Rhodococcus > Rhodococcus sp. 3258. Next base: position 429,443 of record NZ_JAVDUT010000002.1, read on the forward strand.
CTACAAGGCCGGTCTGCCCCGCGACCTGTTCGCCGTGGTCCCCGGCCCCGGCTCGGTGGTGGGCACCGCGATCGTCGAGAACACCGAATACGTCATGTTCACCGGCTCCACGGCCACCGGTCAGCTCCTGGCCGAACAGGCGGGGCGTCGACTCATCGGTTTCTCCGCCGAGCTCGGCGGCAAGAACGCCATGATCGTCGCGAAGGGCGCGAACCTGCGGGAAGTATCCGACGCGGCAGTGCGCGCCTGCTTCTCCAACTCCGGTCAGCTCTGCATCTCCATCGAGCGCATCTACGTCGAGAAGTCGATCGCCGCCGAGTTCACCGAGAAGTTCGGCCAGCGGGTACGCAACATGACCGTGGGTGCCGACTACGAGTTCGGCATCGAAATGGGCAGCCTCATCTCCGAGGACCAGATCAAGACGGTCTCGGCGCACGTCGACGACGCCAAGGTCAAGGGCGCGACCGTCGTCGCGGGCGGCAAGGCGCGTCCCGACATCGGCCCGCTGTTCTACGAGCCGACGTTGCTGACGAACGTCACCGAGGACATGGAGTGTGCGGCGACCGAGACCTTCGGGCCGCTGGTGTCGATCTACCCCGTCGCCGACGTCGACGAGGCCATCGCGAAGGCCAACGACACCGACTACGGATTGAACGCGAGTGTCTGGGCCAAGACGAAGGCGCAGGGCGAGGCCATTGCGGCACGTCTGCACGCGGGCACGGTCAACGTCGACGAGGGTTACGCGCCGACCTGGGGCACCACCGGTGCACCGATGGGCGGAATGGGCGTCTCCGGCATGGGCCGTAGGCACGGAAACGAGGGACTGCTCAAGTACACCGAGCCGCAGACCATCGCGACGACCCGCCTGCTCAATCTCGGTGGACCGCGCGGACTTCCGCCGAAGCTGTGGGCAAAGATCATGCCTCCCTTCGTCAAAGCGCTGAAGTACATACCCGGCCGGTAGTAGTCGGCAGGCGAACGAGAAAGGCCCCGCACTCCCTTTCGGGTGTGCGGGGCCTTTCGCTGTTCTGTGGCAGATCAGTTGACGCTGTGGCCGTTCAGTCCGGCGTTGGCGTAGTGATTGTGGCTGTCGGGAATGTGGTTGTCTCCCAACACCCGGGCCACCTGCTGCTCGCTGAGTCCGAGTCGACGAAGTCGCTCGCACACTGCATCGAAGTCGAGCATCTTGGCGTCGAGTTCCTGCTGCAGCTCGATCACCTCGGCGCGAATGGCCTCGGCCTCGTCGAGTGCGGTCAACGTGTCCTCGGGCTGGGGCAGCAGCAGCGTGAGCAGTCGATCACGGGCATCGGTGCTCAGTCCATCGAAGGGACGCTGACCCGGCTGAGCCTCGTGGCGACCTTCGTTGCGACGCTCGAAGCGCCGTTCGTTGCCGTACTGCGCTCCGACGTAATCCTGAGTCGCCCCGAAGGACGGGATCTCGGCGAGCTGTTCCCGACGCTCGGGCTGTGCCTGAGCATCAGCGTCGAGATCGTTCTGGTCCAGATCGGTCTTGTCCAGATCGGCGACGGGTCCCTGCGCCGGTGCCGACGCGATGTCGATCGTCTTGCGCAGCGGGCGGTTCGGGATGAAGACCACTGCGATGAGCGTGACGATCGCAACGAAGCCGGCGATCATGAAGATGCGTCCGGTCGCGTCGCCGTATGCGGTGCGGATGACGCTGACGATCGGAGCAGGCAGTGCCGTGAGGTCGAGCGATCCGCCGCCTCCGGCCGAACCGTCCACACCGAGCTGCGCCAGACCGGCTGCCGACTTCTCGGCGACACGGGTTGCCAGCAGCGAACCGAGAACCGAGACGCCGATCGCTCCGCCGAAGGTACGGAAGAAGGCAACCGTCGACGATGCTGCACCGACGTTCTGCACACTGACCGTGTTCTGCACTGCGAGAACGAGATTCTGCATCAGCATGCCGGTACCGAGACCGACGATGGTGATGAAGATGCCGACCGTCACCAGGCTGGTGGCGTGGTCGATGGTGCCCAGCAGCAGGAATCCGATGACCAGCAAGATGGAGCCGGTGACGATGAACGGCTTCCACTGACCGAACTTGGTGATCAGCTGACCGGAGCCCACGGAGGCGACGAGCATGCCGAATACCAGTGGGATGGACAGCAATCCAGCCTCGGTGGGGGTGTAGCCGCGAGCAGTCTGGAAGTACTGGCCGAGGAACGTGGTGGCTCCGAAGAGGCCGACGCCGACGGCGATGGACGCGATGATGGCCAGGCCGGTGGTGCGCTCGGTGACGATCTTGAGCGGGATGATCGGCGACTTGTGCCGAGCCTCGACGATGATCGTCAGGACGAGCAGCGCAACTCCGCCGCCGACGAGGTACGCGGTCTCACGTGAGATCCAGGCGTAGTAGTCGGCCTTGCCTGCGAACGAAACCCACACGAGGAGAACGGACACGCCTGCGGTCAGCAGAAGTGCGCCGAGCCAGTCGATGGAGACGTTGTCCTTGCGGACGGTCTTGATGTGCAGCGTCTTCTGCAGCAGGCCGAGGGCGATGACAGCGAGCGGCACGCAGACGAAGAAGCACCAGCGCCACCCGAGGGGGCTGTCGACGATGACGCCGCCGAGGATGGGGCCACCGGACATCGATACGGCCATGACGGCACCGGTGTAACCGGAGTAGCGGCCACGATCACGCGGGGAGACGATGGTTCCGATGATGGCGATGACGAGTGCCGTCAGGCCACCCATGCCGATGCCCTGCACCACACGTGCGGCGAGCAGCACCGGAACGTTGTGCGCGAAGCCGGCGATGAGCGAGCCCGCGACGAAGATCAGAATCGAGCTCTGGACCAGGACCTTCTTGTTGAACAGGTCGGCGAGCTTGCCCCAGATGGGCGTCGATGCGGCGTTGGCCAACAGGGCGGTGGTGATGACCCAGGCGTACGCGGTCTGCGAACCCTTCAGGTCACCGATGATGGTCGGCAGAGCGGTCGAGACGATGGTGGTGCTCAGCAGCGCGGTGAACAGCGCGGCCAGCAGACCGGTGAGGGCTTCGAGGATCTGGCGATGCGTCATCGCATCGGGATCGGCGACTGCCTGATTCGGCGGATTCTCCGCGGATGTTGTCATTGGTTATCTCGCAATCAATTCAATGCGGGCCACGTCCTGGTGCTGGGCGTGGGCGTCTTCGGTGAACGTGTCGTTGAGCTTGCGGATGGAATCGAGGGCATCGAGAGCCTCGGTTTCGCTCCACTCGCTCAACATCTCTGCCAGGCGACGAGCTCGCCTGTCCCAAATCTGTTTCAGTCGAGCTTGGCCTTCGTCCGACACGCAGACCCGGGACGCTCTTCTGTCGTCCGGATCGGGGTGCCGATCGATGTAGCCGAGTTCGACGAGGTCCGCGATCTGCCGGCTGAGGGCGGACTGGCTGACGCAGAGCCTGCTGGCGAGGTCGGTCTGTCTGCATTCACCCTCTGTCGCGAGGATGGCCAGAACTCCGGTCAGCGCCTGCGGCAACGGTGAATCCTCGACTCCGGTGGTCACGGCCCGCTTCAGCGTGCGCCCGAAGAGGAAAACCTCTTCGACGAGCGATTCCGCTGTCGTGGATTGAACTGCCATGAGTACTCCAACGCTGAGTTCGATTTACTTGCTGTCTGCAACCATATATATACATACATGCGCTAAGCAAACAATATATCTGTCTGGTGGGTCACAGCGTCGTGGCGAGGTGGGGCCGAGGTGGGGGATCGGCTCCCCCGATCTGGATTCCAGCCTGCGATCGGCGGCACAAATCCGAAACTGGGGAGCCGATCCCGGGCCCAGGGGAGGGCGATACAGTCCGAACATGGACGTTGTGCGCGCGATGCCCCTGCTCACGGTCACCGATCTCGATGCGGCGCTGGACGCGTATGTCCAGGTCACCGGCATGGAGGTGGTGATGAACCACGGTTGGATCGCCACACTTGCGTCACCGGGGGACAGCAACGCGCAACTGAGTCTGATCACCGTCGACCCCACCGGCCCGGTGAATCCGTCGGCGTCTCTCGAAGTGGACGACGTCGACGCGGCCTACCGCGCCGCGGTGGGTGCACATCTCGAGATCGTGTACGAGATCACCAACGAGGAGTGGGGCGTGCGCCGATTCTTCTTCCGAGACGCGGGCGGCAACGTGGTGAACGTGCTCGCGCACATGTGAGATCAGCTGGGCTGCAGCAGGTTTCCTCGCCACACGCCTCGGACAGTTCGAGTGGCGACAGTGATCCAGGCCGTCACGAGCACGACGTACAGGAGTACGGCAAGGGCACGGACCGCGCCGAAATCGAGGGCATTGCCCATCGCGGTCGCTCCGGTGACGCAGGTGCCGATCGGGAACGTGAACGACCACCACGTCAGTGAGAAGCTCATCTTCTTGCGCGCCGCGTGCACGGTCAGGGCAGTGGCCAGTGCGAACATCAGCGCGCCGAATCCGCCCATGATCAGTCCGTAGCCGATCCCGACGACGTGCAGCCCGACGGCGATCGACGACTGCGGACCGGTGAACACCATCGATGCATCGGTGCCGAGCAGGTTCGCCGCCGTGATCGACTGGCCGATCAACCCCAGCGTGATCCAGACCATCGGAGCCGCGTCGACGGACGACAGACCGCCGTGCAGCAGGCGTCCGTAGATCAACGTCATGGTGAGCATTCCGACGATCAGCGACAGCCCGAACATCGCGTAGCACGCGCACAGCAGCGCCAACCGCCACTGGCCGTCGGGCAGATGCGGAAGCAACAACGCTCCGGTCGATGCCGACACCATCGGCGGGACGACGGGCATCAACCACGCCGGCAATGCCGTGACCTGATCCCGGGGACCGGACGTCATCATGCGGAACGGCACGGCAACGCTGGTGAGCAGGCCGGTGACCGTGCCGGCGACCCACAGGACTGCGAACAGTGCCGTGGCCGCCGTGGGACCGATGAGGTCTCCGCCGAGCAGGCCGGCCCCGGCGCCGACGGTGAGCAAGGCCATGGGCGGTGCGCCGTAGAACTGCATCATCACCGGGTGCTGCGCGTAGTCGACTGCGCGTGCGCGGTACCCGGTCCAGTGCCGCACGAAGGCTGCGCCGATCACTGCGAGTGCTGCGGCAGCGAGTACCCATACGACGACGGCGACGACGCGCAACGCAGGGAGGTCGACGGGCAGTGTGGCGGCCGCGGTGGCGACGATGCCGGTTCCCATGACGGCGGCGAACCAGTTGGGGGTGATGTGCTCGACGGTCCGCCTGCGCGACAGCCGGGGTGCATACGAGACGGACTCGAGGACGGTCATGACTTCACTGTGCGCGACGCGGCCCACGTCCGGTAGACAGCAATTCGCTAGCCAGCCATAACTGAAGATTATGACTGGATGGACCCAGCGACCGTCAGAAGTTCCGCGGCCGGGCCGCTGGGCTCACGGCCCGATCGCCAGATCGCGCGCAAGTCTCTGTGCAGGGACAGATCGGGGAGCGGCACTCCGATCAGACTGCCCGCCGCCAGCTCCGTCGCGACGGCCAGTGAACTGAGGACGGCACCGCCGATCCCCGCCGCCACAGCGGACTTGATAGCCGTCGTCGACGACACTTCCAGTAGAGGAGGTGTGGGCGGGCCGAAACCTGCTGCAGCAACCGCACTCTCGTACACGGACCTGGTTCCCGACCCGGCCTCGCGGGTGACCAGCGCCGTCTCGACTACCTGCGCGGTCGACGGTGCAGTGTGTGCCCACGGATGTCCGGGTGCCACGACCAGAACCAGTTCGTCGGTTGCGACGGTACGGTACGTGAGTTCGGCCTGGACACTGGGGTTTTCGATGAACCCCAGGTCTGCGTCTCCGGCGAGCACCGTCGCGGCGACCACCGCCGAATTGCCCGAGCTCAGCGTGGGCACGATCTGGGGCAGCGTCGTGTGCAGTGTGACCAGCCATCTCGGCAGAAGATATTCGGCGACAGTCTGACTGGCCGCGATCTGCAGGTGGCCGATGCGCTCGGCGTGCAGCGTGGCGATCGCCGTCGCCAAGTCCTCGGCCGACCGGACGACCGGCGCTGCCCAACTCGCGACGAGCTCGCCGAACTCCGTCAGCACCGTTCCGCGTGCGCCCCGCTTCAACAACGGCGCTCCGACGCGACGCTCCAGCGCGCGAATGCGAGAACTTGCCGCGGGCTGCGACATGCCGTGGGCGTGTCCGGCACGGCCGATGCTGCCGAGCTCTGCCACCGACAGCAACAGATCGATGCTGGTGAGATCGGCAACGTGAGGGGGAAGCGGCACAGGTCGAGCCTACGGCGACGGGAGTCAGTAGTCGCTGAACAGGTCCAGCTCGGCGTCGGGCTCGGGTAGGTCCTCTGGGTCTTCGGGGTCGTCCGGATCCACGGGATCGCTACGTTCGTGCAGCACCGAACCCACCAGGGCGGTGACGTCGATGGCCGCGGGATCGGGAATGGGGTGACCCTCGACGAAGGCGAGTCGCTCTGCAGACAAATACGCCAGCCGCACCGCCTGCACCACCAGGACGCGTCGCAGACCCTCGGACACCTCGCCGCGCTCGCGAGTGACCGCAGCCAATCGGGAGATGGTCTCCGCGCGTCGCGCGATCCGAATGTCTGGGTGCCCGCGCTCTATTCGGGTCTGCTCGGAAATCAGCGACCGCCGCAGTGACGCAGGCAGAGTGATGGGCTCGGAGACCGGCGGGATCTTCTCGTTCAGAATTGCCTTGTGACGCGACCTGTCGATGGCCTCGAGGTACGCCGTGTACTCGTGGGCGTTCAAGTCTCGTTCGGCGGCGCGGAATTGTTCTGCGCCGTCGGACTTCTTGAGGTCCTCGTACTGCCAGAGCGGCCAGATCTCGATCTCCGCGACCTCGAACACGTCCAGCACTCGCATCGCGACGGCGTCGGTCCGCTGATTGGTCAGATGCCGCTGCACCCGAACGCTGAGCTTCTCCTTGGTCTGCCCCACGTAGATCGGCTCGCCGTCGTAGTCGTAGAACGCATACACGCCCCACTTGGCCGCCGACCAGACGCGCCCTCGATCGTCCTTCTCGCTCAGCACTTCTCGCAGTGCAGCTCGAAAGGACTGCACATCGTCCGCAGGCAGACTGCTCTTGCGCGGCGCGACCGCCGACGCCCGCAGCGAGGACTTACCGTGACTGGACATGCGCAGCAGTCGCATTCGGCGCGATGGAACCGAGTGTCCCGTTCACCAGGGGCATCAGGTAGTGCTCCGCCAGCCACGCGACCACCGGAACGCACACCGCATCACCGAAACCGAAGAGCGCCTGGTTGTTCCGCAGACCGCCGAGCGTGTAGTCGCCGGCGCCCATCAAGCGGGCGTACTCGAGAGGCGTCATCCAGCGCACCTGCAACCGGCCGTGGCCGATCTTGACCACCGCCTGCTTCGACGACCCGCCGCGCGCAGTACGCAGGCAGCCGGAGATGTCGTCGGGGCGGGCCTCCCACACCGCGACGCCATTGCGGGTACGACGGTAGGCGGTACGGTAACTGACCTTGCGCGCCTTCTTCAGAATCTCGATGCGCTGCAACTGAATCGGGGACAACGAGCGTACGAACGCCTCGGTGCGGTCTGCATCCCACCAGCGCTCGTCGCGGTAATCCATCCGCTCGACCAGATCGCCGAGACCACTGGTCAACGGGATCGGCGGGCTGGGTAGTGGAGCCCGATGCGTCGACAGCGTCGAATCGCCGTAGACCGCCTGCAACCAATCCGGACGCAGTTCACTGTTGGGATCGCGGGCATCCTCCGGCGGATGTTGCGCACCGATCAGGAACAGACGAGGACGGGACTGCGGGACGAACCGTCGAGCATCGATGGTGAGGACGTCCACCGAATAGCCGAGTTCGTTGAGCTCACGGACCGCGGCCGCCAGATCGTCGCCCCCATGACTGGTGGCCAGGCCGACGACGTTCTCCAGCGCGACCACCTCGGGTCGGCCGTCACCCATTTCGTCCAACACCCGAGTGAAGTGCCGAAATGTCGAGGAGTTCTTGCCCGCGAGACCGGCCCGGCCCCCGGCCAGAGACAAATCCGTGCACGGAAACGACGCCCAAGCCAACGACAGACCGTCCGGCAGATCGCCGCCGCGCGTGCCGGCAACATCCCCGAGCTGGAAATGGGCCGCGTCGTCACCGAAGTGTTGGCGATACATGTGGTGCTTGTCGCGCTCGATGTCGTTTGCCCAGCACACCTCGAAACCGGCCTGCTCCAAGCCCATTCGCACCAGACCGATACCGGCGAAGAACTCGGCGACCGTGGGAATCCGATCGCGCGCGGACACCGAGGAACCACCCGGCACCACAGTCAACTTCGGCATGCACTCAGGCTAGTACAGAGCCCCGACAGACTCGCTTTCCTGGTCATTCCGCTGGCTGCACTCCGGCCTTACGCCGTGGTCGCCAACGCCGCCGCCAGTCCGAACGCCACCGCCAGCAGACAGACATGAGCTGCAGCTCGCCGCACCGAGTAGTCCGCCGTGGAGCGGTGCGCAGTGGCGGTCGGCAACCACGTGCGGCGGATCCGAGATGCCACAGCCACCAGGATCACGGTCATCACGACTTTGGCGAGAACGATTCGGCCGTAACCTGTCTCGATCGCAGCGGCCGGGCTCTCCAACTTCAGGACCGCGTCGAATACGCCGGTCACGGCCACCCCGACGACGCACCACAGCGCGATCCGGGAATAGGCCGGTAAAAGCGTCGCCCACGCTGTCTTGGTCCGCAGACTCAGCGCCATCGCGCCGAGCACACCGAGCCACACCGAGGCGCACACCACATGAACGGCAACGGCAATGGACCCGAATGCGAATTGCGACATGTGTCCGGTGATCGGTCGCGCGACCAGGGCCAGCGCCGCCAGTGTGACCACGGGAACCGGGGACCAGGATGCGTCTCGTCGATATCCGAGTACGCCCATGGCGCACAGAACGAGCGCGAGGAGCACCGTCGTCGCGCCGAGTCGACCGACGGAGATCGACGCGACGAAGGCCGCAAATGCACTCGGCGACAGCGCCGTCACTGCTCGGCCCTCGGCCTCGGCTGCGGCCGCTGCCAACAGGACGAACTCGGCCACCGCCCACAGACCCGACAGGAACCCGATCGACCGCCACATCACCAGCGAGTCGAGGGCGGGGCGTCGAGATGCGGAATTACCGTCCAGGACAGCGAGAATTCCGAACCCCAACACCACCGAACCCGACGCGACAGCGATGACGCGGAGCCACGACGACCCGCTGGGAAAGGTGGGGTACGCCAGCGCGAACGCTGCCGCGACCCCCACCACCGCCGAGGCTGCGGCGGCGAGCACGAGCCGAACGCTCCTCTCGCTCACCGCAGCCACGTCGGATCTACTTCTCGCTCTTCGGCTTACGCTGGTCTTCTGGCTTACGCAGGTCTTTTGGCTTACGCAGGTCTTTTGGCTTACGCAGTGCGAATGCCAATGCTCCGCCGAAGGCGAGGACCGCAATCACGACCAGCACGATAGGTCCGTAACCGCCGAGGAACCCGTCCTCGGACTCTTCCGAGGTGCCCGACGCATCGGCCGGTGCCCCGGGTGTTCCGGACCCTTCCTGCGTCAGCGTGAACGTGGCCGTGCCGCTTACCGGATGACCGTCTGCCGAGGTGATGCGGTAGGCGAGGGTGTACTCGCCGGCAGGGCCCAGATCACCGACGTCGACGACCACGCTCTGGCCCTCGATGCGAGCATCGCCCTTCGACCAGATGTTGCCGTCGGGGCCGACGACGTTGAGCGTTGCGAACTGCGACTGCGGCACCTCGTTGAAGGTCACCGATGCCGTCGCCGGAGATGCGTCGAGCGAGGAACCGTCGGCCGGGCTGTACCCGGTGACCTGCGAATGAGCCGAGGCAATCGGAGCCGCGACCAGCAGTGCCAGCAAGGCCACCGCCGATACGACCACCGCTTTGGCGGACACGGTCAGCGCCCTCACGAGCGTCGGCTCCGTACGGTTGCACCGATTCCGAGGCCGGCGCCGACGGCACCGAGAACGAGCCCGGCACCGGCAATCCACCGGGCGGTGGTGTCCGAGGAGGACGTGGACGTCTGCTCGGCTGCGTCCGTCGTCTCGGCGTGGGCTCCGCCGTGCGCGTCACCGCTCGATGCTGCGAGGGTCAGTGTGGGAGCGGGCAACTCGGGCTCGCTGCCGTCCTCGGTCATCGGCTCGTTCCACTGCACGACCTCACCGTCGGTGTAGGTCTGGGTGGCCGGGAACGACACGGTTTCCTGCTCGGGCAGCGGCCCCGCGGAGAGCAGGAACTGCTGGAACTGGCCCGGACCGACCTCGGCACCGGGATTCGCCGTCCAGGTCACCGACACGGCGAGATCGGCGGAGTCCTTCTCGACGGTGGACGTCCACCCCGGAATGGGTTGGGTGCGAGCGGAATTGAGGCCGGGCAAGGTGACCTTGACCGAGTTGGTCGATGCGGTGTCGGACTCGGTGGGGACGCGGAACGTCAGGACCGAGTAGCCGCCCTGCGCGGCGTCGGGCGCGGAGACGACCACATGGGCGGAGGCTGCGCCTGCGCCGATCAGCAGTGCGCCGACGGTGGCACCGGATACGAACAAGGCACGCGGAATGGAACTCTTCATGAGTGTTGGGTCATTTCTGTACGGAGGTGGAAAGAGGATGTCGGATCAGAGTTACGAGCTGATCGACATCGGAGGCCCACGACGAGAAATGGCCCAGTCCAGGGCAATACCGTGCACCGACGGCATTGCGACGGAGAACCGGACGCGACCGACAGCAGAACCGTCGGGCAGGGGAGTGAGGAGCGCGAGAACGGCACGAACGATCGATGTGATCGGGCCGTAGAGACGTTCGGCTGCGGCGATCAACAGTGCGGCGACCAGCGACGCGGCCGCGTGAAAGCCGATCATCGCGGCACTGGGCAGCAGCGAATGACTGTGTGGTGAGCCCGACATGCCGGCCATGTCGCTCAGGCTCAGTGCGGTATGAGCGAGGAGTTGGCCACCCATCAGGGCGGGCAACAGAACAGTCGAGCGACGCGGAACGGCAGTCATGGCACCGACGCCGAGGCTGACCACGATCAGCAGAGCCAGGCCCGATCCGCTGAGATAGCCGCCGCCCGCCATTCCGTGCGCAGCCACCGCGAGCGCGGCGGTGACCGTACCGACAGCTCCGCCGCGAAGCGGTGCAGCAGAGCCGTCGGTCATCGGATGGTCGGTGAGATCAGCGCACGCCGAGGCGAGCGAGCACGTCCGCTTCGATGCCGTCGAGCTCAGCGGAAATGGCGGCGTGGGCAGTCTTGCGACGTGCGGGCGGCATCTGCTCGGCTGCGCGCACAGCGGTGGTCAGATCGTCGAGGCGCTCGCTGATCGCGGCACCGAAACTCTTGGTCTCCGGATCCGAATGACGCGATCCGATGGTGCTCAGCGACTTCTCGGCACCGGCGATCCGGGCGCTGAGCTTGCCGCCGTGGCCCGAGTACTCGCTCAGCTGATCGGGTGCGACACCCAGCTGCTGCGCCTTACGGTTGTCGAGTTGCCCGCGAACGACGGTGGCAGCGCGGTAGGCGATCGGAGCCAGCACCGGCAACAGAAGCCGAGCAATACCGAGATACTTACGAATCTGAGCCACGTTCAGCGTGCCGGCCGCAGCCGCCTTCTGCTGAGCCCGCAACGCCGAGACCTGCGCCTTCTCGACATTCTTCTGCGACTTCGCCTCCACCGCGCTGAGCTTGCGCTGCGCCTTGGCGATCGACTTCAGCTGCTTGCGCTCGTTCTTCGCGCCGAGCTTCGCCTCGAGAGTGGCCTTGTGCTTGAGGGCCTTCGCCTCCGCCTTGCGAGTGGCACGACCTTTGCGCTTACGGAACAGACCCATCGACAAGGCTCCTGACATGTGCTGCTAGGCGGTAACGGTGCGTTCCACACAGCCTAATGGGTCATTCCGCAGGCTCCACTCCCGCCTAATGGGCAGCTGTTCTTCTTCGGCTGTCGGAGGGCTCACCTAATGTCTAGCGGTGTGAACGGTCAACGAGATGCGGCAGCGTCGCACGCACCTGTGCTGCTCGACGCCGGATCGTTGACGCGATGTCGGCACCGGCTCTATCTCGACACCGCCTACGGGGCGCTCCTGCGCGGTGAACCCGAGAATCCCGGGGTGCGGCAACGCCGAGAGGCGGCCCAGGCGCATCGCGAGAACATTCGCGCGCAGTTGGCAGCGGCCGACCCCATGCAGTGGACCGAGATCGACGAGCCCACGGCCCGTGCTGCGGCCGATGCGACCGTCGCGGCCTGCAGCGCAGGCGTCGAACGTATCTGGAACGCAGTTCTGCCACTCGAACGCGATACCGGCCGCCGCGGACGGAGCGAGCTTCTCGTGCGTGACGCGTCGGGCGGCTACATTCCGGTGATCGTCGTCAATCGCAAGGTCACCGACCCCGGGCGCGGTGCGCGCACCACACCGCTCACGCATTGGGCTCCCGCCGTCGACGAGACCCGCAAGGTGCGCAGCCAGTTGCGCGATCAGCTCCGCCTCGCGCACCTGTACCGCATGCTCGCCCACGAGGGCTTGGCCACGGCCACCCCGGTCGGAGGCGCAGTGGGTTATCGCGGAGAGTGCGTGTTGGTACACGACCTGACTGCCGCGCTCGACGAATACGATATTCGCTTCGCGGACCGGCTTGCTGTCGCGAGCGGTGACGCGGTGACCGTTCCCTCGCAGATCAGCGAATGCCGTTCGTGTGCTTGGTGGTTCGACTGCAAGCCACAGTTGGTGGCGGCCCGCGACGTCTCACTCGTCGCATCGGGATCCCGAGCGGACGTACTGCGCAGCGTGGGAGTGCGGACGATCGACGAGCTGGCGCAATGGACCGGTCCGGCTCCCGAGGAGTGGCCCTTCGGCAACTTCGAAGACGCGGTGTCCGCGGCGTTGGCTTGGCGTGCCGACGTGCCGCTGCTGCGTCGATCGGAGACCGTGACGGTCCACCGCGCCGACGTGGAGGTGGACGTCGACATGGAGAGCTATCAGGAGCACGGTGCGTACCTGTGGGGCACGCTCCTCACCGAGGCAGGCGGACCGCCGCCGGAGTATCGCGGCTTTGTCACGTGGGATCCGCTGCCCACCGTCGACGAAGGACGCTCGTTCGCGGTGTTCTGGAATTGGTTGATGGACACGCGAGCCGATGCCGCGGCTCGCGGGAAAACCTTTGCAGCGTATTGCTATTCGAGACAAGCCGAGGACAAATGGCTACTCGACTCGGCCCGACGCTTCGCCGACGTCCCCGGAGTGCCCACCGAGGCGCAGATACGCGAATTCATCGACAGCGAGCAGTGGGTGGATATCTATCAGGCCGTCAGCGACCAGTTCATCTGCCCGAACGGCAAGGGGCTGAAGAAGATTGCCCCGGTGGCCGGATTCTTCTGGCGCGACGAGGAAGCCGGCGGCGAGGCGTCGATGGGCTGGTACCGCGAGGCTGTCGGATACGACGCCGATCCCGATCACACCCAGCGAGAACGGCTACTCGTCTACAACGAGGACGATGTGCTCGCCACCAAAGTGTTGCGCGAGTGGATGTCCGACCGCGCCGAGCACGAGATCCCGACCGTGGCGGACCTGCGCGCTCGCGTGTGACCCCGCGCCCGAGAAGTCGGGGCCACACGCGAAAGGACTTCTAGCGCGGTGCCATCCGGATCGCGCCGTCCATGCGGATCGTTTCGCCGTTGAGGTAGTCGTGCTCGGCGATCATCTGCACCAGCTGGGCGTACTCGCTGGGCTGTGCGAGACGCGACGGGAAGGGCACGGACGCCTCGAGTCCCTGACGGTATTCCTCGGTGACACCGGCGAGCATCGGGGTGTCGACGATGCCGGGGGCGATGGTGTTCACGCGAATGCCGACCTGGGCCAGGTCACGGGCCGCGGTGATGGTCATCGCGTGCACGCCGCCCTTGGAGGCGGTGTAGGCGATCTGGCCGATCTGACCCTCGAATGCGGCGACCGATGCGGTGTTGATGACAACGCCGCGCTGGCCGGCGTCGTCGACGGTGGACTGCGACTGAATGCGGTTGGCGGCCAGCCGCATCACGTTGAACGTGCCGAGCAGGTTGATGGTGATGACCGTGCGGAACAGCTCGAGATCGTGCGGTCCCTTCTTGGACAGGATGCGACCCGCCCAGCCCACGCCTGCACAGTTGACGACGATGCGCAGCGGCACACCGGACTCGACGATGGTGTCCAGTGCGGCCTCGACCTCGGCCTCACTGGTGACGTCGGCGGGAATGAGGGTCACGCCGTCCGGGACACTGTCTCCGGCGCGCTCGATGGACTGCGGCAGATCGAGACCGAACACCGTGACGCCGGCGCCTGCCAGACGTGCTGCGGTTGCTGCTCCGAGGCCCGACGCGCCACCGGTGACGAGCGCTGCTGTTCCTGAAATCTCCACGTCGTACGATCCCCTTCGTTAGCGGTGTCGGGTCGCGGCACAGGCAGCGACCACGCTGTGTTCTGCACCATAACCGGCGGGGGACCTCACCCCACTCCCAGGCACCCGCCGATCAGGCCAGAATGCGGCCGGAGTCGTCGTATTCGACTCGCTGAGCGCCGTCACCGAGGTCGTCGAGCAGGATCGTCGCCGCGGCCGGTCTGCCCGGAGGCAGCAAGCGAACCGTCACCGATCCCGTCACGGCACCGTCCAGACTGCTCGACGCCCCCGCCGCGATGTCGTTGCGGACCTTCTCGCTCAATGCTGTGGGGCTTCGGTCGTCGAGCATCGTGACCTCGACCCCGCGGGCGCGAGCCGAGCGTGCCGCCCTGGCCAACTCGGGCAGTACGAGCCCGCGGGCCCGCAGGGTGTCGCGGAGCTCGGCTTCGAGGAGTCGGCACGCCAGGACTTCCTCGTCGGTGAGATCGGGGCCGTCCGCGATGCGCTGCAGGAGCGGGCGGGCGAGCGTATCGAGACTGGCCAGGCGGGCGTCACGTTCTTCGAGTACCGCCGCAGCGGCGGCCTGGGCGGCGATGCGGATGGTGGATTGTTCACGGAGCTCGAAGATCGCTGCACCGAGGGGTCGGATGGTGAAGGCGAAGAAGGTCGCCATCAACAACGGAGCAATATTGATGGCGCTGAACGACAACCCGAACAGTGCGCCTTGACCCGTCCAGGCTGCCCAACCGACGACGACAGACATCGTGAGCGCGAGTCCGAACCACGCGGCCGGCGTGCGGCCACGGACACACATGAACGTGTAGATCACAATGGACATACCCAGAGGCCAGGACTGCAGACTGCCGGTCAGCGGCACCGGCGCCACGGCGAAGACGAACGACGCGGCCACCGGCCCGGACACGGTGAGCAGCGCCGTCGACCGTGGGCTCAGCGGATCCCCCGGAGCGCTGAGCAGCAGGATGACCGCGGCCGAAAACACCACCACCGAGACGAACGGCGGCCACACCGCGGACATGCCCTTCAGCGTCGCCGACGCACACACGGCGCACGCGAGGATGTAGAAGCCGGCGACGGCGTACGCGGCCCCCGACTTCATCGACAGCAGGTCGCGAACATCCTCGCCGTTCATCGCGCCCAGCTCAATCGCACAGTGGTTCCGCGGCGGGAGGTGTCGATCTCGGCCGAACCACCGTCGAGCTGACGCATCCGCCCCTCGATGCTGACGGCGACGCCGAGTCGGTGCGGAGGCACCGAGCGTCGATCGAAGCCGATACCGTTGTCTCGCACGATGACTCGCAGTGCCGACGGGGCCAGCTCGACCGTCACCGATCTGGTCGACGCCTGAGCGTGAACGACGCTGTTACGCAGTGCTTCTGCTAGTGCGCCCGCGATCGACCGGACCGCATCGGCAGGGTAGTTCGCCGAGGAATCGGCGGGGTCCTCGCGGACCCTGAAATCGATCGACTCGTCGACCGTCGATGCGGAGGCCCGCATCAGAGCGATCGTGTCGTCGACGGTGAAATCGTGTGTCGCAGTGTCGGTGTGCAGTCCGTCCAGATGGGCCAATGCCGAACGTGCTTGACGGGCCAGGCTGGCAGTGCGGCCCTGGCGAGCGACCGCCAGCAGTGACGACATGACCTCGTCGTGGATGAGGGCGTCGAACCGTTCCCGTTCGACTTCGCGTGCATTCGCCGCAGCCGCCCGTGCGGCATCGCCGTGGGTGGCGCTGATGGTGGCGTCGAGAATGCGACCGGTACGCAGTGCGGCCAGAGTCGCCGCGACGAACACCGTGCAGAACATCAGCCCGAAGAATATTTCGGCGATGATGTTGCTGCGAGGGAACGGCTCTCGCACAGCTTGATTGATCAGTTGCACGATCACCACCGAGACGGCCGTGTGCACGAATGCCGGGATGGGTCGCCACACGGTCGCGGCCGCGAGTGAGGCCAGGCCGGGGAATGCGGACAGGAACATTCCGCTCCGATCGAAGGTGGTCCCGTCCCAGGCCACCCACCACAGCAGGGCCATGACCGGGAATGCCAACGCTGCGATCGAACCCGCAACCTGGCTGACCCTGATGCTCGGGTGAAAGGTGAAGGCTCCGAACGCGAGACCGGTACCGAACACGACGATCACGGCGGCCGGGGTCCACCACCCGGGGACCGTGACGCTGCTGCGCGCGATGTCAGGAACGAGCAGCAGTAGATACGCCGCGTAGCCGGTACCGACGAACCGGCCGAAGATCCTGATGAGCCGATCGGTCGAACGGTGTGCCGCGTCGCTACCCGTCGCCTGCAGGTTGTCGTTCATTCACCCCTCCGCTAGGAGTGTAAACCAAGGTCAGACGTCTTCGGTGGTGCTGCGCTTCTCCACTTCCTGCGGAGCGTCGCTGCGGGAGCGTCGGACGAACGCAGCGGCGACGACGAGGGCCGAGATCGCCACCACGACTGCGGCCGCCACGTACGGAGCCGACGTACCCGGCATCAGTCCCTCGAAGAACAGGACCGCGCCGAAGACGAAGAACAGAATGGCCGCACCGTACTGAATCATCCGTTCCGGCAAATGCTTTCCGAGAACGGCACCCAGCACGATAGCGAGGGCGTCGGCGGCGACCATGCCTACTGTCGAGCCGATCCACACTCCGACCCAGTCGTTGTCGGCGGCCAGAGTGACGGTGGCCAGCATCGTCTTGTCGCCCAGTTCGGCGAGGAAGAACGCGGACGCGATGGCCAGGAAGGCCGACTTGGTGACTCGCGACGCCTTGGCACCCTCGTCGTCGGACAGCGAATCTCCGCGCAGGGTCCACAGACCGAACACGACGAACGCGAGCCCGCCGACGATCGAGATGGCTTCGGTGGGGATGGACACACCGAGGAAATGGCCGACGGCGACCGAGACCAGATGCACGACGGTCGTGGCCACCGTGATGCCGCCGATGACGACGTACCACTTGTAGCGCAAGGCGAACGTCATGGCCATCAGCTGGGATTTGTCACCCAGCTCGGCCACGAAAATGACAGCGAAACTCAACAGTAGAGCGGACAGCACAGCAGACTCCTCGGTCGTCGAACGGACCGAAGGTCTCGCCCACCGGAAGTACCGGTTCAGGTGCCGGGTCGTGGAAAACGACCAGTATGTCGACACGTTGATTGGGGGCTACTCCCCTTCGCTGCAGACGACTTTAAGTGCCGTTTCTCCAATTGTCCAATGCGACAATAAGTTTGGGGACCCGAAAAATCGTGTACGGGGAGCGGTCAGGATGCGAGGAGCATCGCCAAAACTGCGGTGTCGGGATCGCTGATCGGATCGAGGCCGACCCGACTGATCATCGACGTCACGGTGCCGTCGGATTCTGCCTCCACCCACGCGGCCCGGTGATCGAGGCCCAGATGCGGAAGACCGGGCAGCAGAACACAACCCGACGCCGCGCCCGCGCACTCCGGCAGAGAGGGCGTCGTCTCCGACGGTGGATGCAGCATCAGCAACGCGGCCGGCTGATGGTCCGAGAACCGCCCGGGAGCCAACGCGAAATCTCCGATCACCGGTCCCTCGGCCAACACCAGGCCGACCGTCCCCGGCTCCGGATCCTCGGGCAGCTCCTCCCGCACCCCGAACACCGTCGACGTCGCCAACAGACCCGGCATCGACGCGACCCGGACGGCCAGCGCCAGGAATTGAGCCCACTCCTTGGTGGTGTCCGGCCAACGACCGGAGATCACGAACCCGCGCAGTAGACCGGCGGCGTGAAAAGGCGAGACACCGATGAGATCTCGATCGTCCATTGCGCATCCCTCCCAGACAGGTACGAGGCAGAAGCCGGGTACACGACGTTGGGTAAGGAGAAGAATGACCCGAAAACGGCTGGCACACAAGATGGGGAGAGTGCCAGCCGAAAACGTAGCCGGCCCACGGCGGCTCGCCAGCCGATACGCTGCTGCGGTGAAAAACAGAGGATCCGCCCGGCGAACCGTCGTCTCGTTGCTGTCCATGGCGCTACTGCTGAGTGTCGCCGCATGCAGTCGGGAAGCATCGACCCCGGGCGAGACCGGCGGCGAGGTTCGCACCGTGCAGCATGCGTTCGATGAGACGAGTGTTCCCGTCGATCCACAGCGCGTGGCCGTGCTCGACGGCGACCGCACGTTGGAAGCCGTCGTCGCGTTGGGCATCCAACCCGTCGCGGCAGTGAAGCCGCCGCTCACCGGTGACTACGCACCCGTCGTCCGGGATCGGCTCACCACCGAACCGATCGACATCGGATCCGTCGACGCCGACGTCGACATCGAGGCTCTGACGGCTGCCGCACCGGACCTGATCGTCATGCGAACGACGGGTGAGGACAACCGAGCGCTGTACGACCGGGTCGCCCCGATCGCGCCGACCGTCGTCGTGGAATACACCCCGGCCTCGTGGCAGAACACCTTGCAGCAGCTGGCGGGAATCTTCGATCGGCAGGAGATCGCCGACGGTTTGCTGGCCGACTATCGACAGGCGGTCGACAGATCCAAGTCGCGCTCACCTCGGGAAAACAGCACGTTGACCGTCGCGCGAGTGCGCGCCGACTCGTTGCGGTACATGACGCAGGACGGATCGTTTCCTTACGCCGTCCTGGCCGATCTCGGCTACCGCGCGCCCGCACAGCAGGATCGCGGATCCGACGCGGTGCAGACGGTCGACGTCAGCCCGGAACTGATCGACGTGCTGGCGGCCGACGACATCCTTCTGCTCACCGATGCCGGGACGGAGGACGCCGTGGCGCAACTGCGGCAGAACCCGCTCTTCACCGGTCTCGGAGCTCGGGTGACCGAGCTACCGTCCAAGGATTTTCTCTTCGGCAACGTGCTGACCGCCCAAGCCCTGGTCGAGACCGCGACCGAAATCGGGGGCTGACGTGCCGGCATCCGAACGCTGGGTCGGCTGCGCTGCAGTGGCGCGCGAGAACGACGAATCGCTTCGCGGGACAGCTGCACGCGCACACGGCTGGGTGTTGATCGAGCACCGAGGCCCGTGGGGGCGCGAACCGTGGGGGCCGGACGGGCCGCTGGGTCGAATCGGCACCGAACTCTCGCGTCGCTGCAAGGCCGTCGGGGTACGCCCGCAACTGGTGCGAGAAACGCACGGCAGGCGTGAACCCACCGAGACGCGACAGGTGTTTCTTGCGCACTCGGGTCGCCGCGGCCCGTGGCTGGAGAAATACACGGTCGACACCGTCGAGCAGATTCTCGAACTACCGATCGAAACCGCTGCGGCGGGCACCCCACCTGGTATCGGGACTCGCGTCGACCAGCGGCTCTACCTCGTCTGCACGCACGGAAAGAAGGATCCGTGCTGCGCGGTGCTCGGTCGGCCGGTGGCGGCGGCCCTCGCCGGACCCAGCGGGCGGGTATGGGAATCGACGCACCTGGGCGGCGATCGATACGCAGCGGGCATGGTGGCCCTGCCCGACGGCAGCTACTACGGCAACCTCGAACCGACCAACGCGCAGGCCGTCGTGGACGACCACGACCGCGGGCACCTCACGCTGCGCCACTACCGAGGCCGCTGCACCGACGACACCGTCGCCCAGATCGCCGAACACGCAGTACGAACCGAATACGGGCTCACCGGAATCGACGACGTCCACCCGTCCGATGTCACGTCGTCCGGCGTCGCGTCGGATGTTGTGGTGGTGACGACGTCGGGAAGCGTGCAGGTACACGTGACACCCGATCCCGAGCCCCCGCGCCGAACGACCTGCCGTTCCGAGGACGTCGCGAGACCGGACCACGGCGTCGCAACCATCGGGTCGGTGCCCGCCGCCGGGAGGGCGTGACCTTCGAAATGCGACAGGGCCACCGCGTCGAACGCGGTGGCCCTGTCTGCGATTGCGCGTCGTGCGGCAATCTCGAAACCTACGGGAAGATCAGGCCCGGGGTCTTCGACGTGGCAGCCTCGAAACGAGCCTGGACGTCGGCCCAGTTGACGACGTTCCAGAACGCCTTCACGTAATCGGCCTTGACGTTCTTGTACTGCAGGTAGAAGGCGTGCTCCCACATGTCGACCTGCAGCAGCGGAATGATGCCCAGCGGCACGTTGGCCTGCTGATCGTAGAGCTGGAAGGTGAGGAGCTTCTTGCCCAGCGAGTCGTAGCCGAGCACTGCCCAGCCGGAGCCCTGCAGGCCGTTGGCAGCAGCGGTGAACTGTGCGCGGAACTTGTCGAACGAACCGAACTGGTCGTCGATCGCGGCACCGAGTTCGCCTTCGGGCTTGTCGCCACCGTTGGGCGAGAGGTTCTTCCACCAGATGGAGTGGTTGACGTGGCCACCGAGGTGGAACGCGAGGTTCTTCTCCAGCAGGAAGATGCTGCCGTGATCCTCGGCCTCGCGGGCTGCAGCCAGCTTCTCGAGCGCGGTGTTGGCACCGGCGACGTAGGTGGCGTGATGCTTGGAGTGGTGGAGCTCGTTGATCTCGCCCGAGATGTGCGGCTCGAGGGCGGAGTAATCGAAATCAAGGTCGGGCAAGGTGTACTCGGACACGTGGTTCCCTTCTCTAACGACGCCGTGCCCATCGCGTGATGCGGGCACGTTCGTCCTACTGCGGATCTTTCGTAGGGTTCAACCCAATCTCATTCCTACCCCTTGTGCAACCGTTGTAACCGAGATGCTTTTCTCGGAATAAATCCACGTGAACAAGACAGCCGAATTCCTGGGCTGCGAAAACCTGCGATTGTCACGAAATAGTTGCGTAACAGCGCCGAATTGGTCCACACCATGAACGGAACCTAAACTCGAGGGTGTGAAAGGGGACCGTCCGAACCGAAATTCGGTCGACGAGTCCGCCGCCGCACCGGCCGTGACCGCGCCCCGCGTCCAGATGAACGGTGCCGATCTCCTGCGCGTCATCGCCGTCTGCGCCGTCCTCTACTCGCACATCTCGTTCTACCTACTCGACGACGTCGGCGGCGACTGGTGGATGCTCGACATCGTCAACCTCGTCCTCATCGACGACGTCGGCCTCAACCTTCACCTCTCCTTCGTGGGCGTGAGCATGTTCATGCTGCTCACCGGACTGCTCATCACCCGATCCGCCATGCGGCAATCGCGTCGGGACTTCATGTTCGCGCGCCTCGCCCGACTCGTGCCCGCCCTCTGGTTCGCCATCGCCCTGGCCGTCGTACTCGTCAAACTCGGCGTCAACGGCATGTTCAGCGGACAACCCGGAATCAGCAACGGAGAGGCCGTACTCAGCTTCTTCCTCGGCGGCTTCTTCCTCCGACCCGAGGTCGCCGTACTGGGCGTCACCTGGACACTCGTCGTGCAGATCGTGTTCTACCTCTACTGCGTCGCAATGCGCTCGGCGCTACGAGCAAGCCCGATCACCGTGCCCCTCATCGGAGCCGCACTCTGCACACTGGTGATCCTCTGGAACCTCTACCTGCCCCAGCCGTACACCATCCCGTTCCTCACCAAAGTCGCCGGAGTACTGCCCACCCTGTTCCTCGGCCAGATCTTCTACCTCGGCTGGGCGAAACTCGTCACCTGGCGCTGGATCGTCATCGGCGTCGTCGCACAAATCGAAGTGATCCGCCTCGCCATCGACGTCCACACCTTCTGGATGGGCGAGACCTACCTGTGGTCACTGCTCGTCGTCACCGGCACCGTGCTGATCCTCGCCCGATACGACGGACCCATCACCCGCTGGCCCATCATCGGCTGGATCGGCACCCGCAGCTACGCCATCTACCTGATCCACACACTCGTGCTCTACCGCATCTACGCAGCCGTGGAACCGCACTTCGGACCCACCGCCGCCGTCCTGGCCTTCCTGACCGGCACCGCCGCACTCGCCGAAATCATCTACCGCTGGATCGAACTGCCCGCAGCACGACACATCAGCACGCGCTACCGACAACTACGCACTCGATCTGCCGCTTGACCCCAGCCCGCTGGGTAGTTCACCCCCGCTGGGTAGTTCACCCCCGCTGGGTAGTCAATGTGACATTTGGTGGCCTTTTCGGGGGTGAATGTCACGTTGAGTGGACTGGGGTGGCACGACTGGGCTCGATCTCCCGCCGACCCGACTTCTCCGGTCGACCGACATCACCCGGGTGTCGGCCTCGCCGGCTACTCGCTCCTGCTGGGTAGTCAATGTGACATTTGGTGGCCTTTTCGGGGGTCAATGTCACGTTGAGTGGACTGGGGCGGATGGGGGGCGGGGGAGATCAGAGCTGCGGGATGACCTCGGAGGCGACCAGTTCGAGGTGATCGAGATCGGTGAGGTCGAGGGTCTGCAGGTACACGCGAGTCGCGCCGATGGCCCCGAAGCGGCCGATTTTGTCGACCAGTTCGGCGGGACTTCCCGCGGCCCCGTTCTCGCGGAGTTCGGATACGTCGCGGCCGATGGCGGCCGCGCGTCGGGCGATTTCCTCTTCGGTGCGGCCGCAGCACAGGACGAGTGCGTTGGAGTAGACGAGGGAATCGGGGTCACGGTCGGCGGCAGTGCAGGCGGCGCGGACGCGTCCGAACTGCGTTTCGGTGTCGGCCAGCGAGGCGAAGGGGATGTTGAATTCATCCGCGTATTTCGCGGCCAGGGCCGGGGTGCGCTTCTTGCCTCCGCCGCCGATGAGGATGGGGGGACGCGGCGATTGGACGGGCTTGGGGAGGGCGGGGGAATTGGTGACGGGGTAGTGGGTTCCCGCGTGCGAGAACGTCTCGCCGGTCGGTGTTTCCCACAGCCCGGTGATGACGGCGAGGGACTCTTCCAGTCGGTCGAAGCGTTCACCGAGCGCCGGGAACGGCAGGCCGTATGCCTTGTGCTCGTCCTCGAACCAGCCGGCACCCAACCCCAGGTCGACGCGGCCACCGCTCATGGCGTCGACCTGCGCGACGCTGATGGCGAGAGGGCCGGGGTAGCGGAATGTGGCGGAGGTGACGAGCGTGCCGAGCCGGATGGTCGACGTCTCACGAGCCAGGCCGGCCAGGGTGATCCACGCGTCGGTGGGGCCGGGCAACCCGTCGCCGCTCATTGCGAGGTAATGGTCGGATCGGAAGAAGGCACCGTAGCCGAATTGCTCCGCGGCTGTGGCGACCCGGAGGAGGTCGTCGTAGGTGGCGCCCTGTTGCGGTTCGGTGAAGACGCGTAGCTCGACCGAGGAGTGAGAAGTCATGTTTGCCAGGGTAATCAGCTTGGATAAACGACCGCAGACAACTGCTGTGTCAAATCACGATCGATCCACAGCCTTCGTTGGTACTCGATACACCGGCATTCAGTTGTGAGGCCGTGACCTGTGGATAGAAACCGGCACGGGCCCCGATTCTGTGCATCAACCTGTGGATATTGTGGATAACTTTTGTGAGCCAAAGTGACGTAGGTCATAGCTGGGGCCGTCCATCGTCAGGCGGGCACGAGTGGCAGTCGCGATCGCACCCGTGACAAGATCGAGAGGTGTCTCACCCCGAGCAGTCGCCCGCCGTCACCGTAGACCGCCTTCCGGTGCCGTTCCCGGAAGCGGCAGTGCTGCTCGACGTCCGAGAAGACGACGAGTGGCAGGCCGGACATGCACCCGGTGCCGTGCACATCCCGATGGGCGACATTCCGTCCAGAGCAGGCGAAATCGACAACCAGTCCGAGATCTACGTCGTCTGCAAAGCCGGCGGGCGCTCGGCTCGGGTCGTCGAATACCTCAATCGCGTGGGCTACGAGGCCATCAACGTCGAGGGCGGGATGCTCGACTGGCATGCCGCCGGTAGGCCGATCCAGCGCGACGACGATTCGGACGAAGCGAGAATCATCTAGATGTCGGCACCGCAGGGGCGCGCACAGGCGTTCCAGGTCTGCGCCCGCTGCAGCACTCGCTGGGCGGTCGGCGCACGGCCGGGTACGTGGTGCCCCCGCTGCCACGGCGTGCTGCTCTCGCCGGTGTCCGCTCGGGCACCGGCACAGGGCCGCCGCAATTTTCGGTGGGTTGCGCGGCCTGCGTCGTCGAAGGGCAAAGCCGTCGGTCCCGCCCGGGTCGCGGTACCGACCCCCACTCCGCGGTACGACTCGACGCCCCCGTGGGGACTGCGCGACACCCCACGCGACCCCGCAGCACACACGCCCGCCGGCCGCGTCGAGCAGTACGCAGCCAACGCGCAGACGTTCGTCTGGATCACGGCGCTGCTGCTCGGGCTGGCGGCGTTCGCCGAGCTGTTTCGCTACGGAATTCTGCTGTACAACCGCACCCGACTGCTGTCGCCGATCACGCTGGCAATTTCCGATGCGCTGGTCTATTTCGCACAGGTCGGCGCGCTCATCGTCGGTCTGCTCGCGCTGATCACGACGTCCTGCTGGCTGATACGGCAACGCCGGCTGGCCTACGCATCGGTCGGTGCGACCGAGCCGCGGTCGGTGCGATGGATGCTGCTGCTCTCGATGCTGCCTCTGGTTCGGATCGTCATGCCCGGGGTGTACCTGACGGAGATCGTGCGCCTCCGAGCCGAATCCGACGGCGACGTGTACCGCGAGCTCACCTTGATCCGGATCTGGTGGGCCGTCTGGGCGACGAGCAACGCGCTGGTCGTCGTGCAGGTGCTGTGGAGTCTGCGCAACACACTGCAAGCCCGCGCCGACGGCGTTCTGCTCGCCGCCGTCGTGGCGCTCGTGGCCGCAGTTTCCGCGGTGCTGACCCTGGCCGTCATGCGCCGACTCGAGGGCCGCACCCTGCGCGGTTCGGCGCTGTCTCGTCCTACCCGATGGGTCATCGCACCCAGCATCGAGCGAAAGACCACGCAGTCCGAGGCCACGCAGTCCGAGGCCACGCAGACCGAGGCCACGCAGTCCGAGACCAAGCAGGCCGAGGCCGAGACCGAGCAGAACGAGACCGATACTGAGCAGACCGAGACCGATACTGAGCAGACCGAGACCGAGCCGGCCGACGCAGCTCATACGGACTCCGGGGCCGAGAAGGACGACCGGGCGGTGACGGTCTCGTGAGCCCGGACCGACGCGGCCCTTTGGTCGTCGCGCACCGAGGAGCATCTGCGGCGAAGAAAGAACACACGCTCGCGGCCTACGATCTCGCGTTGCGGGAGGGAGCGGACGGGGTCGAATGCGACGTCCGGCTCACGAAGGACGGCCGCATCGTGTGTGTGCACGACCGCCGCGTCGACCGAACCTCGAACGGCACCGGAATTGTCAGCGAGATGACCTTCGACGAGCTCGCCCGGTTGAACTACGGCGATGCTGACGAACCCGCCGAACTTCTGACGCTGCACGACCTGATCGCGCTGATTCTGGATTGGACCAGCAAGCCGGTCAAGCTCTTCATCGAAACCAAGCATCCGGTGCGCTACGGCTCGCTGATCGAGGCCTCGGTGCTGGCCGAGCTGCACCACTTCGGCATCGGCGCGCCTGCCTCGGCGGATCATTCGCGGGCGGTCATCATGTCTTTCGCGCCCTCGGCCGTGTGGCGAGTGCGCCGCTCGGCACCGATGCTTCCGACGGTCCTCCTCGGCGACAGCTCGCACTATTTGGGCGGCGGAGCAGCGACGACCGTCGGTGCCACCGCGGTCGGTCCGTCGATCCGGGCGTTGCGTGAGCACCCGACGCTCGTCGATCGAGCAGCCGCGTCGGGCCGTGCCAGTTACGTGTGGACGGTCGACGAGAAAGAGGACGTGGACCTGTGCCGGGAACTCGGTGTCGGGTGGATCGCGACCAACCATCCCGGACGAACGCGCGCCTGGCTGGAATCGAAGAACGTGTAGGTTTTCTGGCGTGGGTAAGAGCAAAAGAAACAGCGGACCGAAGCAGGACAGCAACCGGGCGGCCAAGCTCGCACAGCGTGAGGCCGAGCGTGCAAGCCTCGAGTCGGGGACGACGCGGCCGTTCGAGGGCCTGGCCGCAGAATGCGACCTGGTGGCGCTGCGCGAATTCGTGCCGTCGGCCACCGCCACCGCGCCGATCACGTCCGGCGGCCGCACCGTCACTCTGGCAACGGTATTGCCGGGAGCCGTCGCCGCTCTGGTACGCGAAGAGGCGGGCACTGTAGAAGGATTCGTCGGCCTGCAGGTGCAGTTGCAGTCGAAAGACGTTGCAGCAGATATCAGTAGCGCGTTGGGCTGGGTCGCCGCCGCTCCCGCAGGTGAGTCGCTCGAAGCTTCGAAGGTGGACGAGAACACCCCCGCATTGACCGATGTCCTCGACCCGTCCGCACTCCTCGAGATCACCGTGCATCAGGATTTCAATTGGTGGATCCCGGAAAGTGCCACTCCCGCAGCCGATGTGGCCGCAACCGTGGAGCGCGCGAATCAGGCGATCATGCCCTCGGCGCGGATCGAGGCGGACGGCGTCGTTGCAGCATGGTGGGTCGATGCCGGCGACAAGGCGCACATCCGGTGGGTTCGCCCGGAGAGCGAGGACGACGTCATGCTCGCCCTCGCACGGTTGCACGCTGCCGGAGACCTGAATCTCGGTGAGGGCTCGCGGTACGCAGGCTCGTTCCGTACGCACGGGTTGCTGGTGCCGGTGTTCGATCTCGATCCGGAGATGCATCCCACCGAATGGGCTGCTCCGACAAAGGAATTCGGGGAGAAGCTGAACGAGGCTCTTGCCGTCGACGCCCCGCTCACGGGAGCGCAGCTGCGCTCGCGGGACGGCCTTCGTGGCCGTCAGGTCACCCTGCGCTGAGCAGTCGAGCTCAACCGAGAGGTGCGGCGGCCCGAAAGTCGGTGCACCGAAACGCACGTCGGGTGGCCGTCGGACAAGGGGCTGCTTGTCCGACGACCACCCGTATGAGCGCGAGATCTCTCGCGTTACTCGTCGATGCGTGTCGCGTGAAGCGAAATTACAGCGATCCGCCGGCGACGGTGGGTGCGCCTGCATCGGCGACGACGCTGGTGTTCATCTCGCGGGCAACGAACTGCTCGAGGTCGAACAGGTTGTGGCCGGCGCGGTCTGCGATGTTGAGCAAGGTCTTCATGCTGGCAACTTCCTCGACCTGCTCCTTGAGGAACCACTGCATGAACTGCTCGCCGAGGTAGTCGCCCTCTTCGCGGGCGGTGCTCGCCAGAGCGATGATCTGCTCGGTGACCGTCTCTTCCTGTGCCAGTGCGAGGGCGATGGCCTCACGCGGGTCCGTGAACACGGACTTCGACGCGTCGACACCGGTCAGTTCGACGGTGATGTCGCGATCGAGGAAGTACTGGACGATCATCATCGCGTGGTTACGCTCTTCGACCGACTGCGCGTAGAAGTGCTTGGCCAGCTGCGGCAGGTCGACATTGGCGAAGTAGACGGCGGTGGCGATGTACTGCTGCGAGGCGTTGAACTCGTTGCGGATCTGGTCGCGAAGAAGTGCGTGGAACTTGGTGTGGTTCGTTTCTTTGATGTCTGCGCTCATGGTGAGGACAATATGCCTGGTCAGAGGGCATTGTCATCCAAGTCGAGCCTTATTGAGGCGAACGTAGCCTAATACAGTCAATCCTAAATGTCGGCTCTGAGCAGGGCGTAAGTTACGCGCTTCCGGCCTCTTTGGGTGCATTGGTGGCGCGGGTCACCGAGCCGAGCTCGCGTGCCACGTACTGCTCGATGTCGAACAGATCCGAACCTGCTCGCCGCACGATGTTGAGCAGGCTCTGCATCGCAGCTACTTCCTCGACCTGTTCGGTGAGGAACCAGTGCATGAATTGCTCCCCGATGTAATCGCCCTCGGCTCTGGCCGCCTGTGCGAGCGCGGTGATCCGATCGGTGACCGCCACCTCCTGCGCCAACGCCAACTCCACCGGTTCGGCGACCGAATCGAACGCGGTCACCACGTCGTCGATACCCGACGCGTCCACCTCGAGTCGGTTGTCGATGAGGAATCGGATCATCATCATGGCGTGCCGACGCTCTTCGGCCGACTGGGCGTAGAAGCGGTGCGCCAACTGCGGAAGATCGTTGCGGTCGAACCAGATCGCGATGGCGAGGTACTGCTGCGAGGCGGTGAACTCGTACCGAACCTGGGCGCGCAGTAGATCGTGAAACGAGGTGGCGGGCTCATGCGACGGCAATGTCATGATCCACAACGTACCGGCCGCACGCCCTCGTCAGGGGCCGCCGGTCAGCAGATCTGCCGGAATTTCCCGATCCTGAGCGATGGCGTCGAAGAATGCCGGTGCCCTGGTGTCGTCCCACACGAGGACGTTGCCGACATCGGAGTCCTGGAAGCCGCCGACCGGCACGGTCGTCGTCACCGGCCCACCGCGCATCGCCCAGGCCAACCCGGCCAGGTTCCAGATGTGGTCTCCGTCGTCGACACTCAACGACGACGCGGTATCGGACACCAACGGCCACAGTTTCAAAGGATTGAGGAAAGTGGAAGCGCTGGTTGCCTTGTCGAGCAGAGCGGACATGAAGGCCCGCTGGTTGTTCATCCGGTCGAGGTCGGCCAATGCGGTCGCGCGGGATCGCACGAAGCCGAGTGCCTCGGAACCGTCGAGATCCTGACAGCCCGCGGGAATGTTGATGCCCGCCAACGGATCGTCGATCGCGTTCTGCACACACACGTTGACTCCGCCGACAGCGTCGACGATTCCGGCGAACCCACCGAAGCCGATCTCGGCGTAGTGATCGATGTGCACTCCCGTCGCGCCTTCGACCGTTTGCACCAGCAGGGACGGCCCGCCGAATGCGAACGCCGCGTTGAGCTTGTCCTCGCCGTTACCCGGAATCGGCACGTACGAATCGCGGGGCAGGCTGACCATCGTCGTCGCCCCGCCGCCCTCGGGGATGTGGATCATGATGATGGTGTCGGTGCGGCTGGGGCCCACCTCGCCGCCGGTCGCGAGAGTTGCTTCCTGCTCCGGCGTCAGGCCGGCTCGTGAATCCGATCCGACGAGAAGCCAATTGGTGCCCGGGGTGTCGCCGATCCTGCCGGGGTACGAGGTCAGAGCGTCGACTCGCGTGAGCGAACTGTCGACGTAGTAGACGATGCCGCCGATGCCCAGAACGAGGACGAGCAGGACGATCAGGAAGCGACGGCCCCAGCGCCGACGCTTGCGCGGCTTCGCAACCTTGGGGGGACGTGAATCACGTTGTGGCCGAGCTGGTTCCGGTCGGCGTAAGGCGCGCTGCGGAGAAGCCGGTGGCTGCCTGCGCTCGTCGACGTACGGTTCCGGCTGTTGGCGCGGTGCGTACCCGGTGCGCCCGGCCTCGTCCTCGGCAGCGCGGGAGTACTGGCGCGTCGAGTTCGGTGGAACGGAACCGGCAGGGCCGGGCTCGGGTGCCTGCGACCACGCCTGTTGCGGTGGGGCAGGGGCACCGTGGCGGGGAGCGGCCGGGCGGCCGTCGCGTCTGATGAATTCGGTGCCCTCGGGTGCAGGCCCCGGACGGCGAGGGGTCCCTCGCTCCGCGGGAGGTTCCGGGTTGTACCGACGGGGGTTCGGAACCGGCGGCGGACCGGGTCGGTACTGGCGTGGCGGCGGTGGCTGTCCAGGGGCTCCACCGGCGCGCCGAGGCGGGGGAGGGGGCTGCTGGCCGGGTGGTCGACGCGGTGGCGGCGGCTGGCTCGGCGGCGGGGTACGCCGATTCGGCGCGCCGTGCCGTCCGTAGCGATCGTCGTCGTTCACGAATCGACTGTACCCATCACGGCAACCACTCCAGGTGTTCGCGCAGCAGGGCGTAACCGACGAACGCGACGATGTCGATGAGTGCGTGCGCGATCAGCAGTGGCCACAGCCTCCCGGTGCGCTGCCAGTATCGGCCGAACACCAGGCCCATCAGGAAGTTGCCGAATCCTCCGCCCACCCCCTGATAGAAGTGATAGCTCCCGCGCAGCAGCGAGGAGCACAGCAAGGACTTGTTCTCGCTCAGGCCGAGTCGGCGGAGTCGAGAGATCAGGTAGGCGACGACGATGATCTCCTCGGCACCGGAGTTGGCAAGTGCATACAGAATCAGGGCTGGCACTCGCCACCAGTGGTCGTCGAGCGCGCTGGGGACGACGTTCAGATTGAATCCCAGGGCGTTGCCGACCAGGTAGAGCGCGAGACCCGGCAGCCCGATGAGTGCCGCTAGCCCGACGCCGTGGCCGAGATCGATCTTCAGGCGCGGTTTCGCCAGTCCGATCGCACGCGGTGCCAGATCTGCTCGCCACAGCAGGTACAGCCCCAATGCTCCCCACGCGCACAGGCGCAGGATGCTCAGCAGCTGGAACAGCAGGTCGATGACGCTGAAGCTCGATCGCGAGGAGTTCAGGGCGACCGTCTGATCGGACAGCGCTGCGGTCTGCAGGGCATCCTCGATCAGCGAGAGAATGCTGCTCATGCCACTGAGGCCGAACGTCACCAGCAGCACGATCGCGATCTCGACCTTGATGGTCGCGCGTTCGCGCGCATCGGGCGGTGGCGCGGGGCTCTCCGGCGGCGGTGGCGTCAACCAGTTCCTGAAGTCGATCACGGCACGAGTGTGCCCTGTTGAGCCCCGCGGCGGCGTCAGCCCCGGGCGCGCAGGCCGTTGAGGAACGGGCAACCGGCGAGAACCCGGAGGGCCCGGCTCAGGGAGATCGTGTCGTCGACGGGCGCGGCGAAGCCCAACCGGACGTCGTTGTCGCCGCACTCGCCCTCGATACGCAGACGAATGCCGTAGCGGTCGATGCCCAGCGGACGGACGCGTCCCTGCCGCAGCGACGGTGGGAGGCGTCGGGACAGTTGTGCGAGGAGGTCGGGATGATCGGAGTCGAGGTGCTCGAGCCAGCTCGTTTCCATCTCCCAGAACGGATCGGGCTCGGCTGCCAGCAGCGAGTCGACGTCGACCGGCTCGGCTCCGGTGCTGTCCGCCACCACTGCGGAGCCGACGATCAGACGTACCAGGGAGGTGGTGTGGCCGACGTCGAGCAGGGCCGCGTGGGGATGCTCGGCGGCCACCGCGCCGGCCATCGGGCGCATCAGCGATTCCGGCACCGGACGCAGTTCTCCGCGCAGCCACACCAGTGACCGCACCGGTTCGCGCAGTGCCAGAGGTGCGTGATCGGTGAGCTCGACGACGGCGGGAACGCCGGCGCGGGAGGACTGCCAGGTGATCGCGTCGTCGATGGAATCGGTGGGGACGGCCAGAATCATCTCGCCGTTGGGTCGCAGGTGGTGCAGGGACGTCACGACGGGGTCGCTGCCGTCGATCACGAGAGCTGCGCCCTCGGCGCGCATGCAGGCGCTGCGTACGCGCTCGGCGGTGGACGGTCCGGTGGTGGTGGTTGCGCCGAGCATGGGCTCCTCCGATGCGATCGGTACAGTTGAATGGCCAGTAGGTGAGGCATACCTAAGTAACGTGCCCCTAAGTTAGCCGGATGTGGCGGGTATCGCAAGGGCAAGCTGGGACTACCGTGAAGACGTGCCGATTCCGTTGACCCTCGGTGTGCCGCACCGACCAGATCCGAACGCGCTCGTCGCCGGACTGCTGCAGCCGTTCTGCGCCGATGCCCCTGCCGTGCAGGCCGCTCCACGCGCCGCCGAGTACGGCCCGCCCGTCGTGCTGGCCTCGACCCTGCTGACGCTGCCGCCCACCGAGAACCTCGGGCGCATCGTCGTGCGACTCGACATCGACCCGGACGAGCTCCGGGCCTCGAGCGCAGGCAACTACGAGGCCGTTCGATTCGAGGTCGACGCGGTCCCCGAGCATCTCGCCGACGCGCTCGGGTTGCGACTGCCCTCGCCCCTCGTCGTCTTCCCGGTGTTCGACGCGATCGACGTGGCCGAGACCGCGGAGACCATCGTTGCCGCTCATCGGACCCCCGGCATCGGTGTCGGCGACACGGCGAGGCGTATCGCCGACGTGCTCGCCGTCGTCTCGCATGCCGATGTCGGTCTGGTCGCCCGCGCCGACACCGGAGACGACGTGATCGCGATCCTCGCGGCGACGGTGGCGTCGCTGCGCGGAGACGACATCGCGTCGGCTCTGGCCGCGCCGAATGTCGACGCTCTGCGCAAGCTCATACCCGAGGCCGCCGAGGCCGTGCGGGAGGTACTGCTGGGGGTCGAGATCGCCGACGCTGTCGCCGCCCACGCCCGGCTGGTCGATGTCGGTTTGATCGCTTCGGGGACGTCGACAACGTAACCTCGAGACGTGCCTCGCATCGCTTACTTCGGCCCATCGGGAACGTTCACGGAGATGGCGCTGGCGCAGTTCGAAACGCTCGGCGCATTCGGCGGGGTCGGCCTGAGCGGGGACGTCCAGAGGGTGTCGGCCGCGAGCCCGCCCGCGGCGCTCGAAGCCGTTCGATCCGGTGCCGCCGACGCCGCAGTGGTTCCCATCGAAAGTTCCATCGAGGGGGCCGTGCCGCCGACGCTCGACGCATTGTCCGAAGGACGGCGATTGCAGATCGTCGCCGAGACCGAGATCGAGGTCGCGTTCACCATCGTCGGCGGGCCCGGTGTCACGCTCGACTCGGCCCGCACGATCAGCGCGTACCCCATCGCCCTCAGCCAGGTCCGGCAGTGGTTGCAGGCCACGATGCCCGACGCCGTCGTGCAGTCTGCGACCTCGAATGCCGGTGCAGCAGAAGATGTTGCCGCCGGCGTGGTCGACGCCGCCGTCTCGACACGGTTGGCCGGGGAGCGATTGTCTCTGCCGACACTGGCCGACGGCATCATCGACGTCGAGGGTGCGCGCACCCGCTTCGTGCTGGTGACTCCGCCGCAGCCGGTGCCCGCCCGCACCGGCGCCGACCGCACCTCGGTGGTACTGAAGCCGCCGAACGACCCGGGTACGCTGCCGGCAGCGTTGGCGGAGTTCGGAATTCGCAACATCGATCTGACGTTCATCGAATCACGCCCTACCCGTTCGCAATTGGGCACCTACATGTTCTTCGTCGATTGCGCCGGGCATGTGGACGATCCCCTCGTCGCCGAGGCGCTGACCGCGTTCCACCGGAAGATGCCGCTACGTTTCCTCGGATCATGGCCCACGGCAACGACATCGGGAGGTTCGGTGCCGCAACCGATCGACGAGCACGTGCAGTGGTTGTCCGAAATCCGTTCCGGTCGGGGTGATCTGTGATGGGCAAGCTCATTCTCGTTCGGCACGGGCAGACCGTCTCCAACGTCGCGAAGAAGCTGGACACAGCGCCGCCGGGAGCCGAACTCACCGAGCTCGGGCACCGACAAGCCGAGGCGTACGCGCAGACGCGGCTGGGTAATCCCCCCGCCGTGTTGGTCTCGTCGATTGCTCTGCGCGCCAAGCAGACTGCGGGCTACGTCGAGCGCGGCACCGGAGTGCCCCTCGTCGTGACCGACGGTATCCAGGAGACGTCCGCCGGAGAGCTGGAAGATCGAGACGATCCCGAGGCGCACCGACTGTTCACTGAAATCTTCTACCGGTGGCATACCGGAGATCTGGATGCGGCCGCGCCGGGCGGCGAGAGCGGGCGCGCAGTGTTGGCGCGCTACGTCCCGGTGCTCGACGAGCTGCGTGGACAGTACCTGGGTGACGACACCGCAGGAGACGTCGTCGTCGTGAGCCACGGTGCCGCAATTCGACTGGTCGCGGCGGCCCTCACCGGTGTCGACGGCACCTTCGCCGCCGACAACCATCTCGACAACACCCAGACAATCGAGCTGTTGCCGCTACCCGACGGTGGCTGGGCATGCGCCAAGTGGGGCACGTTCCTGCCGCCGTTCGAGGGCAAGGGCAGCGACAAGGCAGACAACCCGATCAGCTGATCGCGGGATTGCCGATCGCTGGGTTGGTGGTCGTTGGGTTGGTGGTCGTTGGGTTGGTGGTCGCTGGGTCCTTGGCCGACGAGATCAGCTCTGTCAGAGCCGCGGTCACCCGGTGATCCGACGCGCCGGTCAACGAGCTCCACGAACGACCGTCCGCGGCGACAGCGGAGGTGGCGACGATTCGTCCGACGCGGGTGTCGAACAGGGCCACCGGACGCCCGGCCCCGCGCCGAGTCCCGTGCCTGCGGGTCACGGCCGTGATCTCGGTCCTGCCCGCGCACGTGGCCATCGCCGCGGCCAGAGTGAGGGCCCGGTCGTCGGCGATTCCGATGCTGCGCAGACGGGAAGCGGTGCCGCCCACGTCGGACGGTGCCGCGTCCAGTGCCTCGGCCAGTAGGTCGGTGGGCGCGTTGATGCTGCCGGGATCGAACGGCGGTGCCGATCCCAGTGACGAGACGAGGTCGCGAGCCGGATCCCCGGCGATGACGCGCAGAGTGATGACGTTCTCTCGCCGTACCGCCGACACCGCGATGGTGTCGTCGGATGCGATGCAGATCCGAGTCACGGGAACGGTGTCGCCCTCGAACTGTCGCGCCGAGACGTACCAGCGGGGTTGTTCCAGGACCCGCAGCCAGTGGCGAACGTCCTCGTGGACCGCGGAGCCGTCCCACAGTCCTGCCGCCGCGAGGGCCTGACGGCCGCGGTCGACAGCACGGTCGCGGGCTTTCGCGTCGTCGAAGCGTGGGAAGACGTCGAGCACGACGGGTAGTTCGGCTATCGAGAGCTCGTCGACCAGGAAATCCATCTCGTCGACACCGAGTGCGGCACTCGGCAGTGTGTGGCCCACCGGCACGGTTCCCAAGTCGATCACCGGCCGTTCTCACTGATGTTGTCGAGGGCTGGGTCTGCTCCGATGACCGACGGTGCCACCGTGCGGCCGTCGGCGAAATGCTCGAACTGTTTCAGGTATTCCGGGGTGTCGTGTTCGTCGTCGTCCTGCGCCCGTGTGCCCGATGCGGGCGCAGCACCGGCACTGGTTCCGCGCTGAGCGAGGCCACCCTCGGCTGTGGTCGGTGCGCCGACCGTGGTGGCAGGACTGCTCTGTACTGCACCCGTGAGCGCCGATCCACCGCCGACGGGACTGGACGCCGAACCGGGCATTCCCGGTCCGCCGACGATGCTGCCGCTGCTTCCGCCCAGTCCGCCGTACGCCACTGGACGGGTGGATGCCGGCCCGACGGCGGGAGATGCCGAACCGCCGGCTGCGAAGGAGTGGCCGATGCCGGATCCGGGTCCACTCGGCGGTGGCGTCGAGACCAGATTCGATGCCGCGGTGGCCACCGTGGACACGCCCGTTCCGGCGATCGAGGTGGCGGCACTGCCGAGCTGCCCGGCTGCGGCTGCGACGCCTGGGTTCTGCGTCGCGGCCATCAGACCGCCGACCGCAGCCTGAACGGGGGACGTCATCAGCGCACCGTTGGCGAATTTGCCGAGACCACTGCCGGATTCGGACACGATGGCGGGCGCATGATCGAACGTCGTCTTTGCGATCAGGTGCGAGGAGACCAGCTCGAAACCCTCCATGACCATGGCAGCGCGGATGTCGAGCAATCGATCTGCGACCTCGGCTGCCTCGTAACTTCCGTTCAATGCACCGCCGGTCGACGCAGCCGTCACCTTGGCAGCTTGCACCGCACCGATCTCGACGAGCGACGGCATGGTGGCCAGTGCGACGCCGTACGAGGTTCCCGCGGCGGGGGCTTCGATCGACAGTGCCGCCGCCTTCAGTGCGGTGGCTCCGGTCCACGTGGCGAACCGGGCGAGGGCGGCCTGCGCGAGGAGAGCCGACTCACCCTCCCAGCCTGCAGTCAGAGCTGTCGTGATGGCGGCGATGCTCACCGAGGCCTCGGTGAAGGCCGCGGCCACCGAACCCCAGGCCCCGCCTGCGACATGTAGAGGCACCGGCCCGGGCCCCAACAGTCGCGTCGAATTTCCTGTCGCAGTTCGTGGTAGCCACACCACACCTGTCACACCGAGCGTCATTGTCCAGCCCCCGTCATGTTCGAGCCCCCGTGTCGTTTTCGAAACCGCTGCCGGTCGATGAGTGCGTCAGATGCCGGCGAGCCCCGGCAGGCCCCCGGCGGTGTCGTCGTCGGTCGCCAAGTAGTCCGCGGCTTGCTTGCGCAGTTCCTCGGCGGCCCGGTGTAGCTCCGAAATACCCTGTGCTGCAGCAGGTCCGAAGGTATCGGCCGCGGTGGCGAAGAAGCGATCGGTCAAGAGCGACACCTCGTCGGTGCCCGGCGGTAGCGGCCGAACAGGAAGCGCCGTCGCAGTGACGGCGGCCTGCAATCGGGCAGCGACCGCATCGAGTTCCGAGGCAGCCAGCTGCAGAGCCACCGGATCGACTTTGATGACGGTCATGAGCACGCTCCCTGCGATCGACGAACTGGGCTGTCGGTAGGTAGGACGCCGCCGTGCCCGGATCGGTTCCATCGATGCCGGAAAGAATTCAGAGAGACTTCTGTGCCACCGAATCCGTCGTCCACAGCGAGCCTCGGCGATGGATCGAGGTGCGCGTCAACGGTGCGACGTCGACCCGCCAGAACGAGCTGACCGGTGCCGCCAGCACCAGCACGACCGCGGCCCTGATCACCGCGGGTGCGGTCACGGCCAGCGTGCGGCCCGGCGTCGAACCGACCTCGTCGAGCCACGTCCGGACGCGAGCGAACAACGCCTCCAGAGATTCACCGCCCGGCGGTGTGAATGCCGGGTCGCCGAGCCAGGCCATCGCGTCGGCGTCGGGCAGATCGGTCATCTCGAGACCGGACCACCGGCCGTACGCGACGTCGGCCAACGCGGGTTCGACGGCGACGTCGCTGCCGAAGATGTCGGCAGTGGATCGGGACCGCAGCTCCGGGCCGCACACCACTCGGTCGGCACGCGGAAAGTCGGTCACCTCGGCGAGTGCGCGCACACCCGCCTCGTCGAGTGGCTCGTCGGCAGGAAAGCGGCCCGAGCGCATCGCATCGGTCCTTGCGTGGCTCACCAACGTCAGGCGGGTCGTAGGCGCAGTCACCGCGTCATTGTGGCATCGGACTGTGTTCTCTCGAGGACAGTGATTGACAGAGAGTCGAACGCGGTGCCACAGTGCGCAGGTAAGACGCGATGTACGCAGGTAATCCGGTGAAAATCCGGAACGGTTGCGCCACTGTGATCGACGTCGGGCAGATGTCCGAATTCGAGAGCCAGAAAACTCGTACATCGCATGGCCGTCCCTTCATCTCCGAAGGGACTACGGGACGCACAATCCCAGGAGGACACCCCCATGGCAATACTTCATGCACCCAGCAACACGACGGAATCGGCGGCCCTCGCCGTCATCGTCGCCGCGACGATACTGCTCGCATTCGTTGTGCTCTACCTCGTCGGATTCGACCAGGGCGCGATCTCGCGTAGTGGCATGTACATGCACGAACTGATGCACGACGGCCGCCACCTGCTGGGCCTGCCATGCCACTGACCGGGACGTTCGTTCAACTGCTGGTGCGAGGTCTGCTCGCCGGTCTCGTCGCGGGACTGCTCGCCGGCGGAGTTGCCTTCGTCATCGGTGAGCCGCACGTCGATTCGGCCATCTCCATCGAAGAAGCAGCAGGCGAGGCACACCACGCCGACTCCGATGCGACTGCTGCGCACTCGCACGGAGACGAGGACGCCCTCGTCAGTCGCGACGGGCAACGCGTCGGACTCTTCCTCGCCACCGGACTCGCCGGACTCGCACTCGGCGCGATCTTCGCGTCGGTACTGCACTATGCCCGACGGTTCAGCTCGCTTCCGGGCTCGATCCTCGCGCTCCTCGGAGCCGGGGCCGGATGGCTGGCAATCGAAGCGGTGCCGTTCTTCAAGTATCCGGCAAACCCACCGGCCGTCGGGGACCCGGAGACGATCACCCAGCGCACCTGGCTGTGGTTGGCCTCGGTGATTCTCGGTCTGCTGGCCGTGGGCGTCGCGATCTACGTGGCGAAGGCGGTGGCGTCGCAGTCGTCGGTGGCGGTTCGCGTCGGTGCTCCGACGGTGGCGTTCCTCGTGATCGTCGGTGTGGGTTATGCACTTCTACCGGGTGTGAACGAAGTGGGTTCGGACTTCCCGGCGACCCTGCTGTGGGAATTCCGACTCTCGTCACTGGCCACGCAGGCAACCCTGTGGCTGGCTCTGGGACTGGGATTCGCGTTCCTGACCGACCGCGCGGTGCGACCTGTTCGCCGAGAGGCTGTCTCGGCTTAACCCTGTTTTGCCCGCCCCCCAGGTTGGGATCAATGCGCCTTTGTTGCAGTCTGACCGACTGAAACCCACATTGATCCCAACCGGGGGTGGCATTACGGGGGTGGGGGTGCGATCGGGGGCGAGCGCGATCAGCCGAATCCCAGTTGATGCAGGCGTTCGTCGTCGATGCCGAAGTGATGGCCGATTTCGTGCGCGACGGTGATGGCGATTTCGCGTCGAGCCTCGTGTTCGTCGTCGACCATGTCGAGGATCGGTTTGCGGTAGATCGTGATGACGTCGGGCAAGTGGCCGCTGTATTCGTAGCGTTCGGTCAACGCGATTCCCTCGTACAACCCGAGGATGTCCTCGGTGGGGTGCTCTTCCTCGACGAGGACGACCACGTTGTTCATGAAGTCGGTGAGTTCTCGCGGCAGTGTGTCGAGAGCGTCGGACACCGCTTCCTCGAAATCGACGCGGGTCATGTGGGTGGGGATGTCAGCCTCCGGTGGTGATCGGAGCAGCACCGGGCAGCGGGGTCGGGAGGGCGCGGCCGTCGGGGGCTGCGGGCGGCGGCACGGGCGCGGCACCGTTGATGAGGATGTCGCCCTTCGCGCTGCCGACGATGGTCGCGAATCCACCGGAGTCGAGTTCCTTGCCCACCGAGCAGGTCACCTGACGGCTACCGGCGAGCCAGCTCGAGACGTCGATCGTGTCCCAGAACAACGTCAGCGTCTTGTCCCGCAGCGCGTTCTCCGAGCCGAGGTATCCGTTGACGGCGTCGGTGCAGGTCTTCTCCAGGTACGCGTCCTGGTCGCCTTCCGACGGGTGCCCGCCGGGGAACTGCTGCGTGAGGTTGATCACCGAGGCCACCTCGAACGCGTGGGGAGTCGAGCATTCCACCGGGTCGGCAGGCACGTTCTGGTTGATTCCGATGCACGTGCCCGTCGGCCACACCTTGGACTGGTCCTGGTCGAGGATCGAGCCGGTCATCTCGAGCAGCGCACCGGTGTTCGACGGCATCTGCACACCGCACCGCAGCGTGCGCTCGCCCTTGGCCCATCCGGCCTGGCTGGGGAACATCAGGCCGACGCCGTAGCGGCCGTTCGGGTCGAACTTGGCACCGACGTAGCCGTCGACGGCGGCGGTGCAGTGCTCGTCGCGCAGTTCGCCGAAGCGCAGCGCTCCCGGGTACGGCGCGCCGGGGCCGAATTCGATACCGGGGTAGACGCTCATGTCGATGTCGCGTGCCACCTCGAAGCGGTGGGCGTCGGCGCACGGCACTTCGCTGAGGTCCTGACGATCGGTCTCGGGATCGTCGGTGGGCGTCCACTGCAGGCATACGCCCGGGTCGGCGGCACCGAAGGACTTCGCGGACACCGGACCTGCGGTGGCGGGGCCACTGGCCGTCGAATGCGTGGTGATCTTCTCGGGAGTCGAGAATCCGCCGGACAGGAACACTGTTGCCCCCGCGGCCAGGACTGCACCGACGGCCACCATGGCGAGGCCGCGTCGAGCAGTGGTGGCCGAGAGAGTTCTCCGACTCTCGCTCGTCGTGGGGTCTGGTTCTGTAGCGGACATCGCCCTCCATCATGCCCGAGTATGTTCGGTCGACATGAGCGACCCAACGGGTGACGACGACCTCAGTGAGCTGGCCGGTCGACTGTTCGCAATGGCACGTACCGGTGACGCCGTCGGTCTGGCGAGTTACGTCGACGCCGGAGTTCCGGTGAATCTGCACAACGAGTCGGGGGACACCCTGCTCATGTTGGCCGCCTATCACGGTCATGCCGATGCGGTACGGGTGCTGGTCGAACGCGGTGCCGATGTGAACAAGGCCAACGACAAGGGCCAGAGCCCACTCGCGGGCGCTGTGTTCAAAGGCGAGGACGAGGTGGTGCGGCTGCTCGTCGACGGCGGAGCCGACCCACACGGCGGCCACCCGTCGGCGATCGACGCAGCCACGATGTTCGGACGCGAGGACTACCTGGGCTTGCTCGGCAAGTAAGGTTTGCTCTCGTGATCGACCTGAAAATGCTTCGCGAGAACCCCGACGCAGTGCGCGCCTCGCAGCGCACCCGAGGCGAGGACCCCGCTCTCGTCGACGCTCTTCTGGACGCCGACGCCTCCCGCCGCGCCGCTGTGTTGGCCGGGGATCAGCTGCGTGCCGAGCAGAAGGCGCTGGGCAAGAAGGTCGGCAAGGCTTCGGCCGAGGACCGTCCCGCGCTGCTGGCCGGGGCATCGGAACTGGCCGCGAAGGTCAAGGCGGCACAGGCAGCCGAGGCCGAGGCCGACGCAGCTCTCGACACGGCTCACCGGGCGATCTCCAACATCGTCGAGGAGGGAACGCCCGCGGGCGGCGAGGACGACTTCGTGCTGCTCGAGACCGTCGGCGACGTCCCCGAGTTCGATTTCGAACCGAAGGACCACCTGGAACTCGGCGAGTCGCTGAACCTGATCGACATGGAACGCGGAGCCAAGGTGTCGGGCTCACGCTTCTATTTCATGACCGGCTACGGCGCGTTGCTGCAGCAGGGGCTGCTTCAGCTCGCCGCGCAGAAGGCCGTCAAGAACGGGTTCACCATGATGATCCCGCCGGTTCTCGTGCGGCCGGAGATCATGTCGGGAACCGGCTTCCTCGGCGCACACGCAGACGAGATCTACCGCCTCGAAGCCGACGACCTGTATCTCGTCGGAACCTCCGAAGTTGCTCTCGCGGGCTACCACTCGGGCGAGATCATCGACCTCGCCGACGGCCCCAAGCGCTACGCCGGTTGGTCGTCGTGCTTCCGTCGTGAAGCGGGTAGCTACGGCAAGGACACCCGCGGCATCATCCGCGTCCATCAGTTCGACAAGATCGAGATGTTCTCGTACATCAAGCCCGAGGACGCGGCGGCCGAGCATCGGAAGCTGCTGCAGTACGAGAAGGAAATGCTCGCCGCGGTTGAATTGCCCTACCGCGTCATCGACACCGCAGGCGGAGACCTCGGGTCGTCGGCCGCGCGCAAGTTCGACTGCGAAGCTTGGGTCCCCACGCAGAAGGCATACCGCGAGCTCACCTCGACCTCGAACTGCACGACCTTCCAGGCCCGACGCCTCGGCGTGCGCTACCGCGACGAGAACGGCAAGCCTCAGACCGCCGCCACCCTGAACGGCACCCTCGCCACCACGCGGTGGATCGTGGCGATCCTCGAAAACCACCAGCAGGCCGACGGCACCGTCCGGGTTCCGGAAGCCCTCGTGCCTTTCGTCGGGACCGATGTCCTGAAGTAGTTCAGGATCAGGCGATGTCGCCGATGCAGTAGCCCTCGCCGCCGATCGCCAGCAGGAACGTGCGGTTCTGGTACACCCCCGAGGCGTCGATGATGTCTGCATTGACCTGCGTGTAGACGCCGTTCTGGGCCGTCACGAACACACTGTCGGGATCGAACGAGGTGATGCTCGGCAGAATTGCCGGATTCTCGGCCAGAGGTGGGGCAGTGGGAGACCCGGTGCCGTTCGGATCCCACGTGCCGCGGCTGTCGCACACCAGCGGGTAGCTCTCTTCGACGTCGCCCCGATTGACGGGGATACCGGCGATGCGTCCCAGATAGCGATCGACGGTGTAGACCGCGTCCGTCGCGTCGAAGACCGGCGTCGTGCCGGTGGGATAGACGGTAGGGCAGGCGTAGCCCGACGCGATCTCGCTGCGTTTGATGGCGACCGTTGCCGTGGGTCCGGTCCACGTCACCGCGTACTGACCGTCGACCGCGGGAGCCGCCACCGCCGCGAGGATGGCGCCGGTGTCGAAGTACATCGTCGGAATGTCGGTCGGCGGCACAGTCCAGCACCTCGCGGTGACGACACCTATTCCGCCGCCGGTGAGATCGTTGACGAACGGCCGTAGTGCCGCGGCGGCCGCAGGATTTCCGGGGGCATCGCCGACGGGCGGACCCGGTGGGATGGGCGGCGGTGCCGGGGTGGTGGTGGGCTCTGGGGTGCTCGACCCGGCGGCATTCGCGGACTCGGCGGTGGACCCTGCACTGCTGCTGGACGGGGCTGCGGCCTGATCGGATGGGATCCC
Source organism: Rhodococcus sp. 3258 (assembly GCF_031456475.1). NCBI lineage: Bacteria > Bacillati > Actinomycetota > Actinomycetes > Mycobacteriales > Nocardiaceae > Rhodococcus > Rhodococcus sp. 3258. Next base: position 471,828 of record NZ_JAVDUT010000002.1, read on the forward strand.
GACCGCGGAATCGCAGGCACCGACCAGCGCAATCATCGCTATCAGCGGCAGCGCGGTTCGGCAGACCCGGCTGCGCCGCGGTGAAGCCGCTCTGTTCTTCACGTGAATTCTCTCCCCCGTAGCTTCTCGAACTGCGCACGACCCGACCGCGCTCCTGGCCGGACCTTTCTCCGACCCCGTCCACCGACTACGCTAACCGACTGTGGAACCCGTCTACCGATCAGTCATCGGCATCGCTCGCACAGTGTTCGCGTTCGAGGGCCTGAAGTTCGAGGTCGAGGGCGAGGAGCACATCCCTGCTACCGGTGGAGCGGTCATCGCCGTCAACCACACCGGATACATGGACTTCACCTACGCCGGGTTGCCGCCGCGGCGAGTGAAGCGCTACATCCGCTTCATGGCCAAGAAGGAAGTCTTCGACAACAAGATCTCCGGCCCCATCATGCGCGCACTCAAGCACATCCCCGTCGACCGCGGTGCCGGTGCGCAGTCGTACAAGGCGGCCGTCGACAGTCTGCGTAAGGGCGAACTCGTCGGCGTGTATCCCGAAGCCACCATCAGCCGGAGCTTCGAGATCAAGGAATTCAAGTCCGGTGCAGCGCGTATGGCCATCGAGGCCGGCGTCCCCATCATCCCGACGGTCATCTGGGGTGCGCAGCGAGTGTGGACCAAGGGCTACCCGAAGCGATTGGGCCGCACCAACACTCCGATCTCCATTGCCGTCGGTGAACCGATTGCGCCGGTCGGGCCGCCGAACGAACTGACCGACAAGCTGCGGTCGGTCATGCAGAAGATGCTGCTCGAGCTTCAGGAGGGCTACCACCACGAGCCCGGCGCGTACTGGGTTCCGGCCCGACTCGGTGGCAGTGCCCCGACCCTGGAGGAAGCCGACAAGCTCGACGCCCAGGATCTGGCGGCACGCGCGGCCAAGCGCGTCGAGTAGTCGGCGGGCATGAACCTCCGCGGTGAACGGGTCGTGTTGCGGCCGATCACCGCCGAGGACGTGCCGGAGCTACGCCGAATACTGCACACCCCCGAGGTGCATGCGCGGTGGGGTGACGAGGACGCCGACGCAAACTGGCCGTTCGACAACCCTGAAGAGACCCGCCTGGTTGTCGAATTAAGCTCCGCGACAGTCGGTTTGATCCAGTACGGCGAAGAGACCGACCCGATGTACCGGCACGCGTCGATCGACATCTTCCTCGATCCGGCGGTACACGGCCGCGGCGTCGGACAGGACGCGGTAGGCACGCTGGTGCGCTACCTGACAGTCGATCTCGGTCATCACCGCCTGGTGATCGATCCCGCCGCCGACAACGCGGCAGCGATAGCCTGTTACAGCGCAGTCGGTTTCGAGCCGGTCGGGATCATGCGCAAGTACGAGAAGGGGCCGGACGGCTGGCACGACAGTCTGCTGATGGACCTGATCGTCGACTAGCTGACATGTTCACGCGTTCAGGGGGAGAGTCAGCCGGAATCGCGCGCCCGAAGGCCCTGCGAGGCAGACGAGTTCGCCGCCGTGGGCGCGCGCCAGTGTTCGAGCGATCGACAGCCCCAGTCCGACGCCACCGGATGCTCGGTCACGGGCGGAGTTCAGCCTGACGAGTCGTTCGAAGATGCGCTCACGGTCTGCCTCTGCGACACCCGGCCCTTCGTCGTCCACGGTGATGAATGCGTGGGTGTCCCTGCCGACCGCTACCCGAATCGTGCCGCCGGACGGGGTGAAGCGACCGGCATTGTCGAGCACGTTCGACAGGATCTGTTCGATACGTCCGACGTCGATGTGAACCGGAATCGGTTGCGCGGCAGCGACATCGAACCAAATATCCGGCATGAGTAGAGCTGCTCGCTCCACTGTGCGGCGGGTGATGTCGGCGAGGTCGGTATCGGTTGCGTCGAGATCCGACGTGTTCTCCGCGCGGACGGAATCGAGCATGTCGCCCACCAACCGTGACGCCCTGCTCGATTCCCCGACCAGCAGTTCGCTCCAGCGTGCGACTCGATCGGGGCGATGCTCGGCGTCGCGCTGCAGCGACTGCGCCAACGCCGAGATCCCGGCGACGGGAGTGCGCAGCTCGTGTGCGGCGTCGGCCAGAAAGCGCCGCATGTCCTCCTCGGCGAGGCGGGCTGTGCGCGCCGCTGCTGCCTCGCGGCGCTCGGCGTCCTCGAGGGCGTCGAGCATCTCGTCCACGGCCGAGGCAGTACGGCCGAGGTCGGTGTTCGGTTTGGTGGGAAGCAGACGTCTACCCCTGTCGCCGTTGGTTATTCGGCGCGCGACCGATGTCATCGAGTCTAGCGGGGACAGTGCTCGCCGCACGGCAAAGGTCAGCGCAGCGGCGGCCAGTAACAGCGTCACAGCACCCGCTCCCAGCATGAGGATGCGCAGTTGTCGCCGAACATCGGCGATGGCCGTGGTATCGCCGAGGAGAGACAGCGTCGAACCGTCGGGCAACGGTTCGGTGATCTCGAACGAATCGGACGGGGGCGCAGGAGGATCCGGCGGACCAGGGGGACTCGGAGTTCGCGACTGGCCCGCAGGCGGAGCCGGGGTGGCAGGCCGGATGTCCGGGCCAGGCGGTCCGCTGCCGGGAGCGCCGTACACCGTGCCGTCCGCAGCGGTGACCCGAACTCGGATGGCGTCGCCCTGCAGGGCCTGTACCAGATCCCCGGGCCCGACGCCGCTCTCCACGAGCTCGACAGCCCGAGTTGCCCGGTCCGACAACCGCGCTTCCAGATCACGCCGAAGCTGTTGACCCAGAACGACATCCACCGACGATCCGACAATCACCAGCAGTGCCGCGAACAACACGACGACGGTGGCGACCACCCGCATCCGAAGCGACGGGGTCGGCGTCCGCTTCACTGCGGAGCCCGCAATGCATAACCCAAGCCGCGGACGGTATGGATCAACCGCGGCCCATGCGCTTCCATCTTGCGACGCAACGCACTGATGTGAACTTCCACCAGGTTCCCGTCGTACGCGCCGTAGCCCCAGACCGATTCCAGGATAGAGGTTTTGGAGACAGTACGTCCGCGCTGTGCGACGAGGAACGTGGCCAAACGGAGCTCCGTCGCCGTCAGATCGAGAACCTGACCTGCCCGAGTGACCACTCCGGCGGGCTCGTCGACCAGTAGATCACCGACCTGGACCGCGTCGGACGAACGACCGCGACGCCGCAGCACGGATTTTGCGCGGGCGACCACCTCGTCGAGTTGGAAGGGCTTGACCACGTAGTCGTCAGCGCCGTCGCCCAGGCCCCGCAACCGGTCGGCCAGCTGATCTTTCGCGGTGACCATGATGATGCCTGCGTCGCTGCTCTGCCGGACGACGTCGATGAGATCGAACCCGTCCCGTGCACCGGGCAGCATGACGTCGAGGATCACCACATCGGGACGGAAGCCTGCCATCGTGGTCTCGAAGTCGTCGCCGTCGGGCAGGGACACGGCGGTGAAACCCGCGTCCTCGAACGCGGCCACCAGCGCTTCCCTGATGGGTAACGAATCCTCCACCACCATCACCCGGGGAGCGGAACTGTATGTCATGCCTCGATTGTCACCCACCAGCTGAAGTGATCCTGAAGATGCGCTCGGCTTCAGGGTGACTTCAGCTAGCGGCGGCAGTGTCGGTGACAGACCGAAACGAACGACGCAGTCCGAACAAGGAGTGAACGTGAACGATCAGACCCAACCGATTCCCGCCGCATCGAACCCCGAGCCCGGCACCGCTCGGGAGAACAAGCCCAAGCGGTGGAAGGGACGTGCGCCGCTGGCCGCGACCGCAGCAGCGGGACTTGCCATCGGAGCCCTGGTGACCGCGGCTGTGTTCGCAGCCACCGGACCCGACCCCTCGCCTGGCGTGTCGACCGTGGCGTCGTCGTCTGCCCTCGGACAGCGAACCGATGGCGGTGGCGGGTCGGACGTGCCTGCTGTTCCGGCAAGCCCCGAGGCGACGGATTCCGGCGACGGATCTACGGTCCCCGCGGTTCCGACGCCACCGGGACCCGCGGACGGAACAACTCCGGCCGTGCCGGATAACGGCGCAACTCCGCCTGCCCCGCCCGCGGGTGGTCCGGGCAAGGGCGGACCGGCCGATGGTGGTCCGGGTAAGGGTGGGCCGGGCGCAGGTGGCCCGGGAGCGGTGTGCGCACCAGAAGACGGAGCGACGCCGCCCGCGCCGCCGGCACCGGCCGATGGCACAACTCCGCCCGCGCCGCCGGCACCCGCTGATGGTGCGACGCCTCCCGTACCGCCGGCAGCGCCGTCCGGTTCCTGAACGCAAGCTAGGTCGGTCCCCGCACCGGATCGGTGCGGGGACCGGTGTGGGTGGACGCGCGACTTCCGAACGCGCCCAGGGTTTTATCTCCCGCGGTACGCGGACGCCAGCGCGGCGTACTCGTCGAGGATTTTCAACGATTCGTCGTGCGGCGCGGTGGGCAGCATGAGCGCAAGCTGCCCGAATCCCAACTCTTCGCAGGCGTGCCAGTACTCGGGATCCGCGGGGGTGCCGAACTGTAGCAACGGAACGTCGTGCCCGAGTCCTTCGCGCATCGCATCGATGCGCGCGGACATGACATCGACGGGCTGTGGGTTGGCTATCCACCCGGCGTCGTGCCGGATGACGCGCTTCACCGTCGCATCGGAGGCACCGCCGATGAATATCGGGGGGGTGCGGTGTCTGCACCGGCTTGGGACGGAGGTAGGAGGGTTCGATATCGACGTGCTTGCCGTGATACTCGGCCGGCTCGTTCGTCCACAGGGCTTTGATTGCTTCGATCTGCTCGTCCAACAGTGCACCCCGTGTCTTCGGGTCGGTGCCGTGGTTGCGGATCTCCTCGAGGAGCCAACCCGCTCCCACGCCGAATACGAACCGGCCCCGTGAGATCAGGTCGATACTGGCGGATTCTTTTGCAGTGGTGATGGGATCACGCTGAATGAGCAAGGTGATACCGGTGACCAGCTCGATCTTCGATGTCACCGCTGCGGCCGCTGCCAGAGTGACGAAGGGGTCGAGCGTCCGATAGTAGAAGTCGGGCATCTCTTCGCCGGTGGGAAACGCCGTCTCCCTACTGGCTGGGATGTGAGTGTGCTCGGCAACAACCAGCGAGTCGAATCCACGCTCCTCGATGGCGCGAGCCAGCGACACCGGGTCGATCCCGTCGTCGGTGACGAAGGTGGAGATTCCGATTTTCAAGGCTGTTCCTAACGTCGGGTGTCGCCCGTGCACGGGGCGTGAAGTGGGATCACAGCCGGGGTCACTCCAGGATGAAGACGGGGAGTTGCCGGTCTGTCTGGGACTGGAATTCGGCGTACTGAGCGAAGGACTCGACGGCTAGCGTCCACCATTTCTCGCGCTCGGCCCCGTCGAGCTCGCGGGCCTGGAGGGTGAGAACCTTCGTCCCGTCTTGCACCGTGACGGTGGGGTTTGCCTTGATGTTGTAGTACCACGACGGGTTCGTGGCACCGGCACCGTTGGAACCGACCATGGCGTACTTGCCGTCGGCTTCGACGCGCATCAAGGGCACGTACCGCTTCTTGCCGGACTTCGCCCCGGTGATCGTGAACAGCACGACAGGCAGACCCTGATACTCGGCCCCCTCGGTGGTGCCCTGCTCGAGAATCTGCTCGGTCAGCTCGCGGACCCAGGACTTGGGGCTCAGCTCGGTTTCGGTGGCGGTCTCGTTGTTAAGCACGTGGGCGCCAACAATCGCCATGGCCGGAAATTCCTGACACGTCTCGCTCACCGAAACTTTGCCCCTCTCCTGGTAATTCCACCCCCTTCCACACCGGGGATCGTGGCATCGATGCGTGGGCAACGCGTGGTTGGCCGCGGGCGCAGACTATTGCCGAAGACATTTTGGGGTACATCCGTGTCGGACGTGCATCCGATGCGCGATCGGGCAGGCTGGGGTCTTCGCTTCGATAGCAGGGGCGACACCGGTATCGAAGCTGCGCTCCGGGAAGGCCGTGAGAATCGAGAAAAAGAACGGTAGACGGACAGTGATCACTGCCCGGGATTTCCGCGCAGGCTGTCGTCGCGCTGAATCGGGTCATCGATCGCGGTTGGACAGGTACACCGCGAAAATAGCCGTCGAGCCGAAAATGGCTCAGTCGGCGGGACGGGCTTGATCAGCTTCTAGAGCAACGGTTTCCAACTCGGATCGGTACTCTGCCCACCATGCTGCGTCGCCGTCGGCCATGTTCTCGTTGCCGAGGCGCAGTCCGACGGAGTTGTCGATCAATTCGCGCAGTATGTCTGCGTGTCCGGCATGTCGATTCGTTTCGATGCACAGATGCACCAGTACGCGATGCAACGTCACTTCTTGTTTGTCCGCAGGCCAGTGCAGGACGCGTCCCGCTGCATCCAGGTCGAGTGAATCGATGGTCTTGTCGGCATACGTCCACGCCTCGCGGTACAGGGCGACAATGGATTCCGACGATTCTTCGGCGGTGGCCCACATGTCGGAATTCAGCCGGGCCATGCCCTCTGCTTCCAATTCCGCGAAACGAGCTGGAAACTCACGACCGAACGTGAGGCCGAAGTAGCCGTATTCGACGATGGCGAGGTGTTTGACCAACCCCAAGAGGTTGGTTCCCGTCGGCGTCATCGGTCGTCGCTTCTGGTATTCGGTGAGGCCGTCGAGCTTCCACAGCATGTTCTGGCGAGCGATCCGAAGGTATTGGTGCAGCTCGTCTTTCATGTCGCTCAGCTCGTCGATGCGTGCCACACGAGGGCTGCGGCCAGTGCGCCGAGTCCGTTCAACGACCAGTGCAGGGCGATGGGTGCGATGAGACTCCCGCTTCGGCTGCGCAGCCAGGTGAAGACGACCCCGGCTGCTGCGGTCGCGACGACTGCGAGCGCGATCCCGACGATTTGCCCGAACAGCCCGCCGCCGAGAAATCCGCTGAGTCCCACGTTCCCGGCGGTCAGGCCGAGCGAGGACGCGATGTGCCACAGACCGAACAGTAGGGATCCCGCCGCGAAGACTCCGCGGGCACCGTAGATGCGGCCCAACGTGCCGTGCAGCACCCCACGGAACGCAAGTTCTTCCGGGATGACCGTCTGCAGCGGAATGACGATCATCGAGGCGACCAGCGCCGCAGAGATGGTGGCATAGCGATCGGCCATGAAGAAGGGCCGCGTCATCGGTAGCAATGCACCGATGGCGATGACCGTCAGGACGATGCCGACGGCACCGAGTGCGTAGAGCGAACCCGTCTTCCACTGCTTGGGTGACAGTCCCAGCTCGGCCCATCCGAGTCCGCGACGGTTCGACAGGATCACCAGGAGAACGGCGGCGATCGGAACCGTCGCGATACTCGCCCACACCGTGGTGAAGTGTGCGATGAGGTTGGTGCCCACGAGGACGAGAACGACGATGGCGACGTCGAGATAGGCGCGGACGGCCCGTCGGGGTGCCACGCTCCCGGCTGGATTGACGGCAAGCATTGGATCGAGTGTACCGGCGTCAGCTGATGACACCCGGAGAATCGAGGCCTCTGTCGAGGCCCTTACGGTCGTAGAGAAGGGTGAACACCAGGCCGAACACGAGCCCGATGAGCAGTCCGAGGGACGTCATACCCACCGAATGCAGCAGGCCGGCGTCGGGCGAGGCGTTGAAGTACAGGATCGATCGGGTGCCGAGGAAAATCTGATGCATCGGCTCGAACTGGGCCAGCCACGTGAAAATCGGCGGGCTTGCCTCGAGAGGAATCGTGCCACCCGAGGACGGCAGGGCCAGGATGATGAAGACGACCAAGTTGACCAGCAACCCTGCTGTGCCGAATGCGGACATCACCGCCAGCGCCGTGAATCCGACGGCGGTGATCGCGAACGCGCCGTACGTCCACAGGGTCCACGCATGGGTGATGGGCATGCTCAGCAAGTGGCTGATCAGTAGGTACAGGGCGGATACGAGCATGGCCAGAACGAACATCACCAGCCACTTGACCACCAGCGTCTGGAACCGGCTGATCCGGGTGGGTCCGCGGTGGATGTACTTCGGGCCGATTTCGGTGGGGGTGAACCCCAACAAGCCGTCGACGAGGGTGCTGACGATGGTCGCACCGGTGAATCCCGCCAAGACGAGCAGTAGCGCGTAGTAGAACGCAGACAGGCCACCGCCGGTACCGTCGGGCAGTGGATCGTGCTGGGCAACAATCACACTGATCGGCTGCGCCAATGCCAGAGCGCTCGCGCCCGCCAGGGGAGTGTCGCCGAGCTGCTGGCGAACCTGATCGGTGATCTGTTGGCCCACGGTCTGATTCACCGATTCGAATGCCGGAGTGGCCACTCCGGTCACGAGCGACATTCCGAAGCTACCCGCCCGCGGATTCGTGTAGACGGTGATGATCGGCTTCTCGATATCACCGGGAATGATGCTGCCCTCGGCCAGGATTCCCATTCTCTTGGTGAAATCACTGGGGATGACGATGGAGCCGTAGACCTCGGCCGTGGACAGCAACGATTCGGCCTGCGCCGGGCCGACCTCGCGGAAAGCGACCTTCTCGGAATCGACGTTCTGAATCAATCCGTCGACGATGTCGTTGCCGATATTGCGTTGCTCGCCCGCAAGGGTGTCGCCCTCGTCCTGGTTGACGATCGCAATGGGCAGATCGTGCAAGTTGCCCCGTGGATCGAGAACGCCGCCCAGATACAGGGCCGCGAGAAACGACATGAGGGTCGAGACGACAAAGATCGGAGCGAGCCAGAAGCGCGGCGAACGGAGGACGTCGGCCATCGACCGAGGGGTTCTGTCGGGTGTCACCGGATCAGTGTCGCAAGTTCGGCTCCCATGTGCGCGGTAGTTCGACCCCTGCTAGGAAGTCCCGCCCTTCTGGACAGGTCGGCAGAATGCACGCCGGACGGTGGCGGCGAGGGCGGCCCGGCGTCGGTCGTGGTCCGTCTCGGGCTCACTACGGTCGGCGGTGTGAATGATCGCCGCCTGAGCCCACGTGCCGGCCAACGCGATCAGCATCGACCAGATATCCGCGGGGTCTACGTCGTCCACGAGCAGCCCGGCGCGTTGAGCCTCGGCGATCATGACGAATTTCTCATCGTCGTGTCCGGGTCTGCGGTCGAACAGCGGCCCGGTCGGGGTTCGCTCCAGCCGGGCCCACGTCAGCAGACGTACCAGCGTGGGGTCGCCGAGGTACATGTCGTAGAGCTTCATCGCGTACCCGGGCAGGTTGCCGGGAGTGAAGGCGATGTTCTCGATATCGGTGTCGACTCGCGTGTCGAAGGCGGTGTCGAACAAGGTGTCCTTGTTGCCGAAGTAGCTGTAGATCAACGATTTGTTCGATGCGGCCGTCGCCGCGATTCGGTCCACTCGTGCTCCGGCGATGCCGTGCGTCGCGAACTCCTCGGTGGCGGCGGCCAGCAGCCGAGCTCGGGTAGCCGTCGAATTGCCCATGCGAGAACCATACATTTCCAACTGGTTGGTTGAAAACTGTCCCACGACCCGCTACCGTTTCCAACCAGTTGGTTATTTCTGAAGGGATACGAACATGCGGACAGCTACCGGATACAGAGCCGTCGACGAGACCGCGGCACTCGAGCGGTGGACATTCGACCGGCGGGATCTTCGCGACGACGACGTTGCCGTTCGGGTGACGTTCTGCGGGGTGTGCCACACCGATCTGCACTCGACGCGGAATCCCGGTGACTTCCCTGTGGTGCCCGGGCACGAGTTCGTCGGGGAGGTGACCGAGATCGGTCCCGGAGTCACGGATTTTGCCGTCGGCGATGCGGTGGCCGTCGGAAACATCGTCGACTCGTGCGGGCGGTGCGATATGTGCACGGTGGGTCAGGAAAATTTCTGTCGAGAGTTCCCGACCCTGACCTATGGAGGGCGCGACAGACACGATGGAATTACCACTCGCGGTGCGTATTCCGACGAATACGTGGTTCGCGATCGGTTCGTCTACCACCGCCCGGAGAACCTCGACCCAGCGGCAGTGGCACCCCTGATGTGTGCCGGCATCACCGTGTGGGAGCCGTTGCGCCGCTGGAACGTCGGCCCCGGCGTGAGGTTGGGGGTGGCCGGAATCGGCGGGCTCGGCCATCTGGCGGTCAAGCTGGGCCGCGCACTCGGGGCGGAGGTCACCGTATTCACCACCAGTGCAGGCAAAGCCGCCGACGCGAAGGAGCTGGGTGCTCATCACGTGGTCGTCTCGACCGACGACGCCGCGATGAACGCACTGGCAGGTGGTCTCGATCTGATCATCGACTGCGTGCCCGTCGAGCACGATCTCGCGCCGTACCTACGTTGCCTCGCACTCGACGGAACGCTCTGCACAGTGGGCTATCTCGGCTCGACGACGGTCGATTTCCTGGATTTACTGATCGGCCGGAAGAGTCTGGCGTCGGCGGGCAGTGGTGGACGCCGATACACCCAGGAATTGCTTGATTTTTGTGGCGAACACGGCATCGTCGCCGAGGTGGAGACGATGCCGTCCGCTCGAGTGAACGAGGCTTTCGATCGGTTGGCAGCCAACGACGTTCGGTACAGGTTCGTACTCGATATGTCGGACCTGGCTGCCCTACCCATGTGAGTGGAACTTCGTAGCAGGCTACGAAGTTCCATGCACATGCGGCGCAGCCGCTCCTAGGCGGTTGCGCGACGCGGCAGCTTCCAGTCCGGGCGAACCCAGTGGCAGGTGTAGCCCTCGGGGTACTTCTGCAGGTAGTCCTGGTGCTCGGGCTCGGCTTCCCAGAAATCTCCTGCCGGGGTCACCTCGGTGACGACCTTGCCCGGCCACAGGCCCGACGCGTCGACATCGGCGATCGTGTCCTCGGCCACGCGCTTCTGCTCGTCGTTCAGGTAGAAGATGGCCGAGCGATAGCTGGCTCCGATGTCGTTGCCCTGACGATTCTTCGTGGTCGGGTCGTGAATCTGGAAGAAGAACTCCAGCAGATCCCGGTACGACGTCTGGGTGGGGTCATAGATCACTTCGAGGCCCTCGGCATGGTTGCCGTGGTTGCGGTACGTCGCGTTGGGGATTTCGCCGCCGGTGTAGCCGACGCGAGTGGAGACCACCCCGGGCAGCTTGCGGACGAGCTCCTCGGCTCCCCAGAAGCATCCTCCGGCGAGAATGGCGGTTTCGGTGGCTGCAGACATGTGCTCTCCTAGTTCTCTATCGAGCGATACGTGGGGTTCAACGAACGAGTTGTCCTCATAATTCCGAATCGTGGGTGCGTTCGCCGACCTCCAGGACGAGTTTGCCGGTATTGGCACCGTCGAACAACAGGTTGAGCGTCGATCCGAACGCCGTGATTCCGCCGATCTCGATCTGCTCGCGCGCGGTCATCTTGCCGCTGGTGAGCAACTCCGACAGAGCGTCGACGCCTTCCTGGTAGCGATCGAGATAGTCGAAGATGATGAACCCGGTCATCGACGCACGGTTGATCAGCAGGGACAGGTAGTGCGCGGGTCCGGGCTGCGGTTCGGTGGCGTTGTAGCCGGAGATGGCCCCGCACAACACCACTCGCGCACCCTTACGCAGGCGCGAGAGCGCCGCATCGAGAATCTCGCCGCCGACGTTGTCGAAGTAGACGTCGATGCCCTTCGGTGCAGCAGCCTTCAGGGTCTTGTACACCGACTCGTTCTTGTAGTCGATCGCCGCGTCGAAGCCCAGCTCCTCGGTGAGCCAGGCGCATTTCTCGGGTCCGCCGGCAATTCCGATCACGGTGGCTCCCTTGGCTTTCGCGATCTGACCCGCGATGCTGCCGACGGCACCAGCCGCCCCGGAGATGACGACGGTATCGCCCTCGGCCAGCTTGCCGACGTCCATCAACCCGAAGTAGGCCGTCAATCCCGGGAAGCCGAGGGCACCGAGCCAGGTGGGTGCCGGTGCGATCGATTCGTCGACCTTCTGCACTCCCGACCCGTCCGAGATCGCATGCTCGGTGACGCCGAACGAGCCCGAAACGACTTCGCCGACAGCGTAATCCGGATGCCGGGACTCGAGGACGCGGCCGACGGCATGAGCACGCATCACCTCACCGATGCCGACGGGAGGCACGTACGAGCGCGCATCGTTGAGCCAACCGCGCATGGCGGGATCGAGGGAGACGTAGTCGACGGTGACGACGAATTCCCCGTCGCCCGGGGTGGGGATGGGTTCCTCGGTGAGATCCCACGTCGACTCGTCGGGACGCCCCACGGGCCGCTGAGCCAAGCGGATCTGACGGTTCACGGATGTCATCTACCGTTCCTTCCACATCGAAGACGTGCATGTCGAAAACAGGGTCCTTCGACACTAGGGCAGAATGACGTCACGATGACCAACGCGCCGAACACCACCCGCCTCGCCCCTCGCCTCGTCGCCAGCGATGTCGACGGGACCCTGCTCGACCAGCACGAACGTGTCAGTGAACGCACCAAGCGAGCTGTCGCAGCCGTCGTAGCGGACGGAGTGCCGTTCGTGCTGTCCACCGGCAGGCCGCCGCGGTGGATCCACCCCGTCGTCGACGGTCTCGGATACGCGCCGATGTCGGTGTGTGCCAACGGTGCGGTCATCTACGACGCGGCCACCGATCGCGTGCTCAGTGCGGAGACCCTCGATGTCGAGATGTTGCAGTGGCTGGCCGACGTCGCGTACCGCGCGCTACCCGGCTGCGGTCTCGCCGCCGAGCGCGTCGGCCGATCGGCGCACGACGCGGCCACGCCGCAGTTCGTCAGCTCGCCCGGCTACGAGCACGCGTGGCTCAATCCCGACAACGTCGAGATGTCCGAGGACGACGTCGTCGACGTCCCCGCGGTGAAGCTGCTGATACGGCTGTCGGGATCGACCAGCGGCCATATGGCAAACATTCTCTCGCCGCTGATCTCCGGCCGCGCCGACCTGACCTTCTCCACCGACAACGGGCTCATCGAACTGTCGGCCCCGGGCGTCACGAAGGCGTCGGGCCTGGCGAAGGTCGCCGAGACCCTGTCCGTGGACGTCGCCGACATCGTCGCCTTCGGGGACATGCCCAACGACGTCCCGATGCTGTCGATGGTCGGCCTGGGCGTCGCCATGGGCAACGCGCATCCGGCCGCCGTCGCCGCCGCGGACGAAGTGACCGTCACCAACGCAGACGACGGAGTGGCGCAGGTACTCGAACGCTGGTGGTGATTCGCCGGTAGAGCGGCGCATCGAACACGACAAGGGCCGAGTCACCACGGTGACTCGGCCCTTGTCGACTGTCTGAACTCAGCCCGCGGGTGCGGGCTCCGGTGCCGGAGCGGGCTCGGCAACAGGTGCCGGCTCCACCGGCGCGGCGACCGGCTTCTGCATTTCTGCGTTGTAGGTGTCGTTGTACGTCTTGATGACCGTGGTCACGATGCCGGTGAGCTCGTTGAAGATGAGCGAACCGTTCTCGAAGTCCGTTCGGAAGCCCTCCGGCACCTTGAACTCGTCGGTGAGCGGCAGACCGAGGACGCCGTCGACACCGCCCTGCTGCAAGTACTGCTGGAAGATCTTGCCGATGACGGCCACGGCCTGGCCGGCCATGTTGGTGATGATCTCGCCGTTCTGGAACTGCGCCTTCTCGCGGCCGCCGCTGACCTGAACCAGGCCGCTGACCGGTACGCCGAGAGCGCCGGTTTCGCCGCCCGAGGACAACCACTTCTGCGCGACGGGGCTCGTCGACGCCAGGCGCTGCAATTCTGCGACCAGGGCCGGGATGTTCTCGCCCAGAGTCGAACTGACGTCCGTGCCCGGGCGTGACGGTGCCGGGTCGGTCACCGCGGTATCCGGTGCGGTGGCATCGGGCGCGGTCTCGGGTGCTGCCGGTGTGACGTCGCCGCCACCGCCGAGGTTCGCGGCCGCGATGTCGCGGATCTCCCCGAGCCTGGCGTATCCGGCATCACCGGGGCATTCGGTGTTGCCGACGTCGCGGTGACCGAAGATCACCGGCAGGTCGACGCTCTTGCCTTTGCCGATGAACGTGAAATCCGTTCCCTCGGAGGTCATCGTCGTGGTCCCCTTGGGATCCAGACCTGCCTTGCCGAGTCGCCAGCCGAGGAACTTGCCGACCGAATCGACGGTCTCCTGCGACGGATCCTGAGTGGAGTAGTCGCCCATCATGGCCACTCCGACGGTGTTCTCGTTGAATCCACCGGCGTGCGCACCCTGGACCGGCTTGTCCAAGCCGCCGGCGCGACCCTCGAAGATCTGGCCGTACTTGTCGACCAGTGCGTTGTAGCCGATGTCGCACCAGCCGAGCGTCTGTGCGTGGTAGGCGTAGATGGCGCGGACGATCTCGGCCGACTCGGACTTCGAGTAGTCGTTGCTGCCCGCGGTGTGGTGCACGGTGGCACCGCCGATGAAATCGTCGATTGTCGGGTTGGCACAACGGATCGACTCGTCGGCACCCCACTGGGCGCGGGTAATGACGTTGGGACCTGCATCGCCCGCCACCGGAGTAGCGAGGTCGCTCAACGCCGAATCGGCGGGGGACGTGCCGGGGGTGATGAGCACGGCGCTGATGTCGCTCACTGCCGACGCCAACTGCTCGGCCGACACCTCAGGAGCGGCTTCGGGCGCAGCAGGCTCTATCGGTGCCGGATCCTGTTGGCGCAGCGGCTTGCTCGACGACGCGGGTGTGTAGCCCAAAGGCTGCTCCGCAACGGCGGGAGCAGGCGCAGGTGCGGAGGCATCGGAAGGCAGCGGAACAACCGGGACCTCCGGAACCGGCGGCGTCGCAAAGCTTTCGGGAGCAGCGCTGCTCGTCAGCGGAGTCAACAGCACCTGCACGGCCTTGGTGAGTCCCACGAAGATCGGTTCGGTGCCCTGCTTTTCCGCAGCGGGAACGGCGTCGCTCGCAGTGGTATCCACCGGTGCGGTCTGCAGCCACGGGCCCCAGGATCCGTCCTCGAGCTGCCGACGAACCTGTGCGCTCGCGCCGTTCAGCTGCTCGGAGGTCAACGCCACCATGCTGAACGGGGTGTCCTGCGAGATCTCCTTGACTGCCGCTCCGAGCGGCGGCCCGGTGGGGTCGGCAGCCTCAGGATTGACCGGTGCCGAGGCGTCCACCCTGGGGATCGGGGCCTGCGCGGTTGCGCCACCCGGAGCCGGCGTCGTGAGACCCGGGATGTCGGGAATCTCGATCGGCGGGATCACGATGGAATCCGGCAACGGCAGGTATTTCAGATCGGAGAGCCGCAGATCGGGCAGCGGCAGGCCGGTGAGCTCCTGCAGCGGAATGACGATGTCCGGTGCTGCGCTCAGCGCGGTCTCGACGATCTTCGTCGGCACGGTGACCGGGGTTGTCTCGTTGGCCGGTCGAACTCCGGTGGTCGTGCTGTCTGTCAGCCCTGCGACCGCAAACGGGGTCGCGACGGCGAGTAGTGCGACAGCACCGAGAACGATCGACGGCTTCGTTCGACGGTTCGGCAAGGCGGTACTCCCTGGTTGGTGGTAGGTACGCGTCGTAGAATCTCCGACTGCTGAACAACAACATTCACATCAGCAACATGAGTCCCATCAGACACAAGGCTAAACCTTAGCTTGACAGTTAGCCACAGCCGGGAAGTTCCAATGGCGCGGCGCGTCGGGGCTTGCATTCCTGGGTCATTCCGCAGGCTCCACTCCCGCCTTCATGGGTCGTTCCGCAGGCTCCACTCCCGCCTTCATGGGTCGTTCCGCAGGCTCCACTCCCGCCCCCTACGCTTTCCACCTGTGACTGTGCACTTCATCGGAGCCGGACCCGGAGCGGCAGACCTGCTCACGCTGCGGGCCGTCGAGTTCCTGCGATCCAGTCCGGTGTGTGTCTACGCCGGTACCTACATCGACGACGCGATCCTCGAACATTGCTCGGCCGGTACTCGCCTGGTCGATACCGCGAAGCTCGATCTCGATGCCATCACCGCCGAACTCGTTGCGGCCGACCAGCGCGGGGACGACGTCGCACGCCTGTGCTCGGGTGATCCGTCCCTCTACTCCGCGATCGCAGAACAGTCGGCTCGACTCGACGCCGCGGGTGTGCCGTGGGACGTCACCCCGGGAGTGCCGGCCTACGCCGCTGCGGCCGCGTCACTGGGCGTCGAGCTGACGGTTCCCGAGGTGACTCAATCGGTGGTACTCACCCGCGCGCAGGCCCGCTCGACGGCGATGCCCGATACCGAGGCGCTGAAGAACTTCGCCGCTACCAGGGCAACGCTTGCGCTGCACCTGGCGATCACACGCACCCGCATCATCGCCGACGAACTGACGGAGTTCTACGGTCCGGAGTGCCCCGCCGCTGTCGTCTTCCATGCCAGCAAGCCCGACGAGATTGTCCTCCGCGGCACCCTGGCCGACATCGCCGACCAGGTCGAGAACGCCGGCCTACGGCAAGCTGCGGTGATCCTCGTCGGTCCCGCTCTGGCTCGTCGCGTCGTCGCCGAATCCCACCTGTACGACGCGTGTCGGGACCGCTCGTGAAAATCCATCTGATCGGCATCGGCGGTGGTCACCCGGATCAGGTGACGGTGCAAGCCGTCGAGAAGCTGCGGGCTGTGGACGTGTTCGTCGTGGCAGACAAGGGTGCGTCCGTCGGGGATCTCGCAGCAGCCAGGCAGGAGATCCTCGAACGCCACCACGGTGGCAGCTACCGGGTCATCGAGGTGCCCGACCCCCCACGCGACCGGTCACCTCGGCAGTACGAGACCGCGGTCCTCGATTGGCACGACGCCCGCGCCCGGGCGTACGCCGACGTGCTCGACGGTCTCGCCGACGGCACCGTCGTGGGGTTTCTCGTCTGGGGAGACCCCGCGCTCTACGACAGCACGATCCGCGTCGTCGAGCGGATCGCCCAACTGCGCGGCGACATCGAGTTCGATGTCACACCCGGCATCTCCAGCGTGTCCATGCTGGCGGCGAGTCATCGACTCGTCCTCAATCGCATCGGGGGCCCGATCGTCATCACCACCGGCAGGAACCTGGCCGGCGACGTCGCAGCCGGGCTGGACAACCTCGTCGTCATGCTCGACGGCAACCTGGCCTGCAGTGCGCTGACCGGCGCAGGCTGGGGCATCCACTGGGGAGCCAACCTGGGTACGACCGACGAGAAGCTCGTGGCCGGGCCGCTCGACGACGTGCTCGACGACATTCGCCGCGCCCGCGCCGAGGTCAAAGAGGCACACGGCTGGGTGATGGATACCTACCTGCTCCGACGCCTGCCGGGTTGACACCGGACCGGCCGGGCGATGCCTGGCGGGGTGGAGCCGTCACGATCGTCGGATACCCTGGTTGCCCGTGACTGCTGTAAGCCCCGAGACCACCTCTTCCGACGCCACCGCGACCGGCCGCTACGACCTCATCGTCGTCGGATCCGGGTTCTTCGGTCTGACCGTGGCAGAACGGGCGGCGTCCCAGCTGGGCAAGCGTGTTCTCGTTCTCGACCGGCGGCACCACCTGGGCGGCAACGCGTACTCGGAAGCCGAGCCCGAGACGGGTATCGAGATTCACAAGTACGGTGCGCACCTGTTCCACACGTCCAACAAGCGCGTGTGGGACTACGTCAACCAGTTCACCGACTTCACCGGCTACCAGCACCGCGTCTTCGCGCTGCACAACGGTCAGTCGTACCAGTTCCCGATGGGCCTGGGGCTGATCTCGCAGTTCTTCGGAAAGTTCTTCTCCCCGGCCGAGGCGCGGGCCCTGATCGAGGATCAGTCCAGTGAGTTCGACTCCAAGGACGCGCAGAACTTCGAGGAGAAGGCGATCTCGCTGATCGGACGTCCGCTCTACGAGGCGTTCATCCGGGACTACACGGCCAAGCAGTGGCAGACCGATCCGAAGGAACTGCCCGCGGGCAACATCACCCGGTTGCCGGTGCGTTACACCTTCGACAACCGCTACTTCAACGACACCTACGAGGGGCTGCCGGTCGACGGCTACACCGCGTGGCTCGAGAACATGACACGCGACGAGAAAATCGACGTTCGCCTGAACACCGACTGGTTCGATGTACGCGACGAGTTGGTCGCCGAGAGCCCGAACGCCCCGATCGTCTACACCGGGCCGCTGGACCGCTACTTCGACTATTCCGAGGGCGAATTGGGCTGGCGAACCATCGATTTCGAGACCGAGGTGCTCCCGGTCGGCGATTTCCAGGGAACGCCGGTGATGAACTACAACGACGGCGACGTGCCGTTCATTCGGATCCACGAGTTCCGCCACTTCCATCCCGAGCGTGAGTACCCGACCGACAAGACGGTCATCATGCGCGAGTTCTCGCGTTTCGCCGAGAGCGGCGACGAGCCGTACTACCCGATCAACACCCCCGACGATCGGCAGAAGCTCGAGGCGTACCGCAACCGGGCGAAGGCCGAGACGGCCTCCAACGGTGTGCTGTTCGGTGGTCGACTCGGGACGTACCAGTACCTCGACATGCACATGGCCATCGCGAGCGCACTGAACATGTACGACAACACCCTGGCCCCGCACTTCGAGACCGGCACCGCCCTGGCGGGGGACAAATGACCGCCAAGCACCTGCTCGAGGACGGGGTTGCAGACGTCGCGCCGGTCCTCGGAAAATCGCTGTTGCAGCGTGTACTGCTGCCCCGTTCGGGTGAGCCGCTCGACGTGCGCACGCTGTACCTCGAAGAAGCGACCACCAATGCCAAACGCGCGCACTCGCTCTCGCGTACCTCGCTCACCATCGGCGGCGAGTCCGAGGTGTCGTTCTGCACCTACTTCAACGCATTCCCGGCGAGCTACTGGCGGCGCTACAGCATCCTGAAGTCCGTGGTGCTGCGCGTCGAGGTGTCCGGCCACTGCCGGATCGACGTCTACCGGTCCAAGGCCGATGCGTCGCGCATCCACGTCGAGGGCCGCGAGGCTGTGGACGGCGATGCGGCGCAAGAGTTTCTGATCGACCTCGGCCCGTTCGAGGACGGCGGGTGGATCTGGTTCGACATCACCTCCGATTCCGAGGTGGTCCTCGAAAGCGCCGGTTGGTACGCGCCGATCGACGCTCCCGGTGAGGCGACCGTCGCCGTCGGCATCCCCACGTTCAATCGACCCACCGACGCCGTCAAAGCGCTTGTCGCCCTTGGCTCGGACCCGTTGGTGCTCGACGTGATCCAGGCCGTCATCATGCCGGATCAGGGCACCCGCAAGGCGAAGGACGAACCCGGCTTCGACGAGGCCGCAGCTGCGCTCGGTGGCCGTCTCGCGATCCACGATCAGGCGAACCTCGGTGGGTCCGGCGGCTACAGCCGGATCATGTACGAGGCGCTGAACAACACTGCCTGCCAACACATTCTGTTCATGGACGACGACATCGAGATCGAGCCCGACTCGATTCTGCGGGCATTGGCGATGTCGCGTTTCGCCAAGGTGCCCACGCTCGTCGGCGGCCAGATGCTGAATCTGCAGGCGCGTAGTCACCTGCACGTCATGGGTGAAGTGATCGACCGCGGGAACTTCATGTGGACCGGCGCGCAGAACGTCGAATACGACCACGACTTCTCCGAGGACCCGCTGCGCACCAGCAAGCTGCTGCACCGCCGCATCGACGTCGATTACAACGGCTGGTGGATGTGCATGATCCCGCGCGTCGTCGCCGAGGAACTCGGGCAGCCGTTGCCCCTGTTCATCAAGTGGGACGACGCCGAATACGGCTTGCGCGCACGCGAAGCCGGCTACCCGACGGTGACGCTGCCGGGTGCCGCGATCTGGCACATGGCGTGGAGCGACAAGGACGACGCCATCGACTGGCAGGCGTACTTCCACCTGCGTAACCGTCTCGTTGTTGCGTCGCTGCACATGCCCGGCGACGGCAAGGGCCTGGTTCTCGACACCATCAAGGCCACCGTCAAGCACCTGCTGTGCCTCGAGTACTCGACGGTCGCCATCCAGAACCTCGCGATCCGTGACTTCCTGGCCGGTCCCGAGCACATCCTGGAGATCCTGCCCACGGCATTGCCGACGGTGCACGCACTGCGCAAGAAATTCCCCGACGCCGTCGTTGTCGGCAGTTCCACGGAGTTGCCGCTCGCATCGGGTGAGGAAGTCGGAGCCGTCGGCCTGCCGACCAACCCGATCTCCAAGGTCCGTCGTCTGGCCAAGGGCTTGCTGCACAACGTCAAGCCTGCGCACGAGCAGCACCACGAGCGTCCGCAGCTCAACGTGCCGACTCTCGACGCACGCTGGTTCCTGCTGTCCCAGGTCGACGGCGTCACCGTCACGACAGCGGACGGCCGAGGTGTCGTCTACCGCAAGCGCGACCGCGCGCAGGCCGCGGCATTGCTGAAGGAAGCGCTGTCGTTGCGCAAGCAGTTGGCAGCCGAATTCCCTGCGCTCAAGGCTCGATACCGTGATGCCGTGCCGCACCTGACCAGTAAGGAAACGTGGGAACGTGTCTTTCGTTACCAGGCGTAAAGGCCAGACCGAGGTGTCGACCGAAGTGCGCATTCTCGAAAAGGTGCAGGCCACGGTCGGCAGCGCCCCCGGTGCGATCACCGTTGCGCGCGGGATGTCGCATTTCGGCGAACATGCCCTCGGCTGGGTGGCGATCGCAGGTATCGGCGCTGTTCTGGACGCGCCGCGGCGACGCCAGTGGGCGTCGGTGGCCGTCGGTGCCGTCGGATCACATGCCGCGTCCATCGTCATCAAGCGCATCGTGCGCAGGCCGCGTCCCCACGATCCGGCCGTCCGGATCAATGTCTCGACGCCGAGCAAGCTGAGTTTTCCGTCGTCGCATGCGACATCCACCACAGCGGCTGCGGTTCTCCTCGGCCGCGTGACCGGGCTACCGTTACCGGCGGTCCTCGTCCCACCCATGTTGCTCTCGCGCTTGGTGCTCGGAGTCCATTACCCCACCGACGTGCTGGCCGGATCTGCACTCGGCGCGTTGACGGCTGCTGCCGTCGTGAAGTTCGAAGGAGACAAATGAGCGAGGATGCCGCACCCGTAGGCGCACCGCCGAAGAATCTGGCGGACGGCATCGTCAAGGCGCTTCGCCCGCGTCAGTGGGTCAAGAACGTGCTGGTCCTGGCCGCGCCGTTGGCGGCAGGCTCGGTCACCGATCGCGACGTGCTGCTGTCCGTCGCGCTCGCGTTCATCGTGTTCTGCTTCGCCGCCTCCGGTGTCTACCTGGTCAACGACGCCATGGACGTCGAAGCCGACCGCGCGCACCCCACCAAGCGGTTCCGGCCGATCGCTGCAGGAGTCCTGCCCGTCACGATCGCCTACGCGATGGCCGTGGTGTCGCTCGGACTCGCCGTCGGCCTGTCGTTCTTCGCGAACTGGAAGCTCGCGCTGGTCATCGGCGTCTACATCGTCATCCAGCTGGCGTACTGCTTCGGCCTCAAGCACCAGGCCGTGCTCGACATCTGCATCGTCTCCTCTGGCTTCCTGCTCCGCGCGATCGCCGGTGGCGTCGCTGCCTCGATCCCGCTCTCGCAGTGGTTCCTGCTGATCATGGCGTTCGGCTCGCTGTTCATGGCGGCAGGCAAGCGCTACGCCGAGCTGCAACTGGCCGAACGCACCGGGGCGAAGATCCGTAAGTCGCTCGAGAACTACACCACGACATATCTGCGCTTCGTGTGGACGCTGTCCGCGACGGCCGTCGTCATCTGCTACGGCCTGTGGGCTTTTCAACAGGACGCCGAAACGGACTCCAACTGGTTCGCCATCTCGATGATTCCGTTTACTATCGCAATCCTGCGATACGCAGTGGATGTAGACGGCGGCGAGGCAGGCGAACCCGAAGAGATCGCGTTGGGAGACAGGGTTCTCCAGCTACTCGCTATAGCGTGGATCGGAGTGGTTGGTGTCGCTGTCTACCTCGCCTGACCAGCGAGACACGCGAGAAGACACCCCGGCACCGGCGGTCTCGACCAGGGCGGTCTTCTGGGTCGGGACCGTCGTCACCGGTGCCCTGTTTCTGTGGGGTGCCTGGGAACGTCGCTGGATCGCCGACGACGGCCTGATCGTCCTGCGCACCGTCCGCAACCTGTTGGCCGGCAACGGCCCGGTGTTCAATGCGGGCGAGCGGGTCGAGACCAACACCAGCACCATCTGGACGTACCTCGTTTACGCGGGCAGCTGGCTCAGCGACGGCCGGCTCGAGTACGTGGTGCTGACGATCGCGCTCGTGCTGTCCACAGCAGCCGTCGTCATCGCGATGATCGGCACGTTCGCCCTGCGTGGGCGCACCGCGTCACGCACTCTCTTCCTCCCCGCCGGTGTGCTCGTGTACATCGCGGTACCGCCGGCCCGTGACTTCGCGACGTCCGGGCTGGAGACCTGCCTGGTCATCTTCTGGCTGGCGGTTTTGTGGCTGCTGATGGTTCGCTGGGGGCAGCGCCGCGGAGGTGGCGTCGAGCTGCTGCTGCTGGCCTTCTTCGCGGGCCTGGGCCCGCTGGTGCGCCCCGAGCTGTCCATCGTGTCGGTTCTGGCACTGGCGATGATCTTCCTCGCCCCGCAGACGTGGTTGTCGAGGCTGCGCGTGTTCGCATTCGCGGGCGCGGTTCCCGTGCTGTACCAAATTTGGCGCATGGGCTACTACGGCCTTCCGTACCCCAACACCGCAGTGTCCAAGGACGCCGGCGGTGCCAAGTGGTCGCAAGGGTGGGCGTATCTGACCAACCTGATGGGACCGTACCTACTGTGGCTCCCGCTGGTGCTGCTCCTGCTCGGTGCCGCCCTGTCGGTGACACGAGTGCGCCCGACGCTGCCCAGAACTGTGGGCGGCCTGCTCGCCGCGTTGCGCACGCCGACCGCTGTCGTCGTATTCGTGCTCGTCAGTGGATTGTTGCTCGCGGTCTACGCAATTCGAGTCGGTGGCGATTTCATGCACGGGCGAACATTGTTGCCCGCCCTGTTCACGCTGCTGTTGCCCATTTCGATATTGCCCGTCGCGCTCCCGCAACGATGGTCCGGTAATCGTGCGACTGCTGTTTTCGTCGCAGATGTATTCGTCTGGGGTGGGATCGTCGTCTGGGCTGTGATTGCGGCGAACACGACGGGAATGCCCCAGGGCTCGATCGTCGGACGAAGCGGAATCGTCGACGAACGAGCGTTCTATTCGCTCAACACCGGGCACGCTCATCCGATCCTGGCGTCGGACTATCTCGACTATCCGCGGATGCGGGCGATGGTTCAGGCGATCGACGACACCCCGGACGGCGGATTGCTGCTGCCGTCCGCGCAATTCACCTACTGGGATGTCGTCCCGCCGCCCCTCCCGATCCCCGAGGGTGGATTCGGTCACACCGTCTACTTCCTCAACCTGGGGATGACGAGCATGAACGTCGGCCTCGACGTGCGGGTCATCGATCAGATGGGGCTGGCGTACCCGTTGGCATCGCACACCGAACGCCTCGAGAACGGCCGCATCGGTCACGACAAGAACCTCTACCCGGACTGGGTCGTCGCCGATCTGGGGCTGGTCGGCATCCATCCGTACCTGCCCTGGTACATGGACGAGGACTGGGTGACCGAAGCTCAGGTGGCGTTGACCTGCCCGGACACCCAAGAAATGCTGACGTCCTACCGAGCACCGTTGACGAAGGATCTGTTCGTCCGGAATGTGAAACGTTCGTTGTTCTATGCCGGTTATCGATTCGACCGGGTGCCGAAATACGAAATACAGCGATGTGATCTTCCGGCACCTGTATTGAAGGCCGATAATTAGCCGACAGAACACGAGAAGATCACCGGGTTGCGCCGATTCGGTCTCGACGCGAAGATGAGCTGTCTCGATCCTGTAACGGGCGACGTACTTCGTGCGATAAGTGCGGAGGATATGTATGCGCCAGACCCTGGGTCGGGCGCATACATGATGAACTTGCGAGATCAATCGTTGATTGCGTAACCGATGTGACGAAGCTGCTGAGAGGTCGAGTGCATGCTGGGTAGATGGAAGAGCCGGTCCGGGGACAAGCGAGCGGGCTCCTGGGGACGCCGCGCCGCAACATCCATGCTGATGGCAGTGGTGCTACCACTGGGCTTGGCCGTGGCGGGCGGTGGCGCAACTGCCAACGCAGCGTTCGACGGCAATGCCATCGACGTCTGGACGGACTCGAGCATGGGCCCGATCAAGAGCCGGGTGTGGCGGGCAGCGGACGGTAACACCAACCGCGTCGTCTACCTGCTCGACGGCCTGCGCGCCACGACGGACATCTCGGGCTGGGAGCACGAGACCGACGCCGGAGCAGTTCTCGCCTCGTGGAACATCAACGTCGTCGAGCCGGTCGGTGGACAGTCGAGCTTCTACTCCGACTGGTACGCACCGTCCAACTTCAACGGTCAGAAGACCACCTACAAGTGGGAAACCTTCCTGACGCAGAACCTCCGCGAGAACCTGCGCGCGAACTACGGCTTCAACCCGAACCGCAACGGTGTCATCGGCATCTCGATGGGCGGCTCCGCAGCCCTCACGCTGGCTGCATACCACCCGGACCAGTTCAGCTATGCCGGTTCGCTGTCGGGCTACCTGAACATCTCCGCACCCGGCATGCGCGAGGCCATGCGCCTGGCGCTACTGGACTCCGGCCGCTACAACATCGACGCGATGTGGGGCCCGCCGTGGGATCCGGCGTGGCTGCGCAACGACCCGTTCGTCTTCGCGCCTCGCTTGCGTGACAACGGCACGCGCGTGTGGGTCTTCGCAGGCAGCGGTCTGCCCGGCGGTCTCGATCGCCCGCAGAGCTTCATCGATTACTACAACACCGCGAACGGTATGGGCCTCGAGGCCATCGCCTTGGCGAACAGCCGTGCCTTCCAGATCCGCATGGCGAGCATCGGTGCCAACAACGTCACGTATGCGTTCCCGGCCGTCGGTACCCACCAGTGGGGCTACTGGGGCGAGCAGATCCGCGTCATGGCACCGGACCTGAGCGCCAACATCGGTAACTGATCCACCCGGCAGCGTTTGCTGTCGCAGTCCCCGCTTTCGGCCCTGTAGTGATAACTCACGACTTTTCAGGGCTGTTCAGCGGGGACAGCGCAGGATAGTCTCCTGTTTCAGAAACTCGCAGAGGCGAAACTGGGACGCTGATCACAGTTTTGCCTTGGAACCGCTCGATGGAATAACCTCCATCGAGCGGTTCGCCTGTTATGCAGCAGAACCTCGACGTTTCGACACACCACAGCTTCACCCCGGCCTCATGGGCCGTCAGTCAGCCCTGTTCGATTGCCGGGGGCCGCTACGACAGCGGAGACCGCGTAGATGAGAGAGAGCACGATTCATGCGATTTGCCGGCCTCAGCAGTAACCCGAAGGCGTCATCACGCTGGCGTCAGCGCCTGCTCGGCGTGGGTGCTGCCGCACTCGTTCTGCCGATCGCAGCCGGTGTCGTCGGTGGCGCAGTCGCAGTCGCTGCCCCCACTGCCGTCGTCCATCAGACCCCGGCCGGTGGCCGCGAGGACCTGATCGTCCCGTCCGAGATGGGTCCGATCAAGGTCCAGGTCCAGTGGGCGGCACGCGGCGGAAACGCTGCTCTCTACCTGCTCGACGGCCTGCGTGCCCGCGACGATCGCAACGCCTGGACCTTCGAGACCAACGCGCAGGATCAGTTCGCCAACGACGACGTGACGCTGGTCATGCCCGTCGGCGGACAGTCCAGCTTCTACAGCGACTGGTACACCTCGTCGAACTTCAACGGCCAGGAAGTCACCTACAAGTGGGAGACGTTCCTGACGCAGGAGCTCCCGGCGTTCCTGGAGAACTACGGCGTCTCGCGCAACAACAACGGTGTTCTCGGACTGTCGATGGGTGGTTCGGCTGCCCTGACGCTCGCCGCGTACCACCGCGACCAGTTCAAGTTCGCCGGCTCGCTCTCGGGTTACCTGAACATCTCGGCCCCGGGCATGCGTGAGGCGATTCGTATCGCGATGCTCGATGCCGGCCGCTTCAACGTCGACTCCATGTGGGGACCGCCCTGGAACCCGGCGTGGCTGCGCAACGACCCGTTCGTATTCGCACCCAGGTTGCAGGGCCTGTCGCTGTACATCTCCGCAGCCAGCGGCCTGCCCGGTCAGTTCGACCACCCGGCCGCGCCGATCGATTTCTACAACACCGCCAACGGCATGGCCCTCGAGGCACTCTCGCTCGCCAACACCCGTGCATTCCAGATCCGCATGGGCACCCTCGGTATACCGGCGACCTACAGCTTCCCGGCCAACGGAATTCACGCCTGGCCGTACTGGGGTGCCGAGCTGTGGAAGGCACGCACCCAGATCCTGGACGCGCTGAACGCCTGATTCGGTTCCGTAACGTGCTCTCCGACAATGCCGCCCCACGCTCTCGCGTCGGGCGGCATTGTCGGTTCGAGCGCCGGCTCTCCGAGCCTCCCCAATTCACATTCGCACCACCAGTCACAGCGAGTCTGCTGTTCGTGGCCATCGAGCACGTGTAGAAAGACATACGAAGCATGTCTCGAGACGAGACCTTCGGTCGTCACAGGAAAGAGAGTCACCATCATGCGCACTGGGCTTGTTCGGTTCGGTCGTACCCCATCGGCCGGCACACGGGCTCGGCGAGCGGCAGCAGCAGCAGTAACTGTCGCCTCCGCGCTGATGATTCCCTTCGCGACGACGACGTTGGCCACTGCAGCCCCGGTTGCTCATGCCGCCCCGATGGCGCAGACCGGCCCCGCCTACACCCAGGCCGGTGGAGCAACCGTCACCTCGGTGGACTGGCTCTCCGATCGCCGCGTCGCGCTGTGGATCCAGTCGCCCTCGATGGGAACGCCCATCCAGGTGCAGCTGCTGCTCGCGCGTGACTGGAACATCAACCCGCAGGCCACGTTCCCGCAGGTGTACATGTTGGACGGACTCCGGGCGACCGACCAGGAGAACGGCTGGACGGCCGAGACCGACGCCGAGGCCTACTTCGCCGACAAGAACGTCAACGTCGTCCTGCCGATCGGCGGACAGTCCAGCTTCTACTCCGACTGGGTCGATCAGGACAACGGCAAGAACTACCAGTGGGAGACGTTCCTGACCAAGGAGCTGCCGCCCATCCTGGCCAAGGACTGGCGCAGCACCGACAACCGCGGCGTCGTCGGGTTGTCGATGGGTGGCACGTCGGCAATGTTCCTCGCGGCCCGCAACCCCGGCTTCTTCAAGTTCGCCGGCTCGCTGTCGGGCATCCTGACCACCACCTCCCTCGGCATGCCGCAAGCCATCCAGTACGCGATGACCGACGCCGGCGGCTACAACTCCAAGGCCATGTGGGGCGCACCGTCCAACTCGCTGTGGGCTCAGCACGATCCGTACCTGCTGGCCGACAAGCTCAAGGGCGTCAGCCTCTACATCTCGAGCGGCAACGGCTCGACCGGCCCGTACGATCAGCCGTCGCCGATTCCGGGCGTCAGCACCAACTACGCGGGCATGGGCCTCGAGATCCTCTCGCGACTCACTTCCCAGACCTTCGCCACCAAGCTCAACCAGCTCGGAATCCCCGCGCAGGTCAACTACCGCCCCTCGGGAACGCACTCGTGGCCGTACTGGCAGTTCGAGTTGCACCAGCTGTGGCCGCAGCTCGCTACGGCACTCGGCGTCGAGGTCGACAAGCCCGCCTGCAGTGTCGCGGGCATGATCGGCAATGCGAGCGGCGCGAACTCGTGGCTGGGTCCCTGCCTCACCGCGGAGTACAACGTCGCAGGCGGACGAGCTCAGGACTTCACGTTCGGTCGGGTCTTCTTCACTCCCGACACCGGGGCGCAGGTGGTTGCCGGCGCTATCGGCGGTATCTACCAGGGCAACAAGGGCCCCGAGGGTGCGCTCGGCTTCCCGCAGACCGGCGAGATCGCCACTCCCGACGGCCGCGGCCGCTTCAACGCCTTCCAGAACGGCATGGTCTACTTCACGCCGCAGACCGGAGCCCATGTGGTCAAGGGTGCCGTGCTCGACGAGTGGGCAGCCCAGGGGTACGAGGGCGGTCCTCTGGGATACCCGGTGCTCGACGAGGTGGCAACACCCAACAAGCCCGGCTCGGTGCAGGGCTTCGAGATCGGCGCGATCTACACCTCGCCCGACGCGGGCGTGCATTCTGTGCAGGGCATGATTCTCGGTAAGTACGGTGAATTGGGTTGGGAGAGTGGACCTCTCGGGTTCCCCAAGTCCAACGAGATCGGCCCCATCCGGGACGGCGGACGGTTCAATCAGTTCGAGACCGGCAACATCTACTGGAGCCCGGTCAGCGGAGCCTGGTCCATGCCGTACGGCCCGATCTTCGACGCCTGGGGATCGGTGGGCTACGAAGGTGGCCGCCTCGGCTACCCCACCAGCGATCAGTTCGACATCGACGGTGGCGGTAAGCAACAGAACTTCCAGTTCGGCATCATCACCGTCAAGGACGGCAAGGCCACGATCGCTCCGTGACCGGAGGCAGTCACGGCTTCAGAGTTCTCTCAGAGCGTGGCTGTACTCTCGCCTGCGACCCGACGACCGAAGGATTTCGATCGATGACGCGTAACTCTCTGGCCAGAACTCTGTCACTCGGCGTGCTCGCCGTGGCGGCGAGCTCGATGCTGGTGGCGTGTGGAAGTGACGACTCGACGGCCACC
Source organism: Rhodococcus sp. 3258 (assembly GCF_031456475.1). NCBI lineage: Bacteria > Bacillati > Actinomycetota > Actinomycetes > Mycobacteriales > Nocardiaceae > Rhodococcus > Rhodococcus sp. 3258. The sequence goes on from NZ_JAVDUT010000002.1 coordinate 500,319, forward strand.
GGCGCGCCGACGAGCACCACCACGGCAGCTGCGACGACGACCGAGGCGAGTTCGTCGACGTCGGCGGCCGAGAGCACCACCACTACTGTCACTCCGACCACCAGTCCGGGCGAGGCGGCGACGGCACCGCCGGAGCAACCCCAGGCCGTGCCGGACGACTTCCCGGGGCCGACGGAGAGCCAGATCGACAACCGCGGCCAGCGTTTCCTCGACGAGCTGAAGAGCAAGGGCGTCACTCCGGCGGGCAACGGCGACATCGCGGTGTCGACGGCCAACTACATCTGTGCCGCGCAGGCGCAGGGCGTCGCAGCCGACGAAATCACGACCTACGTCACCGCGAACGTCGGCGTCGAGGCGAGTGCCGCCGGAACGCAGATGAACGAGACGCAGGCCCAGCAGGCAGCCCAGACCTACATCGCCGCCGCGCAGGCGACGTACTGCACGCCGTAGTTCGCGCTGATGGCCAAACGTAAACGCAGAGTTCTGCCGGTGATCGCCTTCGCGGTGATCATCGGGCTCGTCATCGTGGCCCTGTGGTACCTCCTCGCCGGGCGTCTCGGACCCGGACCGGGACCGGTACCGCCGCCGGGGCCCGAGCAGCCGACCTCGCAACCGGCGGACTGCCCGGACGTCCAGGTCATTGCCATCCCCGGTACGTGGGAGTCGTCGTCGACCGACGACCCGTACAACCCGACCGCCAATCCGGTGTCGCTGATGCTCAACGTCACCCGGCCGCTGCAGGAGCAGTTCCCCGGATCTCGCGCGGACGTCTACACGGTTCCCTACGTCGCACAGTTCTCGAACCCCATCGCGCTGCCGCCGGACGGCCAACAGTCGTACAACAACAGCCGTACCGAGGGCAAAAACGTTGCGGTGCAGAAGATGTCGGACGTCGCAGCGCGATGCCCACTGACCAACTTCGTCATGGCGGGCTTCTCTCAGGGAGCAGTCATCTCCGGCGACATCGCGGCCGATATCGGCGCGGGTAACGGACCCATCTCCGCCGATCGTGTCCTCGGCGTCACCCTCATCGCCGACGGCCGCCGCGACGGAGTGTCGGGTACCGACGTGCCGGGACCGCTCGACGGTGTCGGAGCCGAGGTCGCCCTCGGGGGACTCGACCTCCCCGGCATCACCATGACGGGGCGTCGGGACGGCGGATTCGGCGCGCTCGACGACCGGACCAATCAGATCTGTGCGCCCGGCGACCTCATCTGTGCGTCCCCGTCGGATGGACTGTCGCTACGCAACATTCCGCAGAGCATCCAAATTCTGATCGGGGCGGCGGGCAATCCGGTGCACGCGTCGTACAACAGTTTCGTCGTCGACGGTTCCGGCACGACGGCCACCCAGTGGACGGCGGCATGGGCGGCCGATCTGATCGAGAATGCGCCGACGCCTCCGCACTCGTGATCGGGTCGTGTGGACGACGGCGTGATCGGGGTCGTGGGTAGCGCAGTGACCGGTGTCATCGATAACGGACAGGTCACAACGCGGCGTGTCGCCAACTGGTGCAGGGCACAAACCTGTGGTCTACGACCCCCAGTCGGTGGGATCCGCTCCCGCGAGCGGCTAGAGTGACGCCTTGGACCTGCGCGGATCGGCCCCGGCCGACTGCCCCGCACGGTGTGCCCAGACCCCCGGTACCGACCACCTCAGACCCCAGGTACCGGCCGCTCCAGACCCCAGAGGAGAGCAATAGATGAGTTCCGCCGAGGCCGCGACCCCCGGGCCGCGCAAATTCCGCTTCGCTGCAGGCGGAGAGGGAAACGCGGAGGAGGGCGGGGCTCGGAAGTTCATCAAGCTGGCTCAGCAGGCCGAGGAACTGGGTTACGACAGCTTCATGATTCCCGATCATCTCGGTAATCAGGTCGGGCCGATCGCGGCGCTCGGAGCTCTCGCCGTCGCCACCGACAAGATTCGGCTCGGCACGGCGGTGCTCGCCAACGGCTTCCGCCATCCCGCGGTGCTCGCCAAGGACGCGGCAACCATCGATGTGCTCTCCGGCGGACGGCTCGAACTCGGACTCGGCGCGGGCTGGATGCGCGAGGAATACGACAAGGCCGGCATCACCTACGACCGTCCCGGCGTCCGCATCGAAAAGCTCGCGGAGACCCTCGACATTCTCGACGTGTTGCTGCGCGGCCAGGAATGCAACTACGAGGGCAAGCACTACACGATCACCGGTCTCAAGGGCAGCCCTCGTCCGCGGCAGGGACCGCGTCCGCCGATCTGCATCGGCGGCGGCGGCCCCAAGATGCTCGCGCTGGCGGCCAAGCACGCCGACATCATCTCCGTGGTGCCGAGCACCTCGAAGGAAGGCAAGTTGCTGCTGTCGGGCATGACCATCGAGAAGACTCTCGAGCGCGTCGAGCTCATCCGGGCTGCCGCAGGGGATCGGTTCGACGACATCGAGCTGAACTGGGCGATCACCACCATCGTGGTCACCGACGATCGCGAGCAGATGGCCGAGATGGCGTTGGCCGCGCTGGACAACGGTTATCCGCCCAACGTGGACGTCGACGTCAAGCTCACGGTCGAGGACATTCTGTCGTCGCCGTACCTCGCCTTCGGAACGTACGAGGAAATCGCCGATCAGATCCGTAACGTTCGCGCGCGGACGACGATGTCCTATGTCGGGGTTTTCCCCACACAAATGGAAGCATTCGCTCCGGTTGTCGACTTGCTGAAAGGCGAGTGACGCAGGCGCGTGTCGGTAGCATGGAGTCGGCCTCGAGGTCGACCGAAACCGCCACCGCTGGAGTTACCACTTAGTAACATAAAACGCTGTTCGGGGTCTGCATCGATGAACGTCGTCAATGCAAGGCCAGGTCACGCACGATGTGTGGCAGCGATTCGTGTCGGAGGAGATTGAAGCAAATGAGCCACACGTTCGATGATTTCATCGATGAGAACGGCCACATCACCATCGGTGAAGGGCAGACACTCGTCCGCCACGTCGAGGCGAACGTCGAAGAGAACGCCGACACGCTCGCGTACCGGTTCATGGACTACTCCCGGGAACGGGACGGTGAAGCGCACGAGTTGACCTGGTCACAGTTCGGCAAGCGGCTGCGCGCTGTCGCCGCCCGTCTGCAGCAGGTCACCGAGCCCGGTGACCGCGTGGCGATCCTCGCTCCCCAGGGCCTCGAGTACGTCATCGCGTTCTTCGGTGCGATCTACGCGGGCACCATCGCGGTGCCGTTGTTCGATCCCGACGAGCCCGGCCACACCGACCGCCTGCATGCCGTCCTCGGCGACTGCAAGCCCAGCGCGATCCTCACCGCCAGCAACTCCGCGGCGGGCGTTCGCGCGTTCTTCCGCGCGCTCCCCGCTGCCGAGCGGCCCCGCATCATCGCCGTCGACGCCGTTCCCGACAGCGTCGGCGAGACGTGGGTCGAGCCCAATGCAGGGTTGGACGACATCGCCTACCTGCAGTACACGTCGGGTTCGACGCGGACCCCGGCCGGCGTCGAGATCACGCACCGCGCGGTCGGCGTCAACGCGCTGCAGATGGTCGACAGCATGGAGATCAACTACGACTCGCGCGGCGTCACCTGGCTGCCGATGTTCCACGACATGGGTCTGCTCACCGTCATCCTCCCGGCCCTCGGTGGCAAATACATCACGATCATGAGCCCGCGCGCGTTCGTGCAGCGGCCGTGGCGCTGGATCAAGGAACTCGCCGCTGTCTCCGACGGAGCAGGCACGTTCGCCGCGGCACCGAACTTCGCGTTCGAGCACGCCGCCCAGCGCGGACTGCCCAAGAACGGTGAGAGTCTCGACCTGTCGAACGTCATCGGCCTGATCAACGGCAGCGAGCCCGTCACCACGTCGTCGATGAAGAAGTTCAACGAGGCCTTCGGCCCGTACGGTTTGCCGAAGTCCGCGATCAAGCCGTCGTACGGCATGGCCGAGGCCACGCTGTTCGTCTCGACGAGCAAGCACGCCGACGAGGCCAAGGTCGTCTACGTCGACCGTGTCGAGCTGAACGCAGGCAACTTCGTCGTCGTCGCACCCGACGCTCCCGGAGCCATCCCGCAGGTATCGACCGGAACCGTCGCCCGGAGTCAGTGGGCCGCGATCGTCGACTCCGAAACCGCCACCGAGGTGCCCGACGAACACGTCGGCGAGATCTGGCTGCACGGCGAGAACATCGGCAAGGGCTACTGGGGTCGCGAGACCGAGACCAGCGAAACCTTCCACAACAAGCTCGTCCACCGCGTCGCCGACGGGTCGCACGCCACGGGTGCCCCCGAGGGCGCCAACTGGATGCGCACCGGAGACTTCGGCGTCTATCACGACGGCGAGCTCTACATCACCGGCCGCGTGAAGGACCTCGTCATCGTCGACGGCCGCAATCACTACCCCCAGGACATCGAGTTCTCGGCGCAGGAAGCAAGCAAGGCTCTGCGGCCGGGCTTCGTGGCGGCGTTCGCGGTGCCGCTCAACCAGCTGCCCGACGTCGTGTTCGAGTTCAGTGGTGCCGCGTTGACCAAGGATTCGGACGACAGCTCCGAACAGCTCGTCATCGTTGCCGAGCGCGCTCCCGGCTCGGGCAAGGCAGACCCGGCTCCGATCGCCGACGAGGTGCGCACCGCAGTCTCGGCGCGGCACGGCGTCACGGTCCGCGACGTCCTGCTCGTCCCGGCCGGTTCCATCCCGCGTACGTCGAGCGGCAAGATCGCCCGACGCGCGTGCAAGGCCGCCTACATCGAGGGCACCCTGCGCGGCGGTTACCAGCAGACGGCATTCCCGGACGCCGAACTACCCGACTGATCTCTGGGCCTCCCGTTCCTTCGATACATAGCTTGGTGAGTAATGGCTGAACAAGAGACAGACAAGATTCAGAGTGCCGACGGGACGGACCTCACGGTCGCCCAACTGCGGGATTGGCTACGCAACTGGGTTGCAGACGCGACGGGTCAACCCGCGTCGGCCATCTCCGACGACCGTCCGATGGAGGAATTCGGTCTGTCCTCTCGCGATGCCGTCGCACTGAGCGGTGAGATCGAGGAGCTGGTGGGGGTCACGCTGACCGCGACCGTCGTCTACCAGCACCCCACCATCGCGTCTCTGGCCAAGATCATCATCGAGGGCGAACCCGACGAGCCGGTGGGTACCGTCGACGACGCGTTCTACACCAGCGGCGTGCAGTCGGGCGACGCCCACGACATCGCGATCGTCGGACTGTCGTCGCGCTTCCCCGGCACCGGTCACACCCCCGAGGAGATGTGGTCGCTGCTCATCGAGGGCCGCGACGGCATCACCGACCTGCCCGAGGGCCGGTGGAAGGAATTCACCTCCGATCCCGTCATCGCCGCAGCCGTCGACGCGACGGTCACCAAGGGTGGCTACCTCGACGACGTCAAGACCTTCGACGCCGAGTTCTTCGCGATGTCGCCCAACGAGGTCGTCAACGTCGACCCGCAGCAGCGCCTCGCGCTGGAACTGACCTGGGAAGCGCTCGAGCACGCGCACATCCCGGCCAGCTCGGTCAAGGGCAGCCAGGTCGGCGTCTTCATCGGCAGCTCGTCCAACGACTACCAGCTCATCGCCGTCAGTGATCCGGCCGTGCACCCCTACGCACTCACCGGCACCTCCACCGCCATCGTCGCCAACCGCGTGTCGTACTTCTACGACTTCCGCGGGCCGTCGATCGCCGTCGACACCGCCTGCTCGTCCTCGCTGGTTGCTGTGCACCAGGCAGTGCGCAGCCTGCGTACCGGCGAATCCGATCTGGCCGTGGCGGGTGGCGTCAACATGCTGCTAGCGCCGCCGATCACCGTGGGCTTCGGCCAGACCGGTGTGCTGGCACCCGACGGCAAGATCAAGGCGTTCTCCTCCGACGCCAACGGCATGATTCGCTCCGAGGGCGGCGGACTCGTCGTGCTCAAGCGACTCGAGGACGCCGAGCGAGACGGCGATCAGGTGCTCGCTGTCATCGCCGGATCCGCCATCAACCAGGACGGCCGCTCCAACGGACTCCTCGCGCCGAACCCCGACGCACAGGCCGACGCACTGCGATTCGCATACCGCGACGCCGGCATCAACCCGTCAGGCGTGGACTACATCGAAGCGCACGGCACCGGAACCATCCTGGGCGATCCCATCGAGGCCGACGCGCTGGGCCGAGTGGTCGGCCGTGGTCGCGACGCGGACAAGCCGGCATTGCTCGGCTCCGCGAAGACCAACTTCGGGCACCTCGAATCCGCCGCGGGCGCAGCAGGTTTGATCAAGGTCGTGCTGGCGATGCAGGAGAACAAGCTCCCAGCGTCACTGAACTACGTGGGCCCCAACCCGTACATCGACTTCGACAAAGCACACCTGAAGGTCATCCCGGAGGCCACCGACTGGCCGCGGTACACCGGCAAGGCCGTCGCCGGCATCTCCGGTTTCGGCTTCGGCGGCACCAACGCCCACGTCGTCGTGCGCGAGTACGTACCGGGTGAGACCTCGGCCGAATTCGACCCCGCTGCCGTGGATCCCGAGGCCGCGGTGGTGGAGGGCGTCTACGAGGAGCAGCTCGATGCCGAGACCACCAGCCCGGTCGCCGAGGCCGAGACCATCCTGGCGGAGTCCGACAGTGTTCCGGAGACAGTGATTCTCGCGGTGTCTGCGGCGTTGCCGTCGCGTCGTAAGCGCGCGGCGTCGGAACTGGCCGACTGGCTCGAGACCGAAGAAGGCAGCACCACGCCCCTCGTCGATGTCGGCCGCACGTTGGCCCGCAGGAACCACGGGCGTTCGCGCGCAGTGGTTCTCGCGTCCACCACGGCCGAGGCCATCGCCGGATTGCGCGCCATCGCGGCAGGCAAGCCCGGACCGGGCGTGTTCTCCGCGGACTCGCCTGCGTCCAACGGCGCAGTGTGGGTGTTCTCCGGATTCGGCTCGCAGCACCGCAAGATGGCATCGCGGCTGTACCGAACCAATGCCGTGTTCGCCGCCGAGGTGGACAAGGTGGACGAGCTGCTCGTCGACGAAGCCGGCTACTCCATCCGCGAGATCATCCTCGACGATTCGCAGACCTACGAGTTCGAGAACTCGCAGGTCGCCATCTTCGTCATCCAGATCGCTTTGGCCGCAACGCTTCGCGCACACGGTGCCGAGCCGTCGGCCGTCATCGGCCACTCGATGGGTGAGGTCGCGGCAGCGTATGTCGCCGGAGGCCTCAATCTCGAAGACGCCGTCCGCATCATCTACGCCCGCTCGCGGCTGCTGGCCGAGGGCCAGGACGGCCTCGGTGCCGCCTCGCAGGGTGCCATGGCACTCGTCGAGTACACCCCCGACGAGGTCAAGACCCTCACCGATCAGTTCCCGAACGTGGAGCCCTGCGTGTACGCCGCGCCGACGCACACCACGGTCGGTGGACCCCGTGGCGAGGTCGAAGCCCTCGTCGAAAAGGCCGAGGCCGCAGGCAAAATGGCCCGTCTGCTCGACGTCAAGGGAGCAGGACACACCGCAGCCGTCGACGTACTGCTCGGTGAGCTCGCCGCCGAGCTCGCCGGAATCGAACCGAGCAAGCTCACCGCCGGCGTCTACTCCTCGGTCGATCGTGAGGCGCACTACCGCGTCGGACATGCGGCGATTCACGGCGTCGACTACTGGACCAAGGGAATGCGTCACCCGGTCTGGTTCACCCAGGCCGTCAATGTTGCTGTGGGAGACGGGCACACAACGTTCGTGGAGCTCGCCCCGAACCCCGTCGCGCTGATGTCGGTCGCTGCTACCGCGTGGGCTGCCGGCCTGGCCGACGCCACGTTGATTCCGACGCTCAAGCGCAAGGAAGACGAGGCAGACACGTTCCTCGCCGCGCTGGCGCAGCTGTACGTGCACGGTCATGCGCTGGAACTGGCGACGCTGTTCGAGTCGGGTCCGTACGCTGCAATCCCGCGAACTGCGTACTTGCGCAAGGAGTTCTGGCTCAACTCGCAGGTCAGCTCCAGCGGTAACTCTCGCGTTCCCGGTGCCCGGGTGGCACTGCCCGACGGCCGCCACGTCTGGGAAGTTCAGGCCTCGGCCGTCTCGGGATTCGATGCGTTGGTCACCGCCGCTGCGTCGCAGGTGTTCTCCGATGTGGCTCTGGGTGCTTCGGTCTCGCACGCATCGGTGCCCGCGGCCGGCACGGTCGTCACCACATTGACCTCGCACCTCGGTGGTGCGTCGGTCCAGGTCCATGCGCACGAGGGCTCGGCGTTCACCCTGCTGCACGAGGCTGTAGTCACCTCGGGCGATGTGCGGCCGGAACCCGTTGTGGCGGTGGAAGAGCGGTCCTCGTCTCCGATGGAAGAGTTGCCCGAGGTCGTCGAGACGTTCGGTGACCGCTGGGATCCCAACGGCAATCAGAAGCTCGAAGATCGGTTGGCGATCATCGTCGCCGAGTCGATGGGCTACGCACCCGAGGACTTGCCTCCCGAGGTGCCGCTGATCGAACTGGGGCTGGATTCGCTCAGCGCCGTTCGGATCAAGAACCGCGTCGAGTACGAATTCGACATCCCCACAGTGCAATTGCAGGCCGTGCGTGATGCGAACCTGCGCGAGGTGGAGAAGTACCTGCGCTACGCGATCGAGAACCGCGACGAGGTGCAGGCGCTGGCAGACAAGCAGGCCGCCGAAAAGGCTGCCGAGCAGGCTGCCGAGAGTGGCGCGACTGCACGCGACGAAGCGTTGGAGACGGCCGTCGCCGCACCGGAGACCGCGGTGCCGAGTGCGGAATACCAACCCGCACCGGTGGTCGCAGCGCAGACCGACCTGGGCGGCAAGGAAGCGTTCGCCGAGGCCGCCGGATCAGATGTGCCCCCACGTGACAACGCCGAGCGGATGACGTTCGCAACGTGGGCAGTGGTGACGAAGGAATCAGCCAAGGGCATCTTCAACACTCTGCCGATCCTCGACGACGAGACGGCCGAGAAGTTGGCCGCTCGCCTGACCGAGCGGGCCGGCGGCGAGATCACTTTCGACGACGTACTGGACTCGGAGACCATCGAGCAGCTCGCCGACAAGGTGCGCCCGCATCTCGAGGACGGCGAGATCGACGGTGTCGTGCGCAATCTTCGGGCCCGTCCCGAGGGCTCTACGGCCACACCGGTGTTCGCGTTCCACTCGGCCGGTAGCTCTACCGTCGCCTACGAGCCGTTGCTGCGGAAGTTGCCGGCAGGCACGCCCATGTACGGCCTCGAGCGCGTCGAAGGACCCATTGCCAAGCGCGCCGCGGAGTACGTGCCGTTGATCAAGGCGATCCAGCCCGAGGGACCGTACGTGTTCGTCGGATGGTCGCTCGGCGGCATCCTCGCCTACGAGGTGGCGCGTCAGATGGAAGAGGAAGGCATCGAGGTCGCCTACGTGGGGCTGCTCGATACCGTCATGCCCGGCACCAAGATCCCCGACACCAAGGACGAAGTCCGCAAGCGGTGGGAGCGGTACGCCGCGTTCGCCAAGAAGACGTACAACGTCGACTACCCGATCCCGTACGACAAGTTGGTCGACTCCGACGACGAGGGCCAGATCCGGATCATCACCGATCTCGTCAAGCTCAGTGGAGCAAAGATTCCCGGCGGCATCATCGAGCATCAGCGGACGTCGTGGCTCGACAATCGGGCTATCCAGACAGCCGAGCTCAAGGAGTACGGCGGGCACGTCACGCTGTACCTCGCCGACAAGTACCACGACGACGCGATCGCCCTCGAGCCCGCATACGCCACCCGCGAAGAGCACGGTGGTTGGGGACCGGTGGTGAAGGACCTCGAGATCGTCTACGTCGGAGGCGACCACCTCGCGGTCGTCGACGAGCCGTACATTGGAAAAATTGCGGCCCATCTGTCGAAGACGCTCGAGAACATCGAGTCTGCAAGAACCGGAGCGTAGATTTTGAGTGGCACCACTGCGGAGAAGCTGGCCGAGCTACGGGCGAGGCTGGAACTGGCCAAGGAACCGGCCGGCGAGATCGGCATCGCCAAGCGCGCCAAGAAGGGCATACCCAGCGCCCGAGATCGCGTGAACTCGCTGCTCGACCCCGGCAGTTTCGTCGAGATCGGCGCGCTGGTGAAGGCCCCGAACGATCCGGGTGCCCTCTACAGCGACGGCGTCGTCACCGGGCACGGAACCGTCGACGGACGTCCGATCGCAGTGTTCTCACACGATCAGACCGTGTTCGGCGGAACCGTCGGCGAGATGTTCGGCCGCAAGGTCGCCGGCATCATGGACTTCGCGATCAAGATGGGCTGCCCGGTCGTCGGCATCAACGACTCCGGTGGAGCTCGCGTGCAGGACGCCGTCACCTCCCTCGCGTGGTACGCCGAACTGGGTCGACGCCATGAGGCGCTCTCCGGCCTGTGCCCGCAGATCTCGCTGATCCTCGGCAAATGCGCCGGTGGCGCGGTGTACGCACCGATCAACACCGACATCGTCGTCGCCACCGAAGAGGCGTACATGTTCGTCACCGGGCCGGACGTGATCAAGTCCGTCACCGGCGAGGACGTCAGCCTCGACGAACTCGGCAGTGCCCGCGTCCAGGCCATCAACGGCAACGTGCACCACGTCGCTGCCGACGAGAAGGCCGCATTCGACTGGATTCGGAACTACCTGAGCTACCTGCCGTCGAGCTGCCAGGAAGAGGCACCGGTGATCAACCCGGGGCTCGAGCCGGAGATCACCGAATCCGATCACACGCTCGACTCGTTCATGCCCGACGCCGACAACGCCGGTTACGACATGCACGACATCATCCTGCGCATCTTCGACGACGGCGAGTTCCACGAGATCGCCGCCCAAACTGCACAGAACGTCATCACCGGCTTCGCCCGCGTCGACGGTCGTCCGGTGGGAATCGTCGCCAATCAGCCGATGCACCTGTCCGGGGCACTCGACGCGAAGGCAGCGGACAAATGTGCGCGGTTCATCCGCCTCAGCGATGCCTACAACATTCCGATCATCTTCCTCGTCGACACACCCGGCTTCCTGCCCGGCGTCGACCAGGAAACCCTCGGCGTCATCCATCGCGGTGGCCGATTCATCTTCTCGTTCGTCGAAGCGACGGTGCCGAAACTGACTGTCGTCATTCGTAAGTCGTACGGCGGCGGATACGCGGTGATGGGCTCGAAGCAGCTCGGATCCGACATCAACCTCGCCTGGCCGACCGCCCGCATCGCCGTCATGGGTGCCGAAGGTGCCATCAACATCATGAGTCGCAAGCAACTCGCCGAAGCAGGCGAAAATGCTCCGGCGCTGCGCAAGCAGCTCATCAACTTCTACAACGAGCATGTCGCAACGCCGTGGATCGCCGCCGAGCGTGGCTACATCGACGCCGTCATCGAGCCCTCGCAGACGCGCCTCGAAATTCGCAAGGCTCTGCACATCTTGAAAGACAAGGAAGTACACAAGAGTCCGCGTAAGCACTCTTTGCTCCCGATCTAGCCAAGCGCGCCGGTCCTGCGTCGGGGTCGCTTCGCTCCCTTTTGGGATCAATGTGGGTTTCAGTCGCTCTGACTGCAACAAAGCCGCATTCATTCGTCTGTCTCCTCGAGCCAGTAGCGAATGAATGCGGCTTTGTTGCAGTTGAAGTGCTTGCAAGAGACATTCATCCGGTCGACGTCGCGCTCCGTCGAAGAACGAGGTTCGGACGGGGCCGCGCCAGAGCCTGTTGATAGCCGGCCCGAAGATCCGCGAGCACGCGCTGGGGGTCGTCCCGGATGTCCTGCGGCAGATGTGACACCACGATCGCGCCGTGGCGTTGCAGGAGAGCTCGGCGAGCCATCGTGTTCGCATGATCGATCGGCGAGAGGTGATGAGCGAGGGAGTCGATCTCCCACCCGAAGCAGACTGTGTCGAGGAAGCCGTCGGGGCTACCGAGGAATGTACCGTCCGAGGTGAACAGCCGGGCATTGTGAATCATTGGTGGGAGTCCGCTCGATCGGTAGAGCCGTTGAGCGTCCGCCTCGGCGACGGAGTGAGCGTTTCCTTCCAGATCCCTGATCGCCAACCGTGTCGATGCGCTGTAGCGTCTCGGCCCCTCCGCCAATTCGATTGCCAGCTCTTCGAGTGATGCCGCACCCCGTCTGATGATCTCCGCAATCAAAGCCGTGCACTGAGATCGTCCGCGTAGTGCGCGGGTCGCGTCGACGACACTCCGGGATACCGGAGCGCAGCGCGGACCGTGGTCGAACACGGCTTCGGGCATGCGCCAGGTGCGTTCGGATCGGACGAATTTGACGGATGCTCGCTGCATCTCGTTCGGGACGAGAATGTGAACTTCATTCGACGGTGGATTCGGCCCCAAGCCATGCACACTCAATGCCGCGTTCCCAGTGAGGATGCTGTGTGGACCGCCGTACGCCAGGGCAGCAGCCATTCGCTGTCGGTGAGATGGGAAGCCGTTGTGCAGCAGCACCACCCCTGGCAGCAAGTGCTGCCAGGGTCCGCCGGCTGCGCATCGGCCGGCTACCGTCCCGTCCGCGACACCGGCCGAGCGAAGCTGTGCCCTTGTCACGACGCCGTGATCGGCGACGTCCTCGAGCATTGATAGGTCTGTGGCCCAAACTCCCCGTTTCATGCCTCGACTGTCGAACGCGACACTGACACTTCGACGTCGAAAACGGCCGTTCAGGGGTTCCCTGTGGATGGTCGACGAGGTTGTGCACAAATGTCCCGAGGGCGTGTCTTGTCCACCGAAAACTGTCGGGGGTCGGTGGTAAGCCCCCGCTCCATCGATCGTGTGCCGAACCCCGCTCCATCGGCCGTACGCCAACCCCGTCCGAATGAATGCGGGATTCAGTCAGTCAGAGTGCAACAAAGGGACATTGATCCCAAAAAGGAGCGGGCGACACCACGCGGAGGGGCGCGCGAGGCTGGGTGGACTATTTCTCGAAGACTCGCAGCTTTCCGTCTTCGTAGAATCCCGATCGCGTGGTTTCTCCGGTTTGCAGGTCGGCGGGCACGGCGCTGGGGTAGTACTGCTCGTAGCGCTCGAGTGAGCCCCAGTCCCTGGCCCAGTCGTTTTTGAGGTAGGTGGGGACGGCGACAGGCTTGGCGAGTAGTTCGGACCATCCGAGCGGTCCGCCGTTCTCGCCGGATTGCCAGGTGTCGGTGGAGCTGACGGCCAGTGGGCGGTCGGGGAGGATGCGGTAGCCCGGTACCTCGGCGACGCCGTAGCGGTGGTCGAACGGCCGTTGGCAGGGGAACTGGAGTCCGACGGCCCAGTCGAGCAGAACGGGCTGCTCGCTGCCGATCATGGTGTTCAGGTTGTCCATCACCGGAACTCGCGGCGGGGTGAATGCGAGCCACTGGTCGCCGGTGAGGTTGGGGTCGTTGGCGACGATGCGGACGGCGTCGGCGTCGGGTGCGATGTCTGCCAACGGAACTCGCAGGTTACGCCACGAGGGTGCGGGTCCGATGTCGCGAGGCAGGTAGGTGCCCTGCGCCTGGACGCTTCCGTCGGGCTGGCGCTTGCCGTATTCGAGCAGCAGCGACTGGCCGTAGGTGAGGGCACCGGTGTCGTCGTAGGACCAGATACGTCCCGCCGCGGAGAACACGACAAGTGGTGCGTCGTCGCTGCGGGCGGGTAGCTGGTACCAGCTCGAGGTGGCCTCGGCCGGTTCCTGGATTCCTTCTTGGTAGGAGCCGAGGACAGGTGTGGTGGCGGGGTCGAGTCCGAAGGGGAGGGCGGCGGTGGAACCGTTGACGCCCAGTGCGCCGGTGCCTCCTGCTGTGCCCGAGCTCTGGCCTTCCTCGAAGGCGGGTCCGACGGCTTGTTGGTCGGTATTGCCCTGTCCTGGTTTGACTTCCACGGCGTCGGCGCTGAGGTCGCTGGGGATCCCGTTGGCGGTGAAGTTGCGCAGGGTGTCGCTGGCTCCGCCGAGGGGGCCTGCGACGGGATCGAATTCACCTGGCAGGGGGCTCAGCACATCAGCGTTGGGATCGGCTTCGACTAGCACGTCGTTGGCGAGTCCGCACGAATTGCCCAGTACCGATTGCACATTGGAGCGTGCGAGCGAGTATGCGGGATATTGGGAGACGGCACCCTTGACGAGGGAGAGGACCTCGAACAGCACCATGATTCCGGCGATGACGGTCAGTGGTGCGGCAGCGAACTTGCGAATGCGTCTACCGCGGGCCGACGTCGGTTTCGGTTGTGGCGGTGCGTATCCCTCACGTAGGTATTGGAATGCCGCGACGGCGAGAACCAGTCCGAAGAGGACGAGGAACAGCGAGCCGGATTCGTTGCCGCCGAGCGAGACCGTCTTGTCGAACCACGGCACGCCGTAGCTCGAGACGTACCAGTAGCCGTTGATGCCCGAGAACGACAGTGCGAGAACGAACATCAGGCCGGCCGTGAACAGGGATCGGTTTCGGCGTGAGCGCAGTGCACTGGCCGACACGGCTACTGCGGTCAGTGCGGCGAGCCCCCCGGCGATTCCGGCGTAGGAACCGAAGTGGTGAGTCCACTTGGTGGGGTTGAACATCATGAAGAAGATGGTTCCGAGGACGACGCCGAGCAGTCGCCAGGCAGGCCCGTTCGCGATGCCGGGAATGCGCCGGCGGCGCAGGAGCACGAACAGCGTGGTGAACAGGCACAGGAGCATCGCGAGGAACGCGAAGCGGCGGGCCACGGAACCGTCGACGGTCTGGACGAAGAGGTAGTAGTACCGCAGGAAGTCTTGGTACCAGGCCTCGTTGGGGCCGATGATGGTGCGCACTCGGGTGGATTCGATGACCGTCGCGAAGGTCTGGTCGGCGAACACGACGACGAGGACGAGTACTCCGGCAGCGGCCAACGGTGCCAGCATGGCGAGGGTGCCGACCTGCCGGTGACGTCGGACCACGATGCGAGCGATGGGCCGGGCTCCGGCGAGAAGCGCTGCGACACACATCAATCCGGTGGGTGCGGCGGCCAAGGTGAAGGCACCGATGAGGCAGGCCGCTGCGGCTGGGAGCAGTCTGCCGGTGGCGATGGAGCGTTCGATCGAGCACCAGGTCAGCAATGCGCCGAGGGCGACGATCGGCTCGGGACGCAGTCCGTTGTTGTACGGGAGCCAGAAGGCGAGGAACACCAATCCGCCGGTCCACAGCGCCACGTTCGATTTGCGCACCGCGCGTCCGAGTCGCGGCACCACCTCGCGGCTGATCACCATCCAGCACAGGACTCCGGCGATCAGGGCGGGCAGGCGCATCCACGGGCTTGCGGTCGAGATCTTGGCGAAGACGGCCAGGACGTCGTAGTACCAGCCGAACGGTGCCTCGGGGACGCCGAACCAGCGGAAGTAGTTGGCCATGTAGCCGGAATGTTCGGCCGCGCGGGCCATGGTGAGCAGGTAGCCGTCGTCGGAGGTGTTGGCTCCGACGAAGTGCCAGCCGACGAGGACTCCGAGAACCGTGACGTCGACGCCGGTGAACTTCCACCAGTGCGACGGGAAGAAGCGGCGGTGCGCGCGGCGGTCGGTGCCGTCGAGCCGTGCGAGCGCGCCCATGGCCAGCAACGTGCAGGCGATCGCCAGCACCATGATCAACGACTTCAGGATGGTCGGAGTCGACGAGAAGCGGGAGTCGACGTCGACGGTGACCGACATGTCGGCCGGGGCCGCGCCACTGAGATCACTGAAGATGCCGACGACCTGCGGACGGAGGTCGCCGTCGAGCCGACCCTGGACGGGTTGGCCGCTTTCGTCGGTCAGTCCGGTGAAGGCTGCGGAAGTGTACTGGTCGTTCGAGGTGATCTCGATGGCGGCGCAGCGCGTGCTCTGGACGTCGGCGCGCGGTGCCGTCGCGACGACGACGTTGCGGTCGAGGACATCGACGTTCGACTCGCCGACGCGAACGAACAGGCTGTTGAGCGCGGCACCCTCACCTTGCGGGGGTGCTGTCGCCAGCAACAGCCCGCCTGACGCGGGTAATGCGGCCACAGCAGAGCACGGGAGGGTTGCGGACAGTCGCAGTGGTGCCTGAGACACCAGTGGGGCGTCCACGTCCTGTAGGAGGCCGTTCTGCGGCCACTCGATGCTCGCGGTGGTCTGCGTGACGGGTGCGAACGGAGTGATCAGTGCGAACAGCACGCCGAGTATGCCGGCCACCATCGCGATCAGCCTGGGAATCCGTACCTGAGCACGAAGTTCGTCCGAGGCTCCGAGCGGAGCGGGGACGGGGGGACCAGCTGATGAATCTGTCACGACGTCGGGCACAATTGTCGATGTTATGCGAGCGTGACTTCGAGGTCACACAGGCGCCGTCCCCGGATCCGTTGGAGAAACAGGGAATCAGCCGGTCTTCATCGGTCCGTCGCTGGACAGTCCCGACCGAGACTGTTGCTCGACGGTGATCCCGGCGGTCGCGGCAGCCGGATCGAGTGGCGTGTATCTCTCGATCGACCCCCAATCGCGGGCGTAGTCGTCGGCGAGATACGACGGCAGAGTCTGGGCACCGAGCAGCAGTTCGGTCCACCCCAGCGGGCCGCCGCCGAACGAGTCCTGCCAGGCGTTGGTGGATTCGGCTCCGGTTCGGTCGGGCAGGATGCGGTACTTCGGCACCTCGGCGACGCCGTCACGGTGATCGAACGGACGCTGGCACGGGAACGCCAGCCCGACCGCCCAGTCGAGCAGAACGGGGTCGGTGGACCCGACCAGAGAATTCAGCGTCTGAGTTTTCGGGACGCGTGGGGGAGTGACGGCGAGCCACTGATCTCCGGCCAGGTCGTTGTCCTCGGCGACGATGCGAACGGCGTTCGCGTCGGCGGGTAGGTCGTTCATCGGTACGCGCAGGTTGCGCCACGACGGTGCGGGGCCGATGTCGAGAGGCGTGACACGGCCGAGTGCCTGGACGTCGCCGCCGTCGCGGCGTCCGTATTCCAGTTCGACGCGTTGGCCCGGGGTGACGATGCCGTCCTTGTCCACCGAGCGAATTCGGCCTGCGGCGGCGATGGCGATCAGGTCGCCCTCTCCAGGCAGCGAATACCAACCGGAGGTCAGTGACGCGGGCTCGGTCGCTCCGAAGCTGCCGAGGACCGGGGTCGTTTCGGGGTTCAGTCCGAACGGCAGAGCGACTGTGCTGCCGTTGATTCCGACGTTCTCGTTGGTTCCGCCCGAGGTGCCTGCGGAGTTCGACGAGGTGGCCGACGCGCTCTCTTCGGAGTCCTCGGGGCGGATGGAGTTGGCACTGCCCTGGGCGGTGTCCTCGGAGTCGGCCGTGAGGTCTTCGGCGACGCCGTCCGGGGTGAATCCGGTGCTGCCGCCTGCTCCCAGCGCGTCCGGGGCGGGTTCGATCGGCTGCAGGACGGATCCGTTGACGTCGGTCTCCACCTGCACGTCACCGGCGAGTCCGCACGAGTTGCCCGCGAGTGCGGAGAAGTTGGATCGCGCGATGGAGTACGCAGGGTATTGCGCCACAGCACCTTTGGCGAACGAGAGCACTTCGAATGCGACGACACCGCCGGCGACGATGGTCAACGCGGAGGGGGCGAAGCGTCGACGCGTGGTGGTTTCTGCTGTGCGATAAGGCAATCGGACATGTTGGTACGCCGCATACAGCAGGGTCAGCACGGTCAGGCCGAGCAGGATGGTCGAGAAGCCCTTGCCGGCAATGGACGGCGGCTTGTCGAACCACGGAATGCCGTAGCTCGAGACGTACCACCAACCGTTCGAGCTGGTGAACGCCACGGCCGTCAGGAACAGCACCGCTGCCGTGAACAGCGTTCTGTTACGCGGGGATCGGACGGTGGCCGCCGTGACGGCCACCGCTGCCAGTGCGCCGAGAGACGCGGCGAGACCGGCGTACACACCGAAGTGGTGGGTCCACTTGGTGGGGGTGAACATCATCAAAGCCAGTGCGCCCAAGACGATTCCGAGTATCCGACGCGATGGCCCGGTGGCGGTACCGGGGATGCGTCCGTTCTTGCGGAGCATCACCGCGATGCAGACGACGATGCACAGCAGCATCGCGAACATGCCGAATCGTCGGGCGAGCGAGCCGTCGGGGGAGATGGTCATCAACGCGTCCCAGCGCACCCGTTCCTCGAACCAGGGCACGTTGGGTCCGAGAGCCGAGCGCACCCGGGTCGCTTCGAGCACGGTGCTCAGAGTCTGGTCGGCGAAGATCGCGATCACCACGGCCAGTCCCGACGCGATCAGCGGCGCGAGGACCGCGAGCAACCCCACTTGGCGGGCTCGTTTGACGATGATCATCACGATCGGGCGGAGGCCGGCGAGCAGCGCGGCGACGGCGATCAGTCCGGTGGGTCCGGCGGCGAGGGAGAAGGCGGCGATCAGTGTGCCGACCGCGGCGGGCAACAGTCGTCCGGTGGCGATCGCCCGCTCGACCGAGCACCACGTCAGCAGCGCGCCCAGGGCGATGACGGGTTCCGGACGCAGTCCGTTGTCGTAGGGCAGCCAGAAGGCGAGGAACACCAGGCCTGCGGTCCACAGCGCGACGCGGTTGGTCAGTACCGCGCGCCCGAGGCGGGGGATGACCTCGCGGCTGATGACCAGCCAGCACAGCAGTGCGGCGATCGTGGCGGGTAGGCGCATCCAGATGCTGGCGGTGCTGACTTTGGCGAGGGCGGCCAGCATGTCGTAGTACGGCATGCCGAACGGTGCTTCGGGAACGCCGAACCAGCGGAAGTAGTTGGCCATGTATCCGGCGTGCTCGGAGACGCGGGCCATGTTGAGCAGGTAGCCGTCGTCGGAGGTGTTGGCACCGATGAAGTGCCACAACACCAGCACTCCGACGACGACGGCGTCGACGCCGGTCACCGTCTTCCAGCGCGACGGCAGGAAGCGGCGGTGACGTCGACCGTCCACGCTGTCGAGGCGATGCAATGCGAACAGGGAGGCGACGACGGCCAGCGCGCCGACGATCATCGCCAGCAGCTTGAACGTCGTCGGGGTCGAGGAGTAACGGGAGTCGATGTCCACGCGCACGTTCAGACCGTCGACCGGCGCGGTGAGGTCGGTGAAGATGCCGACGACCTGAGGTCGGACGTCGCCGTCGACAGTGGTGGCCGCGCCGCCGAGGTCGACCACCGTGCGAGCGGCGTTCGAGGAGATGGTCAGCGCGCAATCGGAGGCCAGGTCGGATACGGGAGCCTCGGCGAGAACGCGATCGCGCAGCAGCACCTGCAGTCGATCGTCGTCGACCCGCACGGTCAGTGCTCGCTGCTCGGTTTTCGCCGCCGCGATCGGAGCGGTGGACATCACCGTGCCGCCGCCGTCGAGCCGAGTGGCAGTACTGCACGGGATCGTTGCGTCCAGATCGAGCGGGGAGTAGCTCACCAGCGGAGCGTTGACACTGCCGAACGAGCTCTGCGGCCACGACAGCGTGGAGACGTCCTGCTGCACCGGCAGCAGCGGAGTGGCGATGGCCAGAACGGCACCGATGATGCCGGTGACGATCGCTATCAGCCGGGCGGTCGTGATGTTCGGAGCGGTCGCAGGCACACCGGCGATGCTATTGGACGAGCGAGCGCACATCCCACACCCATACGCCGCCGGTGTATTGCGGCTGGACGTCGAGCAGCTCGGTCACCGTGCTGCGCAGGGCGACGGTGTTCTTGCTCGGCGGAAGTACCACGACGTCGGCTTCCCAGAAGCTCATGTCCTGCGCCGCCTGGCTGCGCTGATCAGCGGTGATCTCGGGGACGGTGCCGGAGTCGTAGACCGAGCCGAGCAGCAGCGCCGTCGGGCGATCCACGGCACCGTACTTGGCGACCTTCTCTTCCTGATCGCTCGGTCCGACGAAGTATCCGGCGGCCAGCGTGAAGCCCATGTCCGCGTCCATCTGCCAACGCAGCGGCCGGGCGTCCTCGGGCCGTGGGAGAGGGACGGTGACGACGGAACCGTCGTCGACGTAGTTCTGCCAATCGCCGTCGGCGAAGAACCGAGGTGTGGGGGATTTGTCGACGGTGACCAGCGGCGTCGGGATCAGCGGAACGAGGGCGAGGGCGAGTCCGGCGATCCAGAATGCCGGCAACGGCCGTAGTCCGTTGCGGAACGTCCGATCGGTGGCCAGGACGAGCAACAGAGCCAGCGCAGGGACCGCGCCGAGGGCGAAGCGGGTCTCGAGGACGGATTCGACGAGTGGGTATTCGGCGAGTTTCGTCCACGGCAGGGTGATGCCGGTGTCGTTCTTGCCGATCATCAGCGTCGCGCCGAGCGAGAGCACGCTCATGACGATGGCCGTGGCAGCCGCGGCCCTGGCGCAGGCAACACGCCACATCCACACTGCCGCCACGAGGCACAGCACGAGCAGCGGCCAACCGAAGTAGGCGTTCTCCTCGGTGGCGTTGATCCGTACGTTCTGCCCCGGGGTGGCGACGCCACCGATGGATTGCGTCGGGAACTGGAACAGGGCTTTGGCGTCGTTGCCCATCGGGCCGTGTTCGAGGAAAGAATACGACTGCGGTCCGAAGAACTGCCACCACAGCGGCAACGCGACGATGGCCAGCGCGATGCTCGCCGACACCGCGAGCCGGGGTACGGCATTGCGGACGGCCGGCCACAGGGAACGCGGCCGGGACAGGTAGTAGACGACGGCGAAGATGGCGAACGACATCGCGAAGATCAGCAGCGGTTCTTCGCCGAGCAGGATCTGCAGCGCGACGATCAGGCCGAGCCCGACGGTGTTCTTGGTGGTTCCACCGCCGTGTGCGACGCGGGTGACCAGCATCGCGATGACCGGGAGCAGGAACAGCACCACGAAGTTGGGGTGGCCGTTGGCATGGGAGATGGCACCGGGCGCGAAGCCGCACAGTGCGCCGCCCATTGCGGCGGCACCCTTGGACGCGTTCAACTGACGCGAGAACAGCCAGTACCAGGCGAACGAGGTGCCTGCGAGGCCGATTGTGAGGGCAATTGCCCAGGTCACCGTTGGTCCGAAAAGTAACGTGATCGGGGCCAGCGGAATGGAGATGCCGAACATCGCCGTGTTCGCCATCAGATTCACCCCGAGTGGGTAATTCTGCAGGTCACTGGACAGTGGATTGTCCAGATGCGCGACGGCATGGGCGGCGACGGAGAAGAACCACTCCCACATCGTCTGGTCCTGGCCGCTGTTGTAGAGGTAGCCACCGTTCAGATTGCGCCACTGACCCTGCAGGACGTACACGGCGGCGATCAGAAACCCGACGGCCGCCCCGATGTCGCCTCGCCCGACGCCGGAGTGTCGAGCCGGTGCCGTGGTCGGCTGCCGCTCGAGAACGCTCTGGTCGTGGGTGGTCATCGCGTCGAGGTTACAGAAAGATCACGGTGGGCGAAAACTCGAACGTGCTGGGTCACACCGGCTGGAGTGCGACGCCGCCCCACCCCTATGTACAGATCAGTCACCGATCCAGGTGGCCACATTCGTCACGTCCGCCCGTTCGGTTCGGAACGAGTTGATCGGGTGCTCCAGGTCCGCGTATCCGAACGAGATGCCGAGCACGATGCGCCGGTGCTCCGGTATGTCGAAGTAGTCGTGCAGAAAATCGGAGTACGACGCGAGGGCGGCCTGTGGGGCGGTTGCGATGCCGAGGCTGTGTGCACTGAGCAGAAAGGTGTTGACGTACAGACCGCAGTCGATCGCTCCGTACTCGCCGAGATCGGCCTCGGTGGTGATCACGGCGACGTGTGGCGCATCGAAGAAGTCGAAGTTGCGGAGCATCTGAGCAAGGGCGCGCGGATCCCCCTTCTCGATGCCGACACTGTCGTAGAGCTGCAGTCCGCACGCACGGCGACGGTCGCGATAGTCGCCGGCGTACTGGGTGGGGAAGGGGATGTCACTCTGCACGGGGCCGCCGCCGCGGACGTGGTCCTGGAGTGTCCGGCGGAAGCGGTCTGTCCCTTCCCCTTCCGTCACGATGACCTGCCACGGCTGGGTGTTGCACCACGACGGTGTGCGCTGGCTCAGCGCGAGCACACGCTCGATATCGCCGCGTGGCACTGCATCCGGCCGGAACTGTCGGCACGTCCAGCGTTCTTCGAGAATTCCGGCGAGTGCCGAGAATTGCTGCCCTCGATCGTCTGTCACAGCGTCCATGTACACCCCTGGTCTCATTTCGAGACTACAAAGTAGCAGCAATAGTCTCGTTTCGAGACTGCTGGGTAAGGTCGACGGTATGCGTCATGCGGAGCTGGCCGATGTGCCCTGCTCGATTTCGAGGTCTCTGTCCGTTCTGGGTGACCGGTGGACGCTGGTGATTCTGAAGTGGTCGTTCGCCGGGGTTCGCCGTTTCAACCACTTCCAGAGCGCCATGGGGATCTCACGAAGTCGGCTGCAGGATCGACTCGACC
Organism: Rhodococcus sp. 3258; assembly: GCF_031456475.1. Lineage (NCBI taxonomy): Bacteria > Bacillati > Actinomycetota > Actinomycetes > Mycobacteriales > Nocardiaceae > Rhodococcus > Rhodococcus sp. 3258. The sequence continues at coordinate 522,560 of NZ_JAVDUT010000002.1, forward strand.
GCCTCGTCGAGCACGACATTCTCGCCAAGGTGCAGACCGATTCCACCTACGCGGAATACCGGCTGACCCGCAAGGGCCACGACATCTATCCGATTCTGATGGCCTTCAAGGACTGGGGCGACGCGTACATGGCACCCGACGGTGTCCCCGTGCACTACACGCACCGCGACTGTGGGGGCAACGCACACGTGAGGCTCGAGTGTGACTCGTGCGGCGATGAGATCACGGCTCGTCAGGTGCTGCCGACGCCTGCCGCGGGTAACCCGCTTGCGCCGTGACGTACTCGGCCTGCAGCCGCGGTCTCGATCCGGCGCGCGCAGCGATTATGCAGTGCGTACGACCAGTGCGAAGGGCCCGATATCGGTCACCGTGAAGCGTGGATCCTCGAACAGCGACTCGGGGAAGGTGACGGTGTAGCGCCGCACATTCGGATCGTTCGGGTAGACGTCCTCCGCCAGTCTCAAGGTGTAGCCGTCGGCACCGCGGCGGAACAGGAAGGCATCGGGGGCGCGCCACTGGCTGGTGTCGAGCGCCTCGATCATCTGGTCGGGAGTCTCGAGCTCGGTCCACCGCTCGATGGCGTCGGCCCGCTGATCGAACTGCGCCAGTGGATTGGCGTAATGCGACGTCAGTCCTTGGAATCCGAAGTACGGGTAGTAGCTCAGGAACGAGGTGTCCGCAGTGAGCAAGACGGTTTCATCGCGCGGTCGACCGGTCTGTTCGGTCAGGGCGTCGTCGACCTCGCGGTAGTACGAGACGGCGCTCGGCGGACGCATATCGGCACGGTTGCCGTCACCGTCGGTGTCGGAGTACGCGACGGTGATCTCGCTCTGCAGTACCTGGGGGATGTTCTGCGCGAAGGCCATTGCGCCGATGGCCGCGACGACGACGGCAGCGATGCGGAACTTCGGTGGCTCGTTGATGGCCTGGTAGATCGCGTGGCTGCCTTCGAGGAATCCGAAAACGCCTGCGCTGCCGAGCAATACGATGAGAACCGCTTCGAGTCGGAACGAGAGCAGTGTGGTGCCCGCAGCCGTGGCCGCCATGGACAGCAACGTCCACAGGTAGACCGCGACGACGCCGACTCCGAGTGCCTGTGCTCGACGCGACGACGAGAAACGTACTGCGACCCATACCGTTCCGAAGAGGCACAGAATGCCCATCATCGAGAACTCGAACATCGGGAACGGAAGCGTTGCACCGGCCTCGGGCAGGTAGTGCAGTGCGGTGCCCGATGTGGACGGTGCGCCGCGGAGGAAGTCGACGAGATACGGCAGCCATACCGTCGCCGCTATGAGGCCCGAGATGACGGCGATCGCAGCCACTTTGAGTGCAATGGGAATCAAAGCCCGCCAGGTCTTGCGCTCGCGACAGGCGAGAACGGCGGCGAACAAGGCCATCAGCACGACGGTGAACGCGGCCAGACCCAGGTACAGGGTGTAGAACGTCGCGGCCAGACCGAGGAACAGGCCGGTACCGATTACCGCTCCCCAGCCGCCTGCTGCGCGTCCCCCCGTGGGGATGAATGTCCCATTCTTGCCGTCTGACCGACTGGATGTCGCATTCATCCCGACAGGGGTGGCCGCTCCAGCCCCGTTGGAGACAGGAGTGACGGGGCGATGCAACGCGCCCCAGGCCAGGAGCAATGCCGGGGCGAACAGCAGCACGATGACGGCGCTGTAGGCCTCGGGCGAGGCGTAGGCGACAACCAATGCAGTCGTGACAGCGCTGACGGCGACAGCCCAGTCACTGCGGATCAAGGCCTTCCACAGTACGAAAGCGACCACCGACGTGACAGCAAGCAGTCCGATTGCGTACGGCTTGAACACTTCCCAGCCGTCCATACCCAGCAGGTTGCCGACCCGTCCACCGAGCCAGAACCAACCGGCGGGGTAGAACGGTGGGATATCGGCATACGTCATGTCGCGCAACGACGCCGAATCCGTCAGCCGCGTCAGGTATTCGGTCCGAAACTCCTGGTCGACGGAGATGCCGAACAGGTACAGCTTGGTTGCCGCCAACGGCATTCCGAGGGTCACGGTAACGAAACCGGACAGCCCGACCCACGCCGAGAGTCGAGCGATCCACGGCCACTTGCGGATTCGGTACAGGTAGATCGACGACGCGAACAATGCCGCGGCTACCACCTGGCCCAGAGTTGTCAGAGCGCGAGTGACGTTGGACGAGTTGAACGCCGGCCACTGAACCAGCGAGAAGGCGTACAGCCCGACCGTCGCCACCACGACTGCGACGAGCGCACCGAGAACGATCTCCCCGACGGCAGAGGCGGTTCTGCGAGCCGGTGCAACCCCGTCAGTCATCGAGATCAGATGGGCAGCTTGCGGAAGATCGGCCGCGGCACGTGTCGCAGCACCATCATCACCAGACGCCACGGTGCGGGAGTCCAGATGAGCGGGGTGCCCTTGCGCGAAGCGTTCACCGCGAGCTTCGCGATGACCTCCTTGTCGACGGTCATCGGCGCTTCCTTGACGTGGGCGCTGAACTTTGTGCGCACCATGCCCGGACGAACGACCGTGACCCGAGGACCGAACTCGCGCAACGCTTCTCCGAGTCCGAGGTAGAAACCGTCGAGACCAGCCTTGGTGGAGCCGTAGACGAAGTTCGAGCGACGGACCCGCTCGCCTGCCACCGAGGACATGACGATGATGCGGCCGTACGCCTGCGCCTTCATCTTCTCGCCCAGCAGAACGCCGACCGACACGGATGCGGTGTAGTTGATGTTCGCGGCCAGGACGGCCTTGCGCTGGTCCTGCCAGAGCTGCTCGGCATCGAAGTCGACGGCGAAGGCAACGATGGCGACGTCGACGTCACCCTTGGCCCAGGCCGCGTCGATGACCTTCGGATGCGACGCGGTGTCGAGTGCGTCGAAGTCGATGACTTCCACGGACTTCGCGCCCTTGGCGGTGAGCTGTGCAACGGCACTCTCACGCAGCGGATCGTTGGGCAGCGCAGCGAGAACGACGCGTGCCGGAGACTTCGACAGGTACTCCTCGGTGATCGCGAGACCGATCTCGCTGGTGCCACCCAGAACGAGAATCGTCTGTGGGTTACCTACGGCGTCTATCGTCACAGCAGCTCCAGCCTTCTAGCCATATCGGAGGCGAAAACGCCTGTGGGGTCTACAGATCGACGAACCTTGATCCATTCGTCGATCCGCGGGTACATCGAGTGGAACGTCTCGGCGTCGGTGCGCGAATCCTTCGCGGTGTACAGACGACCGCCGAACTCGAGCACACGCTTGTCGAGTTCGCGGACCATCTCGTTCAGGCCCGCCTTGATGGGGAAGTCCATCGCGACATTCCAGCCGGCCATCGGAAAGCTCAGTGGAGCTTTGTTTCCCGGGCCGAACAGCTTGAACACGTTCAGTGCCGAGTACTGGCCGGAGCGTTGAATGAACCGGATGATGTCCTTGAACTCCTCGAGCGCCTCTGTCGGAACAAGGAACTGGTACTGCAGGAAACCCTTGGGCCCGTAGCCTCTGTTCCACTCACCGACGAGGTCGAGGGGGTGGTAGAACTGCGTCAGGTTCTGCACCTTGCCGGTGTAGTTTCCGCCCATGCGGTAGTACGCCTCGCCGATCATGCTCATCGACAGTTTGTTCAAGCCGCTGATCGGAAAGATGTCCGGCACAGTCAAGAGCTGGGGTGCGTCGAACTTCAGTGGATCCTTCTGCAGTTTCGCGGGAAGTTCGTCGAACTTGGCCAGCGATCCGCGAGTAATCGTTGCGCGCCCAAGCTTGGGTGGTGCGCTCATCACGTCGAACCACGCACTCGAGTACGTGTAGTTGTCCTCGGTGCCGTCCTGGTGAGCCGCGACGGTCTCGTCGAGGCTCTCGGTGCGGATGCCGTCGTTGATGAAATAAGCCGTTTCGGTCGGCGTCATCTCGATCGTCGCACGCAGGATGATGCCGGTCAGGCCGTTGCCGCCGACCGTCGCCCAGAAGAGCTTGGCGTTCTTGCCCGTCGGCGTCAGGTGACGGATCTGGCCATCGGCGGTGAGCAGTTCCATCGAGCGGACGTGGTTGCCGAAGCTACCCGCGCTGTGGTGGTTCTTGCCGTGGATGTCGCAGCCGATGGCACCACCGATGGTGACCTGACGGGTACCCGGAAGCACCGGTACCCACAGGCCGAACGGCAGCGCAGCGCGCATCAGCTGATCGAGACTCACGCCGCCGTCCAGATCGACGATCCGCGTCGCGGTGTCGATGCTGTAAATGCGGTTGAGCGCCGTCATGTCGATGACGAGCCCACCGGAGTTCTGGGCGTTGTCGCCATAAGACCGGCCGAGGCCGCGTGGAATGACGCCGCGTCGGAGGTAAGTCGGCTTGGAGTCGTTCTGCTCGGCGACCTGCTTGACCGCGTTCGCGATGAGCTCGGGGTCGGAGGTAGCGAGCACCTCTCCGGTCGAGCGCGCGGTGCGTCCGAATCCGGAGATCGTGCGGGTCTGCGTGGGTAGCGGCGCAGTGTTCCCGGCCTGTGGTTCCAGGGGGAAGAGTGCGTCGTCGGCTGTCGTGGACATCGCTCAAGAGGGTACCCGCATTGCGATAGCAGCTAATGTCAGTCCTCGTGTCCACCCCTGATCGCTCCATCGAAGACGGCTCCGGGAACGACGACTGGTCGCCCGAGGACGACGAGCTGCAGCATCACGTCCCGCTGCCCGTCGAGCTGCCACTGACCGAGAACATCGCCGACGCGGCCCTCGATCTCAAGACGCAGGTAGTGCGGTTTTTGGCGACGGGTGTGCTGTCGGCAATCGTCGACCAGGGCGTCAATCTGATCCTGCATTTCGTGTTCGGCGTCGGGGTGACGCTGGCCAAGGCAATCGGCTTCGTGCTCGGCACCACCACGGCGTACCTGATCAACCGCCGGTGGACGTTCAACGCGGCACCGTCGCGTGCCCGGTTCCTCGCCGTCGTCGCACTGTACGGGGTCACCTTCGCCGTCCAAGTCGGCATCTACACCTGGCTCTACCAGGTTCTTCCCGACGGCTTCTGGTACGCCAACGTGGCGTTCGTCGTCGCGCAGGGAACGGCGACGGTCATCAACTTCCTCGTTCAGCGGTTCGTGATCTTCAAAATTCGGTAACTGTTGTGGGGCGCTAAGTTTCCTTGATCCTGGGCCGAAGTCCTGGTTCAGTATGGCCTCAGGAGGGGAGTATCCCCCAGCAGCTTCGTCGTCACCACGGCCCGGCAATCCGGGCCCGGCGAGCGGCCCACGTCGGGCGGGAGAGACCTCCAGTTCACAGAACTGGAGGTTGTCATGTCCGTTCCAATTTGGGCTTGGGTGGCAGTACTCGGCTTCATCGTCGCCATGCTTGCGGTCGATTTGTTCGCCCATCGGCGAGCACACGTCATCGGAGTGCGCGAAGCGGCTGTCTGGTCCGGTATCTGGGTCGCTTTCGGCGTTGGATTCGGTGCACTGATCTGGGCCACCGCCGGTGCCGAGTTCGGCCAGCAGTACTTCGCCGGCTACCTGATCGAGAAGTCGCTGGCGGTCGACAACGTGTTCGTGTGGGCCATCATCTTCACGTACTTCGCGGTGCCCAGAGAGTTGCAACACCGCGTCCTGTTCTTCGGCGTACTCGGTGCTCTGGTCTTTCGTGGCATCTTCATCGCCGGGGGATCTGCCCTCATCGCCAGCTTCAGCGCGGTGCTCTACCTCTTCGCTGCCTTCTTGATCTTCACCGGATACCGCATGGTGCGTCAGCGCAACGAGCATCTCGATCCCGAACAGTCTCGTACGCTGCGGTTGTTCCGTCGCTACGTTCCCATGACCGACGCGTTCTACGGGCAGAAGTTCGTGGTGCGCATCGGGGGCGTTGCGCTGGCCACTCCGCTATTGGCGGTGCTGGTCCTCGTCGAAGTCACCGACATCGTCTTCGCTGTCGATTCCATCCCGGCGATCTTCGCCGTCACCGACATCCCCTTCCTGGTGTTCACCGCCAACGCATTCGCCATTCTCGGACTGCGGGCGATGTACTTTCTGCTCGCGGACCTGATGCACCGATTCGTGTACCTGAAGGTGGGACTGGCGTTGGTCCTGATCTGGGTCGGCATCAAGATGGCACTCAAGGTCGACGTGTTCTACATCCCCACCGCCGTCTCGCTCGGTGTCATCTCGTCGATTCTCGCGGTCTCCGTGATACTCAGTTTGCGAGCCACCCGAGGGCAGGATGCGCACCCGCAGGTCGACCGGCCGGTGTCGCCGTTCCGGACGGCAACAGATGCTGAACTTGTTGCGGCTCAACCCTTGTGGAGCACGCGCGGTCGACAGAGCGACCGTCTGTAGCCTTCGCATCGGGTGTTGGGGCGACGCGGCACGGCCGCGGTGTCGCCCCCACAACGACTTACTCAGAAGGTGGGCAGGTTTCCTGCTTCGAGGGCTTCGGTGAGGGTGGGGGCGGCTTTGTCTTTGGCGGAGAGCTCGTAGGTCAGAGGCGATCCGTCGCGGCCGGTGGTGGGCCAGTCGATGCCCAGGGCGGGGTCGAGGGGGTTGATGTCGCGGTCCAGTGCCGGGGTGTATTCGAGGCCGCACAGGTACATGACGGTGGAGTTGTCTTCCAACGACAAGATGGCGTGCCCGAGGCCTTCGGAGAGGAACACTGCTCGCCGGTCGATGTCGTCGATCAACACGCTGTCCCATTGCCCGAACGTCGGGGAGCCCACGCGCAGGTCGACGATGACGTCGAGGAACGCTCCGCGGGCGCAGGTGACGTATTTCGCTTGCCCGGGTGGGTTGGTGGTGAAGTGGATCCCGCGCAGCACTCCGGCGGCGGAGACCGAGCAGTTCGCCTGCTTCAGATCCAACGCTCGCCCGGTGGTTTTCTCGAACAGGCTCGCTTTGAACCATTCGAAGAACACGCCGCGGTCGTCACCGAACTGGCGTGGGGTGTATTCGTAGGCACCGGATATTTTCAGTTCACGAAAGGTCATCGGTTTCCTCGGTCGATCAGGTCGAGCAGGTAGCGGCCGTAGCCGGATTTGACGAGTGTCTCGGCGCGGGCGCGCAGTTCGTCGTCGGTGATGAATCCTCGTCGCCAGGCGACTTCTTCGGGGGATCCGATCTTGAGTCCTTGGCGTTGTTCGATGGTGCGCACGTAGTTGGAGGCGTCGAGGAGGGAGTCGAAGGTGCCGGTGTCGAGCCAGGCGGTGCCGCGGGGGAGGACTTCGACCTGGAGGCGGCCGGCGTCGAGGTAGTGGCGGTTGACGTCGGTGATCTCGTATTCGCCGCGGGCGGAGGGGGCGAGGTCGCGGGCGATGGCGATGACGTCGTTGTCGTAGAAGTACAGGCCGGGGACGGCGTAGTTCGATTTCGGGGCGGTGGGTTTTTCTTCCAACGACACGGCTTTTCGGTTGTCGTCGAATTCGATGACGCCGTAGGCGGTGGGGTCGGAGACCTCGTAGGCGAAGACGGCTCCGCCGTCGATGGTGTCGAAGCGTGAGAGTTGGGTGCCCAGGCCGGGGCCGTAGAAGATGTTGTCGCCGAGCACCAGGGCGGCGGAGTCGGTGCCGATGTGATCGGCTCCGAGGACGAAGGCTTGGGCGAGGCCGTTGGGTTCGTGTTGGACCTGGTAGGTCAAGGAGATGCCGAATTGGGAGCCGTCGCCGAGTAGTCGTGCGAACTGGTCGGCGTCCTGGGGTGTGGTGATGATGAGGATCTCGCGGATGCCGGCGAGGATCAGGGTCGAGAGGGGGTAGTAGATCATCGGTTTGTCGTAGACCGGGACCAGCTGTTTGCTCACTCCCATCGTGATCGGATGAAGCCGTGAGCCCGTGCCGCCCGCCAGAATGATTCCCCGCATGAGCCCGAAGTCTTCCAGACCCTCCGATCGCCCGCTCGGTCGTGCACCTTCGTTTCCGGCGCGCGAGGTGGCAACTGCCCATAGACTCCGGCCAGCCCTGCCCCGTTCCGACGGAACCGCCCGTCGACCGAACAAAGGACAAGCCACGTGACGACGAGTAGCCAGATCGCCACCGGTGCCACTCAGATCACCGAATTGATGGCCGGAATGACCGACGCCGAACGCGCGTCGGCCACGCCCTGCACGGAGTGGACAGTCGCTGACCTGACGGACCACCTGGTGCACACCGCGGCCAACCTGGTGACGATGGCGCGAGGTGGGGAGATCGACTGGTCGGCCGCACCCGAGCCCTCCTCGGATCCGGTTCCGCTGTGGACCGCCCGGACCCGCGAACTGCTGACCGAGCTCGACGCAGGTTCACCGCTGCCGGCCGGCATGGTCGCTGCTGAACTTTCGGTGCACGCGTGGGACCTTGCGACCGCGCTCGGGCGCGGTACCGACGACTTCGACCAGACCGTGGCGGAGGAGGGGATGGTGTTCATGTCGGCCAATATGACCGATGAGCGCAGGGGTGGTGCCTTCGATCCCGAGCAGCCTGCACCCGACGGAGCAAACGCGTACGAGCGCATCGCGGCTTTTGCCGGGCGCACTGTTCGACGGTCCTGACACGTTCAGCGGCACTCACTCCCACGGGATTCGATAGGGCTGAGACAGGGCGTCGGTCGTCGATGTCGGCCATTCCGACGGCCACACGATCAGCGGATCGGCTGTGAGCTCGTCCACCTCCGGAGGCAGCGGATTCGCGTCCACCTGGATTCGTTCCCAACAGCATTCACCCGACGCGACGCGGCGTGCGTAGTGGATCAGGTCGGCCGACGCTCGCGGTGAGGACGCCACGCGGGCCAGTAGTTCCGTTGTGACGGTCCGGGTTTTCAGGTCTGCGTTCGAGGCGCGTGTACGCGTGGCTTCGAGCTCTCCGCAGGATGCCATCAGTCGGTCGTAGGCAGCGCGGGCGTGCGGAGGCAGGGACTCGATCATGCGTCCCGCCATGGTTCGTCGCCGGTGCCGACGGAGAAGTCCTCGTCCGGTGTGTCGAGTACCGGTCGGATATCCGCGGTCTTGCCCGCTTCGACGGCTTGCGTGCCGTAGTCGAGGAGGTCGTTCAGCGGTCGCAGTGTGTCGTCGATCTTCTGGCCCACCTGGCCTTCGGGGTCGCCGAGCGCGTCGAGGAACCCGCCGAAGTCGTCGACCACCTGCTCGATCTTCACAATGAGATCCTTGGTCAGATCCATTGCCGTCAAGCATATTTCGATGATGCTCTCCACCTGCCATGCAGTGCCGACCACCGGCACTTTCTTGAGCACGACCTTCAACGCACCGCGGGCGTTGTCGAGGGCCACTTCGGACTCGAGCAATTCGACGATCTTGCGGACCACTGCCAGCGCTGCGCCACGAAGTTGCTCGGCGATGGCTGTACAGATTGCGGCGATCGTTCGGCCGGCATGCCCTTCCCATCGCATTGCGGCGAGTTGTCGGTCGGCATAGTCGGTGAATGCCTGTGCGGCTGCACCGTTCCAGTGACCGTCGACGCGGCGTACTCCTGCAGCCAACGACTCGGCTGCGGCTTCCATGGCGTCGCCCGCAATCTGGTACGCCTGACCGATTCGACGGATTTCGTTCCAGTTGCCGGTGACAGGAATGGTCGCTTCGCGTAGCGGACTCCACCCGGAGAGTTCGAAGATCGTTCGGTCGATCTCGCCGAGCCACTCGGAGGCATCGGCGAGCACGTCGCGGATGTCGCCGATGGCGGGATTGGTTGGAGAATAATCGATTCCGTGAGGATGACCGTAGTCAGCGGCACCGTCGAATTCGTCTACATGCCCGGCCGCGGCGTGATCCGAACTCCCGCGGTCGCTGCCGGGTAGCGGTGGCACAGATGTGTGGGCGTTGAGCAGGTCGTAATTCTTTCGATCTTGATCGGCATACAACCAGGCAGCTTTGTTCAGCTCGGCCCCCATCTCGCCGCAGTTGGCCGACAGGTGAACGTGTCGGGTGCGGGTCATCTCTTGGAAGCGCGCGATATACGGACGCAGCTTCTTCAGAATCTCTCCGACCACGTTCTCGCCGAGGCCCGCGTTGTCGAGCAAGTAGTGGTGACTGGCCAGGGTATCGACACCGATGCGATCGAGAAGATTACCGAGACCGGCGATTTCGGATGTTTTCGCCGAGAGCTGTTCGGTCATTCCGTCGAGCTCTTCCGTAGTGAGGAGATGAGGCCTTCGACGTCTTCGTCGGTCAGTGCGTTCTCGACATCACGGTCGGCAAGCACGACGAAGACCGCGACCTCTGCGGTGGCGAAACCGGTAGTCGTGACTACATCGAATGTCGCGCGGGGAGGAGGGCAGTACGGCGAATCCGGTATGTCTTCCACCAGGGCTGTGTAGTGGACAGCCGGAGCTCCGTCGATCTGCAGATACTTGGGGTCCCCGATCCGAACGGTGGGTTCCAGAGACCCATCTTCGTTGGTGAAGATCATCGACGCTTTCTGCACCTCTCGATAGGCGAGGACAGTCAAGTCACCGGCACGACGACCGGTCATTCCGCTGATTGCCGAAGACTCGAACTCACCGCCTTCGCAATCGAATCGTCCGTGGAGACCCATTGCGCCGTATGTTGCGGTCGATCCGTCCTCGCCGACCCACTCCGAGAATCCGTCGTTCCAATTCTCCCAGTCAGCCGGAATGTCGTAAGTCCAGCCGAATTTGGTGGCGATGGGCTGCGGCTGCCCGTCGGGTACCTCGATTCGCGGTGGCGGGCGTTCCATCGACGGAAAACCCGGCGGCAATGGTGGCGGCACGGTCGTCGAGCCCGTGGGTTTCGGTGACACCGGTGGCAGAGTCCGTACACCCTCGTACGGTTCCGGCACTTGCGGAGCCAGCTGCGGAATTGCCCACATGAGCCCGAACAGCAGCGTTGTCAGTGCCGCGAGACGGACAAGAATTTTTCCCAGACCCATTGACGTACTCCCCCCGAAGTCGAACAGAAGCTAGCACGCGCGCCCGACAAGAACGGCCCACACGAGCATCCCCCGGTAAAGTGCCTGTTCATGAGAATTCTCGTCACGGGTGGGGCCGGGTTCATCGGCGCGAACTTCGTACATCAGACCCTCGCGCAGCGCCCCGACTCCCAGGTCACCGTGCTCGACAAGCTCACCTACGCCGGCAACAAGGCCTCTCTGGACCCCGTCGCCGATCGCATCGACTTCGTGCACGGCGACATCGCCGACGCCGATCTCGTCGACCGCCTCGTCCGCGAGACCGATCTCGTCGTCCACTTCGCCGCCGAATCCCACAACGACAACTCGTTGACCGACCCGTGGCCGTTCGTGCACACCAACGTCATCGGCACCACCACGTTGCTCAATGCGGTCCGCGAGCACGACGTCCGCTACCACCACATCTCCACCGACGAGGTCTACGGCGACCTCGAACTCGACGACCCGGCGAGATTCACCGAATCGACCCCGTACAACCCGTCGAGCCCGTATTCCTCGACCAAAGCCTCGAGCGACCTGCTGGTGCGCGCCTGGACCCGCTCGTTCGGGGTCCGCTCCACCATCTCCAACTGCTCCAACAACTACGGCCCGTATCAGCACGTGGAGAAGTTCATCCCGCGTCAGATCACCAACATCCTCAGCGGCTCACGCCCCAAGCTCTACGGTGCCGGGCAGAACGTGCGCGACTGGATCCACGTCGACGACCACAACAGTGCCGTCTGGGCCATCATCGACGGTGGCCGCATCGGCGAGACCTACCTCATCGGAGCCGACGGCGAAGCCAACAACCGCACCGTCCTCGAAGCGATCCTCGAAGAAACCGGCAACGCACCCGACGCATTCGATTTCGTCACCGACCGCCCCGGCCACGATCTGCGCTACGCCATCGACTCGACCAAACTCCGCACCGAATTGGGTTGGACACCAACCTATGTCGACTTCCGAGCAGGGTTGAAGGCGACCGTCGACTGGTACCGCGATAACGAGCAGTGGTGGCGACCGCAGAAGGACGCCACCGAGGCCGTCTATGCGACGAAGGAATCCGTACTGCCCTGAAAATCCGAAACGCTAGCTGCTGCGCGACATCCTATGTCGCAGCAGCAGGTACACGGCTCGCCGCATGAACGAGGTCATGAGTGCCTTGGCGTTGCCGATGCGAACGTCACTGTCGGACAACAACGTCGGGTCGCTCGCCTGGAGGGAGCGGTGGAAGTCGGCGGCCTGACGGGCCTGCTGGGTGGCGAGCTCGACGCTCCACTGTCCCGAGTTGATGCGAAACGACGCCAGCGGCTGGGGAATGGCAACGATGTCGCCGCGCAGCGCTACGGCGATGAAGGTGGCCTGGTCGATCAGGTACGGATGACTGTTGTCCCACAGTCCGACTGCGCGCAGTTCCGAGAGCTTCATCATGACGCCGCCGGGTTCACCGAAGATGTTGGCTCCGGCCCGAACTGCTGTTCTCGCGGCCACTCGACCCGACGTCTTTCCCTGTAGTCCGCCGAGTCCGCGCGCGGCGATGACGGTTTTGCTGTTGGCGTCGATCAACGTGCGTTGCGCGGCGACGAGTACCGCGGTCGGATGGGCGTCGAAAGCCTGAACCTGGGCGGCGAGCGCGGTGCGGTGGATGGTGTCGTCACCGCACACGAGTTTGATCAGCTCGCCCGATGCTTCCTCGGTGACGCGATTCCAGTTGGCCTGTGCCCCGCCGCCCGCGGGTGTGGTGAGGAGTCGAATGCGTGGATCGTCGTACTTCTGGGCAACGGCCAGGGTGCCGTCGGTCGACGAGTGGTCGGCAATGACCAGCTCGAAGTCCGTGAACGTCTGGGCGAGAATCGAATCGATGGTCTCGGCCAGGTATTCGGCGTTGTTGTACGCCGGGACGACGACGGATACTCGGGGTGTCATGGTGTGGGGTCCTGGCTCTTTCTGCGAAACGAGAAGTCGCGGTAGCCGAAGAAGCTGACGACTGCCATCACTGCTGTGACGACCAATTGGGAAGGGATGGGCGGGAAGTGGAACACCGAGACGGCGAGGGTCATCAGTGAGATGTTGGCGAGGAACGCTCCGAAGTTGACCACGAAGAACCGGAGCAGATCTCTGAAGAAGTGCCCGCGAACGCGAAACACGAGGTAGCGATACATCGCGAATGCGCACAGTACGTTGCAGAGATACCCGAGCACGATGGCGGCGTGGTAGCCGTATCGCTCGCCGATCAGCAACTGCCACACGATGAACCATGCGGTGCCCAGTGCGGTGTTGACGCCGCCGACGAGCAGAAATGCGATCTTCTGATTCTTGACGATGCGCATCAGTGGTCCCGGTGCACCGTTCATGCCGGCCGGAGGCGCGGGAGTCTGCGGTTCGGTCATCGGCCCACCGCCAGTGCCTGACGCGTCGCGAACAGGGTCGAGGCGATACCCGCAGGCAGTGTGCGGTGGGTGCGTCGATCGATCTGCGGCCAGACGGTCGACCGCAGTCGTAGGTCGCGTCCTTGGAACGCCGCGAGGGGAGAGGCGGCAAGCACTACGTTGGGGCGTCGACGAAAGACCGTTCGGCAGGCGCCGAGAATGGAACCGATGGTGACGGCCTCACCCGAGGCGAAGATCTTGACGGTCGGCGCGATACGTCGTTCGGCGGAGACGGCGAGGGCGTCGGCCACCATTTCGGCGGCGTCGCTGACGTAGAGGTAATCGCGCAGGGTGTCCATGGGGACGTAGATCGACACCGGTGAGGCCATCAGGTATCCGCGGCACAGGTGCGAGATCAACCCCTGAGGTTTCGCGAGATTCTGTCCCGGGCCGTAGAGGTTGGCGAACCGGCCGACGACAACGTTCACCCCGGTGCGGATGCCGAATTCGGTCGCGACCGACTCGGACTGCAGTTTCGCGAAACCGTAGTCACCCAACGGGATCGGCGGTGTTTCTTCGTCGTGGGGGGCTCCCGGTGCGCCGGCGTAGACGCCTCCGGCAGACGACGCGAGAAACACCGTTCCGGTGTCCGCGCGGTCCGCAGCGACGGACTCGACCCGGGCCAGTACGGTCCGGATCAGATCGTTCTCTTCGGCGAATTGTGCTGCGCTGGTGCCGTTCACGCCGGCTCCGGCGGCCCAGACGACGTTCCACGCGCCGGTCCGGAAGGAGTCGAAGAAGGCCGAACAGCGTTGTAGCAGAGTTTCTTCGGCCAGTGATCGGTCGGACCACGGGATTGCACTGGTGTGCACGTGATGTCCGCGTCGTCGAGCTTCCCGCGTCACCGATGCGCCGAGCAGTCCGCCGCTGCCGACGACCCAGGTGTGCGTCGCGTTCACGCCGGCGGTGCGGGATCGGTCGATGGTTCGGTGCGTCCGAGCGGCCCGTTTCCAGGGTCGGTCACGATCAGGTAGGGCGGCTTGCCCATGGCGGTCTTGACGTTGACGCCGACGTACTCGGCCACCACTCCGAGTGAGAACAGGGTGGCTCCGAAGCCGAACAGCAGGATCACCATCGTCGATGCCCAGCCTCGCACTTCGGCACCGGAATCGAAGACGAAGTACGACACCAGCACGTAGGCGACGAGAACGAGGCCCAGTAGCGCGAAGGCGATGCCGATGAAGGACACCAGTCGCAGACCTTTGGTGCCGCTGGAGAGCACCATGCGCCAGAAGTGCGACAGAAGCGTCCGCAGTCGGTATCCCGATCGACGGTCCACTTCTTCTCGCAGGGCCACCGGGCTCGTCGTGACGTCGCCTGCAATCCACCCGAGTGCGATGTCGAGGTATGCCTCGGAGCCGGCGTAGGCGGCAACGGATCGACCGACTTCGCCGAGGACCAGGCGGTAGCTCTGGTAGTCGACGGTGTTGTCTCCGGCCAGAGCCTTGGCGATGAGCCACTTCGCTCCGCGTGATGCGGCGTTGCGCCAGAGTCCGTGCGGTGCGACGTTCGTCGGCTTGGCGTAGACGACGGTGGATTGCCGGTCGAGGGCGGTATCGAGCATGCCGCCGATCGCGGCCGGGTCATGCTGGCCGTCCTCGTCCATCGTGACGATCCACTCGCCGCCGCTCGATGCCATGCCGGCGAGGGTGGCGGGGTGTTGGCCGAAGTTACGACTGAGCCACACGCCACGAACGAACGTATGCGCCTCGGTCAGCTGCCGGATCACGGCTGCGGAGTTGTCGGGTCCGTGGTCGAACACGAGGAGAACTTCTTCGACGATCATCGGCCGCCCGAGGGGCGTGTGGGTGACCTGCGTCAACGGGATGATCTCGTCCATCAGCGCGCTGAGCGTCCGTTCGCCCTGGTAGACCGGAACCACGATGGAGATGCGGTGCGGAGCAGCAGCGTCGGACGTCACGAGGTCTGACCCTATCTGCTGGACGTCGTACTGCCGAACTCCGGCGCGGAGGGGCGTCGACGTCGTCGAACATCGAGTACGACCAGGCCGATCAGCACCATCACCCCACCGGCCATGGCAGCGAGTCCGAGTCGTTCACCGGGCGGCCGGAAGGTGAGTTCCAGGTCCGCTGCGTCGGTGCCGGGCGGCAGGTCGACGTACAGGAAGATATCGGCCAGGCCCTTCGTCTGCAGCGGCTCACCGTTCAGAGTGGCGGTGTAGCCGGGCCAGGCCAACCGCGAGAAGACGACGCTGCCACCGGCGGGCGCGGAGACGGTGACGTGCTCGGAGTCCGCGTCGGACGAGATCGGGTCGGCGGAGGCGTTCACCGTCGCTACGACGCGTCCCGACGCGGCAGGAATCAATCCATCGACGCGTTCGAGGACGTAGACCTGCCGAGCGGAGTCGGGGGTGGGCGCGGTGACCCACTGCCAGCCTGCGGGCGCGGCCTCCCTCTCGGCCAGCGGATACTGCAGTTTCTGCAGTACGACGCGGTCGAGCTGCATCAGATCGGCATAGGTCTTGCCGGTGTACGGCTCGATCTCGAAGAGCCGGTCGAAGGCGTCGGTGCAGGTCGAACCCTCGTGCTCGAAGCACAGCAGGTTTGCGAAATCGAGGTAGCCGACGGGGGTGTAGGCGTTGACGTAGTCCAGGCCCATCACCTTGGCGGAGTTGCCGTAGACCTGCGAGTGCCACGGCAGTTGCGGGTCGTCGGGCCCGTCGGCTTCGGTCTCGGTCAGCGCACGACTGCCGAGCTGCAGCGTCGAGCCCTGCCACTGCGGGAACTGCGCCTTGGCCTCGGACTGCGAGGTGGGGAGCCACCATTTGGCGAACGGCGGTTGGTATCCGGCCACCTGGTACATCGCGATCGGCGCGATCGTGACCAGGATGAGCGCGGCGGTGGCCCGGGTGGAGAAGCGGTGGGCGAGCAGCAGGGCGAGTGCGCCGACCAGCAGGATCGCGAGCGCAGCAACGATGTGGCGGCCGAAGAACTCCGGACCCGACGAGCCGGCACGCAGCAGCAACACCAGCGTCAGCAGGCCGGCGGCGAGCAATCGGGGCCGCAGCTTGTCCAGAGTTCCGTATCGGCTGATCAGGGTGACGACGAGGATCAACGCGACGATGGCGACGAAGGGGAGGATGCGCGCGGGCCAGCGGATGGGGCCGATGTCGCTGGGGCCCGCGGTGAAGACCAGCGCGAACGCCAACAGAATCAGTGGTGCGGCCAGCTCACGCAAGGCCGCGGGCACCCGACGCCACGCGATGAACGCGAGCGCAGGGACGAGGAACCAGGCGATGTAGGTGACCGGGGCTTCGGTGGTCTCGCCTGCCCACGATTCGATGCTGGTCACGGCCGTCGGGATGCTGGCGGTCAACGATTCCGACCACGGTGCCGTCAGGAAGTTGTCGTTGAACGTTCCCTCGTCACCGCTGCGCCAGGTGACCGCGGAGGTCAGTACTCCCGGCAGGAAGGTGACGGCCCCGCAGGCTGCCGCGGCGATGCCGACGCTGCACACCTTCAGCGCCGGAGGCCACAGGCGCTGGAACAACCGTTCGCCGATCGCGACCGAGCCGATCATGACGCCGGCCATGACCGCGGCGTGGACGTATCCCACGCTGATGGCCAGGTAGAGGAACACGAACGGCACGACGGGACCGCTGTGGCCGCGGGCGTACTTCACCGAGCTCGCCCACGCGTTGGTGATGTACGCGGTGCCGATGAGGGCCGTCACCCACGAGGTGTTCTCGAAGAAGAGGGTGAAGCCGACGAACGGTGCGCTTGCGCCTGCGACGGCGGCCCAGTTGGCGCGTGCCCCGTAGACGAGCGCGACGCGGTACACACCCCAGGCCAGCAGGATCGAGAAGCCGAGTTTGACGACCGTCGCGAGCAGGACCAGGTTGTCGATCGAGGGCGAGACGTAGTTGATCGCCATCTGCACCGGGTTCCACAGTCCGCCCTGGCCTTCGACGGGATAGTTGCCCGCCATCCACTGATCGAGCACGAGGGACGGGAAGTGACCGTCGCGCATGATGCGCCCGAGTTGAAGCCAGTTGGGGATGGCACCGGATTCGGTGTCGTCGATGTAGAAGAAGCGAGGGTCGACGCTGAGCACCAAGAGATAGCCCAACACGACGACGGCAGCAATTGCCGCTCCCCAAACGAGGCGCTCTCGTCTGCTGTCGGGCAGGGAGCTGCTCGCGATCTGGGTATCCGTGGTGGGCAAGGGTCAACTCCGTGAGTTCGGGCAAAGACACCCGACTGTAGCTGTCGTCTTGCTCCCGAGCCGAAACGCCGACGCATGCACCACGCAGATGTCCGCAGGAAAGCGGCTATTGCGAGTGACCACTCTCTAAGTTATGGTTTCGTCATTCTATGACGGAGGTCACATGAACCCGAACATTCCTTTCGATGTCGTCATCGCCGGCGGAACCGTGTACGACGGATCCGGCGGCCCGGGAGTTCGGGCGGATGTGGGCATCGTCGACGGCGTCGTGCGGGCCGTGTCGTCCACTCCTCTCGAGCCGAGCGCGACGACCGAGGTGGTCGACGCCACCGGCAAGTGGGTCACGCCGGGCTTCGTGGACGTACACACCCATTACGACGCAGAGGTGTTGGTCGGGCCGGGTCTCGAAGAATCCGTCCGGCACGGGGTCACGACTGTTCTCCTGGGCAACTGTTCGTTGTCGACGCTCTATTCCACTCCGGTCGACATTGCGGACCTGTTCAGTCGGGTCGAGGCGCTGCCGCGCGATCATGTGCTCAAGGCAGTCGATGCGCACAAAAATTGGAACAGTCCCGACGAGTACATCGCAGCCCTCGAGCGCCTGCCTCTCGGGCCCAATATTGCTGCATTGGTGGGTCATTCGGATCTACGGGCGCATGTCATGGGGCTCGACCGCTCGACCGACCGAAGTCAGAAGCCCACCCGCGAAGAATGGCGTGCCATGTCCGACGCGCTCGAGAAGGCGCTCGATGCCGGGCTGCTCGGAATGTCGACCATGACGAACCCGTGGGACAAGTTGGACGGCGATCGATACCGGTCTCGTTCGTTGCCGTCCTCTTATGCGCGGTGGAGCGAATTCCGTTCTCTGCACAAGATTCTGCGTCGACGCGGTCGGCTGTTGCAGAGCATTCCGAACCTGAACACCAAGTACGACATGTTGTTCTTCCTCGCCTCGGCCACCGGGGTCGGCCGCACTCCGCTCAAGATCTCGCTGCTGGCGGCGGCCGATGCCAAGGCGTCGCCGTGGATCCATCGCGTCTTCGGCCCGCTCGCCCGGATGGTCAACGGCCCGGGCAAGGGGCAGTTCCGCTGGCAGCACCTCCCCACTACGTTCGACGTGTATTCCGACGGCATCGATCTCGTGGTGTTCGAGGAGTTCGGCTCCGGCCGCGCCGCGCTGCATCTGCGAGAAGAGTTGGGACGCAACGAGTTGCTGTCCGACGAGGCCTACCGACGCTGGTTCCGTGCCGACTTCGAGAAGAAGTTCAGCTCGCGCGTCTGGCATCGCGACTTCGCCGACGCCGAGATCACCGAGTGCCCCGACGCGTCGGTCGTCGGAAAGAACATCGCGGAGGTCGCGGCCGAGCGCGGTGTGCACGTGGTGGACGCATTCCTCGATCTGGTGGTCGAGCACGGCCGAAAGTTGCGCTGGCACACGACGGTTGCCAATCATCGCAAGCGGCAGATGGACAAGCTGATCAATCAGCCCGGGGTGACCGTGGGGTTCTCCGATGCCGGCGCTCATCTGCGCAACATGGCGTTCTACAACTTCGGCATTCGGTTGCTGCACCGCGTGCACGACGCGCGAAACGATCGCCGGCCGTTCATGACCGTGGAGAAGGCCGTGCACAAGCTCAGCGGCGAACTGGCCGACTTCTACGGTGTCGACGCCGGTCACCTGCGGGTGGGGGACCGTGCCGATATCGTCGTGATCGACCCGGAGGGCCTGAACGAGGATGTCCTGGCCTATCGCGAGGAGACCATGCCGGAATTCGGTGGCCTGAGCCGCATGGTCAATCGCAACGACCGAGCAGTCACCGCCACTCTGGTCGCGGGCCGAGTCGTGTTCTCCGGCGGCACCTTTGCGCCCTGGTTCGGTGTGTCGGAGCGGGCCGGTAGCTTCCTGCGGGCAGGCACTCCCACCGCCCCGCGACGCCGGGAGCGTGTGTGAGTGGCGAGTCAACACCAGCGTCGAACCGAGACCATCGGAAAACTGCTCGACGCGACTATTTCGTCGTTGTGCGAGAAGGGCTACGCCGCAACCAGTGTCAGTGAAATCGTCAGCCGGGCCGGGGTGTCGTCCGGGGCCATGTTTCGACATTTCGACACCAGGCTCGACCTGATCGTCGCCGCAGCCGACGAGGTTCGTCGACGTCAGTTCGAGGAGTTTCGCCGCGGCCTGTCCGGTTTCGGTAGCGCATCCATCGAGCACTGTCTCGAACTGCTCAGAGCAGCGTGCCGCGCCCCGATCAACGGGGCCTGGTACGAGCTGTTGACCGCCGCCCGCAGCGACAACGAGCTGCGAGAGAGACTGCAGCCCTTCACCGTTCGATATCACGAGCAGATCGCCGAACTTGCTCGTGCGCTTCCCGTTGCCGGCGTGATCGATCCGCAGCATCTGGAAACGGTGGTCTTCAGCGTCGTCCACCTGCTCGACGGCGAGGCGTTGGCAGCCGTGGTCCATCCGCAGCCCGAGCAGGAAGCCATGCGGCTGAGGATGATTGCTCACCTGCTGCGCGGTGGCGCACTGCACGCCCTGACCGACGCGGGATGACTCACTGGACGGTACGCATCGCCGGTGCCGAGCTTCCCGTCTTCGAATACGGGGACCCGGCGGCTGAGTCCACAGTGCTGCTGGTGCACGGCTATCCCGACAACCAGCACGTGTTCGATCCGCTGATCACCGCGCTGGGTGACACGGTCCGGGTGATCGCCTACGACACACGAGGCAGCGGAGCGTCCGTGCTGGAGCCCGCGGCAGACGTCGCCATCGAGCGGCTGGCGCAGGACGCCTTCGCGGTGGTCGAGTCGATTCCGGGCCTCACCGGCAAGGTGCACGTCTTCGCCCACGACTGGGGGTCGGTCCAGATGTGGGAGGCGATGGCCTCGCCTCGGGCGAGCACCGCATTCGCGTCGTACACGTCGGTGTCCGGGCCGAGTCTGGATCATCTGCGGCAGGTGGCACGGGCGCGGTCGGTCCGGCCGCATCGATGGCCGTCGCTGGTGGGGCAGTTGGCCAGGTCCTGGTACGTCTTCGGGTTTCACGTGCCCGTCCTGCGAACGCGAATACCGGCTCTGCTGGCCCGACTGCAGGCCGAGGGCGAGCCGACCCCGACGGCGGCCGACCAGCAGCGCGGCATCGCGCTGTACCGGGCCAACGTGCTGCGGCGGGTGTTCCGTGGACCCGATCCGCGCTGCGTCGTCCCGACCACCGTGGTGGTCCCGACACACGACCCGATGCTGTCGACGAACCTCACCGAGGGTCTCGATCGGTGGATCCCCGACCTGCGCGTCGTTCACGTCGAGGCGGGCCACTGGTGGCCGTACACGCACCCGGCCGACGCCGCTCGCGTGCTGATGGAGAGGGTGCGGGAAGGGGAGTAGGTGGCGGGCAGTGCGGCGAGCGTCGGACGGATCGGCCGTGGGCTGTGCAACCATGGTCAGTGGTCTTCTTCTCGGTACGGCCACACCTGTGATCGCTCGAACTGTCACTACTCGAACTGGATGGGGTATTTCTCGGTATGGACGGCACTGCTCTCGATCGTCTCGGTTCCTCGGACGTGCCGGCTGCCGCCGGCGGTGACGATACGGCCGAACTGACAGTTCAGAGGCTTCTGTTCGACGGCCCGTCGCCCCTGGTCAGCGCAGACATGTACAGCGAGGTCAGGAAGGGCAACGCCGAGCGCACCCGCACCGGCGTCCGGATCGCCAAGCGCAGCGTCGTACATACCAACAGCTACTTCGGACGGTTCCCGGCCAGCTACTGGCAGCGGTGGACGACGGTCACCGAGGTGGTGTTCCGGGCGACCGTCGCCGGTGCCGGCCGGATCGATCTGGTGGCCACGGACTACAAGGGTCACGAGCGCACGATGGCCAGCACAACGGTCGATTCCGCGAACGCGTCGACTCAGTTGGCCGTTCCCGTCGCCACCACGCAGTTCCTCGACGGCGGCGCGCTGTACGTCCGCTTCACCACGACGTCGAGCGAGTTGTCCGTGCAGGACGCGGAATGGACCGTCGCCGCACCGGAGAAGCTGCGTCCCACCTCGGTGGTGATCTGCACGTTCAATCGCGCCGACGACTGCGCCAACACCGTCGCTGCCATGGCCGACGATCCCATCGCGTTGCTCGGCGTGGACAACGTCTACGTCGTCGATCAGGGCACCGATCAGGTGCAGACGCGCGAGAAGTTCCAGCGCGTCGCGGCCGAACTGGGCGACAAGCTCGTCTACATCACGCAGCCCAACCTCGGCGGCGCGGGCGGATTCACTCGCGGGCTCTACGAGGTGCAGGGCAAGGGCGGCGATCCGGCCAACGTGATCTTCATGGACGACGACGTGCTGTGCGAGCCCGAGGCGATCGTGCGCATGAACTCGTTCGCCAACATGACCGTCGAGCCGGCGATCATCGGCGCCCAGATGCTGTACCTGCTGCACCCCGACCGCGTGCACGTCGGTGCCGAGGTGGCCAACCTGCAGAAGCTCGAGGCCGGAGTCCACGTCAAGAACGCAGTATCGGACAAGAGCGCATTCAAGCGCAAGCGTCAGCAGGACGTCCGCGTCGACGCCGGATACAACGGCTGGTGGTCGTGCCTCATCCCGTCGGAGATCGTCGGGCAGGTCGGCTACCCGTTGCCGCTGTTCTTCCAGTGGGACGACATCGAGTACGGATACCGTTCGCGCGCAAACGGATTCGCCACCGTGACGCTGCCGGGCGCAGCGGTGTGGCACGCCGACTTCGCGTGGAAGGACTGGGACGAGTGGCACCGCTACTTCAACCTGCGCAACGGCATGATCACCGCCGCCCTGCACATCGAACTCGACGGTAAGACGCTCGCCAAGCAGCTGTTCACCGACCTGCTTCGCTACCTGGTGTCGATGCAGTACGGCATGGCGTACACGCTGATCAAGTCCGTCGAGGACTTCCTGGCCGGTCCGGAACATCTGCTCGACGGCGGCATGGACGCGGCCGGTTCCATCCGGCGTGAGCGCGCGGCGTACGGAGAAACCAAGCGACACAACTCCAACGACGTTCCGGGGGTGCGTCCGGCCGATATGTTCATCACCCCGGCCGGCCCGCACCCGAAGAAGAGCATGGAGTTCGCCGTGCTCGCCAAGCGCGTCCTCAACCAGTGGCGCGGCACGGTCGATCCGGGCCCCGTTTCCATCTCCGCCGACGACGCGCACTGGTGGCACGTCTCGCTGTTCTCCCACGCGATCGTCACCGACCGCTCGCAAGAGGGCGTCCGAGTTCGCAAGCGCAACAAGGCACATGCCGTCGAGCTGCTCAAGCGCGGTGTGTCGGCACTCAAGCGTCTGCGCACCGAGACACCCGCAGTGGCGGCGTCGTACCGCGCCGCCGTCCCACAGCTGACGAGCCGCGAGAACTGGGCTCGTCTCTACGGGCAGTAGCTAGTTCGACCGGACCTTGGGTGCCGTGCGAATCCGTACGACGACCTGTTCGTTGTCGGCGGTGTACCCGAGGTAGTCGAATTCGGTGCCGGTGCGTGCGACGAATTCCGTCCACGCCCGGTACTCGTGGTTGCGCCAGCCGGGGAAGTTGAAGTACTCGTCGAACACGATGACGGTGCCCACTGCGAGTCGATCGGCCACGAGGTCCAGCACGGTGACCGTCGACGAGTACAGGTCGGCGTCGAGGTGCAGGAAGGCCAACTTCTCGTGGTGGCCCTTCAGGAATCCCGGCAGCGAATCCTCGAACAGCCCCGGGACGATCTGTGCGCCGGGCACTTCGGGGATGGTGTCCTGCTCGAACAGTCCCTTCGGGAAGCCCGTACGCCAGGTTTCGGGTAGGCCGGAGAACACGTCGAATCCGGCGACGACGGTGATGTCCTTACGCGACGCCAATTCCTCGGCGATGATCTCGAGCGTCGTCCCGCTGGCCACTCCGAACTCGAGCGCCATGCCGCGGATGGAGACCTCGCCGAGGGCGAATCGCAGCGTGGCGTGCGGCCGTAGGAAGGTCGGTGCCTCCGGCATCATCTCTTCGGCGAACTCTGCGCTCTGAGCGGCGGCCTCGACATCGGAGGCGTACGGAATGTCGCGACGCATCCGCATCTCGAGACCGCGAATGAAGGCGTGCAGATCGTCGATCTCGCGCCGTTGGCGTTCGAGGACGTCGAGCAATTTCGCTTGCTGATCGCTGGTCTGCTCGGCCAGCTGCGCGGTCTGCTGCGCCAGAACCTCACCTATTGCTCGTTGAAGTTTTTCTCGAGCCGACGACTTGATGCGATCCGCGAGCTTCCGAGGTTCCGTCATGGGCACACGGTAGCCGGTGAGGGCGCGTTCGCAAACACGTCAGGGCTTACGAAAGTGCTCTCGACGGCCGAGTCCGCGCAACCGGAACCACTCGGCCAGACCGCGAGGATTCCTGGTGGTGATCAGGAAGAACCAGGTGAAGCGAATCCACTCCTGCGGCAACAGCTTTCGCATACCAGGCTGCGACATCAGGTAACCGCGGTTGCGGTAGGTGAAGTACCGCTTGGTCGCATCCTCCGGGTACTGCGTGTGCATCCGGCCACCGAGGATCGGCTTGAACTCCTCGGCCCCGTTGGGGTGGACGTACGCGGTGGTGAGGCACGTTCCGAACTTCAGGCCCGAGCGCTGCAATCGGCGGTGTACTTCCACCTCGTCGCCGCGCACGAACAGTCGCAGATCCGGCACGCCGACCGCATCGATCGTCGACGCTTTGAACAAGGCACCGTTGAACAACGATGCGATGCCTTCGAGCAGATCGTCGTCGGGATTCTCCGGGTCGATCAACTCCGAGCGAAGACGACGCCACTCGACGCCGCGTCGTAGCGGGAACGCCAGACGATCCGGATCCTCGATGTCACAGACGACGGGGGAGACCTCGTCCAGTCCGTGCGCGAGCGCGCAGTCGTAGAGGGTTTCGAGGACCTTCGGGCCCTCGGGTCGGCCGTCGTCGTCGGCGAGAAACACCCAGTCCGCGCCGAGCGAGAGCGCATACAGAATGCCGAGCGCGAATCCGCCTGCGCCACCCAGATTGTGCTGAGAGCCGAGGTACGTCGTCGGCAGGGCCGTCGACTCCACCAACTCATGGACGTCCGGCTCGTTCGCATTGTCGACGACGACCAGATGATCGAGCGGACGCGTCTGGGCACCGATCACGTCCAACGACAGAGCCAACAACTCACGCCGCTTGTGCGTGACGATGACCCCGATGATCCGGTCAGGCACCGGCTTGCCCATCAGGTCCGTCTTCCCGCTCGATCTCTTTCAGGATCTGCGCGACGTGGTCTCCGGCGTCGTCGCCGTCGTATGCCCGCACCACGTCCTCGATGCCGCCCTGCTGCCGAATCTGGCCGTGATCGATCCACATCGCGGTATCGCACAACTGAGCCAGGAATTCGTTGGAGTGGCTGGCGAACACCAGGATTCCCGAGCGCTTCACCAATTGCTGCAGTCGGTGCCGGGCCTTCTTCATGAACTCCGCGTCGACGGCACCGATGCCCTCGTCGAGCAGCAGGATCTCCGGGTCGATGCTGGTGACGACGCCCATCGCGACGCGCACCCGCATACCTGTGGAGTAGGTGCGCAGCGGCATGTCGAGGTAGTCGCCGAGTTCGGTGAAGTCGGCGATCTCGTCCATCTTCGCGAGCATCTGCTTGCGCGTCTGGCCGAGGAACAGACCGCGGATGATGATGTTCTCGTAACCGGAGATCTCCGGGTCCATACCGACGCCCAGATCGAACACCGGCGCGACGCGGCCGCGGATGGTGGCGCTGCCACGCGTCGGCTCGTAGATGCCCGAGAGCAGCCGCAGCAGCGTCGACTTGCCGGCACCGTTGTGTCCCACCAGGCCGACGCGATCGCCGTCCTTCAGGTTCATCGTGATGTTCTTGAGAGCTTCGACGACGACGACGTCGGAGGAGTTGCGGTCGATGGCACCGCCCGCCTTACCGAGGAATGCCTTCTTCAAGGACCGCGTCTTGGCGTCGAAGATCGGGAAGTCGACGCATGCGTCATGGGTACTGATGCTGATGGACAACTGCTGACCCCTAAACCCAGTAGGGCACGCGGGCCCGGTACTTCTTGAGAGCGACGATGGCCAGCGCCCACCCGACCACGGTGAACCCGAGCACGATGTACCAGTGGTACGCCTGCTGGTCCTCGCCGATCAGAGGGGCCCGGATGATGTCCAGGTAGTGGAAGAGCGGGTTGATCTCGACGAGCTTGGCGCGATTCGCGGCCTCGCCGCCCATCTGCTGTAGGCCCGAGGTTGTCCACACGATCGGCGTCATGAAGAACATCAGTGTGACGAAGCTGCCGAGGATCGGCGCGATGTCGCGGTAGCGGGTGGCGATGATGCCGAAGAGGATCGACACCCACACCGCGTTGAGCAGAATCAGGACCAGCGCCGGGATCGCGAAGATCACCGTCCAGTGCAGTCCGCCGGGCGGCCAGAAGATCGCGATGATGATCACGTAGATCAGCAGGTTGTGGCCGAGGAGCAGCAGCTGGCGCCACACCAACCGATAGACGTGCACGCTCAGCGCACTGGGCAGCTGCTTGATCAGGCCCTCGTTGGCGACGAAGACGTCTCCGCCCTCGAGGATTGCGGCGCTGATCAGGCCCCACACGATCAGCCCGACGGTCACGTGCGGCAGGAACTCGCGCAGATCGATGTTCAGGAGCACCGAATACAGCAGGCCCATGGCGATGGCCTGCACGCCGGTGGCAATGGTGATCCAGAACGGGCCGATCACCGACCGTCGATAGCGCTGCTTGATGTCCTGCCAGCCGAGATGCAGCCACAGCTCACGCTGGTTGAAACCGGTCCGCAGATCGCCGAACGCGCGCCGATAAGTCTGTGAGTCCGAAACCGGAGCAGGCATCTGTTCTCCTGCCTCGCTCTCGGGATCCTTCGCTGGTGCCGACACGACGGTCGACACTACCTGTAATCGACCATGCAGCTCATTTTGCGAGCGTGTGTGTGGTGTTACAGGTACTGGCCGGTACCGCTGCCGTGGCCGCCGCCCGGTGTGGGCATGACGCCGGGAGGCAACGCGCCCTGACGCATCTGCTCGAGCTGGGCCCGTGCGGCCATCTGCTGAGCGAACAATGCCGTCTGGATGCCGTGGAACAGTCCTTCGAGCCAGCCGACGAGCTGAGCCTGCGCGATCCGCAGTTCGGCGTCGGTGGGCACGACGTCGTCGCCGAACGGCAGCACCAGACGCTCGAGCTCGTCGCGCAGCTCCGGGGCCAAGCCCTGCTCGAGCTCCTGGATGGACGATTTGTGGATTTCCTTGAGCCGATTACGGCTGGCGTCGTCGAGAGGTGCCGCGCGCACTTCTTCGAGCAGTTGCTTGATCATCGTGCCGATGCGCATCACCTTGGCGGGCTGTTCCACCATCTCCGAGAGGTCCGATCCGTCGGACGACTCCTCGTTGGCCGCCGATCCGGAAGCGCGGGCTGCAGCAGCGGTGGCTTCCTCGCGGCTCAGTGCGAGTGGCTCTCCGTTGGGGCCGATCACGACGACGTGATCGCCGGGTGCATTGTTCGACTCGGATTGCGTCATGCATCCATCTTTACGCGTCGCCTGCCGTTGCGCGATCGACAGGGGCGATTATCCTGGTTCGGTCGTTCGCAACCGGGGTGTCAGGAGGATCGAAGCGTGCGTTGTTGGCTGCCGTTCCCTGGGGAAACGGGACGTGAAACACACCCTCGGCGGGTCGGCGCTTAGAGTGTCCGGCATGGGGTACGACGTCGCACGGGTCAGAGGGTCCATTCCCTCCCTCGGCGACGGGTGGATTCATTTGGACCCTCAGCTGGGAATGCTGATTCCGGATCGCGTGTCGACGGCCGTCTCCACGGCGTTCCGGCACAGTGCGTCCAATCATTCGGCCGGCAACATCGCCGCCAAGCGGAGTGCTGCTCTGCTCGAATCCGCCCGCGTCGCAATCGCAGATCTGGTCGGTGCCTATCCGTCCGGGGTGGTCATCGGACCGGATCGGGCGACGCTGCTATCGTGGCTCGCCGATTCTCTGAGCTCCCGGCTCGGGCTCGGAACCGGCTTGGTGCTCTCGCGTCTGGACGAGGAAGCCAACGTCGCGCCGTGGCTGCGGGTCGCCAGCCGAACCGGCGCACACGTGCGCTGGGCCGAGGTCGAGATCGATACGTGCGAGCTGCCCACGTGGCAGTTCGAGGAACTCATCACCTCCACCACCCGGCTCGTCGCGGTCACCGCGGCGTCGCCGATCGTGGGTAGCGCTCCCGACGTTCGCGTCGCGGCGGATCTGGTCCACGAGGTCGGTGGACTCATCGTCGTCGATGCCGCCGGAGCAGCCCCCTACGCACACGTCGACATCAAGGAACTCGGAGCCGACGTCGTCGCGATCGACGCGGCCGCGTGGGGTGGGCCGTCGGTGGGTGCGCTGATCTTCCGCGATCCGACACTGCTCGACCAGTTGCCGTCGATGTCGCTGAACCCGTCGGCGAAGGGGCCCGAGCGGCTCGAGGTCAGTGGTCATCAGTACGCGCTGCTGGCCGGTGTCGTGTCGTCCATCGACTACCTGGCCAACCTCGACGACGCAGCCACCGGCACTCGCCGTGAGCGGCTGGAGCTGTCCATCGGGTCGCTGCAGCACTATCAGGATCGGCTCTTCGAGCATCTGATGGCTGCGCTCGCCACCCTCGACCACGTCATGGTGCTCGGCACTGCGCCCACGCGTATCCCGACCGTCAGCTTCACCGTCGACGGTATGCCCGCGGTGAAGGTGTCCGAGCAACTCGCGCAGGCTCGCATCGGCAGCGTCAGCGGGGTCCACGGTGGCAGTCGTCTGCTCGACGCCCTGGGCGTCAACGACGAAGGTGGTGCCGTCACCATCGGACTCGCTCCCTACACCACCCGGTACGAGATCGATCAGCTCGTGAAAGCTCTCGCTGCGCTCGCTCTATAGAGCGGCTGCGCCGCACGTGCGCGGAACTTCGTAGCCCACTACGAAGTTCCACGCACGACCCTCGGACGCACATCACTGCACGCGCAGGATGACCTTCCCGATCGTCTCGGCGTCATCGAGCATTCGATGCCCTTGTGCTGCTTCGGTTATCGGGATTTCGGCATGCACGACGGCGGTGACCCGGCCCTCGGAGATCATCGGCCACAGGTGTGCGGTCATGTCGGCGACGATGTCGGCTTTGCTCGACGGTCCGGTCTCGGGGCGTCCACGCAATCCGGCCGCGTGTACCGAGCCGCGCTTGGCGATGAGCTTGCCGAAGTTCAGCTCACCCTTCACGCCGCCCTGCATTCCGATGGTGACGACGGTGCCGTCCATGGCGAGGGCATCGAGGTTTCGGTCGAGGTACTTCGCGCCCATGTTGTCCAGGATCAGGTCGGCACCGTGATCGTTTGTCTGTGAACGGATTTCGGTGACGAAGTCTTGATTCTTGTAGTCGATGAGGATGTCGGCACCGAGGTCCGCGCACATGTCCAGTTTGTACTTGGATCCGGCGGTCACGGCGACGGTGACACCTAGCTGTTTCGCGACCTGGATTGCGTGCGTACCGATTCCGCTACCGCCGCCGTGAATCAGCAGCACCTGCCCCGAACGCATGTGCGCATCCATCACCAGGTTGGACCACACCGTGGACGCGACCTCCGGAAGTGCCGCTGCCACATGAAGATCGAGGCCCGCAGGGATCGGGAACAGCTGGGTGGCGGGCACGGCGACCTGCTCGGCGTACCCGCCACCGGCCAGAAGCGCGCAGACCCTGTCGCCGACGTTCCAGCCGCTGACGCCGTCACCGAGCTCGGAAATGATTCCCGAGCACTCGAGACCGAGGATCTCGCTGGCACCCGGGGGCGGCGGGTAGTTGCCCTGACGCTGCATCAGATCGGCACGGTTGACGGCAGTGGCGGAGACGTCGACGATCACCTGTCCGCGGGCCGGTCGTGGATCGGGAACCTCGGTCCACTCCATGACGTCGGGATCGCCGAATTCTTTCAGTGTGATTGCACGCATGCATCCATGATGCGCCACCACTGTCGCAGGCGCTTTACAGGTCCCAGAGGTTGATGCCGAAGTCGCCGGCGTGGCTGTCGATCTGTTCGAGTTCGGCGTCGGAGAAGTCCAGATTGTCCAGCGCCGCGACGTTGTTCTCGAGCTGCTCGACGCTCGATGCGCCGATCAGTACCGACGTCACTCGCCGGTCGCGCAGCGCCCAACTCAGCGCGAGCTGAGCCAGTGACTGACCGCGGGTGGACGCGATGTCGTTCAGTGCGCGAAGGTGCCCCATGTGGTCGTCGGTGAGCCAGTCCGGGTTCAGCGACTTACCCTGTGCTGCGCGCGAATCCGCAGGAATGCCGTCGAGGTACTTGTCGGTGAGCATGCCTTGGGCGAGGGGAGAGAATGCAATGACGCCTGCGCCGATCGCGTCGAGTGTGCCCAACAGTTCGGGTTCGATCCACCGGTTGACCATCGAGTAGCTGGGCTGATGGATCAGCAACGGAACACCGGCGTCGGCGAGTAGATCCGCCATCTTCTGCGTGCCCTCGGGCTTGTACGAGCTGATACCCGCGTACAGGGCCTTCCCCTGCTGGACAGCGCTGATCAGCGCGCCGGCTGTCTCTTCGATGGGGGTGTCGTGGTCGGGGCGGTGGCTGTAGAAGATGTCGACGTGGTCGAGTCGCATACGCGTCAACGACTGGTCGAGTGACGACAGCAGGTACTTGCGGGAGCCGCCGAAGCCGTACGGGCCGGGCCACATGTCCCATCCCGCTTTGCTGGAGATGATCAGTTCGTCGCGGTACCCGGCGAAGTCCTCGGAGAAGATGCGGCCGAAGTTCTTCTCGGCGCTTCCGTACGGCGGACCGTAGTTGTTCGCCAAGTCGAAGTGGTTGATTCCCAGATCGAAGGCGCGACGAAGAATCGCGCGCTGCTTCATCAGTGGAACGTCGTCGCCGAAGTTGTGCCACAGGCCCAGCGACACAGCCGGCAGTACCGGCCCACGCGATCCCACTCGGCGATACGACATGGATTCGTAGCGATCGGCGGCGGCAACGTACGGAGGGTCGATGTAGGGATCTGTCATAACTCGACCCTAGGTCGCATCGGCGAATCGGACCCCGAACCACGGCAAGCTACTCGTGAGTAGATTTCCTGCCTAAGATGACTCGCGTGACGGCCGAATTAGCCATTGGTCCCGGGGGGGACCCGCAGTGGCTCGACACTGCGGAAATGAGAGCTTGGCGTGCCTATGTCGACGGCGGTCAACGATTGATGGAGGTATTGAACAGGGATCTACAGGACAGACACGACCTGTCGATGGCGGAGTACCGCATCCTGGTGATGCTGTCCGAGGCGGACGACGGCTCCATCCGCATGAGCGAGTTGGCCGACGGGGTTCTGTCCTCCCGAAGTCGCCTCACCCACCAGATCAGGCGGATGGAAGTCCAGGACATGGTGCGCCGCAGTACCTGCGCGCACGACGGCCGTGGCGTCCTCGCCGTCATCACCGAGGAAGGTCGACGACGACTGACGGAGGCAGCACCCACGCACGTCCGCAGCGTCCGGCAACATCTGGTCGATCTCCTCACCCCGACCGAACTCGAGGTCCTGGGCGACATCTTCCAGAAGGTGGACGCCGCAATGGACGCATCGGCAACCCGACCCCGACGCTGACAGACCGGCAACGAGGGGCGATTGGGCCGGTGCCGCCTCGGCCGTTAAGATCGCACACGGAAGCGTGGCAGAGCGGCCCAATGCACTCGCCTTGAAAGCGAGAGACGTGTAAAAGCGTCCGGGGGTTCAAATCCCTCCGCTTCCGCTGCGAGACGTGCCCTGACCCGCACCGAACGATGCGGGTCAGGGTCTTTTTGCTAGAAAATGTTGAAGGTTGAGGTGCCGTTACCGTCGCGTTGTATCTCACCGGCGAGGGCGGCGCTACATCACGAGAACATCGCGGTGGTGTGAGCAGTGGGGACCTCCGCGAATGCCAGCACCGCTTCCATGGTGCCGGTGTTCTTCTGCGTTGCGGGAACTCGGACTACGCATCTCGCGTCCGGGGCGTCCTTCGGGCATGTGCTGGACTGAATGCGAGTTCGTTCTGGTCCGAAAAGTGGCGGATCTCTTCCCTATATTTCCGATCTCCACCCATTTACTCGCATCGCTAGCGCAGTCTTTCCGGTGCTGCCAGCACGGCGTCAATTAGGCCAGGAGCAACCGCTTCCAGATCCTCGCGGCGTAGCGAGTTCATCTTCGACGTGCCGAGATAATACTGACGAATTATTCCAGCGTGACGTAAGACCTTGAAGTGGTGCGTTCCCGTCGACCGACTGACATTGATATCGAACGTTCCGCAAGCAATGTCGTGATCAGCTTCTGCAAGTTGCCGGACGATGCTCCGGCGCACCGGGTCAACGAGCGCGTCAAGCAGGCCCTGAGTGCTGATCTCGTTGATGTCGATGTGGTCGGTCACGCGGTTGTCGGTGGCGATGCTCATTGTCGCTCTCCTGTCTTCGGTCGCCATCGTATCACTGTCATGAACGGTTGATGAGCATCAAAGGTTGACAGCCATCGTCATAAGGGCTTAGCTACATGGGGCTGGCGACATCGTCGCGAGTGATCAGCTCCGTCCAACCAAATTGCGTAACCGAGGGAGACACGCATGACTCATAACCAACGCGTCTCGGAGACACCCGATGTCGCTAGTGACCAAGGATCACCGCACGTCGCTAACCGTGGACTGAAAATCACAGCGCTGGCAGCTGGATTTGTGATGGCTTCTCTGGACACGACCGTCGTGAACGTTGCGGGTGCCCGAATTCAGAGCGACCTCGACACCTCGATCACAGAACTGACTTGGATAGTCGACAGTTATGTTCTCGCCTTTGCCGCACTTTTGCTCCTCGCGGGCGGCTTGGCCAACCGATTTGGCAGCCTACGTATCTACATGATCGGCATGGCGGTATTTGTCGCTGCGTCACTCGCCTGCGCAGTGGCACCCACCAGCGAAGTTCTAATTGGAGCCAGATTCGTTCAAGGTGTTGGAGCTGCACTTTTCATGCCCAGCTCCCTTGCCCTGCTTGTCCGTTCGTTCCCTGACCCAATGGAGCGGACACGTATGCTGGGTCTCTGGTCGGCCATCGTCGCCACGGCATCTGGTGTCGGTCCGACAGTCGGCGGGATCATGGTCTCAGCATTCGGCTGGCCAAGTATCTTCCTCATCAATCTGCCAATTGGGGTGATCGGTGCACTGCTCACATACCGTGTGATTGCACCCATCGCGCCCACGAGATCCCCAGTACCTGTAGCTGGGCACGCTTTGGCAGTGCTCCTGCTGGCCGCGACCTGCTACGGGATTATTGAAGGGCCCAATGAGGGATGGCTCTCCGCGAAAGTCCTTGGTGCGTTTATCCTGGCTATTGTGGCAATTGTTCTCTTGTATCTCCGGGAGCGATCAGCCACGTCGACAGTGATGCCGTGGTCCCTCTTTCGTCGACCAGCATTCGCCGGGGGTAACCTGATCGGGTTTCTATTCAACTTTTCGCTTTTTGGAGGAATCTTCATTCTCGGCCTTTTTCTGCAGAACGCGAGGGGGGCAACGCCCTTCGAAGCTGGGCTTCAGCTCTTACCCATGACCATGTTCTTTCCGATCTCCAATATCGTGTACTCAAAGATCTCCGGTCGATTCTCTAACGGTCCGCTGCTGACCGGATTCCTAGTCGTTGCAGCAGCCGCGACTGTCGGTCTCACGGCCATTTCTCCGGGTACTCCCTACTGGGTGCTGGCGGTGGCCGTCGGTCTCGCAAATATTGGGGCCGGAATCATCTCGCCGGCGATGACCGCCGTTCTAGTTGACTCTGCAGGTATTGAACATGCGGCCGTATCGGGCTCTGTTCTCAACGCGAACCGCCAAATCGGCTCATTGTTCGGCATCGCCGCGATGGGCGTTGCTATTAGCGTTGGTGAAGATTGGTACGACCGCGCATCCATCGCGTTCTTTATGATCACAATCGCGTATGCCCTCGCAGCCGTCTGCGCGTGGCGTCTCGTGTGGCGATCAGCGGCAGCCAAAACTGCTAAGGCATGATCTTCATCACAAACCAACCTATTGCCCGGTTTGTCCGATGCAGGCCTGACATCGCTGACGTGCGGACTGTAGGTTGTGCGCATGCCGTCGCCCGCCCTGATTGCACGAAGGAACGAACTCAGCGAATTTCTAAAGTCCCGTCGCGCGAGAGTGAAGCCTAGCGATGTGGGCTTGCCCGCCTATGGGCGACGCAATACACCCGGCCTCCGGAGGGAAGAAGTTTCGGTACTTGCCGGTGTCAGCACATCTTGGTACACATGGTTCGAGCAGGGCCGCAACATTCGGATTTCCGAATCTGCACTTGACTCGATTGCCACAGCACTTCAACTGGACGAAACAGACCGCGCACACCTTTACAATCTGGCCGATATGAATCCACCCACCGTCTCGACGGCCGCATCCAGCAATGAGCGTTCGTTGCTCGCGCGAATTGCAGAGGACATGCCAAGTCCAGCATTCGTCGTTGATAAACATTGGAGAATTTTGTATGTCAACGATCAGGCTCAGACTCTTCTTCATTTGATACCAGGACAAAGAGCATTCCTTGAATATTTCTTTCTAGACTCCTCGTACAGAAACCTGGTGGTCAACTGGGACGAGATGGCGGAGTGCTTCGTGGGTAGCCTACGGGTTCGCGCCGGAGCGTTCCCCGACGACAAGGATTTGATGAAATTGGTCGGGGCGCTGAGCGAGAACCCCTTCTTCTTGGAGTTGTGGCAGCAGCATTCCACTGCGCATCGTAAAGCGCGGAAAGTAGTTCTG
The DNA here is from genome assembly GCF_031456475.1 of Rhodococcus sp. 3258. NCBI lineage: Bacteria > Bacillati > Actinomycetota > Actinomycetes > Mycobacteriales > Nocardiaceae > Rhodococcus > Rhodococcus sp. 3258. Next base: position 556,861 of record NZ_JAVDUT010000002.1, read on the forward strand.
AAGCTCCCGGACGGTACCGACGCCATTTTCGATGCTGCCGCCATGGATCTAAGCGGCTGCGATGATCTCCAGCTAATTAGCTATATCCCGCGAAAGAGCTGACCACTCACGGCGAGGGCCGTCAACGCCGCCGTGTTCGCAGCCAACTGGATGGTAGAAGCTCCGCTCCGTCTGAACCGAATGCTGATAAGACGACTGCCAAACTCCCGGTCGTCGTCACGCCAGGTAGGCAGGCCTGCACAGATCTCCAACGCCCGAATCGAAGGCTTCGGACGACTGGCATGAGACGAGCGTCGGCGTAGCTGCCATCAGTACTGTTGATCTGCAATAGATTTCAGGCCTGCCACCGCCGTCTCCGGGCGAGGGCAATGACTGCTGCGCCCACAAGCGCCGGCATAAGTGTGTACACCGCCGACCCCAGGCTCAGGGCTCGAAGTAGTCGAGTCGATCGCCATCTGCCTGAGTGGTGGTGACACTCATAGGTGAAACTCACACTCCCCCCCGTTCGCAAGGCTCACTAGCGTCTACGTCAGGGAGGAGGAGTAATGACATCGGAATCTGAACACGCACCTTTGACTCTGGTGGCGTTCCATCACGCGGGTGGTTCCCCAGCAGCGTTCACCAACTGGAGGCGGCATCTGGGCACCGATATCCGATTTATCGCGGTCTCGCTACCGGGTAGAAAGGACCTCGCGAGTTACAAGCGCAGAGACGTCGAGAATCTTTTGCTCGACCTCGATATGCAATTACGCGACAAATGCGCAGGACCGTACGTCGTCTACGGCCACAGCATGGGTGCAACAATCGGATATGCCTTCGCGATGTACCAGGGTGAACGACACCGAAGGCCGCCAATTTCGTTGCTTGTCGGTGCCGCGGCCGCACCGAAATCTCCGACGGTACTGTTGGGGTCAACGGCTGTGGTAGACCTGGTGGGCGCTGCTATAAATCCTGACCAGCAGTCTGATCTCGGCAGCGTAAAGCAGCAGCAATTAGTGTCCGACCTCTATGTGCTTGAGCGAGTGCGGACATACTGCTCCTCGACGTTTCCGAGGAAGGCATCGTTCCCGATTCGCGTCTTCGTCGGAAACCAAGACCCACTGCCTGTAATGCCGGCGGCGTGGAAATTGCAGACCGTCGGCGATGTCGCAGTCGAGGAAGTTGCTGGGGATCACTTTTTTCATCGGATTCCCAAATTTGTCGATCGAATCAACCAATGCTGTGCCGACTTAATGGCTGCCTGATGTTCCTTTGGCATCTAATCTTCGGGAGAATGAGGTACTGATATGGAACCGACAGAACGCATTGATTTCGGCGTGTTTATGTCTCCGATGCATCCAATCGGGGAGGATCTCACGTTGCTCTATCAGCGCGATTTGGAACTCGCAGAGCTTCTCGACCAGCTCAACTACAAAGAATATTGGCTTGGCGAGCACCATTCGATGGGCTGGAACACGATCGGTGCACCCGAGTTGCTGGTCGCCGCTGCGGCGGAGCGCACATCCCGGATCACACTTGCGACCGGGGTAGCGACGTTGCCTTACCACCACCCTTTCATGGTCGCCACACGCGCTTTGCATCTAGATCACCTCAGTCACGGTCGATTCGTGCTGGGCGTTGGGGCTGGATCAATCCCGGTCGACGCGCGAACTCTCGGCATAGAGATGACCGACATACGCGCAATGATGGGTGAATCCCTCGATGCAGTAGTCAGACTCATCAACACTGATGAGCGCGTGACAAAAAAGACGTCATGGTTCACGCTCAACGAGGCGCGGTTGCAACTAGCCCCATACCGTGGACCACTCGAAATTGTTACGGCGAGCGTCGGCTCACCAAATAGTATGCGGCTAGCCGGCGAGCACGGTGTCAGCGTTGTTTCGTTCGGAGCGCCCCGCCCAGGCCATCCTCCCGTTGACCTCAGGAAGCAGTGGTCGTACGCCGAGGAGTCTGCTGCAGAGCACGGCAATACGATGGATCGTAAGAAGTGGCGCATCACCTTGCCGGTTTATGTGGGGGAGACCCGGCAGCAGGCCATAAATGACGTGCGCGAAGGATACGATCGTTGGACGCATGAATACTGGCGTGACCTGCGCGGACTGAACATTAGTGTCGACGGAGTCCGTGACGACCAGCTCCTGGATCGATCGATCGAGCTCGGTGGCGTGTTGGTGGGGTCTGTGGATGACGTAGTGGAGGGGATCCGCCACCTTCAAGATGTGACTGGCGGATTTGGCACCCTGCTGGTCTATGCCCAGGATTGGGCCGACTGGGACAAGACCAAACGAAGCTATGAGCGGCTCGCACGCTACGTGGCACCACACTTCAATGGGTCGACGCGGCGACTTAACGAATCGGCCGATTGGTTCAAAGAGAATCGGCACACTTTTAGCCAGCTGACGCCGTAGCGGGCCTGTCACTACCTTGTTCAGTCTGTAAATCTAGGAAATGGCGAACCATGACACTCTTCGATCAAACCGTGACGCCCGAACTACATCAAGAATTAGTACAGCTGACGGTGAAGATGGGCTGGTATCTTGACCACAAGCAGTGGGAATTGATGGATGAATTATTCACTGATCGTGTGAGACTCGACTACACAGGTCTCAACGGTGGCGACGTCGCGGTTGTTGACCGCGCTGCGATGGTAGAAAAGTGGGCGAAAAACCGGGAGCCTTTGACCTCGACACAGCATCTCATTTCAAACCATCTCGTTTCACGACTGAGCGACGATTCGGCAACCGCTACTGCGATGTTTCAAGCGACTCACCTGAAGCCCAACGATCAGGGCGGGCCGTTGTGGACACTGGGAGGAGAGTATGAATATACATTCTCCAGTTCAAATTCCGGGTGGCGCATTAGCGGCCTTGCAATGCGGATAATCTGGGCTGATGGAAATCGGAATATCCGAGACCTGCCATGAAGGGAAGACAATGAGCGAAACAGGTAAGAAGCCGACCGTATCAGTTTTGGGTGTCGGCGGAATTGGACTCCCGATCGCAAGGCTATGGATTCGGGCGGGTTACCATGTCATTCTTGGGTCGCGCTCACCAGAAGCGTTACACAAACGAATCGTGGCTGACGGATTGACCGCACCGGTTACGACTCTGGACAATGCAGCGGCGGCGGCCGATATCGCACTTTTGGCGGTTCCCTACCCTGCGCTCAAAGATGTTGCGGCCGCGCAATCGGGCAATCTTGCAGACACCGTAGTCATTGATGCGACAAATCCGATGGGCCTGTCCGGCGACGGTCGAATTATATCGACCTTGGACGATGACCGAGCCTCCGGCCAGCATACCGCCGACTTGCTTCCGCGCTCCTCTGTGGTCAGGGGCTTTAGTCACGTCATGGAAGAGCTCTTGTGGTCTCGTGGCACTGAGCAATCGCTGTTCTGGGGAATGGCGCTCGCCGGTGACGATCCGTCGAGTAAGGCGTCGGTGGCGGCTCTGGTCACTGCTGCAGGCTTTGTACCAGTGGACATCGGCTCGCTGGCTCAATCCAAGCCCCTCGATCCCGGCGGTGTGTTGTTCCCTCACATGTTCACACCTCAAGACTTGCGGTGCGTCGTCGGTTTCGATGCTCCTAGCGACCTCCCCGCGGTGACAGTGTGACTTCGGCCAAGCTTGAATCCGCCGTTGCACCACTGTTCGAGCCCTTCGAACTCGGCGGACTCAAGCTACGGAACCGCGTCGTCATGGCACCTATGACCCGAGGAATGTCCGAGGGTGGAGTTCCTGGGCCGGACGTTGCTGAGTACTACGCACGCCGCGCCGCAGGTGGAGTTGGGCTCATCATCACTGAGGGAACCGTCATCGACCACCCGACATCCTCCAGTAGAGACGATATACCGAGGTTTTTCGGCGCAGAATCGCTGGTTGGCTGGCGGGCAGTGGTGGATGCTGTCCACGAGAACGGTGCCGCGATCGTTCCGCAGCTGTGGCACGTCGGCTGGGACCCGTTGCATTGGGGTCATGAAGGCGATTTCGGTCGCGAGCTTCGATACCCAAGCAGCCCATCGGGGATTGACCCCAGCACGAAAGTATCTCGTAACCCGATGACGCAGAACGATATTGCCGATGTGATCGACGGTTTTGCATCAGGAGCGCGCGTTGCAAAGCAGCTCGGTTTCGACGGGATCGAGCTTCACGGTGCGCACGGCTACCTGATCGATCAGTTCCTCTGGGAGGTAACGAATCAGCGAGGCGACAGGTATGGGGGTAAGTCAATCTCGGATCGACTCCGGTTTGCGCAAGAGATCGTGGCAGCCTGCCGAGCTGCAGTTGGGCCAGAATTTCCAATTATCTTTCGTCTGTCACAGTGGAAAGTCGGTCACTACGGGGCCAAACTAGCTCAAGACCCAGGCGAACTCGCAACGCTGGTTCAACCTTTGGCTGCTGCCGGCGTTGACATCTTTCATTGTTCGCAGCGTCGGTTCTGGCAGCCAGAGTTCGAAGGATCGCCACTGAATCTGGCTGCCTGGGTCAAAGACCTTAGCGGCCGACCAGCTATCACGGTGGGCTCAGTTGGTCTCGCCGATAGTGACTTTCTCACCTACCTGGATGGCGGGGGAGCGAGCCCCTCGGACGTATCGGACGTGTGTGACCGTCTCGCCGCTGGCGAGTTTGATCTGGTGGCTGTCGGACGAGCGCTAATTGCGGACCCAAACTGGCCCATTCGAGTCTTGCATGGACAGGCGACCCAGGCCTTCGAGGCTGAAATGCTTGAAACACTTTTTTGATCTGGACCGAAAGGAGATGTCAATGTCTGTAACCTTAGATCCGCTTGCTCTTTCATCGGCCGATGTTTACCTGGGGTCCGCTGAAAGACGGTTTTTCGGCGACGGCTACCGGCGGTCTTCGCGGGAGATGCGTGATATTGCCATACAGACTGACGGGTTCGGACATGGAACGCTAACTGCGAACGCCGCTGTTTCGTATCCGAAAGACTGGTCGAGAAAAGGGCAGAACGATCAGGCACCCCACCTCAGTACTGTTGATGTAATCGCGCTAGGCGAAGAGATGATATCGCTTTACCTCGTCTCTGCTCTGAGGGGCGATCCGTCTGACCCTTCGATAACAATCAAGAGCGGGTTGCGCGTGGACGCCGGAATAACGGCGGTAGAAGATGATTTAAGCGAATTCCCGCTCGAATTGATCGCCGCCTCGAAGTCTGAACCCGGTGCACGCACGGCGGCGACCAGTTTCATCTGCCATATTGGGAAACTGCGCTTGGATGTGACGCTTGAGCACCCTTTCTGGGTGCAATCGCGAGTACGAATGTCGTTTGAGTCTCCAAGCGAAGTAAGTATTGAAGAAGCGGTGGCACAGACGTCGGGGCGACGTTGCTTCGCGACAGACTGGGCTGTTCGCCGCAATGTCGTGAACGATATTGCTATCGACCGTGCTGATTGGACGGCCACGGCCCGTCCGGCAACGTTGCCGGACATCCGCAGTTTCCGCCCCGCGGATGCAGTGATTGATTCGTTCGTTGTCACCCTCCAGGTCGGTCAGATCTTGCTGTACGAACTCGATTCGATCGAGAGAGCCTCTAGTCAAACGCTGTGGATGCGTCATACCAGTTTGACCTGGCCAGCCCCGGGCGTATTGAAGTCGGATATAAGCACTTTTCGGCTCGAAAAGATGCGATTGCTCGAAAAAAGTGGTCACCCATGGAGGGTTGCAGACGTTGTAGGAGACGTTTACGGCGTCACCACGCGGTGCTCCGTTGCCCACCAACTTCCCTGAAACAAACCGAAAAATAGGAGCAGCAATGCGATTGGCAATCTCAGGAACCTACTCAGTGGGCAAGACGCTGACAACGATGGCGGTTTCGCATCTCACCGGGCTAACAAGGAGCTCGGCACTAACCATGCGTGAACTCTTGCCAGTCTCAGTGCCAGGTAAAACTCTTGAAGAGTGCACTGCAGCCGAGATAATCATGCTCATCACGCGGCGTAATCAGGGGCGTGCCGTAAACGAGAGTCACCTGACAGATGGCTTCGTCTCAGATGGTTCCTCTCTTCATGAGTGGTGCTACGGCACCGTACGAGTGCTAGTGGGTATCAATCCGAACGAATCGATTAATCTGGAGAATGTACCGCTCACAGACGAGCTCAAATTTTACGCGGAAGTAATGAAACAGATCGGTGTTCCCGCGAAACAGCACGCGACTGCCTCGTATGACTCATTCGTGCACTTACCTATCGAGTTTCCGCTGGTTGCAGATGGGCATCGTCCAGTGAGCGAACGATTCCGCTCACTGGCGGACGACATGCTGCTGAGTACGTTGAAAGAACTCGACATACCAGTTCATATCGTTGGAGGCTCAATACCAGAACGATTGGAGAAGATCCTCTCGATCTATGATTTCACGCCTAAAATGTCTATCGAGGATGCGATTTGGCGGGCGCAGGAGGATTACTCCCAGCTCGACACGACTTCGGAATCGGAACGGACAGAGACGCAGGTCATGACATGACCAGCGCAGTCATCGCTGGAGTTGGCGGGGCACTTCCGAGCAATCGGGTGTCCAATGCCGACCTGGCTCTGCGGATGGATACAACCGATGAGTGGATTCGGACGCGTACGGGCATCGGTGCCCGGTACTGGGCTGAGGGTGTGTCGACCGGAGACTTGGCATACGCAGCAGGTAGGCAGGCCTTGGACTCGGCGGGTCTTGAAGAGGTCGACATCGTCATCGTGGCCACGACTACGCCCGACTACCGCTGCCCGGCGACGGCCCCGTCTGTCGCGGCTCGGCTCGGACTCGGTACCGTTCCGGCGTTCGACCTCGCAGCGGTCTGCAGTGGCTTTGTATACGCGCTAGCCACAGCAAAGGGATACATAGCTGGGGGATTGGCACGCTCGGCGCTCGTGATCGGGGCCGAGACATACTCCACGATTCTCAATCCAAACGACAGAACAACATCCGTTATCTTCGGAGATGGTGCTGGAGCCTGCGTGTTGAGGGCCGGGACGGATGGTGAGATCGGCCGTCTTTACGAGGTGGATCTTGGAAGTGACGGCTCGGGTGGGTCGCTGATTCAAATTCCAGGTGGCGGCTCCTATCAAGCCGCTCACCCTGAAAGTGACTCAGGGCCCTACTTCACTATGCAGGGACGGGACGTCTTTCATAGCGCGGTCACACGGATGTCACGCTCATCTCGAGCCGCTTTGGAGCGGACCGGGTGGGAGCCGCGCGATGTCGACTGGATCGTGGGTCATCAGGCAAATCAAAGAATCCTACATGCGCTAGCTGATCAGCTCGGAGTGGATCGGTCAAATCTGGTGAGCAATCTCGACAGAGTGGGAAATACTTCAGCCGCATCAATCCCACTGGCGCTAATACATGGTGCGAGAGAGCTCAATATGCGTGGAGGTGACAAGCTTTTGCTAACCGCCTTCGGAGGTGGGACGACGTGGGGTTCTATTTCTCTAACTTGGCCAGAGATCGTCGTGGCGGCGCCGGTGTCGGTGTCTTCGGACGAAAGAAACGGAGATCGAGATGAATCAAGAATCTATAGCTAAGTATTTGATACATGCGATTGAGAATCGGTTGGAGAATGTCGATTTGCAGGATGGTCAAGTAGTCGGTTCCAGCCGGTTCGACGAACTGGGTCTGGACTCGCTCAGTCTGATCGAGTTGGGTCTATTGGTCGAGAAAGATCTCGGAGTCGTTGTGACCGATGAGCAGTTCTACGAGCTGGCGGAAATCGAAAGCGCCGCCGGCTACATCCTGAGACGGGGTGCTGTAGTAAGCGGTGATGAAATCGGATCGGATGTTTTGAAATGAAATTAGCAGTTGTCGGCTCGTACGGGAACGGCAAGACTACGTTGTCTACGGCCATCGCTGAGGAGCTAAACCTTTCGCGTGTTCATGCGACCCCCATGGTGCTTAGCGACGGCGCGCTCCAAATTTCATTGGAACAGTGTGACGAACTGGAGTTGCTACAGCTCGTGAGTCGCCGGCTGATCGAGCGCGTCAGCGCTGAAAGTGCCGCACTTGATACCGGTTTCGTATCCGACGGGTCTGTGCTTCATGAGCTACTGTACGCCGCCATCCGCTACCGTTTTGGTCTCCACCCATCCGACGGAGAATGTGTGCCCACGCGGATCCTGCCAGCCGAGGCCAAGGCGGTGGAAGCTCTAAGGGTCGAGGTCGTGAACTACGCTCGGCAGACCTACGATGCCGTCATCTTCGTACCGAACGAGAAGCGGCTAAGCGACGATCCCCCGCCAATAAGTGAACAATTCCGCGCGCTGCTTGACAGTGCAATGCTGGACTTATTGAAAGCCGAAAGGTTTCCTTATGTAGTAGTGCGGGGTCCAGTCAGAGAGCGCACCGACGCTGCGACCGGCTTTATCGCGAGTTTGTAGATATTCCGTGCTCAGCGCTTTGTATTCACTTTGAATGTGTGAACCAGTTGATCCGGTCGGAACGACTTGTGGAATTGGATCCGGCCTTGTGGCTACGTCGTATACCCTGCCTGACCGCGGCCAAGCGACCCAATACGGTGATCGATCGCCCGCAAGGTGAAGAGACCCAATGGGATTGGTCGATCTACCAACCCACCTGACTCGCGCCGGTGGCGAACACTTACCGATGATCTGACCGTCGAGCAAGCCCAAGCAAGCCCGGACCGGTGTTACTACCTGCGCGAACATTGCATGATCAGGAGTGACCGCCACGACTTTTTAGTTCGCCGTAAAAGAGGCCCGCGCGGACAGCGTGTGATTTGTTGCAGACGGGCAGTCCGAGCTTTCGCTGACGTACCGTCACGTTAACCAGCACCGATCGACAGGCCCGCCCCTCTCGACCTCGTGAGCACACGCCAACGTGTCGACGAGGGGCCGACGTGGACGGGCGCATCGAAGACGCCTGGTCTACCCAGGTTGGGTCGGTCAGTTATGCAGCTCTAAGATGACGCCAGTCTTGGAGTTCGGCGACGTGGTTTCTATTGCAACCAAAGTTCTCAGCGAATTCCGCGGTGCCGCCGTTTCTCTTTACCAGCCAGCTGAACAGGGTGCCGTGCATGGCACGAAAACCGCCAGGCTCATTCTTGCGCCACTTCGACATTTGGATCTGAAGTGATCGATACCGGGAGTCATCGATGTAGTCGAGTTCGTGCGCGCGATAGATTAGCGCCGCGACCGACACGCCCCACGAGGCCCTCAATGACACAAAATGCCGCATGTTGGGCTTGTCAACCCCAGGTGACCGGTATTGAGCGGACTTTCAACTTTTTGAGTCCTTGGCCTGGCTACGATCAACGGGCCCGAGCTACTAGAAGCGTCGACCAATGTGGCCGGACTTGTCTACGGCACAAGCGAACCTACGTCGAGTCGACGCACTCGCGGCACGCCTCCTTGCTGAACTGGAGAACTAGTGCAAGCGACCGGCAAGGCTCAGCCGCTGAGGCCTATAGCTCAGACCACTTGCTCAGCATCCGACGAGTTTCTTTCGACAGGTTTGATTGCCATGCACTTACCCCCGCCACATGTCGATTGATCAAACCCGGTCCGCCCGCGAGGGTGGACCGGGTTTGATCGTTTGCGAAGCAGCGAATACTCGGCGTGGCATCAATACCGGTTCAGTGGGTACTACCTGCCAATGAGCGAAGAAGCGCGGCGCAACGACGGCGACAACGAGGGACCTCTGGAAGAGGAGCTCGAGGAGAGTTTCGACGCTGTCGTCACCGAAGGTGGTGAGCGATTGCATCGCACCGTACGCACCGTGCTGATCACCGGACTATTCGGCGGACTCGAGGTCGCTCTGGGGGTGATGGCGTACCTGGCGGTGCTGGACGAGACCGGCAGTCACCTGCTGGCTGGCCTGGCGTTCGGAATCGGCCTCGTGGCCATCTATCTCGCACACGGTGAGCTGTTCACCGAGGATTTCCTGATGCCGATCGCCGCGATTGTGGCCCGCAACGGCACGCCTGCACAGCTCGCGAAGTTATGGGTCGGGGCGCTGCTCGCGAATCTGCTCGGCGGTTGGTTCGTGATGTGGTTGATCGCGCACGCGTTTCCGCAATGGCTCGAAGTGTTGTCCGAGTCGGCGCATCATTTCGTCTACGCACCCTTGGATCTTCAGTCGATCTGCCTCGCTGTTCTCGGCGGCAGCACGATGACACTGCTGACCCGCATGCAGCAGGGAACCGAATCCGACGTGGCGCGGATCATCGCCGCCATGGCGGCGGGTTTTCTGTTGGCCGGATTGCAGTTGTTCCACTCGGTCCTGGATTCTCTGCTGATCTTCGGGGCCATCCACGCAGGAGCGGATGTGAGCTACCGCGAGTGGATCGAATGGTTCGGATACACAGTGCTGTTCAACATCATCGGCGGCGTCGTGTTGGTCACGGCGCTGCGCTTGGTCCGCACGAAGGAACTGGTGAAGTCCGAGCGTGACCAGAATTCTGAGTAGTCAGCGGAACCGGGAGTCACGGACTGCTGTTCGACACCCAGCGCTCCAGGCTGCGCCGAGTCTCGAAGCGTCGTACAGCTTTCGAGATCGGGTCGATGAATTCGATTGCACTGGCGAGTAATTGGAGTGGAGCAGTGAAATCGTCGACGGCTCGCCCGGATTCCGTCGGGTACAGATCGTCACCCAGGATGGGGATGCCCAACGAGTTCATGTGCAGACGTAGCTGATGGGTTCGTCCCGTCGACGGTGTCAGTCGATACCGTCCGATGCCCTCGCGGTGGTCCAAGAGTTCGACGACGGTGTGCGCGTTGGGTTCTCCGTCCACCTCGCGTGCAGTGAACTGGCCCTTGTCCGAGACGATTCGACTGCGTACCTCGGTAGGCAGGATTAGCGACGGTTCGTAGGCCGCGATGGCTTCGTATTCCTTGTGTACTTTCCGATCCTGAAACAACGTCTGATACGCCCCGCGAAGTGTCGGATCGACGACGAACAGCACCAGGCCCGCGGTGACGCGATCGAGTCTATGAGCAGGCACCAGTTGCGGAAGGCCGAGTTCGAGGCGCAGGCGCACCAGCGCGGTCTGCAGAATGTGGCCGCCGCGCGGGATCGTCGGCAGAAAGTGCGGTTTGTCGATCACCAATATGACGTCGTCCTGGTGCACGATCGAGATATCGAATGGCACAACGGTTTCCGTCGGGAGGTCGCGGTGGAACCAGACAGCGTCGCCGGGGACGTACGGCGCATCAGCGGATACAGGCCCGCCCATGTCGACGACCTCACCCGCAGCGAGCATCTCGTCGATGCGCTCCGGCGAGATCCGTTGCTCGGTCGCCGTCAAGAACTCGCGGACGGTGGGCCATGTCCCGTCCTCGGGCATTCGGACGCGTGCGGGGTCGAGGCCGTAGCGCTTCGCCAGGGGCGGTTGCTGGCGTCGTCTCACCGACCGAGCGTATCCGCCCGCCGAGATCGCACTTGTGCAGACAATCGACAGCGATTCACCTACACAAGTGCGAACTCGCTACTCGCAGCCGATGCCGTCGTTGTCGCGGTCGAGGTGGGGGCCGTAGCCGTACTCGTCGCGATAGACCGGTGCAGCTCCGGCATCGCGGGCGGCGTCGCAGTTCTGGTACTGGAACCCACCGTTGGGCCGGGGTGCGGGGGCGGGCGCACCCTGCGGTGCGGGCGGGGGAGCGAAAGCAGGCGGCGGCGGAAGGATGCAGAACTGCGCCGAGCCGGCACCGCACAGGAAATCGGTGATCGGATCCGCCGAAGCGAGGGCGGGGGTGGTGACCATGGCTGCCGCAGCGATCGCGCTTCCGATGCCGATTCTGACCAGCAGATTCTTCGTCTTCATGTTGCTCCAATTCGAGGGGGTGCGATGGAGCTTCCTCGTCGGATCCTTGAACTGTCAACGAAGTCATTCGCGCGACCGACAGCCGTGCTGAGCAGGGCGGCACCGAAATGCGCAGGGTCGATGCGTTTGGAAACCGGCAATAGAGCGTATTTACGAACGTATGAGCGAAAACGAGCAGGTCAACCAGAACCCCGAGAAGGATCCCGACGACTGGGTCACCGGCGACGAGCCGATGACCGGTCCGCAGAAGAGCTACCTGAGCACCCTCGCGCAGGAAGCAGGGGAGGAAGTTCCCGACGGCCTGAACAAGGCGCAGGCGTCGGAAATGATCGACAAGTTGCAGGGCGAAACCGGCCGCGGTTGAGCCTGCTCCGTCAGAAGTCCACTCGATGTGACATCGACCCCCGAAAAGTCCACCGAATGTCACATTGAGTGCCTTCCGAAGCGCCGCCCGACGGCAGCATCCCACCAGGTAGACCGTTATTTCTTCGGTACATGTAACAAAGGATTACGCAGACTTTTGTACCCGGGATTTCGCGGCTACTGTGAGCGGACCCACAGCCCTCGGCGTGTCTGCGTCGCGGTGGGTACGTTGTGGAACGGATGTTGTTTGTGTTGCGCCCGCGAGGGTGCGCCTGGGGAGGATGGCAGATCAGATGCACCGTCGTGTGTTGGCAGTAGCGGGGGCTGCGCTGGCTGTGTCCTTGCTGTCGTCGGGTATCGCCGGAGCGCAGCCGCTTCCGGGTACCGGCAGTGCCGATGGTGGCGGGGCGGCACCTGGCATACAGGCGCAGTCGTTGCCGACGGCAGCGGCTCGTATCGATCGAGTCGACATGTTGACTCCGCGTCGTGCGGCCGTGTGGGTCGATTCGCCGGCCATGGGTCGGGCGATTCAGGTGCAGGTTCTTCTTCCAGCCGCGCAGGCCGTGTCCCGTCCGACGCTCTACATGCTCGACGGGGTCAGTGCCGGCAAGGAATCCGATTACAAGGAAAGCACCTGGACGCAGAAGACCGACATCGTCGACTTCTTCGCGGACAAGCCGGTCAATGTGGTGTTGCCGGTCGGTGGATCGAGTAGCTACTACACCGACTGGAATGTGCCCGACCCCGTTCTGGGCGTCAACAAGTGGGAGACATTTCTGACTGCGGAGTTGCCGCCGCTGATCGACGCGCGGTTCTCCGGTAACGGCACCAATGCCATCGGCGGTGTGTCGATGGGTGCCCAGGCCGCGATGGATCTCATCACGCGTCACCCCGATCTCTACACCGGAGTAGCCGGTTTGAGCGGGTGCTACGACAATTCGCAGAACAACCTCAAGGACGCCGTGCGCGCCACGGTCGCCACCAACGGCGGCAACGCCACCAACATGTGGGGCGAGAACGCCGACGCGAAGTGGATCGAACACGATCCGTCACGCAACGCAGAAGCATTGCGCGGCAAGGACGTCTACGTGTCCGTCGGCACCGGCCTACCCGGCCCGTACGAGCTGGGCCCCGGCGGCGGTGGTGTGCAGGAGGCTGCGATGGGCGGACCGCTCGAAGCTGCAGCGCTGTACTGCACCACGCTCTTCGACACACGCCTGCGCTCGATCGACATACCGGCCACCTTCACCTACCGCCCTTACGGCATTCATCAGTGGCCGTACTGGCAGGACGATCTCCGGGAATCCTGGCCGACGCTCGAGCGCGCGCTAGGACTGTAGAGCGAACTTCAGGAACGCGTCGTTCTCGTGCGGGTCGCCGATGGTGACCCGCACTCCGTCGTTTCCGTAGGAACGCAACAGCACGCCTTGTTCGGCTGCGCCCGAGGCGAATTCACCCGAACGTTCGCCTAGCGGCAGCCAAATGAAATTGGACTGGGATACGCCCACGTCGTAGCCACCCGAGACCAGGGCGTCGCGCACTCGATCACGTTCGGCGATCAGCGCATCGGTACGAGCCAGTAGCTCGGCCGAGGCTTCGAGCGACGCCAGAGCCGCCTGCTGAGCAATGGTGCTGACTGCGAACGCAATACGAACCTTGGACAGCGCAGTGATCACCTCGGGATCGGCCACCGCGTAGCCCACTCGGAGACCCGCGAGGCCGTACGCCTTCGAGAACGTCCGCAGCACGATCACGTTGCGCCGACCGCGTGCGATCTCCACCCCATCGGTGTGATTGCCTGCCGCGTCGGGCCGGGTGTACTCGAAGTAGGCCTCGTCGAGGACGACGAGGACGTTGGGCGGCACCGCGTCGAGAAAGGCCACGAGCTTGTCGCGCTGAACGACGGTTCCGCTCGGGTTGTTCGGGTTGCAGACGAAGATGAGTCGGGTGCGCTCGGTGATGGCGTCGAGCATTGCGTCGAGATCGTGCACGTGGTCCGAGGTCAGCGGCACTTGAACGGGCGTCGCTCCCGTCACCCGGACGATGATCGGATAGGCCTCGAACGAGCGCCACGCGAAGATCACTTCGTCACCGGGGCCACAGGTAATCTGGACGACCTCCTGGCACAACGCGACCGAGCCATTTCCGGCGGCCACGTTCTCCGGGGCCACTCCGAGCTTCTTCGCCAACGACTCGACGAGCGCTGTCGCGCGGATGTCGGGGTAGCGATTGACGCCGCCGGCGGCTTCCACGATCGCCTCGCGGACACTCGGCAGAGGGCCCTGTGTCGTTTCGTTACTCGCCAGCTTGATCGCACCGGGAAAGCTGCGGCCGGGTACGTAAGCGGGGATGGCGTCGAGGTCGGGGCGGATGTGCACGGTCACGTCAGTCATTATGCGCCGACCCTGTCGGTAAGCGACTTCTGCCTGTCCGCGTCAAAGCTGTGCAGGACGGCCGCGATCGTCCTATCTTCGTACAGTATGTCGGGAACTTTCAGCGACTTCGCAGTCCTTCGGTCCGCCCCCGCGCCCACAGTCGGCGCGGACGACGAGGTGGATACGGCCGCATCGAAACCCGTCTCGCAGGAGAAAGTGCCGTTGACGGCCGTCGAGCCCGATGGGTCCCCGCGCGGCGGGATCGTCGTGTTGCACGAGGCCAGGGAGATTCCCGAGTCGCTGAAGGATCTCCTGCGCGCGCTCGCGTTGGAAGGGTGGCTGGCGGTAGCGCCGGACCTGTTCCATCGGGGGCACGGCGACGACAAGGAAGTGTTCGGCGACGACCTCTTCGCCGATTTCGACGCCACCTCCGACTGGCTCGTCCAGCGCGGGGTGTACTCCGATTGCATCGGCGTCATCGGATTCGACGATGCCGGAACGGCCGCGTTGATCGTGGCCACCAGCCGTCCGGTCGGAGCGGCGGTCAGTGTCGCCGCAGCAGGGATCGTGGAGCCGCTCAATTCGGACGCGATCGCTTTGGTCGACGCCGCGCCGAAGTTGCAGGCGCCGTGGCTCGGCCTCTACGGCGAGAACGACCCCCACACCCCACCCGAACACATCGAAGCCCTTCGCGATGCCGCCACGCGCGCCTCAGTGGCCACGAACGTCGTCAGCTACTCCGGTGTGGAGCATCGCGCCGATCATCCTCGGGAACAGCCGGGCAGCAGCGACGACACCGACCCCGCCGAGGCCGCTCTCGTCGATGCGCAGACGCGCATCTTCGACTGGTTCGACAGCTTCATGCGTTGACGAGCAACAAGCATCTTTTACGCGAACGCCGCGCGAACCTGGGGCGTCGACCAGCCGTTTTGCCTTCTGGCCTCAGCCGTGTGTAATCTCTTTCCTCGGCGGTCCGAGAGGGCCGGCAGCCTAGGAGGCGTGCCAGAGCGGCCGAATGGGAGTCACTGCTAATGACTTGACCCTTCACCGGGTCCGGAGGTTCAAATCCTCTCGCCTCCGCCACGCTGATCCGCAAGGATCGGCACGTCGGTTCTTCGGAACCGACACAACTGAACATGCGCCCGTAGCTCAACGGATAGAGCACTTGACTACGGATCAAGAGGTTAGGGGTTCGAATCCCTTCGGGCGCACAGGAAAAAAGCCCCTGATCTGCGAACATTCGTAGGTCAGGGGCTTTTTGTATGTGCTGGACGTGCCTGCAACTCAACACGAACGACCTGCACTGCGTCGAAAGTATCGAGTGATGTGGACTCGTGTGAACGTTGGTGGCCCGATCGATGGATTGCTCCGTGTGGGTGCGCTTTGCCTCGGCACGAGATTTTAAAGCCCAGAGGCGTTCATACGTTCCCGGCGAACTCTGAGCGGACACATGACATCGGAACAAAAGTTCTGACGACGACGTACTGCTCGACCGGCAGCGTCGAAGCGCGATCGAAAACTTGGTCCAGATGTTACTGCCATAAGTTGCTTTCAGCGTCGCAGCCCGATTGACCGATGGTCGACCACGATTGCTGTGCCTGCCGTGATGAGACACGTCGCCGCGGCGTACCACGCGAAGACTGTGTAGTTCGATGAGAACGTCTCGCGCAGGCTCGGTGCCGTCCCACCGATCAATGCAACGGCAATGGCATAGGGCAGGCCGTTGCCCACCCCGCGCGCCGATCGCGGAAATAGCGCGCTGATAACCGCGGGCAATGCCGCACACAGTCCCGCCAAGGCCACCGTCGCCAGCGACGTGCCTACCAAGTACGTCGCCAGTGTCGCCGACGGCCGGGTCAGATACAGCACGGGCAGAGCGAACACGGCATTAATGACCGCGGAGGCGGCGTACAGCTCGGTGCGGGGTCGGTGCCGCATCAGCACTCCGGCGCAAACAACCAGTCCAGCGAAACCAACCGTCTGCCCGAGAGATATTGCGACCATGGTCGATTCGCGAACGCCCAGATGCGTGACCGCATAGGGAACGGTGCCGGCGACCCAAATGTTGTAAGACAGCGTGGTTCCCACGGTGAGCGCACAGACTGCCGCCATCCGAGCCAGTATCGCCGAACCCCGGAGGTTCGGCGCAGTGCTCACCTCTTCAGATCGTGATCGAGCGGCGTCTGTGCCATGGGTTGCGGCTATTGCCAGCAGCGCACCTGCCACCGCCCCGGCCACATAGGGAATTCGCCAGCCCCACACGGACATCTGCTCATGACCGAGCAAGGCAATCGTCAGCAGGGTGACCGTCAGCGACACCACTTTTCCACACGCGGCCATCGTGTAGATCAACGCCGACGGGTCCAGTCTCCCTCCGACAGAATGCATCTCGTACATGTGTGCATTGACCACCGCGGCCTGTCCGCCGTGTGCGGCACCCAGAATCACACGGAAGATCAACAACAACACCGGAGCTGCCCAGGCCACTCCGTCTATCGCGGGCGTGAAGGCCATTCCGGTAGTCGCGCCGACCCCGATCCACAAAGAGGCTACGAATGCCGTTGTGCGGCTCCGCCGGTCGGCGATACTCCCGACAATGTAAGCCCCCATGGGACGAGAGACGAACCCGGCGGCAAAGATTGCGAGGCCTACAGTCATCCCGGTTTCGTCGTCACCGAACAGCTCGCGGGTCATATAGGGGAGCAGCGTAAGGAACGTCACCCAGTCGTAGCCCTCCACGGCCATCCCCGCCGCGACAACGGCAACCGGTCGTCGGTTCGGAGTCATCGGACCACTATGCGGGCCGAGTATGGAATCGACACGCCAGCAACACATGATGTGCGCCACTGCGAAGGCGTGTGCAACAAGTCACTCGTCAAACAAGTGGTGTGACTTCACGCGCACTCGGTTCTCGGGCGCGACGGAACTCGTTGCGCGCGCTAAACTACTGCCAGTCCGAACAGAGTCGCTTGAGAGCCCCTTGCTTACAAGCCCGAGACCTGCCGGATCGCTTGAGACAAATCGCAGACGTGAGCGGCACCCGTGCGGTGGCCAGCAATACCTCTCGTCTGTGTATCCGTCCGAACCTTCAGCAAGGGGCTCACCGTGACATCTACTCTTTACCCTCCACTTTCACATTCGACTCTGGTCCCGCGCGAACATGTGCACCGCGACGCATTGTCGGAGGTCTATCTCACCGACATCATCTGCGATCGGTACCCCAACTTTCGCGTCGGTATTCATCTTCCGAAGTCGCACAGCTACTACAGCGATCACGTCGGGCCCGCCGCAGGCCGATACGACCCGTTGCTCGTCCTGGAGTGCTTTCGGCAGGCGTCGATCTTGATCGCCCATCGCCACGTGGGAGTCGAGTTCGACCAGTCCTTCATTTTCAATGCCGGTTCCTTCACCGTTGTTTCGGATGATGCGATGACGGTGACGCCAGCCCCTGGCAACGGTGAGCTGAGTGCGGTGATCGTCGGCGAGAAGGTCCGCGACACCACGATCATCGGCATCACACTCGATATGACGGTCACACTTGGCGGAACGACCGCAGTCACCATGACTATGTCGATTCAGTGGATGCCGAAATCTGTCTGGGCTCGGGTCCGAGCATCGGGACGGGCGAAGCTGGGGCTGGCCGAATATTGCAGCGGCATAGAACCTTTGTCCGGACGCCACCCTCACCCACAGGTCGGTGCGCACGAGCCCGAAGCCCTCGGCCGTAGCTTGGGTCGCAATGTTGTTGTCGGTGCTGCACGCCACGTATCGGGCGGCTTCGACGTCGATGTACTCGTCGACCAGCATCACCCGAGTCTGTTCGACCACCCGCTCGATCACATCCCCGGAGCAGTTCTCTTCGAAGCGGTACGCCAGGCCGGGATCATCGGTGCCGACGAGTACTTCGGACTCAGTGCACGACGTCTCCGAATACGTTCTCTGTCTGCGACATTCACCCGCTTCGGCGAGCTCGACCTACCGACCAGCGCGCTTGTCCGGCCGCAGACCGACACCTGCGACCGGGGTGTCGGTTTCGACATCGACATCACACAGGAAGGTGTAGTCATCGCCTCCTGTGGAGTGCTCTTCGATCGGTCGCACGCATCCAGCCATGTGGCGGTCGCGCGATGACCGCCTCAGCGCACGTCGGGACCGTCCCGCCGGTATCCGCCGCGTCGCGATACACGACGGTTTTCCTGGACTTCGGTGGCGTGCTCTCGCCCCCCATCGAAGACCTGTTCGTCGATTACGAACGCAAGACAGGTATCAGCCCAGCCGATCTCAAAGCAGCGATGGCGGGCGTCGCCGACGGTCTCGGTGTCGAGGTGCTCGCCCCCGTCGAACTCGGCCTGCTGACCGAGGCCGAGTGGGTGAGTCGCATGCACCGATGGCTCACATCCCGAGGGATCGACGTCTCGCGGGCGGAGAGCGACTTCGGTCGACAGTGGTTCGCAGGCCATCAGGTCAACACGACGATGCGCGACCTGGTCTACGAGCTGAAGGCGCAGGGCTACCGAGTCGGGATTCTCACCAACAACGTCCGCGAGTGGGAGGCCCACTGGCGCCCGATGGTCGGACTCGACGACGACGTCGACGCGATCGTCGACTCCTACGACGTCGGGTGTCGCAAACCGGAGCCGGAGATCTTCGCGATCTCCGAGACTCGGATCGGGGCCGCCCCTGGAACCGCCGTCCTCATCGACGATCTCGAATCGAACTGTGCCGCCGCACGCAAATTCGGTTGGGGAGCAGTCCGCTTCGTCGACAACGATCGAACCCTCGCCGACCTCGTTGCGCTGCTACGCGCAGATCTCGGTGATATCGCAGACAGGGAGACCAGCGCATGACCGCACCCGCATCGTCCTCGACAGTCACATCGTCCGCCAAACCCAACCTTCTGTTGGCGGCGATCCTGCTCGGCGTCGTCGTCGTACCCACCGGTGTGTCCGGAACCGGTGTGGCGTTACCGCACATCGCGGCCGATCTCGGCTCCGATCCGGCACTGCTGCAGTGGGTCGTCAACGGTTTCAATCTCACCTTCGCAGTGTTCAGCTTGGTCGCTGGATCCATCGCCGATCATCTCGGCCGCCGCCGCGGCCTGGTCCTGGGCGGCGCGCTGTTCGCCGGGGCGGCGGTCCTCAGCGCTGTTGCACCGTCGTTACTGCTGCTCGATGTCGGTCGAGCGCTCGCCGGCATCGGGGCCGCGATCATCTTTGCCTGCTCAGGAGCACTGTTGGCCATCACCTTCGACGGCGCTGCTGCGGCGCGCGCGTTCGCGCTGTTCGGCACCGCCGCAGGAGTGGGACTCGGGCTCGGGCCGACGATCTCCTCGACCGCCATCGCCGTGGTGGGGTGGTCAGGCATTTTTTGGTTCAACGCCGTCGTCATCGCTGTATCGACAGCCTTGGTCATCGCGTCGAAGGTGCACGACACGCCTGCCCAGTCCACCGGCAGGCTGGACTACCCCGGCGCGGTCGCCTTCGCCGCGTCACTCACGTTGGTGATTGCAGCTGTGGTGCAGTCGGATTCGTGGGGATGGCACTCGCCTGCGACACTCGGCACCTTGATCGCCGGGGTGGCACTGTTCGCGGCGTTCATCCGGATCGAACTCACCACCGCTCACCCGTTGCTCGACCTGACGCTGCTGCGATCCTCCCGGCTCGTCGGTCTGCTCGCCGTCCCCGTCGCCGGCGCAGTCGGCTTCGTCACGCTGCTCACCTATTACCCGACGTTCCTGTCGACGGTATGGCAGCTGGGCACCGGGACCGTAGGTCTGGTGATGCTGATCATGACCGTGCCGGTCATCGTCGGCCCGCTCATCGCCGGTGCCATGCACACCCGTGGCATACCGGTGTGGATCATCCTCGGCGGCAGCGTCTTGTTGTTCGTCGCCGGTGCGGCCGCACTCACTCTGGTCGGTACCGAGGAGAACATCGGCACCATCATCGTCCCGTTCCTGTTGCTCGGCCTGGGGTTCGGGTTGGGCGTAGGGCTGGTGGACGGCCAGGCGATCGGATCGGTGCCTGCCGACAAGTCGGGCATGGTGTCAGGTCTGGTGTCCACGGTGCGGCTGGGTAGTGAGGCCGTCGTCGTGGCGGTGTTTGCAAGCGCGCTGACTGAGGGCGTCGGTGGTCAGGTCCGCGACCGCCTGCCGGCCGCCCTGGGATCCGGCGAGCGGGAGAACATCGTGGACAAGGTCGTCACCGGGGAGATCGGAGGTATCGACAGCTCCGTGGACACCGGTCTGCTGCGAGCCGCGTTCGCCGACGGGTTCACTCCGTTGCTCTGGGTGCTCGCCGCCCTGTCCCTTGTCCTCGCGGTGACCGTCACACTCCTGCTGCGCCGCCCCGTCGATGCTTCGACGACACCCACCGCGGCCGATCCGGTCCTCGATGCCGATACCGCTCTCGATCGCGAGGAGATCCAGCAATGACCCAGACCATCCACCGCCCCGACGGCACATCGACAAACCCTCTGGTGACCGACATTCCGAATCTCGACACCCCGCCGCCGTACGTCCGGGAACTCGCCAGTGACGATGGGCACCAGAGAATAGAGCTACCCAGTGGACACAGTGCGATCTGCCTGACGTCATACGAGGACGTCAAGACGTTGATGCTCGACCGGACTGCCAGCCGCACGCTCTGCAACGTCGATGGCGGTCCGTCGTTCATGCCCACCAACTGGGCACCCGAGGTGCTCATCAATCTCGACGCCCCGGTGCACGGTGTGGTGAGGGAGTTCGTGTCTCACGAGTTCAGTGCCCGCGCCATCGCGGGACTCGAACCCACCATCCTCGCCCTCACCGATGCTGCGTTGGACACGCTCGACGCGATGGCCGATCCCGACGTCATGGCTCAGGTCTTCCGTGTCGTGCCGGCGCAGATGGTGTGCACTCTGCTCGGCATCTCGCTCGACCATGCGCCGTGGATGAACGAGCTCGGTCGACGAATCCAGCTCGCTCGTCGCGACGAGATACCTCTCATCGTCGACTCGTGGGTAGAGCTGTACGGCTGGGTCCAGAAACTCGTTGCCGACGACACCGAACACGACGACACCGGACTGCTCGCCACCTACAAGCGGCGGGCCCGGCAACCGGAATTCGCCGCCATCGACGACACCCTCATCAGCGGGACCGTGATGGGAATCGTCCTCGGAGGGGACAACAACGTCGCGACGATGCTCGCGAAAACGCTGTATGCCGCACTGGCGCATCGGGATCTGTATTCACAAGTTGTCGACGATCCTTCCCTCGTATCTGACTTGGTGGAAGAGATCATGCGGCTCATGCCGCTCGGAACGCCGGGGTCGTTCCCGCGTGAATTGACCCGTTCTCTCCAAACCACGGCCGGTCGGCTTCCGATCGGGGCGATCGTCTACCCACACATCAACGCGGCCAATCGCGATCCGGCGGTGTTCGATGCACCGTTGGAGATCCGGCTGGATCGCCCGCGTGGTCGGCATCTGCAATACGGGTATGGCATGCATCGGTGCATGGGGTCGGCGCTGGCGCAGACCGAGTTGATCGCGATACTCACCCGGGTCGTCACGCGCTACCCGGACCTGTCCCTGCGTGTGGATCCGTCGAATGTGGAATGGGATCTAGGAACCGGACTGCGGCGACCTGCCGTCCTGCCGGTGGATCTCGGTGCGAGAGGAATTGTGTAGATGTACGACGTGATCGTGGTCGGCGGCGGGCCGGTGGGGATGCTCATTGCCAACGAGCTGGCGCTGCACGACATTTCGGCGGTGGTATTGGAGAGTCGCGATGCCGTCAACGAGTACCCCAAGGCCGGGACTTATCACGCGCGCGCTATCGCGACCCTTGCGCGCAGACAGGTCGTCGCCGTCCCACGCCGGACCAACGATCACACGACCATCTCTTCGGAGCTGTTCCAGTTCGCTGGATACCCGTGGCTGACGCTGCGGTCGCGAACCATCGACGGGCCGGTCATGATGGGCATTGCTCAGGCCGAACTCGAGCGCGCGATCGCAGCGAAGGCCGAAACGCATGGCGCACAGGTGATCCGAGGCATCACGGTCACCTCCGTGCAACAGTCCGCCGACCAGGCACTCGTCATTGCACATGACGCCGATGGCACCGAGCAGCGGTACGCAGCGCGCTACGTGGTCGGTGCCGACGGCGGCCGCAGCACGGTACTGCGTTCGGGTGAGTTCACGACAACCGAATACTCGCCGACGATGCGCGCGATCCTGGGCCTCGCGCAGTTGCCGCACCCCGAGCATCTCCGTGGAGGATGGAACCGCACCGACGCCGGA
Source organism: Rhodococcus sp. 3258 (assembly GCF_031456475.1). NCBI lineage: Bacteria > Bacillati > Actinomycetota > Actinomycetes > Mycobacteriales > Nocardiaceae > Rhodococcus > Rhodococcus sp. 3258. The sequence continues at coordinate 579,658 of NZ_JAVDUT010000002.1, forward strand.
TGGACGCTGCTCAACCTGAACCGCTACGGACACAGCCGGATAATTGTGTTCGAGTTCGACGGTCCAGCCGCCGACCGGCATGCACCGGTCACACCGGAGGAGTTCGGAGCCGCCATCGACCGCGTGGTCGGTTCGCACGTCGAGCTCGAGTCGCCGCACTACCTCAACAGGTTCAGTGACTTCAGCCGGATCGTGCACAACTATCGAGACGGTCGACTGTTCCTGGTCGGAGACGCTGCCCATATCCATTACCCACTCGGTGGGCAGGGCCTCAACACCGGAATCTCCGACGCGGTCAACCTCGGATGGAAGCTTGCCGCTGTGGTGACCGGTGCCGCAGACGACGCCCTGCTCGACAGCTACTCCACCGAACGTCAACCTGTCGGGCAGTGGGTCATCGACAACACGCGTCTTCAGTCGGCGATCATGAATCCAGATCCTGCACAGGACCCACTGCGTCGAATGGTCTCGCAGATGTTGTGCCACAAAGATACTCACGATTGGTTGGGCGACAAGATCAACGGTCACTCCCTGCGCCACGATATCCCCGGACTGTCGGAAAGCGAGCTCGACGGGTCGTTCCTGCCCGACCACGAAATCGACGTCGACGGCACACGGACGACCGTGTCGGAGCTTCTGGCCCGCGGCCGAATCGTGATACTTGTCGGTGCGCAAGCACGTTCGGCTCTCGAGGAGACGGCAGCCATCCCGTTCGCCGACACAGTCGTCGCCCAGGGATTGCCCGAGCTCTACCCAGAGATCGTCGTCGTCCGACCGGACGGATACGTCGCGTGGGCCGGCGAAAGTTCGCAGATCACACTGATGCGCAAGGTTCTGGAGGGTCATTTCGCGCTGCGCTGGACGCAGGATCACTGATATCGTTGCCGCCCATTGCCGATTTCGTCGACTCGGCTGGAGACTGAGGGTGTCGTGGACAATGGCTGGTTTCTGGTCGAGACCTCGGGATCGACCCCCGCCGTGGTCATGGTCGGTGCGCGCTCCAAGCAATGGCGACCGGTCTCCAACATGTTCCGCGGCTCGGTCTACACAACGGTGCTGCAACTACTCGATACCGTCCTCAACAACCTGAAACAATCGCAGGTGCTCCTCGACGTCGGCGGGCCGCGGTTGGCGCTGGCACAGCCCGTCCTCGGGCCGTCTCGACAGGTACACGCGATATTGATGTGGATCGGCGACGCCACCGAGACGCCACCACCCGAGCCCCCGGTGTGGGCATTCGCATGGGAACTGGCCGATCCGATCTCGCCGAGCTTCGTCGACGACCCGAAGACCGGCACGATGACCGACTGGCTCTCCGGATGCGCTCGACTGTCCGATATCCGTCGCACCGCCGCGGACGTCCACGGTGCCACTGTCGGCGATCGCTTCGCCGGAGACTGGATCCGCACCGATGGGACCGTCGAGCGATACACGATGCGGGTCGTGGCGACCTTCGATGGACCGGCCATCCTTGCAGTATCCGTACGCCTCCCTGAGCCGACCGCCGCCGTAGAAGACGAGCTACTTCCACGCGCCGCACTTCAGGCCACCGCTACCTACGCTGGAACCTCTACGGCGGTGCTGCACGCCGCAAGCGGGCGTGTGCTCGCGTGGCTCACAGACGGGCGCCCTGACTTCCCTCCCGAAGTCGTCTCCGGGCTGATCGCCGCCCCCACGCCATCAGCGACAATTCCGATCGACGAGACCGGACAACTGGCGCTGGGAATCTTCGACCTCGAGCGATCCGAACCGTATCCCGGTTGACCGCTGCAGCAGTGCGCTGCAGATTTGGACACTCTCGCACATCCGACGCCCGGCTGTGCCGCCGGAAATGAAATGGCCGCCGCGCGAAAATTGTTTCCACTTCTCGTGTCGTATTGCGCAGTCTGCGTATCGGCAGGTGCTGCCGGTCGCATCGATCAGCAATCGGTCACGGGGCGCGCCGAGTGTGAAACGCAGTGTTGATATCGACGATAATTTCGTTCTGCGACAGACGATTACGATATTCGGCACGGTGCACGTCGGAAGGAGCGAAGTCGGCCGGCGCACAGCCGAAGATGTCGCACAATGCAATCAACGTTGTCAGGGACACCAGCATCGGACGCCGCGCAACGAGTCTGCGAACCTGTGACTCGGTCAAGAGCACACCGCGGTCGGCCAGATGTGGAAGCAAATCGATACTGTCTCGCATTCCGCGAGCATCCATGAGCTCGGCCAAGCACGGGCTCTGTGGGCCTGTCGGTGTCATCGGTTGCCTTCCCATGCCTGTTGCTGTCGGTCGCGCCTCGGTGGTGTCACTGCTTCGAGTTCGAGAAGAAGGGACTGCACGATGATCAGGCCCGGGAAGGGAAACGATCATCGTGCAGCCCGATCTCTCGGATTGCGTACGGTCAGAACAAAAGGCCCTTGATCGCGTAGGGGATGACACCGATCACGAGGGCTCCGAGGCCGCCGGCGAGAGTCAGGGTGGTGATGATGGGATCGAACATGTTCTTCTCCTTGTGAAGTCGCCCATCGTGATTCGATGGGACGTGTTGGTGCCCGGGTCCGGACGTCTGGTTCAGAGTCCCAACCGTCGGGTGAGCGACGTGGTGAACAGATTGTGTGGGTCGAGAGCAGCCAACGTATTTGCCGCGATCGACCACTGCGGATACACGTCGGGAATTTCGTGGCTGAGCGCGTGGGGGTCGGTCCATGCACCACCGTCTCCGTGACCCCAGCGCTTCGCCCACTCGGGTCGAACGATTCCGAGTTCGGCTGGGAAGGGCCGAAAGAAGCGCCGTTCGAGGTCCGCGTAGAAGTCCGCATGCCCAGGGGTGCCCGGCAAAGTCAGCGTGTCGAGCCACACCGCTGTATCGAAGTCGGCGCGTCCGGGTACCGGCGTAGCGGGGGAGAGGGCGGGAGCTTTGTCTACCGGGTATCGAGAATCCACCCCGGTCACCCTGATTTCTACACAGCTGTTGATGGGGTACTCGCCGCGTGTGGCGTACTCGTCGAGCATCGTGCTGATCACTTCGGTGAACTCGTGAACCACATGCTGAACATTGTCTCGACGGGTGATCACCGCATGGCTGGCCGCTGTGACGCGTAGCGTTGTGGGTCTGACGAAGTGAATGAAATCTCTGGCCGGACCCCACATGTCGCGAGCACCCGTCAGGGTGAGGCCTGCATCGGTGGCAGCGATGACGGCGTCCCCGAATGCCGGCGCGAGTTCGGTATGCCCCTCGATGATCCGGCCGAGCATCTGCGGTATCGGATCGGGAAGGTTGTCCGCGAACGGAAAGTTGAACGGTCCTGTGGTCGGGCGTGATTCGGCCGGGCGAGTGGGCGAGACGGACCATTGTTGAATCCACGGTCGATCGGTGAAGGTGTACCAGATGACTCCGACTCGACCCGCGTCGTCGAGCATTGCGGTCAGGGACCGCGGGCCTGCTGCGTTGGGTGCTGCGAACAGTTCCTCGATCGGGATGTCTGTGAAGGTCCGACACCGCAGGTTGTGCGTCGGCAACGTCGACAGACGAACGCGCGTGACCAAAGTACGCCCCAAATGCACAAGTAAAGAGGAACATTCGGGTTCGGAACGGGTGAACGTCCTCTCGATATAGGTACCGGTGCGGCTGTCGAACACAACGGCCGAGATGGTTTCGACGAGGTCGCTCACCGAACCGAACGGCAACGACCGGTTGCCCTGTTCGGCGGCCGAAGCGACGGCGCTACCGTGCCCACCCACTGCGAGCACACCTCCGACGGTGACGTCTCCCGGTGCCGGCGCGGAAAGTACTGCGCGACCGTGCGCGTGGAGGTAGGCGAGTAGGTCCTGCATGGAGGCACCTGCCTCGACGTCGACAACGGTGTCGTCGACCATCGCCATCGAGTTCAAGGTGGTCATGTCGAGAAGAAGCACTCGTGCCGACGAGGGCGTGCCGGAATCGACGACGAGCGGTGACCAAGTGTGTCGAAATCCATGGGGGCGCAACGTATACGAGTTGATTCTAGCCCACTCGGCAACCCTTACCGCATCGTCGGCAGAGCCGATGGCTACTGTCCACAGATCCTCCGTGACAATTGCCTCGTCCCAGTTGCGGAATTGTGCCTTACGCAGGGACAGCCCTTCGGGGAAGGCCGGCAGCACGGTCTCTGCCCGCACCGGTGCAGAGAACCCGGCGAAGAGTAGACCCGTCACGGCAGCGGTACCCGTGAGAAAAGACCGACGGCCCAACACGCTATCGCCCGCTCGGCGCGAGTGCTTCGGACTCATTTCCGGGTGGAGGCGCAGAAAGTGAGAATGTCCTTCACCGTCGCGGGATCGTGAAAAACAACATCGTTGACCGCATAGACGGGTACCTGGAGAACGTCGACGAACAACCCCTCGAGAACCTGGTATGGGGAAGCGGAGAACGTGAGAATGGACGTGACGAGAGCCGTGTTCCGCTTGATCGCAGCTTTCACGTCGTTCCCATGGTCTGCGAAATTCGCGTTCAGCCAACTGAACGTTGCGGTCGGTCCACTGCACACCGGAATCAGTGCCAGAGCTTCGTCATGGCTCGGTGCCCAGACGCCGTCTCCTGTCGGTGCAGCTTGCGTGGTGGGGCCTGTCGTTGTCGCAGGTGCTGCGGAAGCGACCGGCGACGCAATAGTTGCTGCTGAGATGGCCACAGCAATGGCACCGATAACGGTCTTGATCGAACGTTTCATGGGAGCTCCTGAATCGAAGAGATTGAGACCAGCCCGGAGAAACCGGCGTGGTCCCTGTATTCAGGCACATTGGCTAACGTTCAGCAACCTTTGGAGAATGCCGGGTGGCGTATCCATCCGCGGAAGCGCCCGTCGACCTTGACCCATATGGTCAAATAACCTCTGCTTTTGTAAGGATCGCAGCCTGGACGCCCGATGCGGGAGTGTCTTAGGTCTCACCATTGCTAGGTGCTGGAAAGTAACTCATGGACGATGCGCCGAGGGCTTCGACGTGTTGATCAGGTCGCGCAGCTGTGGTCTGTCACACATCTTGCGGCCGCCAGAGGGTGTGATGCGTATGAAACACTTGCTATTGGAAATGAAATTGAGCAGTACGGGTTCCTTGTTCGGCGCGTGTCGACCCTACGGTCGGATGCGTGAATCGAGCCTCGGCGGCACGCCCGGCGCGCCGCGTGTGGTCGACGTAATGCACGTTGCCGAATCATGTTGCGGCGCAATGCTGCTGATTCGGGTCGGTCTCGCAGAAACGACATAGGAAGTGCCGGTGTTGGACATCACAGCATCGACGAGTAACGCGGTTTACAAGAGCAGCGACACATTTTGTATTGCCGGATGTCCTATCCCGGTCGGTACCACCATCAATCAGGCGGAGGGGCGATGCACTGCGTGAATGAGATCGGCACGTGGTCCACGTCTGGGTGGGATCGGTGCCTGCCATGACCTCGGTCGGGCGCAAAGTGGGCCTGGCGATGTGCTGCGCGGCCCTCACCTCGGGTGTCTTCGCCATAGCTGTGGCAGGCCAGACCTCGGCGGCCAGCACCATCGAAATATGCATCGGGCGGCCTGGAAAGTGTGGGGAATCGACACCCACGACGAGCAACGGTCCGACCACGACCACTGTGGAGCCGACTACGACGAGCAACGATCCGACCACGACCACTGTCGAGCCGACTACGGCGAGCAACACCCCGACCGCGACGAGCAACGCCCCGACCAGGACTTCCGCTGACACGCAGAAGACTGCAACAGCCGAGCCGAAGAGCAGTGCCAATGCCGGCCCACCTATCGTCGATGGCGAGCTGCATTCCGACACCCGCTACTCGGACCCTTCGACTGTCGGCAAGACGGTGCACCCGCTCGAACCGCGGGATGCCGAGTCGCCGGCGTCGGATGCTGCCGACTCGCCCGAGTCTTCCGCCGACCAGTCACCCGCCGGCCAGTCTCCTGGCGACGGGGAACCGACGTCGTCCTATTCGCAGACCGAAACCACGAGTACTGCCGATCCGTCACCGTCACCGTCACCGTCACCGACGCCGGCGGCGAACGTCGATGGCGTGATCGAAGATGAGGATCCCGATACCGAATTATCATCGGCAACAAGTGGTCTCGATGACGTGGCTCCTCTTCCGGTTGTCGGTGGCGTCGCGGGCCTGGCGCTGGCGGGGTTCGGAGCGGGTGTCATCACCTTTCGCGGTGCGCGCGCTACCGAGGCGCGACGGTCTGCCGCGCGCGCGGAGTTGTTCCCATGATCCGTTCGCACCGCCGCGTGTCTGCCGCAGTTGACGTCGTATTCGACATTGCCTCGGACACAACAGAATTCGATCTCGATGACATAGTCTCCGCAGTCGCCAGAGAGCGGGGCAGGTCGATCGAGGTAGAGATGGCCGAGCTGCCGCCCGGCGTGTGCGGACAACGACGTGCTTTCCCCAACCATGACGTCATCGTTCTGGCCCCGGATCTACCGAACTACGAACGGACGCTGGCGCACGAGCTGGGTCACATCGTGTTTCGGCACGAAGGCACACCGGTAGAGAAATCGTTGCACGTAGTCAGTGACGAGTTGATCGCGTTCATGCTCAGTGAGCGCAGCTTGATGTCCACAGTTCTCGATGGGTCGGACGCCCTGGCAGAGTGGGAGGCGGAAACGTTCGCCGGCCAATTGCTACAGCGGCTGCGGCGGATGAACACCCGAGGCGCTCCATTGTCGGTGTTGCGTTTCGATCAGGCTCTGGGATGACATGGACTGGGTAGCGGCGCTGTTGGTGTGGCTCGCAGTCGGTGCTCGCGTCGGCCGCGTGGTGGTGCGGAGCGCGAATACCGTGCGAGTGTCCATTGTGCTCGCCGTTGGCTTCCTCGCTGTGGGGCAAACATTGCTGGTCGACGATGTCGCGCGACTCCTGACACCCTATGTCGACGTGCCGACCGTCATCGGAATGTGTTGGATCGGAGTTGCCGCAACTTCCGCTGTCATCACTCTGACTGCGCGACCGATGCTCGGCGCGGCGCGAGAGCGTCGATCGATCGCAGCAGTGGTCTTCTTCGCTGTGGCTTCTGGAATTGCCTCCGCTGTGTGGCCTACTGCTGCGTGGGTTTTCGTTCTTCTCATGTTTCCGCTACTCATTGTCACAGGTCTCGGAATGGTCGATCGAACGCCGTTGGGCCGCGCGGTAGCTCTGTTCTGTGTCGGAACGTGTGCACCGACTTTCGTGGCGGTATCGGTTGTCTTCGGGTCTGCACCCCGACACTCGGTACTCACGGCCGGCGCGCTGCTGATGGCCGCTGCCGCAGTGTGGGTTCTGGTGACGAGCTGGGTTCGTGCGCGGATCCTGTTGTGGCGCATCAGGAACCTTCATCGCACTCTCACTCGCAGATTTCCCGAGGTGGTGGACGACAAACGGTCGGGCGCTCCGACGGTGTTGCGTGCATCGGACCACGTCTCCGAAATCATGGACGCGTTGTACCTTCAGGTCGGTGCCGGGCAATTCGACGACGGAGCGCCTGTGCCTGTGGAATCCGGTGCCCGAGCCGTTCGCGTGGCCCGCACGGTTCGGGATCCGCTTGCCGACCCAGTTATGGGTGGACATTGGATTGCTGTGCCGAGCGGCGTGTCGCTGGCCAGGTGGGTGACGATGATCGCTTCGGAATTCGGGCGCTGACGCGATCCGCGACAGCGGAAGGAGTCAGTCCGATCCATCCGGGGGAACTGCGGGCAGCCCCTCGCTGGTCCGCAGCTTCTCCGCCATTGCGGTCAACAGGTTCTGTGATTCCTCGGATAGGTCGAATGCTCGCGTGGACAGTCGTCGCAGGCCATAGCCTTGGAGTTGCGACAAGACCTCCAGGTCGCGGTCCACCGATGCCTCGTACACAGGATCGAAGAAGTAGTCGGGCTTGACCTTGAAAAAGCGGGCCAGCGCCGCAACGGTCTCGTTCGAGGGATTGGTTCGATGACCGGATCTCAACTGCGAAATGTATGGCTTCGAGATCGGGTGACCAGCCGCTGCCAGGGCTTCGGCAACATCGGCATTCGTGTACGGCTTCCGTCCCGAAGGATGAATCGATTCGAACAACTTGTTCAATCGTTCCGCGAAAGACCCCTGCGTCGGCACTGCCCAAGCCCTCCTCGGTGGTGGTGATGAGCGTCGGGATAACCGCCCGATAGCTCCGGGTCGTGATGTTACCTTTTCGAGACCCCGACTTCTCCACCCGCGAGGTAAATGCTGTCGTTTCGACCAGTGGCCGGGTGGAGCGCCGCTAGTGCTGCCCGGATCGTCTCGACTGCGGGCCGTCAGTGCGAACCGAACGCACAAGACGTCGTCGTTCTTCAGGAGAGAGGATCGAACTGTCCGTCAGCGTGAGCGCCAGGCGCAGCCGCCGCCGGTACTCATCCGTGGAAATCCCGAATGTTTCCTCGATTGTCTTCTCGTCTGCCCCACCGAGTCGAGCCCAGCGTATTGCGAAGTTCACAAATGTCTCGGAGCGAATCTTCACCACCTCGATCGATGTGTCGTTCTCGCTCTCGGCACCTCAGATGGCAATCGAGGGATCGGCGTCGCAACTGTTGCCACCGCTGGTGCCGTCGCAATGGTTTCGGCGAAAACGCTTGTTGCAGTACAGCTCCGAGTCGGCGATCGATATCAGAATTCCGTACGGGTCCGTTTCGGGCTCGGCAATGGCCACTCCGTAGGACACTTCGACTACATGGCCATCGACCAGCGAGGATGCCAGAGCCTCTGCTTCGGATCGACTGCAACCGGTTGTGAGAACTGCAAATTCGTCACCCCCCAAGCGAACCAACACGTCGGACGGGGCAAGCGACGTCATCCACGACCGCGCCAACTCGACGAGGATGCGGTCGCCTTCTGCATGCCCGTGGCAATCGTTGACGGCTTTGAAATCGTCGACATCGAGCACGATGACGACCAAGTTCTCGCCGCGTTTCCTGGTGCGCGCCAGGAGGTGGCTTGCCGCGTGCGCCGCACCTGCTCGATTGAGTGCACCGGTCAAGGGGTCACGCAAGGCACCATCTATCAGCGTCGCCCCCATCGCACCGAATACTTCGGCCGCCACGGATACGCTCACGAGATAGAAACCGATCCATACCAGAGGTGATGGCGTGGGGGACAGTACTGCCGATATTACGGCTGTCGCCGCCAGTGCACAGACGAGTAAGCGGGCAGTTCGAGCCGGGTAGAAGACTCGAATATATATGGCCAGGAACAGAATCGACACCAGGCCCCACATCTGGAGCATCGCGAGTCCTTGGGTGACCAGGGTGCAGGGCGGCAACGTGGCGGCACACGACAGCGCGATCGAATGGCGGGCATTTCCGGCGTTCGGCGTAGCCAGCGATGCGAGCCCGAGGATAGCGACAACGAGGGCCGCGAAAAACCACCATGAGGTGTACTCCGTGGCCTGCCTGTCGTTGGTAGCAGACCTCGCCAACGTGAGTCCGGCCCCGTTTGCGACAGCCAGCAGGGCGAGCACGGACAGTAGTATCCAGCGGCCACCCTCCCGGAAGTGGATGGTGGGTCGTAGCGTGGTCCGCACTGATTTCACTCCCTGCATATCGACGCAGCTATCGATCCGTTACCGAACATGCATGAACATCTGTCGATGTCGAGCGCCACTGTGCGAAGTAGTTTGTCTGCGAATGCACATCGTTCATGTGTCGATGTCGCACCATGGTGTCCACATGGCAACCTACCAGCTATTTACACGTCTCAGGCTGATCGCGTGGGTGAGAGAAGGGGCCGTTGGGAAGCCTGTGACATGGAACGCCGACTGCTTGCTGTTTGCTTGCTGGCTGACGGTGGCCAGTGTGAGGTGTGGAGCAGCCTGTCGATGAGTGTGGTCGTCGTCCGTACGGCAAGAGCGTATGCGTTCTCGACAATGGTTCAGTATGAACATCATTCGACTGGCCGGCCGGGTGCGTATCGATTACGGGCGCCAGGGCGCTTGCGAATGCAAACGAGTGTCGACAGTCGGCTGGCTGATAGCCTAGAGTTAGCTGGAGCAATTTGATTCTTCTGGAGCAAAGGTTTACCCGATGATGCCACGACAAACCGAGGATGCCGTTGTCCTGGACTTCGCCAGAAGGTGGGAGCCTTACGGCGGTGCGGACGCCTCGGAGATTCTGCTGTGCTTCGGCCTGTCTGTCGACGAGTTCCGAGCTCGGCTGCACCGCATCTTGACTCGTACCACCGCATATGACCTGGACCCCGGCGTTTATCGGCGACTTCTGCGGTACGCGGCGACCAGGTGAGCGCTGCGCGAGGACTGTGATCCGTCCCGTGGCACCATGTAGGTGTCGCTGACTGTTAGCCCGGACCGTGGCCTCGTTGTTCAGGGCTTGGGGTGGTCTGTGCTTCGGTTGTCACACGACGAAGAGTCGGTTCTTCCGAACACAACTCTGTCACTCCGACGATCCGGGTATATCGTTTTTGGTCAGTTTATTTCGGCTACTTGCGCACCGGGTGCGAGTATCGAGACCCCGGGGGAAGGCTCCCCGCGCCCGGTGCGGCCGACGTCGTCTGCGTGTTCGACGCCGACACACATACGTTAGCGGAAAAGTAGCTGTCCGCAAACCGGGTAAGTGCGGCAAGCTGCGGTGACCCTCTTCGCGCAACCTGGAAAGACAACGGGCCGAGCGCCAACTCGTCGACCGAGGGCACGTAGAAGCGAGAGAACCTGTGGTCTCCAAATAGGTATGTTCGTAACAGGACTCGAATGTCTCTGCCGGGCCGGCTAGCGGCCGGCAACGGACGCAAAGGTCGCGTCGAGTCAGTACGGGTGTGAGATAGTCCTTCGTTTTTCACGTCCAATCGCGTTGTCTGGGAGGGCATCATGGTTGTCGTGAGGAAATTGTGGGTGTCGTGGCCGCCTGCGGGCCGCCGAGCCGCACGGGTTCGAATTGCAGAGTTGGTGGCACGAGCGCGAATCGCGTCGATCGAGCACCAGAAAATCGAGCGGAACACTCGCACCACCGGCCTTACCAATGACTACAGCGTTCAGCCGATATCATTCGGCCCGCACTACGATCCTTCGATCGTCCTAGCCCCCGGAACACTGTGACCGATCACTTCAATGCCATCCGTGACGGCGACGACGCCCCGATCGCGATGTCAGCCTTCCAGGCCGAAAGAGTAGCGCTCCAGCTCCGAGGTATCTCCGACGGCACGGTCGATCGCGGTGATGCCGAGCTCGCTGCTCGGTTTCTGTACTCGCTGGCTCTCGACGCCAGGCCGCACTTGCGAGAAGATTTCGCATACAACCGTGCACTCGATTCGTACAAGACCTGGGAAGCGGTCGCCTTCCTTCCTCTGCCCCCTCCGTATGGCGACCCCGATTTCACTCCTAGAACGCTGGTCTATGTGGTGAGCGGGCGGCCGCGGTTCCGCTCGCGGGATTTTCACGTCCTGATCTGCACGGCGATCAACGCCGCGATGTGGCCACCGACATCGACTCCCGGCGTGCACGTCGCCTTCCGCCTGTCCGATCATGACCAGCCGATCGCACCAGGCTCCGTTATCTCTATTCCTGGGCGCACCGTGACGAGCACGATCACCCTCTATGCCGGGTCCGGGCGGGTTGGCGACAACGCTGCTCGTGAGATCGACGTGCTTCACAACCTCGAACGGAGCGTGCGCATCCTCGAATCGAGCGGCGATTGCTGAACAGTGTCCGACCGCAACTGGCCAGAGATCGACGGGTGTCCCCCCATTCCGGGGGCCCTACTGCTAGAGGCCCAGGAATGTGCGCGCGACGAGTCAGGCGAGTACGCGGGCCAGTAATCGATCGGTGACAGCGGCGGGCGTGAGGGCCATTGCGTGGATCTGTATGCGGCTGGCAAGGTCGCATCGATAGCGGCGTCGGGGTCGTTTGTCGGTCAGTGCTCGCAGTGTTGCGTCGGCGACGCGTTCGGGGGCGACGGCACTTCGTTGCAGCAGGGGGATGAGTCGGCGCATCTTGTCGGTGGCCGGCCGGTACAGGTTCTTGTCGCGATCGGACCACTGTGCGACGGTGGCATCGAAGTCGTTCAGCATGCCGGTCCAAATGTCGGTCCGCGTGGTCCCGGGCTCGATCAAGCTCACTCCGATGCTCCACCGTCGTAGTTCCATACGCAGAGTGTCCGCGAGCCCCTCGACCGCGTACTTCGATGCGGTATACGCACCATTGCCCGGTATCGCGAACAATCCACTCAGTGATGAGATGAAGACAATCCGGCCTGCATTCGCGTTTTCGTTTGCGCGTAGGTTGGGAAGCAGGGCTCGGGTCACTCTGTGGTGACCGACCACATTTGTGGCCAACTGACTCATCAGCTGGTCGGCCGATACCGTTTCGAGTGGTCCCGTCAGCGCGTATCCGGCATTGTTGATCAGCGCGTCGATTCGCGCAGGAACATTTTCTGTAAGTACCTCGCCTGCATCGTCGTCCGTGATATCGACTCGGATCGGAACAACCCGATCCAGTTGGGACAGTTCCTGCATGTGTGCATCCGAACGAACCGTCGCATACACCGTCCATCCCTCGCCACACAATCGGTCGGTGATGGCCCTCCCGATTCCGCGTCCTGCTCCTGTCACTACGGCTGTTCTGGTCATTGCGTTCGCTCCTGTCTCATGTATCCAATCGGGCTTCTAGCAACGGTTTTGGTGGGTGTGGGCTGTGCAGCAGCTCTCATCGCGTCGACGAGGTCCCCTGGTTCGGTGGATCAGGGCTACGGTCGGGGTTCGCTTGTGTTGGTTCAATATTGCGCTCTCGGCGGAGGCGAAGACGTGCCGTCTCGGTTACGCGCTCGAGCACAATCCTGGGCAACTTACGGCGGTACTCCTCGCTGTCGGCCAACGACAGTACTTCTTCGTAGAACGCGGTCACCGTCAGCGCGTGGACAGCGTCGATGTCGCGGGCTGTTCCGCCGCCGAACGGTGCCCACTCGATAGCTGAGACCATCCGATTGTCGAAATGGGATACGGCAGTGATGGGTTCGTGCTCGGCGCGAATCGGTGAGGACTCGATACTTCGATGTGGACTCGAGTGTCTACGGCGGCGTCCGCCTCGATGTGCAGAATCAGGGGTGCCCCTGCACGCGAGTACGAGTTGCTGATCGAGAGCGCAATGCATATTTTTCTCCTCGCATTCGAGACGGTGAGGGCTGGTATCGGATGCCGGGTAGATGGGGGCCGGTTGCATGGCATCACTGGTGACTGGGATGTGTTCGGATGTGCCGGTTCTGCGCTGCTGGTGCCGAGGGCCACCAGATTCGGTTGCCGAGCAGGTGCAGTGCTGCGGGGACGATGACGGTGCGCACCACGGCTATGTCGATCAGCAGTCCGACACCGATGGTGAAGCCGGTTTGCAGCAGTAGCGCCACCGAACCTGACATCAGGGCGAACATGGTGACTGCGAATACCACTCCCGCAGTGGTGATCACGCTGCCGGTGGTTCCGAACGTTCGCAGAATCCCACTGGTGGTGCCGCCGGCGCTGGCCTCGCGAACTCGTGAGGCGAACAGCATGCTGTAGTCGGCTCCGACGGCGACCAGGCACATGAACGACACCGGTAGAACCGACCAGTGCAGGCCGATTCCGATGAGGTGCTGCCACAGTAGGACGCTGATGCCGGCAGCTGTGGCGAAGGACAGCAATACGGTAGTCACGAGTAGCGCTGGTGCGACGAGACTCCTGAGGAGGCCTGCCAGGATGACGAAGACGGCGACCGCAGCAACGATCGCGATCAGCAGGAAATCGCGTTCTGCTTGATCGATGATGTCGGCCGTGATCGAGGTGAGGCCGGTGGAGCCGACCTCGGAGTCCGCTAGAGTGCTGCCCTGCAACGAGTTTCGTGCGGCCTGGGAAATGTCACCGACAGTGGCAATGTTGTCGGCGCTGTAGGGGTTTCCCTCCTGCATCACCAACATACGTGCGACGTGACCGTCCGGCGACATCAGCAACTTCGCTCCGGTGACGAATCGCTGGTCCTGTAGGGCGCTCGGAGGTAGATAGAATCCCGATCCGGGTCCGGTGGAGGTGTCTCGGCTCATGGATGCCAGATAGTTCGCGGCGTCGCCGAGGCCGCCGGAGAGTTGTCCGGTCAGCGCCACGGTGGTGTCTGTGCCGTCCTTGGCCTGAGAGAGGCCACCGGCTATCTGGTCCATTCCTGTTGCCAGTGCCGACATCCCGTCCTGGAGTCGCTCGAGGTCGGACCGGATCGATTGCGGTGTGCGGCCGCCGAGAGATGCGACGAGCGAATCGATCTCGCCCAGTCCGTTGCGAAGTGTCGGCAGGACGCTGTCGATGGTGTCGACGGTGTCGGGTGGCAGCGCGGTGACGGCTTCGGATGCGGACAGGGCTGCGGTCAGTGCGCCCGAGGTTGCGGCGTCGAGCTGATCGAACAGTGCGCGCCCGGCCGTACAGCCCGGGTTCACGGCGCACTGCGGCGACGGTTCGGGAGAAGCGAACGGGGCCAGCGCATTCTGCAAGTCGTTCACCGCACCCTGGTTCGCCTGGATGGCCGAGGCCAGGGTTCCGAGCGTGCCGGTCAGCGACTGCACCTGGCCGAGTGCTTGATCGAGGGTTCGGCCGTCGGCAGTGGTGGCGGTGGTCAGAGCCGTGACGGTAGGCAGCAGATCGATTACCGAATTCGAGAGCGCGACAACTTGATTGGTTCCGTCGATCAATTGGGGCAGCTGTTTCTGTGCATCGAGCGCTCCGTCTCGCAGTTCGGTGATGCCGGATGCCAATCGCTCGAGGTCGGGTTGTGCGTTGGCGATCTGGCCCTGCGCCGCACCCAGGCGGCTGCCGATCAGGCCGGTTTGGTAACCGGTTGCAGACTCGGGGAGCGGTTCGCCGTTCGGCCGGGTCAACGACCGCACGTACGCAACGTTCGGCAGGTCCGCCACTGCGGCGGCGGCGCGGTCCAATGCTGCGAGATCGGTAGTGGTTCGCAGGTCGTGGTCGGCGCGAATCACCAGGTATTCCGGGACGATCTCGTTGGCCGGAAAGTGTTCGTACACCGCGTCGTATCCCGCCTTGGAGTCGGCGTCGCCCATGATCATGGCGCTGTCGTCCCCGTTGGGGACCATGCCGAGCGCTGGTGCGGCCAACGCTACGAGGGCGAGAACCGACACTGCGGTGAGCGCGCCTGCGCGGCGCAGGATTCGGGTACCGCGCTTGCGCCATTGCCGCTCGTGCGAGACTCGCGGCTCTATCCATCCGCGGCGTCCGAAAATCGCGATCAACGCGGGAGTGAAGGTCACAGACACGGCGAGGGTGACCATCAAACCGATGGCGATCGCCGGCCCGGAGGTGGTGAACATTCCGTTCTTGGCGAAGACCATCGACGTTGCGGCGGCGGCGACGGTCAATGCCGATGCCGTCAGAACGGCTCCCACGTTCGAGCCCGCAGCGACGACCGAACGCAGCGGAGTCTCACCGCGACGACGCGCGTCGTGATACGCCGCCGTTTGGAAGATGGCGTAGTCCGTACCGGACGCGAGGACGAGCGCTGTCATCAGGGTGACCGTCAGAGTCGAGACCGGAAGAACCGCATTCCATCCCAGTGCAGACACCACTGCCCGTGATGCCGCCAACGCGATACCGATGGTCAGAAGGGGAATCAGCGCAGCCACTACCGACCGGAACGCGATGACCAGCATCAACGTGATCAGCAGCACCGACACCGCCGTGATCAGGACCATCGAAGTATCGACCGCAATGAATTCGTCGACCACCGTCGGTGCCGGACCGGAGAAGTGCACATCCAACCCCTCGGGTGCCGCGACATCTGTAATCGTCGAACGGATGGCCTCGGTGGATCGATGCGCGTCGGCGGTACCGATATCGCCCTGCTCACCGACCGTCACGGTGACGGCCTTGCCGTCGGGGCTGACCGCGAAGTCTCGGGTAGCGGGATCGCCGTACATATCGAGAACGAAAGCCACATGGTCGCGGTCCGCCAACAGGCGGGCGATCAGTTCGGAGTAGTACTTCTGCTCTTGCTCACCGAACCCGTTGTCGCTGGCAAGGACGACAGCACCGACGGCCGTCGATGCCGGTGTGTCGAAGTCGTCCGCCATTCGAACCAGGGCCTGGGTCGAGGGCATATCGGAGGGAACGATCGCTGCAGACTTCTCGGTTGCCGTCTGTTCGAGCTGTGGCGCAACGACATTGAGAGCAGCGACCGCGATCAGCCAGATGCCGACGACCCACCAGGAATGCCTCGCGGCGACTGCGGTGACCGCACGAAAAGGACTTCTACCTACTGCTCGACGACCCATCGAATGCCTTCCGTAGTGAGACACAAATACGCAATGTGTCTCAGTGTCGGTGACGTTAGCATCGCAGAACGTCAGTTACAAGAAGGACTGTCGAGTGGTTATGTCGTGTGCCCGGCCATGTTCGCCGGTGCTGCAGGCCGCGCCTCGAGGCGGGTCATCGAAGCGAAAGACGCGTTCGGAGCTCCTACAGCGGGCGGGTCTACGCCTGCTCGAAGTTCGTGGACGGGCGGAACAGAGGCAGCAGATACCGCTGAACGTAGGCGCGGGACGCGTCGGGTGCGGTGAAGTCGACGACGGTTTGTGGGTTGGCGATCAACGACAACGTCAGCCGGGTGGTGATCTCACTGACTGTCCGAAGATGCGTCATGACAGATTCGTCGACCGGTGCCTCGCCGTGGAGTTGGGTCTTCCATAGCTGTGCGGAGAATTCACGTCCCATTGCGATCAGGTCGTCGTCGAACAGGGCCTCCAGGAGCATTTCGCGGTCGGTTTCGCGAAGCCTGTTCAGCATGCGGTTGTCACGGACGAATTCGAGCGTAATCGCCAGAGACGAGGTCAGCGCATCCTCCACGGAGGCTGTGCTGGCCCTCGCTCGAGTAGACGCGTCCATGAAGCGGTTGACTTCCCGCAGGAAGATGGCATCGCGCAGTTCGTCTTTGGAGGCGAAGTAGCGGTACAGCGTCGCGCGTCCGATACGGCCGCGTTTGGCCACATCGCTCATCGTCATACGACGCCAACCGAGAACCGCGATCGCCTCGATCGCCTCGTCGACGATTCGCGCGGCAGCCGGATCGCTCAACGAACGCTGAGCAGTCGGATCAGCACCCAGTAGCGACCGAAACACGCACTGCACCTGCTTCACGAACATTCCTGCCCTGTCGGTTCTTCACGACCCAGACCGCGAAGACTACCCGAGCGCCCGCATCACAACAGTCGCGGCGAGATCAGCGGCGGTGCACTACTCACCGACTCTGGGCTCGGATTCCGCAGGCTCGAGGGCGTACCGGATGAGTCGCCCGTGCACATCAAGGGGGACCAGCGCCCGATCGGGCCTGCACAATCGACTGAACAAACGACGCCGATACTCATCGATGTCGATCCCGAACTCGACAAAGACATCAGCAGGCGACGCGCCCCCGAACGGCTCCCACTGCACAGCGAACGCGACCAGCGCATCGCTCAGTTCGAGACCCCCGCCCGTCACGTCGCCCCCGGCTTTCCGTCAGCAGCGACTGGATTGTGTCGCGACTGAGCTTTTATGTCGACAGAATCGTGAATGTAAGTGTTACTTCGCGTTGCAGACATATCGAAATCAAAGCAGACACCGCACCGTTTTGCCACGCGAACGGCCCAGCTGGACGGTCCGACCACATAGGAACCCGTTCGTCTCCGGTCGCTCCGCGCTTTTGACTTCGTATGCGGTGTACGTCCCGTCGGGTTCTCGGCGAGCTCATCGTCAAGACAAGGCCGCGTTGCGGCGAATGTTCGACGATCTGAGCCGTCACGGGAAGCTGCTGGTGATCGTCGACCGACCACGCAACATCGGCGCACACCCGGTTGTGGTTGCTTGCGATTGCGGAATCGATGCCGCCTACCTACCCGGGCTGCGTATGCGACGCATTGCCGACCTGTATCCCGGCAGGGGAAAGACCGGCGCCAAAGATGCGTTCATCGCTGACGCGGCGCGCACACTCCCGTTGTTCTCACCGTTGGGCCCCTGCCGCCGGTGGGGATGGAGATGCCGGTCTGACCGGACCATCGATACGGGTCGAGAAGGTCAGGGACGCACCGGTTTCGGCCACGCTGTCGCATCCTTGGCAGTCACCTTCGGATGCGCGACGATCACCGCGATGAACGCCGCAACCGACATACCCAAACCATGCGACAACGTCGCAACCACCCTGTCACCCTCGAGCCATGCACTCGGATCCTCTTCGAGGAAATAACGAAACTGAGTATTCGACCGACCCAACAGGTGCGCAACGACACCGGGCCCGATCGTGCCGTTCCACATCCACGCCACGCTGCCCAGGTAACGGCCGCTGCGCCACGTCCGAAACGAATCGAGCACCCCCGCTGCGTAGCCTTTCACCGCATCCTCGAACCGACCGAACGTCACCGACCCACCCTCGAGGTTGCGCTCGTCGCCCGACATCACCGCATACCCGCGCGCAGTCTTGCGCACCCCGTCATACCCGGCGAAGTACCTACGACTGCGTGGGAATTCGGTCACGACGTATCCGTCACCGGAAAACACCGGATCGGTCCACTCCACCCCGAACGCGGCAAGAATCACCGACCGCAAATACTCCACCGCCGCCGTGAACTGAGCCACCTCGCCATCGGTCAACGCCCCCACCCCGTGGGGGTTGTTCTCCTCCGCCTCACGAAGAGGGTTCCTGGTCATCGCTGCTCCTGAGTGGGTGTTCGGCAAGGTGCTGGTCGACGTCTCCAGCGAATAGCTCAGGTGATGACCGGCAGGTGGACCATGGAAAATGGCCCGCCTGCCGACAGGGAGCTTCCAATAGTATTGTTGCTCAACGTTTCTGGGGTCGGCGGCACTGACGGACACCGCAACATCGGAAGCCGCGACTTCGGGGTGATCGCGCTCGAGCGCGCCCGGCTCAGTCGTCGATGCGGGCAACCACAAGTCGGGTGCACGCCCGGTCGGATCGGAGCAGTCGACGAGGTCTCAGGTTCTGTAGAAAGCGTCGAGGTCGAATTCGCGGAGATGGTGCTTCGTGCGGTCGATGTCTCCGGTGGTGGCCCAATCGAAGAACAACTGCGTGGCATCGTCAGCGGTGAACACCTCTTCGGGGTACACGGTGAGGGAGCGTTTGCCGCTGAAGAAGGGGATTCCGACGGTGGGTTCGCCATGACGAGGGCCGGGTCGGCCGATGACGAACAGGCGATGAACACCGTCGATGGGAAACCTCAATTCGACCGACATCGCTCGCGCTGACCCAGCTGCTTGGATGTAGCTTTCGCTCATCGCGGTTTTCTCGTCGTCGCTGAGATCCTCGTAGTACCGGCCCTCTGGGACCTTCGAGACCGTCAACGCAGACCGCTGCATTCCATCGAACCGCGAGAGTAGCTGCCCGAACTGCCATGGAAAATCGATTCGATGTGCAATGGATTGCTGTTTGCCGCCGTTGGACACGAACAGAAACATTGAGCTCCTTGGATGTGAGTGCCGTCTGAAAAGTGAGTGATCATCCCGCTAGGTCTTGGACTTCGACTATTTTGATCGTCTTGCCGTTCAGTGTGGCGGTTGCGGGGTTCTCCGGGGAGACGAGGTCGTCGAACGCGCGCTGGCCGGCCGTTTTACGAGCGGTTCCGCTCTTGACTTCGTACGCGGTGTACGTCCCATCTGGGTTTTCGGCGAGCCCATCGTAGTACCTGCCGTTTCTGGCTCCATCGACAGTGGACCGGACCTGTCGCCGTTCGATCGTTTCGCCGGTTAGCTCTTCACGTTCGTCGAGTGCGGCTTGTTCGGCTTCCTTGCCGCTCCGGCCGTCGTTGCCGTCGGCGTAATGTCCGCCGAGGTCTCGTCCGTCTCCGCGGTCGAGCGCCATTCCCGCGATGAACAAGCCTCCGGCGAGGACTGCGAGTCCGATGGCGGCAGGGACTCCGATACCAGTCTCACCGGCCCCCACTGCGCCGATAGCGACAGCACCGGCGGCGCGGGAGAGGGAGTCGCTTGTCGTCGGGGCCGCGGAGAGCTGTTGTTCGACCTCGGCCTGCGTCGCAGCATCGTCAGCGGATTGCTCGGCGGTGGCTTGGTCTTCGGCCATTTGCTGATAGGTGTCGGTGGTGGCTTCGGTGGTGTACGGCAGACCGGCATCGGTGCCGGTGCCGGTGTAGCGGTTGGTGGTGCCGCCGCCTTGGTCGACGGTGAGGTCGGTACCGTCTTTGACGGTGTCGGTGGTGGGTTGGTATGGGCTGTATCCGGGGTCGGGAGCACCGACGACGGCGATACCGCCGGGTTGACCGCTGATCGCATCCTGCCCGTTGTACAACGGTGTCGCCGTGATCGACCTTCCGGTGGCTGCGTTCTCACCGCCGGACAAGGGGTCGGCCAGGATCGGATACAGAATGTTCTCGATGCCCACGGTGTCGACGATTTGGACGAGGTGTCCGTCGCGGATCTCGTAGTGCGTGGGAATCGGTGTGCCGTCGGCGTCGTACGCCCACGGCGCGGCGACCGTCGACACCGGGTTTCCGTCGGCGTCGACAACGGTCACCGAACCGTCCGGATCGATCGACATGTGGCCCCCGGGCGGCACGTCGACAGGAATCACCGATTCGTGCGAGGACGACGGGTCGTGGATGAGGAAGAACGTGCGGCGACCCCCACCCGGATCGGGGACGGTGATCTTCGACTGCCCACCAGGGGCATACGCGATCAACGGCGAAGCAACAGTGCCGACCGCTTGGGAGAGAATCGATTCCGGAGTCCGAGGGCTGAACGGTCCGGGCCGCCCACGCACTCCGATCCCGGCTGCGGTGAACGCGGCGGCACCGACCAACACGAGTTCGAGATACCTGTCACGATCTGCACCCTCCCCGGCTATCGAGGATCCAGCTTCCGAAACCGGTTGCGCTGGTGCGGTATTGGTAGGTATCGGCCCGGGGCCACGATCGGGTACCGCGGTGGGTGCAGTCGATCCAGCAGGCTGCGGCGATGTCGGCGCATCCCCACTGGTCGTCGTCGCAGCCGGGACGCCTGTCGGGTTCTCGACACCCGGGGCCGTTGGTGCGCCGGGTGTTGCGGTCTGCGCCGCCCCCGGCGCAGGTACAGGCACGGGGACGATGGGGGTGCCGTTGTAGGTGGGGAAGTTCGTCGGCGCGTTCGCTCCGACGTTCGGGCCACCGCCGGGTGCTTGCGCGCCCGGCAATCCGGCGGTGCTCGTCGGCGGAGCAGTCGTGGTCGTCGACGGTGCGGTCAGGCACGGGTTGATGTATTCCGGCGGGATCGGAGAGCCCGGCGGTAAGGAGGCAATCAGGTTCAGGTAGATCTGATGATCCCGCGCCCGCACCGCCGCACAATCCTCTTCCGGTGTCGCATACGCCGGCCCTGCTGTGAGCACGATCGCGGCACCGATCACTGCGGCGGTCCCGGCCAACAGTGCCCCGGCAGCGAGGACTCCCGCCACCGACCTGCGTAGCGCCGGCTTCCTCGATGCCGCAGGCGGTTTCGATATAGGTTCCGGTGTCATCGGTGGTCCTGGGCCGCCGTCTTCCGGACCGTGGCAACCAATCTGTCTGCGCCCCACCAGAACACCCGGCCCGCGATCGACATCCACAGAAAGAACGCCAGATACACCAGGATCGTCCCGTTCTCGGCAGCCCACCCGGCGAGGCGTCCGATCACCGCGAACGCCACAATAAGCAACCCGAGCCCGAACAGTGTCGCGATAACCGCTGTGGAGGTTTGGTTCCGTGCTGCGCCGACGCGGCGGGTCGGTGGGGTCATCGGGTCGGCCGGTGAAGTGGTCATCGAAAGTGAATGCCTTTCTCTACCAAAAGAAACACGGGACTCGAGATACCCCAATCAGCTGGGGCGCATGGCGGGAGGAGATGCATCTGGAAAGGAAGAAGATGTTCTCTACCAGGGGCAGTTGATGTACGAGGTGGCCGCGGCTGCCCACTTCCCGCTCGGCGGAAGGTAGAACTGATAGGAAGCGCAACCGTTGGGGTACTGCGCAGCTCGAGCGGTCGCGATTGCCAGAACGTTCGCTGAGGAGTCGATCAC
Source organism: Rhodococcus sp. 3258 (assembly GCF_031456475.1). Lineage (NCBI taxonomy): Bacteria > Bacillati > Actinomycetota > Actinomycetes > Mycobacteriales > Nocardiaceae > Rhodococcus > Rhodococcus sp. 3258. The sequence goes on from NZ_JAVDUT010000002.1 coordinate 601,662, forward strand.
CCTCTCCCACCCCTGTACCGGAATCGTGACATTCGCGTTGGCCAGGGCGGCCGGGATGCCGCTGTCCCGGGCTGCTATAGCGACAGTGTGGTCGATGGGTATCTGCACAACGGGGGCACCGAGTTCAGCAAGGATGGGTGCTGCCGATGCTGCCGGTGCGAAGGCGAGCAGAACGCCGCCGACCACAGTCGTCGCTGCTGCGGCCACAGCCGCGGCTTTGTTCATACGTGCGTCGAACATGGAGTACTCCCTGTGAATGATCAGGTCCGATGGGCTCGAACACTGTTGGGTAACAGCCTCAGTGCTGTTTCGATGAAATCGAGACGTCGGTCAGAGCCAAGTGGGGTCGGAGTACACGAACACACTGTTGTCCGAGGTCGCTGTCGACACCGCGAACTGCGCGTAGGAGCGGATCGTGACCGGTCCCAGGCAGGCATCGACCTTCACATGCACGTTCTCCGCCGTGATCGAGGCCTTCGAGGTTTCGAGATCCTTCTTGCCGAGCGGAATCGTGGTGATCGTTCCTGGAGCGATGGTGGCCTGGATGTTCGGGTTCACCGAAGCATTGACACCGATATTTGCCGAGGGAACCCCAGAGATGGACACACCCACCGACGGACCGAACGAAAAGCCAAGCCCCAAGCCGAGTCCGGACGAGACATCGATCTGACACCCGATCTGCAACCCCTGCTCGATGTACCCTGTTTTCACCGCGCTATCACCGGCACCGGTGACGGTGCCGGTCACCTTTGCCGACACGAATCCCTCGCGCGTGAACGCTGTAGTCGCCAGGTTCGGAACTGGGTTCGCCGATAGTTTGCTCGCGGTGAGATCGAGGATCCATCCGTCATCGGTGACCGTGCTCGAAAACTTGTCGGCCAATGGCGTCGGGGTTGCTGCGGCACTGCCTGCGAACGCAAGCGAACCCGCGGCCAATAACGTCGAAACCACCGCTGGAATAGCGATTCTCTTCACAGCGTGGCGGCTCCGCGCCGTCCTCGATGTGGATGTTCTGCTTGTCGTTGTTCCCACTTTGTTGTCTCCCTCGGCGGACCGGAAAGGTCAGGACTATCTATGTTGCTGGATATTTGCTGAGCATTTTGGATGGCACGCTACAACACCACACCGGCACTCGACCGGTTCACGAGGCTCGAATGGCCCACGAATAGCTGTACTTGGAGTTACAGGAACATTTCGGCAAGTCGTGGACCAGGCGGTTTGCTGACCGAACGAGGGTGACAGGGCTCACGATTGTCAGTCCCGAACACGGCCGAATCGCATTCACCGTGCCCGTGAGGGTGGGCTGTATCCGACGCGACCAAGATCGGTCTCAATGGCAAGCGAGGATGGGAACGTGCGGTCACTCGCCTCGCGCCGGTGTGGGATCGCTCGGACCACCAATCCGGGGCGGGGAGAACTGCGCGCGCAGTGCGCGCCACCGATCGAGGATTTCGCGCAGACGATGCTGCGACTGTGGCTTCGCCAGCTCTACAACTGACTCACACAGCCAAGGCTCGAGATGCCGCAACGCCATGTCCGCCCGCGCCGAGCCGGACTCGTCTGCGAGTACCTCCAGCAGATTTTCGCGCAGCAGCCGCACCAGCTCTTCCTGGTCGATCAGCTCGGGCGCACTCGGTGTCGACGGGTCGGGATTCACTTCGCTCCGCCGCTGCAGCTCAACGTCGAAACGACGTGCACTCGCCTCGATCACAGCCGCAACGGCATCGGAATCCACGCCGCCCGGTAGAGCTGCGATCACCTGTGCCGCTGCAGCTTCGAAGCATGCCCATCCCTGACGGTCACTGGTGCGGTGCCACCACGCCATGGCGGCTGCCCGGTCCCATACCTCGACCAGCTCACGCTCACGCTTGGGTAGAGCCCGCATTGCGTCGCCGATCGCGAACCATTGATGCTGACACCGTCTGCGCGCGTCGTCCGCAGCCCACTGATCGTCGGCACTGCCAGTGATCTGCGCAGTCCGCGCCAATTTCTGATGCTCTATCAACGCCTTTCGCGCCTCTTCCACCACGGCTGCGATCTCTACCCGCGCGGCTCTGCGGCGCGCAGGTAGCCACCACATCAGTACCTTCATCACACCACCAATGCTGCCCTCTCTCGCAACACAATTGGAGGGCCGGAAGACGGGACTATCTCACACCGACCAATCCACGGACAGGCCGCTCCGCACAGGGTGCGGGCGTTCGACAGCGGTCAGGGACAGCCCCCAGAGGACCGAGACCATGTCCCCTCTGAACCCAGTCCACCGAGTCGGCAGGCGATAGCTGCTGTCGTAGAACAATTCCGAGCGGCTAGTGCTCTCGCCGTGCACGAGCTCGAGTGTTGCCGCATTCGACGGCTACCGCGTCGACAGTGAAGCGGTCGTTGCCGCCGGCTCACTCGCGGTCATCGATGTCACTGTGCCCTGACGGCGTCACCCGCGACGACATCACTGTCGTCCGCGAATACGAGCACACCCGTATCGAGTGCAACGGCCCACCGGTGTGGCTGTGCCCACTCTCGCCCGAGCTGCTCGGTGGGAATCAACGAGTCTGCGAAATCTTCGACAAGGGTCCCTTTGCTGATACCTCCTTCGCGTCGAATTTGGACTTTGTCACCAACCTTGTGGCCAATTTGTGTGTTACTCCGCGTCCCAGTCATGGCGATATTGAATCAGACAACACCCTCATGCGCCTGCGTGGAACGCCGCGATCGGACGCTGTGTGACGTATTCGTGCCCGTTTGGCGGCTTGGTGCGCAGGTTTTCAATCAGCTGGACGCCTTCCGATATGAAGTCGACCACCGACCGCCAAAACCCCTGCGGCGGTGGTCCGCTCCTGTTCGGCACCGCTGAAGTGCCAGCCGAGTGAAGCCGGAAACATCGACGCAGTGCCACGAGGCGTCTCGTGGCGCGGGTGGCCCCGAGTGCACGTGCCGAATTGCGACAGCGCACCCGGCTCCTCGCAGTCGATACGACCTCGTCAATGTGTCCGATCACGCAGACACCTGGGCGGGAAAACGTGGTTGGACTGAGCTAGACCTTCGAGGTCGCTCGAACCCACAACCCGCTCGGTTCGAATTCCTTCGGGCGCACAGAAGAAGATGCCCCGAACTGCAGCGATGCGGTTCGGGGCTTTTTCGTCGAGCATCCGACCTGCGGCCGGCTCGGCGTCTGGCCTGTCTAGAACTCGATGCCGAATTCTCGGATTTTTCGGTAGATCGTGGCCCGTGACATTCCGAGGGCATCGGCGGCGGCCTGCTTGTTCCCACCGTTTTCCTCGAGGCTGCGCACTATTGCGTCTCGGTTCATTGCCTCTATCGGGGTGAGGGTTCTGCGGCTCACCGCTCGGACGGATGGTGGCAGCTTGTCTGCCTCGACGACCCCTGAACGTTGACTCTGCACGACCTCCTGGAGCACGTCGCGGAGCTGTCCGACATTGCCGGGCCAGCTGTATTTGGTCAGCTGGCGGACAGCAGCCGCCGACAGTGACAGCTCCTGACCGCGACTGACTTGGCGCAGTAGGTAGGGAATCAACTTGTGGAGGTCTTCGATGCGGTGTCGAAGGGCGGGTACGTGCACGGTGTGGCCGAAGAAGGGAAGTATCAGTGCCTCGCTTCCGGCGCTCTGCGTACCGGTTCCGATGGTGGCTCCCATCCATCCGGCGTGTTCGCGCCCTTGAATCAGGCTCGCGATCTCTTGCTGGACAGAGTTCGGAACCAGGTCGAGGTCGCGAATGATGACGCTGAATTCGTCCTGTTCGATCTCGGTTTCGAGCGCCCGCATCCCTGCGTCCCCGTCGGCGAGTTCGGCTGCGGTGACGAAGTGTGTGCGACTGGAAATATGCTGTTGTGCTGCAGCTTTGAGGACCGCGAATCGGCCCGAGCCGGATTCGCCTGCCACCACGGCCCATTCGTGCCTGCGGACGCACTGCGACACGTCTCGGGTCGCGCGCCTCCACGATGCGCTGTCTCCCACGATGCCGGGCAGCGACCTGATGCCCTCGATGGCTATCGCCGCCGGCCCGGCTGTGTCGTTGAGGTAGGCGTGGTACACCGCCACGCCGTGTCGAGGCGCAAGGGCGTCGTCGTGGAACGGCGACAACCTGACGGTCTGCCCACCGGGCAGGGTCAGCAGATACTTGCTGTTGTCGGTGTGGACGCTCAGATCGACTGCGTGCTCGAGCAACGCGGCTTGGTCTTGCGGGGTAAGGGCATTGCGTAGCTTGCGATTGAGCAGGACGATGTCGTCGCCGAGTGCCAGAACTCCGACCTGTTGGGATCGCCTGCACGCTTTGAGATAGGTGTTGAGCAGAGCGGTCTGCTCCTGACTCGATTGGGACAGCAGTCGACCTTCGATCTGTGCCGTCGCCGATTGCGCGAGTGTCACCAGGAGTGGAGCTCCGTCGTCGATCCATCCGGTCACGTCGAGAACGCCGACGACGAGTCCGGTTATGGGATGAACGATGGGGACACCGGCGCACACCAACCCGCCCAAGCTCTCGACGTAGTGTTCGGCTCCGTAGACCAGAGTCGGTTTGCGAGTCTCGAGCGCTGTGCCGATGCCGTTGGTGCCGGCATATTCTTCCGAGTAGCTGAAGCCCGGTGCGAGATTGACGTTGTCCAAATTGTCCAGCAGTGGCTTGCTGCCGGCCACGCGGTCCAACACCACACCGTCGGCCGAGGTGAGGATCACCGAAATCGGCTCGTCCACCAAACCTGTTGCGAGCTGGCGAAGTACGGGCGCTGCGGCGACGACGAGAGGGCTGTCCAAGTCGGGTTCGCGAACGAAGGGCAGGTGCAGAATGTCGGGTTGGATGTTCAGTGCGCGCGATCGTTCCCACGAGAACGAGATCTGGTCTCGGACCGCGTCGTCGAACTCGTTCTCTACGAAGAACTTGTCACGCGCTCTCGAGAGATCGCGTGCGCCCTGTCTTGCCAAAGCCGCCACCTACCCACAAACAATCGAGGAAACTCAATTACCGCCTGCGCGTGATCGATTCGGCGTAGGTGTTCTGCGGGGATCGAGTCTACCCGTCGAAAAGCGTGGCGTCTGCGGTTTTTGGCACTCGGCTGCGGCAGGCACCTCGGGGCCGATATGAATGCCGGTCAGAACTCGCAGCACGACTCGGAGGTCGTGATCGGTCAGCTCGCGTCGCGGATTCGATGAGGACATCGTGGTTGTCTCCTTGGTGCCGCTCGGGGATCGGCGTCCGCACTGCGATGCCGACCCCCGAGCAGCGTGAAACTTGTTAGGTTTCAGTAGATGTTCGAGGGGCGGACCATTCCTTCGGCGAGATCGCCGAATCCGGGGGCCATGATCGCGCCCGGATTGCCGAATACCTCTTCCACCACTGCGGTTTCGGTGGTGATCAGCAGCGCTGCAATGGAAGCCGCACTTTCGAGCGCCGCACGCGTCACTTTGAAGGGATCGATCACTCCGTCGTCGAACATGTCTCCGTATTCGCCGGTGAGCGCATTGAAGCCATGGCCCAGTGGCAGTCCGGACACGATCTCCACGACGTCGTCGCCTTCGTAGCCGGCGTTGATGGCGATCCATCGAAGTGGTTCGGTGAGCGCTTTGCGGACCACTTCGGCACCGATCGCCTGGTCTCCGGTCAGCTCCAACTCGCCGAGGGCGCGATGGGACTGCGCCAACGCGGTACCCCCGCCGGAGACGATCCCGGATTCCAGAGCTGCTCGAGACGCTGCCAGGGCGTCCTCGACACGCAGCATGCGTTCCTTGAGCTCGACACTGGTGGCCCCGCCTACCTTGACCACGGCCACCCGGCCGGTCAGTCGTGCGATCCTCTGCTCGAGGCTGTCCCGGTCACCGTCGATCTTGGAGCGCTCGAATTGCGACTCGAGCTGAGCCACGCGCGCGTCGAGCAGCTTGGGATCGCCCCGGCCGCCGACAATGGTGGTCGAGTGCTCGGTGACGGTGATGCGGTCGCACGAGCCCAGTTGGTCGAGCGAGACCTCGAACAGTTCGAGGCCGGTGTCCTTGGCGATGACCTGGCCCCCGAGCGACACGGCGAGGTCCTGGAGTTCTGCGACGCGGCGATGTCCGAAGCCCGGTGCTCGCACCACGACGGACTGCATCGTGTTGTGCATGTTTCCACCGACCAACAGCTGCAGCGCCGGTCCATCGACGTCCTCGGCGATGACCACCAGGGGACGATCTGCTCGCTTCGCGGCTTCGATGCTCGGCATGATGTCCTGGACCTGGTTGATCTTCTTGTTGGTCAACAGAATGACCGGATTTTCGTGGACGGCTTCTGCTCGCTCGTGATCGGTGATCATGTAGCCGGAGATGAACCCGTGATCGAACTCGATGCCGTCGACCACGTCGACCGACATCCCGAGAGTGTCGCTTTCCTCGGTGGTGACGATGCCCGACTTACCCACGTACTCCACGGCTTTGGCCACGCACTGTCCGATGGCGTCGTCGTCGCTGGCCGCCAGTGTCGCGATGCGCTCGAGGTCTGCATTGCCGACCACTTCGACGGCTTGAGCGCGCAAGGAATCGACGACGGCCGAGACGGCGGTCTCGATGCCTCGGCGCAGACGCATCGGGTTGGCACCGGCGTCCACTGCTCGCAGCCCCTCCCGCACCATCGCTTGGGCGAGCACGGTGGCAGTGGTGGTTCCGTCGCCGACCACTCCGTTCGTCTTCATCGCAACCTCTTTGACCAGCTGCGCACCCATGTTCGCAAACGGGTTGCTGAGCTGAATCTCTTTTGCGATGGTGACGCCGTCGTTGGTGATAGTCGGTGGGCCCGTGAGCTTCTCGAGCACGGCGTTGCGCCCCTTCGGGCCCAGAGTCACCTTGACCGCGTCGGCGAGTGCGTTGACGCCTTGCTCCAGTAAAGCGCGCGCCTCGGTGTTGAACCGCAGTTCTTTGGCCATGACGTATTCCCTTCGAGTGGTGTGATGTGCGGTCGGTTCGGTTCACGGGGTCGAGAGCGTGGACTGTCCGGACGAAAGTCGAAGCCCTCTTCGGTCGTCCGGCATCATGGGTTTGCCGCTCTCGTCCACGAAGACGCGACTGTTGGGACAGATGCTCAGCCCGAGTGCGCTCCGCCGTCGCAACAATGCTGTGGTGTGTCGTTCGCCCCTGATATCGCGGAGTGTCAGGGAACGAACACGATCGGTACCTTCTCCGGTGCGAGCCAGATGCTCCTCGATCGAACGCTCCAGAACCGCGAAATAAGCCTCGAGACAAGCAGTCTCGTCGACCCCGCCGGTGCCCACGGCAGCGAAGAGGTCTTGGTCGACGTCGGTTTCGTACATCTTCGAATCTCCCACTCGTGTCGGTTCGGGGCTGCGCATCGATGGCCGGCGCTCGATCGGCCGAAGCGAGGTCAGGGCCGTTCGGCGAGATCGAACCCGATGTACTTGGCGGCGTCCTCGGGGCTAGCGAAGAGCATCGTCTTGTCGTCGAGGTGCACCATGCGGCCGTAATGCGTCGAGCTGATCTCCTCGAAGACCGACCCGTCGAATTCCTGGCCGAGTGCATCGGTCAGCTCGTCGTAGTCGAACGAGAGGAGTTTGGTGCCGTCGACGCGGATCATCGAGGGATACTCGGTGAGCTCGACGCCGTCCTTGTCACCCATCACCTCGGCAACCACACGTCCGACCGGCGTGTTCATCAGCGTCACGCCGCACTTGTTGGAGAACTCCGTGTCCGATCCGAAATGCATGGTCATAGTGCCAACTCCTGCGGGATGTCGAGGCCGAGTGATTCGAGCAGAACGGTGAATTTGGCGATCGCCGCGTCCAAGCTGGTCGCGAACGTCACAGCCTTGTCCGCGGGCTGCGACCAGATGGGTTGCAGGGCGCGCGCGGCGGACAGACATCTCGGTACCCACAGCGACATCCACTCGCCGAACAGTGCGCGATTGGCTTCGCCGTATTCCGGGTCGTGTGTGAGCAGCTGGAACAGCGTCCGGGTGTAGTTGAGGTCGCGGTCGTAGTCGTGCTCGCCGGTACCGACGATGGTCGGGGTGATGTAGTCGCCGTTGCGGGCGGAAATCTGCATCACCAGTTCGGTGCGGAACAGGGAGCCGACGAGCTGCTCGAAGACGATGTTGGTTGCGAAGAGCAATTCGCACCAATCCGGCACAGCCGTCAGCTGTTCCACGACCTCACGTGTCGGCTGCCACTCGGGTGCGCTCTTCCACACCTCCATGTGGGCCGAACCGTCGAAGGAGACATCGGCTTCGGACAGATCGAGATTGAACAATGCGAGATCCTGTGCGAACCGCATCTTGTGGGCGGCGTTCACCGCAACGGCCGTGTTGATCATGTTTGTCGGCCCCGAACGCTGAATGGACGTGAACACATGCAGTGCCAGTCCATTTTCCGCGTGCATCCACGCCCCGACGTTCCGCTCGATGAACTTCAGCCACGGGGTGTTCCAGCCGGCGTAGGCACGGGCCCGCTTGGCGTTGCTCAGACACAGCTCGACTTGATGCACGACCGCGGAGTTGTTGCGGAAGATCGTCTGGTCCCATTCTTCGTTGGGATCCAGAAATTGGTGCCAGTTCGAGGATTTCGCGACCGTCCACTCCTGTGGGTAACCGCCCGGGCCGTCGCCGAAGCCGTAGATCCACCCTTGCGTGAGGTGCCGATCCGGGTCCGGCTGAACGTCGACGGTCACGTCCTCGTACATCGTGGCCCGACGTTTGGCCGGTGTGTAGTAGCTGTACGTACGGCTTCTCGAACTGGGGAACTCCTTGGCTCCGGCTTCGGAATCGGTGAATTCGATTGTGGGGAAGCTGCGTTGCTTCGGCTCCGTCGTGGCAGTCGAGTCTGTGGTGGCAGTCATGTCTGGCCTCTCGGTTGAGGTAGGGGCTGATGTTCGTGGTACGCGTGCCCGGTCTCGGCGGTGAACTAGTCGAAGGCAGGGCTGGTGAACTTGTCGAAGAAGATCTGGTCCGTCGGCGTTCCGCACACGTCGAGGAGGTCCAACGCAGCGTCGACCATCGGGGGAGGTCCGCACAGGTAGACCTCGGCTCTGGCGATGTCGGGTTCGAGACGACGTACGACGTCGGTGACGTTTCCCTCTTCGATCGACAAGGATCCCGAGGATGCGACTCCCGCTGCGTCGGATACGCACGCCACGAAGGTGAAGTCGACCAAACCTGCACCGAGGGCAATGATCTCGTCGACGTAGAACAAGTCGGCCGGGGTTCTCGCGCCGTAGTAGAAGTGCACGGGACGGGTGTTGCCGGACTCGCTCATGTGCCGGACCAGCGACAGGACGGGCGCCATGCCGGCACCACCGCCGATGCAGACCACCGGCAGGACGTGACCGTCCTTGAGGGTCGAGGAACCGTACGGGCCGGTCAGGGAAATGCTGTCGCCGACCGAAATTCCGTCGTCCAGCAAGGCTGCGAATACGCCGCCCGGATATTTCTTGATGAGGAACTCGACCTGGTTCGGCGTCGACGGTGTCGACGCCATGGAGAAGGATCTGAACTCGTCGGTGCCGGGGATCTGCAGATCGGCGTACTGGCCGGGTTTGAACTCGAACACCTCGGGCTCGATCGGTTCGAGGCGTAGGGCCACGATGTCGGCGGTGACCGACTCGACCGAGACTACGCGGGTGGTGACGTTCTGAATCGGAATTCCACCGAGTAGTTCGTCTTCGTCGAAATTGAGCAGCTCGATGGTGCAATCACTGTAAGCCTTTGTGCGACAGAGTAGTACGAATCCCTCGTCCTGTTCTGCCTCATTGCACGCGAAAGTGGAGTGGCCCTCCATCTGAATGTCTCCGTCGAGAACGAACGACTTGCACGCCGAGCAACGTCCTTCGCGACAGCCGTGCATCAGGTGGATTCCTTGTCGGAAGGCCGCGTCGAGAATGTGTTCGTCCTCTCGGACCTCCATCTCGATGTCGACCGGGTCGAACGTGATTCGGTGTGTGTCGGCCACGAGGGGTTCTCCTGAATCGAAAGAAAGTGATCGTGCTGGATGCGGTGGGCAGCGCCCGTGATCGGCCGCTGCCCACCGAGTCTGTGATCAGGCAGGCATGGTCGCGCCGGCTCGGTACGCGGCGATGTGTGCGTTCCGCTCCGATTCGGTCATCTGGTTCAGCAACACGTTCGGGCTCTGGAAGGTGTTCCCGCGGACATCGTCGAGTGTCCACATCTTCTTCGGATCCAGATCGAGATGTGGCTGACCGACGAGCGTCTTGCCGTCGTCGCGGACGTAGCCGAGATCGGAGACGATGTCGGCGAGATCCTTGCCGTGGTGCAGTGTCTCCCATTCACGGAAACCGGTGAGACGACCCATGTTCGGCGTCTCCTTGCCCTCGTACTCGCCGCGGAAGGCAACTGCGTCGGTCCAGTAGCACGTCTCCGAACAGTAAGTGCGCCACTGGTTGTCGACCTTCTCGACCACCATGTCCTCACGGATGAGGGCCGGCACCATGCACGTCCAGCAGCGGTGCGGGTACTGGTAGCCGACGTCCTCGAATGCGATCGGCTTGTTGATCCCCGGGTACGCGAGCCGGTTGTACTCCTCCCACCACTTGCCGTACTTGCTGTACCAGCCGGGGTACTTGTGCTCGAACCACTCGAAGTCCGTGTCGGTCATGGTGTCGATGCGCCAGTAGTTGACCGGCCAACCGGTGGCGAAGAATCGCGCGACCTCGTGGACGTAACCCTTGTTCGTGATCCGGTTCCACGCTTCTTCGACCAAGTCGTGGGGGATCGTCAGGCCGTACTTCTCGAGCGGGATCAGGTAGCTGCGGTAGTAGTCGTCGTAGATCCACCGCTGCCACATCTCGGCGTAGCTTTCGCGGTCCTTGCGTCGATCCTTGGTGCCGTACTCGATGAAGGTGCCGATGGCCGCGTCGACAACGCAGTGGTTGTTCCACCAGGCGTAACGCAGATCGCGTTCCAGTAGAGGACGATTCCGCTCGTCGGCGAGGGCCATGAGCAGAATCGAGTACCCGTTCGAGATGTGCCGTGATTCGTCGGATTGCACCGAGTGGAACACCGTCGGCAACAGGTAGTCGCCGTTGGCGGCGGCCTCGTCCGGCATGGCCACGAACAAGGTGTTGGTGAACGCCGTCTCCGCCACCACGGTCAGATAGATGTTTGCGGCCGTGATGGCATCACCGGTGATGAAGCCCTCGCCGAACTGCCTGCCGATAGTGCCCGCGTAGTTGTTCGCGAACGCTTTCTCGGTCATATCGAAGCCGGCCGGGTCGATGTAGTTGTTCATGTACAGCTTCTTGAGATTCATCTGAATCGTCGAGTGACGCACCTCGTCGATCATCTGAACGGCAAGGCCGTTGTGGATCTCGGGGTTCGGCACGGCATCGATCGCCATCGGCATCGCACGGGCCGCCGAAATCTCGGGGAACGGAATGATCGAGAGGAACAACTTCTGCCACTCGAGCCAGCGTTGCTGGACCTGGCGGAACATGTTGCCGCGAATGGCACCGTCCATCGCGCCGTACACGCGGTTGTCCTTCTCCTCCTCCATGGGGAAGTAGGACCGCATGATCTGCTTGAGTGGGTCCTTCTTGGGTGCTTTCTCGAACGTGTAGTCCGTGCCGAAGCGAGTAGCAGGGGTAGCGAACGTGGGTTCCCACGTCAGCTCCGAAATCTTCGCGTGTGCCTTGGTAAGGCTTTGCCTACTCAATGTGCGCCTCCTGGATGCGAGGTCGGCAGGGGTTGTCGACCTTCTCGGGAAGATGTGCACATGATTGAACACCGTGACTTACGTCTCATCCGTCTCAGTTTGAGATTTGTGGCACTCGATGTGCGGCCTGGTAGACGGCGTATAGATCGGTCGAAAGTGCACCCATTGGAAACAAACCGAACGTAAGGTGTGATTGTCTCGCCGAGGAGGGCACGTGAGTTTTGGATCAGGCAGAACGGCGACTGTGAGCGAGTCGGATGCTCAGGCTTCGCCGTTGTTTATCCCGCTGTTGTTCATCTCGGTGCTCTTCGTCGGTGCGTTGCCGTTCTACGTTCGGCAACCGGTCGTCAGCGGTGAGTCGGTGTCGGGTCCGGCGTGGTTCGGTGGTGCGCACCTCGGAGAACCAGCAGCCGATGTGTACTGGCTGTGCGCTCTGCCGGTGTGCATCGGGGCCGTCGCGGTCTACTGCGTGTGGAGCGAACGTCGATCGGGCGTCGCCATGCATGTTCGGCTGTGGCTCGTTGCGAGTCTCGGATTGTCGAGTGCAATAGCAGTTTTCGTGCAGAACGGAATGATGTTCTACGTGGGTAACATGACGATTCGAGGATTGTTGCCCTTACTGGCGATATCGATCGCGGTCCTGGTGTGGGGTGTCGGCCTGCGGTCGCGGTTGCTGGTGGCAATCGGTGTTGTCGCCGTTGCTGCGAGTCTGGTGTCCAACCTCTACAACGTCGAGAATCTCGTGCCGCGGGAGTGGGCACTGGACCCCCGCTTCGGTCTGTGGCCGAACATCGTGCTGACCGCAGCGGTGTTCGCGGTCGGAGCAGTGGGGTCGGGGTTTGCCGAACGGTCCCGGCGGTAAAGCCTGCAACGCAGCGTGACCCGGGCGATGGGGGTCGTCGCCGGCGGTGGACACTGGCAGGATGGCCAGCCCAGGTGACCCGAAGTCGGTGTGGACGACAGTCTCGGTGATCGTCGGCACCGTGGCAGCAGGCGTCGTAGTCGCCGGTCTTTTCCACGATCCGCAACCCGACGCCGTGTCGATACCCGGCTGTGCGGAGGTCATTCAGCCCGAGGACATGCAGAGAATCAACTACGCCATTGTCGGACCGGATTCCGCCCCGACGGGGTTCGACGCAGCAGCCAAGTCGGCCGCTTTGGCGCGAGCCCTTCCCGCCGGGACCACGGTAGAACCCGATGCCATGTTCCCACCGCTGACATTCGACTTCAGCGCCTCTGCGTATGGGCGTATCTCGCTGGGCGGAGCCGTGGGTGACCTGAACGTGAGGCTGTCGACATCCGACCAATCTGCCGGTCCATGTTTGGCCGGCTACGTCGATGAGCGTCGGACACTGAGTGACGGCACAGTCGTCGATCTGAGATCATCCGAAAGAGGCAGTCGCGTAGAGGTATACGGGACCGACGGCAGCATCGTCGATGTATCCGCCGACCCCGTGTTGACGGTCCAGCAAGTGACCGACATCGCGATGACGCCCGGTCTTCGCTGGAATTCCTAGGCCCCCTTGACCGCCGTACCTTGCACGCCGGTGTCGGCACTGCCCCAAAAAGTGCGACCCCGCCGCAGTGTCTGCGACGGGGTAGGGCACATGCGCGTGTATCTACGCGCGGGCGACCAGCTTTCCTGCGATTCCCGACAAGATTTCGGTCGGCCTCTGCTGCTCACCCTGCTGAGCACCCAGCACCACGAGGGTTCCGGTCAGGACCGGCAATGCCCACTGGAGGTACTTCAGTTGCTTCTGTGCTGCGGCGGCCTCGCGTGGGGTAGCTGCTGACGGCTCGGTTGCCGAATCGATCGAATGGCCCTGAGCCTTGGTCGTTTTCGCGCCGAGAACGCCGCTGTATGCAGTGGCGGCCAGGGCGGCACCGGTAACGGCGATTTTCAAGTTGGTATTGGCGGTGACACCCTGCTGATGCCGAGCCCGACCGCGGTTGGCCATGAGTATGCCTGCGCCGCCGATGAGATGTGCACCGATGGCCGCGGCGTTGACCGGAGCCCATTTCGCCCACCCTGCCGCGGCAACCTGTGCGCGGTCTCGCGGATCCCGCACCGCAGTGGCAGCACCGTTCACGCCGACGGCACCCATGAGCGAGCCGCCGAACCAGGCGGCGGCACCGAGATCGTGTAGCGAACGGATGAGGGTATTTCTGTTGGACATCAGAGGATCCTTCGGTTGTGTGCGCTGCTCCGATCGCGAAACACGCGATATAACAGAGGTTTTGGCGGCCGCGTGAACGGCTCCTTGTCCATCGGTTACCCGCGTGAGCAGTTTCCACACCTGGGCCCCACGTCGATTCGCGTCGAAATGCCACGGCTGCGCCCTCGCTCCTCGAACCCCGTCAGGCGTTCAGAGCAGTGAGCCGACCAGTCCGCCGTCCAGGACGAGGCTGCTTCCCGTGCACCACGACGACTGTTGCGATGCGAAGAACGCGACCGCTGCTGCTACTTCCTCCGGTGTGCCGTAGCGCCCTTGTTTGTCGGCGATGAGGGTGTCGAACCCTCCCTCCGGTAGCCCCAGAGCTGCCTCGAATTCGGGGGCTGCCGTGGTGACCAGGGCGGTGTCGATGAACCCCGGCAGCACAGCGTTGACTCGAACACCCTGCGTTCTGAACTCCGTTGCGGCAGTTTCGGTCAAATTTCTCACCGCGGCCTTGCTGGCGGCGTAGGGCGCGAGCAGCGCCGAACCTGCCGTCGCGGTGATCGAGCTGATGGTGACGATGGAGCCGCCGCCGGATGCTGCGATCGCGGGTGCGGCGTAGCGGATGGTCAGGAACACGCCGTCCAGGTTGACTGCGGTGGTACGCCGCCAATCGGCGTACTACATCTGTGCGATCGCTCTGACTTCGCCGACACCGGCGTTGGGAATTGCTGTGTGCAGGTTGCCGAAGTGTTCGACGGTCTGATCGACGAGAGATCGAACCTGATCCTCGTCGGTGACGTCTGTCGCGACAGCGATCGCACCGTCGATCGAAGACGCCACCTGGCGGGCGGCGTCGAGATCGGTGTCGGAGACGACCACCTGTGCACCGTCGGAGGCCAGTCGCCGCGCGATGGCGGCGCCGAGGCCTGCCCCGGCACCGGTGACGAGTGCGACCTTGCCGTGGAGAGATTCGTCGATTGGCATTGTGTTCGGTCCTTCCGTGGGAAAGCAGAGGTGGTGCCTTCTCGCTGACGACAGAGAAGGCGAAAGGTATTGCTGTGTCGATGTTTCAGCGCTTCAGCAGGTCATCCAGAGCTCGTCGCGCTGCATTCAGTCCCGCCATGCCGTGTGCACCGGGTCCGGGGGGAGTTGCCGCCGAGCACAGATAGAACCCCGGCGTACCCGTGCGGTACGGGTCTCGGCCGGGCCGTGGTCCGAGGAGCAATTGTGTCGGTGACGACGTACCGCACAGAATGTCGCCGCCGACGAAATTCGCGTTTCCTTCGGCGAAGCTCTGCGGAGACGTGGTGACTGTCTCCACAATTCGCGAACGCAGGCCCGGTGCGAACTGTTCGATGCGGTCGATCACGACGTCGGTGACATCGTGGTCGAGGCCGGCGGGAACATGGGCGTATGCGTACAGCGGTACGACGTCTCCGTCCGCGCGCTGAGGATCTGCGACGAACTGCTGCCCGACGAGGACGAACGGCCGATCGGGCATTCGTCCTGCAGCAACGGCCGCCTCGGCTGCGATGGTGTCCTCGGCGCTACCTCCCACGTGCACAGTGCCGGCCTGCGCGACCCGGGTGTCGGTCCACGGGACTCCACCGCGCACCGCGAGGTCGACCTTGAACGCAGCCGGTCCGTGTCGAAACCTGTTGTAGGAGCGACGTGTACGCGTCGTGAGTTCCTGGCCGAGTACGTCGGCCACCACGGACGGCGTCGTGTCGAAAATCGTGATGTCCGACGACGGCAGATCGGCTCGCGAGGCAACCCGCGTCGAAGTCTGCACGGTTGCTCCGAGTTCGATGAGCGCGGAGTGCATCGCCCGTGAGATCGCCGCGGTTCCGCCCTCCGCCACCGGCCATCCGTTGTGGTGTCCCGCGGTCAGGATTCCCACCCCGATGGCGGAGGAGAACACTTCGGTCAACGGCCGCATCGCGTGTGCCGCTGCTCCGACGAACAGTGCCCGCGCCTGCGGCGTGGCGAACACCCGTGACAACACCGCAGCGGGCAGAGCAGTCGGCGCACCGAATCTCCCCAGCAGCAGTGGATGTCGGGGCAGGTGGACGACCGGTCCGAGTAGGTCTGCGGACAGTCTGTCGTACGACGACGACGGTTGCCCGAACAGTGCCTTCCATCGTTTGCCGTCCGCACCCAGGCCCACAGCAGTCTCGTTTATCGATCGATGGAGCAGTGCTGCCGCGTCGTCGAGAAGCGGATGAGCACAATCGATCTCGGGCCACCGCCACGTCAGTCCGTGTTGCTCGAGACCGGCGAGGGCGGGTGAACCCACCGCCATCGGATGGAAACCGGCACAGTGATCGACGAGCAGATCGACGGTGGTGAAAGGCCGGTGGCTACGGGTGCCGCCGCCGATCTCGCTCTCTGCCTCCAGCACGGTGACGTGTATGCCGTCGCGTGCCAGAGCAAGTGCAGCGGCAAGCCCGTTCGGGCCGCTGCCCACTATCGTCGCGGATCGCGTCATGATGTCGATTCTCCAGCACCGGCCGTCGCTGACGACGCCTCTGGTGCCGAGTGTCGAGCGGTTGTCGAGTCTGCGCGACGCCGCCACGTCACCGACATGGGGATGGGGCCGTCGGGTAGCCACGGCTGGGCGGACACCGCGTCGTCGACGTTCCACGTACCGGTTTCGATCACGCCGAGGGCGGCATCGATGAGTTTGTAGGACTGCGTCTTTCGATGGATGGGCTGCGATTCGACCCACGCCACCACGAACTCGCCCGGCTCGAAGTTGCAGCGTCGCTGAATCGCTGCGATGAGGGAGGCGTCGTGCAGGTGGCCGTCGCCGAAGTTGAAGCCGAGGATCGAGTTGCATGCGAATTCGCCTTCACGCACCGTCCATCGATCGAGGTCGGGAACGTTGCGGATCAGAAGCGAGAACAATCCGCGGCCCTGACTGTGCATCGAGCGCCATGCGATGGTCTGTTGCATCGTGATCTCGGCGACGGCAGGCGGGTAACCCATGGCTTCGAGCTGTCGTACCTGATTGCGGGTGGGGCGCACGATCTGATCGAGCTTGTCCTCGGCACCCGGTGCGAACGCCCACAGACCGGAGGCCCAGTTGCCCGCGTACTGGCGCATCGAGGGCGTGAAGGCCACGAGGTCCGGTCGTAGGTTGCCCAGCACCGGGAAGAAGAACAAGCACACCAGCGCTGTCGCCACGAACCACGGGGAGGCGTCGAAGATCGAGAAGCCCTGTCCTGCAGGATGTCCGACGAAGAGGAACACTGCTGCGTAGGCGAACAACAGATTCCACTCCAGCGGCACCGCCAGCGGGAACGTCGAGATGATGAACAGGTGGAATGCCACCATGAGAAGTGCTCCGACGAGGGCGACGGTCGTGTTGGTGGTGAGCAGCAACACGACCGGTACCGCGATCTCGACGGTGGTGCCCAATACGTGCGCGATCAATTTGGCTGTTGCCGAGGGCCGAATGTCGTCCGGGAAATTCCGGTAGTGCTTGCGCCTGGCCCAGCGCGTGGGAATGCAGGGGCTGTTCGAGACCATGGGCGGAACGACGTTGGCGAAATGTGCACCGAATTTCGAGATGCCGGCCCCGACCCACACCGAGAAGATGAGCAGTTTCAGTCCGACGACGAGGTCGACGATGGCGTTGTCACCGAGAATTCCCACGAGACCGAACAGGACTATCGCAGGACCGTACTGCTCGGCGCGGGCAGCGATGAAGATCGTCTTGTCGCGAAGGCCCACAACGATGGTGAGCAAGACCGGCGCGATCGCCCAGCGTGGATCGACGAGGTTGCCGATGCCCTCGGGCAGGATCGAGGCAAATGCACCGGGCGGTGTTCCGGGCGCGATGACGGGGACGAACAGACTCACCAGGAGAGCGAGATACAGCACGACGTCCAGCGGCGTCCTGGTGTCACCCGAGGTGAACGGCACCTTGCCCGGCCACGGAGGCATCCGAACGGTCCCCGGTTTCGCCCAGAACAGGATTCCGCCTGTCATCGGCTTGAACTTGCCGGCGATCGGTCCCCACGACCCCGCGAGTCCGACGGTTTCGAGCAGCATCGTCCAGTAGACCAACTTCTGGTAGACGATCATGTCGTCCCACCACGAGCCGACGTCCCACGGCATCCCGACGCCGGAACTCAGTGTCGCCAGAGTCAGGCCGATCCCGATGTAGAGCACCAGGAGCTTGACGACGTAGGTGGTGGGGATGACCTTCGGCGAGCCGAAGCCGTAGTCGACCCAATGCAGTGCAAGGGTTTTCACTCGTTCCAGCAGGGGCCGGTCGAGGAAGGTTTCGAGGTCGACAGGTGGAAACTGTCCGTTCTTGAATCCCATGAGTGAGCTTTCTGTAGCGAGCGCTGAGGATGAAGGAGCAGGAGTCAGCCCTGTCGCCCGAGGCTCGGGTCGCGGTGACGCAACCATCGGACTGTGTCCTGCACCACAGAAAGCTACGGGGTTCCTATCGGCGGTCCCAATGGTTCGCCGACCCGAGGCTCACCTTCGTTTTTGTGACGCCGACACAAAGTGCACTCTCAGGAGAGGATCCGAGACCCGAGCCACTGACATGCGGTGAGGGCAACCTCGACGGCGAGTCGGTCGTCGGACAGTGGCCGGGGGAGCAGCTTCTCGGCATTGTCGACGCGGTAGCGAATCGAGTTCTTGTGCATCGTCATCACCGCAGCCGCCGCGGAGAGGCTCCGTTCGCACGCAAGGTAGATCCGCAACGTGGTGCGCAATCGTTCGGCATGTGTGGTGTCGGCAGCCAACTGCGGTCCCAGCACGCTCACGACCCAGGCCTGCAATGCCGACGGGTCGCGAGCGCACAGGTCCACCACGGCCAACCCGGGGTCGTCGTAGCGTTCGATCGTTCGGCCTCGGCCACCCAGAACGGCCACGTGATGGGCGCGCTGAGCCTGTCGGTGGGACGTGACGAACCCGGCCGCGTCGAGTCCGATGGCCCCGGCCGCCAACAGGGGTGCGTCCTCGGTCCGCGGTCGAGTGTTGATGCGATCGAGAACGACGGCGAGATCTGTGTCGTTCGCTGGAATCTGAATCCATCCCCACGCGGTAGCGCCGTCGCGTCCGACCACCAGGGGAGGGGCCGGACTGTCCAAGTCCGCCGCCAGAGCGCGGATGGTGGTGGTGAACCTGCGCATCCGGTCGCCGCGAACGGCGGACTCGCCGACCCAGGCCACGACGGCCAGGTGGCGTCCGCGCAGTCGATACCCGGTCACTCGCTCGACGACGTCCACCGACCCCTTGCCGTTCAGGAGATCGAGTACCGCATCGAGTCGAGCATTCTCGCGATCCGCCAGCCAGGACTCCCGCTCGGTCTCGTACACCGCGGCCACCCGTTGCGAGATCCAGTCGATGTAGTCGAACACCGAATCGACGATCACGCGGTGCGCCTCCATCCGAACCGGGTCCGGCGCGGCCAGCGACATCGAGGTCTCGAACGCTCGATCGAGCAGAAATTGCTGTCCGAGTCGATAGGCGCGAACCAGGGCGTTGACCGGTACGCCCCACTGAGCCAGGCGGCGCGCATATTCGATGGCCGCCGCCGGCGGCTCGAATCCGGCACCGCCGATGTCGTGCTGCAGAGCGTGCAGGATCGTGTCGACGTTGCCCTCGATACTCGATCCCAGCAGCTCGATCAGCGATGGTTCGTTGTTCAGTTCCGTGATGCGCGACGCGAGTGTCGTGCGCATCTGCGCCACGACATCTGCCAGCCGGGCATTGAGGTGCGCGGCAACCGCGGCCACGTGAGTGCGCACCGCCTCGGCGGAGGCGGGCGAGATGTCGGCAGGTGTCGGCACGGGTGTTCCTTTTCGTTTCGGGCTACAAATAATCCGCGGTTTTTGTGCTGCTGGACCGAAGTCTTTCAAATGGGCAATCCGTAACCTACGTCACATGCTGCCAATTCTCGACGCCTCCTCGCCGGTTCTGCAGGCCATGTACCGCCGGATCGACAACGACCCGGACGGCGCGTGTCTGTCCGACGACTCCACCCGGTTGAGCAATGCCGAGTTCGGGCTCGAAGTCGACTCGGTTACCGCCGAACTCGTCGACGCGGGGGTGGGAGCGGGTGATGTGGTTGCAGTCTTGCTTCCGAATCGCATCGACATCATCACCACGATGTTCGCGGCATGGGTGCTGGGAGCAACGTTGACTCCCGTCAATCCCGCACTCACCGACGACGAGGTGCGCTATCAACTCGAGGACTCGACCGCCCGCGTGCTCGTCGGTAGCGAGCAAGCCTGCACTCTCGGCCGCGCGCAGGGTATTTCGTTCATCGACGTGGACTCCCGCGATCGTCGTCCCCGCACGCCGCAGTTGGACGGCACGCATCGTGGATCGGGGCCTGCCGACAGCTCGGCACCGGCCTTGATCGTCTACACCTCGGGAACGACGGGGCGGCCGAAAGGCTGTGTGCTGACTCATCGCAACGTCGACCGAATGAGCGCCGCGATCGTGACGGCCTGCGAATTGACCGATGTCGATACGAGCCTGCTGGTGCTTCCACTCTTCCACTGCAACGGACTCGTCGTCGGCTCGGTCGCTCCGCTGCGAGCCGGTGGACGTGTGCACATCGCCCCACGTTTCTCGCCGGACACGTTCTGGGACAACGTGGAGACCGTCCGGCCCACCTACTTCTCCGCAGTGCCCACCATGTACTCACTGCTTGCGGACCGTGGATCGACCGACCGCGACATCTCGTCGCTTCGATTCGTCATCTGTGGAGCAGCGCCCATGCCTGCCGGCCTGATCGCGTCATTTGAATCGATCTTCGGCGTGCCGGTCGTCGAAGGGTACGGCCTGTCGGAATGCACTGTGGCGGCAACGATCAACCCGCCGAACGGGATTCGAAAACCGGGCACGGTCGGCATCGCGCTACCCGGTATCGACATTGCGATCGATACACCCGACGGTCCGAGCTCCCTCCCTGGCCGGACCGGTGAAGTGTTGGTGAGCGGCGAGACGGTCATGCAGGGATATCTGGGCCTGCCGGACGTGACCGCAAAGACCATTCGAGAGGGGTGGTTGCACACCGGCGACATCGGAGTCCTCGACGAGGACGGCTATCTCGTCTTGGTGGATCGACTCAAGGACATGATCATTCGCGGCGGCGAGAACATCGCGCCGAGCGAAATCGAACATGTCCTGCAATCCCATCCCGACGTCCTGGAAGTGGCCGTCGTGGGCGAAGCGCATCCGGTCTACGGAGAGGTGCCCGTCGCGCACGTCGTTGCACGAGCCGGTCGCAGTATCTCGGTCGACGAGCTGGACGCGCACTGCGCGCGGAGCCTGGCCAAGTTCAAGCGACCGACTCGGACAGTCGTCCACGACGCTCTGCCGAAGAACTCCGTCGGAAAGATCGTGAAGAAGGAGCTCGGCGCGTAGTCCGATCCGGCCCGCCGGTACCGGGGCGGGACGGCCGCGATCACATGGACGACGCCAAGTAGGTCAGGAACACGACGAACAATCCGATGCCACCGAGCGCCGCACCGATCACGGCGTCGCGACCGTTGGACGCGTCGCCCTCGACTGCGCGGCCGAGACCGATCCAGCCACTGACCACCGCGATCACTCCGGCCGGGATGGTCACGAAGTCTCCGACGAACGGCACGAATGCGCAGACGACCGCGACGATGCCCGCTATCAACGCCACGTTTCCGGCACCGTCTCGGAACATCGACCGAGAAGGGGACTTGCGCATCACCGGCACTCCTTCTCGCATGCAGTGCGGCAGCACCGCCCCGACCTGTTCTGCAGGTAACCGGCAACGACGCCTCCATAGTAGAGACTCGATCATCTCTTCATCGGCGACGGTCGGTCGGATTTCACCGGCATGTGGTGGGAGTCGCGGCCAGTTGTATGCGCTGCGCCGTCGGGCAATCGCCGTCGAGCTTCGCACCCGACCCGAGTGGTCAGGGGGTGGGCGTGCGTCTGCGGACTCGGTGGTTGTGCCATACCTGCGCCGCCAGAGGTATCCCGACAGCGCCGATACAGACGACCGCTACTGCGAAAGACCACGGCACGTATGCGCTCTTCGCGGTCAACGCGACGCCGAAGACGGCCATCGGAAATCCGAAGGCCTCCAGTAGGTCTACTTGCCGGGGTTCGATCGGTGGCCGACCGTTCCAGGGAATTCTGTGGCCAGCGTTCTCGCGCAGCGTCCGCCTTGTCGACGCAACGGTCAGCGACGCGCCTATCGCTGTGGTGCATATCCCTGCGACAACCATCCATGACTGTCCGTCCTCGAACAGAATCGCGGTCAGAACAAGTCCTACAAGGACGATGCGCGCACCCCACACCTTCCATCGAGGTGCAGCTTCGCGCTCGTCCCGTTGCACGTCGACCGGCCGCATCGGCTGCAGGGGCTCCATGTCTCGACCCTCCCATACCGCGGCTCTTGACCGGTCCCTGCGACTCACCGTACCCTGACCGACAGTTGATATATCAGAATCGCAGCGGACCGCCGAACCGAGGAATCGAAAGTATGACCACAGCGCTCAAGATCGACGGAACCGCGGTCAGCGCGATCGTCAAGGACGATCTGCGATACCGCGTCGAACGGCTCGCCCAGCAGGGGATTCGGCCCGGTCTGGGCACGATTCTGGTGGGCGACGATCCGGGGAGCCGTTCCTATGTCGCGGCGAAGCATCGCGACTGCGCCGAGGTGGGACTGCATTCGATTCAGGTCCGGTTGCCTGCGTCCGCGAGTCAGCAGGAGATCGAAGATGCCGTGCACGCTCTCAACGAGGATCCCGAGTGCACCGGGTTCATCGTTCAGTTGCCGCTGCCCTCGCACATCGACACCCATCGGGTGATCGAGCTGATCGATCCTAGTAAAGATGCCGACGGGCTGCATCCGACCAATTTGGGCCGGCTCGTACTCGGCATGGACGGGCCGCTGCCCTGCACCCCACGGGGGATATTGGAACTGCTTCGGCACCACGATGTTCCGATCACCGGTGCTCGCTTCTGCATCATCGGATGTGGAATCACGGTGGGTCGTCCGCTCGGCTTGATGCTGACGCGTCGCAGCGAACACGCCACCGTGACCATGTGTCACGAGGCGACGGTGGACACCGCCGCGCACACTCGGGCCGCCGACGTGGTCATCGCGGCAGCGGGTGTTGCGCATCTGGTGCAACCGGACTGGATCAGTGCCGGAGCCACGGTGTTGTCGGTGGGAATCACCCGTACCGTCGAGGGCATTCTCGGCGACGTGCACCCCGGCGTCGAGCACATTGCGGGGCGGATCAGCGGAGCGACCGGCGGGGTCGGGCCGATGACCAGGGCGATGCTGCTGACGAACGTGGTGGAGTGCGCGGAGGCCGCTCAGGCCGAGGGGATGAAGGACTCCCGGTAGCCCATCTTCTCGCTGATCTCGGCGGCGGCGGCCAGTACGTCGGGGACGATGGCCCGCATTCTGGTTTCGTCGAAGCGGTATACCGGTCCCGAGATGCTCAGCGCGGCGGTGGTCTTGCCGGTGTAGTCGAGAATCGGGGCTGCGATGGCGTTGAGTCCGGTCTCGAACTCTTCGACGACGACGGCATATCCGAGGGATACCGCGGCATCGAGTTCGGCAGTGAGACCGGCTTTGGTGGTGAGCGTGTGCTCGGTGTACCGGTGGAGGTCGAGTCCGTCCACGACGTCCTGACGAGTATCCGAGTCGAGGGCAGCCAGCAACACCTTGCCGCTCGCGGTGGCGTGCAGCGGTGTCTGCTCCCCGATCCAGTTGTGGGTTCCCACCGAGCTCGGCCCGCGGGCCTGGTCCAGGTGGACCGCTGTATTGGACCGCAGCACAGCGATATTGACCGTTTCGCCGAGCTTGCCGGCGAGGCGTTCACAGACCGCGTGGCCGTATTCGGTGATCTCCAGACGCTCGGGCACGGCCGCCGCGAGCCGGAGGACTCCGAGGCTGAGCCGGTACTTGCCGCGATTGTGCGTCTGCATCACCATGTCGTGTTCTTCGAGCGACGCCAGCAGCCTCGACACCGTGGATTTGTGCACACCGATCTCGGTGGCGATGGCGCTCACGCCGGCCTCTCCGAGCCGGGCCACGACCTCGAGCACCCGAAATGCGCGGTCGACGGACTGGACGCCACCCTCGGGGGCACGTGTCGAATCGTCGCTGGCCACCCCCGCGACTATACGTAACAGGCACTTGGCCGTGGTGTTGCCCCTCGGGGTGTGGCCCGAGCCGGCGATCTAGATGACGGCGCGCACCGCGTCGTCGAACTCGGTCACGTGTGCTCGGGCGATGGTTGCGGCCTTCTCGGCATCCCCGGCCGCGATGGCGCGCAGCAGCTCGGTGTGCGTTCCCACATGGTCGGCTAGGGGAGGCAGACGATCCATGAACAACCAGAAGATTCGCGTCGCGAGATTGTTGTAGCGAATCAATGCGTCTTCGAGAACCGGGTTGGCCGCCAGCCGGTAGACGGTGCGATGCACTTCGGCGTCCCAGTTGATCAGGTCGTGTTGGCTCGGCGGCGTCGCCTCGAATTTTTCGGTGCGGTCGGCCATGCCCAGCAGAACTTGGCGTTGGGTTGCGGTGGCCGCGGTGGCTGCCTTGGCGGCGGCCAGGGGCTCGAGCCGCTGGCGGATTTCGGAGATGTCACCCAGATCGGCGACGTCGATGGCCGTGGCAAAAGTGCCGCGGCGGGCGTGCGAGATGACGAGGCGCTCGTACTCGAGCCGTTTGAGCGCTTCCCGTACCGGCGTGCGTCCAACCCCCAGCTCGGCGGACAACGCCGATTCGACGACGGCCTCACCCGGCTTGATGGTCAGCATGATCAGTTTGTCGCGGATAGCCGAGTAAGCGACGTCGGCCATCGTCGCTCCGGGTTCGCCCGGCACCCCCGACGATCCGGGGGCGCCCGGCGATGCGACCTCGACACTCATGGTTACCGATCCTATCGGCACCGAGTGCGGGGCAGCGTGCGGTCAGGCCTCGATGCGGTTCTTCAGCCAATCGTGGAAGATGCCGATGTGGTGTTCGCTGCCCACCAGCACTCCGCCGTCGCGGTACTTCCGTGAGCTCATGGCGGGCTGGCAGCGTTCGCACGCCTCGAAGTCCTGCAGATTGACGCGGTGGAACAACTCCACCGATTTCTGCAGATCCCGTCCCGATGCGACGACTCCGGGCAGGTACAGCCAATCGCATTCCACCAGAGTGCGATCGGCGGCAAGTGGATACATCCGATGGATGATCACGTGATCCGGGACGAGGTTGACGAACACCTGTGGCCGGACGGTGATGGCGTAGTAGCGCCGGTCCTGTTCGGGTGCGATTCCGGGAATGGAGTCGTGTCCCTCGGAACCGTCGAGCGTGAATCCCTTGACGGATTCCCCGAATTCGGCTCCGTGGCCCACGTAGTACTGGGCGGCGTAACCGTCGGCGAATTCGGGAAGTACCTCGGTCAGCTCGGGGTGGATTGTGGCGCAGTGGTAGCACTCCATGAAGTTCTCGATGATGAGCTTCCAGTTGGCCTTGACGTCGTAGCTCACGCGGCGGCCGAGACCGAGGTCTTCGATCTTGTAGCGGTCGATCGACTCGACGTCGCCGAGTCGATCACGGATGTCCTGCACGACAGTGGTGTCGAAGGAGGCCGGATCGTCGCTGAGATTGACCCAGACGTACCCGAGCCATTCCTCGACCGACACCGACGTCAGGCCGTAGCGAACTCGGTCGATATCGGGCATCTTGGTGAGATTCGGTGCTGCGATGAGCTTTCCGTCGAGATCGTAGGTCCAGGCGTGGTACGGACACTGGAACGATCGCTTGACTTCGCCCTTGTCCTCCATGCAGATTCGAGCACCGCGGTGCGCGCACACGTTCAGGTAGGCCTTGATCGCCCCGGTTCGGGTGCGCGTCACGATGACGCTTTCGCGGCCGATCTGCACGGTGCGGAAGGCGCCGGGCTTGTCCAGATCGGCGGCACGGACCGCGCAGATCCACAGTTCCTCGAAGATCTTCTCCTGCTCGAGCTCGAAGATGGCCGGATCGGTGTAGTAGCGACCGGGAAGGGTGGAGATGAGGCTTTCGGGCAGGGGAAGGGAGGTTGCGGGCGGCGTGGTGTCGGGAATGGTGGTCACTTCGGTCCTCCGTACGTGGCCGATCTTGTGGATCGGTGACGAGACGTCAACTGGGGTAATGGAATACGACGGGTGGAGCAGCGGCCTGGATGATTTCAGACCGCGCGAGCGGGAGCCGAGAGCTGTCGGCGCCAGCGGGTGAACAATCGAACTTGATTGACACCGAGTACACCGACCGGAAGTCCGTCGGATCGATACACGGCGAGGAAACTCCCGAGTTCGGGCGAACCCTCTTCGATGGTGCATTCACTGTCCGGTCCGGCGGTGCCGGCGAACTGAATACGTGACCCGTACTGGTCGGACCAGAAATACGGAGGTTTGACGTGTTGGCCGCCGTAACTGCCAGAGAGCAGGGTGGCCACTGCGACGGTGGGTCGTTCGGATGCCCCGGCCCAATGCTCGACGCGTCGGTGGACGCCGGTCGAATCCAGCCATGCGGCGCAGTCGCCGACTGCGACCACTCCGGGTACGGCGGTCGCGCCGCCGCCGTCGCACAGGATTCCGTTGCCCAGTGCGAGTCCGCTGGTGCCGAGCCAGTCGATGTTCGGAATGCCGCCGATGCCGACAACCACGACGTCGGCGTCGAGGAGTCGGCCGTCCGCGAGGCGAACGCCCGTCACTCGGTCGGTGCCGGTCAGGCCGTCGACGGCGATTCCGCAGATCAACGTGGTGCCGTTGTCGCGGTGCAGATTGCCCACCGCGCTACCCAACCGTGCACCGAGTGGCCCGGCGAGCGGTGACGGGGCGGCTTCGACGACGGTGACCTCGAGGCCCAACTTCCTTGCGGTGGAAGCTACTTCGGCTCCGATGAAGCCTGCGCCGATGACGACGAGACGTGCGCCGGGCGTGAGATCTGCACGCAGCCGGTCGGCGTCGTCGATCGTACGCAATACGTGCACACCGGCGAGGTGATCGGTACCGGGAAGCGATCGCGCGCGTGAGCCGGTGGCGAGGACGACGCCGTCGGAGGTCAGTTCGGCACCGTCGTCGAGGGTGACGGTGCGACGCGATGGATCGAGGGCGGTGGCTGTGCGGCCCAGAATCCAGGTGGCGTCGAGGTTTTCGTCGTCGGGTTCGAGGGCGAGAGTGCTCACGTCCACGTCGCCGGCGAGGTATTCCTTCGACAGGGGAGGGCGGTCGTAGGGTCGATGGCTCTCGGCACCGACGATGGTGACGGAGCCGTCGAACCCGGCCGCCCGCAGTGCACGCGCGGAGCACAGGCCTGCCAGGGAGGCTCCGACGATGGTGACGCTCTTCATGAATGTCCCTCGGCGGCCAACCGGCTGCGAACGTCGGGCGGAAGATTGGGGGCCGCGGTGCTCAGCTCGACATAGACGACGCCGTCCTCGACGACGACGGTGTGCGTGCGGACAGGCAACTTGGCGGGCGGAGCGTCGACAGCACCGGTACGCAGGTCGAAGGTGGACGCGTGGAGCGGGCATTCGACCGCGCACCCTTCGAGCCAGCCGTCGGCGAGCGACGCGTCCTGATGCGTACAGGTGTCATCGATCGCGAACAGCTCACCGTCCTCGGTGTGGAACACCGCCACCGGAGGGGTGGTGTCGACGCGCAGAGCTTCGCCGCCGGGGAGATCGGCCAAGGAACACACCTTGAGCATTCGGATCCTTTCTGTATCGCTATGCGGAACACGTCTTACTTCCCGCAACAACAGTGTGAACATCGCCACAAGAGTGTGTCAATAGGTGACGGCACTTTTCATACACGCGAAACACGACGTAACCGGAACCGGACAAACCACGCGTTGTACCAGCTGAGCAGGTGGTTAGCCCGTGCAATGACATGCGTGGCCGGTGTCGCGTCCGCCCGACTCGATGATGCCCCCGACGTCGGAATACGTTGAGGGCATCATGAAACAAAACGCTACCGACGGGTAAAGAGGCCCACTTTGATATATCAGAGGTGTCGAGCCGCAGCGCACGGGCTCGAGTCACCGGAAGCGGCCACCTTCTCGACCCGGAACTGCCCGCTCACAGGACCACCACCGAACGCAGCACCGTGCCCTGATGCATCTTCTCGAACGCCGCCTCGATATCACCGAGACCGATCCGTTCGGTCACGAACTTCTCGAGCGGCAACCGGCCCTGCTCGTACAGATCGACCAACATCGGAAAATCCCGCTCCGGCAGGCAATCGCCGTACCACGACGACTTCAACGACCCACCCCGGGAAAAGAAATCGATCAACGGCATCTCCACCGTCATCTCCGGCGTCGGCACCCCGACGAGGACGACCGTCCCGGCGAGATCGCGGGCGTAGAACGCCTGCTTCCAGGTTTCCGGGCGGCCGACGGCATCGATGACCACATCGGCCCCGAACCCACCGGTGAGCTCCTGGATGGCCTCGACGGCATCGACCTGCGAGGCATCGACAGTGTGGGTGGCGCCGAGTTCGAGAGCCCAGTCGAGTTTCTTCTTGTCGCGGTCGACGGCGATGATCGTCGACGCCCCCGCCAACCGGGCTCCGGCGATCGCAGCATCACCGACACCGCCGCACCCGATCACCGCCACCGAATCCCCGCGCGAGACGTGGCCGGTGTTCATCGCCGCACCGAGTCCGGCCATCACCCCGCACCCGAGCAACCCGACGACCGCCGGATCGGAGTCGGGGTCGACTTTGGTGCATTGTCCTTCGTGGACGAGGGTCTTGTCGGCGAACGCCCCGATCCCCAACGCGGGAGAGAGTTCGGTGCCGTCGGCGAGAGTCATCTTCTTCGACGCATTGTGGGTGTCGAAGCAGTACCAGGGGGTGCCCTTCTTGCAGGCTCGGCATTCCCCGCACACCGCCCGCCAGTTCAACACCACGAAATCACCGACCTCGACATGAGTGACAGCATCGCCGATGGCTTCGACGGTGCCCGCGGCTTCGTGGCCGAGCAGGAACGGGAACTCGTCGTTGATACCGCCCTCGCGGTAATGCAGATCGGTATGACACACCCCGCACGCGGCGATGGTGACCACGACATCGTTCGGGCCGGGATCGGGAATGGTGATCGTCTCGATCGAGACGGGCTCGCCTTTGCTCTTGGCGACGACGGCGCGGACCTGCTGCGGCATGACTGGTACTCCTGGGTGAGGTGAAGGAGCGGCGTTTGAGGCCGCGACGGTGGTGGAATCGGCTTAATATATCAGTTACCGGGCAGTATCGAATGTTAAAAGCGAGTATCGAATTCGGACAACTTTTGGCATTTACACTTGCATAGATGCTGTTCAGGGGCGTTGTCCGTTTCCAAAAACCGTGATGAACGCGTCTAAATGACCAGCCATCTATTGACATAGCCCCTGGGTCGGCTCAGTCTTGTTCGAGTCCAAACAAATCGTAGTTGCGCAGAGAGCAACGAGTCGCGCACCTATCCGACCACCCACGCTGCGTGCACGGGCGACACACCTATTCGGCGAGAGCCGGAGGGAGAACGATGTGACAACGAACAGCAAACCCCGGGGCGACAAAACTCGCGTCGATGCACCCGAGAAACATGCCCCTCATCATTACGGCCCCCTCGAGGTCTACCACCACGGAGAGGAGGGCAAGCCGCGCACCGACAAGGTGGTGTTCGGTATCACCGCCGCCATCGTGATCGCGATTCTGGCATGGGGCATCCTCGGCACCGAGAACATGAAGTCCGTCAACGCGTCGGTACTCGACTGGGTCGTGACCAACGTCGGCTGGCTGTTCATCTTCTCGGCCACCGGGTTCGTGATCTTCGCGCTGTGGCTCGCGCTCAGTCGCTACGGAAAGATTCCGCTCGGCAAAGACGGTGAGAAGCCCGAATTCAACACCGTCAGCTGGATCGCAATGATGTTCAGCGCCGGCATGGGAATCGGATTGATCTTCTGGGGAGTGGCCGAGCCCCTCACTCATTTCGTCACCCCGCCGCCCGGAATCACCGATTCCACTGTGGGAACGGCACTTTCGACAGCCATCTTCCACTGGGGACTGCATCCCTGGTCGATGTACGCGGTGGTCGGATTGTCCATCGCCTACGGCACCTACCGGATGGGCCGCAAGCAGCTCATCAGCTCCTCGTTCATTCCGTTGATCGGTCGCCGAGCCGAAGGCCCCATCGGCAAGGTCATCGACATTCTGGCGATCTTCGCCACGATGTTCGGCACCGCGGCATCCCTCGGCCTCGGCGCACTCCAGATCGGTTCCGGTATCGAGGTTCTCGGCTGGGTCAACCAAGCGGGGACGCTTCTGCTCGTGGCTGTCGTCGCCATCCTGACACTTGCATTCGTGGCCTCGGCAGTGTCCGGGGTTTCCAAAGGAATTCAGTGGCTGTCGAACATCAATATGGTGCTGGCTCTCGTGCTTGCGATCTTCGTGTTCGTCGCGGGCCCCACGGTCCTGATCCTGAATCTGCTGCCCACCACTCTCGGTGACTACGCCGCGCACATCGCCGGCATGTCGGCGCGGTCGGCGGCATCCGGTGGTCCCGAGACCGAGTCCTGGCTCTCGTCCTGGACGATCTTCTACTGGGCCTGGTGGATCTCGTGGACCCCCTTCGTCGGTATGTTCCTCGCTCGCATCAGTCGTGGCCGTACCATCCGCCAGTTCGTCATCGGCGTCATTCTCATCCCTACGTCGGTGAGCTTGGTCTGGTTCTCGATCTTCGGTGGAGCGGCAATCGGCGAGCAGCAGAAGGGAACCGAGGATCTGGTGGCCCTCGGTAAGCCGGAATCGCAGCTGTTCGCGGTTCTCGACCACTTCCCGTTGGCCGGCATCTCGTCGGTGTTGGTGATGGTCTTGGTGGGCATCTTCTTCGTCAGTGGTGCCGACGCTGCCTCGATCGTGATGGGCACCCTGTCGCAACGCGGCACCCTGGATCCGTCGCGTGGGGTCGTCGCCTTCTGGGGTGTCGTCACCGGCGGCATCGCGATCCTGATGCTGTGGACGGGAGGTTCGGACGCCCTCAACGGGTTGCAGACGATGACCATCATCGTGGCGGCACCGTTCGTACTGGTGATGATCGGTACGTGTGTCTCGCTGTACAAGGACGTCACGAACGATCCGTTCATCGTCAAGAACCCCAAGGCCCCGCCGAAAGTCAAGGCCGGCAAGTGAAGTGAGCGATGGTGCGGGACGCGAAACTATGCGTCCCGCACCATCGGTATTTCGGGGGTTGACCACAACCATCCCTGCCCATACTCTTGATATATCAATCTCTGGTTAGTTGTCGTGCAGGCCGTGGACCGCTTCGGCCGAGCTCCATCTCTCCACCCCGATACGGAAGGACCACCATGGGTTCACCGAGAGTTGTCATCATCGGCGCCGGCATAGTCGGTACCAACGTGGCCGACGAGCTCACCGCACGCGGTTGGGATCGCATCACCGTGCTGGATCAGGGGCCGCTCCCTCTCACGGGTGGATCCACCTCGCACGCACCGGGTCTGGTGTTCCAGACCAATGCATCCAAGACCATGACCGAACTCGCCCGATACACGGTCGAGAAGTTCATGAACCTCGAGGTGGACGGGCAGTGGTGCTTCAATCAGCTCGGCGGCCTCGAAGTGGCCACCACCGAGGAGCGACTGGCCGACCTGCATCGCAAGCAGGGCTGGGCCACGTCCTGGGGCATCGAAGGATCGGTCATCGACCCGTCCGAATGCGCCAAACTGCATCCGCTGATAGACCGTTCGCGGGTTCTCGGCGGTCTGTACGTCGAGACCGACGGTCTTGCCAAAGCGTCCCGTGCCGTCGTGGCACTCACCCGTCGCGCAGAATCGCGCGGAGCCGTGTTCCGTGGTTCCACCAAGGTCATCGGAATCGAACAGACGGGTGGCCGCGTCACCGGTGTGGCAACCGACAACGGCGTCATCGAGGCCGACATCGTGGTGTCCTGCGCCGGCTTCTGGGGCCCCGATGTGGGCGAACTGGTCGGCATGAAGGTGCCGCTGCTGCCCTTGGCGCACCAGTACGCCAAGACCGATCAGATCCCGGAACTGGTGGGACGCAACACCGAAGCGGCCGAGGCCGGCATGCCCATTCTTCGTCATCAGGATCAGGACCTGTACTTCCGCGAGCACGTCGACCGTCTCGGCATCGGAACCTACGCGCACCGCCCGATGCCCGTCGACACCAAGACCCTGCCCGGCGGGGACGGTGTGTCCGACGAGGCGATGCCGTCCATGCTCGACTTCACGCAGGAGGACTTCGCGCCGTCGTGGGAGCAGTCCAAGCTGCTGTTGCCGTGCCTGGAGACCGCCAAGATCGACCACGGCTTCAACGGAGTCTTCTCGTTCACCCCCGACGGTGGACCGCTGCTCGGTGAATCCCCGGACGTCAAGGGCTTCTGGATCGCCGAGGCCGTGTGGGTGACGCATTCGGCCGGAGTCGGCCGGGCCATCGCACAGTTGCTGGTCGACGGACGCTCCGAGGTCGAACTGCACGGATGCGATGTCAACCGCTTCGAGGATTTCCAGCTCGATCCCTCGTACGTCAGCGAAACCTCGCAGCAGAACTTCATCGAGATCTACGACGTGCTGCATCCCTCGCAGCCGCGGTTGTCCCCGCGTGACGTTCGGGTCAGCCCCTTCAACGCGCGGCAGCATCAACTCGGTGCCGTGTTCCTCGAAGGCGGCGGGTGGGAACGCCCGCACTGGTACGAGGCCAATGCCGATCTGGTGCACCAGCTTCCCGTCGAGTGGCAGCCGCCCGAGCGCGACGAGTGGGCGTCGATGTTCCATTCGCCCATTGCCGCGGCCGAGGCGTGGAAGACCCGTACGTCCGTCGCCATGTACGACATGACCCCGCTCAAGCGTCTGCGCGTTCGCGGGCCCGGTGCGCTTGCACTGTTGGAGGGATTGACGTCCGGCAAGATGGACAAGTCCGTCGGGGCCGTCACGTACACGCTGGCTCTCGACGAGAAGGGCGGCGTCCGAAGTGATCTCACCGTGGCGCGGTTGTCCGCGGACGAGTTCCAGGTCGGAGCCAACGGCAATCTCGACTTCGATTACCTTCGCCGCGAAGCACCGAGTGACGGCAGCGTCACCGTCGACGACATCACCGGATCCACGTGCTGCATCGGCCTGTGGGGTCCCCACGCCCGCGAGGTCGTGGAGAAGCTCACCCAGGACGACTTCTCGAACGAGAACTTCAAGTACTTCCGCTGCAAGCAGGTTCGTATCGGGGGAGTGCCCGTCACCGCGATGCGGTTGTCATACGTGGGCGAGCTCGGGTGGGAGCTGTACACCACCGCCGATTACGGCCAGCGACTGTGGGACATGTTGTGGCAGGCCGGTTCCGAGTTCGGGATCATCGCCGGCGGGCGCGCTGCGTTCAACAGCCTGCGCATGGAGAAGGGCTACCGGTCGTGGGGTTCGGACATGACCACCGAGCACAACCCCTACGAGGCAGGCCTCGGCTTCGCGGTACGCCCACAGAAGGGCGAATTCCGCGGCCGCGACGCCGTACTCGAGATGTCCGACGACACCGTCTCGAAGAAGTTGGTCTGCTTGAAGATCGACGACGGCACGTCGGTGGTACTCGGCCACGAGCCCGTCCTGGTGGACGGTGAACCCGCCGGCTACGTCACCAGCGCCTCGTTCGGTCACACCGTCGGTGCGCCGATCGCCTACGCCTGGGTTCCTGCCGGTAGCGCAGAACCAGGTGCAGCAGTACAGATTCGATACTTCGATCGGCTCGTGTCCGCCACCGTCGTGGCCGAGCCCCTCGTCGACCCCGAGATGGCCAAGATCCGCAGCTGACGACCCACCAGTACCAGGAGATTCGATGACCGAGAACTTCACCCTCACGCTCAGCTGCGGCCAGCGGCCGGGCATCGTCCGGGCCGTCAGTGCGTTCCTCTTCGACAACGACTGCGACATCGCCGAACACCAACAGTTCGACGACTCCACGGACGGCTCGTTCTTTCTTCGCACCTCGTTCGTGGCCAGCGGCACCACCGACATCGAGAAGCTGACCGAGAGCTTCCGCGAGGTGGCCGATCGATTCGCGATGACGTACACCTTCAACGGCTGCAGCCAGCCGCGCGTGCTCGTCATGGTGTCCAAGATGGGGCACTGCCTCAACGACCTCATCTTCCGTTGGCGCTCACAGAATCTCGGCGGCGAACTGGTGGCCGTGGTGAGCAATCACGAGGTGCTGCGGCCGATGGCCGAGGCTGCCGGGCTGCCGTTCGTCCACATTCCCGTCACCCCGGGAACCAAGGCCGAGGCCGAGCAACGCCTGCTCGACCTCGTCGCAGAGTACGAGGTCGACCTGGTGGTGCTGGCCCGCTACATGCAGGTGCTTTCCGACGAGACGTGTCGAGCGCTGCACGGCAAGGCGATCAACATCCACCACTCGTTCCTGCCCGGCTTCAAGGGCGCAAAGCCCTACCACCAGGCCTTCGACCGGGGCGTCAAGCAGGTCGGAGCGACAGCGCACTACGTCACCCCCGACCTGGACGAGGGCCCGATCATCGAGCAGCAGGTCATTCGTATCGACCACACTCACGACCCGTCTCGTCTGGCCACCGTCGGACAGGACGCCGAGGCACTCGCACTCTCGCGAGCGGTCCGCTGGCACTGCGAGAATCGCGTCCTGCTGCACGGACACCGGACGGTCATCTTCAGCTGAACCGACACACGACGAGGGGCCCGTACCGAATCGGTACGGGCCCCTCGTCGTTGTGTGGCGGTGGAGAAAGTTCTCGGCCTCTAGCACTCCACGCTCTAACACTCCACGAAATTGACCGGCACGTTGATCGCGAGGCCGCCGCTGGAGGTCTCCTTGTACTTCGAGTGCATGTCGGCCCCGGTGGAGCGCATCGTCTCGATCACCTGGTCCAGGCTGACGCGGTGAGTACCGTTGCCGCGTAGCGCCATCCGAGCGGCATTGATGGCCTTGCCTGCCGAGATGGCGTTGCGTTCGATGCACGGAATCTGCACCAGTCCGCCGATGGGGTCGCACGTGAGACCGAGGCTGTGCTCCATCGCGATCTCGGCGGCGTTCTCCACCTGTTCGGGTGTGCCGCCCAGAACCTCGGCCAGACCGGCGGCCGCCATCGATGCTGCCGAACCCACCTCGCCCTGGCAGCCCACTTCGGCACCGGAGATCGAGGCCATCTCCTTGTAGAGCGATCCGATCGCGCCGGCGGTGAGCAGAAAACGCACCGTGCTGCCGTCGGGATCGGCGACCCCCGCGGCGGTGTAGCGAGTGGCGTAGTGCAGCACGGCCGGGATGATGCCGGCCGCGCCGTTGGTGGGTGCCGTGACGATTCGTCCGCCGGAGGCGTTCTCCTCGTTGACTGCGAGGGCGACGAGATTGACCCAGTCCTCGGCGAATTCGCTCGAACGGTTCGGATCCTCGGCATCGAGCCGCAGGAACCAGTCCCGTGCTCGACGCCGCACTCCCAGCGCGCCGGGAAGGTAGCCGTCGCGGGAGATGCCGCGAACCTCGCACTCGACCATGACGTCACGGATGTGCAGCAACGCGTCCCGAATCTCCTCGTGTGTGCGGCGTTCGAGCTCGACCTCGGTCATGACGTCACTGATGCTGCAGCGCCGACGTTCACAGAGCTGAAGTAGTTCCTTGGCCGACGCGAATCCGTTCGCGGAGGCGAGGGGTGCGACGGCCTCGACGCTTTCGGCCTCGGTCACCACGAAGCCGCCACCGACGGAGAAGTACACCTCGCTGTGCAGTTCGGTCGAATCCGCTCTGCGCGCAGTCAGTTTCATCCCGTTCGGGTGGAACGGCAGTACCGTCAACGGACGCAGCACGATGTCGTCGACAGCCAGGTCGATCTCGCGGTGACCACCGAAGACGATTCGGCCGGTGGCCGCCATCGATGCCTGCCGTTCTTCCATGACCTCGGTCGTGATGGTCTCGGGCGCATGGCCTTCCAACCCCAGCAGTACGGCGTTCATGGTGCCGTGGCCGGCTCCGGTCGCGGCCAACGAGCCGTACAGATCGACCGCCAGCTCTCGAACGTCGTCGAACGCAGACATCGTCCGCAGGTCGTCGACGAATCGAGCGGCCGCGCGCATCGGTCCGACGGTGTGCGAACTCGAGGGGCCGACTCCGACGGAGAAGAGGTCGAACACACTGATGGTCATGAGGTCGTGCGAACTGCGCCGGTCGGCTCGCACATGGTCAGGTCGTCGAACGACGAGGCCGCAGGAGTCAGGACCGCGAACAGCCAGCCGGCACCGAGTGGATCGGCAGCGACGAGCGACGGGTCCTCGCGCACAGCGGGGTTGACGATCGTGACCATGCCGCTCGCCGGGGCGTACACCGTGACCGAGCCGGCGGAACTATGGATGGTGCCGCACGCATCACCGGCGGCGAGCACGGTACGAACCGACGGAAGATCGACGCCGATAATGTCGGCCGCGTCGGCCAACGCTGCCGGCGTCACCCCCACACGGCTCGGAGTCTGGGCCGGTGAACCGAACGGGTCGACGGCCATCCAACCGTGCTCGGCGCTGAAGAGCCGACGGGCGGAGGAGAGGGATGCGGTCATGAGGTGGCCTCGGCATTCATCGTGGATTGACCTGGGTGTGAGTGCAGTACGTCGAGCGACCGCACTGCCCGCATCACGGCCAGTGTGTCGATGGTGGCGGCGACGTCGTGGACCCGCAGGAGTGACGCCCCGTTCTGGGCCGCGAAGATCGCGGCGGCGAGTGATCCGGCGAGTCGGCCGTCGACCTCTCGTCCGGTGATGGCACCGATCATTCCCTTCCGCGACAGACCCGCCATGATCGGTCGCCCGGCCGCGGTGAGCGCCCGAAGGCCCTGCAGCAGTTGCAGATTGTGCTCGAGAGTTTTCCCGAACCCGAATCCGGGATCGACCAGAATGCGGTACGCCGGGATACCGGCCCGGATGCATTCGGCGGCCCGGTCGTCGAGGAACTCGCAGACCTCTGCCGTGACATCGCCGTACCGAGGGGAATGCTGCATCGTCGCCGGCTCGCCCTGCATGTGCGTCAGGCAAACGGCAACGTCCAGTTCGGCAGCTGCCGCGAGTGCGCCCGGAAGACGAAGAGCACGAACGTCATTGATGACGCTCGCCCCGGCGAGTACCGCCTCTCGCATCACCTCGGGCCGTGAGGTGTCGACCGACAGCGGTGTCGAGGTAAGCCTGGACAGGGCGTCGATCACCGGTACGACTCGTTCGATCTCCTCGTCGACGGTGGGTGGGGTTGCCCCCGGCCTGGTCGACTCACCGCCGATGTCGAGCAGTTCGGCACCCTCGTCGACCATCGACAGAGCATGCGCCACAGCACGATCCGAGTCCAGGAAGTGGCCGCCATCGGAGAACGAATCCGGGGTGACGTTGACGATCCCGCAGACGACCGGATGCGAGGTCGTCAGCCGGGTCAGCAGCCGGTCGCGGGCATCGGCTGCCCGGGTTGCCGTGGAGACGGTCGTGAGCACTGCGGTCACCTTTTCTCTCGCGTCGGGTTCGGTGGTCCGACTCAGCCGGCGTCGGTGTATTCCTCGGCCGCGTCGGTCAGCCAGGCTGCGAGATAGCGTGCGAACGACGAGCGCACCAGGATGCGATAGTCCGTTCCGGTGTCGTCACAGGCAATGAGAATCATGCCTGCCATCGCCAGCATCGTCTGTACCGTCGACCCGGCCGGGAAGACGCGGGGGTGCAGATCGATCGAGCACCCTTTCGCCAGCACGTCGCGGGCCCGGGAACCGCTCAGGCGCAGACTGGTTCGCTGTGCGGACACATCGGTTGCCGCACCGCGATGCTCACGAACGGCCGAGCCGAGACGGTGTTCGAGTTCGACCGGATCGAGGCCCGCTCCGATCACCAGCCACTCCTCCGGGCCGAGCCAGATCGCGGTGGTGTTCGTGCCCTCGGCGACGCGTCCGGGGCCGGGCAACTCGGTGCCGAGCTCGGTCGAGGCAGCGGCACCGCCCGGCCCGCTCGGGTCGACCCACAGGTCGATCCCGGCCAGGAACGGCTCCTCCACGATGCGTACAGCAGAGGAGTCCGGCAGAACTGTTTCTGCGAGTGGGCTTCTGGCGGCGAGTCGGTCAGCCATCACGGCGGTTACCTTCCGGGTCGACGAGTACGGAGCCGGTGACTTCCACGGCGACGAGGGTGTCGCCCACCGGGACGTGCAGGATGTCGCCGAGTCGGTCACGCCCGGCCTCGAGCAGGGCCAGCCCGAACGGCCTGCCCAATTCTGCGCTGGCGTAACTCGACGTGACGTGGCCGAGCATCGGAACCGGAAGCTCGGGGAGGACGCCGCTCTCGGAGTGCTCGATGATCTGCGAGCCCTCGGGAAGGACGGTCTCCCGATCGACGGGCAGGAGCCCGACGAACTGCTTGCGCAACGGGTTCCGGTTCTCGGCACGGTCGAACGAGCGCTTTCCGATGAAGTCGAGCTTCTTCTTCGATACCGCCCAGCTCATACCGAGGTCCTGTGGGGTGACGGTCCCGTCGGTGTCCTGGCCGACGATCGGGTAGCCCTTCTCGGCCCGCAGCACGTGCATGGTCTCGGTGCCGTACGGGGTGATGCCGTACTTCTCGCCCGCATCGATCAGCCGCGACCACAGTGCGCGGGCGTGCCAAGAATCGATGTTCACTTCGAAGGCCAGTTCACCGGAGAAGCTGATGCGCGCCACGCGTACCGGCACACCGTCGACCGAGGCGTCACGCCAGGCCATGAACGGGAACGCCTCGTTGGAGACGTCGAGCTCGGGGAAGATCTCGCCGACGAGGTCGCGGGAGCGCGGTCCGACGACGGGGAACGTGGCCCACTGCTCGGTCACCGACGTCAGCCGAACCGCCAGGTGCGGCCATTCGGTCTGCAGCCACTCCTCCATCCAGTCGAGCATTCCTGCTGCGCCGCCCGTGGTGGTGAATACCTGGAATCGGTCGTCTGCCAACCGCATCACGGTGCCGTCGTCGATCACCATGCCGTCGGCACCGCACATCACGCCGTAGCGAACCATGCCGACCTTCAAGTTGCTCATCATGTTCGTGTAGAACATGTCCAGCACCACACCGGCATCGGGGCCCTGTACGTCGATCTTGCCCAGTGTCGAACCGTCGAGCATGCCGACGCTCGCACGCACGGCCGCGCACTCGCGGAGCACGGCGTCGTGCATCTCCTCGCCGGGCAGTGGATAGTAGCGGGGCCGCTTCCACTGTCCGACGTCCTCGAAGACCGCGCCGCGGGCGACGTGCCAATCATGAACTGCAGTAACCCGTTCCGGGTCGAAAGCCATGCCGCGGTTGCGGCCGGCCAACGCCGCGAACGCCACCGGGGTGTACGGCGGTCGGAAGGTGGTGGTGCCCAGGTTCTCCACCGGCTTGTCGAGCAGTTCCGCCACGATGCCCGAGGACACCACACCGGAGGTCTTGCCCTGATCGTGCGCGGTGCCGATCGTGGTGTAGCGCTTGATGTGCTCCATCGACGACATGCCTGCACCGACGGCGCGGACCAGATCGGCCACCGTCGCGTCACGCTGCACGTCGACGAACTGGCTGTCGGCTCCGAAGTCGTCGCGCACCCGCCACAGCACCAGCGACTCGCTGCTGGGCACGGATTCGACTGCTGGTGGCGACGTTTCGGTGACGTCGAAGCCGAGACGGGTCAGCACACCTGCCGCGGCCGAGTTGCCGTCGCGGAGGCATCCTGCCAGATCGAACACTCCCGAGGCCGATCCGGCTACGCTGATGCCCTCGACGTCGTCCGCCGGGACGAACGCACCGAGTTCGCCGTCGTAGCGCAGCTTTCCGCGGGCCTGGCTGAACAGGTGGACGGCGGGGTTCCAACCGCCGCTGACGAGCAGTACGTCGCACGCCACGGTGTCGGTGGCACCGTCGGCACCGGTCACCAATGCATGAGTGACGCGGGTGTCGCCGCGGGTGCCGGATACGACGCTGCCGGTGCGCACCTCGATACCGCGCTCGCGGCACAGGCCGAGCCAGTGTTCCGGTGCCTCGGAGCGGGCATCGACGATGCGCGCGATGCGGACCCCGGCGTCGTGCAGATCGACGGCTGCCTTGTACGCGCTGTCGTTGGTGGTGAACACCACGGCCTCGGTTCCTACCGTCACGCCGTAGCGATGCAGGAACGTACGTGCACTGTGCGCCAACATGATTCCGGGTCGGTCGTTGTCGGTGAAGACGACGGGCCGCTCGTGGGCACCGGTGGCCACCAGGATGTGACGCGAGCGAATACGCCAGACTCGCTGACGGCTCAGCGCTGCAGGAGCTTCCAAGCCCAGGTGATCGGTGCGGCGCTCGAGGGCGAGCACGAAGCCGTCGTCGTAGGAACCGAACGCGGTGGTGCGGCGCAGCAAGCTCACGTCGGGGAAGGTCGACAACTCGGCCACCGCGTCGGCAACCCAGTCCAGGGCCGGCCGTCCGTCGATGACGTCGTCGGAGCCGAGCAGGGAGCCGCCGAACTCGCTCTGATCGTCGACGACGACCACGCGAGCGCCACTGCGGGCGGCGGCCAGAGCGGCCGTCAGACCAGCCGGACCGGCACCGACGACCAACAGGTCGGCGTGGGCGTGCATGGCGTCGTACTTGGCGGAGTCGGAGATCTCGGCGAGACGGCCCTGTCCGGGGATGCCCCGAGCGACCAGGCCGTCGTACAGCTCGATCGTCGTGGCGAGCAGCATCGGCTCGGGGAACGGCTCCTCGATCTGTACGAGTCCGCCGGTGTCCTCGGCCCATGCAGCGGTGAATCCACGGGGCCTGCCGAGCTTGATGCTGGTGGTCACTTGATGAATACCGTTGGCGAGCAACGCAGATGCCAGCGTGTCGCCCGGGTGGCCCTGCAGGGCCGAGCCGCCGAACGTGAAGTCGAAGGTGCTCGTGCGGTCGATGCGGCCGCCGGATGCGGTGCGGAATGCGGTCATGGGTTCACCGGCTTCGGGTCGTCGAGGCGATAGACACTGTGGATTCGATAGGTGGCGGTGTCCCGCACGGCGTTGAACCAACGCCGGCAGCCCGCGCTGTGGCTCCACCGTTCCGCGAAGAGCCCCTTGGGGTTGTCGCGGAAGAACACGAAGTGCGCCCACTGTTCGTCGGTCAGAGCCGAGGGATCCTCGGGGTAGGCGATGTGCGCCTGGCCGCCGTAGTGGAACTCGGTCTCTTCTCGACTCCCGCACCACGGGCATTCGATCAATTGCATTGCCACTCCAAGATTTCTCGTTCGGGTGCTGCGTGTGTCGGGGCGGAGAAACTAGTGCGCCACGCCTGCGGCACCGTGCTCGTCCACCAGCGCGCCGGTGACGAATCGGTCCAGACTGAACGGTGCGATGTACTCGTGCACCTCGTCGTTGGCGATGGTGTCGGCCAGGCACCAACCGGCACCGGGGGTGGCCTTGAATCCGCCTGTACCCCAACCGCAATTGAGGAACACGTTGTCGAACGGCGTGCGTCCGACGATGGGGGAGGCATCGGGGCAGACGTCCACGATGCCGGCCCAGGTGCGCAGCAGGTGCGCGCGAGCGAAGACGGGGAACAACTCCACCGCAGCCGCCATCTGCCGTTCGATGATGTGGAACGCACCGCGCTGGCCGTAGCCGTTGTAGGAGTCGACGCCTGCACCCATCACCAGTTCGCCCTTGTGGGCCTGAGAGACGTACACGTGCACGGCATTCGACATGACGACCGTGGGATGCACGGGCTCGAGCAACTCCGAGACGAGGGCCTGCAGCGGATGGCTCTGCAGCGGAGTCTTGATGCCGAGCATGTCCGTCAGCGTCGAGGTGTGCCCGGCTGCGCAGAGCGCGACCTGGCCGGTGGCGATGTCGCCACGCGTGGTCTTCACCCCGGTGACGCGGTTGCCGTCGGTGGTGAAGCCGGTGACCTCACAGTTCTGGATGATGTCGATACCGGCCGCGTCGGCGCGTCGGGCAAATCCCCAGGCGACGTAGTCGTGCTTGGCGATGCCGGCGCGTGGCTGGTACGTCGCACCGAGCACCGGGTAGCGAATGTCGCTGGAGATGTTGACGATCGGGCACAGCTTCTTGACCTCGTCGGGGTCGACCCACTGAGCGTCGATGCCGTTGAGTCGGTTGGCCTCGACGCGTCGCACGCTGTCGCGCACGTCCTGCAGGCTGTGCGCGAGGTTGAGGACGCCGCGCTGGCTGAACAGGATGGGGTAGTCGAGGTCGTCGGCGAGCCCTTCCCACAGTTTCAGCGAGTGCTCGTAGATGCGCGCGCTCTCGTCCCACAGGTAGTTGGACCGGATGAGGGTGGTGTTGCGCGCCATGTTTCCTCCGGCGAGCCACCCCTTCTCCAGCACAGCCACATTGGTGATGCCGTGGTTCTTGGCGAGGTAGTGCGCGGTGGCCAGGCCGTGTCCGCCGCCGCCGATGATCACGACGTCGTAGGACTTCTTCGGCTCGGGGTTGCGCCACAGGAAGTCCGGGTGGTCGGGCAGATGTGCGCCCGGAGGGGTTGCGGGGGCGGTCATCGGTAGCCTTCCGTCAGGTCGGAGTAGAGGGGGAACTGCGCGGCGACGGCTTCGACCCGGATTCGCAGTGCATCGAGTCCGCGGTCGTCGGTGTCGGGACGCAACGCGTGGGCGATGACGTCGGAGACCTCGGCGAAGGCCGTGGCGTCCAGGCCGCGGGTCGCGAGGGCCGGGGTGCCGATGCGGACTCCGGAGCTCACCATGGGTGGCCGTGGATCGAACGGAACTGCGTTGCGGTTCACGGTGATTCCGACGTGATGGAGTCTGTCCTCGGCCTGCTTGCCGTCCAGTTCGGACTTGCGCAGGTCCACGAGAACGAGGTGGACGTCGGTGCCGCCCGAGACCACGTCGATGCCTGCGGCTGCTGCGTCGTCGGTCAACAGTCGATCGGCCAGGATCTTCGCGCCTTCGAGGGTGCGCTGCTGCCGTTCCCGAAAGTCCTCTTCGGCAGCGAGTTTGAAGGCGACGGCCTTGCCGGCGATGACGTGTTCGAGGGGCCCGCCCTGCTGACCGGGAAAGACCGAGGAGTTGAACTTCTTCGCCAGCGCGGCGT
Organism: Rhodococcus sp. 3258; assembly: GCF_031456475.1. Classification (NCBI taxonomy): domain Bacteria; kingdom Bacillati; phylum Actinomycetota; class Actinomycetes; order Mycobacteriales; family Nocardiaceae; genus Rhodococcus; species Rhodococcus sp. 3258. The sequence continues at coordinate 644,543 of NZ_JAVDUT010000002.1, forward strand.
CGTTGGTGATGATGACGCCGCCGCGCGGTCCGCCGAGCGTCTTGTGCGTCGTCGAGGTGACCACGTGTGCGTGCGGTACCGGTGACGGGTGCAGTCCGGCGGCGACCAGGCCGGCGAAGTGCGCCATGTCCACCATCAGGTAGGCGCCGACTTCGTCTGCGATGCGGCGGAATTCGGCGAAGTCGAGGTGGCGCGGGTAGGCGGACCAACCGGCCATGATCAGCTTGGGACGGTGCTCGTGGGCGAGGCGCTCCACCTCTTCCATGTCGACGAGATGGTCGTCTTCGCGGACGTGGTAGGCCGAGACGTCGTACAACTTGCCCGAGAAGTTCAGCTTCATGCCGTGCGTGAGGTGTCCGCCGTGGGCGAGTGCGAGACCGAGAATCGAATCGCCCGGCTGCAGCAGTGCCGCCATGGCAGCGGCATTTGCCTGCGCACCCGAGTGCGGCTGCACGTTGGCGAACGACGATCCGAACAGGGCGTTGAGCCGGTCGATCGCGAGTTGCTCGATGACGTCGACGTTTTCGCATCCGCCGTAGTAACGCCGGCCGGGGTAGCCCTCGGCGTACTTGTTGGTCAGTACCGAACCCTGCGCCTGCATGACGGCCAATGGTGCGAAGTTCTCACTCGCGATCATTTCCAAGGTGTTCTGCTGGCGGCCGAGCTCGGCACTGATCGCGCGGTGCACCTCGGGGTCGAGATCGGCGAGTACTCGGTTCGTCACGCCTCTCGGGTGCGGTGCCGTCGCCGTCGGTGCGAAGTCCTGCGTCAAGATGGCCGCCCTTCTGGAAGATCAATGATCTGGAACTGATATATCAAGATGCCAATAGAGTAAGATCACAAAGCAGAGCCGTCAAGGGCGGGGCGTCGACCGGGAGTGAGCAGACAAGATGACGATCGAAATTCAGCCGGTGATGGATGCCACGCAGTTTGTCGGAACCAATGCCGATCGAGCCTACGAAATAGTGCGTGAGCAGCTGATCATGCTGGAAATTCGTCCGGGTGAACCGATCAACGACGACCGCCTGGCCGAGCAATTGGGGTTGGGTCGCACACCGATTCGTGAGGGTCTCAAACGACTCGAACGAGAGCGCCTCGTCGTCGCGTATCCCCGGCGCGGAACCTTCGCGACCGCCGTCGACATGACCGACCTGGCCAACATCTCGGAGATCCGCAAGCAGCTCGAGCCGGCGGCCTCGGCTCGTGCGGCGCGGACCGCGACACGGGCGGCCCGAGACCGGCTGGCCGAGCTCGCGGCCTCCATCGCGAGCATCGACGACACCGACGATTCACGCGAGGTGCTGCGCAAAGATGTTGCGGTGCACCGAGAGATCTATCGGGCGTCGGGCAATCCTCACCTCGAAGACATTCTGGTCAGCCTCGACGCGCACGCCACGCGCATCTGGTGCCTGTTTCTCGACCGACTCCCGAATGTGGCCGGCCATGTCCGTGAGCACGTCGTGTTGCTGCAGGCGATCATCGACGGCGACGCCGATACCGCTGCCGAACTGACCCTCGAACATGTCACCGGCTTCGAGAACGCCATCAGGGAACTGTTGTAGTCGCAGCCGCGATGCGCTCGGCCGCACCGCGCAATGCGGTCGAGATGGCATACATCGCCGGGGTGTACTGACGCCTGGCGAGTGACGCGATGTAGATGACGCGCGTCGGTACCCGATCCGTGTCGGGGAAGTCGATGGTGGTGACGTCGGGTCGATGGTGAATCACCGACAACCCGGGCACCATTGCGATGCCGACACCGGCAGCCACCATGGCCTCGATCTCCTGATAGTCATGTGCCTCGTAGACGACGTCGGGCTCGAATCCTGCTACGCGACAACTGCGATAGAGAACTTCGGCAGCCGGGTGGTCGTTGCTGCGGATGATCCATCGCGCGTCACGAAGATCATGCAGCGACACATCGTGCTGCACCCGATCGTCGTCGATCGGCAGCAGCAGCACGGTCGGGTCTTCCATCAGCGGCTCGAGTGACAGCGATCGTTCGGCCTCTTCCGTCCAGGCGTAGCTCCACAGCAGCGCCAGGTCGATTTCGCTCGAATGCAGCATGTCGAGCAACTGCGGGCGCACCGCCGATCGCACGCGAACGTCCACACCGGGCCATCGTGAGTGATAGTCCTTCAGTGCGTCGGAGAGCAGCGACGCACTGACCGTGGGAAACGAGCCGAGCCGAACCGAACCGCGTTCGAGCCCCCGAATTGCTTCGAGGTCGCCGCTCGCGGCCCGCATCTCCCGTCGAAACAAGCGGGCGCGGCTGGTGAGGATTTCGCCGGCTTCGGTGAGTTGTACGCCGCGTGGCAGGCGGGTCAACACCGGCTGTTTGATGCCGTGTTCGAGTTTGCTGATGCGCTGCGACGCCGCGGAGGGGGTCATGTTCGCCCGCTCGGCACCGGCGGTCAGCGATCCGGCCTCGGCGATGTCGAGAAGAAGAAACAACGTCACGACGTCGAAGGTGTGGTTCATGCGCCTGTCTTTCAGCTCAGCTAAACGGCTAGGTAGCAAAACGATATTGTCCTAAAAAGCGGACGTCAATAATGTGACTGGGACAACGTTCGAGTGCGGATGTAACCGAGCACTTACCAGCCACCTGAAAGACGCCCATGACCTCCATCGAGATCCTCCCGCTCATCGCATTGGTTGCGATGTTCGTGATCGCAACCTTCTTTCCGATCAACATCGGCATCCTCGGCTTCATCGGTGCCTTCGTGGTCGGATACTTCGCGCTGGGATTCGACGACAAGGAAATTCTGAACGAGTTCCCCAGCTCGATCGTGTTGACCATCGTCGGAGTCACCTACTTCTTCGGCATGGCCAAACGCAACGGCACCATCGATCTTCTGGTCAACAGCTGCATCCGAGCGGTGCACGGCCGGGTGACGGTGGTTCCGTGGGTGTTCTTCTTCGTCGCCTCGGTCCTGACTGCACTCGGTACCTTCAGCCCCGCCGCGGTGGCGCTCATCGTGCCTGCAGCCATGGCATTCGCAACTCGAACCGGCATGAGCCCGCTGGTCATGGGCATCATGGTCATCAACGGTGCCCATGCAGGCGCGTTCTCCCCGATCTCCGTCTCCGGTGTACTGGTTCGCGACATCGTCGAGAACAACGGCCTCGCCCTGAACCCGTGGACGCTGTTCTTCGCCAGCTACGGCATCAACCTGCTGCTCTCGGTGCTGACGGTTGTCGGCTACGCGGCCCTGGCCCGCATGAAGGGCTTCGAGTACACCGCAACGGGGTCCACCGATCCCGCTCCCGGCAGTGGCCCCGTCGGCGGAACGCCGGTCAAGACGTCCGTCCCCACCGGCGGCGGTACCGGCGGCGGCAGCTCGGCAGGCGGCAGCACCCAGGTGCTCACTCGTCCGACCACAACCACACTGGTCGACGCCCCGGCCCCGGTCACGTTCGTCCAGAAGCTCACGCTCTTCCTCATCGGCGCACTCCTGGTACTCGTTCTCGTACTGCACCTGCCGATCAGCTTCATTGCCATCGGAGCCGGAGCGGTTCTGGCGTTCACGGATCTGAAGAAGCAGAACGAGGCCATCGCAGACATCAGTTGGTCGACGGTTCTGCTGGTCGCCGGCATGGTCACCTACATCTCCATCCTGCAAGAAGTGGGCACCATCGATCACCTCGCCGAAATGGCGATCACCATCGGTGCTCCGATCATCGTGGCCATCGTGCTCTGCTACGTCATCGGCATCACCTCGGCCTTCGCGTCCTCCACCGCTCTGCTGGCAGCCGTCATTCCGCTGGCCATGCCACTGCTGGGAACCGGTGCACTGCCGGTCGTCGGAGTCGTCGCTGCTCTGGCCATCTCGGCCACCGTCGTCGATGTCTCGCCCTTCTCCACCAACGGTGCGCTCGTGCTGGCCAACGCGCAGAACATCGAGCGCCCGCGCTTCTACCGTCAGCTGCTGCTCAATGCCGGAATCGTCGTCGCCATCGCGCCGGCCCTGTGCTGGTTGATCCTGGTCGTCGTGCCCGAGCTGTTCTGACCGGGACTAGCGCGTTAAGCGCTTCTGCACGGCCTGAACATATTTCGTAATTGTGCTTGACCATCCTCTGTCGCAGGGTGGAAGCATCGGATTCTGATCGGAAGGCACACCAGATGTTCACTCTTCGTGGAACGTGGATGCGTGGAGGCACCAGCAAGTGCTGGCTGTTCAACGCGGTCGACATCGACCCGTACATCGCCGACGCCGGCGGTCTCGACAACATCCTGACCGCGGCCTTCGGATCGGGTGACCCGCGTCAGCTCGACGGGGTCGGGGGCGGTAGCTCCACCACCTCCAAGGCCGCCATCGTTCGACGCTCCAGCGCACCCGGTATCGATGTCGACTACCTGTTCGCTCAGGTCGCCATCGAGAACCGCACCGTGGAGTGGGGCAGCAACTGCGGAAACTGTGCGACGGCAATCGGCCTCTACGCCGTGCAGACCGGTCTCGTCGCTGTGGACGACCACGTCACCGTGGTTCGGATGCGCAACGAGAACACCGGCGCAATTCTGGCGGCGGAGATCGCGACCCCCGGCGGACGCATTCCTGCCGAGGGCGACGCGTCCGTCCCCGGCACCACGGCTCTCGGCGTCCCGGTGGGATTGACCTTCACCGATCCGGCGTCGGACCGAGTGACGATGCTTCCCACCGGTGCCGAGGTCGATCGAGTCGCATTCGGCGGCAACGAGTTCCGCGGAACGTTCGTTCGAGCGGGTGCGCCCGCCGCATTGTTCGACGCCGCCGATTTCGGACTGACCGGGTCGGAGCCCAACGACCTCGTCGCCGCTCACGTCCCCACTCTGATCGCGCTACGCCGACAGGCCGCTCTGCGGATGGGGCTGACCAAGCCCGAAGAACCTGTCTCGCATGCCATTCCGAAGGTCGGCATCGTCGGGCCACCGCGGGAGTACGTGACCACCACGGGCGAGCACGTCGCTGCCGCCGACTACGACATCTCGGTGCGCATGCTGTCGATGATGGCCCCGCACCCGGCGATCGGACTGACCTCCGCGGTAGCCGTGGCCGCAGCGGCAACGGTCATCGGTGGGGTCGTCACTGCCAACGCAGGGTCCGGCCGTCCAGGAACAATTCGGATCGGCACCGCCGCGGGAGTGCTCGAGGTCGACTACACGGTGGACGCCAACGGGTTACTGCAATCGGTCACCCTGCACCGCGCAGTGCGACGCATCGCCACCGCAGACCTCTTCGTGGTGCCGATGCCGGCTCTGGTCGGTGCCGTCTCCGCCTGAGGTCGCGGCTTTCAGAACCGGGCGGCGACGTCCTGAAAGATTCTCAGCAGTACGGTGGCGCTCGGCGACAGCTTCTGCTCCGCCAAGTGCGCCAACAGGATTCGACGTGACGGCGCGCCCGTCAACGGGACCAATCGCACATCGTCACGGATGTTGGACAGTGCCATGCGCGGTGCGAACGAGACGCCCAGATCCACTGCCACCATTGCCTGCGCCTCCTGGTAGTCGTTCGCGGCGAACGAGACGGTGGGGGAGAAGCCCGCAGCGTGACATGCGCGCTCGAGCGCTGCACCGACCGGATGAGTGTCTTCCCGGGTGATCCACTGCTCGTGTTCCAGCTCGGTCATGTCCACCGAATCGCGTTCGGCCAGATGGTGATTGACTGCGATGACCAACATCGGTGGGTCGACGATGAGCTGGTGCACCGTCAGATCCGAGTCGGTGATTCTGGCCCACTCGTAATCCCAGAGCAGAGACAGCTCCACCTCGCGGGTGTCGAGCATTCCCCGCAGTCCTGCGAACCGCGAGCTGCGCACGGTCAATGCGACGGCTGGATACCGCGACTTGAACAGCTTCACCACCGGAGGTAGCAAGCTGGCACCGGCCGTCGGGAAAGTGCCGATTCTCAAGGTCCCGGCGCGTAGACCGGACAGATCTTCGAGTTCGTTACGCGCAGCGAGCAATTGAGTCTCGATCCGTTCGGCGTGCCGGACCAGCACTTCGCCGGCCTCGGTCAGGCGCACCCCGCGAGCGTGTCGTTCGAGCAGGGGTTGACCGGCTTCGAGTTCGAGCTTGCTCAGTTGCTGCGATACAGCAGATGTGGTGAAGCTCAATCGAGTTGCGGCCGCAGTGATGGACCCGGTGCGCACCACCTCTACCAAGAGCAGTAGGCGTCGGGTGTCGAACACGATCGAACCACCTTTAAGTGAAAGTTAAGGGATCTCGACTTTTTCGTAATTGTACTCGACGGCTGTGTGATGCAGGCTATGTACAGCAACCGCACGAGAGCTGCGTCACACGACCGCACCGCTCCCTCGAATGTTCAACTCCAAGAACCTTTTCGAGAGTAACGATCGGAAGGTATCCGAAAATGTATTCACTGCGTGGCACGTGGATGAGGGGCGGGACCAGCAAATGCTGGCTCTTCAGCTCCGTCGATGTCGAGCCACTGATCGAACAGGCAGGATCTCTGGACGAGATTCTGGTCTCCGCCTTCGGATCCGGCGACCCCCGCCAGCTCGACGGCGTCGGTGGCGGCAGCTCGACCACCTCGAAGGCGGCCATCGTCAGCAGGTCCTCCGAGGACGGAATCGACGTGGACTACCTCTTCGCGCAGGTCGCCATCGATGACCGAAAGGTGGAGTGGGGCAGCAACTGTGGCAACTGTGCCACCGCGATCGGCCTGTACGCGCTTCAGCAGGGACTGGTGGCGGTCGATCCGGTCACCACCGTCGTGCGGCTGCGTAACCGCAACACCGGTGCCGTGCTGCTCACCGAGATCGATACACCGGGCGGCGTCGTTCCGTCCGAGGGATCCGCCCAGGTTGCCGGAACGTCGGCCCTCGGTGTTCCGGTCGGACTGACGTTCGTCGACCTCGGTGCCGATCGCACTCGGTTGCTCCCCACCGGATCGGTGCAGGACACCGTGGAGCTGCACGGATCGCACTACCGCGGCACCATGGTGGTCGCCGGCGCTCCCGCTGCGCTGTTCGATGCGGCCGACGTGGGCATGACCGGAGCGGAGTCGAATGCCGAACTGATGGACCGAGTTCCGTTGCTGGTCGAACTGCGGCGCGCATCGGCTCTGCTCATGGGCCTGTCGCGCCCGGAGGACCCCATCACTCATGCAGTGCCGAAGGTCGGCATCATCGCTCCGCCGGTGGATTACCACCTCGAAGACGGAACGCTCGTCTCGGCCGGTGAGTACGACGTCTGCGTGCGGATGCTCTCGATGATGGCACCGCACCCGTCCATCGGCCTGACGTCGGCAGTGGCGGTGGCCGCAGCCGCGACCGTGCGCGGCGGCGTGGTCGATCGAGTCGTCGACGGCGCCGCTACCTCGACCCTACGGCTGGGGACACCGGCAGGTGTGTTGGTCGTCGGCTTCGACATCGCTGCGGACGGCAACCTCACCAGCGTGACCCTGCACCGCGCTGCCCGACGCATCGCGACGGCAGAACTGTTCGTTTCCGCTGCGGCGAAGGCACTTTCGATCGGATAGCTCGACCAGTGAACACGGCTTCGACGACTGAAGAAAAGGAAGATCATGAAGGTTAGCATCGAGAATCTGAGCCTCGCATACTCGGGAAACACTGTGGTCCGAGACCTGGACCTGGAGATCGCCGACGGAGAATCCCTGGTGTTACTGGGCCAGTCGGGTTGCGGTAAGACGAGCACGATGCGCTGTGTCGCAGGGCTGGAGACCCCCAGCGCGGGGCGTATCACCATCGGTGATCGCGTCGTCCACGACTCGCACAAGAACAAGACGATCCCACCGCACAAGCGCAACGTGGGCATGGTCTTCCAGTCCTACGCGGTCTGGCCGCACCGGACTGTCTTCGACAACGTGTCGTTCTCGTTGAAGATGCAGAAGGTGAACAAGACCGAGATGAACCAGCGCGTCCTCGAAGCCCTCGACCTCGTCGGGTTGGGCGAAATGGCCCACCGCGGAGCAAGCTTGCTCAGCGGCGGTCAGATGCAGCGGGTGGCGCTGGCTCGGTCGTTGGTGATGCGCCCCAGCGTGCTCCTCCTCGACGAGCCGCTGTCGAACCTCGATGCCCGACTGCGCGAACGACTTCGGATGGAATTGCGAGAGCTTCAGCTCCGACTCGGACTGACTACCGTCTACGTCACGCACGATCAGGTCGAGGCATTCGCCCTTGCGGACCGAATCGCGTTGATGCAGAACGGCCGAATCGTCCAGATCGGTACCCCCGAGGACATCTACACCTCGCCGATGTCCGCCTCGGTGGCCGAGTTCCTCGGTGTCGGCAACATTTTCCGCGCCACGGCTGCGTCGGGACCGCGCTCGACGATGGAGCTGACGGACTTCGGACAGATTGCAGTGTCGGTCGACGCAGCGTCGGCCGCCGACGGGCCCGTCGTGGTGTGCTTGCGGCCCGAGGATCTGTTGGTCACCCCGTTGGATGATGTCGAGCCCGAGGGCCAGTCCTGGATGGGCACAGTCGATGTCGCCAGCTACCAGGGGGCGTCCATTCGGTACCGCGTCACACTGGACGACGGCCCCGAGATCGAAGCCGTCGCCACCGGACACGCCAGCCGAATCCTGGGAATGGGAGAACGCGCACGGGTCACAGCAGTAGCGGGCGGAGCTCAGGTTCTCGTCGACGATCGCGTCGCCTCCGAGGCGGTGCCGGTATGAGCGCTCCCACCGACAATCGGCCCGTCACCACGACGACGCCGCCGGTCGACACTCCCGCACCCCAACGCAGGCCCGGTCTGAAGAAGTGGATTCCGACGCTTCTGCAGTTGGCTCTGCTCACCGTGATCGTGCTGTTCCCGATGTTCTTCATCGTGATGGGCGCATTCACCGACAACGCCGAGCGCACCTCGCTGTTCGACTTCGGCAACTTCACCCTCGACAACTTCTCGCTGCTCGGATCCTCGACCGCGCAGAGTGCCCTGTGGAATTCGGCATTGGTGGGGATCGGGTCCTCGATCGTCGCCCTGGCGATCGGGTGCACGCTGGCTTTCCTGGCCGCCCGCACCAACGTGCCGGGGCGAAAGATGATCTACGGCATAGGTATCGCCCCGCTCTTTCTGCCGGCACTCGTCGGCGCACTGGCGTGGGCATTGCTGGCCGGACCGGCCACCGGCTACATCAACCTGGTGCTGACAGCGATCGGCCTGCCCGGGTTCATCGACATCTACAGCTTCGGCGGCATGATCTTCATCCTCGGCATCTACTACGCGCCGTACCCGTTCCTGATGGTCCACTCCGCACTGTCGTTGATGAACCCCGACCTAGAGGACGCCGCCAGCCTGCACGGTGCCAAGCTGACGAAGATGCTCAGCAAGATCACCTTCCCGCTCGTCATGCCTGCCGTGATCGGTTCGGGAATCCTGGTTTTCGCACTCACCGTGGAGAACTTCCCGGTCGCACAGGTGATCGGTGTTCCCGGTGGAGTCGACACTCTGCCGACTCTGATCTACCGGCTGATGAACGCGTCGCCGGCCCGCGGTAACGATGCCGCTGCTGTCGCCGTCGTACTGACCGTCCTGCTGGTTGCCGTCGTCGCATTCCAGCAGCGCGCGATGAGCAGCAAGGAATACACCACCGTCAGCGGCAAAGGTGTTCGGGCGCGCCAGGTTCCGCTGCGCGCATGGCGTATCCCGGCTGCAGTGTTCGCGTGGGTGTATTTCGCCCTCGCCGTTCTCCTGCCGCTAATCGCCCTGGTGTTGGCTGCGCTGCAGACGAGCCCGTACGTCGCGAACATCGGTCAGCTCTTCGACTCGGGGGCCCTGTCGTTCTGGGGACTGGGAGAAACGTTGCGCAGTGCCGACTTCCACAGTGTGATGACCAACAGCGTCATCGTCGGTGTCGCCACCGCCGCCATCGGTACCGCGTTCTGCTTCGCTTTGGCGTACACGAGGTATCGCACGAACGCTCCGGGCCGAAAGCTGTTGGAGTACCTGGCGATGCTGCCGCTGGCCGTTCCTGCCATCGTGCTCGGGCTGGGTCTGCTGTGGACGTGGCTGGCGCTCCCGCTTCCGATCTACGGAACACTGGCGGTGCTGGTGATCGCGTTTGTCGCTGTCACCATTCCCCAGGGCTATCGCGGTGTATCGGCGTCGATCATCCAGTTGGACAAGGACTTGGAAGACAGCGCCGTCATGTTGGGTGCACGACGGCATCGGGCGATCTCGTTCGTCACCGCGCCGCTGCTCAAGGTCGGACTGTCCTCGACGTTCCTGTTGCTGTTGATGCTGTCCATGCGTGAGCTCACCGCCGCGCTGTTCCTGTTCACCTCCGACACCCGGTTGCTGTCGATCGCGATCTTCGACGCCTACGACAACGGCTCGTTCCAGTCGGCGGCCGAGTTGAGTCTGCTGTACTGCGTCGTGATCGGTGTGCTCGCAATCCTCTCGCGTCGCTTCGGATCCAAGGAAACTGTCTGATGAGAAAATTGGTCACAGCAATCGCGCTGGGTGTCGCAGTGGCAACGGCCACGGCTTGCTCGCCGCCACCCGAACGGCCCGCTCTGGCTCGGGCGGCGGAGGAGATCATCACCGACAACGGTCTCGTCATCGACGGCGAACAGATCGCTGATCCGGATCTGTGGACGCGGGCCCAGGCCGAGGGTGGCATCACCCTATACAGCGGCTACACCGCGGTCACCGAGGCGACGGTGCTGAAGAACTTCGAGAAGGACACCGGACTCGACGTCAAGCTCGTGCGACTCACCCCGAACCGGCTGTACGAGCGACTGGTGGCCGAGTACGGTGCCGGCCGTCTCGACGCGGACGTCGTGCGCATCTCCGATGCCGGCTTCGTCAGCGGACTGAGCGAACGTGGTGTGTTCCAGCCCTATACGCCGCCGACAGCTACCGAGCTGCAGGACGACGTGGTGTTCGACGGTGGGAACTACTACCGGACGTTCGACCCGATCTACACGATGGGCTACAACAGCGCGCTGATCGAGGGCGACGACAGGCCGACCTCGTGGGCGAATCTTCTCGACGATCGGTGGAAGGGCAATCTCGGTATCGCTCAGGCCGGCGCCGGCGGTAGCGCACTGGCACTGACTCGGTTCCAGCGCGAGGTCCTCGGTGACGACTACCTCCGTGAGTACTCGTCGGAAGCAAGGGTGTTCGACTCGATCGGAGCTCAGCTCGATGCGCTGGCTCGAGGCGAGATCGAAGCAGGGACCGTGGTGGTGAGCAGCGTCAATATCGCCAACAACGAGAATGCGCCGGTCAACTTCGTGGTACCGGAGGAGGGGCTCACCGCCTACGACTACTACACCGGTGTCGCGTCCACTGCGAAAAACGTTGCGGCCGCGCAGGTATTCATGAACTGGAACCTCTCCAAGAGGGGACAACAGGTGTTCAGCGATCTCGGTGAGTACTCGGTGCGCAACGACATCGACCCGCCGGTGATCCGCGGAATCGAGCTGCCGAAGTTCACCGACCCCAAGGTCAACCGGATCACGCAGTCGGAGTCGATCGAGAATTCGGCGGACGACCAAGAGGCCTGGAACGCGATCTTCGGTTACAACGAATAACGGGTCGTGCGCGTTTTGCGCACCTCCAGGTACGCAAAACGCGCACGACGGTAGCTACACACCACCGAGGACCGCGTCGACCAGACTTTCTGCGTAGACGCGGTCCTCGGTGTCGCCTCGATCGGCATCGGTGTGATGCGAGAAGATGACATGGCTGAGAACCGCTCCTGTCACGAGTTCGAGAATCCTGGTGGTATCGGCCGACTCGGGTAATTCGCCCCGTTTCTGGGCTCGGTGCACGATCAGCCGGGCCGCAACCAGTCGGCTTCGGTTGAGTGTGTCGATCATGTGCCCGAGTAGATCGGGGTGCACCCGCGCATCGAGGGCGACGCGCAGGCTGACGAGACCGGCCGTTCCTCGGTAGCCCTGCAAAAGCTGCACCGCCAATTCGACGAGATCCGCCCGCAGGTTGCCGAGGTCGATCGGTGTCGCGAGCGGACTTCGAGCTTCCAGCGCATCGACGACTAAGGCCCCCTTCGATTCCCAGCGTCGGTAGAGCGCCGCCCTGCCGACGGACGCGCGGCGAGCAACGGCGTCGAGCGTGAAACCCGACCAGCCTTTCTCCCAGTAGACCTCGAGCACTGCGTCGTAGACGCGGTCCTCCAGATCGGGATCACGCGGCCTGCCCCGTCGGCTCGTGGTTTTGTCGGTCACCCAGGGATTGTGGCACCTACCCGGCATTGCGGACAATCTGTGTCTGTAATAGGTTCCCGGTCATGAGTTCTGTACGCCACGAGGCGTCGACGGTGGATCCGAGACGTGTTCCGGTGATCGTGGCTATCGGTGAGACAAGCGGCCGCGGCGAACCCATGGGCGTCGAACCCATGGAACTGATCACGCGCGCTGCCACCGAGGCACTTCAGGATTCGCCGACGTCGGAGCCGTGGATTTGCAGAGCGGACAGCATCACGTTCTGCCACATCGCCAGCTGGGCTTACGCCAGTCCCGCCGCTGCGCTGGCCCGTAGATTCGGTGCCACCCCCACAGATGTGTTCGACGCGCCGATCGGTGGCCAGTGGCCCGCGCGCCTTCTCGATCGCGCAGCCTCGCGCATTGCGTCCGGGGAGTCGACGGTAGCGGTGATCGCGGGCGGTGAAGCGCAGGCCTCGATGGGCGCCTTGGTCAAGGCCGGGCGAGAGCCCGTGCGGGATGGGGGATGGAGCGCGGACCCGGGAGGTCCGCCCACCTTCGACCTCGATCAACTCGGAAGTGCCGCAATGCAAGAGGCCGGCCTCATCACTCCGGTTCGGATCTATCCGTTGTTCGAGAGCCGCTTCAGATTCGAGGCCGGACTGGATCCGGAGTCTCGACTGGTCGAGTGCAGCGACGTTTATGCGGAGTTTTCCGTTGTCGCCCAGAAGAACCCGTACTCGTGGAACGGGCGAGTGCGGACGGCTGCCGACATCGGCACGCCGTCGCCGAAGAACCGCATCGTGTGCGAGCCGTATCCGTTGTCGATGAACGCCATGCCCTTCGTCGACCAGGCGGCGTGCATCGTGGTGACCAGCTTGGCCGAAGCCCGAGAACGCGGTGTCCCCGAGGGTGACATCGTGTTCGTCTGGGGCGGTGCGGGTGCCGAGGATTCGGTCGACATTCTCGACCGCAGCGATTTCGGCCGGTCTCCAGCGATGGAGGATGCGATGGACCGAGCCTTGCGCGCCGCGGAGATCGGAGTCGAACAACTCGAGGTGGTCGACGTGTACAGCTGTTTCCCGATCGTGCCGACCCTCGCTACCCGCCACCTCGGAACGCCGAAGTCGTTGATACCCAGTGTGACCGGTGGGCATTCGTCCTTCGGTGGTCCCCTCAGCAGCCATTCGCTGCATTCGATCACCGCATCGGTCCGCGAGATCCGCGGCGGAAAGAGCTGTGCGCTGGTGCACGCGAACGGCGGCTATCTGACGTATCACCACTCGGTGCTGCTCGGTGGCGACCAGCACCCACTCGGCTACGTCGGAAACCCCGAACCCGCAGTGCTGACGCCGGAACCACCGCCTCGAGCACCTGTACAGGACGGGACTCTCGTGGTGGAGACCGTCGCCGTCGAGCATTCGCGGCAGCAGGAACCCAACCAGGCGTTCCTCGTCGCGAGAGACGAGCGCGGACGACGTGTCGCCGCACAGACGGCTCCCGGGGATACGGCCAGCGCCCGTGCGTTGTCCCTGTATCGAACCGATCCGGCACGCGAAATCATCGGGACCGCAGTCACTGTCGACACCATCGAGGGGAACATCCGTGTCCGAAGCAGCGAGTAACGAACCTGTTGTCCTGACGAGACGGGAAGGTCATGTACTCGTCGTCACGATCAACCGACCGAAGGCTGCCAACAGCATCGACGCTCGCGTGCACACGTTGCTGGGGGAGGCGTGGGAGTCCGCCGAGGCAGATCGAGACGTCCGAGCCATCGTCCTGACCGGCGCGGGGTCGGCGACTTTCTGTGGCGGTGCCGATCTGAAGGCCCTCGGCACCGGAGGGCCCGGCGCGGTGACCCCGCCCGAGACCGAACACTGGGGGTTTGCCGGCATTGTCCGACACCCGATCTCGGTCCCGGTCATCGCGGCCGTGAACGGGTCGGCGATGGGAGGAGGAACCGAGATAGCTCTGGTCTCGGACATGGTCGTCGCGTCGGACACGGCCGTGTTCGGACTGCCCGAGATCCGGCGTGGTCTCATCGCCGGTGCAGGTGGCGCTTTTCGGCTGATGTCCGCGGTGCCGGAACACATTGCCCTGGAGATGATCTTGACCGGACAGCCGATCTCCGCGCAGGATGCCGCACGGTGGGGATTGGTCAACAGAGTTGTGGCCCCGACCGAGGTCCTCGACACCGCCCTCGAACTCGCTCGGCTCTGCGCAGAGGGCGCTCCGCTGGCGGTGCGCGCATCCAAGCGTCTGGCTCGACGTATCACCGACGGTGCCATCGCGCACGAGAAAGATTCGTGGGCACAGAACCGTCGGGAATTGGATCGACTCAGCACCACGCAGGACGTCGTCGAAGGAATCACCGCATTCCTGCAGAAACGCGATCCGACGTGGACCGCGCAGTGAACGCACGGCCGTGAGCGTGGGAAATCCAAGCTTTACTCAGGCGGTTGCAGTGCGGGAGGCACCGTCGAAAGCCGAGTGATCCTCCCGCAGTGTTCCTCTATCGGGCAGTGACCTGCTCGTGCTCGTCGCTTGTGGGATTCTCGGTCCAGGGATTGGCTTCCCAGGCGAAATTCAGTCCGAAGACGACGCCCGCACCGACCAGAACCATCGATGCGGCTCGCCAGAGCGGGATGTCTCCGCCGACGCCCCAGAGAATTGCCAGCGCGACGATGGCGCCGACGACCGGGCTCAATAGCGCGCGTGTGGTGGCGTTCATGAAGTGCCTCCTGATTGTTGTCGTCCGGGCGGCTCGTTCGAGGTCGATTGAGGCCTCCGTTACGTACCAGAAGTAACGATAATGGAGCTGAAGGTTCCACGCACCCGCGTGGTCGGCTTTCGCCACCAGGCGCTCGAGCCCGCGAACAGCTGCTGGGCGAAAAGCGGAATGAAAGGGCGTGGGGCCAGTAGCTACGTACCCAGGTTCTGTGATCGCATGACCCCATGCGTACCTCGACATCCACCCGACTGATCACCGTGATCGCGGCGGCAACGTTGACGGCAGGCGTCGCGTGCTCCTCGACGACCACTACCGAGCCACCGCAATCCGCAGCGAGTGCATCTCGGACCGCGACCGATCAGGCCATGGCCGAACAGCCATATTCTCAGCTCGAGGCGAGGGACAGCGCTCGGCTCGGCGTCAGCGCACTCGATCTCACGTCCGGATCCATCCAGAGTTATCGCGGTGACGAACGTTTCGCGTTCTGCTCGACGTTCAAGGTGTACGCCGTCGGTGCCGTACTCGCTGCCGTCGACGCAGGCAGGCTGCAGCTGACCGACACCAGAACAATCGCCGCAGAGGACAAGGTGCCCGAGTCGGCCGTCGATTGGGCACCCGGCTCGGTCGTCACCATCGCAGATCTCGCCTCCGCAGCGTTGACGAAGAGCGACAACACATCCGGTAATCTGCTGATACGTGAAGCAGGTGGCACAGCGGCGCTCACCGACTTCGCGCGATCGCTCGGCGACACCGAATTCCGCCTCGATCGCATCGAGCCGGAGTTGAACACGGCCATCCCGGACGACCCTCGGGACACCACAACTCCGAATTCGATGGCCGCCGGCTATCGGACCCTGCTCGACGGCGACGTACTGACGCAGGCATCACGACAGCAGTTGCTGGACTGGATGGCGGGCACCCAAACCTCCACGGCTCGCTTCCGCGCGGGCATTCCCCCGCAGTGGACGTCGGCCGACAAGACCGGAACCGCTAGCTACGGTGTCTCCAACGACGCGGGCCTCATGCTCGGACCCGAAGGTCAGAGGATCCTGCTCGTCGTCCTCAGTGCTACGACGTCGGGCGCGGAGGACTCACCGGCCATGAACGCCCTTGTCGCCGATACGACTCGGACGGTCGTCGAACAGCTGGATTGACGTCAGTTCGCGGATCGGCGGACGGCGTCGACGAGGGGTACGAGGTCCGGTTCGCGTGCTGCTTCGTCGAGGGCCTCACGCAGGGCCGCGTCGTTGGTCGGCCGCGCTGCCTCGAGCAGAGCCAGGCCTTCGTCACTGACGTCGGTGTAGATGCCGCGGCGGTCGGTGGGGCAGAGGTACCGGGTGAGCAGGCCGCGGTCCTCGAGGCGGGTGACCAGACGGGTCGTTGCACTCTGGCTCAGGACGACGGCGTCGGCCACCTGCTTCATCTGCAGGTGTCCGCCCACCCCGTCGTGCTGACGTGCCAGGACGTCGAGCAGCCAATACTCGCGAGCGCTGAGGTTGTGGCCGGCCTGCAGAGCCTTCTCGATGCGGCTCTCGATGCGACCGTGCAGGACCGACAACGCCAGCCAGTTCTGGGCCAGCGCCGTCAGGGCGGGGTCCTTCGCCGTCATTGCTGCGCCTTCCGTGCCGATGCTCGTACAGCCACCGTACAGCGCCTGCCGTTAATCGGCGTCTGCAACTACATCGGTCGGCGGGCGACGATGCGTCGAGCATGGGCCAGCACCGGTGCGTCCACCATCTGACCTCGGAAGGCGAACACCCCGCGATTGTGCTCGACGGCGTCGAGTACGGCTGTGGCCCAATCGATTTCCTCGACCGTGGGCGCATAGGCCTCGCGAATGACGGGGATGTGACTGGGGTGGATGGCCACTTTGCCGTCGAAGCCCACGGCTACAGCGTCGTCGGCCTCGGCGCGGACGCCGTCGAGATCGGGAATGTCGAGGTAGACCGAATCGAGCGCGAACAGTCCCCGCGCCTTGGCGGCCAGCAATGTCTGCGACCGAACATGCTGTGCGACATCGCGGTACTGCCCACCGGTGTGTCGACTCGAATTCCCGCCCATCGCAGCGACCAGATCCTCGGCGCCCCACATGGCACCGATGGCATTGTCGGCTGCGAGTGCGTCGAACACCGTCATCGCCCCGAGGGGGGATTCGATCAGTGCGACGACATTCAGTGGGGCCAGAGCTGTTATCTGACCGGCAGATTCACACTTGGGCAACATGACGGTCGTGTACTCGGTGCGCTGCAACGCGTCGAGGTCGGCAGCCTGGTCCTCGGTGCCGTGCGCATTGACTCGAACGATGGTGCGCGACGGGTCCAGCGGTGTCGACACCACGGACTCGCGAGCGCCGGCTTTGTCCGCGGCACCGACAGCGTCCTCGAGATCCAGAATGACGACATCGGCTCGGGCCGCTGCCTTCTCGTATCGCTCGGGTCGATCAGCGGGACAGAACAGCCACGCCGGGCCAGGGGCAATCCAGGTCACGACGCGTCGTCCTCGGGCCGCATCCGGACGAGAGTCTTGCGGACGGCAATCGCGACGACGTCACCGTGCTGATTTCGACCGGTGTGGGTGAACGTCACGATTCCCTCGCCGGGGCGGGACTTGGATTCGCGCTTGTCCGAGATCACCGTCTCCGCGTAGAGGGTGTCGCCGTGAAACAGCGGCTTCGGGAAGGAGACCTCGGAGAAGCCGAGGTTGGCGACAATCGTGCCCTGGGTCAGCTGCGTCACCGACAATCCGACGAGGGTGGACACGGTGAACATCGAATTCACCAGCCGTTGACCGAAAGATGTTGTCTCACTGTAGGCGGCATCGAGATGCAGGGCCTGGGTGTTCATCGTCTGTGTGGTGAACGATGTGTTGTCGGCCTCGGTGATGGTGCGGCCGGGGCGATGCTCGTAGACGGTACCGAGCTCCATCTCCTCGAACCACAGGCCGCGTTGCCGAATGCGCTTGTCGCTCATAGCCCCAAGCTCCGGGCGATGAGCATCAGCTGAACCTCGGTGGTGCCTTCACCGATTTCGAGGATCTTGCTGTCGCGGTAGTGACGGGCGACGACGTACTCGTTCATGAATCCGTAGCCGCCGTGAATCTGCGTCGCGTCGCGGGCGTTGTCCATCGCAGCCTCGGAGGCCACGAGCTTGGCGATGGACGCGGCCTTCTTGAACGGCTTGCCCGCCAACATCAGTGCCGCCGCGTCGTAATACGCCGTCCGTGCGGTGTGTGCGCGTGCCTCCATGCGGGCGATCTTGAACGAGATCGCCTGATTGCGGGCAATCGGAGCGCCGAACGCCTCGCGCTCCTTGGCGTACTTGACGCTCTCGTCGACGCAACCCTGAGCCGCACCGACCGATACGGCAGCGATCGCGATCCGGCCCTCGTCGAGGATGTGCAGGAAGTTCGCGTACCCGCGGCCTTCCTGGCCGAGCAGGTTCTCCTGTGGGACTCGTACATCGGTGAAGCTGAGCGGGTGTGTGTCCGAGGCATTCCAGCCGACCTTGTTGTACGCAGCTTCGGCCACGAACCCAGGAGTGTCGGTGGGCACCAGAATCGACGAGATCTGCTTGCGTCCTGTTGTCTCGTCGACGCCGGTCACAGCGGTGACGGTCACCAGTTCGGTGATGTCGGTTCCGGAGTTGGTGATGAACTGCTTGCTGCCGTTGATGATCCAGTCACCGCCGTCGCGCTTGGCAGTGGTCTTGGTGCCGCCCGCGTCGCTACCGGCACCCGGCTCGGTCAACCCGAAGGCCGCGAGAGCTTTGCCCGCGGTGAGCTTGGGTAGCCACTGCTGCTTCTGCTCGTCGTTGCCGAAACGGTAGACGGGCATGGCACCGAGCGAGACGCCTGCCTCGAGCGTCATCGCGACGCTCTGGTCGACCTTGCCGAGCTCTTCGAGTGCCAGGCACAGGGCGAAGTAGTCGCCGCCCATGCCGCCGTACTCCTCGGGGAAGGGCAGACCGAAGAGGCCCATCTCGGCCATCCCTGCGACCACCTCGTACGGAAAGGATTGCTCGGCATCGTGTTTCGCCGAGACCGGCGCGACGACGGTGCGGGTGAAGTCCGCCACGGATTTGACCAGTTGCTGGTATTCGTCGGGCAGATTGGACGACGACAGATGTTCGGTCATGACTTGTCCTCTTCGGTGTCGGTGGGAACGATGCGGGCGAGGACCTGGTCGACGCGGACCTGATCTCCTACTGCGACTGTGAGTTCGACGGTGCCGTCGATGGGCGTGGTCAAAGTGTGTTCCATCTTCATCGCCTCGACGACGACGATGGCCGTGCCTGCGGTGACGGCGCTGCCGGAGGTCGTTCCGATCGCGATGATCGAACCCGGCATCGGCGAGAGGATCTCTGCGTCGCCGGACTGCGTGTCGTCTTCGCGCACATTGGGTTCGGCGATTCGATCGATTCTCCAGGTGCCGCGTGAGCTGGATACCCAGGTGGACGATTCGTTTCGGGCTACGGTCATCGACTCGCGTCGATCGTCGAGTACGAGGTCGATGGAATCCTCGGTAGCGGAGGCCCGCAGTCGGCGCGGTTCGTCGTCGTCGACGACGACCGTCGCCACATCGAGGGTCCCGGTGATGGACACGTGCGCGGTTCGAGTGCCGGATGTCAGTCGGAGCTGGAAGGGTGCGTGCGCTCCCACCCGCCATCCCGACGGCGTTGCCCAGATGTCCTGGCCCGCCTCCTGCCACGTGTCGAGCCAGGCGACGGTGGCTGCGGCGATCATCGCCTCGTCGGGGGCGTCGGCGGCAACGAAATCCTCGACGCGGCGGTCCAGTAGGCCGGTGTCGAGATTGCCGGCACGGACCTCGTTGTCGGCGAGCAGGAATCGAGCGAACTCGATGTTGGTGACGACGCCGAGTACCGAGGTATCGGCCAGAGCACGATCCAGGCTGCGCAGCGCTGTGCTGCGATCGGGGCCGTGCGCGATGACCTTCGAGAGCATCGGGTCGTAGTTGCTGCCCACCTCGGTGCCGATGGCGAGGCCGGAGTCGACGCGGATGCCCGTGCCGGTGGGCTCGCGCAACCCGACGACGGTGCCGCCGGTCGGGAGGAACTCGCGGCCGGGATCCTCGGCGTAGACGCGCGCCTCGATGGCGTGCCCGGTCAGTCGAATATCGTTCTGACTCAGCGTCAGTGACTCGCCGGCGGCGATCCTGACCTGCCACTCCACGAGGTCGATGCCAGTCACCATCTCGGTCACCGGGTGTTCCACCTGGAGTCGAGTGTTCATCTCCATGAAGAAGAAGTCGTTGGGATGATAGGCGGAGACGATGAACTCGACGGTGCCTGCGCCGGAGTAGTCGACGCTGCGAGCGGTGTTGCAGGCAGCCTCGCCGATACGCGCTCGGGTCTGCGCGTCGAGCAGTGGGGACGGCGCTTCTTCGATGACCTTCTGATGGCGTCGCTGCAGGCTGCATTCACGCTCACCGAGGTGGATGACGTTGCCGTGACCGTCGGCGAGGATCTGCACCTCGATGTGCCGGGGACGCAGCACGAATCGCTCGAGGAACAGCGTGTCGTCGCCGAACGAGGAGGCCGCCTCGCGGCGGGCACTGGCCAGCGCGGCGGGCAGATCCTCGGCGCGCTCGACCAGACGCATGCCCTTGCCGCCGCCACCTGCGGACGGTTTGACCAGGACCGGGAATCCGACGTCGGGTGCACCGGCGACGAGGTCGTCGTCGGACAGCCCCGGTCGGGAGATGCCGGGTACCACCGGGACACCGAAGGCGCTGACGGCGGCCTTGGCGGCGATCTTGTCGCCCATCACCTCGATGGCCTTCTCCGGCGGCCCGAGGAAGGCGATTCCGGCTTCGGCGCAGGCCGCAGCGAAGTGGGAGTTCTCCGAGAGGAAGCCGTAGCCGGGGTGAATTCCCTGTGCGCCGGTAGCTTTCGCGGCGGCGATCACCTTGTCGATGTCGAGGTAGCTCTCGCGTGCACTGGCGGGCCCGAGTCGTACCGCGGTATCGGCTTCGCGGACGTGCCGGGCGTCGGCGTCCGCATCGCTGTAGACGGCGACGGTGCGAATGCCCATGCGGCGCAACGTTCGAGCGACGCGTACCGCGATCTCACCGCGGTTGGCGATCAGAATGGTGTCCAACATCGTGGTCATCTCTCTCACATCCGGAAAACGCCGTAGGAGACCGGCTCGAGCGGCGCATTGGCGCACGCCGAGAGTGCCAGTCCGAGAACAGTTCTGGTGTCGGCGGGGTCGATGATGCCGTCATCCCACAGCCGGGCCGTCGAATAGTAGGGGTTGCCCTGACTTTCGTACTGATCTCGAATCGGTGCCTTGAAGGCCTCCTGGTCTTCGGCAGACCAGGGCTTACCCGACGCATCCAGTTGGTCCCCTCGGACTGTGGCAAGAACGGATGCCGCCTGTTCACCGCCCATCACCGAGATCCGCGCGTTCGGCCACATGAACAGGAAACGCGGGGAATACGCTCTGCCGCACATGGAGTAGTTGCCTGCACCGTACGAGCCGCCGATGACGACGGTGATCTTCGGAACGCGGGCGCAGGCCACTGCGGTGACCATCTTCGCGCCGTGCTTGGCGATGCCGCCGGCTTCGTAGTCTCGGCCGACCATGAAGCCGGTGATGTTCTGCAAGAACACCAGTGGGATGCTGCGCTTGTCGCAGAGTTCGATGAAATGCGCGCCCTTCATCGCAGATTCGGCGAACAGCACACCGTTGTTGGCGATGATCCCGACGGGATGGCCGTGGAGGTGGGCGAATCCGGTGACGAGTGTCTTGCCGTATTCGGCTTTGAACTCGTCGAATTCGCCTGCGTCGACCACCCGGGTGATCACCTCTCGCACGTCGTACGGGGTGCGTGGGTCGGTGGGGACGACGTCGTAGATCTCGCTCTGGTCGGCGATCGGGTCGCGGGTGGGAGCGACATCCCATGGCCGCGGCGTGCGGGGCCCGAGGGTGGAGACGATTTTCCGGACGCGGCGCAATGCGTCGCGGTCGTCGTCTGCCAGATGGTCGGTGACTCCGGAGACCTTCGAGTGCAGGTCTCCGCCACCGAGTTCCTCGGCGGTGACGACCTCGCCGGTCGCGGCTTTCACCAGGGGCGGGCCGCCGAGGAAGATGGTGCCCTGGTTCTTGACGATGATGGCCTCGTCGCTCATTGCAGGCACGTATGCCCCACCCGCAGTGCACGAGCCCATCACGGCGGCGATCTGCGCAATTCCTTTGGCGCTCATGGTCGCCTGGTTGAAGAAGATGCGTCCGAAGTGGTCGCGGTCAGGAAATACCTCGTCCTGGCGCGGGAGGAATGCGCCGCCGGAGTCGACGAGGTAGATGCACGGCAGTGTGTTCTGCAGGGCGATCTCCTGCGCGCGCAGGTGCTTCTTCACCGTCATCGGGTAGTAGGTGCCGCCTTTGACGGTGGCGTCGTTGGCAATGATGATGCACTCTCGACCGGCCACGCGACCGATGCCGGCGATCACGCCTGCCCCGGGGCACTCGTCGTCGTACAGGCCGTTGGCCGCCAGCGGTGCGATCTCGAGGAACGGGCTACCCGGATCCAACAGCTCGTCGACGCGGTCGCGCGGGAGCAGCTTGCCGCGGGCGATGTGCCGTTCCCGGGACTTCTCGCTACCGCCGAGTGCTGCCACGGCGAGCTTCTGGGAGAGCTGCTGCGTGAGTAGCTGATGATCTGCGCGGTTGGCAGCGGTATCGATCGCCATGAGATGCACGCCTTCAGGGGTTGGACGTCGGTGTCACACAGGGTTCAGTTAATGGTTGATAACTGACATGATAGTAAACTACGATTAACCGAGAGTCCAGGTTCGAGGGGGTGGCAGTGCAGGAGATCGAGGTCAAGCCGGCCACGGTGCGTGAGCAACGCAAAGCCGAACGTCGGCAGCAACTGCTCGATGCCGCGGCATCACTGTTCGCCGAACGCGGGTTCGCGTCGGTGCGGCTCGAGGATCTGGGTGCAGCCGTCGGCATCAGTGGACCGGCCGTCTATCGCCACTTCCCGAACAAGGAGGCGGTGCTCGTCGAACTGATGGTCGGAATCTCGGAGTATCTGCTCGACGGCGGTCGCGAGGTGGTCGGCTCGCGGAAGGTCGATGAAGAGACGGTGTCGGCTCTGGTCGATTTCCACCTCGACTTCGCCTTCGAGACACCGGCTTTCATTCGGATTCAGGATCGCGACCTGCAGAGCCTCCCTGAGGGGGCGCGACGCAAGGTGCGCCGCATGCAGCGCGAGTACGTGGAACTGTGGGTGGCGACCCTGTGTGCCGTCGACCCGGAACTGAACGAATCCGCTGCCCGAACCACGGCGCACGCGGTGTTCGGACTCATCAACTCCACGCCCTACAGCGCGGGCCGCACTCCGTCGCGCAATGCTCGGCCGGTGTTGCGAACAATGGCACTGGCGGCACTGGGCGTATCGCACTGATCTGAGCGTCCACAATGGGCGTCGACGATCGCGATCCCGCCTACAGACACGAACTGTGGACACTCAGCACACCTACTGTGCCGTCACACAGGAAGAGCAAATCGTCGTTATCGGAGACAATGATCGACATGACGACCCAACTTTCGCCCGTCGAGATCGGCCGACGGCAGAGTCGATTCACTCGTGACGAGGTGCCGCGACTGCTGGCGATGGCCGGCTTCCTCGCCGCTCTGCATGTGATCGGTTGGGGCCTGTTCACCCACTACGACTCGATTCCCAGCATCCACGGCCTCACCGGAGCCGACGGCACTCTCGTCTACGCAGGAGCCGGCGTACTGGCGTACACCCTCGGTCTCAGGCATGCGTTCGACGCCGATCACATCGCCGCCATCGACGACACCACCCGCTTTCTGCTGCAGAAGGGCAAGCGGCCGTTGGCCGTCGGGCTGTTCTTCTCGCTCGGACACTCGACGGTCGTGTTCGTCTTCGTCGCTGCGATTGCCTTCGTCGCGTCGCAGGCGACGGCGTTTCAGGACGCGTTCGCCGGGGTCGGCGGCATCATCGGCACGTTGGTGTCGGGAACCTTCCTGTACCTCATCGCCGCGCTGAACATCGCGGTCCTCGCCGGCATCGTCGGAGTCTGGCGGCGCGCAAAACGCGGTGACGTCACCGAGGCCGGGCTCGACGAGCTGTTGGCCAAGCGCGGCTTGATGAATCGACTGTTCCGGGGCCGCTACGACAAGATGATCAACCATTCGTGGCAGATGTACCCGCTCGGCTTACTGTTCGGGCTCGGTTTCGACACCGCGACTCAGGTCGGTCTACTCGCGATCGCCGGCACCACCGCTATCGCCGGCGGACTCCCACCGATGGCCATCATCGCGCTGCCGGTCCTGTTCGCCGCGGGCATGACCACGATGGACACGATCGACGGCATCTTCATGTCCAAGGCGTACGGCTGGGCGTTCGTCACTCCGGTCCGCAAGATCTACTACAACATGACGATGACGGGCCTGTCGGTCTTCGTTGCGTTGGTGATCGGGACGGTCCAGCTGCTGACGCTGCTTGCCGAGCAGTTCGAGCTGACCGGTGGCCTGTGGGACGCACTGGCCGTCATCGACCTCAACCTCGCGGGCCAACTCGTCGTCGGCACGTTTTTCGTTGTCTGGATCGGCGCGGTCGTGTATTACAAGGTGGCGCGCATCGACGAACGCGGTGGCGCACACTCGAACGCAACGGAGACCCAGTGATCGCTCGTCGTCGGATCGGTGCCCTTGCAGTAGTTACGGCGCTGGCGTCGAGCATGGCTTCTGGCCTGCTGACCGCCCCTGCCTCGGCTGCGCCGACGATCACTCAGAACATCGGCGACGTCGTCTCCAGTCGCGCTCTACCGCAAGAATTCTGGATCCCTGGCTCGTCCTCGGCCGAGGTACTCACCTACGTCACCACCGACACGTTCGGCGAGAAGGCGCTCAGCACCGGCACTGTCTTCCTTCCTCAGGGCACTGCGCCCGAGGGCGGTTGGCCGGTGATCTCGTGGGCTCACGGCACCTCCGGGCTCGGTGACTCGTGCGCGCCGTCGGTCGCGGGACCGGCGCTGGCCGAACGAGATCTGCCGTACCTCGGTAACTGGCTCGCGCAGGGCTACGCCGTTGTGGCCAGTGACTATGCCGGCCTCGGCACCGAAGGATTGCAGGCATATCTGGACGGGCGGACCACGGCGCACAACGTGGTCGACATGCTGAAGGCAGGGCGCAACTACAGCGATCAACTCTCGCGCAAGTGGGTGACGGTCGGTCAGTCCCAGGGCGGCGGAGCAGCGATCTACACCGCGCGCTACGCAACCGAATTCGGTGGACCGGATCTGGACTATCGCGGCGCAGTGGGCACCGGAACTCCCGCGTACATCGAGAAGCTCGTCTCGATCGGTGGACCGGGGATGCCGCCGGTCGCGCTCCCGGCCGGTCTGACCGCGTACGTCGCGTACATCGGTGCGGCTCTTCGCTATTCGCACCCGGAGCTGGGCCTGGACAATATCCTCACTCCCGTCGGAAAGAAGTACGCTGATCTGGCCGAGACGGCCTGTGTCGCGGACCTCGAGGAGCAGCTCGAGGGTGTGAAGGTCGGTGATTTCTTCACTGCGCCGCTGGCCAGCCTGCCGAATTTCACCGCAGTTCTCGACGACTACATGGCCATGCCCGAGGCCGGCTTCGACAAGCCGTTCTTCATGGGCCACGGACTGCGGGACACCGATGTCCCGTTCCCGACGACCGCCGCGTACGTCGCCAGGCTCACCGCCAACGGTCAGCCGGTGACCTTCCGGCCCTACGACGCCGATCACAGCGGAGCGCTCGTGCAATCACAGGCCGACACGATCCCGTTCGTCGCAGGGCTGTTCCGTTAGGTCACCGGTCGCTTGGTGGGCAGTCCGTACGCCCGGGCGGTGAACTTTTCGAGCACGGTGCGCGGCAGCAGTCGCTGCGCCATGAACACCGCGGGAGCGTTGCTGCCGACGGCATAGAGGGGTCGAGTCTTCTTGTCCTCGACGGCTTTCAGGACCGTCTCGGCCACGGTGTCCGCGGAGATACCCTGTGCCTCTTTGGCGTCGAGGTGCGAGATCACTGTCGTGAAATCGCGGAGATACGGAGAATGCGGTCCGCAGTACTTCGTGCGGCGGGCGGAGAGTCCGGTGGCGATGGAGCCGGGTTCGACGGTGGTGATGTCCACCCCGTAGGGCGCGAGCTCGAAGCGGGCCGCCGTCGAGAAGCCCTTGATCGCTGCCTTGGTCGCGGCGTACGACGAGCGATAGGCCAACGGGAAGCTGGCCAGCATCGAGCCGATGTTGACGACCTTGCCCCGACGGCGTTCGCGCATCCCCGGCAGCACGGCTTGCATGAGCTCGACGGCACCGAACACGTTGAGCTGGAACAACCGGGTGACCGCCTCGATCGGGAGTTCCTCGATGGGGCCGCACTGGCTTTCGCCCGCATTGTTGATCAGAACATCGATCTCCACGTCGGCAAGTCCGTCGACGAACGTCCGGATGGAGTCCGGTTCGGTCAGATCGAGATCTCGGTACTCGACCCCGGGGATGGGGTCGACCACGGTGGAACAACTGCGGCTCGTGCCGATGACGCGGTAGCCGCGAGCGAGCAGTAGTTCGGCGACGGCTTGGCCGATACCGGACGTGGCTCCGGTGACAAGTGCGGTGTTCATCTACGCCTCTTCGTTGCGGTGTTTCCGGTTCTCGGGGTGGCTACTGCCGCCGTGGGAGTGGTTCGATCGATTCTTCGCAACCTGGTGCTCGGAACTCGGGTGTGCAAGGCCGGCACCGACTTACCCGCCGCCATGACGGTTCGGTCCGGTCGTACGACAGCCGCTACCGCGTGACCGCGCCGCAACCACAGTCCGAGCTCGGAGGAGGCCGCGACCTCGACGACGACAGCGCCACGACGATCGACCTCGCGTCGCTGTTCGACGGTCAACGGGGTCGTCGAGACGAAGAGAAACTGTCCCGGCGCGATGCTGTCCAGTCGGGCGCCGTTGTCCAGGGAGCTGTTGGGGCACAGCGCGCCTACCACCGAACGGATCTGCGCGGCCGGACGCTGGACGAAATCGGAACGGGTGAGCGGAGGAGTGGCGCTGTCGGACACCTTCGCTCCGATGAGGGGCAGGTGGCCGAGAGCCGGTGCGAGCGTGGTGCGCAAGATTCCGGTCAGTCGACTGCCGCCGGTCATCGCCCAGCCCATGGCGACGGCCATCCGAATCATGGCTGTGGCATGGGCCTTTCGCTCGATTTCGTAACTGTCGAGTGCCGAATCGGAGACGTGCCCATCCAGGGCCCCGACAATCTTCCAGACCAGGTTGCGCGCATCGCGCAGACCCGCGCCCATTCCCTGTCCGATGAACGGTGGAGTCAAGTGCGCCGCGTCGCCGAGGACGAACACGCGTCGATCCCGCCAGCTATCGGCGACCTGCGCCCGAAATGTGTACTCGGCGCTCCGAATCAGCTCCATCGAGGGGTCGTCGACGTGCCGCAGCCACGGCGCTATGAGCGGCCGGACGGCGGCGAGATCCTCGAACTCGTCGAGGGTTTCGCCGTCGAGCATCCGAAATTCCCAGCGGTAGCGGGTGGAACCGATTCGCATGTACGTGGCGGATCGTTCGGAGTCGCACACCTGGTGAACGCCGTCCCACTGATCGAGTTCGGCATCGGTGGCGATATCGATCACCAACCACCGTTGCGCGAACCCGAGGTCCTCCATCTTCGACCCGATGGACCGGCGCACGATGCTGTTGGCACCGTCGCACCCCAGCGCGTAGTCCGCGGTCACCCAGTGTGGGGTGTCGTCCTCGGTGGATGTGTACGACACTCGGACCGTATCTTTCAGGTTCTGCACGTCGGTGATCTCGCACCCGCCGCGCATCTCGATCGTGTCGTATCGGGCGACGTGCGTGCGCATGAGGCGCTCGAGGTCCGGTTGATCGAACATGTTCGCCTGGGGATAGCCGTGCGGTCTGTCGTCGGGATCGCGCTCGAACTCGGCCAAAGTGCGCAGATCCTTGGTGCACAGTCGCAGCCCACGCCCGGGACGTGAGATGCCGGCGAAATCCTCTGCGACACCGATGTCGTGCAGAATTCGGTACACCTCGTCGTCGAGATGTACTGCGCGCGGCTGCGGATAGACGTCGGCCCAGCGATCGAGCACCAGGCAGGGGATGCCGTACTGCGCCAACAGCAGAGCGGCCGTCATGCCCGTCGGGCCGGATCCGACGATGACCACCGGGTGGTGGGTGCCGTCGGATCCGCGTTCGGTCATCGGTACGAGACCCGGGTGCGCTGCACTCCCAGGTCGAGGGATCCGTCGGGGGTGGAGCACGTCAGTTCGAGAACGTCGCCGTCCTGCAGGAAGTCGGGATTCTTGGCCTGCTTCTTGAAGAACACCTTCCACTTGAGCGCCGGCGGGATCAGGGATCCGATCATCTCGATCGGCTTGGCCGGAGCCTTCAGCGCAGTACCACCGGGAGTGCCGGTGAGCAGCAGATCGCCCGCGTCGAGCCGCTGGAAATTGCTCAGCGCCTTCAGCGATTCGACCGGCCGGTAAATCATGTCGGCCACGGTACTGTCCTGTCGCACAGTCCCGTTGACGCGCAGTGTCAGAGTCAGCTCGCCGAACCGGTCGAATTCTCCGGCCTCGAGAAGGAGCAGTCGTGGGCCGACCGGCGTGAACGTGGGGTACGACTTGCCCTCGTAGAACTGGGTTTTCGGTAGTTGGACGTCTCGCGCAGACACGTCGTTGGTGATGACGAGTCCGGCGACGTACTCGGCCACGTTGCTGGCATCGATCTTGGTGCCGACGGTCAGCGTCTTGCTGAATACCAGGCCGATCTCGATTTCGTAGTCGAGGAGTTTCACGTGCGTCGGCTTGACGATGTCGTCGGTGGGGCCGCTGATCGAACCGGACGTCTTCCGAAAGAACGTCAGTGGCACCGTGTCGGGGTTCATTCCCGAGTCCTTGACGTGCGAGACGAAATTGGTCATGTTCGCCACTACCCGGCACGGTGCGGTGACCGGGGAGAGGAGCGAAAGCGTGTCCACTGCAAGCACATCGGTGCCGGTACGCGCTGCGTCCACAGCGGCGCGATCGGCGAGAAGCTCGGCGGTCGTGGTTGCCGACGTGTCGATGCGCGACGCCCCGGCCGGGGTCTCGACCCACCAGGCGTCGGCGGTGCGTAGTACAGCGATGCTCATGAGGAAGCCACTTTCATCAGGCCGCGAAGGCGTTCGGTGTCGAACTCGTTGTCGGTGCGTAGGGAGGACAGGATCGATTTGAGCTCGTGCAGAGAGGCTTTGCTCGGGGCGATACCGAGAAAGTCCTTCGATGCCGGTGGGCCCCACTGGGCGAGGCCGGATGCCGTCATCGGTGCCCAGCCGGGTTCGAGCGAGCTGTCGAACATGTCGCCGTCGCTGAAATGCTCCACCAGGAAACCGTCGGGATCGCGCCAGTAGTCGAAGATCTGACTGCCCTGGATGTGTCTGCCGATGCCCCAGGAGTGCTTGTACCCACGCTCGGTGAGGAATTCGCCACCGGCGGCGATGGCGTCGATGTCGGTCACCTGGTACGCCGAGTGCACGTAGCGATTCGACGGGCCGAGAGTCATCGCGAGCGTGTGGTGATCGGACGGGATGCTGCCCCGATCGCAGCGGATGAAGCTCATCACCGGTCCACGGTCGCGTTGGCCGTCGTAGTAGAGGAAATCGCTGACGATCAGACCCAGGTGGTGTAGGTACCAGTTCAGATTCTCCAGGTAGTCCACTCGCTGCAGCACCACGTGCCCGAGCCGTTGGACGCGCGCCGGCTGACGCGGGGGCCTCTGGGTGGCGTTGATCCGGTTGCGTGGATCGCCGAAGTTGTAGGTGTGCGCGTCCTGGCCCGGGAGTTCGGGATGTTCGGTGTAGCCCGACACGATCTGCACAGGCTGTCCGCCTGGATCGGTCAGAGTGACGGCGATGCCGCCGAGTGTGTCGGGTAGCCGGTGCACCTGCTGCCCGGTGGCATCGGCGAGGCGGACGACGTCGGCGTCCTCGGCGGCAGCGAACGCCGCGCCGACGAACCGCGTTCGTTTGCCGCGTCGGATGATCACGCACGGCGACCCGACGTGCGTGCCGCGTAGGTGAATCTCCTCGGACGTGCGCAGTGAGACGGTGAAACCGAACGCCACCGCGAATGCCTCGGCCTTGGCCAGGTCGGGTTTGCGGAACTCGAGCCACGCGATGTCGCGCACCTTGATGATCGGGTCGGCGGCTTTTCCCGGGTGTTCGCCTGGAAGCGCGCCCTGATCCACATGCATGTTCTTGTGGCCGTCGACGTCGTGTCCCATCAGCCCTCCCTCGTTGGTGACACTATCGTCACCTATGACTAATCGGTCAGTCAAGAGTGTTGACAAATTCGTCAGCGGTGAGGAAGGGTCAAGGCGGCGACAAATGCACTCAGGAGTAGGGACCATGACCGAAACCCCGAATCGCCTCGAGCGACGCAAAGCGCGCACGCGCGGTGCCCTGATCTCTGCCGCGCAGAGCTTCATCGCCCGCGGCGAATTGCACGTGCCGATTGCCGAGATCACTCAGGCCGCAGACGTGGGCATGGGGTCGTTCTACAACCATTTCGAGAGCCGAGAGCAGCTGTTCCAGGCTGCGGTCGACGGTGCCCTCGAGCTGTTGGGCATCTACCTGGACTCGTTGAGCGACGACGAGGACGATCCCGCAGAAGCGTTCACCCGGTCGTTCCGCATCGCAGGCCGGCTGTTCCGGCAACAACCGGATCTGAGCCGAGTGCTCATCCACTCCGGGCCCGAGTTGATCACCTCGAAGCACGGTCTCGGTCCGCGGGCCTCGCGCGACATCGAAGCCGGAGTACTGAGCGGGCACTTCCGCGTGCAGGACACCCAGCTGGCTCTGGCCCTGGCAGCGGGGGCGTTACTGGGCATGGGGCAACTACTGCTCGAACAGCCGGAACGAAGCGACGTCGATGCCGTCGACAACATGGCGCACAGCGTGCTGCTCGCCCTCGGGATGTCCGACGCGGATGCGCGCCAGCTGTGTTCGCGAACCCTGCCTCCGTTGGACGCGGTTCCGAGCGTCGACGCGTAACGGGCCCGTGCGGGTGTCAGCGCGCCCGGCTGTGTTCGAGGTCGCGAATGATATCGCCGACTGCGGTGTCACGCAGTAGCTTCCACTCCAGGATCGGGTTGAGGATCCCACGGAACCAGAAGTACGGTGCCCACACTGCGGGGGCGATCAGCCGTGCTCGACGCGTACGGACCGCGTCGACCAGGAGGTCCGCCGCCCGTGGGGACGGGAGTCGACGGCTCAACGGCCAGGGGAGAAATCCGCCGATCCGCTGCCCCATCGGATCGTTGTCGAGGGTGTGGCGCGCCAGATCGGTGTCGACCACCCCGAAGTACGCCAGACCGGCCGATGCACCGACCGCTGCGAGTTCGATGCGTAGCGCGCGGCCCAGCTGTTCCACGGCGGCCTTGCTGACCATGTAGGCAGACCCGCCCATGCCGGGAGTGAATGCAGCACAGGAGGATACGAGCAAAATGTGTCCACCACTGGTCACGATCTCGTCCGCCGCGGCGCGGACGATGGTGAGCACACCGCCGAAGTTGACCGCCATGACGGAGTCGAACACCGCGCGGTCGACGGTCCGGATGGTGGCAGGCGGCGGTGTGATGCCGGCGTTGGCGATCACGATGTCGATCCCGCCGAAGGCGCGCACCGTCGCCTGCACGCACTCCGTCATCGCCTCCGGATCCGTGACGTCCCCGGTCAACAGCAACACCCGTGCAGCGCCAGCCGCGTCGGTCGGGAAGTGAAGATCCACCACTGCCACGGACGCACCGGCGGCCACCAGTTTTGCTACGGTCGCGGCACCGATGCCGCGTGCACCGCCGGTCACCAGTGCGACCTTGCCGGTGAGATCCATGTGGTTCTTCATACGGACTCCTTGGTGACGGCGAGTGTGCCCGGCACACCGACAGTGGCACTGCGGCAGGAATAGTGGTCGAGTTCGATGGTCGCCATACGACGGGTGAAGTTGCGTACCGAACCCGGCCAGTAGGTGACGTTGCGGCCCGATGGGCTCAGGTAGTAGCTGCTGCACCCACCCGAGTTCCACACCGAACCGGCCAACCGTTCGTCTGTGTAGTCCGCGAATTCCGTTTGTGCAGTGCGGGTGACGTCGATTGCGGCCAAGCGCTTGTCGTCCATCGCCCGCAGTGCTGCGAGAACGTAGTTCACCTGTGCTTCGATGGTGACGACCTGCGAGGTGTACACCACCGAATTGGGGCCGAGGACCATGAAGAAGTTCGGAAAACCGTGCACCGTCGTCCCTCGATACGACGACATCTCTCCGTCGGGCCAGGTCTGCGCCAACGACCGACCGCCTCGACCGACGATGCGCCGAAAGCCTGAATGCCCGGCGACGGTGAAACCTGTTCCGAGAACGATGGTGTCGACCTCGTGGACGGTTCCGTCGGTCGTAACGACGCCCTCGGGCACGACGCGGGAGATGGCGGTGGTCTCGACGGTGACGTTGTCGCGGCACAGGGCGGGGTAGAACTTGTTCGAGAACGTCGGCCTCTTGCAGCCGAATGTGTAGGTGGGAGTCAGCTTCTCACGGAGTACGGGATCCTTCACCTGTCTGCGTAGGTGAGCCCGGCCCAGTGCGGTCAACGGCATCAGCAGGGCGCGGTGCCGAATCAGGCCGGGCACCAAAGCTTCCTGGAACAGATCGAACGTACGACGCATGGCGCGCTGAGCCGCTGGAAACATCCTGAGCGCGGATCTGCCGGACTCGGAGATGGAACGGTCCGGGTGGGGAAGGATCCACGTGGGCGTGCGTTGAAAAAGCGTCAGATGTGCGGCCGACGGAGCGAGTCGGGGTACGAACTGCACCGCCGATGCGCCGGTGCCGATGACGGCGAGACGCCTACCCTCGACCGAATGCTTGTGGTTCCACCGAGCCGAGTGAAAGATGCTGCCCGAGAACGAGTCCAGACCGTCGATACTCGGAGTGGCGGGTTCACTGAACGGGCCGAGGGCTCCGATCAGAATCCGAGAAGTCCATGTTCCGCCGCTCGTTCGCACGATCCAACGCGCCCGGTCGTCGTCCCACGTCGCGTCGAGCACCTCGTGTCCGAATCGGATTCGATCCCGGATACCGAACCGGTCGGTGCAGTCGTTGAGGTACTGCTCGATCTCGGGCTGCAGTGGATACAGGCGGGTCCAGTCCGGGTTGGGTGCGAACGAGAACGAATACAGCGCCGAGGGAATGTCGCACTGGGCGCCGGGGTAGGTGTTCACGTGCCACGTCCCGCCGACCGCGCTGTCACGCTCGAAGATCAGAAAGTTGCCGCGGCCTTCCTGTTCGAGCCTGATCGCAGCTCCGAGACCGCCGAAGCCGGCACCGATGATGGCGACGTCGATGTGCGGCGCGGCAGAGTCGTTGTCGATCATGATGTGTGGCTCCTTCTACAGATCGAGAACGACGACGTCGCCGTCGACCGCGGCGCGTGACACGCACAGGGTGAGTGAGTTCTCGCGTTCGGTGCGGCTCAGCACGCGATCGCGATGGTCGACGCGTCCGCCGGTGAGGCCGACGACGCAGGCACCGCAGAAACCTTGGCGGCACGAGAACGGCTGATCGGGACGGACTCGTCGGAGGGCGTCGAGGGCGGTCTCCTGTGCACCGACTTCGACGGTGTCGCCGGACCGTGCGAGCTTCAGCACGAACCGACGGCCGTCGACCACGGGGGCGGGCGCGAACAGCTCGGTGTGGAACTCTCGAACCGCGGTACTTCGGGTGGCCTCCTCGCGCAGCCGACGCGAGAGTGCCGCGGGGCCGCAGACGTACAGGGCCGAGGATCCCGTCCCGAGATCGACGATGTCCGACGGACTCGGAAGTCCCTCTACATCATCGGTTTTGACGATCACGTGCCCGCGGGAGGTGAGCGCCAGCTGCTGCAGTTCGGCGACGAACGGCAGACTCGCACGAGATCTGCCGTGGTAGTAGAGGGTCCACCGTGTGCCGTCGGCGACGGCTCGCTCGATCATGGACCGAATGGGCGTGATGCCGATGCCGGCCGCGACGAACAAGTAGTGCTCGGCGGCGGCCATGGGAAATGCGTTGCGGGGTCCACGGACTCGGAGGGTGTCTCCTGGAACGAGACCGTGTATCTCGGTGGAGGCCGCGCCGCCGGGGATCCTGCGGACACCGATGCGATATCGATCGCCTCCTGCCGGCCGACCTGCGAGCGAGTACTGCCGAACCGAGCCTGCCGGTGTGGTCACGTCGATGTGTGCACCGGGCAACCAGGTCGGCAATGCGCTTCCGTCGCTGCGACGCAGTAGAAGTGAGCGCACGTCCTCGGCCTCGTCGACGATCTCGTCGATGCTGGTCTCGAATTCGTAGCCGACGCATCGGCGCGGTCGCGCCGGGGAGAGAGCGGTCACGACGGACGAGTCGGTGACCAGTCTTGCGTACACCCGAGACGCCGCAGCGATGGCTCGGAGACCACGGCCGGGGTCGGTCACCGTGATCTCACCCAGATGGCTGTGCCTCGAGGCTGTTTCGGTGGTCACTGCTGGGCCGCCAGTGCTGCAGGTGACGTCGCCAGGTATCGCACGGCCTTGTCGATGTCGCCCATCTTCGATGGGTGAAAACCCGGTCGGATGTACAGGGCGAGTTGTACGAACAGAAACGACAGGCCCGGTACCAGTTGCTTGCGGGATGCTCGTGCGAAGGCGAGAGGCCAGGGGGTGCGAAGTCGGCGCTTCCCGGTGCGCGGGGTGGCCACCGAGTTCTTGTACAGGTACGCGGCGGTGCTGAACCAGAGCACGGCCAACCCCGCGCTGGCTATCACCGCGGTGCGGGCGCGGCGAAACGCACCCCCGTCGACGTACTGGAATGCGTCGAAGGCAACGTTGCGGTGTTCGAGTTCCTCGGCCCCGTGCCAGCGAAGCAGGTCTAGCATCGTCGGATCGACACCGAGACGGTCGAATTGTGTGTTGTCCAACAGCCATTCGCCCACTACTGCGGTGAAATGTTCGGCTGCGGCGTAGATCCCGAGGCGCTCGTTCAGCCACGCTTTGCCTGCGCGGCCGGTGAGTCCGTGATCGCCGAACACGACCCCCACCGCGAATCGAATGCGCTGCAGGATCGGCTCGATGTCGACGCCGTGCGCGACGAGGTACGTACGAAAGCTCTCGTGGGAGGACGCGTGCGTGGCTTCTTGTCCGACGAATCCGACGACCTCCTCGTGCAGTCTGCGGTCGTCGATGTACGGAAGCGCGAGGGCGAACACGTCTGCCATTGCCCGTTCGCCCTCGGGAAGCACCAGGTGCATCACGTTCCAGAAGTGCGTGGCGTACCACTCGTGCGGAATGTACTGCAGCGGAACGCCGGTCCAGTCGAACGTCACTGCGCGGGCCACGATCGCGTAGGACTCGTCCAGGTGGCGCGCGTTCGGGTCGATCGCTCGGTCACGAGACATTCGAGCTCCATTCGTCGAAATGCTGATGAGGCGATGCTACATAGCAACAGAGAGTGTTGCAATGTTGCATTCAATCATCGAGGGTGCCGTTAGGATCGGACGATGCATCCAGACGGTGACGACGGGCCGATCCTCGATGCCGCGTTGGAGTTGTTCGGTGAGGTCGGCATCCCCAGAACGACCATCGGGGACGTAGCCAAGCGCGCCAAGATCAACCGGGTGACGGTCTATCGCCGCATCGGATCCAAGGACGAGCTGGTGCGCGCGGTCATGGCACGTGAGTCGACGAGACTGTTCGTCGCGGTGGCGGCAGCGGCCGCCGAACAATCGTCACGGGCGGATCGCGCCGCGCACGGATTCGCGACGACGATCGAGTCGGTGCGAACCAACCCCGTCCTGCTCAAGATGTTCGACTCCGAGAGTGCGCTGGTACTCGAACAGTTGACGACCAATGCGTCGACCCTGCTCGCGTCTGCAATAGACGCTGCCGCCCAGATCGCCCGGGGAGGGCTGGACTCGGACAGTTTCGCGGTACCCGACGCCCCGGAAATCGTGGTCCGCGTCGTGCATTCGATTCTGCTGACTCCGGCAGCCGGCGCTGCACTCGAGACGTACGACGATCTGCTGGCCTTCGCGCACCGCAGCATCGTGCCGTTGCTTGTCGGCGGTGACCACCGCGGCTAGAAGTTAGGCTAGGCTGCCCAGTCATGCCTCGATTCTTCGTGTTCCACGGCCGTGCAACCGGCCGGATGAGACGTTCCGCCTCTGCTGGGCTGTACACGCTCGTCGGCGCACTCTCTCTGGCTCTGGTCGGATGCTCGAGCGCCACGTCGGAACCGTCCGGTCCAGCCGAGGCCGCCGGCACCAGGACGGTGCAGGACTACTTCGGCCCGGTCGAGGTTCCCGAGCGACCCGCCCGGGTCGTCGCCGCCGACCCCATCTCACTGGCACTGATGCTGTCGCTCGAGGTGAATCCCGTGGCCGCGTCCTTCAACCCGCTGGCGCTACCCGCGCACGTCGACGAGCGCATCGGCGACATCGCGAACATTGCGGGTGAGGGTGGCGGCTTCGATCCCAACGTCGAGGGAATTCTGGCTCAGGACCCCGACCTGATCGTGGTGGTCGCCGGGTACGACGGCGAAGGCGAGAAGGCCTGGAACAAGGAGATCTACGACAAGCTCGCGGCCAGCGGAGTGCCGACCTACGGCTTCGCCTACAACGACGGGGTGTCGCTCGAGGATGTCTCGCACGGGGTAGCGGCCGTAGGGGATGCGCTCGGAAAGCAGAGCCAGGCAACGGACCTCATGCAGGGGCTGACCGATCGCATGGCCGCGCTGAAGCAGCGGGTTGCCGACGCGGGCCTGGCCGACAAGCCGGTCTCCGCTGTTCGATTGAGCGAGCGTGGGGAGTACTCGATTCGCGTCGGCACGGGTGAGAGCATCGCCTTCCGCGGTGTGGGCATGGCGCAGCCCGAGGGCCAGCAGGATCCCAGTGTGTTCCGTATCGACATCACCGACGAGACGCTGAACATTCTGAACTCCGCCGACACCCTGTTCGTGTACACCGACCAGGGTGCCGACAGTGAACGGGACGCGATCAGTGCTGCACCGCTGTGGTCGACACTGCCTGCGGTGCAGCAGAATCGGGTGCACTGGGTCTCGGCGAGCGTGTGGAATTCGTCGGACCCGATCGGCCTGAACAGGATCATGGACGACATCGAAACGATGTTCGTCGAGCCGGCAGAGCAGAGCTGAACGCCCTGTCATGGCCGGTCGACGTGACGGGGGTGGATATCTCACCGCACGGGTAGTCCAATCGAAACGATTGTCACCGTCGCTGATTCGCGTCGTGTTCGATGCTTCCGCTGCACGCGGGTTCGAGTCGAGCGGAGTGCCCGACGAAATCGTGCACCTGTACTTTCCGGCCGACGGAGAGGACGTACCGCCCGAGATGACCCGACGCGACGGCGTTCTCGCGCACCATGACGACGTGGTTCGTGAATGCCGCAACTACACCGTCCGGTGCTGGGACGAGAACCGGATCACGATCGACTTCGTGGACCACGTCGGCGGCGTGGCCGCGGACTGGGCTCGCTCGGCCGAGCCGGGTACGGCGCTGGGGATGTGGGGAACACGGTCGTGGTACGAGCCGCCCGCCGACACGGAGTGGATGTTGTTGATCGCCGATCTACCGGGGCTACCCGCTCTGTGCCGTGCTCTCGAGCAGCTGCCTGCCGGACTCCGCGCGCATGCGATCGTCGAGGTGGCTCACGACGACGACGTGTTGGACGTTCGATCGGCGGCCTCGGTGACGATGGACTGGAGGGTGGCCGGAAACGGGCGCGCACCATCGCAACTCGTCGATGCTGTGCGCACGTTCCGAGTTCCGGCAGGAAACGGGTACGTCTGGTTCGGCGGGGAGGCGTCGGCGGGTAGAGGCGTACGTAAGTACTTCCGCTGTGAGGTCGGCTTCCCTGCTAGCCGCATGGCCATCGTCGGCTACTGGCGAGACGACAAGGAAGCATGGATCGAACGCTATGAGAGAGTGGCCGATTCACTGATCGACGACTACGAGCGCATCGCGTCCGCTGGCATGGGTGAGGCCGAGGCCGAGATCCACTGGGACGAGATTCTCGAGCGCGCCGGACTGTGACTCAGGGACTCGTCGGACAGCATTGACCGTCGCGTGATCACAGAACTGCGTCGGCCGCTTCCTTGGCGACGTAGGCGTCACGCAAGTCGCGCTTGAGGATCTTGCCTGCTCCGCTCATGGGTAGCGCCGTCACGAACTCGATGGTGCGCGGAGTTTTGTATCCGGCAACGTAGGTGCGGGTGTGCTCGCGCAGTTCGGTCGTAGTGGGTGAGAGTCCGTCGGCCAGAACGACACACGCATGGACACGCTCGCCCCATTCGTCGTCCGGAACGCCGATCACAGCGCAGGCCAGAACGGCGGGATGACGACTGAGCGCACTCTCCACCTCGGCGCTGTAGACGTTCTCACCTCCGGTGATGATCATGTCCTTCAGGCGGTCGACGACGAACAGGAATCCGTCGGAGTCGAGGTAACCCACGTCGCCGGTGTGCATCCAGCCGTCTCGAACGGCAGCCGCTGTCTCCTCCGGCTTGTTCCAGTAGCCCAGCATCACGTGACCGCCGCGGACGCAGATTTCTCCGACGTCACCGGTGGCGAGCTCCTCGTCGTCCGGGCCGAGGATGCAGATCTCCGAGTGTGGGGCTGCGCGTCCCGCCGACCCGATACGTTGTCCAACATGATGTTCCGGCCACAGCAGAGATGCGACCGGCGCGAGTTCTGTCATGCCGTAGGCCTGAGTGAGGCGGGCCTGCGGAAGCCTGGCGAGGGTCCGCTCGAGAACACCGGCGGAGATGGGGGATCCTCCGTAGAGCACACGGCTCAGTGACGAGGTGTCGAACTCGCTCAACGTGGGGTGGTCGACGAGCAGCTGAATCATGGTCGGCACCAGCAACACATCGGTGACGGAGTGCTGTGCGATCGCGCCCAGTACCGCTGTCGGTTCGAAGAACGGAACCATGACATGGGTGCCACCGAGCATGACCTGCCCTACCCATGCAGCCAGATCGGCGAGGTGGAACATCGGTGCGGCGTGGAGCAATACCGACGCGTCGTCGAGCAGCTGTCCGGTGGCCACCGTCCCCAGGCCGGAGGTCACCAGATTCGCGTGGGAGAGCATGACGCCCTTGGGGAATCCGGTGGTGCCGCCGGTGTAGAAGAGGCCGGCCAGGGCGTCGCCGCTGCGTCGTACATCGGGAACGGGACCGTGGGATGCCACCAGATCCTCGTACGACACCATGCCGTCAGGGGTGGAGCCGTCCCCGCAGTAGACGACGGTGGCCAGGTCGGGACACGACGCGCGTAGAGCCGGAACCATCGCCCCGAAGGTGTCGTCGACGATGAGTACCTTGGTCCCGGAGTCGTTGAGTGCATACGCAACTTCGACGGGTGACCACCGAATGTTGACCGGATTGAGCACGGCATCGGCCCACGGGACCGCAAGCAGGTACTCGCAGTAGCGGTCACTGTTGAACGCCAGCATTGCCACTCGATCGCCGCTCTTTACTCCGACGGAATGCAGACCGGCCGCGAACCTCGCCACACGATCGATCTGTTCCGAGAAGGTGCGCACGCGATCGCCGAACACCGTTGCAGCGCGATCGGGCGTGGTGACTGCGGAGCGATGGAGGCCTTGAGTGAGATACATGGCGAGGTCCCTTGTGCGAGAGGGGGCGCGGTACGCCCGAGTGAATACGGTCACAGTTCCACCTTGTTGGCATGGTGTCAATAGCGAAGTCGTGGGTGATGGACGGGATGTGAACCGTGAAAAGGATTGCCCAGCTACCGTTCTGGGGCGTCGTCGAGAGAGCGTGCGGTGGAGAGAACGGTGACGAGCACGTCTGTCAGAAGTGTTTCCACCTGGTCCCGGGTCAGCGTGCCGCGCACCAGCCACTCGCGACCTGCCGCCTTCACCATGCCGCCGAACGCCCGCACTGCCGACGTTGCGATGCGTCTGTCGCCGCGGTGTGTCTCGAAAGCCGTTGCGTCCAAGACGCGCTCGGCGGCAAGGTCGTCCGCCTCGTCCAGAATCTGCGCCACCTGTTCGTCCACGCCCGAGCCGCTCGCCACCGACACCCACGCCGTTCCGTGTGCCTCGATGACGCCCACCAGCCAGTGCACACTCCCGCGAGCCCTCTCCTCGACCGAGCCCGTGGGCAAGTGCACGTCCTCGATCGGCGGCACGGTGACCAGGAAACGAACACACTCGAGGTACAGATCCCGTTTGCTGCCGATGTAGTGATGAATGAGCCCGCGTGCAATACCCGCAGCCGCAGCCACGTCGGCCATGGAGACCTCGGCGTACGGTCTGTCGCCGAACAAGCGAACGGCGGCGGCCAGGATCTGGGTCCGTCGCTCGTCCGGTTCCAGTCGATTCCACTTGGGTGTGCTTGCAGCCGGCATGGTTGTCATGATCGCACCGAACCGAGCGAGCGCGATCTCAGAGGTACCGCTCGGTGCGCGCTCGCAGCGATGCCGGTACGACGAACCTGTCGCCGTATCGCGCCCGCAACTCGTCGGCTCGGTGCACGAATCCCGG
This sequence comes from Rhodococcus sp. 3258, assembly GCF_031456475.1. Lineage (NCBI taxonomy): Bacteria > Bacillati > Actinomycetota > Actinomycetes > Mycobacteriales > Nocardiaceae > Rhodococcus > Rhodococcus sp. 3258. The sequence continues at coordinate 685,022 of NZ_JAVDUT010000002.1, forward strand.
GAGACCGCCGTCGAACTGATTGACGAACTGCAGCACACCGCCGGTCCAGGCAGGGAAGCCGATACCCAGAATGGAACCGATATTGGCGTCGGCGACGGTTCGGAGGACGCCCTCGTCGAGGCACGCGACCGAATCAAGCGATTGGGCGACGAGCATGCGATCCATCATGTCCTCGAACGGAATTCCGTGTTCGGGGTCATGGTAGTGCTCCACCAGGCCCGGCCAGAGCCGGACCTTGCTGCCGTCCTCGGCGTACTCGTAGAACCCGCGCCCCGCCTTGCGGCCCGGACGGTCGAACTCGTCGACGAGGCGATCGACCAGGGCGTACGAATTCGAGACGATCCAGGGGCGACCGTCCGCGCGAGCGGCCTCGGCCATACCCTCGCGGATGTGCCGCGCCAGGGTCAACGAAATCTCGTCCATCAGAGCCAGTGCGCCGGACGGGTAGCCGGCCTGGAGTGCGGCCTGCTCGACGGTGGCCGGATGCACGCCCTCCGCGACCAGCGAGATCGCCTCGTCCATGAATCGGCCGATGACGCGGGTGGTGAAGAAGCCGTGACTGTCGCCGACGACGATGGGTGTCTTGCCGATCAGGCGGACGAAGTCGAATGCGCGGGCAAGAGCGGAATCACTGGTGTGTTCTCCCACCACTATCTCCACCAACGGCATCTTGTCGACGGGGGAGAAGAAGTGAGTGCCGATGAAGTCGCCGGTCCGCGAAACAGACTGCGAGAGTGCGGTGATGGGGAGGGTGGAGGTGTTCGAGCACAGCAGCGCGTCGGCGGTCAAGTACTTGTCGACGTCCTCGAAAGCACCCTGCTTGACGGCGGGATCCTCGAACACTGCCTCGACGACCAGGTCGCAACCCTCGGCGTCCGCCGCGTCGGAGCTGGGGGTGATGAGCGCGAGCACCGCATCGGCATCGGCCTGGCTTGCGCGGCCTTTCGCGACAGCTTTACCGAGAACCGAACGGGCATAACTCTTCCCGCGCTCGGCGGATTCGATCGAGACATCACGGAGGATCACCGGAACCCCGGCCGAGGCGACGACGTAGGCGATGGCGGCACCCATCATTCCGGCCCCGATCACCAGCACTTTCTCGGGAACTCGATGTGGTTCGGCCGGAGGGCGGGAAGCGCCTTTGGTGATGGAGCCGAGATCGAAGAACATCGACTGGATCAGGTTGCCCGAGATCGGCCCGCAGGCGAGCGACGTGCAGTAGCGGGTTTCGACGAGCGAGGCGGCCTCGAAGTCGAGTACCGATCCTTCCACTGCCGCGGCAACCACTGCGATGGGGGCAGGCATCGGCGCGCCCTTGACCTGTTTACGCACTGTTGCCGTGAGTGCCGGCAGCTGCGCGGCCACAGCCGGTGCTGCCGCCGTACCGCCGGGGATCGTGAATCCCGCCCTGTCCCAGGGCTGGAGGGCCCCGGGATTGGCGGTGATCCATGAACGTGCCTGCGCCATCATCTGCTCGTGGGTGTCGACGACCTCGTCGATGAGTCCGAGTTCGAGGGCCTGCGCCGGCCGATATCGCTGGCCCTGGCCCACCACCTGTGTCAGAGCCTTGACGATGCCGAACATCCGAACCGTTCGGGTGACGCCACCGGCCCCGGGCAGCAACCCGAGGGTCACCTCGGGCAGCCCGAATCGAGCCTTGCTGTTGTTCAGGGCAATTCGATGATGGCAGGCCAGGGCGATCTCGAAGCCGCCGCCGAGTGCGGTGCCGCCCAGTGCGGCCACGACCGGCTTGCCGAGCGTCTCGAGCCGCCGAAACTTGTCCTTCGTGAAATCGAGCGCACCCGCGATGGCTGCATGGTCGGACGGACCGGCGTCGCGCAGCAATTCGAGGTCGCCACCGGAGAAGAACGAATCCTTGCCCGACGTGACGACGATGCCGTCGTACGCATCGAGTTCGGTCTCGAGCCAGTCGACGGTCTGCTCGAGCGATTCACCGAATGCCGCGTTCATGGTGTTCGTGGAATGCGCAGGATCGTCGATCGTCAGCACGACGATACGATCGGTACCGATCTCGCCGGTGATGGTGGAAGTGTGCAGTGCGGCTGGGCTGTTCATCGGATCCTCGGGTCGGTGCGGGTTCTACAGAGAGCGAGAGATGAGGTCTTTCATGACTTCGTTGGCACCGGCGTAGATGCGGGCGATGCGACCGTCGACGAACATGCGGGCGATGGGGTATTCCTCCATGTAGCCGTAGCCGCCGAAGAGTTGCAGGCAGCGGTCGACCACCTCGAATTGCCGATCGGTGGTCCAGTACTTGACCATCGCAGCCGTCGTCACGTCGAGTGATCCCGAAATATGCTTGGCCACTGCGTCGTCGACAAAGGTGCGGACGACGCGTCCGATGGTGGCGCATTCGGCGAGCTCGAACTTGGTGTTCTGCAGGTCGAACAGTGTCTTGCCGAACGCGTTTCGTGTCTTGGTGTAGTCGACGGTCTGCTGGACGGCGGCCTCGATCATCGCGGCGGCGGCAATACCGCAGATCAGCCGTTCCTGAGGAAGCTGCTGCATCAACTGCGCGAAGCCGCGACCTTCTTCACCCAGGAGGTTGGCAGCCGGAACACGTAGACCGTCGAAGCTGAGTTCTGCTGTGTCCTGGCCTTTCTGGCCGATCTTGTGCAGTACCCGGCCGCGGTGGAAACCTTCGGTGTCGTCGGAGACCTCGGCGACGAGCAGCGACAGCCCCCGCGCTCCGGCGGCCGGATCGGTCTTGGCGGCGATGATGATCAGATCGCAGTGAGCTCCGTTGGAGATGAACGTCTTTCCGCCCGTGACCACGTATTCGTCGCCGTCGCGCACCGCGCGGGTGGTGATGCCTTGGAGGTCGGATCCGGTGCCCGGTTCGGTCATCGCGATCGCGCCGATCCACTCGCCCGAGCACAGCTTCGGCAGCCACTGCTGCTTCTTCTCCTCGGAGGCGTAGGCCAAGAGGTAGTGCGGAACGATGCCGCTGTGCACACCCAACTGCATGGCCGAGTCGCCTGCGCGGACCTGCTCCTCGAACAGCACCGCCTCGTGGCGGAAGTCGCCGCCGCCTCCGCCGTACTGCTGGGGTATCGACATTCCGAGGAGTCCATGGTTGCCCGCACTCCGGTAGACCTCGCGGCTGGGGCGTCCGGCCGCCGCGAATTCCTCGCGGTGCGGCGCGACCTCCTTCTCGAAGAAGCTGCGGGCGAGCTGTCGGACGTCGGCGAGCTCGGTGGTGACGTCGTCGGTGCGGTCTGCGAGTGCAGTCATGGAGGGTCCTCGGGTCGGAGCGTACGACGCGTTGTTGGCGCTGTGCCAATAACGATGCACCGACGTGGCCACGGATGTCAACCATGTTCTGCGGCGGGTGAGTTCTCTAGCTGTCCGTGGAGCGGAGCAGTGCAACGTCCGAGACGAGGCGGATGTGCTCGGCCATCGCGCGTCCGGCCTCGATCGAATTCTGTTGCCGCACAGCGTCGGCGATGCGGCGGTGGTGTTCCAATGAAGTCTGCGGACGGTTCGACTGCGACAATGATTCGATTCGAGTTTCGCGAATCAGGCCGGCGATTTCACCCATGAGGCGGGCGAGTAGCGGCGAGTGTGCGGCTTCGGTGATGGCGTGATGGAACAGCTCGTCGCCGGAGTCGCCGCGATTTCCGTCGGTGATTTCCGAGGCCATCACCGACAGGGCGTGGTCGATCGCCGCCATTTCGGCGTCGCTGCGGCGGGTTGCGGCGAGCTCGGCGAGCTTGACCTCGAGTGCCTCACGGGCTTCGATCACCTCGGGCAGGCGATCGGCGTGCTCGCGCAGGGCGCGAATGGCCATGTCTCCCACGGGCCGTCGCACGAGTACCGCTCCGTCGCCGTGGCGGACGGCCAGTATGCCCTGTACTTCGAGCGCAACGAGGGCCTGGCTCAGCGAGGCTCTGCTGACGCCGAGGTGACCCGCCAGTTCACGCTCGGGCGGGAGTCGATCGCCGGGCTTCATGTCGCGATCGGCGATGTGTTTGCACAGCTGCTCCACGATGACCTCGTACAGCCGTGGTCGGGTCACCGGGCGAATTTGCTCAGCCACTGTGTCACTCGCTCTCTGCTCCTCTGGACCCCCACCTTAACCGTCGGGTAGGTAGTGGCCCGGGTCATAGCAACTGTTGACAAGTGATCCACTTCACTGGTTCAGTCTGTAAAGACTCAGTGGCTAGTCCAATTGGCCACGGAACCCGAGCGCCCGCTCGGGGGACAACCTCAGACGAACCGGAGACCTTCGATGTCGACCGAGTTGATACCCATCATTGCGCTCGTCGTTATGTTCCTCGCAGCGACCGTGTTCCCGGTGAACATGGGCGCGCTGGGGTTCGTGGCGGCGTTCTTCGTCGGAACCATTGCCGTGGGCATGGGCACCGACGACATCATCGCCGGCTTCCCGAGCAGCTTGTTCCTGACGCTGGTCGGTATCACGTACCTCTTCGCGATCGCCCAGAACAACGGCACGGTCGACCTCCTTGTCCGCGGTGCGGTGCGGCTGGTCGGTGGCCGGGTCGCCCTGATTCCGTGGGTCATGTTCGGTATCACCGGCGTGCTGACCTCCATCGGAGCGCTGGGACCGGCAGCCGTGGCCATCGTCGCACCGATCGCACTCGGCTTCGCGGCGCGGTACAAGATCAACGCCCTGCTCATGGGCATGATGGTCATTCACGGCGCACAGGCGGGCGGGTTCTCGCCGATCAGCATCTACGGCGTCACGGTCAACAACATCGCTCAGAAGGCGGGTCTGGTCAACAGCCCACTCACCTTGTTCCTGGGCAGCATGCTGTTCAACGCCGCAATCGGTGCGTTGCTGTTCATGTTCCTGGGCGGACGCGCACTTCTCGGACGTAGCGTGCACGACGAGGACGGCACCCGCCCCGAGGGAGATTCGGGCGGAGTAGGCGGGAGTGGCTCGAGGACTGTCATGCGCGGCTTCGGATCGTCGACGCCCAAGCCGTCCGGTCAGACGGTCACGGTCGAGAACGCGCCACCCCTGGCCACCGCCGTCAAGGCCATCACGTTCGATCAGATCCTCACGCTCGTGGGGCTGGCCTCGCTGGCGTTGTTCTCACTCGTCCTCGATCTCGATGTCGGCTTCGTGTCCATGACGGTCGCCGTGGTCCTCGCCCTGGCGTCGCCCAAGGCGCAGAAGGGTGCGATCAACCAGATCAGCTGGTCGACGGTACTGCTCATCGGTGGCGTGCTGACGTTCGTCGGCGTACTGCAGGAAGCCGGCACGGTCGAGTACGTCGGTGATGCGGTTGCCGGCATCGGCATTCCGCTGCTCGTGGCTCTGTTGCTGTGCTACATCGGTGCCATCGTCTCGGCGTTCGCGTCGTCGACGGCCATCCTCGGTGTCACCATCCCGCTGGCCGTTCCGTTCCTGCTCGCCGGCGAGGTCGGTGCCATCGGTGTGATCGTGGCCCTGTCCATCGCCTCGACGATCGTCGACGTCAGTCCCTTCTCCACCAACGGCGCTCTGGTGCTGGCCAACGCCCAGGACATCGATCGGGACGTCTTCTACAAGCAAATCCTGAAATACAGCGCGTTGGTCGTCGTCATCGGCCCGTTGATCGCCTGGGCGGTACTGGTCGTGCCCGGCTGGCTCTAACTCTCGAGCTGCGCGGACGTCCGAGAACTCGATCTTGACTTCCCCTCGGATCGCTGGTCCAATGAAATTGGCTAGGCCACTGAGTCAATATGCCAATTGCCACCCCTCATCGCTTTCGACGTAAGGATCAATTCGATGCCCCTCAACACGACAGGCAGAACCGGACCGCTCGACGGCACCGTGGTGGTGGATCTGACGCGCGCCCTGGCCGGCCCGCACGCGGCGATGATGCTCGGAGATCTCGGCGCGGACATCATCAAGGTCGAGACCCCCAAGGGCGGCGACGACACCCGGGTGTGGGGGCCGCCTTTCGTCACCCCGCGTGACGCGGAGCGCGAATCGACGTATTTCCTCTCGGCCAACCGCAACAAGCGGTCCATCGCTCTCGACCTCAAGACCGACGACGGCCGAGAAGCGTTGGAGCGCATGATCGAACGCGCGGATGTTCTGCTCGAGAACTTCCGCACGGGAGTGCTCGATCGGCTCGGCTTCTCGCCCGAGCGCATCGCCGAGATCAACCCGCGCACGGTCGTGCTGTCGATCAGTGGATTCGGACACGACGGCCCCGAGGGTGGCCGATCCGGCTACGACCAGATCGCTCAGGGCGAGGCCGGGTTGATGTCGTTCACCGGCTCCGGCCCCGACGATGTTCAGCGCGTAGGGGTTCCGATCGCGGACCTGCTGGCCGGAATGTACGGAGCCTTCGGCGTTCTCGCTGCGCTGCGCGAGCGCGACCGCACCGGCCGCGGCAAGGTGGTTCGAACGTCGTTGCTGGCCAGCGTCGTCGGGGTGCACGCCTTCCAAGGCACCAAATGGACCGTGGCAGGCGAGATCGGTGAGGCGCAGGGCAACCACCACCCGTCGATCTGTCCGTACGGCCTCTTTCCCACTTCCGATGGAGCCGTGCAGATCTCGGTGGGCAGCGAGGGCCTGTGGCATCGCTTCTGTGAGGGCTTCGGTATCGATCCCGACCTCGAGGGCATGGCGACCAACCCGCAACGCGTCGACAGTCGCGACGACGTCGTCGAACTCGTGTCCAAGATCTTCCGCACCTACGAGACCGAGCCGTTGTTGGCGCTTCTCGACGAAATCGGTGTTCCCGCAGGCAAAGTACGCAACGTGCAAGAAGTGTACGAGTGGGAGCAGACCAAGTCTCAGGGCCTGCTCATCGACGTCGAGCACGAGACGCTGGGCACGGTGACCCTGCCCGGGCCGCCGCTGCGATTCTTCGAATCCGACGGCACGGAGGTCACCGAGAACCGGCATCTGGCACCGCCGGTCCTCGGAGCCGACGACGAACTCGTCCGCGACTGGTTGAAAGAAGCGATCCGATGACGAGGATGACCGCGCTCGAACTTCTCGATCTGGTGATCGATCCCGGGAGTTTCGAGTCGTGGGACAGCCCGGCTGCCGACTACGTCATCGACGACGAGTACGCGAGCGAATTGGCTGCGGCGCGTGAGAAGACGGGTCTCGACGAATCCGTTCTCACCGGATCCGCGACCGTGCGCGGCCGCACGGTGGCAATCCTGTTGGGCGAGTTCGCCTTTTTGGCCGGATCCATCGGAGTGGCCGCCGGTGAACGTTTGGTCAGCGCGGTGCACCGATCCACCGCCGAGCGGCTTCCACTGCTCGCGTTGCCGACCTCGGGTGGAACGCGCATGCAGGAGGGCACCGTCGCGTTTCTGCAGATGGTCAAGATCACCGCGGCGATCACCGCACACAAGGCAGCGAATCTGCCGTACATCGTCTATCTGCGCCACCCCACCACCGGCGGCGTCTTCGCATCCTGGGGATCGCTCGGTCACGTCACCGTTGCCGAGCCCGGTGCGCTCGTCGGATTCCTCGGGCCCCGCGTCTACGAGGCGTTGTACGACGCGAAATTCCCCGCCGGCGTGCAGACCTCGGAGAACCTGCAGGCGCACGGACTCATCGACGCCATCCGTCCGCCCGAGCAGCTCGGTGAGATCGTCGACCGGGCACTACGCATCATGACCGACGTGCCGTCGTGTCGCGTCCGGCATTCCGATGCTCTCGAGTGGGAGATCGAGGACGTGCCGGCATGGACCTCCATTCTGGCCTCACGCAGGAGCGATCGGCCTGGGGTACGCGAATTGCTGTTCAACACAGCGGCAGACGTGTTACCGCTCAACGGAACCGGTCAGGGCGAGTCCGATCCGGGCCTCATTCTGGCGCTCGTCCGGTTCGGCGACATGCCGTGCGTTCTTCTCGGGCAGGACCGGAGGAGTCAGACGACGAAGACGCCACTCGGCCCCGCGGCTCTGCGTGAGGCCCGACGCGGCATGCGGCTGGCGCAGGATTTGAAGCTTCCCCTCGTCACCGTCATCGATACTGCCGGTGCAGCGCTGTCCAAGGAGGCGGAGGAAGGCGGCCTGGCCGGCGAGATAGCACGGTGTATCGCAGACATGGTCGACCTCGAAACCCCCACGCTCTCTTTGCTGTTGGGGCAGGGAACCGGCGGCGGTGCCCTTGCGTTGGTGCCGGCGGATCGAGTTCTCGCTGCTCAGCACGCCTGGCTCTCGCCGTTGCCGCCCGAGGGTGCCTCGGCCATCGTGCATCGCGACACCACCCACGCCGCCGAGATGGCGACCAAGCAGGGAGTGCGCTCGCTCGATCTCTTCCGGGCCGGTGTCGTCGACATCATCGTTCCCGAGTTGCCCGACGCCGCAGACGAATCACAGCAGTTCTGCGATCGAGTGGGCGCGGTACTGCACCGAGAACTTGCCGAGCTGATCGCTCAGGACCCTTCGATGCGGATGATCGCGCGCGAAAAGCGTTTCAATCGAATCGGTTTTGCGGCTGCCGCTGTGTGATATCCGCCGAGCTCGAAGTTATGGACGGATTTCAGGCCGAATGTGTCCATAACTTCGAGTTCGGCGAGAATCAGGACTCGAGCCAGGCGGCGAAAGTAGTAGTGGACAGTTCGGCCCCATCGCCTGGAACCAGTTCACGGCCGTGCAACAGTGCGCCGAAGTACGGAGCCTGGTCGTCGGCGACGACGGTTCTGCTGTCGCCGCGTGCCTTCAGACCTCTTTCAACGAACTCGTTGAGCCCGAACGCTTCCGGGCCTCCGATCTCGATCGTCTCGTTACGCGGTGCCTCGAGAGCGACACGAGCGACAACGGTCGAAACGTCGTGTGCCGCGATCGGCTGGACGAGACCCGAGCTCAACCGGACTTCGTCGCCCGTCGTCGCGCCCTGTGCGATGGCGGAGAAGAACTCGAAGAACTGCGTTGCGCGCACGAGGGTGTACGGAATCGACGATGCGCGAATCAGTTTCTCTTGAGCCACCTTTGCGCGCAAGTAGCCGCTGGCGGGCAGTCGGTCGTTGCCGACCACGGACAGTGCAACGTGGTGCTGCACGCCCGCACTCGCTTCGGCTGCGAGGATGTTGGTCGTCGCGCGTGTGAAGAAGTCCAACACGGCCGCGTCCTCGAACGACGGTGAATTCGAGACGTCGACAACGATATTCGCACTGACGAGAGCATCGGCCAGGCCCTCGCCGGTCAGAGTATTCACACCGGACTTGGGCGACGCCGCTATCGCATCGTGACCGTGCTCGGTCAACATGCTCACAACTGCAGAACCTATGAGGCCGGTTCCGCCGATGACAACGATCTTCATGAGAATCCTCTCTTCGCCGCAGGAGGGGTGCCTGCGAGACGAGCCGGTCAACTCTTGTCTGCTGCCGGTCGCAGTGTTGACAGGGCAGCGCTCCGATCTGTGACACCTAGCGCGGCAGCGCGTGCAGCTTGTCCGGATTCATCACCCACAGGACGGTCCCGATCCCGTCCTCGGTGGCATCGATCGTCAGCAGCGTGGTCACCGTCGACTCACGAACGATCAGTACGGCAGCCCTTCCGTTGACCTGGATGAACGACGTCGTGGTTCCTATCCAGAAATGCGAGGAGAACGCCGCAACGAATGCGGCGACTCGGCTGCGTCCGACAATGGGTATTCGGGCTGCAGCCTTCACCTTGCCGCCGCCGTCGGACTGGCTCACTACGTCCTGCGCAAGAATCTTTTCCAGAGCGGCCAGATCGCCCCCCTTGGCTGCGGCGAGAAAGGCGTCGAGCAGTCGATGATGGCGGTCGGAATCGACAGGGGTCGGACGAGCGTCGGCCACATGTCTGCGGGCGCGCGTCACCAGTTGACGCGCGTTGGCTTCGGTTGTCTCCACTATGTCGGCGATCTGGCCGTACGGATAGTCGAATGCTTCCCGGAGAACGTACGCGGCTCGCTCACGAGCCGGAAGTCGTTCCAGCACAACTAGAACGGCAAGCTCGACCGTGGCGTCGTTGTCTGCCACCGTCGCCGGATCGGCTCGGGTGTCGATCGGTTCGGGCAGCCACGGGCCGACGTACGACTCCCGCCGCACCCGCGCCGACTGCGTGACGTTGATGGCCAGGCGTGTCGTGACGGTGGTGAGGAAGGCGAGTGAATTACGGACGGTGGTGCGGTCGGTGGCGTGCCACTTCAGCCAGACATCCTGCACCACATCTTCGGCCTCGGCGGCGCTGCCCAGCATGCGATAGGCAATCCCGAACAATCGCGGGCGTGCCAGCTCGAATGCGGCGGTGCCGTCGTCGGTCATCGGCGTGGTCTCACTCTCTGTCTCGTGGGGACACTATCGTCCTTGGGGTGGCTGGCAATGCTCGGGACCCCGGAGTCTCGGTGGCTGCGCGCCTGCTGGCCCTGCTCGGTGTGTTCGACGAGAAAGCTCCGTCGCTGACCTTGACCGACCTGGCCGCCGGTGCCGACCTACCCATCGCCACTGCGCATCGGCTGGTGCGAGAACTGGTGGAGTGGGGCGCGTTGGTCCGGGGCGACGACGGGCGCTACGTCGTCGGTAGGCGGTTGTGGAAGCTGGGCTTGCTCGCACCCGATCAGTCCGATCTCCGCGATATCGCGTCACCGTTTCTGCACGACATCTACGGAGCGACCCTTGCGACGGTGCACCTGGCCATCCGCGACGGGTGCGAAGTGCTCTATCTCGACAGGTTGGCCGGCCACGCATCGGTTCCCGCGGTCAGTCGCGTCGGCGCTCGGCTGCCGCTGCACGCCACCGGCGTCGGCAAGGTGCTGCTGGCGTACGCGCCGCGGGAGGTGCAGGAGCAGGTGATGCGCTCCCTGGATCGCCTCACCCCGTACACGGTGACGCATCCTGGGCAGCTGGAGAGCGAGTTGCGTCGAGTGCGTCGCGAGGGCTTCGCGCAGACGGTCGAGGAGATGACACTCGGTGCGTGTTCGGTGGCTGTGCCGGTCCATGCCGGCGACAGTGTGGTCGCCGCATTGGGAATCGTGGTTCCCAAGCTGGGCCGCGATCGGGTGAGACTGGTTGCCGCACTTCAGGTTGCGGCCCAGGGGATCGGACGAAGTCTCGGCGGGTAGTCGGCCGTTTTCACTCAGTGGAAGTGCGGTCTTGTTCGGCTCGAAATCCCGGGGTCTACTGCATGCATGCGTACACAGGTTGCCATCATCGGTGCAGGGCCCGCGGGTCTGCTGCTGTCCCACCTGCTCGACGAGCAGGGGATCGACTCCATTCTGATCGAGTCACGTACTCAGGAATACGTGCTCTCCCGAATCCGGGCCGGAGTCCTCGAACACTCGACGGTCCAGTTGCTCGACGAACACGGACTCGGTGAGCGTCTGCACCGCGAGGGCGACGAGCATCGAGGCATCTACCTGCAGTGGCCGGAAGAGCGGCACCACATCGACTTTCGTGATCTCGTCGACCGGAGTGTCTGGGTGTACGGGCAAACGGAGGTCACCAAGGACCTCGTCGTGGCACGCGAGAAGGCCGGCCAACAGATCTACTACGACGTCTCGGATACGGCGTTGCACGACGTCGAATCCGACGCCCCCTACGTCACGTTCACCGACGCGTCGGGCAACGCGGTGCGAATCGACGCGACAGTCGTTGCGGGATGCGACGGTTCCTTCGGACCGAGCCGGGCGGCCATGCCCGATTCGGTGCGCAACACCTGGGAAAGGGTCTATCCCTACTCCTGGCTCGGGGTGCTCGCCGATGTCGCCCCCTCGACGGACGAACTGATCTATGCCTGGCACCAGGACGGCTTCGCCATGCACTCGATGCGCTCGTCGACGGTCAGCCGGCTGTATCTGCAGGTGCCGAACGGAACCGATATCGACACGTGGTCCGACGACCGCATCTGGGATGCGTTGGCGACCAGGCTCGGTCACGGTCAGGACGGGTGGACTCTGAACCCCGGCCCCATCACCGAGAAGAGCGTGTTGCCGATGCGCAGCTACGTGCAGACACCGATGAGACACGGCAACCTGTACCTGGCCGGCGACGCCGCGCACATCGTGCCGCCCACCGGAGCGAAGGGCCTCAACCTCGCGGTAGCCGACGTGGCTCTGCTCGCGCCTGCCCTGGCGCAGAAGCTGAAGGGGAACGATTCGCGGGCCGCAGACAGCTACAGCGACGACGCACTTCGACGCGTCTGGCGCTGCACCCACTTCTCGTGGTGGATGACCACGATGCTGCATACCGGCGACGACCCCTTCGACGCGCAATTGCAACTCTCGCAACTGAAATGGGTGGCGTCCAGCGAGGCGGGTGCCATGGGACTGGCGGAGAACTACGCCGGATTGCCGATCGGATTCTGATCGGCGGGCGGCGTGTGCACCGCGAGGAATTGATCGCTCCGACTTATCAATGAGCTGCAAATAGGTCTTTGTCATCAATGGATTGCGGGCTTACTGTGGGCAGGGTCACGCCTGAGCGTGGTACGAACCGACAGGAGGCAACCGATGGAACTGAGGCATCTTCATCAGTTCGTCGCCGTGGCCGAGACCTGTCACTTCGGTCAGGCAGCCAAACGCCTGCATCTGGCGCAGCCGGCATTGTCTCAGTCGGTCCGACAGCTCGAGGCCGAACTGGGCGTCACCCTGCTCACCCGAACCACGCGTCAAGTGAGCCTGACTCCGGCGGGCGAGTTCTTCTACCGCGAGACCGTCCGCAACCTCGACAATCTCGAACGCAGCAACCGCGGTGTCCGACGCATCGCCGATGGCCGGTACGGGTTGGTACGTATCGGCTTCACCGGCACGGCGGCATTCGATCAGTTGCCGCCGATCGCCCGTGCGATCAAGCAGCGCCTTCCCGGGATCGCGCTCGAAATTCACGGGGATCTGTTGACCCCCGCTCAGGTGGAGGGATTGCGGTCGGAGCAGCTCGACGTCGCGGTTCTGCGGCCACCCGTGGCAGGTGACGACCTCGTCGTACGCACCATCACCACCGAGTCGCTGCTGCTTGCGGTGCCCGTCGATCACCGGTACGCCACCGAGGCAGCGCTCGGCATGGCCGACCTCATGTACGAGGACTTCGTGATGTATGCGGACACGCACTCGGTGATGAACGACGCCGTGGTGCGTAGTTGTCGCGCAGCGGGTTTCAGTCCTCGTCGTGAACACGAAGCCCCGGACACCTCGGTTCTGCTGGCGCTCGTCGCGGCCGGGTTGGGTGTGGCATTGGTTCCCGAATCCGTCCGCGCTCTGCAGTTGAACGGCGTCGTGTTCCGCGACATCGCCGGAGCGAGCACGATCGACCTGGCATTGGCGTGGCACCGCGACCGACCGTCGGCACTCGTCGATGCGCTGGTCGCAGCGTTGGAGGACGCGGGAGTGCTCCCTCCGCTCGAACTATCCGTACCGCCTGCTCAGTCGAAGGGTGCGTTGTGAAAATCGTTGCTGTGGAGGCTATCCCGTACTCGATTCCGTATCGAAAGCCGCTGAAGTTCGCCAGCGGCGAGGTCGATGCGGCCGACCACGTTCTCGTACGCGTTCATACCGACGACGGTGTCGTCGGAGTCGCCGACGCTCCGCCTCGGCCGTTCACGTACGGCGAGACCCAGCGCGGGGTGGTGGCGGTAATCGAGACCCTGTTCGCGCCGGCCGTCGTGGGACTGCCGCTCGCCTCGAGGGAGGTGGTCAATGCCAAACTTGCTCGTACAGTGGGTAACCCGGTTGCCAAATCTGCCGTGGACATGGCCATCTGGGATGCGCTCGGGCAGACACTCGACCTACCCGTCACCGAACTCCTCGGCGGCTACACCGACCGTATGCGAGTGAGCCACATGCTCGGATTCGACACGCCTGCAGCGATGGTCGACGAGGCGAGTCGGATGCGAGAGACATACGGCATCGGAGTCTTCAAGGTCAAAGTCGGGCGACGGCCCGTAGAGCTCGACACCGCCGTGGTCCGCGCACTGCGAGAGGGGCTCGGTGAGACGGTCGAACTGTACGTCGACGGCAATCGCGGATGGACCGCTGCCGAATCTGCGCGTGCCATGAAAGAGATGTCGGATCTGGGGCTCACTCTTGCCGAGGAACTGTGCCCGGCCGACGACGTCCTCGGGCGTCGTTGGCTGGTACAGCAACTCGATGTTCCGTTCGTTGCCGACGAATCGGCGACGACCCCGGCGGAGGTCACTCGCGAGATCCTCGGTGGGTCCGCAACGGCCGTCAGTATCAAGACCGCTCGCACCGGATTCACCCGCTCGCTCCGCACTCATCACCTGTGCGAAGGGCTCGGTGTCGACGTGGTGATGGGAAACCAGATCGACGGCCAGCTCGGCACAGCCTGCACCGTCGCCTTCGGCGCGGCCTTCGACCTCACCTCACGCCGAGCAGGCGAGCTGTCGAACTTCCTCGACATGAGCGACGACCTGCTGACCGAAAGCCTCGTCATCCGCGACGGCGAACTGCACGTACTGCCGGGCTCGGGCCTCGGCGTGCGTATCGACCCCGACAAACTCGCGAAATACCGCACCGACAACTGATCTTCAGCACCGAAGAACGCAACTGTGAGCCAAGGAGTTCTCCATGAGCATCGACCACGCACCCTCGACGGAATCCGCTACCGAGGTGGCCACCGCAGCCGCGTCGGGGGCGAACGCCACCGAGCGTTTCACCTCCGACAAGCAGGCAGCCGCCGACACCCCGCCGGAGCGAGTCAGTCTGCTTGCTCGACAGGTCATTTCGGCAGTCCATGACACGATTCGCGAACACAAGGTCACTTACGACGAGTACAACGCCCTCAAGGCCTGGCTGATCAACGTCGGTCAGACCGGTGAGTGGCCGCTGTTCCTCGACGTCTGGGTAGAGCACGTCGTCGAAGAAGTTGCCGGCGAAACCCGTGAAGGCAGCAAGGGCACCATCGAAGGTCCGTACTACGTTCCGAATGCCCCGGAACTCGGGTCGGCCGCGATCCTGCCCACTCGCGACGGCGAACAGGGCACACCGCTGCTGTTCCAAGGTCAGGTCACGAGCGTCGACGGTAGCCCACTGCCGCATGCGGTCATCGAGATCTGGCACGCCGATTCCGACGGCTTCTACTCGCAGTTCGCGCCCGGAATCCCGGAGTGGAATCTGCGCGGCACGGTCACGGCAGACGATCAGGGCAACTTCTGGATCCACACGATGAAGCCCGCCCCGTACCAGATCCCGACCGACGGGGCCTGCGGCAAGCTGATCTCCGCGGCCGGCTGGCACCCGTGGCGTCCTGCACACCTGCACCTCAAAGTTGCGGCTGCCGGGCATCAGCAGATCACCACCCAGCTCTATTTCCCGGGCGACGCACACAACGACGACGACGTCGCCAACGCCGTCAAGCCCGAACTGATCCTCGATCCTCGGGAAGTCGACGGCGGCCAAGAAGTGACGTACAACTTCGTACTCGACAAGGGCTGAGCCACATGCTTTTTGCCGTGAAGATGCACGTCGCATTGCCGCAGGACCTCGATGCGGACGTACGAGCGGACACCCTCTCCAGGGAGAAGGCGTACTCGCAGCAACTGCAGCGGGACGGGGAGTGGGTGAGCATCTGGCGCATTGTCGGCCAGTACTCCAACCTCAGCATCTTCGATGTCCGGGACAACGAGCGGCTACACGAAATCCTGTGGAATCTCCCGCTGTTCCCGTACATGACGATCGAGGTGTCCCCGCTCGCGCAACACCCGTCGGACATTTCCGCGGGGTGATCGACCCCGCCGAACTCGAAGTTGGGGACGGAATTTCCGCGGAATCCGTCCCTAACTTCGAGTTCGCGGGAAGATCCGGTCGACGACGCGGTGGGCGATCAGCTCATGCGTCGACTGGTCGGGGTGCAGCCTATCCGGCAACGGGTGGTCCTCGACATCGTTGTCTCCGTACAGTTCTCGGCCGTCCAGGTATTGAAGATGGGGGTCCGCGGTGGCGCGCTCGGACACGATGCGGGCGAGTTCCTCGCGGATCACGGTCAGAGTCAGCTTTCCGGCACGCACCTCGGCGGGATCACCCGTCGCTGCGAATTTCACCGTGCCCGACGCCAATGCCGCCGGATCGAATGCACCTGGGCCGGGGGTGTTCTCGTGGATGGGGCACAGCAGCGCGGAGATCACGAACAGTGGGGTGTGGGGGTGACCGTCGCGGATGGTGTCGAGAAATCCGTGCACCGCGGAGGTGAATGCGCGTAGCCGCATCACGTCGGAGTTGACGAGGTTGATTCCGATCTCGAGGCTGATGAGGTCGGCGGGCGCGTCCCGAATGGCCGTCGCTACGAAGTGATCGAGCAGTGCGCTTCCGCCGAAACCCAGATTGCGCAGTTGCACACCGGCTGTCGCGGCGGCGAGGGCCGTCCAGGTGGTGCTGGGCCCTGTGGCGTTGGACCCCTGACTGATGGAGCTGCCGTAGTCGATCCAGATCGGTCGGGTGTCGATAACGGGTGAGACAGCGGCGTCGGTACGCAGCGCGACCAGTTCGATGATTTCGTTGTGCGGCAACCAGATTTCGACGTGTTTGTCGATTGCGGACAGCCCGGAGAACCGCGCGACACCAGTCGGCTCGACCTGATCGGTGACCGACCCCGTCGCCATGTCGATGGTCGTGGTGATGCCACCCGTCGTCGAAACGCGCTCGATGAGGACGCCGTCGATTCGCAGGTCGAACAGCCCGTCCGGCCGCGGCGGGAGGCCCAGGAATGTGCGACGGGTCGCCACTGCCTCGATCTCGATGATGGTGGCGGTCGTGGTGAAGACCAACCGAACTCCGGACGGCTGAGATTCCGCCATCGTGAGCTGGGGGTCGGTGAAGCGCTGACGAGCTCCGCGTGGCAGTCGATGAGGAAGCACGCCGTTGTCGGTTCGTTCCAGCTCGGCCGCGCCGTGCAGAAGTGTGTCGGAGATGTCGGTAGTGATCATGGTGGTCTCGATCTCTGGAGTGTCGGGCTGAGGTAAGGGCAGCTGGCGCACCTGCCTTCCTATATGAACCGTATATTTGCCTAATGCATTTAGGCAAACCGTTTCGCACACGGATGGGCCGCACGTAATTAAGGTGGCCACATGCGCATCGACGAGTATCGGACGTACGACGGCCTCGGGCTGGCCGAGTTGGTCTCCACAGGCGATGTCACCCCGCGTGAACTTCTCGATTGCGCACTGGAGCAGGCGAAGTCGGTGAACCCGGGTCTGAACGCGATCGTGCGTCCGATGCGCGAGGAGGCCGAGCAACGGCTGGCCGGAACGCTGGAAGGTCCGTTCGCCGGGGTGCCGTTTCTGATCAAGGACCTGTCGCAGGATTACGCGGGGCTGCCCACGTCCAGTGGTTCGCGTGCACTCACCGAGCTGCCGATGCCAGAACACGCGACGGTGGTGCAGCGCTGGCTCGACGCAGGCCTGGTCATCTTCGGTAAGACGAACACCCCGGAATTCGGTGCCAAGGGAATCACCGAGCCGGCAGTGTTCGGCCCGGCTCGAAACCCGTGGGACCGCAGCAGAACTCCCGGTGGTTCGTCGGGTGGCTCCGCCGCGGCGGTCGCGGCCGGGATCGCGCCGGTGGCGGGAGCGAACGACGGCGGCGGCTCGATCCGCATTCCGGCGGCCTGCTGTGGACTCGTCGGGCTCAAGCCCGGCCGCGGGCTGGTGCCGTCGGGACCGACGTTCGGCGAGCCGATGCACGGGGCCGCAGTGCAGGGCGTGGTGTCGCGGTCGGTCCGCGACACCGCCGCGATGCTCGATGTCCTCGCCGGTGGTGAGCCGACGTCGGGATACTCGTCCACGCCGCCGCCCGACGGGTTCCTGTCTCGGATGGACACCGACCCGCGGCCGTTACGGATCGGCATGTACGCCGCGACCTCGGTGAATCCGTCTCCGGCCCCGGAGGCGATCGCTGCGATGGAATCGGCGGCGACCACGCTCGGCGAACTGGGCCATACCGTCGAACTCCTCGAGGCCCCGCCGTTCGACGACGCAGCGCTCAACCGCGAATTCCTGCTCGCCTGGTTCACGTACCTGGCGTGGGAAATCGAAGAGGTCAAGCGCAGAACCGGGTGCGGTGACGACGCATTCGAGCGGGACACCCGAATCATGGCCGCGCTCGGCCGATCCGCGAGCGGAGTCGACTACCTCGATGCGGTGGAGGGCCGACACGTGCACGTGCGGGCCCTGGCCACATACTTCGAAACGTACGACCTGCTGCTGACCCCGACTCTGGCCGAGCTGCCCCCGAAGATCGGGGCGTTCGAGCTGGCGAAGCCGCTGCAGTTGGCATCGGACTTGCTGTTGCGCAGCCGAACTGCGGGAATGCTCAAGTACACCGGCATCGTGGATCAGATGATCGACGAGAACATCTCGTGGATCCCGTACACCCAGACCGCCAACGTCACCGGGCGTCCCGCCCTGTCCGTTCCGCTGCACTGGACGAGCTCAGGATTGCCCATGGGCGCACACTTTCTCGCCCCGCTGGGGGGGGAGGGGCTGCTCGTCCAACTCGCAGCGCAGTTGGAACGAGCAGTGCCCTGGGCTCATCGCTACAGCGACATCAGCTGACAGACAGCGACACCGGCTAGCGGGTCGCTCCGAGCTGGACCTTGCCTGCGATGCCGGACGGACGCTGTCGCACGGTGCCGTCGACGATGTCGACGACTCCGCCTGCCCAGTCGGGATCGGTGTCGGCTGCGGCCTGAGGATCGGCGTGTGCGTCCGTACCTTCCTCGGCTGCCACCGTGATGGAGCGTTCCAAGGCCTCCCGCACACTGAGCAACGTCGTATCCGGTTCTGCGAACACGTCCGTCGCGGCATTACCGCGTCGCACGACCATGTCGTGGGTCAGGCTCTCCACCAAAGAGATCACGGTGCCGGGCGGCATCGCGGTGATGACTGCGACCGCGCGGCCGACCAGCCCCGTCGGCAGCAGTGGCACCGGAATCTGTGCTCGGCGCAGACCGGCGACGCTGCCGTACGCCTGCAGGAGTTCCGGGTAGCTCATCGTCTCGGTGCCGCCGATGTCGAACGATCCGGGACGGGCTGTATCGCCGAGGGCGCGGGCGATGATGGCGACGACGTCCACGACGGCGATCGGCTGCACCTGCCTCCGCATCCACGTCGGAATCGGCGTCACCGGCAGTCGCTCGGTCATGCGTCGCACCAACTCGAACGACGTCGATCCGGAACCGAGGATGATGGCGGCCCGGAGGACGGTGGCATCGACGGAACTGTCGAGGAACGCCTCCTCGACCTGCAGTCGGGAGCGCAGGTGATCCGACAGCGGAGTGCCGTCGTCGGGAATCAGTCCGGACAGATAGACGATTCGCTGGAGACCGTTGCGTTCCGCAGCAGCGGCCATCGACTGCGCCGCGTGGCGATCCTTCTCGACGAAATCGCCCTCGTCCATCGAGTGAACCAGGTAGACCACCGCGTCGACGTTCTCGGTAGCGGAGTCGAAGCTGTCGTGGTCGTCGAGGTCGAAGTGCACTGCCGTCACGTGCGCGCCCCAGGCGAAACGCGACTTCTTCTTGGGGTCACGCATCGCGGCGTGTACCTCGTGGCCCTGTTCGAGAAGCACGGGGATCAGCCGAGATCCGATGTATCCGGTTGCGCCGGTGACCAGCACTCGCATGAGATTCTCGTTTCTGTAGACAGGGGTCATACCCTGTCCGGGCAGTCTCACTCCCCGCTTCCGGTGCCGGATGACACACTGTGCAGGTGAGTGCGCGCATCAGGAACAACGTGAAAGTCGTCGGAGCTGCCGACGGCCCGGTCGTGATGCTGGCGCACGGCTTCGGCTGCGACCAGACGTTGTGGCGAGGCGTCACCGAAATCCTGGCTTCGCGATTCCGTATCGTCCTGTTCGACCACGTGGGGGCTGGGGCAGCCGACCCCGCGGCCTGGGACGCCGAGAGATACGCCCACATGAGCACGTACGCCGCCGACATCGTCGAGATCGCGCAGGAACTCGACCTGACCGACGTCACGTTGGTCGGTCACTCGGTGGCGTCGATGATGGGGGTGCTGGCCGCCACCGCTGCGCCCGATCGATTCACCAAGTTGATTCTGCTGACTCCGTCCCCCCGGTACATCGACGACGGCGACTACCGCGGCGGCTTCAGTGCAGAGGACATCGACGAACTGCTCGAATCGCTGGACAGCAACTACCTCGGTTGGTCTGCATCGATGGCATCGGTGGTCGTGAACGCACCCGATCGACCGGAACTCGAGAACATGTGGACCGCGAGCGTGTGCCGAACCGATCCGGCGTGCGCACGGGTGTTCGCCCGCACCACCTTTCTGTCCGACAATCGGGCGGATCTGCCTGCAGTACCGGTGCCGACGTTGATCATCGACAGTGCGCGCGACTCGCTCGCACCGCCTCAGGTCGGCCGGTTCGTGCACGAACAGATCCCGGGGAGCGTCCGCATCACGCTCGACGTCAGTGGCCATTGCCCGCAGATCACCGCACCCGAACTGACGGCCGAGACCATCGCGGACTTCGTGAGACCGTCGTGATCGATGACCTCGATGTCGAGGACCTGTACGAGAATGCGCCATGCGGGTACCTGTCCGTACGCCCCGACATGCGGATCGCGCGACTGAACTCGACGCTGGCAACCTGGCTGGGCTTCGAGGTCGACGCGCTGGTCGGCACCGACTTCGGGGAGCTGCTCACCGTCGGTGGACGCATTCACTACGAGACCCACTTCGGGCCGATGCTGTTGATGAACGGCAAGCTCGACGGCATTGCACTGGACCTGGTGACGGCGGATCGTCGACGGCTGCCGGTGTTCATCACGGCGAACGTCAAGATCGACGCAGAGGGCCGGCCGGTACTGATCCGCATCACGGCGCTCGACGCTCGCGATCGCCGTACTTACGAGCGCGAATTGCTGCAATCACGCACGCGTGCAGAACTGTTGGCCAAGACGCTGCAGCGGTCGCTGTTGCCGCCCGCACTGCTACCGCCGTCGGGGATGACCGCCGCGGCGCACTACCGGGCAGCGTCCCGCGACGAGGTGGGTGGCGACTTCTACGACCTGTTTCCGTTGTCCGACGACTGCTGGGGCTTCTTTCTCGGCGACGTCTGTGGCAAAGGTGCATCGGCGGCCGCTGTGACGTCGCTGACGCGGTACACGTTGCGCGCGGCAGCGGTGTACGACGAGAACCCCGTCGCGGTGCTGCAGAATCTGGATTCTGTTCTGCGGCAAGAGTTTCGGGACGCCAATGCACAGTTCTGCACCGCAGTCTTCGGCATTCTGAGCCGAACGGACACCGGATTCGAGGTATCGATGGCCAGTGGCGGGCACCCCCCACCGCTGGTCCTTCGTGCCGACGGAACCGCCCACTACGTGCCCATGACGGGCGGCCAGCTGATCGGAATACTTCGGCACGCTCGCTTCGTTCCGGCGACCGTCACGCTCGAAGCAGGGGACACCCTGATGCTCTACAGCGACGGTCTCACCGAAGCGCGAGTCGGCCGGGGCCGATACGACGACGACGGTGCCCTGCTGGAATTCGCGACGGCGCACGCTCCGGCGACTCCGGCAGCGATCGTCGACGATCTGCGGTTGCTACTGCGCAGCTTCGGCGACGGGCTGGCCGACGACGCCGCCGTGATGGCACTGGGCGTATCCCCGGCCCCCGACTCAGCCGAGGGCAGCGAGGGCTGACGCCAGGTCGGCGTGCAGGGTGAATTCCTGATCCAAGCCCATCAGCTTGATCGGCCGGCTGGTGGTCGGTCCGTCTGCGACGACCGAGAACGACAGGGACTCTCCGTGATCCTGTTGCGCCGTCGCGAGAACGGTCATGGCCGCCGAGGCCAGGAACGACACTCCGCTCAGGTCGACGATCAGTGCAGCCGGGCCGGTCGCGGTCTGTGCGGTGATGGCCTCGGACAGTGCCGGAGCGGTGGTGACGTCGAGCTCGCCCGCTACCGAGATGACGGCCGCGCGCCCGTCGTTGGAGGACTGGATCGAGAATCCTGCGGCGTTCGTGTCGACTGGCATCTGTACTCCTGAATCGTTACCCGCCGCGCTCGTCGACGGGGGATGCGGACCATTCAATCAGGCGGTGTCAGCGGAGCGTGACCTGAGTTCCTCGAAGCGCAGGCGCGCCCACCGTCGTGGTCCAGGAGGGGACGGCCTCCGGTGCGATTCCGGTGGCACCGCCGTAGATGACGGCCAGGGTCTGCTGCTCGGTGACCGAGCCCGC
Source organism: Rhodococcus sp. 3258 (assembly GCF_031456475.1). Classification (NCBI taxonomy): domain Bacteria; kingdom Bacillati; phylum Actinomycetota; class Actinomycetes; order Mycobacteriales; family Nocardiaceae; genus Rhodococcus; species Rhodococcus sp. 3258. The sequence continues at coordinate 707,150 of NZ_JAVDUT010000002.1, forward strand.
GTACGACGCGGGAACAGGAGAGAGCTGCGGAGCCGAGAGCACCGGGATGTTCTGCTCGCCCGGGTTTCTGGTCGGCACCTGGTACGAGCCGTCGTTGGGTGACCCACCCGGGTATTGCGGGAAGTACTCGCCCGCATTGCGGTCGAGCGGGGTGTAGCAGCTCGGTCCGCGGGTCTGCTCGAACAGCCGTGGCTCGTCCTGGTTCGGCAGGTACCGACCCTTCGGGTTGACGAACGGCATCGAGACGTTGATGCCGGGATACTCGTCGCCGACGCCGGTGACGATTCTGCCGCGTCGGGCCCCTTCGGCGAACTGCGCGACCGTGCAACCCAGGGCGGGGGAGAACTCGGCCAGCACTTCGAGTGCCTCGCGCGAATTCGCGGCGAGACCGATCAGCTGCGTCGAGTTCGCCTCGAGAAAGCCGGCCGTCGTGTTCGAGGCGGATGACACCGACGTGTACAGCGTCGCGAGCGCGGATTGCTTCTCGACGACGGTGTTGCCGGTGGTCCGCAGATTGTCGAGAGCGCTGACCAACTCGGGAGCTGCATCGGCGTAGGTCTGGGAGAAGTCCGCCAATCCGCGTAGGTCCTGCTGGATGGCGGGGAGTTCGGTGTTCAGTCCGGAGAAGATGTTCTCCAGCCGATCGATCGTCAGGCCCAGCTGTTCTCCGCGGCCGCTGAGCCCCTGTGCCAGTGCGCCGAGGGTGTTCGAGAGATCCTGTGGCGGCACGGCTTGGAGCAACGGCAGCAGGCCGTCGAGCAATTGCCCCACCTCAATGGCATTTCCGCTGCGATCCTGCTTCAGCACGGTGCCCTCGGTGATGGGCGAACCGGGCTTGCCGTCCGGCGGAATCAACGCGACGTACCGCTCACCGAAGAGAGTCTTGGGCAGCAGGCGAGCCGTGACGTTCGAGGGGATCATCGGCGCTTTGTCCGGCTCGATCGCCAGTTCCGAGGTGACGACGCCGTCGGTGGTCGTAGCCGATCGGACCTCGCCGACGATCATGCCGCGCACCTTGACGTCGGCATTGCGGGGCAGCGCGTTGCCGACGCTGTCGGTCTCGAGGGAGACGGTCACGACGTCGACGAATGTCTTGTTGTACGAGGTGACACTCCACCCGACGAACACCACGATGAGCACGACCAGTCCGATTCCGAGGAGACGGTTCTGCACCGGCGAAGGGGCGCCGGTCATGCGACGGTCTGTGCGACAACAGCAGTCATGACGCGAACCTTAGTGCTACATAGAGTCACACTTACTGCTCCGACGCCCCTTCTGAGATGCACCTATCAGTGCCGGGGTGATGCGATACAGATCACACGCAGTCGGTGTGTCAGTCTGCGATCAGTTGCGTCGACGAGAACCAGCCGTCTCCGCCGCGTTCGCGCTGACGACCGATGACGTATCGGCCGGGTGCAATTCCGGTGGCCCCGTGTTCGGGGTGAATGAGGTAGGCGGTCTCCGAGTTGCTCAGGATGCCCAGAGCGAGGCGTCGAACGTCGTGCACCGGACTCGACCACGTGCATCCGCGGCCGTCGGCGACGAGGCTGTGCGGATTGCCGCCCGCCGCACTGCGGAGTAGTTCGATGCCGGACAACGGCACGGTCTCGTGTCGTGTCCGTTCGGTGGTGACGACGATGCCGTCGAGTACGGCGAGCGGGACGACGATCAGATCTCCCTGGGCCTGCGACCCGTTGACGACGGGCACCGATATCTCCTTGTCGAGGTAGTCGAAGACATCCAGACCGGTGCGGTCGGTGAGAGTGGACAGCGTGATGTTCGAGTTCATGGGGTCACCTGTGGTTGGTCGTTGGGGTGGGTAGTTGTGGTGTGGGTATCGATGGACTTCGTGCGGAGTCACGTACGGCGGAGGAGCCGGGCATAGTCGGCTCCGGCCAGACCGTAGGTCCAGCCTGCCGCGTCGATGGCGGAGGTGAAGGCGGCGGGGACCCGCAGGCCGTAGCGGCGACGCCGGCCATCGCGTTCACGGGAACCGTTGACGGCGAGCAGAATTCGTCCCCCGTCCTGCCAGCCCTCCGGTGCTGCGTACAGCTCCAGGGTGCAGCCCGGGTTCCCCGGATCCTGGCCGGCGTCGACAAGACGTAGGCCCGCCTGCTCCAGATAGGTGTCCCAGCCGATCCGTTCGATGGCGCTTCGTCGCACTTCGACATTGCGTTCGACGGTGATGCGGTCGACCGTGGGATTGTCGATCACCCAGCTCGAAACGACGGTGCCGCTCAGTACGTGGACTGCGCTGCCGTCGGCGAACTCCACGGCCGGGCCCTTCGAATTGTGCAGCCGCACTTCACCGTGCGGCGAATCAGGCAACGGTTCGACGTGTACTGCGGTGGGCCGTTCGGCCATCACTGCGATGTTCTCGAACGCCCACCACCACCCCGTCGACTCGATGAGGGCGGTTTGGACGTCGAGTAGTTCGACGTCCTCGAAAGAGAACCGTGCGAGGCCGTGGCGACGGAAAGCGTCGTAGTAGGCGACGCGATGGGCTTCTTGTTGGCCGTACCAGGTGATGGAGCCGAACGGGCGGGGAGTGGTCGTGCGGATGGCAGTGGCAATTCCGTCGAACAGGCTGGTGTGCAACGACGCACGGACGGTCCGGTCGATGATGGGATCCGGGCTGATCCCGGCGAGGGCCGCCTCGATCGGGGTACCGCGGGCGACGATGCCGCGGACTCGAAAGTCGTTGCTGCCGTTGGTTGTGCTCCACCGGTCTTCCCGCGGCCATTCGATGTGGCGGCGCTCGATGATGCGGTCCATGCGGTGCCGGGAGTCGGACAACATGGTCGCGATCGCGGCGTCCACCTCGGTGCCGGCGGTGGATATCGACGGTGTTCTCGCCAAGTGTCTGCCGGCGATGAAGGTCGCTGCAGCCCGAGGCGACGGCACCCAATGGAACTCGGGCTCGTCGAACCCGGCAGATCGATACAGTTGTGCCACAGCATGTTCCGCGACAGATCTGTCGGCTGGGCCGGCTTTCAGTCCGTAATCGAGCCACCGGTCGCGTTGCGCACAGACCGCGCGGATGTCTTCGGCGTAGGAATCGGGATCTTCGGAGAATGTGCCTCGACGGGGGAATGTCGACGGCATCGGCACGGCGCTCACTTCGGTGAGGCGGTGTCCGCCTTTCCTGTTGTCATGAACCAAGAGTGACACGAGATTCGGCCGAGCGCAAGGGTTGCCCACGTGCGCGGAAGTTCGTAGCAGGGGTCGAGTTTCCGCTCAGTGATACTGGAGTTGTTCGTCGAGGTGGAAGGTATGACTCGTTTCCGCTCTGACGCCGATGGCTGTCTTTCATGTGATGTGTCGGCCTTCG
>NZ_JAVDUT010000003.1:0-634233 GCF_031456475.1 Rhodococcus sp. 3258
TCGTGTACCCCGAAAGGCCTTACCGCTCGACTTGCATGTGTTAAGCACGCCGCCAGCGTTCGTCCTGAGCCAGGATCAAACTCTCCGTAAAAGACCTGCGAAACAACAGTCCCGAAAGACCACGAATCAGTCAAAGACATCAAGTCAAATCACTAGCAAAAAAAACTCAACTAGCATTTTCAAAACAACACCCGACAACAACCACCACAAGCGGATGGCTGATACATCGAATGCATTCACCAAATAAAATTCGGCACTGACATTCATCGACACACTGTTGAGTTCTCAAAGAACACGCACACACCATTCACGTCCGAGATGATCTCGTCGGTGTCCGGGGCAACCGTTCCAGCTTAGATCGGATGTTCAGGCTCAGTCAAACTGGCCTTCGATCCGCGGTTAAGACACAACCGAAGTAGTATCCGAACCAGATTGTGTAGAGCGCGTCCGCTTCGCTCAGGCCTTGCGGTCTGGGCTGGCGTCCGTGTCGCTCTGACTTGGACAAAGTTACGCCCCGGATAACAACGCGTCAAATCCCCAGGTCGTTCGGACACAATTGGTGTGAACAGCCTGGTCGCGCTCGATGGATTGCCCCTCGAGCGGATGTCCAAACCAAATTACATCAATGTGACTCCGGCCACTGGCCGATCCTGGATTCAGCGAGCCACGCGTGCTCCCGCAAAGTTCCGCTTCCCGCGCCGGACCACCAACCATTGTCCGTGCAAGAGGTCGTCGCTCGACGGTGTCCAGTTCTCGTCGGCGATCTTGACGTTGTTCACCGCTGCCCCGCCCTCTTTGACCGCCCGTCGCGCAGCACCCTTGCTCTCGCTCAACCCTGTCGCGACAAGGAGGTCGACGATCGTGTTCGGAGCACCCACCTCGATGTCGGCCACAGATGCCTCGTGCAACGCCGCTGCCAGAGTGCTCTCGTCGAGGTCGGTGAGCTCGGCCCGCCCGAACAGTGCTTGGCTGGCGAGTTCGACCGAGCGAGTCGCCTCTTCGCCGTGAACCAGAGTCGTCATCTCTGCTGCCAGTCGCTTCTGAGCTTCTCGCGCGTGCGGTCGCTCCTCGGTTGCTGTCTCCAATTCGGCCAGTTCGTCCTGGGACAGGAAGGTGAACCAGCGCAGGTACTTGACCACATCGGCGTCACCGGTGTTCACGAAGTACTGGTACCAGGCGTACGGGCTGGTCATCTCGGGGTCCAACCAAAGACTGCCACCACCGGTGGACTTACCGAACTTCTTGCCGTCCGACGACGTGACCAGGGGAACGGTCAGCGCGTGAACCTGTTCGGCGTCCTGCCGACGGTTCAGTTCCACGCCGGCGATGATGTTGCCCCACTGATCCGAGCCACCGATCTGCAGACTGCAGCCGTACTCCCGGCGCAGCTGGACGTAGTCGTTGGCCTGCAACAGCATGTAGCTGAACTCGGTGTACGACATGCCGTCGCCCTCGAGCCGAGTCTTGACCGTCTCCCGCGCGAGCATGACGTTGATCGAGAAGTGTTTGCCGACGTCTCGGAGGAAGTCGATGGTGGACAGCTCCCCTGTCCAGGACAGGTTGTTGACCACCACGCCACCGGTAGGGCCGTCGTCCAGGTCTACGAACCGTTCGAGCTGCCCCCGGATACGCGACGCCCATTCGGTGACCACCTCACGGGAGTTCATGGTCCGCTCCCCCACATCGCGAGGATCACCGATCAGTCCGGTTGCGCCGCCCGCCAGAATGATCGGCCGATGACCGGCCCGCTGGAACCGCTTCAAGGCGAGCAGCGGAACGAGGTGGCCGGCGTGGAGCGAGGGTCCGGTCGGGTCGAAACCGGAGTACAACGTGATCGGCCCGTCCGAGGTGGCCTTCTTCAGTGCTTCCACGTCGGTGGACTGCGCGATCAGTCCGCGCCAGGTCAATTCGTCGATGATGTTCTCGCTCACGACGTCGATCTTCCCGCATGCACTTGCCGCCGCCTCGTTCAGCCCTCACGCAAGCCGGGCTGGGGAGCCCGGGGACTGCGCCGGTAGTTCGACACTGCAGGCGAGGCCGGTAGCCAGAAACGCCACGGTCTGTCTGCTGCCACGCTCACACCCACGCGTGGACCGACTTTCAACGCCTCGTCGCCCAGCGGATGTTCGAGCAGCTCGAGGGTGATCGGTGACGACGCGTCGAACAGATCGGTCCCGTTGTCGGCAAGTCCCACTCCGAGTGCTCGTCCGAGATTGCCGGGCCCTCGAGCCCACCCGGCCTCGACCCGCGCTGTTCGCGACTTTCCGCCACCGCGCCTGCCGTCGACGAAATCGTGACCTGCAATTACCTGCCCGGCTCGAAGCAGGACGGCAGCAGCCGTCCCGTCCGGCCCGCAACTGACGTTCATGCACAGGTGCATGCCGTAACTCAGATAGACGTACAGCCGACCCGCCGGACCGAACATCACGGCATTTCGGGGTGTCGGACCACGGAAAGAATGCGCAGCGGGATCGGGCCACGGACCGTCGACCGGACCGCCGTATGCCTCGACCTCCACGATGCGTACCGACACCGCGCCTGCATGGACGGTGGCCCCGAGGATACGTCGGGCTGCGTCGTCCGGCTCTCCGATTTCCAAGTCAGCAGCGTTCACCCGTCCCATGATGCTGAACCCTTGACCTCGAGGCATCGACGGGGCTATGACTGCATCGATCGATGAGAGTCTGGAGGCCGACATGGCGTTCACCGGGCAACATGCCGTCGAGATCACAGGGTTGACGGTTCGCCGCGGCAACCGAACGGTGCTGCACAATCTGTCCCTGACGATTCCGCGGGCTGCCATCACCGGCCTCCTCGGCCCATCGGGCTGCGGAAAGACCACGCTGATGCGCGCCATCGTCGGCACGCAGATCGTTGCCGGCGGAACCGTGACAGTGCTCGGATGCCCAGCCGGCTCCACCTCCCTGCGCCGCACCGTCGGGTACGTGACGCAGGCACCGAGCGTGTACCGAGACCTCACCGTTCGCGAGAACGTGCAGTACTTCGGGTCGCTCTACGGTCGCCGCCACTCCGAGGTGGCGTCCGCCATCGCGGCTGTCGGACTCACCGACCATGCGGCGTCGCGGGCGGGTGAGCTCTCCGGTGGCCAACTGAGCCGGGTCTCCCTGGCCAGCGCGCTGGTCGCCGAACCCGAACTCATCGTCCTCGACGAGCCGACGGTCGGGTTGGATCCCGTCCTTCGCTCGGAACTGTGGTCACGATTCGCCGCAATCGCAGCGGTAGGTACGACAGTGCTGGTCTCGAGCCACGTGATGGAGGAGGCAGAACACTGCAGCCAGCTCGTACTGATGCGCGACGGTGCCGTCCTGGACCGATCGAGCCCCGAAGCGCTACTGGCGCGGACGAAGGAAACGAACCTCGACCGCGCATTCCTCTCGCTCATCAGATCCACGGAACAGACATCGTGAACGCACGAATCTACGCAGCGGGTACGGGTCGAATCCTGCGCCAGCTCAGAGCCGATCACCGATCGGTGGCCATGGTCCTGCTCGTGCCGTCTCTACTGATGGTGTTGCTGTATTTCCTGTACCGAGACGTCCCGGCTCCGCCGAACCAACAATCGTCGTTCGATCGAATTGCGATCACGATGCTCGGCATTCTGCCGTTCGTCGTCATGTTTCTGCTCACGTCGATCTCGATGCAGCGTGAACGCAGCACGGGAACACTCGAACGCCTGCTGACCACACCGATGTCCAAGATGGACCTGCTTGCGAGTTACGGCTCGGCGTTCTCGCTCGCCGCTGTAGGGCAGGCGCTGCTCGCGTGCGCACTCGCATTCGGATTGCTCGGGCTCGACATCGAAGGCTCGATCGGGTGGGTTCTGGTGATCGCGGTACTCGGGGCGATGCTCGGAGTGGCGATCGGGCTGTTGTGCAGCGCTTTCGCACGTACCGAATTTCAAGCGGTCCAGTTCATGCCGGTCGTCGTGATCCCGCAGCTCTTCCTCTGCGGGCTCCTGGTGGCCCGCGATCAGATGCCGAGTTGGCTCGGTGCAGTCAGCAACCTTCTGCCGCTGAGCTACCTGGTGGACGCCCTGCAGGAAATATCCGTCCACCCCGATGCAACCAGGCGCATGGGGGCCGACATCGCCGTGGTCGTGATGTTCACCGTGGCAGCGCTGACCGGTGCGGCAGCGACATTGCGTCGGCGGACACCATGAACGAAGTGATCTAGGACGTGGCGCGCGCCAGAATCGACTCGTGCTCGGCGTCGTCGACATCGCGCGCATCGTCGGCGAGCAACACCGGAATGCCATTTTCTATCGGATATGCGCGACGCAGTCGCGGGTTGTAGAGCAATTCGTCCTCGACGAGCAGGAGCGGGCCCTTGTCCACAGGGCACGCGAGGATGGAGAGCAGAGTCGAGTCGATTGCCACAGGTGTCCTTCTGTCTGCTCCGACCGAGTCGGAGTGATGGTCTTCGTTCACGCTACCGAACGCCGATTGTTTCCGTCGTCGGGGCCGCCGGCCGTACCTTCATGTCAGGAAGACTTCTCGGCGGTGGCCTGACGTCCCACGAAGCGTTCTGCCACAACAGCTTTCGTCAGTCGTCGGTAGCTGTTCGACTCCGGATCGTAGTACCACGATCGTGCGCTCGGAGTAGGAATTCCTGCCTGCTTCAATGCAGACGCGTTGGGTCGATAGGCGCGACCGACCGGGATGTCGGACACAACGTGGACGATCGCCGGGCGCTCGTCCGGAAGCAGGACTCCCAGGGCATCGGTGAGAGCGCGAGCGGTGATCACCGCTTCCGGCTGCAGGGAGACAGCACACACGGCAACCTCGGTGGCCGACGCTTCCATGCGGATCGACCGTGGCCCGTCGACGGCAACACGAACCCCGTAGACCACGGCCGAACCGACCTGGTCGAGATCGCCGACGGCGTCGACGATCGGCTGGGTGTACACCGGACCCCGCGCCGAGCGAACAACGGTGTCCTTACGATCGATGAGCCAGTAATCGCCGTCCGAATCACGCCGGAACAGGTTCTCGGTGGGTATCCACGCGTCGGTGGGCTCGAAGACCCCACGCATGACATGGCTGGTCGCTTCACCGTCACCGCTCGGGCGGCCCAGGAGCAGCCCGATCTCGTCGTCGCGGCACTGCCGCACGAATCCGTCGTCGTCCTCTTCGAGTCGGCCGGTGATCGGGTCGTACGCCGCCAGAGCCACCCGCGCACTGCCGGGCAGAGGGCGTCCCTTCGAGCCGATCTTCGTCCCAGCGACATTGGCCAGAATGACGTCGTTCTCGGTGGAGGCATAGAACTCGAGCACTCGCGCCGGGGTGAACTTCGCCAGGGTGCGACGCCACAATCCCACCGGCATACCGGAGCCGATGAACAGCCGAACCGGGTGACCGGTGTCGACCGGGAAGCGCCCGTCGTCGACGATCTGCTGCATCATCGTCCAGGTGTAGCTGACGACAGTGACGCCGTAGCGGTACACCTCTTCCCTGAAGCGCTCGGGATCGAGACCACGGGAGAGCGCGATCCTCGATCCGCCGGCAAGCGCGCCGCCGATGGTCACGAGTATGCCCGCCGAATGATGGAGCGGTGCAAGGCAATACACAGTATCGCCGGGACCGAGAGCGGCCGTCGTCGCGGTACCGAATGCGGACAGTGCCCAGCGATGGTTGGTGATGTATCGCGGTTCGAGACCACGGTCGGTGGTGGTGAACAGAATCATTGCCAGTTCGCGAGCGCGACCGGGATCCGGCTCGAACCAGGCCGGTAGCCGGACGGCGTCGGGGTCGATGGCTTCGAGGTCGATCACTTCGTAGCCGTCCGGAACATCGAGCCTCCGCGTCTCGCCGCCGCCGAGCACCAGTACGTTGGGCGCGACCGGAACGGCCGCCGCGGCATTTTCCGGATCGGCGATCACGGTGTCGACGTCCACGGTGCGTAACGCGGCAGTGAGGTCGCTACCCGGCTGCAGCAACACCGGAACAGCGCCGATGCGCGAGAGAGCTGCGATGGCGGCGAGGGCACTCGGCCTGGTCTCCATCAGCACACCGATGCGCGACGCCGGCCGTACACCGACACTGATCAGACCTCGAACCACGTTGTCGATACGCACGTTGACGGCGTCGTAGGTGTGCACACGGTCGTCGAAGAGGAAGCACTCGCCGAGCGGGGACTTTCTTCCCTGCTCAGCGATCAAGCGGCCCAACGAGACCCGACTGTGCGGCTGCATCTGCCCCAGCCGTGCCAGCCGCGGAAGGGTGCGCACGGCCTCGGTCGAGATCTCACGAGTGCCGCGCACGGCACCGGTCGCGGCCGACGCCAATCCGCGTCCTACACCGACTCCCACTTCGGCGATGGAGGCAGCGGTATGAATCAGCCTGTTGGTGATCGACACTCCGCTGTCGCTGTCCGAGTGCTCCTCGTGTTCCATCACGCGCACGGCCTCGGGCTTCGGTCCGAGGTTCTCGCGCCACCGAATCCAGTTTCCGGTGGTCGGCCACGTCTGCGCAGCTGCCGTGCTACCCACCACGAGACCGAAATGGCCTGCACGCAAGGTCGTTTCGAATACCTGAGCACGCGGTGCGGCACGCCGGATTCCGCGCACCGCCAACGGCTGTCCGATGTCGTCCACCTCGCCGACGAACGCCAAGACCGGCACCGTCAACTCGGCAAGCGTCAACAACCTGTCCTTGATGACGAAACCGCCGGTCATCATGCGGTTGTGCACGACGAACTGCTTGAGCAACTCGGCCACGGCGGGCCCGGACCACGCCACCCAGCCGTCCATCGCCAGGAAGCGGCGCTGCGGCTCCCGAGGCAACAGTGCTTCCCGGTCGTGCAACTGTCGCAGGAAATCCAAACGAGACCGCACGGTCTTCGCCGGGTCGAGCAGCTGAAATCCTGTCCGCGCCATCCACCCCGACACGGCCAAGCGCGTGAATACGTGGTCGGCGAGAAACTCCGCGCCCCGAGTGGCGACACCGGCCGGGATACCCAGCGGCAAGCCGGCCAAGGTGTCCACCGGAGCCCCGAACGTGATGAGGCTGGCCAGGTTTCGTCCACCTCGATAGGCGGCAGCCTGGTAGCAGAACATGCCGCCCTGCGAATACCCTCCGAGGTGAACGTCGCGGCCGGTGTGCTCGTGCACCTTGTCCACGACCTCGCTGATGGCGACGACGTGATCGGCCAGAGTACGGCTCCATCCGCCCTCTTCGGTATCGGGCGAACCGAAATCGACCACCCACGGGTCCATGCCCATGCCGTGCAGAATTCCGGCCGCACCTTGATCGGTGGTGACGTCGTACACGTCCGCGGAGACCATCATCGGCGGAATCAGCACCACCGGAGGACTGTCCACGGGAACGTCGTCGGGGAAGTAACGCCGCAACCGATACATCGGCTCGCGGTCCATCACCCGGAAAGGCGACGGATCGACCTCGGTCTCGAGACCACCCAGCCGGATGACCTCGAGGCCGTTCTGGGCCGTTGCGATAGCACGCCGCAGTGGACCACGTACCGCGTCTGCATTCAGTCCCACAAATACACTCCTGCGTTCGGCCCCGACGGAACGACCGACATCGGTCTTCGCGTGACGAAAGCTTCTCACATCACACTCGTGGAATACGGCGAGGATGTCGACTAGTGCCGCAACACCGGCACCTCGGCCCACGCGCGCAACGTCGACGCAGTCGCCCGCACACCACCGAGCTGGTGCGCCACCTGAACCGCCGCGGTGCCGCCGCGAGCATCACGCGCGGAAATGGAACCCTCCACGGTGAGCACCTCGCGCACCGCCGGAGTGAGCGCCGGATCGATCGACGCGAGCTCGTCGTCGGTCAGATCCACCAGCCCGACGCCCCGCGCTTCCGCCGCGCGCACGCAGGCTCCCGCTGCCTCGTGAGCTACCCGGAACGCAATCCCTTGCCGCACCATCCATTCGGCGATGTCGGTGGCGAGCGTGAACCCGGCCGGCGCGAGTTCGGCCATGCGATCGGTGTGGAACTCCAATGTCGCCGTCAAACCGGTGAGTGCCGGGAGCAGCAACTCCAGCTGAGCCACCGAATCGAAGACCGGCTCCTTGTCTTCCTGAAGATCTCGGTTGTACGCCAAGGGTTGTGCCTTGAGGGTGGCCAACAGGCCGGTCAGATTTCCGATCAGGCGGCCCGTCTTGCCACGAGTCAACTCCGCGACGTCGGGATTCTTCTTCTGCGGCATGATCGAACTGCCCGTCGACCATGCATCTGCAAGAGTCACGTAACCGTATTCGGGTGTGCTCCACGAGATGACCTCCTCGGCGAACCGAGACAGGTCCACCGCCGTCATCGCCAATACGAACGCGGCTTCCGCCGCGAAATCACGCGAGGACGTGGCGTCGATCGAGTTCTCGGCGGACGAATCGAACCCGAGTTCGGCGGCGATCTTCTCGGGGCTCAGACCGAGCGAGGAGCCGGCCAGAGCGCCGGAACCGTAGGGCGACACCGCCGCTCGCCTGTCGAAATCCGCGAACCGCTGGACATCACGCAGCAGCGGATGGGTATGTGCGAGCAGATGATGCGCCAACAACACCGGCTGCGCCGCCTGTGAATGAGTCTTGCCGGGCATGACCGCGGTGGGGTGAGCCGCAGCCTGAGTTGCCAATGCGTCCACGACGTCGAGAACACCGACCGCCACCCGACGGACGGCGTCGCGCAACCACATCCGGAACAGGGTCGCGACCTGATCGTTGCGTGAGCGGCCGGCGCGCAGGCGACCACCCACCTCGGGTCCGACCCGGTCGATCAAACCGCGTTCGAGGGCGCCGTGCACGTCCTCGTCCGACTCGGCCGCGACGAACTCACCGGACGCCACGTCGTCGGCCAGCCGCTGCAAACCGTCGAGCATGGTCTCGAGGTCCTGCGGGGTCAGCAGTCCGGCACCGTTCAGAACCCGAGCGTGCGCCATGGACGCACGGATGTCGTAGGGCGCGAGAACCCAGTCGAAGTGTGTCGATTTGCTCAGGGCAGCCATGGCAGCCGCCGGGCCGGAGGCGAAGCGCCCGCCCCACAGCGAGCCTTCGTTGGTTCCGTGTGCGTTGCTCGAAGTGGTCACAGGCCCAGGTCCCGCTTCGCTGCGATCTTGGAGGAGAGCCCGTGCAGCTGCACGAATCCCTTGGCCGCCGACTGGTCGAACGTGTCGCCCTCGTCGTAGGTAGCGAGGTTGAAGTCGTACAACGACTCCCCGCTGCGACGGCCGTTGACGATGATTCCGCCCGCGTGCAGCACCAAGCGGATGTCGCCCGAGACGTGTTCCTGCGTGTGCTGAACGAACGTGTCGAGTGCACCCTTGAGCGGCGAGTACCACAGGCCGTCGTAGACCAGCTCGGCCCACTTCTGGTCGGTATGACGCTTGTAGCGGCCGAGTTCGCGCTCGAGGGTCACGTGCTCGAGTTCTTCGTGCGCACGGATCAGGACCATCGCACCGGGAGCCTCGTAGATTTCACGGCTCTTGATGCCGACGAGCCGATCCTCGACGACGTCCAATCGGCCGACACCCTGAGCGCCCGCACGGGTGTTGAGTTCTTGGATCGCACCGAGCACCGACACCGGACGGCCGTCGATGGCGACCGGGCGACCCTTGTCGAACGTGAGGATCAGTTCGTCGGGTGCCTGGAAGTTGACCGTCGGATCCTCGGTGTAGTCGTACACATCCTTCGTCGGCGCGTTCCACAGATCTTCCAGGAAGCCGGTCTCCACTGCTCGTCCCCACACGTTCTGGTCGATGGAGAACGGTGACTTGGTGGTGACGTTGATCGGAATGTCGTTCTCCTCGGCGAACGCGATCGCCTTCTCCCGGGTCCACGCGTAATCGCGTACCGGTGCCAGCACTTCGAGCTCCGGAGCGAGCGTGTTGAAACCGACCTCGAACCGGACCTGATCGTTGCCCTTGCCCGTGCATCCGTGGGCGACGACGGTTCCGCCGTGCGCACGTGCGTTCTCCACCAGATGCTTGACGATCAGCGGGCGGCTGATGGCCGAAACCAACGGATACCGATCCATGTACAGCGCGTTGGATTGCACCGTCGGCAGGCAGTACTCGTCGGCGAACTCGTCCCTGGCGTCGACGACGACCGATTCGACTGCGCCGCAGTCCAATGCGCGCTGGCGGACGACATTCATGTCCTCACCGCCCTGGCCGAGGTCGATGGCAACAGCGACGACCTCCTTGCCGGTCTCCCGTCCGATCCAGCTGATGGCGACAGAGGTGTCGAGTCCGCCGGAGTAGGCGAGGATGACGCGTTCGGCCATGGTGATGACGCTCCTTCGTGGTTCGTGTGGTGCAGTGCGGAGTGACCGGATCTCAGTTTCCGCGTCGAGCGAGCTTTTCTATCTTGTCGGCGATCTCGCCGCCGGTGGTCGGTTCACGGGCGATGAGCAGGATCGTGTCGTCCCCGGCGATCGTTCCCACGACTTCCGGCAATGCAGCACGATCGAGGGCGCTGGCCAGGTAATGCGCAGCTCCGGGCGGTGTCCGCAGAACTGCCTGGTTTCCGCTGTGATCGGTGGACACCAACAGCTCCCCCAACAGCCGCAGGAGACGGTCGGTTCCGCCCGACACCCCGCGCACCGGGCTGCCGTCCTCGGGGACCACGTACACCCCGACGCCGCCGTCAGGAGCGCGCAACTTCACCGCACCCAACTCTTCGAGGTCACGCGACAGCGTCGCCTGGGTGGTGTCGATCCCCTCGGCGGCGAGCAACGACGCCAGCTGCGGTTGACTGCGCACCTGATGCGTGGCCAGCAACGCGATGATCCGCGCCTGTCTGCCCGCGCGGGTCGACGCGGTCAGCGGAACCGCAGTGACGTCGTCACTCACGGTCGCCGAGCCTGCTCGAGGAGCCAGACCAGCAGTGCTTTCTGCGCGTGCAGACGGTTCTCGGCCTCGTCCCAGACGACACTGTGCGGACCGTCGAGCACCTCGTCGGTGATTTCCTCGCCGCGGTGGGCAGGAAGGCAATGCAGCACGACCGCATCGGATTTCGCCTTCGACAGCAGCTCGGAGTCGATGCGGTAGGGCCGGAACGGAGCGACTCGATCGAGTCCGTCGTTCTCCTGACCCATCGATGTCCAGGTATCGGTGACGAGAGCGTCGGCACCGTCGGCGGCCTCGTCGGGGTCTTCGGTCACCGTGATGGACGCTCCGGTCTCCTCGGCGCGCGCACGTGCGGCATCGAGGACGTAACCGAGTGGTGAGAATTCCTTCGGAGCGGCGATCCTGACATCGAGTCCCGCGGTCACTCCGCCGATGAGAAGCGAATGTGCCATGTTGTTGGCACCGTCGCCGAAGTACGCCAGCGTCCTCCCGGTCAGGTTTCCCTTGTGCTCGATCAGCGTCTGCAGATCGGCGAGGACCTGGCAGGGATGGAATTCGTTGGACAGCGCATTGACGATGGGAATCGTTGCACCCGTTGCCATCTGCTCCAGTCGCTTCTGGCCGAACGTACGCCAGACGACCGCCTCGACGTAGCGGGACAGCACGCGGCCGGTGTCCTGCAGAGTCTCCTCGCGTCCCAGTTGAGTGTCGCTTCCGGTGACCACAACGGCGTGGCCGCCCAACTGCGCAATGCCCAACTCGAACGAGAACCGAGTTCTGGTGGAATTCTTCTCGAAGATCACACCGACGCCCTTCGGCCCCTCGAGCGGCCGCTTGGAGAACGGAGCCCGCTTGATCTCGGCCGCGAGCGCCAGGATTTCTCCCTGCTGCTGCGGGGTGATGTCGTCGTCGCGAAGGAAGTGCTGAACGGTCATGGCTGGTGTGCCTCCTGTGCTGCGTCGAGAATTGCCGGTAGTGCCGAGACGAACGACGCGGCCTGCTCTTCGGTGATGATCAGCGGCGGTGCGAGCCGCAATACGTCTGGTTGCGCTGCATTGATCAGGAAGCCTGCGTCACGGGCCGCCGCCTCGGCCGCAGGCGCAACTGCGGCCGTGAGCACCACTCCGAGCAGAAGCCCGGAGCCCCGAACATGGCTGACGAGAGGGTGTTCGAGAGCCTCGATGGAATGAGCGATGGTCTTGCCGAGACTGTCGGCGTGCGAAACGAGGTCGTCGGCGGCAATGGTCCGCAACACAGCCAACGCAGCAGCGGCGCAGACCGGGTTGCCGCCGAAGGTGGTGCCGTGCTTGCCCGGATGCAACAACTCCCCCGCCGCCCCGATACCGATGCAGGCTCCGATGGGCAGACCCCCGCCCAGTCCTTTGGCCAAGGTGATCACGTCGGGCACGATGCCGACCGACTGGTGGGCGTAGAACCAGCCCGTGCGGCCGATACCGGTCTGCACCTCGTCGAGGACCAACAGCGCGCCGTGCTTCGCCGTGATCTCACGTGCGGCAACGAGATACCCGTCGGGAGGAACGACCACGCCACCCTCCCCCATGATGGGTTCGAGAAACACTGCGGCGGTGTCGGTATCGACGGCTGCCTCGAGCGCGGCGATGTCTCCGTAGGGCACGTGCTGGACACCGGCAGGCATGGGTTCGAACGGAATTCGCTTGTCGGCTTGTCCGGTGAGCGCCAGTGCACCCATCGTCCGTCCGTGAAAGGCCTTCTCGGCGGCAATGATGTGGGGACGACCGGTCAGACGCGCGATCTTGAACGCCGCCTCGTTGGCCTCGGTACCCGAGTTGCAGAAGAACACTCGTCCCGTCGCACCCGCACCCAGATGTGCGAGCAATTGCTCGGCCAGTTCGATACCCGGTTCCGTCGCATACAGATTCGACGTATGACCCAGAGTGGAGAGCTGAGCAGTGACCGCCTCGATCACCGCAGGATGAGCGTGGCCCAGGATATTGACGGCGATACCGGCCAGCAGGTCGAGGTACTGCTTGCCGTCGGCGTCGGTCACCACAGCGCCTTCGCCTCGGACGAGCGCTACGCGCGGCACACCGTAGTTGTCCATCAGCGACGTGGACCACCGCTGCTGTAGATCGACCGTGGACTGCGTGCCGGTCATGACGTGACTCCTGACGTAGACGAGTGATCGGGGGTGACCATGGTGCCGATCCCCTCTCCGGTGAACAGCTCCACCAGAACCGAATGTTCGACGCGACCGTCGATGACGTGCGCCGACGGCACACCGGCACGAACGGCCCGCAGGCACGCTTCCATCTTCGGAACCATTCCCGCATCGAGCGTGGGCAGCAATGCGTCGAGTTCCGACGCGTCGATTCGAGAGGTCAGGGAACTGCGATCGGGCCACGCCGTGTAGAGACCCTCGACATCGGTGAGCACGACCAACTTCTCTGCCCCGATCGCACTGGCGAGAGCAGCAGCAGCGGTATCGGCGTTGATGTTGTGCACCACGCCGTCACTGTCGGGTGCGATGGTGGAGACCACCGGAATGCGGCCTGCGGCAATCAGATCGAAGATCGCCTTCGGATCTACCGAGGTGACGTCGCCCACCAGACCGATATCGGTATCGACGCCGTCGACCAGGACCGAACGACGCGTCGCGGTGAACAGGTGCGCGTCCTCCCCCGAGATTCCGACGGCATACGGCCCGTGACTGTTTATCAAGCCGACGAGTTCACGGCCGACCTGCCCGAACAGCACCATCCGAACGATGTCCATGACTTCCGGTGTGGTGACCCGAAATCCGCCGCGGAACTCACCCGTCAGGCCCAGCCTGGTGAGCATGGCCGAAATCTGCGGGCCTCCGCCGTGCACGACGACGGGGTGAATTCCGACGGTGCGTAGAAACACCATGTCGGCGGCGAACGCTAGTTTGAGATCGTCGTCGATCATGGCGTTCCCGCCGTACTTCACCACGACGATCTTGCCCGAGAAGCGCTGGAGCCAGGGCAGTGCCTCGGCGAGCGTGAACGCCTTCTGCGCTGCCGTCAATTGCGTTGCAGCAGCAGTCATGACGAGTACGCCGAGTTCTCTTCGACGTAGGCGTGGGAGAGATCCGTCGTTCTGATCGTGGCCGTACCGGACCCGAGTCCGAGGTCGATGGTCACGGCGATATCAACTCCCGACAGGTCGACCTCGCGCGCACCCGGAGCGCCGACGCCGTCGATGCACACCGGATTGCCGTTGAACGACACAGCAATCCGATCCGGATCGAGTTCGATCGGAGCAATACCGATCGCCGCGAGTACACGGCCCCAGTTGGGGTCCGAACCGAATAGGGCCGTCTTGGTGAGACTGTCCCTGGCGACCGTCCTCGCACCGACGAGAGCCTCGTCCTCGGATACTGCACCGGAGACGGTGATCTTCACTCGCTTGGTGACGCCCTCGGCATCGGCCATCATCTGATCGGCGAGGTCGTCGCATACCGCCAGAACAGCAGCGTCGAGGTCCTCCTGCGACGGGCTCACACCGCTCGCCCCGGAGGAGAGCAGCAGTACCGTGTCGTTCGTGGAGGATGCGCCGTCGACGTCGAGTCGGTCGTAGGACAACCGGGTGGCCGCACGAAGCGCGGTGTCGAGCTGCTCCGCGGTCGCGACGGCGTCGGTGGTGATGACACTGAGCATCGTGGCCAGCGAGGGTGCGAGCATGCCCGCGCCCTTGGCCATGCCACCGACATTCCACTTGTCTGCGTGATGAATCGCGGCCTGCTTCGGAACGGTATCGGTGGTCATGATCGCGTAAGCGGCATCGGTGCCACCGGAGATACCGCCGGCCAGTTCGTGCACCACCTCGGTCACCCCCGGCAACAGCTTGTCCATCGGCAACCGATCGCCGATGAGACCTGTCGAGCACACGGCAACCTCGATGGCCCCTGTTTCCGAACCCCAGTTGCTCAACACGGACGCGACCTCCTCGGCCGTCCGATGCGCGTCCTGGAAACCGGGTGCACCGGTACAGGCGTTGGCACCGCCCGAGTTCAACACCACCGCGCGAAGCCGACCGGTGGTGAGTACCTGCTGCGACCACAGCACCGGCGCGGCCTTGACCTTGTTGCGGGTGAAGACGCCCGCTGCCGTGAAGTCCGGGCCCTCGTTGAACACCAGAGCCAGATCGGACCTGCCACTTGCCTTGATACCCGCGGGAATCCCGGCCGCACGGAATCCGGCGGGAGACGTCACGCCCTGGGAACGCACGAGCTTCCCCGCGATCGAGGCGACCGTATCCGTCTCGCTCTTCAGGCCGGTCATGGAGCAACTCCTACGGTAGAGAGACCGTCGGTCTCGTCGATTCCCAACGCCAGATTCATCGATTGCACTGCTGCACCGGCTGTTCCCTTGGCCAGGTTGTCGATGGCCGCGATGACCACCAGCAAGCCGGCGTCTGCATCGACGGACACACTCATCTGCACGGCGTTCGATCCGATGACCGAACCGGTCTGCGGCAGCCGCCCGGCCGGAAGAACATGAACGAAAGGCTCCGCGGCATAGGCCTTCTCGTACACCTCGACGGCCTGAGCCTCGGTAGCGGTGGTCACGGCCGTACAGGTGGCCAGAATGCCACGCGGCATCGGCGCGAGTACCGGAGTGAACGACACCGACACGTCGGTACCGGCCACAGCCGACAGGTTCTGCACGATCTCGGGAGTGTGCCGGTGCGCGCCTGCTACCGCGTATGCGCGAACCGAGCCCATCACCTCGGAGCCCAGCAGGTCGGCCTTGGGTGCCCGGCCCGCACCGGACGTGCCGGTGACCGCAACGATGTTGACCCGTGGCTCGATGATTCCGGCGGCAACTGCCGGGGCCAGGGCAAGACTCGACACCGTCGGGTAGCACCCGGGCACGGCGATACGCGTTGCCCCGACCAGGAGCTCGCGGCGCCCCGGTAGCTCTGGGAGACCGTACGGCCAAGTCCCCGCATGTGGGGACTTGTAGTACTTCTCCCAGGCTGCCGAGTCGTTGAGGCGGAAATCGGCACCGCAGTCGATGATCACCACGGATTCGGGCAACTGGAGCGCGAGTTCGGCGGATTTACCGTGCGGCAACCCGAGGAAGATCACGTCGTGTCCGGCGAGTTCGTCGACCGTCGTGGGGCCGAGCACACGGTCGGCAAGCGGCAACAGGTGGGGATGGAACTCACCCAGTGTCGCGCCTGCATTGCCACCCGCAGTCAGCGCTCCGATGACCAACGAGCCGTCGCGAACAGCTGGGTGGCCGAGCAGCAGGCGAAGGATCTCACCACCGGCGTAGCCACTGGCACCCGCCACCGCGATGCGCTTCGGCGTTGCCTCCGAAATAGTCATGCGGTTTATTATGCAGCATCATGCAAGCTCATTCATCGGCGGGCCGGAAACGCTAGCTGCTACCCATCGATCTACGAATTTCGTCGAGCTTCTTTCGGCCGGCTTCCTGCCGATCGTTCCACTGTTTGTCCAGGTCCTGACCGGCTCTCGATTCCCGGTCCAGCTCCTCCGCCCCGACAGCCGTACCCGAGCGATGCTCCACCTTCTCTCGCACCCCATCCCAGGTCGGCACCCCGGAGTCGGTGAACTCGCCCGTAGTCGCACCGCCGACATAACCCCCACCCCCGCCGACGGGAAGGTCGTCTACCAATTCCGCATCGATGACGCCCGGCACCGTTCCGCCCAACGGAGCTCCCGGTGGTGGATCGCCGAGCGGCTGGTCGATACGAGGTTTCGTCACCTGCGGAACATCCACATCGGGAACGATTCCCGGCGGGACGCCGCGATCCGGACCGGCGGGCTCGGGTTCCGCCGCCCCCAACTCGGCCGCCAGAGCGGATGCCGCCGCTGCCACCGGAGCCAACCGAGGTCGGCCGGCCACCGCCGCGAGAACCTCGTTCAACACCTGCAGATCCGAGGCCGTGGCCTGCGTGTCGGATTCACTCATCGGCTGCTCCCGTCGTCGTGCCCGTCATGACACCACGCTACGCACAACACCGGCCGCGCCGTCGACGGTTCAGCTACGCAGCTGGGCACCGACCGCTGTGGATGCCGCCGCCACGGCTGCGTCGCGAGCCGCCGTCGCCTGATCCTCGGTCAGGGTTCCGTCCGAACCGCGGAACCGGAGGGCGAACGCCAACGACTTACGCCCCTCGCCGACCTGCTCACCCTCGTAGACGTCGAACAGTCGGATGGACTCGAGCAGTTCTCCACCGCCGATCGTCAGCGCAGCCTCGACGGACGCAGCGGGCACGGACGCGTCGACCACGACAGCGACGTCCTGCAACACGGCCGGGTATGGGGATACCTCGGGGGCCGGAAGCGATTCGACGACGGGCAGAGCACTCAAACTCAGCTCCACCGCACACGTACGCGGCGGCAAACCGGCTCGCTCGAGCACAGCCGGATGCAGTTCGCCTGCGTGCCCGACGACCTCACCGTCGAGAAGAACCTCGGCGCACCGGCCCGGATGCCAGGGAAGGTGGTGTGCTGCACGAAGATCGACGTGCACGCCGGAAGCCGCGGCAACCGTGCGCACAGCGGCGAACGCGTCTGCGGCCTCGGCTGCTCGGCCCGGTCCCCAGGGCCCGGACGGCTCACGCTGACCGGCGAGCACCACGCCCACGTGTACCGGCTGTGCGGGGAGGGACCCACGGAGCATCGCGATCTGATCGTCGGTCGGTCGCCGATCGACCGGCAACGCGTCCACCGCAGCGGTCGCGTCGTGCCGGAGAACGACCTGGGCGATTCCGAACAACGACACGTCCCGCTGACCGCGCGCGATGTTCCTGCTCAGCATTTCGAGCAGACCGGGAAGCACGGTCGTCGCAAGCTCGGGGCGGTCGGCCTCGAGCGGGTTCAACACCGACGTCGTCGCTCGGCGCGGGTCGTCCGCGTCGAGGCCCCACGTGTCGAAGATTCCCTTGGGCAGGAACACCGGCGGAAGAACTTCGACATAGCCGGCGAACGCAAGGGCCTTGCCGACTGCCCGCCGACGCTTCTGCTCGGCGGTGAGGCCGCGCCCACCGGGAGCGGACGGCAGAATCGACGGGATCTTCTCGAGCCCTTCGAGCCGCAGCACCTCTTCGACCAGATCGGCGCGCTGCACCAAGTCGGGTCGCCACGAGGGAGGATCGACGACCAGTTGTCCGTGGCCGCCACCGTCGACATCCACCTCGACGGTGCATCCGATCTGAGTGAGCCGTCGAGCAGCGGTCCCGTCGGGGTACTGCACACCCGCGATCCGATCGGGCAGGTCGAAGTCCATCGTCACCGACGGGAACCGGGCAGCCTCGCCGATGTCGGTCAGCACCGGTTCGATACGTCCACCGGCGATCTCGACGAGCAACTGTGCGGCCCGATCGAGCGCCGCAACCGGGAGCGCCGAATCCACAGTCCGCTCAAAACGCTTGCTCGCCTCGCTCGACAGCTTGTGGCGACGGCCGGTTCGGAACACCGCGAGCGGATCGAACGATGCTGCTTCGAGAACGACATCGCTGGTCGAGTCGTCGACCTCGGTGGACGCCCCGCCCATGACGCCGGCCAACGAGATGGCTCCCGTTCCGTCGGCGATGACCACGTCTTCCGCATCGAGCGACCGCTCGACGCCGTCGAGCGTCGTGAGCGTCTCCCCCGCATTCGCGCGCCGCACGACGAGATGACCGTCGAGCTTGCTTGCGTCGAAAGCATGCAACGGCTGTCCGAGTTCGTGGAGCACGTAGTTGGTCACGTCCACGGCCGCCGAGATCGGTCGCACCCCGGCCAGCAGCAGTCTCCGCTGCATCCACCAGGGAGTGACGGCAGCGGGATCGATACCCACGACCTTGCGCAGAGCGAACCGAGAAGTACCGGACTCGGGCTCGACCGTCACGGGCCAGGCGTCACCGGTGACCTCGGTGGGCATCGTGCGCGCCGGATCCACATACGGAAGATCGAAGCTGCACGCCAACTCACGAGCCAGGCCGCGTACCGAGAAGGCGTACCCGCGGTCCGGTGTCACGTTCAGCTCGATCACCGAATCATCGAGGCCCAGAACGACTTTGGCATCGTCGCCGGGCTGCGCAGTCCCTTCCGGTAGCACCAGGATGCCGGAGTGGTCCCGGCCGAGACCGAGCTCGAGCGTCGAGCAGATCATCCCGTTGGAGTTGCGGCCGTACGTCTTGCGCGACGCGATGGCGAACCCGCCCGGCAGAACGCTGCCGGGCAGCGCCGCGACGATGAGGTCCCCCTCGGCGAAATTGCGTGCACCGCAGACGATCTCCTGCGGCTCGTCGGCCCCCACGTTCACGAGGCAGAACCGAATGGGCTTCTTGAATTCGGTCAGTTCCTCGATCGACTCGACCCGACCCACCACGAGGGGCCCCGTCACGTTGTCCAACGAGACCAGCTCCTCGACCTCGAAACCGACGCGTACGAAACCCGCGTCGAGCTCGTCGGGCGAGACGGACCAGTCGGGAGTACCCGCGTGCAGGACCTCGGTCAACCAGGAATGTGGGACTCGCACGTGTGCTCAGCTCTTTCTTGTATCCGAGATGAAGTGGGGCTGGAGAGTGGCCGCGTCAGGCCTGAACACCGAAGGGCAGAGTGAACCTGATATCTCCCTCGACGATGTCCCGCATGTCCGGGATGTCGTTGCGGAACTGCAGAGTTCGCTCGAGACCCATGCCGAACGCGAAACCGGTGTACACCTCCGGGTCGATGCCGCTGGCCTGCAACACCTTCGGGTTGACCATTCCGCAGCCACCCCATTCGACCCAACCGGCTCCACCCTTCTTCTTCGGGAACCACACATCGACCTCGGCGGAGGGCTCGGTGAACGGAAAGTAGTTGGGCCGCATCCGAGTGCGCGTATCGCTGCCGAACAGAGCCTGCGCGAACGCGTCCAACGTTCCGCGCAGATGCGCCATCGTCAGGCCCTTGTCGATCGCGAGCCCCTCGACCTGATGAAAGACCGGAGTGTGCGTCGTATCGAGCTCGTCGGTACGGAACGTTCGGCCAGGGCAGACGACGTAGATCGGTACGTCGCGGGAGAGCATGGACCGCACCTGCACCGGCGACGTGTGTGTACGCAGTACCTGCCGCGAGCCCTCCGGCGCGATGTGGAACGTGTCCTGCATCGTGCGAGCCGGGTGATCGGGCAGGAAGTTCAACGCGTCGAAGTTGAAGTGCTCGGTTTCCACCTCGGGGCCCTCTTCGACCTCCCAGCCCATACCGACGAAGACATCGGCGACCTGCTCCGAGATGATCGTGATGGGATGGCGCGCTCCGACGGGCGTCCTGTCGGTCGGCAGCGTCACGTCGATCGTCTCGGCCACGAGAATCGCTGCATCGCGCTCCGCCGACAGCACTGCGCGGCGCTCGTCGAAGGACTTCTGCACCCGGTCTCGTGCCACCTTGACGCGCTTGCCCGCGTCCGCCTTCTGGTCACCGGGTAGAGCGCCGAGGGCGCGCTGAGCCAACGCCAGTGGTGCCTTTCCACCGACGTGATCGATTTTGACCTTCGTGAGCGCATCGAGGTCCGACGCGTCGGCGAACGCCTGCTCGGCCGAGTCCACCGCAGCGTCGAGTGCGGACTCTTCGAGAACGCTCGGATCTACCGGCTCGGGCCCGGACTCTTTCTTCGCCACGACAGATGCACTCCTCGAATAATGGTCGGTCTGCACGAAGCAGAGTGGTAACGATCCTAGGCGACCGTATTCACGGGTTCGCCGACCGTCGTCGAACACGGGCGCTCGCGTAGAGGCACAGTGCCGCGGCGGTCGCCAGGTTCAGACTCTCCGCCCGACCGTGGATGGGAATTCTGATCCGGTGATCGGCAGCTTGGGCAACGGGGAGGGACAAACCGTGGGCCTCGTTGCCGAACAACCACGCAGTCGGCTGCTGGAGCAGCTCGTCTGCGTCGTCCAAGTCGACTTCGCCGTCGGCGGCAGTCGCCACGACCGTCAGGCCGGCACGGCGCAGTGCGTCGATACCGTCTTCGATCGAGCGCTCCCGCGCAATGGGAAGATGGAAGACGCTGCCGGCCGAGGCCCGCACGCATTTGCCGTTGTGCGGGTCGACGGAGTCGCCGAGCAGGACCACCGAATCGGCCCCGGCGGCATCGGCAACACGAATGATCGTGCCGGCATTACCCGGCTCGGCCATTTGCACCGGAACGGCCACCAGCCGCGGTGTTCCTGCCAACGCACGGTCGATCGGGACGTCGACCAACTCGGTGACTGCGATCAGACCCTGCGGGGTGACGGTGTCCGACAATGCCTTCGCGGCACGATCGGTGATCGGAAACACCCGTGCGCCACCGGCCTCGATGGAGGCGATGAGGCTCTCGTGTCGGTCGAGGGCATCCGCGGTGAAGAACAGCTCGCGGACCGAACCGAACCGAGCAGCCTCGGACACAGCGTTGAAGCCCTCGGCAAGGAACAGTCCCGTCTTCTTGCGCTCTGCAGCGCGAGCGAGCTTGACGGCCGAAACGACCCGCGGAGTTCGCTCGGTCAGCGAATCCACGGGTCGTTTCGGAGTTGAATCGTCGTGCGGCGACTCGCTCAGGCTGCTTCTCCAGCAGGAGCGTTGACATCGGCAGGCAATGCAGCCTTGGCGATGGCGACCAAGCCGGCGAATGCCTCGGCATCGGACACAGCGAGCTCGGCGAGGATCTTGCGGTCCACCTCGACGCCCGCGGCCTTCAGGCCCTGGACGAAGCGGTTGTAGGTGATGTCGTTGGCCCGCGCTGCAGCGTTGATACGCGTGATCCACAGCTTGCGGAAGTCACCCTTGCGCGCGCGGCGGTCCCGGTACGCGTAGGTGAGCGAGTGGAGCTGCTGCTCCTTGGCCTTGGTGTACAGACGTGAGCGCTGTCCGCGGTAGCCCTTGGACGCTTCGAGAATCGAACGGCGCTTCTTCTGGGCGTTGACGGCCCTTTTTACGCGTGCCACTGGTGAATCCTGTCGATCTGGGGGCGTGTGAAACCCCGAATGGTAATGGGATGAAGCCGACCGAAATCAGTCGGCGGCGAGCCGGATCAGATGCCGAGCAGGCGCTTGATCCGAGGCACGTCGGCCTTCTTGACAACGGCGACACCATCGAGGCGACGAGTCACCTTGGTGGGCTTGTGCTCGAGCAGGTGGCGACGGCCGGCCTTCTGGCGCAGGATCTTGCCGCTGCCGGACACCTTGAATCGCTTCTTGGCACCACTGTGCGTCTTCTGCTTGGGCATGAAATCCTCTGTTCTGTATTAGCTCTTCGGTGGTGCATGGCACAGCCACGCAGCGCCTCGGAACGGACTGCGCACCGAGGCGGGTGCGGGACTGTCTTACTGGTAGAGCGCGAAGCTCAGTTGGTCTGAGCCGGAGTAGCCGGAGCTGCTGCGGCCGGTGCCTCGGCAGCCGGAGCTGCTGCGGCGGGCTGTTCCGGCGCGGGGGCCGGTGCGCGTTGCGCAGGCGGCGCGGCAGCGCTTTCCTGAGCCTTCACGCGAGTCTTGGCACCCTTGTGCGGAGCCAGGACCATGGTCATGTTGCGGCCGTCCTGCTTGGCCGACGTTTCCACGAAACCGAGTTCCGCGACGTCGGCACCCAGGCGCTGCAACAAACGGAAACCCAGCTCGGGGCGCGACTGCTCGCGACCACGGAACATGATGGTGACCTTGACCTTCGAGCCGGCTTCGAGGAAGCGAACCACGTTGCGCTTCTTGGTCTCGTAGTCGTGCGCGTCGATCTTGGGGCGGAGCTTCTGCTCCTTGATGACGGTGAGCGTCTGGTTCTTGCGCGATTCGCGCGCCTTCTGCGCAGCCTCGTACTTGAACTTCCCGTAGTCCATGATCTTGCAGACCGGCGGACGTGCGTCGGGAGCTACTTCGACAAGATCGAGGTCGGCTTCGAGAGCCAAGCGGAGTGCATCTTCAACACGCACGATCCCCACCTGTTCACCGCCTGGTCCGACAAGACGGACCTCGGGAACTCGGATGCGATCGTTGATGCGGGTCTCAGTGCTGATGGGGCCTCCTAGGTAGTGCGGTGTGGTGTGTAACCCGACCGCCTGCCACTTACACAGCCCGTCGCCCTCGAACCTCGACATCACGCTCGGCGAACCAACACCGAAAACGAAAAAACCCTGCAGCCGGTCTGTACCGACAGCAGGGCCCGATGTCGACCGGTCGATCCGTACGACATAGCGCGTCGTACAGTCTCCTCACGAGGAGGAAGCACTGGGGAATCCCGATTGGGAGACCTTCGTGCGACCGGACCGGAAGCGATCCATTCGGATCACATACCGGTGGGAGTCGGGCTCCACTTGCTGCCTCCATGCGGTGAACTCCATCGAGGAGCGCACGCCGAAGACGGTCGTCGAGTCAGACTACCAGCAGAATGCCGAAACCGACAATCGCACCGGTCGATGAAGCCGAGTCGACACCCGATCCGACCGACGGCACCCGCGGCGTGGGATTCTCGTAGGTATGACCAGTTCATCCACGCCCGCCGATCCCGCAGGCACCGACCCCACCGGTATCGAGCAAGAAGTCCGGGAACTCGCCGAGGTTCCCGCGGTCGAGGTCATCAGCCGTGCAGCGGTGATGCTGATGAGTTCCGCGGCCGAGAAGCTGGGTCTGTCCGAGCCCGATCCCGCGGAGAGCCCCTACCTCGATCTCGACGAGGCCCGACGCGTCATCACCGCACTCGCCGGCTTGGTCACCGCGTCGGTCGAGTACCTCGGTCCCCACGCTGGACCGATTCGCGACGGCCTCCAGGCACTGCAACGCGCGTTCCGGGAAGCCTCGGCACACCCGGACGAGCCAGGACTCGGCCCCGGTGAGAAGTACACCGGCCCGGTGCACTGAACGAGCGCACCCCACCCCACCCACAGACGACGAAGCCGCATCCGGATTGCCGGATGCGGCTTCGTCGTCGACGTGTTCGCGTCAGACCGCAGCGACCTTACGAGCCCGACGCTTCTTCGGGGCCGCCTTCGGCGTGGACGCCACTACCTCGCGGGAGAGCGCCTCCTGCAGGAATTTTCCGGTGTAGCTTTCGGGCACCGCTGCTACGGCTTCCGGATTACCCTGCGCCACAACCGTTCCGCCGCCCGAACCACCTTCGGGCCCCATGTCGATGACCCAGTCGGAGACCTTGATGACATCGAGATTGTGCTCGATGACAATCACGGTGTTCCCCTTGTCGACGAGTCCGTTCACGACTCCGAGCAACTTCCGGATGTCCTCGAAATGCAGGCCCGTGGTCGGCTCGTCGAGAATGTAGACGGTGCGGCCGGTCGATCGCTTCTGCAACTCGGCTGCGAGTTTCACACGCTGAGCTTCGCCGCCGGACAGTGTCGTCGCCGGTTGCCCCAGGCGGACGTAACCGAGGCCGACCTCGACGAGTGTCTTGAGGTACCGGTGAATCGACGTGATGGCCTCGAAGAAGTCGGCAGCCTCCTCGATCGGCATGTCCAGGACCTCGGCGATGGTCTTGCCCTTGTAGTGCACTTCGAGCGTCTCGCGGTTGTAGCGAGCGCCTTCGCACACCTCGCAGGGGACGTAGACGTCGGGCAGGAAGTTCATCTCGATCTTCAACGTGCCGTCTCCCGAGCATGCCTCGCACCGACCGCCCTTGACGTTGAACGAGAATCGCCCGGGCTGATACCCACGAACCTTGGCCTCGGTGGTGGCCGCGAACAACGTACGGATCTTGTCGAACACCCCGGTGTACGTCGCGGCGTTGGACCGGGGCGTGCGGCCGATCGGTGACTGGTCGACGCGAACCAGCTTGTCCAGTTGGTCGAGACCGTTGATCCGGGTGTGCCGACCGGGAACCTGCCGGGCACCGTTGAGCTTGTTGGCCATCACGGTCGCAAGGATGTCGTTGACCAGAGTCGACTTGCCCGAGCCGGAGACACCGGTGACCGACGTCAGAACACCGAGGGGGAAGCTGACGTCGATTCCCTGGAGGTTGTGTTCACGGGCACCCACGACGGTGACCTGTCGCTTCTTGTCGACCACCCGGCGGGTGTCCGGCAACGGGATCTCCATGCGACCCGACAGATACGCACCCGTGAGCGATTCGTCGTTGGTCAGCAGGTCCGCGTAGGAACCGCTGTGCACGACGCGTCCGCCGTGCTCACCGGCCAGCGGTCCGATATCGACGACCCAGTCCGAGGTACGGATGGTGTCCTCGTCGTGCTCGACGACGATCAACGTGTTGCCGAGATCGCGCAGTCGCGTCAGCGTGTCGATGAGCCGGCGGTTGTCCCGTTGATGCAGTCCGATGGACGGCTCGTCCAGTACGTAGAGCACGCCGACGAGGCCGGAGCCGATCTGCGTGGCGAGCCGGATACGTTGGGCCTCGCCGCCGGACAGCGAGCCCGCGGTGCGCGCCAACGACAGGTATTCGAGACCCACGTCCAGCAGGAAGCCGAGTCGAGCCTGCACCTCCTTGAGGACCTGGCCCGCGATCGCTTCCTCGCGTCGCCCCAGAGTGAGGCTGTTGAGGAAGTCGGCCGTGTCGGCGATGGACAGTTCACACACCTCGGCGATCGACTTCGGCCCGAAATCACCCGCCGCGATGGTGACCGACAGAATTTCCGGACGCAGCCTGGCTCCGTTGCAGGTAGGACACGGAACGTCGCGCATGTAGCCGTCGTAGCGTTCCTTCATCTGTTCGGATTCGGTCTGCTCGAGGCGGCGGTGCAGGAAGGGCATGACGCCCTCGAACTCGGCGTAGTACGACCGGGTGCGGCCGTACCGGTTCTTGTACTTCACGTGCACCTGGTGGTCGCTGCCCTCCAGGACAGCTCGCTTGACCTTCGCCGGCAGCTTGTTCCACGGAGCGTGCAGATCGAAGCCCATGGCGTCGGCGAGTCCGGACAGCAAGCGACCGAAGTACTCCGACGTCTGGCCCATCGACCAGGGCGCGATGGCACC
This sequence comes from Rhodococcus sp. 3258, assembly GCF_031456475.1. Lineage (NCBI taxonomy): Bacteria > Bacillati > Actinomycetota > Actinomycetes > Mycobacteriales > Nocardiaceae > Rhodococcus > Rhodococcus sp. 3258. The sequence goes on from NZ_JAVDUT010000003.1 coordinate 25,734, forward strand.
GTCGGCCAGACTCAGATCACCGTCGGGCACCACCAGCTCGGGATCGACCTCCTTGCGCACGCCGAGCCCGACACAGTCGGGGCAGGCGCCGTAAGGCGAGTTGAACGAGAACGATCGCGGTTCGAGGTCGTCGATGGACAGCGGGTGGCCGTTGGGGCACGCGAGCTTCTCCGAGAAACGACGCTCCCGATCGGGGGCGTTCTCCTCACGGTCGACGAAGTCGAGAACCACGATGCCGTCCGCGAGCCGCAGTGCGGTCTCCACCGAGTCGGTGAGCCGCTGCTTCGAGCTGGACTTGACCGTGAGTCGGTCGACGACGACCTCGATGTCGTGCTTTTCCTGCTTCTTCAACACCGGCGGGCTGCTGAGCTGGTGGACGACACCGTCGACGCGCACACGTGAGTAGCCCTGAGTGTTGAGCGAGTCGAACAGGTCGACGAACTCGCCCTTACGGGTTCGGACCACCGGCGCGAGGACCTGGAATTTGAGGCCCTCCTCCATGTCGAGAACCTGATCGACGATCTGCTGTGGGGTCTGCTTGGCGATCTGCTCGCCGCACACCGGGCAGTGCGCAGTGCCCGCCCTGGCGTAGAGCAACCGTAGGTAGTCGTAGACCTCGGTGATGGTGCCCACGGTGGAGCGTGGGTTGCGGTTGGTCGACTTCTGGTCGATCGAGACCGCGGGCGACAGGCCTTCGATGAAGTCGACATCGGGCTTGTCCATCTGCCCGAGGAACTGCCGTGCGTATGCGGACAGCGACTCCACGTAACGACGCTGGCCTTCGGCGAAGATCGTGTCGAAGGCGAGAGACGACTTGCCCGAACCGGACAAACCGGTGAACACGATCAGCGCGTCCCGGGGCAGGTCGATATCGACCCCCCTCAAGTTGTGCTCCCGTGCACCTCGCACTATCAGGCGATCCGCCACTGTGTTCCCTTCTTTTCTCACGAGCACGTCGAGCCGTGTTGCTGCTCGACGCAGCATTGTCCGACGTCGAGTCGATGATGACGCGTGGTGCCGATGCACCGATCACACGCCGTGTAGCCGAGGACTCCACGTCGAAAACCTGTCGAGGTGAGGGACGAACCTCACCTCATAGCAATGGTAGGTCCAGGTACCGACACACTTTTCCACGAGCGTGACCCCGGCGCTCCCGTCGTTGCTGCCGACGGTAGCGTCCTCGAAATGGACGAGCACCTCATGGTCATCGACGACAATTACACCGGCGTCGTTGCACAGGGTTCACCCCCGCAGCGGCGGACGATCCCCGGAGCCACGATCACCAAGATGTCGGTCGGCCCCATGGACAACAACACCTACCTGGTCGTCTGTTCCGCAACGGGCCATTCTCTGCTGATAGACGCCGCCAACGAGGCCGACCGCATCTCACTGCTTCTCGACGAGAACGCACCGACGCTGTCTCTGATCGTGACCACGCATCAGCATGCCGACCACTGGCAGGCGCTGGCCGATATCGCCGGTGGCACCGACTCCCCCACCGCGGCCCACGAGCTGGACGCAGAACCGCTGCCGGTAGCTCCGGACCGTCTTCTTGCCGACCACGACACGGTGTCGGTGGGCGAGCTCACGTTCGATGTGGTGCATCTGACCGGTCACACTCCGGGCTCGATAGCACTCGCGCTGACCGACGCCGAGGGCAAGACGACGCACCTCTTCACCGGTGATTCCCTGTTCCCCGGCGGCGTCGGCAAAACCAACGGCCCCGAGGACTTCACCCACCTGCTCGACGACGTGAGCGCCAAATTGTTCGACCGTTTCGCCGACGACACCGTCGTCTACCCCGGGCACGGCAAGGACACCACCCTCGGTGACGAGCGGCCGCACCTGGCGGAGTGGCGCGAACGCGGCTGGTGACGCCGCACGTGCTTGAGACCGTGAAACACGGGGTATGAAGAGTGTGACAAAAGTGCACGCACCGGTGATTTCGAACTACTTTCGGTGCGAGTCCGCACGTACAACCGCCATGACACGAGAAACTACGCAGGAGGCTGTCAATGCTGGTCCGCCGTATCGCCCGTCCGCTGATGTCTACGATTTTCATCTCCGGGGGCGTCGATGCACTTCGTAATCCCGCCGGCAGGGCGAAGGCAGCCGCTCCGTTGATCGAGCAGAGCAAGGATGCTCTGCCCAACGAGGTCACCGCGAACGTGCCGACCGATCCCGAGACGTTGGTTCGGATCAACGGCGGAATCCAGGTCGCCGGCGGCATTCTGTTGGCCACCGGCAAGGCACCGCGTATCGCATCGCTCGCTCTGGCTGGAAGCCTCGTTCCGACGACGCTGGCCGGACACGCGTTCTGGAACGAAACCGACCCGGAGACCAAGGCTGCGCAACGCATCCACTTCTTCAAGAACCTCAGCCTCCTCGGCGGACTGCTGATCGCGGCCGTCGACACCGAGGGCAAGCCCTCCGTCGCGTGGCGCAGCAAGCGGGCGGCACGCCGCGCACAGGAATCTGTGGTCTCTGCGCTGCCCGGTCACACCACTCACGACACCGGGGAACGCGTCAAGGAAATTGCCTCTATCGCAGCGAGCCGCGGTGCCGATCTGGCCGACGCCGCACAACCGAAGCTGGCCAAGCTCGCCGACGCCGCACAGCCGAAGCTGGCCAAGTTCGCCGACATCGCCGGCGAGAAGGGCTCGGAGCTGGCAGAGGTCGCGCAGCCCGCTCTGAACCGGTGGGCTCACATCGCCGCCGACAAGGGTTCGGAGCTGGCCGAAGAAGCCCAGAAGCGTGGCTCGAAGCTGGCCGAGCTTGCTGCCGACCGCGGAAGCGATCTGGCCGAAGAAGCGCAGAAGCGTGGCTCGAAGCTCGCCGACAAGGCCGCGCACCGCAGCTCGGATTGGGCCGAACTCGCTCAGAAGCGGGGCTCGAAGTTGGTCGACGTCGCTGCCGACCGTCGCAGTGAACTGGCCGAGGTGGCACAGAAGCGCGGAGCGAAGCTCGCCGATCTCGCTGCCGAGAAGGGATCCGTTCTGGCCGAAGAGGCTCAGAAGCGCGGTGCCACGTGGGCCGACATCGCGTCGGATCGGGTAGACACGCTCGGCAAGCGCGCTCGTAAGCGGGCCGAGAAGCAGAACAAGGAACTCGAGAAGGCAACCGAGCAGGCTCGGGCCAAGCTCGAGAAGCGAGTTGCCAAGGCGCAGAAGAACTTGGACAAGAAGCTCCAGCAGTACGCGAAGTAGGTCTACCCACGACGCTCGGCGTCGTTCGCGCGCACGGCCCTGTCCCAGAACTCGCGGTTCTGCGGCAGGGCCGTTCTGCGGCGTAGACTGCTCTGGCTGATTTCGAGGCGATATCGTCGCCTCGGCCGAACTCCCGAGGAGAACCTTTGCCGGACGACGGCCACACATCGAACGATCCCGGTGCACCCATCGAGGAAGACCTCGAACAGGCGCACCTGACGCGGTTGTACACGCAGCTCGATTCGCTGCGCGAGTATGCAGCAAACCGACTTCGCGCCGTGCTGCTCGAGACCGGCGGAACACCGCAGGCCCGAAGCGAGCGCGAATCCTTCAACCAGATGTACACCGAGGACATCGCCAAGTACGACGCAGCCGAGAACGGGCTCTGCTTCGGACGCATCGACCTCGACCCGGACACCCTCGATCCGAAAGTCGACGACCGCCCCGAGCGTTACATCGGCCGTGTCGGCATCCTCGACGACAAGAACGATTACGAGACACTACTGCTGGACTGGCGAGCCCCCATGGCCCGTCCGTTCTATCTGGCGACACCGGCAGCCCCCGAAAACGTGTTGCGCCGCAGGCATATTCGTACCCGCGGACGCAAGGTGACCGCCATCGCCGACGAATTCCTGGACCTCGAGTCCGCGCAGTCGTCGAACGATGCGGCTGTCGCGGGTGGCGTCGCCAGTGAGGGTGCGCTGCTGTCCGCGCTCGATGCGGCGCGAACCGGTCAGATGAACGACATCGTCGAAACGATCCAGAGCGAGCAGGACGCGATCATCCGCTCACAGCATCGCAGTGTGCTGGTGGTGCAGGGCGGACCGGGCACCGGCAAGACGGCCGTGGCACTGCACCGAGCAGCGTATCTGCTGTACACGTACCGTCAACAGCTCGGCAAGAGCGGTGTCCTGATCATCGGGCCCAACGCCACGTTCCTCGACTACATCGGCCAGGTGCTGCCGTCGCTGGGCGAAACCGGGGTACTGCTGTCGACGATCGGCGATCTGTACCCCGGAGTCCGTGCGCAGCGCGAGGATTCGGCTCTGGCCACCGAGGTCAAGGGCAGACTGTCGATGGTCGACGTACTGACGCAGGCGGTGCGTGATCGCCAGGAGGTGCCCGCACAGCCGCGCCGGCTGAAATTCGACACCTACGACATCACCCTCGATCGAAAGATAGTCACGCGTGCCCGCGGCCGCGCCCGGTCCTCCCGGCGACCACACAACTTGGCTCGGCCTCTGTTCGTGTCCTCGGTCATCGACCAGTTGGCCAATCAGCTGGCCGCGAAACTCGGCCAGAACGTGGTGGACGGATCGAGCTTGCTCAGCGCCGACGACATTGCGGACATGCGGGACGAGATGCGCGAGGACCACGACGTGATGGCTGCGATAGACGAGTTGTGGCCGGATCTGTCGCCCCAGCAGGTTCTTCGAGACCTGTTCGCATCGCCGGAGAAAATCGCATCGGCCGCACCTGCGCTCGACGAGTCGGAGCGCGAGTCGCTGCTGCGCCGCGGCCACGGCTTCTCGTCCGCGGATGCCCCGCTGCTCGACGAGCTCGCCGAGCTGCTCGGCGTCGACGATGCTGCCGAACGTGAACAGGCTCAGCGTCAATGGCGTGGCCAGATCGCCGATGCCCAGGGCGCACTGGACATCCTGACCGGGTCTGCTCCACAGGACCTCGAGGACGAACTGGACCCGGAGATTCTGATGGCGTACGACCTGATCGACGCCGATCAGCTTGCGCGACGCCAGAATTCGGGTCAGCGACTCACCACCGCCGAACGCGCCGCCGGCGACCGTACCTGGACCTACGGGCACGTGATCGTGGACGAGGCACAAGAGCTGTCGGCGATGGCATGGCGAATGGTGATGCGGCGCATCCCCAATCGGTGGATGACACTGGTGGGTGACACCGCGCAGACCGGTGATCCGGCCGGAACCTCGTCCTGGGGATCGGTGCTCGAACCTTATGTGGCTCAACGCTGGAAGCTCACCGAACTGACGGTCAACTACCGAACGCCGTCGGAGATCATGACGGTGGCGCACGACGTGCTCGCGGCGATCGATCCGGAGCAGTCCGAACCGCGATCCATTCGCAGCACCGGCGTCGAGCCGTGGGCTCAACGCGTAGCCGCAGCAGATCTGGTGACGACGGTCGAGAAGCGAGTGGCCGACCACCCTCGTCCCGGCCTGAGCGCAGTGCTCGTTCCCTCCGAACTCGTCTCCCAACTGCAGCACCTGGCGTCGGATGTGGTGACCGTGTCGACGGTCAAGGACGCAAAAGGGCTCGAGTTCGACTCGGTGCTCATCGTCGAGCCGAGCGCGATCGTTGCGGAGTCCGTCAAGGGTATGAACGACCTCTACGTGGCCCTGACCCGAGCAACCCAGCGACTCGGCGTCGTCCATGTGGATCCTCTGCCCCAGGAGCTCGGGGCCCTGCAGCCCTCCGACGCCGAGGTCTGACGAGAACGGTCCGACGAGAACAATCGGCCCGCCCCGTCATCGTCGACGGGGCGGGCCGATTGTCGTACTACGAAAAAATCAGCGGACGGTATGGACGATCAGCACGTCACAGGTCGACTTGCGGGCCGCGTCGGACGGAACCGAACCGAGCAAGCGACCGGTCAGCGAGTTCAGCCCACGGTTGCCGACGACGAGTAGATCGCCCTTGACCTCGTCCACGAGTGCCAGGAGGGACTCGACGGGCGCTCCGACGATCGGCTTCTCCTCGATGTTCTTCGCGCCGGCCTTGGTGGCGTGCTCTCGGGCGGTGCGCAGGATTTCGCGCGTCGGTGCCGAACCGGTGATCTGGTAGGCGTCCTCGCGGAGTGCGTCGGCGGCGGCAGAGGTATCTTTCGGATCGGCCGGGTAGTAAGCACACGCGATCACCAGGGTGGCATCGGCATCTCCCGCCAGAGCCGCGGCCTTCTCCACTGCCCGCAGTGACGATTCGGAGCCATCGGTTCCGACGACGACGGTGCGGTAGGCGCTCATTCATTCCTCCATTGGTCGGTCACACACAGATGTGACACTTCTGGTCGAACTGGATTGGTGCAAGTCACAGGACCGAAAGACGTGGTCCGGGGACTGATGCGCTGACAGTAGCCGGAAGTCGACGATCGGCACGTGAACTTGGGGAACAACACGATCCGCGCCACTCACATACATTGGTTTGCATGCCGATCCCCCGCCCGCCGTTGTCGAGACGGGCCCTCGCTCTCGGTGCCGTCGCGATCTCGATCGTGATCGTGGCCGCCCTCGCATTCGCATTCCTCCCCCAGGGACGCGAAGCCGACACTGCTACGCGTGACGCGCGCATCACGCTACCGGACAGCCCCGGTTCGACGGAGACCGTCGACCTCGACACCCGGCTCTACATTCCCGAGTCCACCCCCGCTCCGGCTGTGTTGCTCGCGCACGGCTTCGGCGGCAGCAAGGACTCGGTCGACGGCGAAGCTCGTGATCTCGCCGCGCGCGGATACGTGGTTCTCGCCTACACCGCACGCGGCTTCGGTGACAGCACGGGTTCGATCTCCATCAACGACCCCGATCGCGAGGTCGCCGATGCCCGCGGCCTGATCGACTGGCTGGCCGAACAGCCCGAAGTACAGCTCGACGCTCCTGGTGATCCCCACGTCGGCGTGGCAGGCGGATCGTACGGCGGGGCACTGGCCCTCAGCGCAGGCGGAACAGACCCCCGCGTGGACTCGGTGGCCGCTGCCATCACCTGGAACGACCTGGGCCAGGCCCTGTTCCCCAACTTCGGCGTCACCTCGTCCGCAGGTCGAGAAGCGCTCGGAAACATCGACTCCCCGGCCGGTGCCGAATACGGCGGACCCGGCGTCCTCAAACGTGGATGGGCCGGGGTCTTCTTCGGAGCGGGTGCCTCCAGCGCTGCGCCCGGTAGTGCCGGGGACGGTAACCGTGGCGGTGGCGGTGGCGCATCCGCGTGCGGCAGATTCGCCCAGGAATTCTGCGACGCCTACGCACAATCCGCAGTGACCGGCATTCCCAGCCAGCCACTACTCGATCTGTTGACTGCCCACTCGCCCGTCGCGGTGGCGTCGAACATCACGGCTCCGACGCTTCTCCTACAGGGCACCCAGGACACTCTGTTCGGTCTCGACCAGGCCGACGCGACGGCTCGGCAGATCGCAGCCGCAGGCGGTGACGTGACCGTTCGGTGGTTCGACGGTGGGCACGATGCCGGTGGAACGAACGGTGCGTCGGATCGAGCCGTCGCGGACTTCTTCGACCGGACTCTGCGCGGCACCCCCGATCCCGCGACCTCCGAGAGCGCGCCGTTCGTGTATTCGACGCAGCGCGCAGCCGATGAGCGAGGAGGAGAACGCAATCGTCGGATGACGGCTCCCGACTACCCAGGCCTGACCCCGAACTCCGAACCCACACAGACGAATACAGTGACCTTCACCCCCGCCTCGGACGACGGGACGATCATTCGTCCGCCCGGCGCGTCACCGTCCGCCATCTCGACGGTCCCCGGTCTGGGTTCGGTGTTGTCGACACTCGGATCGACCGGAGCCGGTGCAGCGCTGACTGCGGACCTTCCGGGCCAGTCCGCGATTTTCACCAGCGAGCCCGTCGACTCGTCACTGACCATCACCGGCGCGCCGAGAGTCGATCTCCGGGTGGCGTCCCTCGCCGGGCCCGGCCAGGCTGTGCTGTTCGCGAAACTGTACGACGTCGCCCCGAACGGCACACGGACCCTTCCCGGCGGCGCAGTGTCGGCCATCCGACTGCCCGACACCGGGAGCATCGATCCCGTCGACGTCACCGTCGCCCTCCCGGGAATCAGCTATACCGTCCAGCAAGGTCATCGTCTCGAACTGAGCGTCTCCACCACCGATCAGGCCTACGCCGTCCCGCTGGAGCCCGCACAGTTCAGCGTGACCATGGCGAACACGTCCGTCGCGTTGCCGACGGTTCCCGCGGTGGCGAGCGCGAACAGCACGGTACCCGTCGCTCCACTGATCGGAATCGGCGTGGTCGTCCTGGTCGTCGGATGCATCGTGGTGGCGACGATCGTGCGAACCAGACGCCGCACGGTGGCCGAGGTCGACGAGGCTTTGGTCGACACTCCCCTGGTGATCACCGACCTGGCCAAGACGTACTCGAACGGGTTCCGTGCCGTGGACGGCGTCAGCTTCGAGGTGAAACAGGGGCAGGTACTCGGACTGCTCGGACCGAACGGTGCCGGAAAGACCACCACGTTGCGCATGCTGATGGGCCTGATCACCCCCACCGGTGGCGACATCCGAGTCTTCGGTCACAAGGTCACACCCGGTGCCCCGGTGTTGTCGCGGCTCGGCTCCTTCGTCGAGGGTTCCGGGTTCCTTCCGCATCTGACCGGCACCCAGAACCTGCGGCTGTACTGGGAGGCGACAGGGCGACCGATCGAAGACGCTCACCTCGACGAGGCACTCGAGATCGCAGACCTCGGCGCAGCGATCGAACGCAAGGTCAAGTCCTACAGCCAAGGCATGCGTCAGCGCCTCGCCATTGCACAGGCCATGCTGGGTCTACCCGATCTCATGGTGTTGGACGAACCGACCAACGGCCTCGACCCGCCACAGATCCGAACCATGCGTGACGTGCTGATCAACTACGCGAAGACAGGGCGCACCGTGTTGGTCTCGAGCCACCTCCTCGCCGAAGTGGAACAGACGTGCACGCACGTCGTGGTCATGAACCGTGGCTCCGTGATCAGCTCGGGCACCGTCCGCGAGCTGACAGCGGCCGGTGGGCAGACTGAGATCAGGGTCGACGACGCCGACCGCGCCCAGTCGGTACTCGACGCCGCCGGCCATGACGGCGCGGTGATCGTCGACGACGGCACCGTGACCGTCGACCTGACCGACGCCGATTCCGCCGTCGTCATCAGAGAACTCGTTACGGCGGGGGTGTCGGTCCGCGGCTTCTCCCAGTCCACCCGACTCGAGGACGTGTTCCTCGACCTCGTTCATCGAGATACCCCAGGCACAGTCGTTCACGAGACCGACTCCAGCGAGGATCGCTCATGAGTACAACGCACGCAGACGGCCGCGCAGCGGGCTACAGCGGCGGCCGCACCCTGCCGTTTCGTACCGAACTGCGTCGACAGTTGGGCCGGCGACGCACTCAGCTCGCAATCGGTTTCCTTGCCCTGCTACCGGTGATCCTTGTCGTCGCCTTCACCGTGGGCAGCTCCAACGCCGACTCCGACGCCGGCGGGCTCATCGAGCTCGGCACGCGAGGCGGCATGAACTTCACCGTCTTCGCACTGTTCATGTCCGTCGGATTTCTGCTCATCGTCGTGGTGGCGCTGTTCTTCGGCGACTCCGTTGCGAGCGAGGCCTCGTGGTCGAGCCTGCGCTACCTGCTCGCCATCCCAGTTCCTCGAAGCCGACTGTTGACCCAGAAGGCACTCGTCTCGGCCACGCTGTCCAGCGCCGCCATTCTGGTGCTGGTCGGAGTGTCCCTACTGATCGGGACGGTGATGTACGGTGCCGAATCATTGGTCACGCCGCTGGGTGAGGGACTGTCGTACGGCACTTCCCTGGTGCGACTACTGATTGCGGTCGCCTACATCGGCGTCAATCTGCTGTGGGTGGCAGGTCTGGCGATGTTGCTGTCGGTGCTCACCGACGCCCCTCTCGGGGCCGTCGGCGGCGCGGTGATGACGTCGATTCTGATGCAGATCCTCGATCAGATCACGGCATTGGGGTCGCTGCGCAACTATCTGCCCGGGCACTACGCGAACTCGTGGATCGACGCCTTCGGCACGAACATCGACTGGAACGACATGGTGGTCGGATCGTTCTCGGCCATCACCTACGCGGCGGTCTTCGGGCTGATCGCGTGGAGACGATTCGCCACCAAGGACATCACCAGCTGAGGCGGCCTACTTCTTTTTGATCGCTGGCCCGAAGACGCCCTCGGGAATGGTGCCCTGGCCGACGATCGACTCACGCCACGGCGTCGCGAGCGAAACCAGCCGAGCTGCACCGTCCTCGCCGAGGGCGGCCCACGGCGCGACGGCGAGGTCGTTGGTGATGTCCTCGACCAACGTGCGGAGATCTTTCCCGTCCTGCGTCAAAGCGCCGTCGGCCGTCAACAATTCACGATCGGCCAAGGACGCCACGGCTCCGTTCCACTGCTCGGTCGACCATCCACGACGCTTGCGCGCGAATTCCTTCTCGAAGCCGTACCCGGTGGCGGTGTGGGTGATCAGCGCGTCCAGGCCGTTCAACCCCGCCGTCTGCAGCGCGGCAATGTGGCCGTCACCGCGGTATTCGCGGATCAGGGTGAGAGCGTGCCACAACACGAGGTGCGGCGCTTGCGGCCAGTCGAGTTCGGCGTAGGCGGCGTACAGCGGCCGACCGTCGTCTCCTGGGATTCCACGCGCAGCGATCGATGCGAGGTCGGCAGCTTCGGCCATATCCGGGGACGCCAACGTCTCGGAGCCCAACAGACGCTCGAATGCGGTGTCGAGTGTGGCGTAACGGATTGCCATGATCTCGTCGGGAGAGGCGATGGCCCAGGCTGCCGGAATCAGCGGGCTGATCAGATCGCGGTTGAAGTTGTAGAACGTGGCTGTCACGACACCTGCACCGACCGGCCCGAGAGGTGCTGCACGACCGGCGAAATAGCAGGCCCGTGGCGGTAACCCAGCAGCAACGAGAGCGTCCTGCGTTTCCGGCAGGAAGTAGGTCATCGAGTGGATCAGTTCGAGTGCACGAGAGGTGCGGCCGGCGGTGGTTGCGTCCATCACTGAACCGTAACCGAACCATTTCGGATCGTTCCGCAGGCTCAACTCGCACCACCCGCGCGACCTACTTGAGGCCGGCCGCGTCCATGCCCCGGAGCTCCTTCTTCAGGTCCTGGATCTCGTCGCGCAGTCGACCGGCCAGCTCGAACTTCAACTCGCGGGCAGCGTTCATCATCTGATCGGTCATGTTCTTGATCAGGTCCGCCAACTCGGCGCGCGGCATCGACGAGACATCCTGCCCCTCGTACACGCCGGAGCTGACCGACCTGCCTGCTTCGCCCTGCGCTCGCCGACCACGGCTGGCGTTCCGACCCGAGCCACCCACTTCGACGGCCGTGTCGGTGTCCTCTGCTTCCTGATACACCTGATCGAGAATGTCGGCGATCTTCTTGCGCAGCGGTTGCGGATCGACTCCCCGCTCCTTGTTGTAGGCGATCTGCTTCTCGCGCCGACGTTCGGTCTCCTCGATCGCGTACGTCATGGAGTCGGTCATCTTGTCGGCGTACATGTGCACTTCACCGGACACGTTTCGAGCGGCGCGGCCGATCGTCTGAATGAGGCTGGTGCCGCTGCGGAGGAATCCCTCCTTGTCCGCGTCGAGAATGGCGACCAATGACACCTCGGGAAGGTCGAGGCCCTCCCGGAGGAGGTTGATGCCGACCAGGACGTCGTACTCACCCAGCCGAAGCTGCCGCAGCAGCTCGACTCGGCGCAACGTATCGATGTCGGAGTGCAGGTACCGGACGCGGATGCCCAGCTCGAGCAGATAGTCGGTCAGGTCCTCCGACATCTTCTTGGTCAATGTGGTGACGAGAACTCGTTCGTCCTTCTCGGCACGCTCGCGAATTTGGTGGACGAGGTCGTCGATCTGCCCCTTGGTCGGTTTTATGACGACCTTCGGATCGACGAGGCCGGTAGGACGGATGACCTGCTCGACGAATTCGCCGCCGGTCTGCCCCAGTTCGTACTTGCCGGGAGTAGCGGACAGGTAGACGGTCTGGCCGATCCTCTGTGTGAACTCTTCCCACGTCAGCGGCCGGTTGTCCGTCGCAGACGGCAACCGGAACCCGAAATCGACCAGGTTCCGCTTGCGCGACATGTCGCCTTCGTACATCGCGCCGATCTGTGGGACGGTGACGTGGGATTCGTCGATGACGAGTAGGAAGTCCTCGGGGAAGTAGTCGATCAGGGTCGCGGGTGCGGTGCCGGCCCCGCGACCGTCTATGTGCCGCGAGTAGTTCTCGATGCCGGAGCAGAAGCCGACCTGCTTGATCATTTCCAGGTCGTATTGCGTGCGCATCCGAAGCCGCTGCGCCTCGAGCAGCTTTCCCTTGCCTTCGAGCTCCGCCAGGCGCGCCTCGAGCTCGGCCTCGATGTCCTTGACCGCCCGTTCCATGCGCTCCGGTCCGGCGACGTAATGGGTGGCCGGGAAGATGCGTACCGAATCGACTTGGCGAACGATGTCGCCCGTCAGCGGATGCAGGTAGTACAGCGCCTCGATCTCGTCTCCGAAGAACTCGATGCGAATAGCGAGCTCCTCGTACGACGGAATGATCTCCACGGTATCGCCGCGGACTCGGAACGATCCGCGGGTGAACGCCATGTCGTTGCGCGTGTACTGCACGTCGACCAGAAGCCGGAGCAGCGCATCACGCTGGACCTCGACGTTGACCTCGAGCTCGATCGACCGATCGACGTACGACTGCGGGGTACCGAGACCGTAGATGCACGACACCGACGCCACCACGACCACGTCTCGGCGAGAGAGCAGGGATGCCGTCGCCGAGTGCCGCAGACGCTCGACGTCGTCGTTGATGGACGAGTCCTTTTCGATATAAGTATCGGTCTGCGCGATGTACGCCTCGGGCTGGTAGTAGTCGTAGTACGACACGAAGTACTCGACTGCGTTGTTGGGCAACATGTCTCGTAGCTCGTTCGCCAACTGCGCTGCGAGAGTCTTGTTCGGTGCCATCACCAGGGTGGGGCGCTGCAGTTTCTCGATCAGCCAGGCGGTGGTGGCCGATTTACCGGTACCGGTGGCACCGAGAAGCACGACGTCCTTCTCGTCCGCCTTGATCCGACGTTCGAGTTCGGCGATGGCGGTCGGCTGATCACCGGCCGGAACGTGTTCGCTGACGACCTCGAACGCCGGTCCGGTGCGCTCGATCGCTCCCACCGGACGGTGTTCGGAGTGCGCGACAACGGGATGTTCGGATGCAAACGCCATTACACAAGCGTAGACGCGACCACCGACAAGTTCCGTCGGAGAGACCTCGGAGGTCTGTTCCCGGTAGCTTCTACAGGCATGGTCGCTCACACGTCAGCCGGTGCGCACACCGTCGTTCATGCCCCGAAACACGAAACGTTCGACCTGGTCGCGAAGACCAACGTCGACCCCAAAGGGTTCGTTCGCGTGGTCGACGAATACCGCGTCGAGCCGTGGGGGCTGTACATGGCCCGGCCATCCGACCATGCCCACTTCGACTACCTGGAGTCCTGGCTACTGCCTGCTCTCGGGCTCCGGGCCTCGGTGTTCCATTATCTGCCCGCGCACGCCAGAGACCAGGACTACTACGTCGACATCGGCGAGTACACGGCCGGGGCCAGCCGATGGACCTCGGTCGATCACTATCTCGACCTCAGTGTTCGCACCGGCCGCGACTACGACCTGCTGGACGTCGACGAGCTGTTCGACGCGCGCGTGGCGCAGCATCTGGACACCCCGACGGCCGAGCGGGCGCTGTCCCGATCGATCGCGGCCATCGAAGGACTGACGCGGCACGATTACGACCTGAACGCCTGGCTCGCGTCCGTCGGCATGCCGACGGAATGGAACGGCAAACCGGCCTGAACCGCGCAGCTCTGCCTCAGGCAGTCCAGTTCGTCTCCTCCGCCCACTGCCACGCCCGCCGATACGCCACGTCGAACCACGGTGCCTTCGCGTCTACGTAGGCATCGATCGCCGGTTGATATTCGGCGATTCCGGCGGCGGCTTCTGACGCACGCCGCTTGATAGCGGCGTATTCCGTCGCGACAGCCGCGTCCGCCCGGAGCCAGTCGCGGAACAACAACGCGAACGTCTGGTTCGGCCAACCGTCGACTCGAACATGGACGTTGGCCGGTCGCCCGGGGTCTGCGTTGCCGTGAAAACGCTTGCCCCACACGGCCGGATCGGCCTCACCACCCACTCCGTACGCGGGCTTCGGATCGTCGAAGTCACTGGACTCGACGCCGGGGAACCCGGCGACGCGCAACTGTTCGCCGACCGAATCTGCGTCGGCCAGCGAGCGCACCGTGATCTGGATGTCGAGCACGTCCTTGGCATCGAGTCCGGGTACCGCCGTCGATCCGACGTGGTCGATCCGAACAGCCTTGTCCCCACACGCGAGAGCAAGGCGCGCGATCATTCGCCGCGCCTGGGATTCCCAGGCCGGGTCTGCAGTCACGAGTTCCGGATGCGTCCGGGCGACAATGCCCTCTCTGAGGTTGCGCTCGAAGGGAATCACGCGCTCGTTCCACAAGTTTCGTACCTGATCGTCGACGCTGCCGGGCGCACCCGTGTTGTCTATCCACACATCTGCCGCAGCTCGGCGCGCATCGTCGGTCGCCTGCGCGGCGATGCGCGCGCGGGCATCGGCCTCGGGCATGTTTCGTTGGCCGGTCAGCCGACGTACTCGTTCCTCGGCGTCGACCCAGACGACGACGACCAGATGGAAGAACGGAGCCATCGAGCCTTCGACGAGAAGTGGAATATCTTGCACCACCACGGCATCCGCAGCCGCACCCTCGATGATCTCGGTAGTGCGCTGTCCGACCAACGGATGCACGATGGCATTGAGCTTCTTTCGCGACTCCTCGTCGCCGAAAGCCTTGGCGGCCAAAGCCGGCCGATCGAGTGACCCGTCGGGCGCCAGTATCTCGGTACCGAAGGCGTCCGTCAGTTGTTGCAGCCCAGGCGTTCCCGGCTCCACCACTTCGCGGGCAAGTACGTCCGAGTCGACGAGCACTCCCCCGAGTTCGGTCAGCACTTTCGCCACGGTCGATTTGCCGGCACCAATTCCGCCGGTCAGTCCCAGTCTCAGCATGCGTCCAGTCTGACACTCGAACACGCCGAAGCCCACCAGCCCCAAATGCACCGGTATTGCGAGCCTGTCGGTTATCTTCGACGAGCGCGACCTCGATGTGCCGACCCACCGCCAGCGAAAAGGACACCCATGCAAAGCAATCAGATCCAACCGGGTCGGCACCGCCTCGGCATGGATGCAGGCGTTCACTGCATTCTCATTCCAGAAGTTGCCTCGGCGCTGGCCGACCACCGGCGTAACTGGTTCACCAACCTCCTGACCCCTGCCCGCCACAGCTTCGCCACAATGCGTAAGCGCACGGCGAGCGTCGGCCAGTGGAGTCCAGCCACCGCCGCGTAGTTCGCACTCCCCCTCAACCTTGGACCCGGTTCAGCAGAACCGGGTCCATTGTCGTTCCTGTTGCACCTGCGTATTCGAACGAGAAAGCCCCGGTTCTCACAGGGAGAACCGGGGCCGAGGTCACACCCTCACGGGTGGACTACTTCTATCAGGCGTTGCCCGACAGCTTCTCGCGAAGTGCAGCGAGCTGCGCATCGCTGGCCAGCGATCCACCGGTCGAGGCGGGAGCCGACGCTGCGGGAGCATCGCCTTCTGCATCGGCGGGAGCCTGACCCGACTCGGAGGAGTAGTTGGTGTTGGCGGCTTCGGCAGCTTCGTCCTTGGCCGTCTTCTCCATCTGAGCGGTGTGCATCTTGTGGCGACGCTCGGCCTCGGCGTAGCGACCTTCCCACTCTTCACGCTGCTTCTCGTAACCTTCGAGCCATTCGTTGGTCTCGGAGTCGAAGCCCTCGGGGAAGATGTAGTTGCCACCCTCGTCGTACGAGTCGGCCATGCCGTACTTGGACGGATCGAACTCTTCTGCGTAGTCCTCGTTGGCCTGCTTGAGGCTCAACGAAATCCGGCGACGCTCGAGATCGATGTCGATGACCTTGACGAGTGCGTCGTCGCCGACACCCACGACCTGGTCCGGAACCTCCACGTGGCGCTCGGCCAACTCGGAGATGTGCACGAGGCCCTCGATGCCCTCTTCGACGCGCACGAACGCACCGAACGGAACGAGCTTGGTGACCTTGCCGGGCACGATCTGGCCGATCGCGTGGGTGCGAGCGAACTGGCGCCACGGATCTTCCTGCGTTGCCTTGAGCGACAGCGACACACGCTCGCGGTCCAGGTCGACGTCGAGAACCTCGACGGTGACCTCGGTGCCGACCTCGACAACCTCGGACGGGTGATCGATGTGCTTCCAGGACAGCTCGGAGACGTGCACCAGGCCGTCGACGCCACCCAGGTCCACGAAGGCACCGAAGTTGACGATGG
Organism: Rhodococcus sp. 3258; assembly: GCF_031456475.1. Classification (NCBI taxonomy): domain Bacteria; kingdom Bacillati; phylum Actinomycetota; class Actinomycetes; order Mycobacteriales; family Nocardiaceae; genus Rhodococcus; species Rhodococcus sp. 3258. Next base: position 42,115 of record NZ_JAVDUT010000003.1, read on the forward strand.
AGGACACGACGCCCTTGCGGACCTGGCCCTTCTGCAGCTGGTGCAGGAACTCGCTGCGGACCTCGGACTGGGTCTGCTCGAGCCATGCGCGACGCGACAGGACCACGTTGTTGCGGTTCTTGTCGAGCTCGATGATCTTGGCCTCGATCTCCTTGCCGACGTACGGCTGGAGGTCGCGGACGCGACGCATCTCGACGAGCGAGGCGGGGAGGAAGCCACGGAGACCGATGTCGAGGATGAGTCCACCCTTGACGACCTCGATGACGGTGCCCTTGACGGCCTCGTCCTTCTCCTTGAGCTCCTCGATCGTGCCCCAAGCGCGCTCGTACTGAGCTCGCTTCTTGGACAGGATCAGACGGCCTTCCTTGTCCTCCTTGGTGAGGACGAGTGCTTCGATCTCATCTCCCACGGAGACGACCTCGTTGGGGTCGACATCGTGCTTGATGGAGAGCTCGCGGGAAGGGATGACGCCTTCGGTCTTGTAACCGATGTCGAGTAGAACCTCGTCACGATCGACCTTGACGATGGTGCCCTCGACGATGTCACCATCGTTGAAGTACTTGATCGTGGCGTCGATGGCGGCGAGAAAATCCTCTGCGGAGCCGATATCGTTGACGGCTACCTGCGGTGAGGTTGTGGTTGAGGGCATGTGTTGAGTTGCTCCGGACGGGTTGGGTATCGGTTGATGGATGTTCGGTCGGACTTGTGAAACGTGTGCAGCACGAGCATCTTCCGCGGATCCGTTTCCGGCTCCGCACGCGTCGACGCCGGGCGAACCCGACCTGGGCGCAGCATGAACACACTCGCGTTGATCAGGGTACGCGATGCCGCAGTACCAGCACAAACCCGGTTAGAGTCGGCGTGTGACCGATCCTTGCGCACCGTCGTCCACCCCCGGCCGCGGCCGAATCGATTCGGTCGCGAGCGACCGCGCGAGTCGAACCTGGTGGGATTCGGATGCCGACAATTATCACCGTACGCACGGCGCGTTTCTGGGCGCGTCGACCGAATCCGGAGAGTTCGTCTGGTGCCCGGAGGGACTGCACGAGGGCGACGTGCATCTGCTGGGTGACGTCGCGGGCAAGGACATTCTCGAGGTGGGCTGCGGCAGCGCACCCTGCGCCCGCTGGCTCGGGACTCAGGGGGCGCGCGCCATCGGCCTCGACATCTCGATGGGCATGTTGCAGCGCGGCGTCGACGCGATGACCGCGGGCGGGTCGACGGTTCCGCTGGTGCAGGCCAGTGCCGAGTCCCTACCGTTCGCCGACGAGGGGTTCGACATCGTGTGCTCGGCCTTCGGTGCGGTTCCGTTCGTCGCGGACTCCGCCAACGTGATGAAGGAAGTGGCGCGGGTACTGCGGCCGGGCGGCATCTGGGTGTTCGCGGTCAACCATCCGATGCGCTGGGTGTTCCCCGACGATCCCGGGGTGGGCGGCCTGACCGCGACGATTCCGTACTTCGATCGAACCCCGTACGTCGAGTACGACGCCGACGGGACCCCCAACTACGTCGAGCATCACCGCACGATCGGTGATCGCGTGCGCGAGCTGGTCGCCGCAGGTCTCGAGGTTCGCGACATCGTCGAGCCGGATTGGCCGGAGTGGCTCGACCGCGAGTGGGGTCAGTGGAGCCCACTGCGCGGCCAGCTGTTTCCCGGCACCGCGATCTTCAGTAGTCGAAAACCGCGGTGAGTCCGTAGTCGATCAGCGCCGGTGCACCCTGGCTTCGACGGTCTCGGTGAAGGCGCTGGTCGACGCCTGACCGCCGAGGTCTGCTGTCGCGACCCCGGATTCGACGGTGTCGTCTACGGCGTGCCGAATCCGGCCGGCTGCGGCGGCGAGCCGTTCGTCCCCGTGCCGATCGGCGAGCCACTCGAGCAGCATCGCGGCCGACAGGAACAGCGCCGTCGGGTTGGCGCGATTCTTGCCTGCGATATCCGGGGCGGATCCATGGGAGGCCTGCGCCATGGCCTGGGTACGTGAAGAGTTGATCGACGGTGCCGTGCCGAGTGACCCGGACAGCTCTCCGGTCAGGTCGGAGAGGATGTCCCCGAACATGTTCTCGGCCACGATGACGTCGTAGTCCTCACCGCGTCGAACCAGATGCGCCGCGAGGGCGTCCACGTGCTCTTCGGTGACGTCTACCTGCGGAAACTCCTCGCCGACGGACCGGCAGGCATCGCGAAACAATCCCGTCGTCATCGACAGCACGTTGGTCTTGTGCACGATCGTCACTTTCCTCCGCCGCCGGTCTGCGAGCGAGAAGGCCTCACGAGCGATGCGTTCGCACGCCGAACGGGTGAACACTCCCACCGCGAGCGCTACATCGGGCGTGGGCATGAACTCGCCACTGCCGACGAACATGTTGCGGTCGGCGTAGAAGCCCTCGGTGTTCTCCCGCACCACCACCAGGTCCATCTGCGGCGACATCGCGCGCACTCCAGGGAGTGCCTTGGCCGGACGGATGTTGGCGAACAGATCGAAATGCTTGCGAATTCGTCCGCCCGGAGTCAGCTGAGATCGGAACGGCTCGGGGTACGACGCGCTGTCGTGAGGCCCGAGAATCCACGCCTCGAGCCTGCCGAGCTCGTTCAACGTGTGCTCGGGCATCGGCGTTCCGTGCTCGTCGAGAGCACCCAACCCCAGCGGCAAGTGCTGCCAGTCGACGACGGGACCGTGCACAGCGGCCAGAGCTGCGTCCACCACCCGGATCGTCGCAGGGACGATCTCGTGACCGATACCGTCGCCGGTCATGGCCCCAATTCGTAGAGTCGGTGCATCTCGTCCGTCCGTCTGCGCCATCATGACTACATGGTGCAGTCCGCCGAACTCCTCCTCGACTCGGGGCTCGATACTACGGTTCGCCGCGAGTGGGCGGCACTCTCCGATGCCGGCCTGCCGAGCCAGAACCGTCATCGGGGCGAGTCGAATCGTCCGCACATCACCGTCTCGGTGGCGTCGTCCATGCCCGCGTCCGTCGATTCCGGTACGGCCGTGCGTTTCGACCCGTTCGATGTTCGTCTCGGCGGCCTCGTCGTATTCGGTGGCCGGACCGCCACCCTGGCCCGTCTGGTCGTGCCGAGCGTCGAACTGCTCGACCTGCATGCTCGGATGCATGCCGCCGTAGGCCCGGGCTCGTTCGACAATGTCGCCATCGGGCATTGGACGCCGCACGTGACGCTGGCCCGGCGGTTGACACCCGACGAAGCCGGTGCCGCGACGCGCCTGCTGTGCCCGCACCTGGACGACCTGATCGGCTCTGCCGTTGCCTTGCGTCGGTGGGACGGCGACAACAAGTGCGAATGGCGCATCGGCTGACAGCCAGGCCTGTCAGAACCGGAAGTCTCCGAACTGGGTCACCTCCGCATGTGTATCCGGCGTGCGGCCGACAGCGACCCACGCATCGAGGGCGAGAAACATCAACACAACCACCAGTACAATTGTCATGCCACCAGCGTCCTACCTGCGCCGACTCAACACGAGTGGCAGTAACGACATGTATCGTCGATTTTCTGCCATACTGCTGTCATGCTGAAGAAGGTGGTCGCAGTACTGCTGCCGTTGACCGAGCAGTTCGAGCTCGGCGTGGCCTGCGAGGTGTTCGGATTCGACCGCTCCGACGAGGGACTGCCCACCTACGACTTCTCGTTGATCGCCGGGGTCCCCGACACGATTCGCACCCGGGTGGGTTACACGATCGATGTGCCCCACGATCTCGACCGGCTCGACAGCGCCGATCTGATCATCGTTCCGGCCGGCGGCACCGAATCGGCCGACGACGGAAGCTACGTGTGCGGCAGTAAGTACAGCCCCTCGATCGAGCCACTACTCGACAAACTCCGTGCGGCGGTGGACCGAGGCGCGCTGGTCGCCAGCCTGTGCAACGGCGCGTTCGTACTCGGCGCGGCGGGCCTGCTCGACGGCAGGCGGTGTACGACCCACTGGCGACACTCGGCCTCCCTGGCCGCGAAATACCCGTTGGCGCAGGTCGATCCGAACGTTCTCTACGTGGACGACGGGAATGTACTGACCAGTGCGGGCACCGCGGCCGGTATCGACCTGTGCCTGCACATCGTCCGCAAATACCAAGGCAGTGTCGTGGCCAACGGAATCGCGCGCAGAATGGTCGTTCCGCCACACCGTGACGGCGGCCAGGCGCAGTTCGTCACCAGTCCACTACCGGCGATCCGAACCGAAACGTTGGCACCGTTGCTCGATTGGATGACCGAGAACCTCGATTCGGAACTCACGATCGGCCGACTGGCTGCGCGGGTGAACATGTCGGCTCGTACATTCGCCCGCAAGTTCGCCGCCGAGACCGGCACGACGCCCGCGCGGTGGCTCAACGACCAACGCGTACTGGCTGCGCAGCAGCTCCTCGAGAACTCCGACCTGCCCATGGATTCGATCGCCGAAGTCGTCGGTTTCGGCAATGCCGCAGCCCTGCGCCAGCATTTCGTCAGACTTCGCTGCACGACGCCCAACTCGTACCGCCGAACGTTCCGGGCCGCGCCGCAACCCGTGTGACAGACCACGGAGAGGAATGGGTCCGGGAAGATTCCGGAGAACCTCTGCGTTGAGACGAACAAGAAGCGCAATCAATCGAAAGGGTACGCGTGGCCACTCAGACTTTGACTCAGCAGAATTTCGACGAGATCGTCACCAGCAACGACGTGGTATTGGTCGACTTCTGGGCCTCCTGGTGCGGTCCGTGCCGCCAGTTCGCGCCGACGTTCGAGAAGTCTTCCGACGCGCACCCGGACATCGTGCACGCCAAGGTCGACACCGAAGCCGAACAGGGCTTGGCCGCTGCCGCGCAGATCCAGTCGATCCCGACGATCATGGCCTTCCGCGAGGGCATCCTGGTCTACGCCCAGCCCGGCGCATTGCCCGCTCCGGCGCTCGAAGACCTCGTCGGCCAGATCAAGGCACTCGACATGGACGTCGTCCGTCAGCAGATCGCCGAGCAGGCACCCGCAGCGGAGTAGTTCCCTCACAGCACAAAACGAAGGGCCGCTCACCGAATCCGGTGAGCGGCCCTTCGTCATGCATGAGCCGGCCCCGACTCAGTGAGCTGCGGCATCCCAGCTGCGACCGGTACCGACCGACACCTCGAGGGGCACCGACAATTCGATGGCCGACGACATCTTGTTACGCACCAACGCCTCGACTTCCTCGCGCTCGGAGTCGACGACCTCGAGTACCAGTTCGTCGTGCACCTGCAACAGCATGCGCGACTTCAAGGTCGACTCCGCCAGAGACTTGTGCACGTCGATCATCGCTACCTTGATGATGTCTGCGGCAGTGCCCTGGATCGGAGCGTTGAGTGCCGCACGCTCGGCGACCTCGCGACGCTGACGATTGTCGCTGTTGAGATCTGGCAGGTAACGACGACGGCCGTACAGCGTCGAGGTGTAGCCCACCTTTCGGGCTTCCTCGACCGCGTTGCGCAGGTAGTCGCGCACGCCGCCGAAGCGAGCGAAGTACGCCTCCATCTGCTGCTTGGCTTCGTCGGTGGAGATCTTCAACTGCGCGGCGAGGCCGAACGCGCTGAGTCCGTAGGCGAGGCCGTACGACATGGCCTTGACTCGACGGCGTAGTTCCGGGGTGACCTCGTCGATCGGTACGCCGAACGCGCGCGAACCGACGAAGCTGTGCAAGTCCTCACCGGTGTTGAACGCTTCGATCAGCCCCTCGTCACCGGATACGTGCGCCATGATGCGCATCTCGATCTGGCTGTAATCGGCGGTGAGCAGAGTGTCGTAGCCCGCACCGACCACAAAGCCGTCGCGGATGTGGCGACCCGCCTCGTTCCGCACCGGAATGTTCTGCAGATTCGGTTCCGTCGACGACAGTCGTCCGGTGGCCGCGACGGTCTGATTGAACGTGGTGTGAATGCGGCCGTCCTCGGCGACGGACTTGAGCAGGCCGTCCACCGTCACCTTCATTCGTGTGGCATCACGGTGGTCGAGCAGGAACTTCAGGAACGGATGCTCGGTCTTCTCGAACAGCCCCTGAAGAGCATCGGCGTCGGTGGTGTACCCGGTCTTGGTCTTCTTGGTCTTGGGCATGTCGAGTTCCTCGAACAGCACCACCTGCAGCTGTTTGGGCGATCCGAGATTAATCTGCTTGTCGATCACGCCGTACGCAGAATTCGCGGCCTCGTCGACCTGCGCAGCAAAACCCGATTGCAGCGAGCGCAGGTGATCGCCGTCCACTGCGATGCCCGTGGCTTCGATATCGGCAAGCACTGTCAGCAGCGGCAGTTCCATCTCCGAGAGCAGAGTGGTCGACTCGATTGCCGCGAGTTCCGCGTCCAGGGCGTCGGCCAAATCGATGACCGCCCGCGCCTTGAGAATTTCGCCCTCGGCGAATGCCGCGTCAGCGGTGTCCTCGGCGTCGAGAAGTGACATCTGCCCCTCGCCCGCGTCTTCGACGCGTAGTTCGCGCTTGAGGTAGCGCAGCGACAAGTCGTCGAGGTTGAACGACCGCTGACCGGGCCGGACGAGATACGCCGCGAGCGCGGTATCGGTCGTCAACCCACCGAGCGTCCATCCTCGACCACGAACAGCGTGCAGTGCCCACTTCGCCTCGTGCAGAGCTTTGGGTCGATCCGCATCGGCGAACCACGCGGCCAGAGCGCGTTCGTCGGATTCGTCGAGAGCCGTCGTGGTGACGAAGGCACCTTCGCCGTCTGCTGCCGCGATGGCCACCGAGGTCGCGTCGCTGTCGTACGGCCTGCGTGGTCCGAGGATGGATACCCCGCTACGCCGACCGTCGGACGCATGCTCGTCCAGCCACGCCGCCAACTCCCCGGGCGCGACGACGCCGCCCCGAACGTCGAACCCTTCTTCTGCCTCGGGCTCGACCGAGGCGAGTGTCTCGAACAGTCGATCCCGCAGGATGCGAAACTCCAGATCGTCGAACAGGGCGTGGATCTTCTCGCGATCCCACGGGGCCAGCTCGAGTTGATCAGGTGTGAAGGGCAACGGCACGTCGCGCACCATCTCGGTGAGCTCGCGGTTGAGCACCACACTCGACAAGTTGGCCCGCAATGCGTCGCCCACCTTGCCCTTCACCTTGTCGACGTTGTCGACGAGTGCGGTGAGCGACCCGTATTCGATGATCCACTTGGTCGCCGTCTTCTCTCCGACGCCGGGGATGCCGGGAAGGTTGTCGCTCGGATCTCCGCGCAGAGCTGCGAAGTCCGGGTACTGAGAGGGCGTCAGACCGTATTTGTTGGCGACCTCGTCCGGAGTGAATCGCGTCAGGTCCGAGACACCCTTGCGGGGATAGAGCACTGTGACGTTGTCGGTGACCAGCTGCAGTGCGTCACGATCGCCGGTGACCACGAGGACGCGATAGCCCAGTGCCTCGGCCTGTGTGACCAGAGTGGCGATGATGTCGTCGGCTTCGAATCCTGCCTCGGCCATCACGGGAATGCCCATGGCACCGAGCACGTCCTTGGTGATGTCCACCTGGCCCGCGAACTCGTCCGGCGTCTTGCTCCGATTCGCCTTGTATTCGGGGAACCGCTCGGCTCGGAACGTTTGCCGTGACACGTCGAAGGCGGCGGCGATGTGCGTCGGCTTCTCGTCTCGCAACAGGTTGATCAGCATCGAGGTGAACCCGTACACGGCATTGGTGGACTGACCGCTCGTGGTCTTGAAATTGTCCGCCGGCAACGCGAAGAAGGCACGGAAGGCCATCGAGTGACCGTCGATGAGGAGCAGCGTCGGACGCTCTTCGGCTGACTTCGCATCGGTCCGGGCTGCGGGTGCTGCACTTTTGTCGGTTACTGGGCTCACGGTTGACCAGTCTAGGTAGCGGGTCCGACATCACGTAGCCGGATGCGGGCACCGCGACGCAATCGCCGCGGCACCGATCTCCCGCAGCGCGAAACACAACCGATACTTTCCGGAAATCTCAGTTGCCGATTTTGCGTCGTTTCAACGGATAGAGTCCGACAATTGCAGTAAATCCCCATCCCGTGACTCAACGACAACCGTCCGGAGGACGTGCGTGGCTCCAAATGTTCGATGGACCAGAAAGGTGCAACCACCGAGGTTGCGCGCAAGATCTGCAGTTCGCGTATTCCAGCGAACACTCCTACTCGCCATCCTGAGTTCCATTGCGGCGCTGCTGTTCAGTGCGCCTGCGTTGGCGCAGGAACCTACCCCCTCTCCCCCGGCGGCGCCGGGAACCAGTGCCGAACAGGCACCGCCCGCAGACGCCGTCAGCGTCGCGGGATCGCTCAACAACGGTGGAGAACGCCTCGAAGGGGTCGATGTTGCGGCGCTCGACGCGTCGGGCAGCGAAGTGGCCCGCACCACCAGCGAGACCGGCGGACGCTGGACTCTCGAATTGTCGCCTGGCACATACACATTCCAGGTGGTCCAGGAAACGCTCCCCGACGGGGTGAGCGTGCAGGGCGAGGTCGAGCGCGACGTGCAGGCCGGTCGCTCGAACACCGTCATCTTCTCCTTCGGTGAGGCCAGGACCGCGACCAGCACCCCGTTCTACGAGAAGTTCGTGCGCACCACGGTCGACGGCTTCCGCTTCGGTCTGGTCATCGCGCTCGCGGCGGTCGGTCTGAGCTTGATCTTCGGAACGACGGGCTTGACCAACTTCGCACACGGCGAACTCGTGACGCTCGGAGCCGTCGCGGCATGGTTCTTCAATGTGAGCCTCGGGATACAACTGATTCCGGCCACCGTGCTGGCGATCATTGTCGGAGTCGCGATCGGCTGGCTCAACAACGCCCTGATCTGGCGGCCGTTGCGTAAACGTCGAACCGGCCTGATCGCTCAGCTGGTGGTGACGATCGGACTCGCCATTGCGCTGCGCTACCTCATCCTGATCTTCTTCTCCGACCGCTCGGAGCCATTCGACGACTACCAGGCTCAGACCGAGAACGACTGGGGCCCACTGTCGATCACCAACGTCAACCTCGCCTGCATCGTCATCAGCGTCGTCGTCCTCATCGGCGTCGCACTGATGCTGCAGCGCACCAAGATCGGTAAAGCCATGCGTGCGGTGGCCGACAACCGTGATCTGGCTGCCTCGTCGGGTATCAACGTCGAGCGCGTCGTGACGTTCGTCTGGTGCCTCGGTGGCGGCCTGGCCGCCCTCGGCGGCGTGCTGTTCGGGCTCTCCGAACTCGGCGGCCGCGTGCAATGGGAGATGGGCTTCAAACTCCTACTGCTCATGTTCGCCGGAATCACGCTCGGAGGACTCGGCACGGCCTACGGCGCATTCCTCGGTTGCGTCATCGTGGGTCTGCTCGTGCAGTGGTCGACGTTGGTCATCAATCCCGACCTCAAATACATCGGAGGGTTGCTCGTCTTGATTCTCATCCTCGTCGTCCGTCCTCAGGGCATCCTCGGCTCGCGACAAAGGATCGGGTGACCTGCACATGGATATCATCGGCGCACTTCAGATCTCTCTTGCTCAGCTGGTCGGCCCGTCGGCCATCTTCTACGCACTGCTCGCCATCGGCCTGAACCTGCACTTCGGCTACGCCGGTCTGCTCAACTTCGGCCAGATCGGCTTCGCCCTGCTCGGCGGCTACGGCGTCGGCATCACCACGATCACCTACGAGCAGCCACTGTGGCTCGGCATTCTGGTCGGTCTCGCTGCGGCCGGCCTGCTGGCTCTGGTGCTCGGCATTCCGACCCTGCGATTGCGAGCGGATTATCTCGCCATCGTGACGATCGCCGCATCGGAAATCCTGCGACTGGTATTCCGCTCCACGGCAACCGATTCGGTGACCAAGTCCACCAACGGCATCACCGGATTCGCAGCTCCGTTCACCAACCTCAGCCCGTTCGAGGGTGGAAAGACGTACAGCTTCATCGGCGTTCGGTTCCTGGGTAACGACCTGTGGGCCATGCTCGTCGGCTGGACGTTGGTACTGCTGCTGTGCGGGGTCGTATACCTGCTGACACACAGCCCGTGGGGTCGTGTTCTCAAGGCGGTTCGTGAAGACGAGGACGCTGCCCGGTCGCTGGGCAAGAACGTGTTCGTCTACAAGATGCAGGCACTCGTTCTCGGCGGCGTGATCGGCGGTATGGGCGGGGTGTTCAACGCACTGCAGACGCAGTCGATCAACCCAGACTTCTATTCGACCGCGCAGACGTTCTTCGCGTTCGGCGCTCTCATTCTCGGTGGTGCCGCAACGGTGTTCGGCCCCGTGATCGGCGCAATGCTGTTCTGGTTCCTGCTGTCCATTCCCGACGCGATTCTGCGGCAACTGATCTCGGGCGACGATCCGGTGCTCAACCTCACCGGTGCCCAGGTCGGTGCCACACGATTCGTACTCCTGGGAATTCTGATCGCCGTGCTGATGGTGTTCAGACCCCAGGGCATTCTCGGCAACAAGCGAGAGGTTCAACTCAATGCCTGACCCGAGCACCGGTGCCGCCGCAGATGCGACACCGAGCAAGAAAGCCAGCACACTCGAAGCACGTGCGGCCAAAGCACTGTCGAGCGATCAGCGTGCCAGTCTGTTCGCCGGCGTCGCCAACGAGCCCGGGGCAGCCAAGCCCGACGCGACATTGGTGGTCGACGGGGTCTCGCGTACCTTCGGCGGCCTCAAGGCCGTCGACGTGGCGCACCTCGAGATCCAGCGCGGATGCATCACCGGTCTGATCGGACCGAACGGTGCGGGTAAGACCACACTGTTCAACCTGCTCACCGGATTCGACCGACCCGACACCGGAACGTGGTCGATGGACGGTCAGGAACTCGGCCGGATGCACCCTCATCAGGTGGCACGCAAAGGCGTCGTCCGCACCTTCCAGTTGACGAAAGCACTGTCGAAACTGACTGTGCTGGACAACGTTCGACTGGGCGCGACGGGCCAACGCGGCGAGCGCATGATCAACACGTTCATGCCGTGGACGTGGAAGGCACAGGAGCGTCAGATCACCGAACGCGCCTACGAACTGCTGGGGCGATTCAAACTCGACGCCAAAGCCGACGATCTGGCCGGCTCGTTGTCCGGTGGTCAGCGCAAACTCTTGGAGATGGCGCGAGCGTTGATGACCGATCCGTCGGTTGTCATGCTCGACGAGCCGATGGCCGGAGTCAATCCCGCTCTGACGCAATCGCTTCTGGGCCACATCAAATCGCTGCGCGACGACGGCATGACGGTGGTGTTCGTCGAACACGACATGGATGTCATCCGCGACATCAGCGACTGGGTGGTGGTGATGGCTCAGGGCAGCATCATCGCCGAGTCCACCCCGGAAGAGCTCTCCAACAACGGTGCCGTCGTCGATGCCTATCTCGGTAGCCATCACGATCAAGCACTCGAATTCGATGCCGACGGCAATCCCGTCGGAGCGACCGCCGAACTGGCCGAGGCATTGAAGCAAGCCGAGGTGGAGGAACTGCAAGCAGGAGGCGATCTTTCGGAACCGGAGTTCGTCAGCCCCGCAGCCACCGACACTGCTGCGGGCGGCTCGCACCGAGCCAAGGAGGACAACTGATGAGCGAACAAACTCTGACGCCGGCCGAGTTCGCGGCCACGCCGGGCGAGCATGCGCGTCTGGCCGAAGGAGCGTTGCTGCGCGCCGACGGTCTGGTTGCCGGGTACATCCCCGGTGTGAACATCCTCAGTGAGTGCAACTTCTTTCTGAACGACGGTGAGATCGTTGGCATCATCGGACCCAACGGTGCCGGTAAGTCGACTCTGCTCAAGACGTTGTTCGGCCTCGTGGCGGTCCGCGAGGGCAGTGTGAAGCTGCGCGGTGACAACATCACCTCCGCCGAGGCGCACGTTCTGGTGACCAAGGGCGTCGGATACGTGCCCCAGACGCAGAACGTGTTCCCATCGCTCACGATCGAGGAAAACCTCGAGATGGGAATCTATCTGCGGCCCAAGAAGTTCGGTGAGCGGTTCGACTTCGTCAGCGAGTTGTTCCCACTGCTCGGCGAACGCAAGAAGGTCAAGGCAGGTGCACTGTCGGGCGGTGAGCGCCAGATGGTGGCGATGGGGCGGGCCCTGATGATGGAACCGTCGGTGCTGCTGCTCGACGAACCGTCGGCAGGCTTGTCGCCGATGTTCCAGGACGAGGTCTTCATCCGCTGCAAGAAGATCAACGCGGCGGGCGTCTCGATCATCATGGTCGAGCAGAATGCCCGCCGCTGCCTGCAGATCTGCGACCGCGGCTATGTTCTCGATCAAGGTCGCAACGCCTACACCGATACCGGGCCGGCGTTGATGAACGATCCCAAGGTGATCGAGCTCTACCTCGGCACTCTCGCGGGAAGCAAAGAAAAGAAGGCCTGACCTTCTCGGCAGGAAGCCCCGACTCGACATAGTTCGAGTCGGGGCTTTCTCGTACCTGCGCCATAGGTACCCAACGTGGTGTATTCGAACGACTCCGGGCCCGAGTCCTGATGTCAGGACTCGGGCCCGGAGGCTGTGCAGCAGCTACAGATCACTCACCGACGACGATGTATCCGTCCGTCGTCAGCTTGTTGTCCGGTCCGAAGACCAGGTTGCCGTAGGAACCGGTGGCGGGCTCGCCTGCGTCACTGAAGTTCAGCGCGCCGGTGACTCCGTCGTAGTCGATATCGGTGCCGGCCTTGACGAGTGGGAGGCACTCGGCGAAGGTCGTGCACTTCGTGCCGTCCTTGGTGATGCTGTTGATGTTGGCAGCGATGTCGGTGCCTGCCGTCGACTTCGCCTGCTCGGCTGCCAGCGCCGAGATGACGACCGCGTCGTAGGACTCACCGGCGTAGTTGAAGTCGACCAATGCCGGATCCACGCCCTTGAGTCGGTCCTGGAACGCGGTGCCGACGTCGGTCAGCGGGGTGGTGCCGCGCATCTTGTCGAGCAGGCCTGCAGCGACCGACTCACCGAGTGCGTTGCCCATGTTGCCGTCGACGCCGTAGACCAACGTGCCGTCGGACGGTCCGATGCCGATCTCGTGCATACGGGTGATGATCTTCGCGGACTCCTCGAAGCCGATGATGGCGACGGCATCCGGGTTGAAGTTCTTCACGCCGTCGACCTCGGCGTTGAACGACTGTGCGTTCGGGTCGTAGATCGTGGTCTGGATCTGGTCTGCCGCGATGCCGGCCTCTTCGAGGTTGTCGGCGGTGTTCTTGGCCAGGCCCGTTCCATAGGGGTCGTTGAGAGCCAGGATGGCCACGCGCTGCGCGCCGTCCTCGGCGATCAGCTGCGAGAGTGCCTGTGCCTGCAGCACATCGGTGGGCGCGGTACGGAAGTACTGGCCCTTGTCCGGGTAGCAGACGAACTGGTCGGAGGTGTTGGCAGGCGAGAACTGCACGACACCCGCGCTGGCGATCTTGTCGATGACCTTGAGCGACACCGAGGACGACGCCGCACCGACGATGACGTTCGAGCCGCCGGCGAGCAGACGGTCGACCGTGGTGTTGGCGGTGTCGGTGGTGGTGTCGCCCGAGTCACCGGGGATGAGCGTGACGGGCTGGTCGAGGACGCCGCCCGCACCGTTGACATCGTTGACGGCCAGCTGGACACCGGCGACCTCGGGTGGTCCGAGGAAGGCCAGGGTGCCGGTCTCGGGAAGGAGGGTTCCTACCACCAGCGGCGACGTGTCGGGAGTGGATCCGGCGGTGGCCTGCTCAGGAGTGCAGTCGGTGGAGACGGTCGTTTCCGCGGCCGACGTGCCGCCGCTGGCACTGGTGGAGTCGGTCGAGCCCGAGTCGTCGCTCGACGAACAGCCGAACAGTGCGAGCGAGGTGACGCTCAGCACTGCAGCCGTGCGGACATAGGTCCGAATTGCCATCTAGGTTCTCCTTGAAATTGCTCGTCGTTGAAGCTCACCTGAGTTACATGTGGCTCATGTGTGAACCAGACGCTAATGCTCGAAACCGGTTCGCAAGGCCTAGAACGACGCTCGTGACCTGACTGTGACCTAAGAGGTCGAAGTTTTACGTGGCCGTAGCTTTCCGCGGGCCGATCAGCTCTCTGCCACAGGGTTGTTCGCCGGAGTACCGAGTGTTTCGATCACGACCTCGGCTACCGCCTTCATCGTCGTGCGTCGGTCCATCGCGGCACGCTGAATCCACTTGAACGCCTGCGGTTCCGTCAGCGATTGCGACTCCATCAGGACGCCCTTGGCCTTCTCGATCAGCTTGCGGGTCTCGAGTCGGTCCTGAAGATCGGCGATCTCCGATTCGAGCGCAGAGATCTCGCCGAATCGGCTCGCGGCCAACTCGACTGCAGGCATCAGATCGGCCTTGGTGAACGGTTTGACCAGATAGGCCATGGCACCCGCATCGCGCGCCTTCTCCACGAGCTCTCGCTGACTGAACGCTGTGAGAATCACCACCGGCGCGATCCGCTTCTCCGCGATCTCGGAGGCCGCGTCGATGCCGTCACGACGCGGCATCTTCACGTCCATGATCACCAGATCCGGTCGAAGTTCGACAGCCAGTTCCACAGCCTGCTGACCGTCCGCGGCCTCACCGACCACGTCGTATCCCTCTTCGCGGAGCATCTCCACCAGGTCGAGACGAATCAGGGATTCGTCTTCCGCGACCACCACCCGCAGCGCAGGCTTGCCAGTACCGTGCGTATCAGGAGCATTCATCTGTACCGGTCTCCTTCGACAGTCGTCGCCCCTCAGGGGCATCGAGCAACTGAAGGGTACCGGTGCACGGGGCCGAAAGCGCATCTTCTACACTCGTCAATCGTTGCTTGAAAGACGCCAGCCCTCGTATCCCAATTGGCAGAGGAAACGGATTCAAAACCCGTCCAGTGTGAGTTCGAGTCTCACCGAGGGCACCACAGCACGATCGACCGGCCGCGACAGCGGTCGGGTCCACTCCCGATCACGCCTACAGTGGGGTGATGTACATACCCAGCAGTCTTCGTTGCCATGACACCAGCGCGGGGAAATTGTGCGCGCAGAAGGTCGACCACCGTTTCGGAGATTCCGCGGACCAGTCCGCTCAGTGGGTCTACTACACCTGCAGCGCCGACTCCGCCCACGAGACCGGTTACGTCGACCGCCTGGTCACCGCCTGAATCATGTTCGTAGAGCGCGCCTTTGTCCACGCCGACGATGTGGGATCGGAGTGGCCCTTCACCGTTCCCGCTGTCGCCGACCTCGCGCGCGAGGGACTCGAGTTTCTCGCACCGGTCACAATTCTGGTGGGCGACAACGGTTCCGGTAAGTCGACTCTCGTAGAGGCGATCGCAGAGCGTTTCGGCATCGACGCCCGCGGGGGTCGAGCAGCGCAGAAGTCTCGTCGACTGGACGAGGTGACGAGCGTCCTCGGCGAGGTGCTCGAACTCGAGACCACGCCACGAGGCGCGCGCATGCTGCGGGGTCCGCGCGAGCAGAAGCGGGGATTCTTCCTGCGCGCCGAGACTGCATTCGAGATGGCCGAGAACCTCGGCGGCATGCCGGGCTTCTGGGACGAGAACACCGCCGAAATGAGCCACGGTGAGGGCTTTCTCACCATGTTCGGTGCGATGTTGGCCGAACCGGGCTTCTATGTGCTGGACGAACCGGAGTCGGCCCTGTCGTTCACCGCGTGCCTGAACCTGGTCGCGCTGATGTCCCACTTGGGCGAGGAGGGGGCACAGCTCGTCTGTGCCACGCATTCACCGATCCTGGCATCGACACCCGGTGCGGACATCGTCGAAGTGGGTGAACACGGTCTGCGCCGAAGCACCTGGGACGAACTCGAATTGGTCCAGCACTGGCGGCGATATCTCGACGATCCGAACGTGTATCTCCGTCATCTACTCGACTGAACCGGCACCAACGCCACGTCCCGACGACGACGCACACTCCCCGGAGAGACTCCCATCGCCCGTTTGAACGCTTTGCCGAATGCTGCCTCCGACAAATAGCCACTGCGCCTGGCCAATTCGGCCAGCACCACGTCCTCGGACCGCAATGTGTCGTACGCGACTTGCATCCGCCACGTCGCCAGGTAACTCATCACCGAATCGCCGACCAATGCGGTGAATCGAGCCGAGAACGCCGAACGTGACATGTGTGCACTCGACGCCAGTGCCGCAACGGTCCACCGCTCGTCGGGATTTCGATGAATGCGAGCCAGCGCGCCTCCGATCCGCTCGTCCTGCAACGCTCCCAGCCAACCGGACTGCGCGCTCGGAGTGTCCACAATCCATGACCTCAACGCCTGAATCACCAGAACGTCGGAAAGCCTGGTGATCACTGCCTCTCCCCCGGGTTCGAGCGATCGTGCCTCGTCGGCCACTATGGCGAGGATGTTCTGCATACGTGCGCGCCGTGGTTCGCTGTCTGCGTCGATCACGATCACCGCCGGTAGCAGCCGAAGAAGCTGCTGCGCCGCAGGATGATCCATCCGGACGGCCCCGCAGACCAACACGGTATCGGGTCCGCTCGCATCGCACTGGTCGATCACCGCGTACCGGTCGCTGACGTAATCGTGTGGCACCTCGGACACGCTGGTCGCGTCGCCGACAGACTCGATGTCGGCCGCCAATACGTGCCCACGCCCGTGGGGAACCAACGCGAAGTCGCCGGGAACGAGCTCACGCGTCGACTCCCCGGGGACCGACAGCACACACGACCCGTCGACCACGGTGTGGAACCACACAGCGTCGTCCATCGCGGGCAGGGCCAGCCCCCACGAGCCACTCATCTCGGAACGCACGTAGAAGGACCCGGTCATTCGGAGGAAATGCAAAGCCTCACCGAGCGGATCGGGTGACTTCCAGGGGTCGGCTCCACGCACCGGACAATTGTCCCCCACGGCCGGGACGATCGGACATGAATTCGAGCCCCGCGCGCATTGTCCATCCACCCGTGACGCGGAAAGGTCGGAAGCGCACGACGAATCCCCGGGAAGGAAAACCGATGATCGACAAGATCTCCTCGATCGCCACCCTGGTCGCAGCAGTCGGATGCGGCCTCGTCGCGGGCGTCATGCTCGCGTTCTCGGTCAGTGTTCTTCCTGGCCTGGCGTCGTTACCGGTGCCCGACGCGATCGCCGCGATGCAGAGATCGAACGCCGCGATCCTCAACCCACTGTTTCTGACGCTGTTCGTCGGTACGGCGTTGACCTGTTCTCTCGCAACCGTTCTCGCGATCACCACGGAGGGTGGGCGATCGACCTGGGTCGGCGCGGGAGCAGGGCTCTACGTGGTGGGCTGCTTCGTGGTCACGGTGGCGTTCAACGTCCCACTCAACGATGCATTGGCAGCGGTGGATCCGGCGAGTCCGTCGGGAGCCGACATGTGGCAGTCGTTCACGTCGAACTGGACACGGTGGAACACCGTCCGGATCATCTCGTCGACGGCGGCGTGCGCCGTGCTGATCCTCGGTCAGGGCAGATCCGCGCTGGGCTGATCGGACTCACCGTCCTGGTGACGCCTGCGAATCTCGTCCTCGAAGCGGGCGATGAGATGATCGGTATCGGCAGTGGACACATCTCGCGCGCCTTCGTCCATCGCGGCGTCGCGTCCTCTGCGCAAGGCGGCGAGTTCGGCTTCGAGTTCGTTGTTGTCGAGTACGCGTGGATCCAACATCTCTCCATTGTGGTCCCACCCGAGTACCTGCGCGCGCTGTTTGCTGTAATCGCGACATGAACGTCGTGCACAGCTTCGAACCGATAGTCGACGAGCACGCTCACACGCTGATACTCGGTTCGATGCCCGGTGTCGCATCGCTTGCTGCTCAGCAGTATTACGCTCATCCCCGAAATGCGTTCTGGCCGATCATGGGCGCGCTGTTCGGTGCCGGTCCCGAACTTCCGTACGAGGCGCGAACAGAGCGACTGGTGCGCAGCGGGATTGCTGTGTGGGACGTACTGAAGCTGTGTACCAGGACCGGAAGCCTGGACTCGGCCATAGTCGAATCATCCATCGTGGCAAACGATGTCGCGAACCTCATCGCAGGTCATCCCGGCATCGACACCGTGCTGTTCAACGGAGCAAAAGCTGCCGACAGCTATCGCAGATACGTCGCGAACGCGGTGCAGCAGGACGTCGAGTGCATCCGTCTGCCGTCCACCAGTCCAGCGCACGCCTCACTCACCCTCGAAGCCAAGACTCGACTGTGGTCGGCAGCACTCAGGCGCGAACGCGTTTCGGGAAGTGGCGAATGAGGCCCTCCTGCACGACGGTTGCGAGCAACTGACCGTCCATCGAGAAGAATCGGCCGGTGGCGAGTCCCCGCGATCCGGCCGCGACCGGCGATTCGGTCGCATACAGAGCCCACTCGTCGAATCGGAACGGTCGGTGAAACCAGATGGAGTGGTTGACCGTCGCCGCCACGATGCGGTCGAGTCCCCAGGACAGTCCATGGGTGGTGATGATCGAATCGAGCACCGTGGTGTCCGACGCGTAGCCCATGGTCGCGGCGTGAAAGATCGACTCGTCCGGCAGATCGCCGTCCGCTTTCATCCACACTCGATTGTGGTTGAGCTTCTCACCGGTGCCGTGCATGATCCACGCCGGATCGTTCGCGTACCGCATGTCGATCGGTTTGAGTGCATCGACGAACATCTGCAGTCGGTCCTCGAACCCCACGAAGTGGTCGCCGAGAGGCGGCAGAGCATCGGGATACGGAACCTCGGGCACCTCGACGCTGTGCTCGAGGCCCTTACCGAAATCCTGGAAAGCAGCGAGCATGACGAACAGCTCGTTACCGTCCTGCAGCGCAGTGACCTGCCGGTTGGCGAACGCCCGGCCGTCGCGCTGACGACTCACCCGGTATTCGATGGGCTTCTTGACGTCACCACCGCGGATGAAGTGCGCATTGATCGCATGAACGTCCCGGGACGTTCCGGATACGGTCCGGCCGGCGGCGATGAGCGCCTGAGCGACGAGCTGCCCACCGAACGTCCGGCTCCCCACCTGCTCCGGATGCTGTCCGATGAACACATCCTCCTCGGTCTCCTCGAGGGCGAGGAGACCGAGAAGGGTTTCGAGATCGGTTCCGCGTACTGCTGTACTGCTCGGCGCGCTCTCGCTGACGCCGGTTCCCCCCGCTTCGACCACTTACCGGTCCTCTTCTCCGATTCGGTGCACATGGATCAAGTTGGTCGAGCCTACTGTGCCGGGAGGGGCACCGGCGACGATCACGACCTGATCGCCTCGGTTGTAACGACCGAGTTCGAGCAACGCCTTGTCGACCTCTTTGACCATCGCGTCCGTCGAGCCCACATCGGGAACCAGGAACGTCTCGGTGCCCCAGCTCAGGGACAGCTGACTGCGGACCTCGGAGATCGAGGTGAATGCGAGCAACGGCAGTTTGGTGTGGAGGCGAGCCAACCGTCGCACGGTGTCGCCCGACTGGGTGAAGGCCACGAGGGCCTTCGCGTCCAGACGCTCGCCGATATCGCGGGCGGCGTAGGAAATGACACCGCGCTTGGTGCGAGGAACGTGAGTCAGAGGAGGAACGCTGTCGCCTTCGGTTTCCACGGTCTCGACGATCCGAGCCATCGTCCGCACCGTCTCCATGACGTACTTGCCGACCGAGGTCTCGCCGGACAGCATGACCGCGTCGGTACCGTCGAGCACTGCGTTGGCGACGTCGGACGCCTCGGCGCGGGTGGGACGGGAGTTCTCGATCATCGATTCGAGCATCTGGGTCGCAACGATGACGGGCTTGGCGTTGGCGCGGGCGATCTGGATGGCGCGCTTCTGCACCAGGGGCACCTGCTCGAGTGGCAACTCGACGCCGAGGTCACCGCGGGCGACCATGATCGCATCGAACGCGAGCACGATGGCTTCGAGGTTGTCGACGGCCTCGGGCTTCTCGAGCTTGGCAATGACCGGAACTCGGCGGCCGACGCGGTCCATGACTGCGTGGACGAGTTCGACATCGGCGGGAGAGCGCACGAACGAGAGCGCGATGAAATCGCATCCGAGCGCGAGGGCGAACTCGAGGTCCGCAATGTCCTTCTCGCTCATGGCAGGAACGGAGACGTCCATGCCCGGGAGGGAGACGCCCTTGTTGTTACTGACCGGACCACCCTCGGTGACCCGACACAGCACGTCGTTGCCTTCGACGCCGGTGACGACGAGGCCGACCTTGCCGTCGTCGACGAGCAGGCGGTCGCCTTCCTTGGCGTCCTGAGCCAGCTCCTTGTACGTGGTCGACACACGATCGTGGGTGCCCTCGCACTCCTCGACGGTGATGCGGATGAGTTCACCGGCGGCCCAGGTGGTGGAGCCCTCGGCGAATCGGCCGAGTCGGATCTTCGGTCCCTGCAGGTCGGCCAGGATGCCCACGGCTTTGCCGGTGGCGTCCGATGCGGCGCGAACTCTCTCGTAGTTGGCCTGGTGATCGGGGTGATCGCCATGGCTGAAGTTCAGTCGTGCGACATCCATTCCACTCTCGACGAGTTCGCGGATGCGCTCTGTGGTTGCGGTTGCGGGTCCAAGGGTGCAGACAATCTTCGTACGTCGGCTCACGGTTGCGAGCGTAGCCGCTGGACGCCTTGTTCTCTATCGCAGAGGAACCCGGCCGAATACTACCGACGGGTAGCCTCGTCGGGCCGCTGCTGAAAGCACCTGTACCGGTACAGAGACGAGTGTCACACCACCGCCAGAGGCAGTGCCGTGGGGTGCACCGGGGACGGCAATTCCGAGTGTCCGGTGAGGAATGCGTCGACCCCGTTGGCAGCCGAACGCCCCTCGGCGATCGCCCACACGACCAACGACGCACCGCGGTGGGCATCCCCACAGACGAACACACCCGGGGCCGTCGTCTGCCAATCGGGACCACACGACAACGCGCCGCGCTTGGTCAGCGCCAGGCCGTAGTCGTCGAGCAGCGGTCCATGCTCGACACCCTCGAATCCGATGGCGAACAATGCCAGATCACAGGGCAATTCGACCTCTTCACCGATGGGCGTCACGATGCGTCGCCCGTCCGCGTCGCGCTGCACCTCGACCTCGGCGAGCACCATGGCGCGCACATGTCCACGCTCGTCGCCGAGAAATCGCTGCACCGCGACCTGATGACGCACGACGCCACCCTCCGCATGCGCGGGCGACGTCCGAAGCACCAACGGCCACGACGGCCATGGCGAAAGACCGTCGTCACGGGCACCAGGAAGAGCAGGGTTGTAGTCGAGCTGAGTGACCGACGCGGCACCCTGACGGTGAGCCGTGCCGAGACAATCGGCCCCGGTGTCTCCGCCGCCGATGATCACCACATGCTTGCCCGCAGCGGATATCGACGTCGGCCCGTCGCCCTCGCATTCCTTGTTCGACGGCACCAGATGCTCCATCGCCAGGTGGATGCCGTCGAGTTCGCGGCCGATCACCTCGGTGTTGTCGCGAGCCCGCAGAGCGCCGACGGCGAGCACGACCGCATCGAAGCTCGCGCGCAGTTGCTCGACGGTGAAGTCGATGCCGACCTCGCACTCGGTGACGAAATGCGTGCCCTCGGCCCGCATCTGCATCAGCCGCTGATCGAGCACCGACTTCTCCAACTTGAATTCGGGGATTCCGTATCGAAGCAATCCACCGAGCCGATCGTCGCGCTCGTACACGGTGACATCGTGCCCGGCCCTGGTGAGCTGTTGCGCCGCAGCCAGCCCCGCCGGACCCGAACCCACGACGGCCACTCGCTTACCGGTGGTGATCGTCGGAGGCTGGGGAACGACGCTGCCCTGTTCCCAGGCCAGGTCTGCGATGGTCTGCTCGACCCGCTTGATCGTCACACTTCCGCCGGTGGCGGCCTCGGAAATGGACAGGACACAGGCAGATTCACACGGAGCCGGACACACTCGTCCGGTGAACTCCGGAAAGTTGTTGGTGGCGTGCAACCGATCACTGGCCGCGTCCCACCGATCGCGGCGCACGAGATCGTTCCATTCCGGAATCAGGTTGCCCAGCGGGCATCCGGCAGTTCCGGAGTGGCAGAACGGAATTCCGCAATCCATGCAGCGGCGCGCTTGTTCCGAGACCTCGGCTGCGCGTTCGCTGCTGGGCTGATCCGAGTACACCTCGTTCCAGTCCCTGACCCGTTCGTCGATAGGACGCTTGGCGGCCTCACGCTTGACGACCTTCAGAAATCCCTGTGGATCAGCCACGTGCAGCCTCCATGATCGCAGCGTCGACGTCGCGCCCCTCGGCGCGCGCCATTCGTGTCGCCTCCAGCACTCGCTGATAATCGACGGGCATGACTTTGGTGAACAGAGCGGACCGGCGGGGCCAGTCGGCGAGCAGCGATGCCGCGACGGTGGAGCCGGTCCAGCGCTCGTGGTTCTCGACCGTCTCGCGCAGCCACACCAGATCGTCCGGATCGGGAACCTGCAACTCGACCATTGCCGTGTTCACGTCCGCGGGGTCGAGACCCAGAACGAAGGCGATACCGCCCGACATGCCGGCCGCCATGTTGCGTCCGGTCGGCCCGAGCACGACCACCCGTCCGCCCGTCATGTACTCGAAGGCGTGATCTCCCACGCCCTCGTTGACCGCAACGGCTCCGGAGTTGCGCACGGCGAACCGCTCCCCCGCCTTACCGCGCAGGTACACCTCTCCCGACGTGGCTCCGTAGAGAATCGTGTTTCCGGCAATGACGTTGTCCTCGGCAACGAAGGGTGCGTCCTCGGCCGGTCGGACGACGATGCGTCCTCCCGACAGGCCCTTGCCCACGTAGTCGTTCGCGTCGCCGACGAGATCGATCGTGATTCCGGGCGGCAGGAATGCACCGAGCGATTGCCCGGCAGAGCCGGTGAACGACACGCGAATCGTGTCGTCGGGTAACCCGGCCGCGCCGTAGCGTCGCGTGACCTCGGACCCCAGAAGTGTTCCGACCGTGCGGTTGACGTTGCGCACGGGCAGCTCCAGCGTCACCGGATGCGCGTCCTCCAATGCGCCCTCGGCCAGCTGGATCAGCGTGCGATCCAGCGCGAAATCGAGGCCGTGGTCCTGATCGCGTAGGCGTCGACGCTGCGTCATGGGCGCGCCGTGTCGATCCACCGGCATCGCGAAGATGGGTGTGAGGTCGAGTCCCTTGCTCTTCCAATGTGCGACGCCGGCCGCGGTCTCGAGCACGTCGGCATGGCCGACGGCCTCGTCGATGCTGCGGAACCCGAGCTGCGCGAGGTACTTTCGCACATCCTCGGCGACGAACCTGAAGAAGTCCTCGAGGAACTCGGGCTTGCCGGTGAATCGCTTGCGCAGTTCGGGGTTCTGAGTCGCGACACCCACTGGGCAGGTGTCGAGATGGCAGACCCGCATCATGATGCATCCCGCGACGATCAGAGGTGCCGTCGAGAACCCGAATTCCTCGGCACCGAGCAGCGCCGCGACGATCACATCACGGCCGGTGCGCATTCCGCCGTCGCACTGGACGGTGATGCGATCGCGAAGTCCGTTGAGCACCAACGTCTGTTGGGCGTCGGCCAGCCCGATTTCCCAGGGCGCACCGGCATGCTTGAGAGACGTCAACGGAGCCGCGCCCGTGCCACCGTCGTATCCCGAGATCAGTACGACGTCGGCGTGCGCCTTGCTCACTCCCGTCGCCACCGTGCCCACTCCTACCGAGCTGACGAGTTTGACGTGGACGCGCGCGTTCTCGTTGGCGTTCTTGAGATCGTGTATCAACTGCGCGAGATCCTCGATGGAATAGATGTCGTGGTGCGGAGGCGGGGAGATCAGGCCGACCCCGGGCGTCGAGTGCCGAGTCTTGGCCACCCACGGGTACACCTTGTAACCGGGCAGCTGCCCGCCCTCACCGGGTTTGGCACCCTGCGCCATCTTGATCTGAATGTCGGTGGCGTTGACCAGATAATCGCTGGTCACCCCGAACCGTCCACTCGCGACCTGCTTGACCGCACTGCGCCGGCTCGGATCGTAGAGGCGATCGACGTCCTCTCCGCCCTCACCGGAGTTGGAGCGCCCACCCAGATTGTTCATCGCAACGGCCATGGTCTCGTGCGCCTCGGCAGAGATGGATCCGTAGCTCATCGCGCCGGTGTTGAACCGAGTGACGATGGACTCGACCGGCTCCACCTCGTCGAGCGGAACAGGCGTGCGCACATGGTCTTTGAACTCGAACAGGCCCCGGAGTGCGCCGCCCTCACGGGCAAGCCGGTTCACTTCGTCGCTGTATTTCTGGAACACGTCGTAGCGACCGGTGCGTGTTGCGTGCTGCAACAGGAACACCGTCTCGGGAGTGAACAGGTGAAGTTCGCCCTCACGCCGGAACTGGTACTCGCCGCCGATCTCGAGGCGGCGGTGAACACGGTCGGTGGGATTCTCCGGGTATGCCTTCCGGTGACGGAGTTTGACCTCTTCGGCAAGGACGTCGAGACCGACTCCGCCGAGCTTGCTGACGGTGCCCTTGAAGTACTCGCGCACGACCTCGCGATCGAGACCGACCGCCTCGAAAACCTGTGCGCCGGTGTAGGACCCGACGGTCGAGATGCCCATCTTGGACATGACCTTGAGCACGCCCTTGCCGAGCCCGTACAGGTAGTTGCGCACCGCGACAGTGGGTTCGACCCCGGTGAGCTCGCCTTCGCCGACCAGGTCCTCGATCGACTCCATGGCCAGGTACGGGTTGACCGCCGCCGCACCGAATCCGATCAGCAAGGCCAGGTGGTGCACTTCTCGTGCATCGCCGGACTCGACGACGAGAGCGACCTTGGTGCGTTCCTTGGTGCGCACCAAGTGGTGGTGCACAGCTGAGGTGGCCAGCAGGGACGGAATCGGTGCCCGAGTGTGGTCCGAATCGCGATCGGAGATGATCAGCGTGCGGTAGCCGGCAGCGATGGCTTCCGATGCCCGCATGCGCAGTTCTTCGATGGCCTCGGCCAGACCTTCCCCACCACGCTCGACCTCGTACAGTGCGCGCAGCACGATCGCCGACAGACCGGGATGATCACCGTCGTCGTCGATGTGGATGATCTTGTTGAGTTCGTCGTTGTCGAGCACCGGCCACGGCAACACGATCTGCCTGCACGACGCGGCAGTGGGCTCGAGCAGATTCTGCTCCGGTCCCATCACTCGCGACAACGACGTCACGATCTCTTCTCGGATGGAGTCGAGTGGCGGGTTCGTGACCTGCGCGAACAGTTCGATGAAGTAGTCGTACAGCTGACGAGATCGCTGGGACATCACCGCGGACGGGGTGTCGGTCCCCATCGACCCCAGTGGCTCGCCCCCGGAGGCGGCCATCGGGGTGAGCACGACGCGGAGATCTTCCTCGGTGTAGCCGAAGGCGATCTGTCTGCGGATCACGGACTCGTGGTTGTACTGAATGTGGGCGCGCTCGGGCAGGCTCTTGATTTCCAGCAATCCGGCGTGCAGCCATTCCTGGTACGGATGTTCCTGCGCCAGTTGCAGTTTGATCTCCTCGTCGGGAACGAGACGCCCGGCGACGGTGTCGACCAGAAACATCTTGCCCGGCTCGAGGCGACCCTTGGCGACGACCTGAGATTGCGGCACGTCCAGGACACCTGCCTCGCTGGCGAGGATCACCCGACCGTCGGCCGTCTGCCACCACCGACCGGGGCGCAGACCGTTGCGATCGAGAACGGCCCCGACGTAGCTACCGTCGGTGAACGTGACGCAGGCCGGACCGTCCCACGCTTCCATCATCGACGAGTGGAACTGATAGAACGCCCGTACCCGCGGATCCATCGTGCGATGGTTCTCCCACGGCTCCGGCACCATCATCATCACGACGTGGGGAACGCTTCGGCCGCCCAGATGCAGCAGTTCGAGCACCTCGTCGAGCGACACCGAATCGGATGCATCGGGATTGCAGATGGGGAAGAGCCGCTCCAGATCACCGGGGATGAGATCGCTGGACAGCATCGCTTCCCGAGCGCGCATCCGGTTCCTGTTGCCCTTGACCGTGTTGATCTCTCCGTTGTGCGCGACGTAGCGGTGCGGGTGCGCCAACGGCCACGACGGGAAGGTATTGGTGGAGAAGCGACTGTGCACGATGGCAATTGCACTCGTACACAACGGGTTACGCAGCTCCGGGAAGAACAGGGGCAGCTGCATGGTGGTGAGCATGCCCTTGTAGACGATGGTGCGTGCGGACAGTGAAGGGAAGAACAGGCCCGAGCCTTCTGCCTCGATCTCCGGGGTGACGCGCTCGGACCGCTTACGCAGCCCGTACACCAATCGGTCGAGTTCGAGACCGGCCGGACGTGAACCGTCGACCTCGGGGGCCGCGACGAAGAGATAGCTCATGTACGGCATGCATCCGAGCGCCGTCAGTCCGACGTCGGCGCGATCCGGATCGACCTCGACCGGAACCCAACCCAGCACCTCGAGACCCTCGTCGGCTGCAATGGATTCGACACGCTGCACGGCCGACCCGCGCTCACGGATGCCCTGCGGCAGAAAGCAGACACCCGCCGCGAAGGTGTTCTCGCCGTCGCCGTTGGCGGACGGTAACTCGAACGACGACAACGAATCGAGAAGTTCGACGGGCAGCTGGATCAGAATGCCCGCGCCGTCACCACTGTTGGGCTCGGCACCGGCAGCACCACGATGTTCCAGATTCTCCAGTGCCAGAACACCGTCGGACACGATCGAGTGCGAACGGCGTCCGGCGATGTCCGCGATCATCGCGACGCCGCAGGAGTCCTTCTCCGCGCTCGGGTCGTACAGTCCTTGCTCGGCAGGCATCCGAGAAAACAACACCACGATCACCTCCACGTAGACCGGTGGGTGCTTCGGATGGCGCAGTGTCGACACGCTGCACTGTGAGCCTCGGCTACCCCGCCGGCTGGTCGCCCGAACCGACATCGAGTGCCGGATCGATCGAATTCGATGCCTATCGGGAATTCACCGGGACAGCTCTGGCCCGCGAAAGAATCCGAGATCGCTCTCGGATGGCGGAATCGTATCAGTTGCCGATCGCAACGATGCAATCGCGAACGGCGCTGGGCTCAGTCGCGCAGGGGGCGCCCGTGTTCATCGCGCACGCTGCCCGTGAGCATCATGATCCCGTCGATCAGCGGCCAGATACCGCCGATGCCGCACGTGAGCCACGTGACCGCGATCTGCGCCACCGCAATTCCCGGTTGATTCAAATAGAAGCGTCCTGCCCCGAAAACACCCAGCAGGATGTTCAGCAGCCCGGCAGTGAGCTTCTGCTTGTCCGAGAACGGTTCACCGGTGACGGGATGCCGTCCGTAAGGAGCGCTCGGATCCACCCAACCGGGAGCACCGGCGTACTGGGGGCCTGGGTAGTGGGGTCCTCCGTACTGGGGTCCTCCGTACTGGGGACCTCCGTACTGGGGACCTCCGTACTGGGGACCGCCCGGAAACGGGGGCGGCGGGTAACCCGCACCGGGCGGTGGACCGTCCGGTGCACCGGAGCTACGGTCGTCACCTCCGGACGCGCCGTACGGATCACTGCCCCAATTCGGCGGACCGTAGCTGGGGTCGGGTGCGCCGTACACCGGACCCGGTGCCGCGTTCTTCTCGAACGAGATGGTGGGCTCCGAACCCGAGCCGTCTCCCGCCGATCCGCCCGGTGTCGATCCGTCCGATGACGATGTACCTGAATCACTCACAACGAACTCCCTCGACGACGCGCTACGGGTAGGTCGATCAGTCTCGCAGCTTGAGCCCGCGACTGTCGGGAACATTGCCGACGAGAATCAGCACGGCGTCCACGACATGCCACACGAACAGTCCGAACAACAGAATCAAGCCGAGACCGAACACCACGGTCAGCAGCACGCCGAAGAAGAACAGCAGCAACTGCGCGACGCCGATTCCGGTGCTACCGATGTAGAAACGACCCACGCCGAGCCAGCCGAGGAACAGCTGAAGTAGTCCACCGACGATCTTCGATTTGTCCGACAACGGTTCACCGGTGACCGGATCCCGCCCGTACGGCGCGTCGGGTCCGACACCGAAACCGGGCCCGGCCGAAAAGCCCTGTGATTGGCCATAGGCCTGCTGGCCATACCCCTGCTGGCCGTAACCCTGCTGGCCGTACCCTTGCTGGCCGTAGCCCGACTGCTGGCCGTAGCCCGACTGCTGGCCGTAGCCCGACTGCTGGCCGTAGCCCGAGTGCTGGCCGTACCCCTGCTGGCCATACCCCTGTTGGCCGTATCCCCCGGTCTGGCCGTACCCCTGTGGTGGACCGTAGGGCGACTGTTGGCCGTATCCCGGCTGACCGTATCCCTGGTACTCGGATCCCGGTGTCGGGTAACCGGCGGACGGCGGAAGGCCACCGATCGAATTGTCGATACTTCCGTCCGGGCTGGGGGCCGGATAGCTGGGAGTACTGGACCAGCCGGGCCCGTTGCCGATACCCGAATAGGTGTCCCAGCCCGGTCCGGTAGAACCGGCGGGACCGTGCGAGGGTGCAGACTCGGATGTCGCGGGCGGCTCGGAGAGCGACGCCTCGGCCGTTGCGTCGTAGTCGAACGGTGTACCGAAAGAGCCGGCCGACTTGTCGGTGCCGCCGCCCGAATCAGCAGGGTCGGGGTGTGCCCTCTTCTCGAAATCAACCACGGGTACTGCCTTCTTCCTCGGCTTTCTTCTCGGACGATGTCTCGCCCGTGCCTTCCTGCGGATCGCCGTCGGCGGACTCGCCACCCGTCTTGTCTTCGCTGTCACGACCGTCGTCGTCGTTCGACTTCAATGCCGCCGGGTCTTCGCGACCCTTGGTGGCGAGAACGAAATAGGCGACCGCGAGCACGAAGATGATTGCCGAAGTGAAAGTGTTCACGCGAATGCCGGCGATCTTCGTCGCGAAGTCGTCTCGCATGAGTTCCACCCAGAACCGACCGACGCAGTATCCGGCCACGTAGAGCGCGAACAATCGACCGTGGCCGATCGTGTACTTCCGATCGACGAGTACCAGGAGGACGACGACGAGGACGCTCCACAACAGTTCGTAGAGGAACGTCGGGTGGACGACCTTCTCGACCATTCCGGTGGAGACGCCGTTCAGAGGATCGAGCCGGCCGTTCGCATCGAGTCGCTCGTAGATCTCGAGACCCCACGGTTGCGTGGTTTCGCGACCGTAGAGCTCCTGGTTGAAGTAGTTGCCGATGCGGCCGATTGCCTGGGCCAGCAGGATCGGCGGGCCTACCGCGTCACCGAATGCCGGGAGTGGGATGCCGCGTCGACGACACGCGATCCACGCGCCGACTCCGCCGAGGAACACCGCGCCCCAGATTCCGAGGCCGCCGTTCCACACGTAGAGCGCCTCGATCGGCCGACCGCCGGCACCGAAGTACGTCTTCCAGTCGGTGGCCACGTGGTACAGCCGGCCACCGAGAAGCCCGAAAGGTACGGCCCACACGGCGACGTCGAGGACCGTGCCCTTGGTTCCGCCGCGAGCGACCCACCGGCGATCTCCCCACACCACGGCCACCACGATGCCGATGATGATGAACAGGGCGTAGGCACGGAGCGCGAGCGGTCCGACGTGCCACACCCCCTGCGCGGGACTGGGAATGTAGGCCAGGAAGGCGGTCGAAGTCACGACGCTACGTTAGCGGAGCGGACACCCTCGGCGAGTTCGGTCGTCAGGTCACGAACCGCGTCGAGACCGTTGTCGACAGCGGTCACCAAAGCCGAGCCGACGATGACCGCATCAGCATACTTCGCGATCTCGGCAGCCTGTGCGCCCGACCGAACGCCGAGACCGACGCCGATCGGAATGTCGGAATGCTCGCGGATACGCGCCGCCAACGCCGGTGCCATCGAGGACACCGCGTCGCGGGCACCGGTCACGCCCATCGTCGAGGCGGCGTAGACGAAGCCGCTGCTGGCTTCGACGGTGCTGACGAGTCGCTCCTCCGTCGTCGACGGTGCGACGAGGAAGATTCGGTCGAGTCCGTACCGATCCGAGACCTCGATCCATTCCTGAGCCTCGTCGGGGATCAGGTCGGGAGTGATGATTCCGAGTCCACCCGCATCGGCGAGGCTCCGGGCGAAATTCTCGATGCCGTATTTGAGCACCAGATTCCAGTAGGTCATGACGACCGCTTTGCCACCCGCGGCTGCGACCTGCTCGGTGACGGCGAAGACGTCCTTGACCCGGGCTCCGGCTCGCAGCGCCACGTCTGCAGCAGCTTGGATCGTGGGGCCGTCCATCACCGGATCGGAGTACGGGATGCCGACCTCGACGATGTCGCACCCGGCATCGACCATGGTCTTGAAGACCTCGATCGACCGGGGCACGGTCGGAAAGCCGGCGGGCAGGTATCCGACGAGTGCAGCGCGCCCTTCGGCACGGCACTGGGCGAACGTCCCGGAGAGGCGAGAGTCGTTGTTGCTCATGGCTTGATACCTGCTTCGTCGTCCACGTTCGCTTCGCCGTCTCCGTCGATCAGGCCGAACCACTCGGCTGCGGTGTCGACGTCCTTGTCGCCGCGACCGGACAGGTTGACCAGGATGATGGCACCTTCACCCAGTTCCTTGCCGAGGGTGAGTGCGCCGGCGATGGCGTGCGACGATTCGATGGCCGGGATGATGCCCTCGGTGCGGCACAGCAGCTTGAAGGCGTTCATGGCCTCGGTGTCCGTCACGCCGCGGTACTCGGCGCGCCCGATGTCGTGTAGGTACGAATGCTCGGGTCCGACCCCGGGATAGTCCAATCCTGCTGAGATGGAGTGGGATTCGACGGTCTGACCGTCCTCGTTCTGCAACAGGTACGAGTAGGCACCGTGCAGGGCTCCGGGAGTACCACCGCTGATGGTCGCGGCGTGGCGACCGGTCTCGACTCCGTCGCCGGCAGCCTCGAAACCGACGAGACGGACATCGGCGTCGTCGATGAATGCGTGGAAGATGCCGATGGCGTTGGACCCGCCGCCGACGCAGGCCGCGATGGCATCGGGCAGGCGGCCGGTGGATGCGAGGACCTGCTGCCGCGCTTCGAGGCCGATGATGCGCTGGAAATCGCGGACCATCACCGGGAACGGATGCGGTCCTGCGACGGTTCCGAAGCAGTAATAAGTGTTGTCGGCGTGGGTGACCCAGTCTCGCAGCGCCTCGTTGATCGCGTCCTTGAGAGTGCGCGAACCGGACTTCACTGCAATGACTTCCGACCCGAGCAAACGCATCCGGGCGACATTGAGGGCCTGGCGCTCGGTGTCGACCTCACCCATGTAGACGACGCAGTCGAGACCCATGAGGGCACAGGCCGTGGCGGTCGCGACGCCGTGCTGACCGGCACCGGTCTCTGCGATGACACGAGTCTTGCCCATTCGCTTCGCGAGCAGAACTTGCCCGAGCACGTTGTTGATCTTGTGAGAACCGGTGTGATTCAGGTCTTCTCGCTTGAGCAGGATCCGAGCGCCACCGGCGTGCTCGGACAACCGGGTCGCCTCGAACACCGGAGATGGGCGACCGGTGTAATCGCGCTGCAGCCGATCCAGCTCACCGAGGAACTCGTTGTCGCTGCGCACTTTCTCGTACTCGGCGGTGACTTCCTCGATCACACCCATCAACGCCTCGGGCACGAACCTGCCCCCGTACACGCCGAAGTGACCGCCCACATCGGGCTCGTGCGCGCTGCGATCGGTGAGGCCGATGCTGCTCTGCGGCAGATCAGCGCCCTTGAAGCGGACTACCTGAGGGGCGTCCGCGGCGGAAGAAGTTTGGCTGGTGCTCACCGCTCCAGTGTGCCCCAACGGCGGACCGTCGCCGCGTTCGGGTGGGGTGCCGGTTCAGCGTGCGGGTTTCGGGCACGACGGGTGCGTGCCCGCCGTCACCAGGTCCGAGACCGCAGTGCGCGGATCGCCCGCGGTGACCAGACCTTCTCCGACCAACACTGCGTCGGCGCCGGCTCCGGCGTACGCGAGAAGGTCGGCGGTGCCCCGCACTCCCGACTCGGCAACGCGAATGATCTCACTGGGCAGACCGGGCGCGATACGGCCGAAACTGTCGCGATCGATCTCGAGGGTCTTGAGGTTGCGGGCGTTGATACCGATGACGCTGGCACCCGCCTCGAGTGCGCGATCGGCCTCGGCCTCGGTGTGGACCTCGACGAGTGCCGTCATGCCGAGTGACTCCGTGCGATCGAGAAGAGACGTGAGTGCGTCCTGCTCCAGGGCTGCGACGATCAGCAGGATGACGTCCGCGCCGTGTGCTCGGGCCTCGTGGATCTGGTACGGACCGACGATGAAATCCTTGCGCAGCACAGGAATCGAGACTGCGGCTCGCACCGCGTCGAGATCGGCGAGCGATCCCCGGAATCGACGCTCTTCGGTCAACACGCTGATGACGCGAGCGCCACCCTGCTCGTAGGCACGCGCGAGCACCGCAGGATCACCGATGTCGGCCAACGCGCCCTTGGACGGGCTCGCACGCTTGACCTCGGCAATGACGCCGATGCCGTCCTCGCGGAGGGCAGCCGCCGCGTCGAGAGGTGCCGGGGCCAGCTTCGCTGCTGCCTTCACCGCAGCGAAATCGATCACCGATTCGCGCGCGGCGACGTCGGCTCGTACACCGTCGAGAATCGAGTCGAGAACAGTCATGGTGCCCCAGTCCTTTCTGAGCGTCGACATTCGATGTGAGGAATCTCATCGAGGTCGGAACCTAGCGTAGAGGGCCGAATCAATCCGACGAACGCCGGGTACCGGACTCGTCGGTAGGGTCTTCACCGGCATCGAGCGCGTCCCACATCATGCGCTCGGTCAGGTCTTCACCCTCGTCCTGTGCACCCACGGCGGACGTGGTTCCAGCGGCCCGGCGAGCCACTTCGTCGCGCCGCACAGCCGGAGCTGCGTACTTGGACGAGAGTACCTGTGGGCCAAAAGATTTCCGAATCGACAGGGCAGCCGCCGCGAACGCACACAGGGCCCCTGCGAGCGTGATCAGCGCGGGCAGTGTCGATGCCGTCGTCATCGTCACCTCGGCACGAGCCGGGAGCTCGGCGAGCGCAGCCGCCTCCGAGTCCGAAGCCCCCGCGGCGAGTAGCCGAACGGCCGGAATCGCCGCAGCGATCGCAACCACCGCGATGAGCAACGCCAGAACCCGAGATGCCCACCCGCGCACCGCGAACGAGGCCGCCACAGCAGCGACAAGCACCAAGGCGAGAGGAGTCGTGGCGGCGGCCCAGGTACTGCCGACGAGATCGTCGGTCCGGCTCTCGCCGAGACCGTCGGAGGACGTCACGCTCACCCACGTCATTCTGGACGCACCCCACAGGCATGCGGCCGCAACCACGAGCAGCACGACAGGCAGAACGGCCGATCCGCGGCCGCCGGAGCGTTCGGTCATCGGCCACCGACCTCACGCAGCGTTTCGGCTGCTGCGACGGCACTCAGCACGGCCATGGCCTTGTTCCTCGCTTCGTCGTCCTCGTATTCCGCTACCGAGTCGGCCACGACTCCGGCACCGGCCTGCACGTACGCCGTGCCGTCCTTGATGAGCGCGGTGCGAATCGAGATTGCGGTATCGGCGTCCCCGGCGAAGTCGAGATAGCCGACGATGCCGCCGTAGATGCCACGCCGCGTCGGCTCGAGCTCGTCGATCAGTTCCATTGCCCGCACCTTGGGTGCACCCGACAGCGTGCCCGCGGGGAAGCACGCCTTGACTGCGTCCAGAGCCCGCTTTCCCTCGGCGAGCCGTCCCGTCACCGTCGACACCAGGTGCATGACGTGGCTGTAGCGCTCGATATGGCGGTAGTCGCCCACGCGCACCGTCCCGGGAGCACACACTCGGCCGAGATCGTTGCGACCGAGATCGACGAGCATCAGATGCTCCGCGTTCTCCTTCTCGTCGGCCAGCAGATCCTTCTCGAGCAGCACGTCGTCCTCCTCGGAGGCACCGCGCCAGCGCGTACCGGCGATCGGGTGCGTGGTCGCGAGACCGTCCTTCACCGTCACGAGAGCTTCGGGGCTGGATCCGACGATCGAGAACGCCGTCTCGTCGTTCTCCCCCGGCACGTGCATCAGATACATGTACGGGCTGGGATTCGAGGCCCGCAGCATGCGATAGACGTCGAGAGGAGACGCCTCGGTGTCCATCTCGAAGCGCTGCGAGAGCACCACCTGAAACGCTTCACCGGCCTCGATCTCCTCGACCAGCCGCTCGACATCGGCACCGAATCCCTCCGATGTCCGCTGCCTGCGGAAACGGGGCGCGGACTTGGAGAAGACCGACACCGTCGACGCAGCAGGCTCGGACAGATCCGCGCACATCCGGTCCAGGCGACTCACCGCGTCGTCGTAGGCCCGGTCGACGTGCTCGTCGGTGCCGTTCCAGTTGACCGCGTTCGCGATCAGGGTGATCGATCCTTCGTGATGGTCCACGGCCGCCAGATCGGTGGCCAGCAACATGACCATCTCGGGGATGCCGAGGTCGTCCTGCGCATGTTCGGGCAGCTTCTCGATGCGCCGCACCGAGTCGTATCCGAGATATCCGACCATTCCGCCGGTCAACGGCGGCAGGCCCGGCACGCGCTCGGAATGGAGTAGCTCCAAGGTTCGAGCCAACACGTCGAGGGGGTCACCGCCGCTCGGGACACCTGCGGGCACGTTGCCGCGCCACGCCGCCTCGCCGTCGACCACCGTCAGCGCCGCAGGCGCACCCGCACCGATGAACGACCATCTCGACCACGACCGCCCGTTCTCCGCGGATTCGAGCAAGAACGTTCCGGGTCGGTCGGCGGCAAGCTTGCGGTACGCCGACAACGGAGTTTCGGAGTCGGCGAGCACCTTTCGCGTCACCGGCACCACTCGATGCTCGGCGGCGAGCTGGCGGAACACCTCCCGGGACGTGGTCGAGTCCGCGGCATCGGTGGGTTGGGCGTCGATGGGTGCGGCGTCCATGGATGCGGTCTCGGTGGGGCTCGTGTGGGGAGTCGTCTCGCCGTGCATGACCCCATCCTCCCAGGTTCGGCGGCGACACCCTCGCGCGCGGTAACCTGCCGACCATGAAACCAGGCGAGCTCGTTCCCGATTTTTCCCTGCCGGACCAGACCGGAAAGCTGCGAACGCTGACCGAATTGCTTACCGACGGTCCGATAGTGCTGTTCTTCTACCCGGCTGCATTCACCCCCGGATGCACCGCCGAAGCCTGCCATTTCCGCGATCTCGCAGGCGAATTCGCCGAGGTGGGTGCCACCCGGGTCGGCATCAGCGCCGACGCGGTCGCCAAGCAGGCCGAGTTCGCCGCCGCCAAATCGTTCGACTATCCGTTGCTCTCCGACGAGGACGGTGCCGTCGCGACCGCATTCGGGGTCAAGCGCGGCCTGCTCGCCAAGCTCTCCCCGGTCAAGCGCGCGACGTTCGTCATCGGTACCGACCGCAAGGTCCTCGAGAGTTTCTCCAGTGAGCTGCGATTCGAGGCCCACGCGGACAAGGCGCTGGAATACCTGCGCGCGCACCGCAGCTAGGCCGATTGTTCGACGCGATGCCTCGGGCCCGGGGATGCTCGAGGCATCATGTGCAGAACACAACTGTCTCGATCGAGAGGTACCCGCGATGGACACGTCGGCGACACCGAATGATGCGGTGGATCCCCGCTGGCTCACCGAGAGCCAGCAAGAGGCGTGGCGCGCGCTCGTCGCCCTGGTCACCCGACTGCCCGCAGCATTGGACGCCCAGCTGCAACGCGATTCGCAGTTGACCCACTTCGATTACTTCGTCCTCGCGGTCGTCAGCGAGAACCCACAGCGACGAATTCAACTGCGCGATCTCGCGGAGTACGCCAACGCGTCGCTTTCACGTCTGTCGCACGTGGTCACCAAGCTCGAGAAGGCGGGATGGGTTCGCCGCGAAAGTATCCCGGGGAGCCGCGGTTCCTATGCGGTGCTGACCGACGCCGGCATGGAGAAGGTCGTGGCATCGGCGCCAGGACACGTCGAAACAGTGCAGGCTCTGATATTCGACGGACTGTCCGACGCGGAGGTGGGTCGACTGTCGACTCTGAGCACGACGCTACTCACTCAGCTGGACAAGGGAATTGCCGCAGGAACCGGTCACGCCTGAGCCGCGGGCCCCAACAGCACGTCGGAGTCGAAGCAGGTGTGGGTGCCGGTGTGGCATGCCGCGCCGATCTGGTCGACGACCAACAGCACTGTGTCCCCGTCACAATCGAGCCGGACCTCGTGCACGTACTGCGTGTGCCCCGAGGTCTCGCCTTTGACCCAGTACTGCTGCCTGGACCTGGAGTAGTAGGTGCCCTTGCGCGTCGCGAGCGTGCGCGACAACGCTTCGTCGTCCATCCAGGCAACCATCAGTACCTGGCCGGTCGAGCGCTCCTGCACCACAGCACTGAACAGTCCGGCTTCGTTTCGCTTGAGCCGGGCGGACAGCGTCGGGTCGAGAGTCATCGAAAACCTCTTCGCTAGCGGACGACGATGCGCTCGGCGCGCATCGATTCTTTGACCTGGCCGATGGTGAGGTCCCCGAAGTGGAACACGCTTGCGGCGAGGACGGCGTCGGCTCCGGCGTGGACGGCGGGCGCGAAATGTTCGACGCGCCCTGCTCCTCCGCTGGCGATGACGGGAACGTGCACGGCGGACCGGACCGCCGCGATCATCGGCAGGTCGAATCCGGCCTTCGTGCCGTCGGCATCCATCGAATTGAGAAGGATCTCACCGACTCCCAGTTCGGCACCGCGTACTGCCCATTCGACGGCGTCGATACCGGTTCCACGCTTGCCGCCGTGGGTGGTGACTTCCCAGCCCGACGGGGTGTCCTGCTGTCCCTGCGGGACGGTGCGTGCATCCACCGACAGGACGATGCACTGGGACCCGAATCGCTCACTGAGCTCGCGCAGCAACTCCGGCCGAGCGATGGCTGCGGTGTTGACGCTGACCTTGTCGGCACCGGCCCGCAGCAGTAGGTCGACGTCGGCGACAGTGCGTACTCCCCCACCGACGGTCAGGGGAATGAACACCTGCTCGGCGGTGCGGCTGACGACGTCGAGCATGGTTCCTCGATCGGATGTGGACGCCGTGACGTCCAGGAACGTCAGTTCGTCGGCTCCCTGTGCGTCGTACGCTGCCGCGAGCTCGACGGGATCACCTGCGTCGCGGAGGTTTTCGAAGTTGACGCCCTTGACGACACGTCCGGCATCGACGTCGAGGCACGGGATCACTCTGACCGCAACGCTCATCGCACCGGTCCTTCCAGATAGTCGCCGGGTGCACCGAGTTCGGTGATCACCTTCAGCAGTTCGCCGTGTACTCCGGGGCCGGCCGCGAGCACCGACTTCGAATCGATGGTCCACGGTCGGCCTGCGAGATCGGTGACGATTCCGCCCGCAGCACGAACCAGCAGGGCCCCGGCAGCGTTGTCCCAGGCGCGGTATCCGAAGACCACCGCGCCGCCCAGTACGCCGCTGGCGGTGTACGCCAGATCGACTCCGGTGGCACCGTGCATGCGCAGCCGCGAGGAGTGCATCGACAACTCTTCGAGAATGCGAAACCGGAAGCGGCCGGGGATGGATCCACGGCTGGCAACGTTGAACGCACCGAACCCGATCATCGACTCGCGCAACGACTTCGGTTGCAGTGCGGGTAGCGGGGCCCCGTTCAGAAGCAACGGGCCGTCCGCCACGGCAGAGAATCGCTGATTCACCAGTGGTAGCCACGTGAGCCCGAGGACCGGCACCCCGTCATCGAGCAACGCCAACAACGTTCCGGCAGAGGGCAATCCGGACGAGTAGTTGAATGTGCCGTCGATCGGGTCGAGTACCCATACGAGACCGGAGTTCAGATCGGGACCGCCGAACTCTTCACCGTGAACGGCGATTCCGGTGGCGTCGTACAGTTCCGCGCCCAGACGACGCTCGAGTTCGAGATCCACCGCGGTGGCGAAGTCGTCGGGGCCCTTCTGCACGGCACTCGGTGCGCCGACGCCCGCGAGGAACCGATCATGGATGCCGTCGAGCAACCCACCGGCGATCTCGAGCAGACGACTCGGTTCCTCGGGAAGGGTCATTCGTCGTTACCGAGACACTGCCGAGAGGGCATCGGGCAGTGTGAAACGCCCGGCGTACAAGGCTTTTCCGACGATGGATCCCTCCACGCCACGGTCGACCAGTCCGGCGATCGCTTCGAGGTCGGCGATCGTCGACACGCCGCCGGACGCGATGACCGGCTTGTCGGTCCTGTCGCACACGTCGGCGAGAAGTTCGAGGTTCGGGCCGGTCAGGGTGCCGTCCTTGGTGACGTCGGTGACGACGTACCGCGAGCAGCCGTCGCGTTCGAGCCGCTCGAGTACCTCCCACAGGCCACCGCCGTCGCTGACCCAACCGCGGCCACGCAGACGAGGCGCGCCGTCCACCATCAGCACGTCGAGGCCGACCGCGACACGATCGCCGAATTCGCCGATCGCACGAGCGCACCACTCGGGGTCTTCCAGAGCCGCCGTACCCAGGTTGACGCGTGCGCATCCGGTTGCGAGGGCGGCACGCAGGGAATCGTCGTCGCGAATTCCGCCCGAGAGCTCGACCTTCACATCGAGCTCACCGACGACCGAGGCCAACAGTTCACGGTTGGACCCGCGCCCGAACGCGGCATCGAGATCCACCAGATGGACCCACTCGGCGCCGTCGTTCTGCCACGCCAGGGCGGCATCACGGGGCGAACCGTACTTCGTTTCGCTACCGGCTTCCCCTTGAACGAGACGGACAGCTTCGCCGCCTGCGACATCGACAGCAGGCAATAAGACCAGGCTCACGTGCGGTTATGCTACGGGCCGACTCGCGTCGAATTCAAAACGGGTCAGCACTGCCTGGATCCGCAGGCCGCCGGGACGGCCCGTCAGCTGTCGGGACCGAGTTCCTTGCGCGTCATGCGCGTGGACACGACCCCCATGGCCGTGATCGCCCCGACAACTCCGGCCAACGCGATGAGCAGAGCAACGCCGGCGGTGGGCTGCCACACAGCGATCGACACGGTCGCGAGGGCGAGTACCGCAACTGCCGCCCCGAGCGCTCGAAACGCCAACCGGCCGAGCGAGAACTCGCGTTCGCTCACACCGATCGAACCCAGTTCTCGAGCAACGCGGCACCGGCGTCGCCGGACTTCTCCGGGTGAAACTGTGTGGCCGAGAGCGCGCCGTTCTCCACGGCAGCGAGGAAGCGGCCACCGTGATCGGCCCACGTGAGCAACGGGGCGGCGATGGTCTCGCTCGGTTCGAGCTCCCACTGCTGCGCGGCGTAGGAATGGACGAAATAGAACCGTGTCTCGCGGTCGATGCCGTCGAACAGCACGCTGTTCTCCGGAGCCTCGACGGTGTTCCAACCCATGTGCGGAAGCACTTCGGCCTGCAGGCGTTCGACAGTGCCCGGCCATTCGCCGCACCCGTCCGCCTCGACGCCGAACTCGACACCGCGATCGAAGAGGATCTGCATGCCGACGCAAATTCCCAGTACCGGGCGGCCACCCGCGAGACGACGCCCGATGATGCGCTCACCTCGAACGGCCGTCAGACCCTCCATACAGGCGGCGAATGCACCGACCCCGGGAACCACCAGCGCTTCTGCATTCAGGGCTTCGTCGAAGTCGGAGGTCACCGTCACGTCGGCACCGACGCGGGCCAACGCCCTTTTCGCCGAGTGCAGATTGCCCGAGCCGTAGTCGAGCAACACCACAGAAGTCATGGAACGAGTCTATCGGGGACGTGGACGCGCGATCAGTGCCACCGCCGCGACAACGGCAACGGTGGCTGCACCTGCAGTGAACCCGGCGGTGTAGCCCACACTCGTCGCGATCACACCGAGGGCGAGCGCCCCTGCGCCGGTACCGGCATCGAAGCTGATGTTCCACACGGCACTGGCGCTGCTGTACCGCGCGGGCCCCGCCGCGTCGAAGGCCATCACCAGACTGTCGTTCTGGCATGCGCCGTAACCGATTCCGAACAACACCGCGGCGACGAAGAACAGTGCGGCAGGCATGTCACCTGCGGCGGCAACGGCGAACAAACCGACGCCCAGGGCCGCGGAGATGAGCGCAGGCACCACCGACCGGCCGATTCCGATGCGATCGGCAACCGAACCGGCGGCATATCGACCGACCAGCATCGCGGCACTGACCACGGCGAGGGCCACGCCGATCATCGCGGCTCGCTCGGAGTCGGCGATCGGCAGCAGACTGGTGATGCCGCCGTACGACGCCGACACCGACGCAACGACGAGGCACGGCACCAGGAACCGCCGGGCGTCGAGGCGGACCCGGTCGACCCGAGCCGGTTGCGGTGCGGGCCGGGTCGGCGGCAACAGAGCCACCCCGATCAACCCCGCAGCGGGAACCAGAGCCCCCAGTACGAACACTGCCGTCGGACTGACGGCGAAGATCACCAGGCCCAGCGGCAACGTCACCATCTGCGACAACGCGACCGCGATCCCCTGTGCTCCCGTCGCGCGGCCGAGCAAGTGGGTCGGTGCCAACTCGGCGACGATGGCGGCCCCGGCGACCGTCAACATTCCGAAACCCGTGCCCCGCAGCGCCGATACGGCCAGTGCCGGTACAGCCTGCACCGACAAGATGAACAGCAACGCGGGAACACCCAGAAGCAGGCAGCCGGCCGCAAGCACGGGCCGATGGCCGACGCGAACCAACATCGCGGGTACGAACAGTTGGGTGATGACCGTGGTGGCCATGAAGATCGCGGTGCTGGCTGCCGCCACCGCATCGGACGAACCCGATTGCGACACCGCCAGCGGAACCACCGGGAGCAACAGGCCCCAGCCGCCGAACGCGGCC
Source organism: Rhodococcus sp. 3258 (assembly GCF_031456475.1). NCBI lineage: Bacteria > Bacillati > Actinomycetota > Actinomycetes > Mycobacteriales > Nocardiaceae > Rhodococcus > Rhodococcus sp. 3258. Next base: position 82,730 of record NZ_JAVDUT010000003.1, read on the forward strand.
GCACCCATGGCCATCGCGGCCGGGAGGCCACGAATCGAACTCAGACCACTCAACGCACGAGCACCGCTCGACCGATCACAGACTGCCCTTGGTGGAGAGAATTCCGGTGACCCGAGGGTCGTATTCGGTGGCCTGACGCAGCGCCCGAGCGACGGCCTTGAACTCCGCCTCGGTGATGTGGTGCTGGTCGCGGCCGTAGATGACGCGGACATGCAACGCGATCCGAGCGTTGGACGCCAAGGTCTCGAACACATGCTTGTTGATCACGGTGGAGTAAGGAACACCCGGGTAGCCGCCGATCACCGAGTGCACCATGTAGTCCGGCTCGCCGGTGTGCACGCAGTAGGGACGGCCGGACACGTCGACCGCCGCATGCACGAGTGTCTCGTCCATCGGAATGAACGAGTCGCCGAAGCGGGTGATGCCGGACTTGTCGCCGAGGGCTTGGCCCAACGCTTGCCCGAGCACGATCGCAGTGTCCTCGACCGTGTGATGCGCCTCGATCTCGATGTCGCCCTTGGCCCGCACAGTGAGATCGAAGCGGGCATGGGTGCCGAGGGCAGTGAGCATGTGGTCGTAGAACGGCACGCCGGTGGAGATGTCGACGATGCCGGTGCCGTCGAGGTTCAGCTCGACGGAGATGTCGGATTCCTTGGTGGTGCGCTCGATCTTGGCGATACGGGGAGCGGGTGTGGTCACTGCAGTGCCTCTGCTCTTTCGGTCGATGCGAGTTCCGAGCTGACGGTGAGGAATCGGTCGTTCTCGTGGGCGAGTCCGATGGTGACACGCAGATACCCGGGAATACCGACGTCGCGAATGAGGACGCCGTCGTCGAGATATCGCTGCCACGTCCGGGCGGCATCGGCGAATCGGCCGAAGAGCAGGAAGTTGGCGTCGGACGGGATCACGTCGTATCCCTGGTCGGCGAGTGTTTCGGCAACACGATCGCGTTCGGCCGACAGTTCGGCCACGCTCGCGAGGGTGTCGTCGGCATGCCGCAACGCGGCCCGAGCGGCGGCTTGTGTGACCACCGAGAGGTGATAGGGCAAGCGCACCAACAGCATTGCGTCGATCACGGCCGGGGCCGCAACGAGGTATCCCAGCCGTCCGCCGGCGAACGCGAACGCCTTGCTCATGGTCCGACTGACGACGATCTTGCTGGGGTAGCTCTCGATCAATCCGATTGCGCTTGCCGCCGAGGAGAATTCGGCGTACGCCTCGTCGACCACGACGATTCCCGGTGCGGCGTCGAGGATTCGACGTAGATCTGCCTCGTCGATACTGTGCCCGGTCGGATTGTTGGGGCTGGTCACGAACACGACGTCCGGCTTACGCTCCTCGATCGCCTGCACGGCGTAGTCGACGTCGAGAGAGAAATCCGCCCGACGCTGCGCCGGAATCCACTCGGTCTGAGTCCCCGACGAAATGATCGGGTGCATCGAGTACGACGGCACGAAACCCAGCGCGGTACGGTCCGGCCCACCGAAGGCCTGGAGGAGTTGCTGCAGAATCTCGTTGGAGCCGTTGGCCGCCCACACGTTGGCAGTGTCGACCGCAAAGCCGGTTTGCCCGGTGAGATAACGCGCCAGGTCGGCTCGCAAGTCGTCTGCGTCGCGATCCGGATACCGGTGTAGCTGCGCCGCGGCGATGCGCACCGATTCGGCAACGTCGTCGATCAGTGCCTGCGTCGGCGGGTGTGGATTCTCGTTGGTGTTCAACTGAACCGGCACGGTGAGCTGCGGCGCGCCGTACGGCGACTTGCCGATCAGCACCTCGCGCAACGGCAGATCGTCGAGCGAAATTGATTGCCCCAGAGCATCACTCATGATGTACCACCGGTACGCAACCCCTCGAAACGCAGCCGAACGGCCTCACCGTGAGCCGGGAGATCTTCGGCGTTGGCCAGCGCAATGACGTGCGCAGCAACATCTTTCAGTGCGGCCTCGCTGTAGTCCACCACGTGGATCCCCCGCAGGAACGTCTGCACACTCAGGCCGGACGAATGCCGAGCGCACCCGGCCGTCGGCAGTACGTGATTCGACCCGGCGCAGTAATCACCCAAGCTGACCGGTGACCACGCCCCCACGAATACAGCGCCGGCGCTGCGCACGCGAGCGGCGACGTCGGACGCGTCCTTCGTCTGAATCTCCAGGTGTTCGGCCGCGTAGGCGTTGACCACGGCCAGGCCCTGTGTGACGTCGTCGACCAGAACGATTCCGGACTGGCTGCCGCTCAGCGCCGTGGTGACGCGTTCCGCGTGCCGGGTGGACGCCATCTGCGCATTGACAGCTTCGTCGACGGCATCGGCGAGCTCGAGGCTGTCGGTCACCAGCACACTCGCGGCCATCACGTCGTGCTCGGCTTGACTGATCAGGTCTGCTGCGACGTGCAGCGGATCCGCGGTGCCGTCGGCGAGAATCGCGATCTCGGTAGGGCCTGCCTCGGAGTCGATTCCGATGAGCGAACGACACAGTCGCTTGGCCGCCGTGACGTAGATGTTGCCCGGGCCGGTGATCAGATCGACCGGTGCCAGTTCTTCGCCGTCGGTGTCGACACCGCCGTACGTCAGCAGGGCGATGCCCTGACCGCCGCCGACGGCCCAGACCTCGTCGACTCCGAGGAGCTGCGCGGCCGCCAGGATCGTCGGGTGGGGTAATCCACCGAAGTTCTTCTGCGGCGGCGACGCCACCACCAGCGAACCGACGCCAGCGATCTGCGCAGGCACCACGTTCATCACGACCGACGACGGGTACACAGCGTTGCCACCGGGCACGTAGAGACCCACGCGATCGACCGGAATCCAGCGCTCGGTCACCGTGCCGCCGGGCACCACCTGGGTGGTGTGGTCGGTGCGACGTTGATCCGAGTGCACCAGTCGGGTTCGCTCGATCGCGACCTCGAGGGCGGCCCGGACGGCCGGGTCCAGCTCGTCGAGAGCTCGAACCAATTCCTGCTGCGGAACCCGAACGCGGTCCGGTCGGACTCCGTCGAACTTCTCGCTGAACTCGAGGGCCGCGTCGGCCCCACGGTCCTTGACTGCGTCGACGACGGGACGAACCTGATGCAGCACCGAATCGACATCCACTCCGCCTCGGGGAAGAGCGCCGCGTAGTTCGGCAGTGGATGGAGTTCGTCCGCGTAGATCGACGCGGGCGAGCTCGATGCGGGCAGGCATAGTGGGCCCCTTCGTGGAGTCGGTTCGGTGCCGGGGTTCGGTCGAATCAGTGTTGTCCGAACCACCAGGATAGTTCCACCGAATTCGGCTCAGCCCCGCACGTCCCACAGATGGTGGATGGGATCGTGAATGTAGTAGGCCGCCAGAGTTTCGACGGTGAAGTGGGAACCGTCGCTGCGTCGCCCTCTGCGATCACGGTCTTCCGGCGGCACAGCCGAGAAGGCGTCGGCCAATGCATGTGCCGCTTCCCCGAGTTCCGACGCCACCGTCGCCGGATTCTGTGCGTTGTAGTTCTCGGCCACGGCCGTGGCGTCCTGGTCCCAGTTGTCGAACTCGGGGTCGTCCTCGGTCAGCACCAGCGCCAACCGAGTGCGGAATATGCGGTGTGCATCCCGAACATGTGCGCTGTATTCGAGCGCCGACCATGTCGAATCGTCGGGACGCACTGCCGCGTCCTCGCGACGGAGCACTGCGATCCACCGATCCACGTCAGCGCGGATCAACGCGGGTACGGCGTCGTATTCGACGGAGCTCGAGTCGAACCCGCAGTCGGGGCAGGCACTGTCGAGGACCCACGTCCAGTTCTTGGTATCGGGTTCGATCGGCATGCGGGTCACTGTAGAGCAGGGCCCGTACCGCCACGGGCTGTCCGAGAGGTCAGGCGTAACGAGCAGCCAGATTGTGCAGTGTGCTCGTGATGCCCTGCGCATTCTTCTGCGGCATCTTGAACAACTCGAGCATTTTCGGAACCTTGGCGGTGCCGTAGACGAAGCTCTCGGTGACAGTGGTCAGGCCCGGCTGCTTCTCCTCGAATTCCCAGCGCCAGCTGTGGCCCATCGGGTGCTGCCACTCGATGATCTTGTGTCGATCCGCATCCACGAATTCGGTCACGGTGCTGGTGATCTTGTACGGCACGCCGTACTGCTTCATGCCGACGGAGAATTTCGCGCCGCTGCTCAGCCTCTCGGGTCCACGGACGGTGTCCTTGACTGTGCCGGATCCGTCCAGCTCGCCGTGCCGGGTGGGATCGGCCACGATGTCGAACAGTTCGGCTGCCGGTGCCCGAACCTCGGTCTGTCTCGTGACCTGCTGGGGACCGCTGTCGATGGTTCTGATGTCTGCCATCTGCAGCGTCTACCCCGCAATGACCGTATCGACACCCGGCCACCGCGCAGAATGCGAATTGACGGGCGTAGTTCAATGAACACATGTCCTGGTCAGTGTGGCTCGCCTTCCTCGGCGCGAGCATCGTCATCAGTCTGTCTCCCGGAGCCGGAGCCATCGCGTCGATGTCCACAGGTCTGCGCTACGGCCTGCGCCGCGGCTACTGGAACATCTTCGGGCTGCAGATCGGCCTGCTGGTCCAGATCGCCATCGTCGCAGTCGGACTCGGTGCTGTCCTGGCCAATTCGGCCCTGGCCTTCACCGCGATCAAGTGGTTCGGTGTCGCCTATCTGGTCTACCTCGGCATTCGCCAGTGGCGGTCGGCTCCGTCCGAAGTAGCGGACGCCCCCGCGGTGGCGGATCGAGGCACGACGATGCTCGCGCGAGGATTTCTCGTCAACGCGAGCAACCCGAAAGCCGTCGTGTTCATGGTCGCTGTGCTGCCCCAGTTTCTCGACCCAGCGCGGCCGCTGATCACCCAGTATCTCGCCATCGCGGCGACCATGGTCGTCGTCGACATGCTGGTGATGACCGGTTACACCTCTCTGGCATCGCGAGTCCTCCGCATGATGCGGTCCCACCGTCAGCAGAAGACCATGAACCGCACGTTCGCCGGCCTGTTCTTTGCCGCCGCAACATTTCTGGCCACGGTACGAAGGGTGACCCCATGAGGAAATACCGCGTGATCATGAAGAATGCGCTCGGCGGAGATCCGATTCCGTTGGGGCTGTTCGACACTCTGCTCGAAGCCAACACCTGGATTCAGGACGTGGGTAAGCGGGACGAGCACGAACTCGGCACGTACACAGTCGAAGTGGAGGTCGACGAGTGAGTACACGGTGTCCGTGTTCGAGCGGCGACACGTTCGATGCGTGTTGCGAGCCGTACCTGACGGGCCCCGTCGATGCACCGACGGCGGAGAAGCTGATGCGCTCGCGCTTCACCGCGTTTGCCGTCGGCGACGTCGCCTACCTGCGGACGTCCTGGCATCCCGACACCGCTCCGGCTGAGCTGGAGTTGGACCCCGACCAACGGTGGTATCGGCTCGACGTCCTCGCTGCCGACGCAGGCGGACTTTTCGACGAGACCGGCACCGTGCAGTTCGAGGCACGGTACAAGCATCCCGACGGTGCCGGCACGATGTCGGAGATCAGCCGTTTCGTCCGGGTCGACGGCCGGTGGCGCTACCTCGACGGAGTCGTCGCTCCCTAGAGGTTGCGTAGTTTCGTGGGCCGATTGCCCGCGGTGCGACGCGCTTCCTGCTTCTCCTTGATGCGCTCGGCATTCTTGCGAACCTGGATCTGAGTCCGACGCTCGCGTACCAGCCACTGCGGTGGGCTGGCGATCAGTTCCTCGATCTCCACACTGGTCAACGCTTCGGTGACTCCGCCGCGTGCCAATCCGGCGATGGACACGTCGAGCTTCTTCGCGATCACGTCGCGGGGGAAGGGTCCGTCGGTCTGCAAGTCGGTCAGCCACTGCGGCGGATCGCTGCGCAGGGCGTCCAGGTCGGATCTGCTGATCATCGAGTTCTGGAACTCTTCCGGCGCTGCGGGTAGATAGATGCCGAGCTTGTTCGCCGCGGTCAATGGCTTCATGGTCTGCTGTTTGTTCTCCGGGCTCACCGGACCAGCTTATCCGGCAATCGGCGGTCCCGACGCCACCGTCCCGCGCTTCGTGCACCGTCCCATAGGCTCGACTCCGTGAACATCGATGTGCAGACACTGCGCTGGTATGCGGCAGTGGCGCAACAACTGCATTTCGCCCGCGCTGCTCAGTCGCTCGGAATCTCCCGAATCCGCCTCAGCAAGACCGTGGTGGAACTCGAAGAGTTGCTCGGCGTCGACCTGTTCGTGCCGGGTGCCTCCCCCACCGAACTCACCGCCGACGGACGCGATCTGCTCGAACGCGCGTTGGTCGAGATCGCCGAGGACGATCGGCGTTCGGAGGTTGCACAGGTTGCTGCCGGCGAGCCGCGCAGTTTCACCATCGGATACGCCGAGGGCGTAACACTGACCAAGTGGACGCGAATCTGGGCCGATCGGTTTCCCGATGTCGCCTTGTCCGTCGTGGCCACGACTCCGGACACGCAGGTGTCTCATCTGCGTGATGGAACGGTCGACGTCGGCTTCGTCAGGCCGCCGATCGATCGTGAAGGTCTGAACGCCATCGGGCTGTACCAGGAAGTCCAGGTCGTGGTGGTGCCCAAAGACCATGCGGTCGCAGCATTCGACTCGGTCACAGCTCTCGACCTCGCCGACGAACACTTGCTCGCCGATCCGACCACGGTGCCCGAATGGGCCGCTGTTGCAACAGAACTGAGCACCGGCGATCGTCCCGCACTGCCACCGATGACCAGCACAGCGGAGACTTTCGAGTACGTGGCCGCTGGGCTGGGCGTGGCGATCGTCCCGCACTCGGTTGCGCGATTCAACGCTCGCAAAGATCTCGTGTACCGCCCGGTCACCGACGTCGAGCAGACACAGATCGCACTGGCCTGGGTGGCGGAGCGGGAAGACGACCGCATCGAAGAATTCATCGGCATCGTGCGGGGCCGGTCCACGCGAAGTTCACGCGGATCGTCCGACGACGCGCCCGTCAAGAAGAAGAAGGCGCAGCCCTCCAAACCGGCTCGACCGGTCGTCAAGACCAAAACGAACGCACGCCGCAGCGGGAAGAGACGCTAGCCGGGCATCGCCCTCGCTCACGACTACGAGGAGCGCAGCCGTAGCCGATCGATGTCCCGTCGATCCCGCTTGGTCGGACGGCCCGTTCCGCGGTCGCGTCGGGGAACCGACGCCAGAACCTCTTTCGGTGGCGGCGGCGGACTGCGATCGATCATGCACTCGGCTACCACCGACGCGCCGACGCGTTTGGTGATGGCCCGAACGACGACGACGATCTTCTCCACACCCTCCACGCGCAGCCGGATCTCGTCGTCCGGCCCGACGCGTTGGCCGGGCTTTGCGGGGGTGCCGTTGACGCGGACATGCCCACCGCGACAGGCTGCGGCCGCGGCAGACCGCGTCTTGAACAGTCGCACCGCCCAGATCCAGCTGTCCAGACGGGCACTCTGCAATTCCATCTTCGAACGTCTTCCTCGAATCGTGAGGCTCGGCTACATGTCCAGGCCGAGGTCGAGCACTGTCACCGAGTGTGTCAGACCGCCCACCGCCAGGAAGTCGACCCCCGTACGCGCGTAATCCCGAGCCACGTCGACGGTCAGTCCACCCGAGGATTCCAACTTGGTGTCCGGCGCGAACTTGTCGCGGCGCTGCACTGCCATCTGCGTCTGCCACAGCGCGAAGTTGTCCAGCAGAACGAGTTCGACGTTCTCGGCGAGCACCTCGTCCAGTTGTTCGAGACTGTCGACCTCTACCTCGCAGGCGATGTTCGGCGCAGCGGCACGCACGGCTCGCAGGGCAGCGACGACGGAGCCGGCCGCCGCGACGTGGTTGTCCTTGATCAGCGCGGCGTCACCGAGACCCATACGATGGTTGACCCCGCCGCCCGCCCGTACCGCGTACTTCTGCAGCGATCGCAGTCCGGGCAACGTCTTTCGACTGTCTCGAATGCGACACTCGGTCTCTGCGACCTCGGCGACCCAGCCGGCCGTGGCGGTTGCGATACCCGACAGGTGACAGACGATATTGAGCATGGTGCGCTCGGCGGTGAGCAAGCCACGGGTGGGAGCATCGACCGTCAGAACAGCCTGTCCGGGTTCGACATTCGATCCGTCGGCAGTCCTGTGGCGGATCGAGTACGCGCCCGAACCGATCACCTCGTCGAGAACCAGCAGTCCGACATCGAGGCCCGCGAGGGTGCCGAACTGTCGAGACACCACCGACGCCGTGGCCACGGCGCCCTCGGGAACCGTTGCCATGGTGGTGATATCCGGCCCGTACCGGAGATCCTCGTCGAGCGCGGTGCGGATGAGTGCGAGAACCTCGTCGCGGTCGACTCCCGGGTTCACTTCGTCGGCAGTACCGGTCATGTCAGCTTGCTCCCGTCATCACGTCATCGTTCACGATCGTCAGTCGTCCCTCGTCGTCGCGTTCGACATACAGGCTCCGTCGGTACTCGGGCATGCTGTCCGGGAAATCCCGTCGGGTGTGACACCCTCGGCTCTCTCGGCGGTGCGCCGCAGCCAGCACGATCACGTCTGCCGCTGCCGTCAGGGCGGCATCCTCGACCGCTACGCCGTCGACCGGCGGTTCCGACACCACGCCGTGTGCCAGCACGTTCTGTGCCGCCGCAAGACCGGACGCATCGCGGACGACACCGACGTGCGTGGTCATGGTTCGCTGCAGTACCGCGCGATCGATCCGCCGGTAGACAGGCAGTGCGGTATCGGACACGGCGACGGTGGTTCCGACCCGCTCCGCGGCGACGAGCGCAGCGCGTTCGCCGACCACCAGACCCTCGAGCAGACTGTTCGACGCCAACCGGTTGGCACCGTGCAGCCCGGTGCGCGCCACCTCGCCCGCGGCAAGCAATCCCGAGACGGACGTCCGTCCGAACGTGTCGGTCACGATCCCTCCGCACGAGTAGTGCGCGGCGGGTGCCACGGGGATGAGATCCGTTGCGGGATCGATGCCGGCGTCCAGGCACGATGCCGTCACGGTCGGGAAACGCTCACGCACGTGCTCCACGCGACGGGCGTCCAGCAACACGTGGTCGTCGCCGCTGCGGTACAGCAACTCGGCGATGGCACGCGAGACCACGTCGCGTGGTGCGAGGTCGCCCATGGGATGAACACCGTCCATGAATGCGCGGCCGGTGGCATCGACCAAGCGTGCACCCTCTCCGCGCACCGCTTCGCTGATCAACGGGCGACGGCCCGTCGACCCTGCGGCGAACAGCACGGTCGGGTGGAACTGAACGAACTCCAGATCCGCGATCCGTGCGCCCGCATCGAGGGCCAGTGCAATGCCGTCGGCCGTGGCACCGGCCGGGTTGGTACTGCACGAGAACAGTTGTCCCAGGCCGCCTGTCGCGAGCAACACCGTCGGAGTGCGAACGACGCCGACACCGCGAGGCCCGCGCACGAGGAGTCCGGCCACCGCGCCGTCGGTGGTCAGTACACGCAGCGCGGTGGTGTCGAATTCCACCGAAGGCACTGCGGAGTCCAGTGCGCGTTGTACCTCCGCTCCGGTGGCATCGCCGCCGGAATGGATGATTCGGCGAACACTGTGGCCACCCTCTCGGGTGCGGGAAACCGAACCGTCGGGCGCGCGATCGAAATGTGCGCCGGCGACTTCGAGCGACGCGATCGCCGCGCGGCCGCCCGACACGATGGAACGCACCGCATCCTCGTCGCACAGGCCCGCGCCTGCTGCGCAGGTATCCGACACGTGCGCATCGATCGAGTCGCCGAGATCGGTGCCGACGACTGCGATTCCGCCCTGCGCATACTTGGTCGCGGTGTCGACCGAACTGCCCTTGCTGACCGTCAGCACGCGCAGACCGCGAGCGGCGGCCGTGCGAGCCGCGGTCAGTCCGGCGATTCCGCCGCCGACGACGACGAGGTCGGCCGCGGTTTCCCAGGCGACCGACGGGTTCACTCGCCGCCGCCGGGTGTGCCGATCTCGATCATGCGTTGCACCGACTTGCTGGCGATGTTCGCCGTTTCGAGGTCGACGTGGACCTCGTCGCGCCCTTCGACGAGGCAGCGCAACAGCGCGGCGGGCGTGATCATCTTCATGTATCCGCACGACGCGCGGTCGTTGACGGCCAAGAAGTCGACATCGGGTGCAGCCCTGCGGAGTTGATGCAGCATCCCGATCTCGGTGGCGACCAGAACCTGCTTGGATTCGGTGGCGCGGGCCGCGTCGAGCATGCCGCCGGTGGAGAGGATCTTGACCTTGTCGGCGGGCACGAATCCTTCGCCGGCGAGGTAGAGAGCCGAGGTGGCGCAACCGCATTCGGGATGCACGTAGAGCTCTGCATCGGGGTGGGTTCGAGACTTCTCGGCGAGCTCGTCGCCGTTGATGCCTGCGTGGACGTGGCATTCACCGGCCCAGATGTGCAGATTCTCGCGCCCGGTCACGCGCTTGACATGAGCCCCGAGGAACTGGTCGGGCAGGAAGAGGATGTCGCGGCTCAGATCGATCGATTGCACGACCTCGACCGCGTTGGACGAGGTGCAGCAGATGTCGGTGAGCGCCTTGATCTCGGCTGTCGTGTTGACGTAGGAGACGACGACGGCATCCGGGAAGTCTGCTTTCCACTCGCGCAACTGCTCGGCAGTGATCGAGTCGGCGAGCGAGCAACCCGCACGCTGGTCCGGGATCAGGATCGTCTTCTGCGGGCTGAGGATCTTGGCGGTCTCGGCCATGAAGTGCACGCCGCAGAACACGATGGTGTCCTCGGATACCTCGGCGGCCATACGCGAGAGCGCGAGCGAATCACCCACGTGATCGGCAACGTCCTGAATCGCAGGCAGCTGGTAGTTGTGCGCCAGCAGGGTCGCGCCTCGCAGATCGGCGAGCCGTCGCACTTCCGCGGCCCATTCAGCCGACGCGTCGACTCCCCCGTAACCACCGGCTCCATCGACGATGTCGCGGACTCCGGCGAAAGCCGAGTCCAGGAAGTTCACCTGGGTAGCGCTGCTGGTCATGACGGTTCTCCTTCACCGATCATCCGGTCGTCGGCGACCGAATTTCCTCCGAGGGAGTTTTCGACTTATGATCGAAAACATGATTCATCGTAGCACCGTCCACGAAGTACTCATTGCGGTGTTCCAAGTTCGGGTCTTTTCCGACCCCGACACCCCTGAACTGGCGGTCCTGTTGTGGCAGCGTGCACTCGACCCCGAGGCGGGCACCTGGTCACTCCCCGGGGGCACCCTGCGCGACGACGAGAACCTGGCCACGTCCGCGCGGAGACAGCTCGCCGAGAAGGTCGACGTACGCAAGGTGGCACACCTCGAGCAGCTGTCCATCTTCAGCGAGCCCGACAGAGTGCCGGGAGATCGCCGAATCGCGTCGACGTTTCTGGGCCTCGTACCGATCGCGGCCGAGCCGACCCTGCCCGCGGATACGACCTGGTACCCGGTGTCGCGGCTGCCCGCCATGTCGTTCGATCACGGAACGGTCGTCGAGCACGCACGGCATCGACTGGTCGCCAAACTGTCGTACACCAACATCGGATTCGCCCTCGCCCCTGCAGAATTCGCGATTTCGACGCTTCGCGAGATCTACGGCGCTGCCCTCGGCTACCAGGTCGACGCCACCAATCTGCAACGGGTACTGAGCCGCCGCGGCGTCATCGAACCCACCGGACGGCGGGCACCGTCGGGTCGAGCGGGTGGACGGCCCCCGGCATTGTTCCGGTTCGCCGACAACAGCATTCGCGTCACCGACGAGTTCGCGGCATTGCGGCCACCACAGGGATGAACGAGATCTGCCGTCAGTCGGGCACCCGCGAGTCGAACGACGGCGGCGGCGGAGCGACGTCGAATTCGATCTCGTCGAGCTCGGGATCGGAATCGGGGTGCTGCAGATCGTCGTTGGGATTCATCGCCGCGAGCAGCAGTATCACCAACGATGCCGTCAGTGCCTGCACGATCAGTGCCGTTGGCGTGTCGATACTCGGTGCAACCCGGACGATCGATCCGACGGCAGGCTCGTCCGCCCGCGGGAATCGCAGCGCCGCAACGCCGTTGCCCACCAGCACTGCTGCGACCGAGCCGACGAACGACCCGACGAACACGGCCACGAACAGCCGTGGACCCCGCTGGGAAATCCACAGCCACCACCCGATCGGCACGAGAATGCCGAGAGCGAACGAGACGAGGACGAACAGGGCGAGAGCGTCGAAACGATGCAGACTCTCCCCGGTCAGTGTTGCTCCTCTGTCCTGCGCGACGACGAGCAACTGCTGGCTCGGTGCCAGGAATCCCCACAGCACACCGCCGACGGCGGACAGCGCGATCGTCACACCGCCGACCAGAGCCACAAAGCGAAGCGTTCGACGCCGCTCCGGAGTCTCGACGGCAGACGAGGTCGTCACCTAACGCCTACCCGTGGCGGCGGAATCGATCAGGCCGTGCCGCGAGCACACCGACGTCCATCCGTCGGGCACGATCTGCACCACCATCCTGCGACCGCACCGGTCGCAGTACCTCGGCGGCTCCAGCCCGAGACCGACGGCAACCGAGAACGACGGTGCCCCCGCATCCGTACCGACCTCGACAGGCCGACCGGTGTGCGGGTCGTACCGGCTCTCGCTCGTCATTCGACCCACCTTAATACGCGCATCAGATCGTCGAGTTCAACGCTTTGATCGGCATCTGCAGTTCCCCGAGAAGATCGAGATCCTCCTCGGCAGGACGACCGAGCGTCGTCAAGTAGTTTCCGACGATGATCGCGTTGATGCCGCCCAGAATTCCCTGCTGAGCTCCGAGATCACCGAGAGTGATCTCGCGGCCGCCCGCGAATCGAAGAATCGTCCGCGGCAGGGCCAGCCGGAAGGCGGCAACGGCTCGCAACGCATCCGATGCAGGCAGCACGTCCAGATCTCCGAACGGCGTTCCGGGACGTGGGTTCAAGAAATTCAGGGGAACCTCGTCGGGTTCGAGAGCGCCGAGATCGGCTGCGAACTCGGCTCGCTGCTCCAGCGTCTCGCCCATACCGAGGATGCCTCCGCAACAGACCTCCATGCCGGCCTCGCGGACCATCCGCAGTGTGTTCCAGCGTTCCTCCCAGGTATGGGTGGTGACCACGTTCGGGAAGTAGGACCGCGAGGTCTCGAGGTTGTGGTTGTAGCGGTGCACACCCATTGCCGCGAGTTGGTCGACCTGATCCTGGTCCAGCATGCCCAGCGAACAAGCGATGTCGATGTCGACCTCGCCGCGAATGGCTTCGATTCCCGCGGCGACCTGCGCGAGCAGTCGAGCGTCCGGACCCCGCACTGCGGCCACGATGCAGAACTCCGTGGCCCCGGTCTTCGCGGTCTGTTTCGCCGCCTCGACCAACGACGGAATATCGAGCCAGGCTGCCCGCACCGGAGAGGCGAACAGGCCCGACTGCGAGCAGAAGTGGCAGTCCTCGGGGCAGCCTCCGGTCTTGAGGCTGACGATCCCCTCGACCTCCACTTCCGGTCCGCACCATCGCATCCGAACCTCGTGCGCCAGTTGCATCGTCTCTTCGAGACGGTCCTCTCCGAGCTCGAGTACCTCGAGCACCTGGGATCGATCGAGCGCGATGCCGTTGTCGAGCACCTGCAGGCGCGCCGTACGCAATATGTCCATACCGGTCCCCTCGTCGTCGAACGGTCTCGGAATTGAACACCGTTCAAGTTGAACGGCGTTCACGTTAGGCACCGCACTCGGCTACTGTCAAAGCGAAACACCGCGTCGAACGGCAGGGGTCGGAAGTGCAGCTACGCAGGCAGGACGTCCTGGACGGTGCAATAGCCATTCTCGACGAGTACGGCCTCGCGGATCTGACCATGCGCCGCCTGGCGACCTCGCTGCACGTCCAACCCGGAGCGCTGTACTGGCACTTCCCCAACAAGCAGACGCTGCTGGGAGCGATCGCAGATCACATACTGTCCGGTGCCGAAGCACCGTCGACGGAAGAACTGTGGGACGCGCAGATCTCGCAGATCGCACATCGACTTCGCGACGCGCTGCTCTCCCGGCGCGACGGAGCCGAACTGGTCGCCTCCACCTACGCCTCGCGGCTCACCACCAACCGCATCCGTGAACGCATCGCCGCGGTCTGCATTCGTGCCGGGTTGCCCAGAGTCGACGCCGAACTGACCGCCGATACGCTGCTGTACTACGTGCTCGGCCATACCGTGGACGAACAGGCTCGGCTCCAGATGGACTCGGCCGGGGCGCTGACCGCCGACGCGTCCCCGATGTTCGAGCGCCCCGATCCCACCAGCAAATTCGACTTCGGTCTCCGGCTCTTTCTGGACGGCGTGCGCCACGCCGCGTCCGAACCACGCTCCGTCAGGATTCGGTGAACACGATTCGGTCGCGTCCGTTGTCCAGAGTCATCGTGTCGTCTTCTCTGGACCATTTCGGCTTCGAGGACAGAAACTCCGACAGCCACCGATCCTGCTCCATGAGCTCGGCCGGGCACCCCATCCGCGTGGCACCCAGGGAATCGACGGTGAGCGTCCCCAGCGAAGTGTCGACGGTGCCGAACAACCTGTTGCATCCGGCTTCGGCCGAGATGCGGTCGTCGGCGAACTCGAGCCGGATCGTCGTACCCGAGACCGGGGTGTAGGAACCGTCGGCATCGACGGAGGTGTAATTCTTGTCTGCCGGGAATTCCCCGTACGAATCGGTGCAGCCCGAGGCCAACACGCTCACGCCACAGGCGAGAGCGAGCAGTGCCCGGCGCGCGTCAGCCACCGAAGATCGGCCCCAGACCGGCCGCACCGGCATTTCCGCGGGAGGCAAACGGGTTGTCGTGCACCATGTACGTCCACGTCGACGTCGGTCGGCGCATACCGGCATTGTCGAGATCGATTCCGTCGGAGGTGATCTCGGCCGACTCGAATGTCGCGTGGGACAGATCCATGGCCTTGGCGGAGACAGTCTTGAAGGCCTCGACCGCAATTCGGTGGTACTCGTCGAGTGGATTCTCGCGACCCAGCGCACGGAGGTGGATGCTCTCGCGCACGTCGGCCAGGTGCGCTAGGTAGTCCGACCACGCGCGGTCGAGGTGGTGAAGAACGATTCGGCGGGCGACCACCACGAGGGTCTCCTCCGACACGTTCTCGCGAAGTTCCTTCGATCGCGTCGGCGACTGCTCCTCGAGCAGAGCCAACGCCTCTCCGGTGCTCAGCAACGCTGCCCTACGACGGTCCAGAATCTCCCGATGCTGCGCCGTCAGTTGGTTGTAGCGCCAGGTACGTGAGTGTATTTCGAGCATCTGTCCTTCGGCGATGCGCTGGGCATGATCGACTCGATCGGCTGCGGCGGCAGAGGTGAACAGGCCGCTGTCGTCGATGCCTTTCGGTGCGTCCTTGTCACCGATGTTGTTCTTGACGACGTCGTCCTCCCAACTGCTGAAGAACACCGAACGGCCCGGGTCGCCCTGCCTGCCCGCACGTCCTCGCAATTGATTGTCGAGCCGCTCGGTGGTGTGGCGGCCGGTGCCGACGACGAACAGCCCACCCAACTCGGCGATGCGGTCGCGGTCGGCCCCCTCCGGTCCCCCGAGCTTGATATCGGTTCCGCGCCCGGCGATCTGCGTCGAGACGGTGACCGCGCCGTGCACTCCGGCGGCAGCGATGACCGCGGCCTCCTCGGCGTCGTTCTTGGCGTTGAGTACGACGGCGTCCACACCGGATTCCGCGAGGATCGCCGCCAGCGTCTCCGACTCCGCGACATCGTGCGTTCCGACGAGTATCGGTTGCCCGGTCTCGTGAATTTCCTTGACCTGCTGCGCAATTGCGGCATTCTTGTGCTCGACCGTGTCGTACACCCGGTCGACCTCGTCGACCCGCACCGTCGGCACGTTCGGCTCGATGACCGAGACGCCGAGCCCGTAGAACGTACGCAGCTGCTCCCCCGCCGCCATTGCCGTGCCGGTCATTCCACATACGGTGGCATACCGGTTGATCAGCGCCTGCACCGTGATCGTGTCGAGAATTTCACCGGTCTCGGTGGGCTCGAGCCCCTCCTTGATCTCTACGGCCGCCTGTAACCCGTCCGGCCAACGCTGCAAGTCCGCCACTCGGCCACGGGAAGCGTTGATCAGCTGAACACGTCCCTCACGCACGATGTAGTCGACATCGCGTTGCACCAGCACCTGAGCGTGCAGCGCGACATTGACCGCAACGAGGGTCGATCCGACGTGCTGCTCGGAGTAGAGATCGATTCCGCCGAGTTCCTTCTCGAGCCGAAGCGCGCCCTCGTCCGTGAGGAACACATTGCGTCCTTCGGCATCGGTGTCGAAGTCGATCCCCTTGTCCAACAGGCGGACTGCGTCCATCACCGTCGAGGTCGACACGTCACCCGATACCGAGCCGGCCAACACCAACGGCACCAACGCTTCGTCGACCAACACCGAGTCGGCCTCGTCGATCAGTGCGACATCCGGGACGGGCGACACCAGATCGGCACGATCGTCGACCAAATGGTCACGGAGTACATCGAATCCGACCTCGTTGACCGACGCGTACGTGATATCGCACGCGTAGGAATCACGACGTTCCTGCGCGGAGGACGACTCGGCGATGGAACCGACAGTGATACCCAGAGCCTCGAACAGCGGAGCCATCCACCGCGCATCACGTTGTGCGAGAAAGTCGTTGACCGAGATGACGTGAACCCTGCGACCGGACAGAACGTATCCCACCGCAGCCACGGCCCCGGACAACGTCTTTCCTTCGCCGGTCGCCATTTCCACCACGTCACCGGCGAGCAGTCGCTCGGCTCCCAGAAGTTGTACGTCGAACGGTCGCATGCCGAGCGTGCGGTCGCTCGCCTCACGCGTCAACGCCAGGTACCGCGGAACGTCGAGTTTCGACGCGCTCGGGGCCCGCAACGCAGCGGCCTCGGTGGCCAATTCGGCGTCCGACAAGCCCGAAGCCCAGCTCGCATGGTCTCCGGCCTGCTCGACGCGCCGACGCGACGCGCTCTGCGCCTTCTGCGCAGAGCGGCCGAGTACACGCCAGAATCGGTCGGAGCCCACAGCCATCTGTCATCCCTACTCGAGAAAGTACGTGATCTTCTTTCCCACAGTACCGAGTGCCGATTGCCCACTACCCCGCGTCGAGCGGCGTTGTCACTGCAATTCTGCGCGTGCCGTCGGCCGACGTCACCACCTGGTAGGCGTTGCGCTCGGTTCCCACGGGCGAGCCGTCGGCGTCGAGGTTCTCCAACAGCAGATGCCCGACCCACACACCGGGCGTCTCGATCTCGGTGACGATGCCACGTGCGCGAACGCCCTCGATCCCGCGCGAGCGATAGTAGGACTGGCCCTGGGCGAAGAAGTCTCGGGTCTGCTGCGGGTCGGAGATGGCGGCGCATCCCCCAGCCGTGACGGCCAACGCCGGGTAGTTGTAAATACCTGCTAGCCCGTCCAGATCTCCGGCCGACAAGTAGGCGGTGTAGCGAGCGAAGAATTGGTCGATCGTTTCGGTGTCGGGTGTCATGTCGTAGAACGCTACGACTCGCTCCCGCGCAGCCACTGTCACCGCGCTGATCGCCCTCCGACTATCGAGACCCGAACAGAGCATGGACAAACCGAGGGGTACGTATTAACGTCTTCCACTAATCAACTAGTGAAAGGCTTCTGGTGATCGCCTACCGTATCGATCGTCAGTCCGGCATTCCCACCTATGTCCAACTGATACTGCAGACCAAACAGGCCCTACGACTGGGAACACTCGCCGTCGGTGACCGACTGCCGACAGCAAAAGAAGTGGTCACGGCGCTGGCCATCAATCCCAACACCGTCCTCAAGGCGTACCGAGAACTCGAACGCGACGGGCTGGTCCAACCACGAACCGGTTCCGGGACGTTCGTCGTCGCCTCGCTCGCAAAACCCGGCATGGCCGAACGATCGGCGCTCGAGACCGAACTCGACCGCTGGATCCGACACTGCACGGCCGCAGGACTGGACAGACCTGACCTCGAAGCCATCGTCACCGCCGCACTCGACAAGCAATTCGACCGAACCGAAAGAGACGAAACATGACCGACGCGGTGCTCACCATGGACGAGGTGGCCAAATCGTTTCGCAGGAAGACCGTCCTCGACGGATGCTCGTTCGCAGTCGAAAGAGGAAGCGTCACAGCGTTGGTCGGCTCCAACGGTGCCGGAAAGTCGACGCTGCTGTCGCTGGCCGTCGGCCTGCTGACACCGGACAGCGGAACCATTCGGGTTCTGGGTGAGGGCGTTACCCAACGCGGAATCTCGCCCGGCCTGTCCTATCTGGCGCAGCACAAGCCCCTCTACCCACACTTCACCGTCGCCGAACTGCTGCGATTCGGCCGAAACACGAACTCGCACTGGGACGATGCGTACGCGAAGGAAATCGTCGACGCCGCCGGAATCGCCACCTCCGCTCGGGTCGAGTCCCTCTCCCCCGGCCACCGCACGCGGATTGCCCTCGCACTGGCACTCGGGCGTCGACCCGAAGTACTGCTGCTCGACGAGCCGCTTGCCGATCTCGATCCGGTCGCTCGCAGGGCGGTGGCACGCACCCTGATGCGCGATGCAGCCGAGAACGGTACGACGATCGTGCTGTCCTCACACGTGCTGTCCGAGCTCGTCGACGTCGCCGACCGGCTGTTGCTGCTACGCGGTGGGCGAATGCGACTCGACGGGGACCTCGACGCCATCACCGCCGACCACTACCTTCTCGCCGGCAGCTCCGACGCCGACCCGACGGTCGAGGACGGCACCATCGTGTCCGAGGTGTTCGGTTCCGGGGCAACAACATTCGTCGTACAGGGCAAACAACCGACAACGACACCACCGGGGTGGACAGTCGAGAACGCCACCCTCGACGACGTCGTACTCGCCCACCTCGGAACGGAGACCACCTGATGATCTGGGTGACTTGGAGACAATTTCGCGCGACCATCCTGTTCGGGGCGTTGACGCCACTGCTGTTGGCTGCGATCACGATTGCCGTCACGGTGATCGGCGGCGGTGTGATTCCGTCTCCGTATCTGCAGGGTTGTCGATCCTTCGGTTCGTCCGACTGCACCGTCGGAACCGTGCAGACGATAGCGATACTCACGACGATCGTCTTGCCCGTCGTCCTGGGGGCATTCGTCGGGGTGACCGTCTTCTCCCGCGATCTCGAACGTCGCACCCACGTACTCGGTTTGACTCAATCCGTGAGCAGACGCCGCTGGTACAGCGTGCGCATTCTGGTCGTGTTCACACCGATCGTCGGGGCGATGACGGTGCTCGGATGCGTGCTGTTCGCAGCCAAGTACAACACTGCACCCGATTCCTTCGCGATGTCCTTCGCGGGGTCGAGCGCATCGCGGTTGGACTTTCCCATCTTCGGGGCCACGGGATTCGTCGCAGGCGCGTACACGGCCGTCGGATTGATGGTCGGTTCGGCATGCGCACTTGCGATGCGGAACACGATCGCTGCGATGATCACCACCGTCATCGTGTCGACTGCATTCCTTGCACTGCTGCCGACGCAGTTACGCGAGCACTATGCGACTCCCCAGACAGACCGAGTATCGGTGGAGCAGAAGGTCGACGACATGTACGGCGGCACTCCGGACTACTACAGACCAGGCGACTCGATCAGTTTGTTCCCACGTTGGGAATTCTCTGCCGACTACGTCGACAGCAACGGCAGTCCGGTGCCCGTCGACTTGATGGACTGCAATTGGACCCAGAACTACAGGGATCTGAGCGAATTCGAGACGGTCGCCGAGTACGAGGAGTACTCCGACCGCGAGAGCGTGGAACGTCGCAACATCGAGATCCAGTGCATTCGGGATCAGGGTGCCGAGGCCTACGAGACGCGCTATCACGAGGACAGATCGTTCTGGCGGTTCCAGGCGATCGAGTCGGCGTTGTCGTTGGTGGTTGCCGGGCTTCTCGGGGGCGTGTCACTCCTGCTGCTGCGCAGGCTGCGTCCCTAGGGCAGGTCTGCCGCAGCTACCTCTGCGCTGGAATTCCGAGCGGTTTCCGATTCCAGATCACTGTGGCCACGAGGGCGGGGAGGCCGAGGACCAGAACCATGATTCCGACTACGAGTGCAGCAGTGGACCACGGCCTGGACACCCCCAGCTGATCGGCCAGGGTGACCGCGCCGACGATGCCGAGGATCCAGGCGAGAAATTCGATTCGGCGAACGCGTCGGGATGTCGGATCCGAGGTTGCCCACCACGCACCGACGGACGAACACGCGAGGGCGCACACGAGCAACCAGTACTCCGCCATCTCGGCCTCCTCGAAGTCGATGGTGTGATCAGGGTAGTTCGCGTGCCGCCCGTCCGTTCACAATTGTGCGACCAGCAGTGGCAGACCCACCGCGGCCGTTGTGCGCCATCGGTGGTCGGCCATGTCGGATACCTCGGTCTCGACCGGGTTGATCTCGACCACGGTTGCGCCCGCACTGCGTGCGACGGCGGGCAGTCCGGCGAACGGGTACACCACGCCCGACGTACCGACCACAAGCACCAGATCTGCGGCGCGCACAGCATTCTCGGCTGCTTCCCACGCCTGTTCGGGCAGCGATTCGCCGAACCACACGGCCCCGGGACGGATGAGTCCGCCGCACCGGGGACAGTCCGGCGGCGGAACACGCTGATCTGCGTCGATCAGAATGTCGTCGTCCAGAATGTCGGTGTCGTCGAGTTCCGCGCGCACTCCACACTCGCTGCAGTACGGCTCGAAGAGGCTTCCGTGTACGTGTGCGAGCACTGTGGATCCGGCTCGTTCGTGCAGATCGTCGACGTTCTGCGTGGCGATGTCCACCTGCGCATGCTGGAGCCATTGCGCGACGGCGCGGTGGCCGGCGTTGGGTTCGGAACGACGAACCAATGCTGCACGCCACCGGTACCAACCCCACACGAGGTCGCTGTCGGCGAGCCAGCCCTCGGGACTGGCGAGGTCCTTCGGATCGAAGTCCTGCCACAGACCGGTCCGGGCGTCGCGAAACGTTGCAATTCCGGATTCGGCCGACATGCCGGCCCCGGTCAGAACGACGATGCGCGACGCCGCTCGTGCGGCGTCCACGATGGGTTGTGGAACGGCGTCGACCGTCTGCTCGTGCGAATGGGTCACACAGCTATTGTGCCAACCGGTGTTCGCTCACGCGCTACCGTGTGGGCATGAGCATCGACACCGATACCCGTACGCGGCGACGCTGGCCCCTGTGGACCGCAGCGGTCACCGCTGTGGTCGTGGTGGTGGCCGTCGGTGTTCTGTGGCTCGCCCCGAGTCGCTATCTACCGTGGGACACCGAATCGTTCCCCGAGGTGAACAGCGCCGAGTTGACCGTCGACCAGGCCCGTGTGGTGGACCTGCTGCGAGTCGAGCACGAGAAGCAGCGTCCGGGAACCTTCTATGCAGAGGGCGTGGACGAGGCCTGGTGCGCCGACTTCGTCAGCTGGATCATGAAGGAAGCGGGCATGCCGTTGTCGAATCCCAACTCGGGTTCGTGGCGCATTCCCGGCGTCTACACGCTGCAGGAGTACTACCAGCAAGAGGGACGATTCGAGACCGTCGGCAACTACACGCCGTCGGTGGGTGATGTGGTGTTGTACGACAACAGCAGTTGGGTCGGCCAACACACCAACGTCATCGTGGCTGTCGACGGCAGCGAGGCCGTCACCGTGGGCGGGAACGAAGCCGGCAAGATCAGGATTCACACTCTGAATTACGAATCCGACTCGGGTGTAGTCGGATTCGGCCGATTGGCATCCTGAGGGCCGTCATTGCGACGGGGTGCTGGAACGGTCGCCGAGTGACCGCGCCCCTCCGTCTCTCTTCGCTCTGTACAGCAACAGGTCGGCTCGGTCGAAACAGTCGTAGAGCGATTCCCCCGGACGCAATGTCGTGTAACCGGCGGAGAATGTCTGCTCGTCCGGGACGACGGCTGCGAGTTCGGTCAGCACGGTTGCCATCGTCGTCGACCTGGTATCGGGCATCGCGATGGCGAATTCCTCCCCGCCCCACCTGGCGACATACGCTCGCCCTGCAAGCAATTTCATTGCGGCAGTGGAGAACTGGACCAACAGGCGATCGCCGCGGCCGTGTCCGTACTTGTCGTTGAACGACTTGAAGCGATCGAAATCGATCATCGCCATCGCCAGCGACACGTCGACTCCGCGCGGAGTCGTCAACTGAGACAACCGATCTCGCCATCCACGCCGATTGAGCAGCCCGGTCAAGGGATCGGTCAGCGCAGCCTCCCGTAGGTCGTCCTCCAACCGCCGCCGATCGGTGACGTCGTGGACCACCGCCATGGTCCATCGTCGGCCGTCCGGGCCGGGGACCTCGCTGGCCGACACCCAACCCCACCGCACCGTGCCGTCGGGGTGCAGGTATCGCTTCTCGACGTGTACGGATTCACCACGGGCCTCGGCGTCGTCCATCATCTGTTCCATCGCCGCGTGTTGGTCCAGGTCGTCGGGGTGGGTGAATTCACGGGAGGATCGGCCCCACAGTAGGTCCCTGGGGCACCCCACGATTGCCGCATACGCCTCGTTCGCGAGTAACAGCAGCCCGTGTTCGTCGGCGAGTGCCATTCCCACCGTGCTGGCCTCGAACATCTCCCGATACCAGCCATCGGCGTCGACCATGATTGTCCGGTTCACTTCCTCGAACGGTGCGAGCCACATCGATTCACACGACACACCGACGATACGCCGTCGTGGGGGCCCGAACAGTATCCAGCGATCGGTCTTGACCTTGACGCTACGTCAACGTTCACACTGGACGCATGAGAATCGGATCCCTCGCCGATGCCGCCGGAACGACCCCGCGGACGGTGCGCCACTACCACCGACTCGGCTTGCTCTCCGAGCCTCGGCGGCTGTCCAACGGCTACCGCGAGTACACGATCGACGACGTCGTTCGGCTGATGCGAATCCGATGGTTGGCCGAGTGCGGAATGCCGCTGGGCGCGATAGCGGCAGTGCTCGACGGAAAAGCGACGGACGAGCCCGACGTGGTCGCGGACCTGCGAGCCTTGCTGGCCGGCATCGAGACCGAGCAGACGGCATTGGCACACAAGCACAGTCGCTTGTCGGCGTTGCTCGTCGACGCTGTCGAACGGCGTCCTCTGACCGCGCTCCCACGAGATGTTGCAGCAACGTTCGGGTCCTTGCTCGATGCAGCGGACGAACGGGACCGGCCCGCGCTGATCCGCGAACGCGATCTACTCGAAGTGATCGCAATTTCGGGCCGCGTCCCGGCGGCATTCTTCGAGACGATGTCCGCCGCGCTCGGCGATCACGACCTACGTCGGAGATACCTGGTGTTGCTACGACGCTTCGGTGCCCTCGAGGGCCGAAGCGTCGCCGAATCCGAGGACGACATCGACGCGTTGGCCGACGAGTTGGTGTCCGTACTCGATGTCGAGTCCTTCGCTCAGGCGCCCGAGTCCGCTGCGCTCGGGAGCGAATCGACCGCGCTGCTCGACATCGAGGACATCGTTCCCGACGCGGCCCAACGCGCCGTCGTCCTCCGCACCACAGCTCGTCTGCTCGACGGTGAGCATCCGGCAGGAACCTCACAGTGACCCCGGATCGGGGTGCCCAGGTCGGCAGATGGCACGCACTGCTGTTGTGGGCACGCGGCCGCCACGCTCCGATCGCGGCCGACTCTGCCGAGTTCACCGCGGTGCGCGGAACGGGTTCGATGCCGTTGATGTTCGGTGTGGCCTCGGTCGTCGAGATCGTCGTCGTGCATCTCCTGGTTCCGTGGCTGTGGCTCGATATCGTGCTCGGTGCGCTCTCGGTCGTATCGATCGTTCTGCTGGCGTCGGCCACAGCCGTCGGCCGGGTGCACCCCCATGTCCTCACACCCGAAGCACTCGTCCTGCGCACCTCCGGCGAGGTCGTCACCACGGTGGAGAGATCGACGATCGTTTCGGCCCGACTCCATCGCCGGTTCGGCGTGGTGGCTCCCACTGTCCGCGACGACCGAGCCGTGTTACCGAACCAGGACGGCACGAACGTCGACATCACGTTGTCGACCCGCACCACAGTCGTCGTACCCGCACCCCTACGTCGGTGGCGGGTCGAGGGCACCGCGACGTCCATCGGCTTGTACGTGGACGATCCCGTGGCCCTGGTCGCCGCGTTGTCCTCGGTTCCGGCCGACGGTGGGATGTGAACCCGAACTGCCGCGGGACCGGTGAGACCACGCTGTGAGAAACCGGCGACGAGCTGGGACCGGCACCGCAGTACGGACTCCGAGGAGTGCGTCACCGCGCGTACACGTATTGTTTGCTGAGAACGTCTTCTTGTTTGCGACGAACCTCGTCGTCTGCCGAGCAGCTTCCGAGACGAACACCACCGACCGTGACCGCCCGACCAGTGGTCGATCGACAGCCGGAGCCATTCCCCTTTCATGCAGGTACACCCGAGCGGAACCGATCACGAATCGGCAACCGATTCCGCGGCCCCGAGTTCGGTGTCGGCTCCCGTCGTGCCGCGACCGCCACAGCGCCACGATCTGAACGGTCTGCGTGGTGTCGCAATCGCCCTGGTGGTCGTGTTCCACATCTGGATGGGCCGGGTGTCGGGCGGAGTCGATGTCTTCCTCACGCTGTCCGGTTTCTTCTTCACTGCGTCGTTGCTTCGATCGGCCGAGGCCGGCGCGAGCCTGAACCCGATCACCCGCATCGTTCGCGTGCTCCGCAGACTCGGACCGCCGCTGGCGCTGACTCTGTTGGCGGTAGCGGCCGCGTCGGTGTTCCTGCTACCGCGGACCCGCTGGGCCGACGTGGGCGACCAACTCGTCTCCGGTGTCTTCTTCTTCGTGAACTGGCAGTTGGCGACGACGGCCAACGACTACCTGGCGGCCGACCCCTCGGTGAGCCCGGTCCAGCACCTGTGGTCCGTCGCGGTGCAATTCCAGTTCTATCTGCTCGCGATTGCCGTCGTGTTCGGTCTGGCGTGGATTCTGCGCACGATGCGACCGGAGGGACCGCGAAGTCTGCGACCACAGACCTTCGCCGTGATCTTCGCCGTCATCGCGGTGTTGTCGTTCGTGTATGCGGCGGACGGTGCTCGACGCCATCAGGCGTGGAACTACTACGACACGGGTGCGCGACTCTGGGAGATCATGCTCGGTGCGGCGGTCGCGGCCACGTTCGCGGCATTCGCCGGCAGAAACACCGGGGCCGATGCCCGCGTGAGTCGGGTGGGATCGACCGCCCGGGGCGCGCTCGCCGCCGGTGCGATGTTCGTCATCGTCGTCTGTGGATTCGTGGTGGACGGCGTGACCGCGTTCCCCGGTCCCCTGGCGCTGATTCCAGTACTGGCCACTGTGGCGCTGATCATCGCAGGCTCGAACACCGTGGTCGCCGCGACGTTGTCCAACCGGTTCTTCGCCTGGGTCGGCTCGATCGCGTTTCCGTTGTACCTGTGGCACTGGCCGCTGTTGATCTTCTACCTGTCGGCCACCGGCAGGACCCACGCGGACATACCCGGCGGACTCGGCATCGTCGGTGCATCGGTCGCACTCGCGTGGCTCACCGTCCGCTTCGTGGAGCGTCCCACGCAGGCCACCACATTCACTCCCGGCCGCATCGCAGTCACGGCCGTCGCCCTCGTTGCTGCCGTGGCGGTGACAGCCGGTTCGGTCGGCTGGAACGCCTACATCGAACGATCGATCTCGGCCGTGCAGGCCGACGAATCGGTCGACGAAGCCACGCACCCGGGGGCGCTGGAACTGACCGACGGCATTCGCGTCGAACCGGCCGAGATGACGCCTCCCCTGTACTCCGCTCCCGAGGATCTTCCCGTCACCACCCTCGAGGGCTGCATCGCGGATTTCGAGACTCGCGACGCTCTGTCCTGTACCTACGGCGACGTCGATGCGGCCCGAACGATCGTGCTGGCGGGGAGCTCACACGCCGAGCACTGGGTGACGGCTCTCGACACTCTGGGGCGGCGGCACGGCTTCAAGGTGGTCACGTTCGTGAAGATGGGGTGCCCGCTCAGCCTGGACACGATGCCGATGCTCGGGCAGAACGAGTACCCGGATTGTCTGGACTGGACCCGGACCGTGCTCGACGACGTCGCATCGATGCAACCGGAATACGTGTTCACCACGGCCACCCGGCCCCGCGACGACTTCCCCGGCGACTTCACCCCGCCCTGGTACGTCTCGGTCTGGCAGCAGTTGATCGCCGACGGTGTCGGCGTCCTCGGCATCAGGGACACGCCGTGGCTCGCGTATCGAGCCATCGACTGCCTGGCCGACGGCGGCTCGGCCACCTCGTGCGGCATCCCGCGAGACGAGGCGCTCGACTCGGTCAACCCCGCTCTGGCGTCCTCGTTCCAGCTGAGCGGATTCTCCGCCCTCGACCTCTCGGACGCGGTGTGCGACGACACCGTCTGTCGCGTCGAGCAGGGGAACGTACTGATCTATCGCGACGAGCATCATCTCACCGCCACCTACGTGCGAACCCTGACCACCGAGCTCGGCCGGCAGCTCGGATCTGCGACCGGCTGGTGGGCCGGACCGTGAGCGGAACGGCTCGCGCTCGGTAAGCCTGGTCCCACCGGTCACAGTAGGGTTGATCCATGCTGCACGACGCCTCCGACGACACGCCCGCCATCGCCGTATGGCCGGGATCCCCTTATCCACTGGGAGCGACCTACGACGGAGCAGGAACCAACTTCGCCTTGTTCTCCGAGGTCGCCGAGGCCGTGGACCTGTGCCTGATCGCCGAGGACGGTACCGAAACTCGTATTCGTTTCGAGGAGTCCGACGGCTACGTGTGGCACGCGTACCTGCCCACGGTCGTGCCGGGACAACGCTACGGCTACCGCGTCCACGGGCCGTGGGATCCGGCTGCCGGACACCGTTGTGATCCCAGCAAGTTGCTGGTCGATCCTTACGGAAAAGCATTCGAGGGGTCGTTCGACGGAGACCGATCGCTCTTCTCCTACAACATCGACATCCCGGCCGCCGAACCCGAGCCCGTGGAGTCCACGGACTCCGCAGCCGCGGATCCACTCGACGCCGACGGCGGGTTCGAGGACGCGGCGGATCTTGCCGATCCGGACGGCGAAATCGTCGACGAGGCACCGATCGCCCACGACGACGAGCCGAACAACGATTTCCCTCAGCACGATTCGCTGGGGCACACGATGACCACTGTGGTGATCAACCCCTTCTTCGACTGGCAGGCCGACCGCGCACCGAAGAGGCCGTATCACGAGACGGTGATCTACGAGGCCCACGTCAAGGGCATGACGATCACCCATCCGGACATCCCCGAGGCCGAGCGCGGCACCTATGCCGGTCTGGCACATCCGGTGATCATCGAGCATCTGCAGCACCTGGGCGTCACCGCGATCGAGCTGATGCCGGTGCACCAGTTCATGCAGGACCAGGTACTTCTGGACAAGGGACTGCGAAACTACTGGGGCTACAACACCTTCGGATTCCTCGCGCCTCATGCGGAGTATTCCTCGCATCAGTCGCCCGGTGCCGCGGTGACCGAATTCAAGGCGATGGTCCGTTCTTTCCACGCCGCCGGCATCGAGGTGATCCTCGACGTGGTCTACAACCACACCGCCGAGGGAAACCACATGGGCCCCACCATCAGCTTCCGCGGCATCGACAACGCGGCCTACTACCGACTGGTCGACGGCGATCTCGAGCACTACATGGACTACACCGGGACGGGCAACAGTCTCAATGCTCGACACCCACACACGCTGCAGCTCATCATGGACTCGCTGCGCTACTGGGTCACCGAGATGCACGTCGACGGA
Organism: Rhodococcus sp. 3258; assembly: GCF_031456475.1. NCBI lineage: Bacteria > Bacillati > Actinomycetota > Actinomycetes > Mycobacteriales > Nocardiaceae > Rhodococcus > Rhodococcus sp. 3258. The sequence continues at coordinate 110,481 of NZ_JAVDUT010000003.1, forward strand.
TTCAGGTTCGACCTCGCATCCACCCTTGCCCGTGAACTGCACGACGTGGATCGACTGAGCGCGTTCTTCGATCTGGTGCAACAGGACCCGGTCGTCAGCCAGGTGAAGCTGATCGCCGAGCCGTGGGATGTCGGCGAGGGCGGATACCAGGTGGGTAACTTCCCCGGTCTGTGGACCGAGTGGAACGGCAAGTACCGCGACACCGTTCGCGACTACTGGCGCGGTGAGCCCGCGACGCTGGGCGAGTTCGCGTCCCGCCTGACCGGATCGTCGGATCTCTACGAGGCGACGGGCCGTCGCCCCGGTGCCAGCATCAACTTCGTCATCGCGCACGACGGCTTCACCCTCAACGACCTGGTCTCGTACAACGACAAGCACAACGAGGCCAACGGCGAGGACAACAACGACGGCGAGAGCCACAACCGGTCGTGGAACTGCGGCGTCGAGGGTCCGACCGACGATCCCGAGATCCTCGATCTGCGTGCCCGCCAAATTCGAAACATCATGGCCACGCTGCTGCTCAGCCAAGGCACGCCGATGATCGCGCACGGCGACGAACTCGGCCGAACTCAGCAGGGCAACAACAACGTCTACTGCCAGGATTCGGAACTGGCGTGGATGGACTGGTCCCTGGCCGAGACCAACGCCGACCTGATCGAGTTCACCCGCAACGCAATTGCGCTGCGCAACGAGCACCCGGTGTTTCGCCGTCGCCGATTCTTCGAGGGCAGGCCCATCCGATCGGGCGAACAGGCACGTGACATCGCCTGGCTCACCCCCGCAGGCGAGGAGATGACTCCCGAGGACTGGGACAGCGGTTTCGGCAAATCGCTCACCGTGTTCCTCAACGGTGAGGGCATTCCCGAGCCGAATCAGCGCGGGGAGCGGGTGGTCGACGACTCGTTCCTGTTGTGCTTCAACGCACATCACGAGACGATCGAATTCGTCACCCCGGACGGAAACTACGCCAAGGAATGGACGGTCGCCCTCGATACGGCAGCGCGCACGGGAGCGGGTGAGAAATCGATCGAAGCGGGTACACCGGTGGAGGTCACCGCTCGATCCCTACTCGTTCTACGAAAGACTGCCTGACTCATGCCGCTGCCCACCAGCACATACCGGTTACAACTGCGGGGCGATGCCTTCACCCTGGCCGACGCCTCGGACGTGGTCGACTACCTGCACGACCTCGGAGTGAGCCATCTCTATCTCTCGCCGATACTGACCGCGACCGACGGTTCGACGCACGGGTACGACGTCACCGACACCTCGACCGTCTCCGCCGCCCTCGGCGGGCGAGATGCATTGACTCGCTTGCACACTCGGGCTGCCGAGGTGGGCATGGGGATCATCGTCGACATCGTTCCCAACCACGTCGGGGTGGAGGATCCACGACAGAACGCGTGGTGGTGGGACGTTCTGCGGCGCGGTCGTGACTCGGAGTTCGCCACCTACTTCGACATCGACTTCGCAGCGGACAACGGAGTGGACGGCAAGATCGCGATCCCCGTGCTCGGCAGCGCGAGCGATGTCGCCGAGCTCACCGTCGACCGCTCCGAGGACGAGCCTCTGCTGGCGTTCTACGAGCACCGCTTCCCCATCGCCGACGGTACCGACGGCGACGACGCCCAGGCCGTGCACGACCGTCAGGCCTACCGCCTCGTCAGTTGGTCCGCCGGGCTGATCGGCTACCGGCGCTTCTTCTCGGTGAACGGCCTGGCCGGTGTCCGGCAGGAAGACCTCGACGTCTTCACCGACTCGCATCGCCAGGTGGCGAGCTGGATCGAGGACGGGCTGATCGACGGATTGCGCGTCGATCACCCCGACGGCTTGGCCGATCCTGCCGGATATCTGACCGAACTACGCGGGCTGCTCGGTCCCGACCGCTGGCTGGTGATCGAGAAGATCTTGGCCGACGGCGAACCGTTGGACGAGTCGCTGCCCGTCGACGGCACGACAGGGTACGACGCGTTGGCGGCCGTGGGCGGGATATTCGTCGACGCGGAAGGGGCACCGGCACTGACCGCACTGTCCCAGGTGCGCTCCGGCATCGCCTACGACGACGAGACGTTGCACGAGACAGAACTCGATCTCAAGACCGCTGTCGCGCGCGGCGACCTGTCCCCCGAGGTGCGACGCCTCGCCCGCGCCGTGGTTCGTGAATCGGGTACCTCCATCGAGCTCGAATCGGTGATCGACGCCATCGTTGCCGTTGTTGCCGCAGTTCCGGTGTACCGCACCGACTACGCGCCGCTGGCCGGTGTGCTTCCGGGTGTCGTCGCCGCCATCGGTGAAGAGCAGCCGGAACTGGCCGGCGGTCTCGACGCTCTGACAACCGCCCTGATCGCCGGTACCGAATCCCCCGTGCGTTTCGATCAGGTGTGCGGTGCCGTCACGGCCAAGGGCGTCGAGGACTGCCTGTTCTACCGCGCCAACCGGTTGATCTCGCTGCAGGAGGTGGGCGGCGATCCCGCTCGGTTCGGTTGCAGCCCAGCGTACTTCCATCTGAAGAACGCCGACCGCGCGAAGCGCTGGCCCGCCGCGATGACGACACTGTCCACACACGACACCAAACGCGGTGAGGACGTGCGGGCGCGTATCGGCGTGCTCTCGCAGACGCCGGAGCTGTGGGCCCGGGCGATCGCCGATTGGGAGGAGCTGGCCCCGAGCCCCGACGGCACCACGGGGATGTTCTTGTGGCAGAACGTCTTCGGTGTCTGGCCGGTCGACGGGGTGATCACCTCGACCCTGCGGGAACGGCTACACGCCTACGCCGAGAAGGCCATTCGCGAGGCCGCTCTCCGTACCACGTGGACCGATCCGGACGAGGAGTTCGAGACTGCCGTTCACAACTGGCTCGACGCAATTCTCGACGGTCCGGTGGCACGTTCGATGACTATGCTCGTCGAAAAGCTCTCGCCCCATGGACACTCCGATGCACTCGGGCAGAAGTTGCTCACACTCGTCGGTCCCGGAATCCCGGATGTGTATCAGGGCACCGAGCTGTGGGAGGACTCGCTCGTCGACCCCGACAACCGCAGACCCGTCGACTACTCGGTACGCCGGTCCGTTCTGGCCGGACTGAACGGATCCGCGCCATCGGTCGATACCGGTGCTGCGAAGCTGGCCGTGGTTCGTTCCGCGCTGACGGTACGACGCGAACGGCCTGCGAGCTTCGTCGGCGGTAGTTACACGCCGATCGTCGCGGACGGGACCGCGGCCGCGCATGTCGTCGGATTTGCCCGAGGTCCGTTGCCCGGCAACTCCGATGTGGTTGCGCTGGCCACGAGGCTGTCCCTCGGTGTGGCCGAGACAGGGTGGGGCGAGACGAGCGTGACGCTGCCCGACGGTCGGTGGCGCGACCGCATCACCGACGTCGAACACAACGGGACCGTTGCGGTCGCCGAGCTGTTCGCCTCCCTGCCGGTTGCACTTCTGGTGCGCGACAACGAAGGAGAGTCAGCACGATGACATCCTCGACCACGACATCTTCGGCCACGACATCTTCGGCCACGACCCGTGAATTCGCAGTATGGGCACCGACCCCGGAACGAGTACGGCTGCAACTGGACGACTCGGTCCACGACATGGAGCAATCCTCGGACGGCTGGTGGCGAGCAGAGGTGGCCGCCGCCGCGGACAGTCGCTACGGATTCCTCCTCGACGACGCCGAGAAGGCGCTGCCGGATCCACGCTCGCCTCGGCAACCCGACGGTGTGCACGAAATGTCCCAGGTGTTCGAGGTCGATCCGTCGTTGTGGACCGATTCCGCATGGACCGGTCGTCAACTCCCCGGATCGTCGATCTACGAACTCCACATCGGCACCTTCACTCGCGAGGGAACGTTCGACGCGGCGATCGACAAGCTCGATCACCTCGTCGACCTCGGCGTGTCTTTCGTCGAGATCATGCCGGTCAACGGATTCAACGGCGTGCACAACTGGGGCTACGACGGCGTCCTCTGGTACACCGTGCACGAGGCCTACGGTGGCCCGGAAGGGTTGCAGCGCTTGGTCGATGCATGCCACGGCCACGGGATCGGTGTGGTTCTCGACGTCGTCTACAACCATCTCGGCCCGTCCGGCAACTATCTGGAACGCTTCGGTCCCTACATGACCGAAGGGGCCAACAGCTGGGGCCAGGCGATCAACTATGCCGATGCAGACTCGGGCGAGGTGCGGCGCTACGCCCTGGACAACGCGTTGCGCTGGTTCTCCGAGTTCCACATCGACGCGTTGCGTCTCGACGCGGTGCACGCCATCGTCGACCACACCGCTGTGCATCTCCTCGAGCAGCTCTCGATCGAAACGCGCACCCTGTCAGCGCATCTCGGCCGTCCACTGACCCTGATCGCCGAGAGCGACCTCAACGATCCATCGCTGATCACGGCACGGTCGGGTGGCGGCTACGGACTCGACGCACAGTGGGACGACGACATTCACCACGCGATCCATGCTGCGGTCTCCGGCGAACGGCAGGGCTACTACGGCGACTTCGGGTCGTTGCAGGGCCTGGCGAACACGGTGCGGCAGGGCTTCTTTCATGCCGGAACGTACTCCAGCTTCCGCGGCCGAATCCACGGGCGACCACTGGACACCCGCCGCATTCCCGCCAGCTCTCTGGTGGCCTACACGACCACCCATGATCAGGTCGGCAACCGTGCGATCGGAGATCGCCCCGGCTTCTACCTCTCCCCCGGACAGCTCGCGATCAAGGCAGCTCTGGTACTCACCTCGCCCTACACTCCGATGCTGTTCATGGGCGAGGAATGGGGAGCGTCGACTCCGTTCCAGTTCTTCACCTCGCACCCCGAACCCGAGCTCGGCAAGGCCACGGCGGAAGGACGCAAAGCCGAGTTCGCCGAACACGGGTGGGACAAGAGCGACATCCCCGACCCACAGGATCCCGAGACGTTCACACGATCGAAATTGAATTGGTCGGAACTGGGCGACGGCGACCATGCCCGACTGTTGGCTGTCTATCGAGACCTACTGGCCCTGCGCCGCGAGCGGACCGAACTGACCGACCCGTGGCTCGATCACGTGAAGGTCGAGTACGACGAGGACGCCCAGTGGATCGCGATTCGCCGCGGCCGCGTCAGCGTGGTGTGCAATCTGTCCGAGTCCGCGGTGACGGTACCGGTCGGCGGCTCCACACTGCTCGAATGGGAGCCGACGACCTCGAACGACACCGGGTCTGCCACCACGGTTCCCGGTCACTCCTTCGCGGTGCTCGAATCCTGACGAACCCGTAGGTTCACCAGCACGAACACGGCGGTGACCGCAAGGACCACCGCGGTGGCGACGGCCGCAACGTGCATGCCCGAGACGAACGCGGCATGCGCGGAGTCCAGGAGGACCGTCGCCACCGAGTCCGGTAGTTCACGGGCCACCGCGTCTGCGCCGCCGAGCGTTTCGGCTGCTCTGGCACCGAGCTCGGGTGTGAGCTGCGAGGTGTCGATCCCGCGTCGGAAGATGGCCATGACGACCGTGCCGAGGATCGCCACTCCCAGCGCGATGCCCAGCTCGTACGCGGTTTCCGACACCGCGGACGCAGCCCCGGCTCGCTCGGGTTCGACGGCGCTGACCACCAGGTCGGACGTCAGAGTGAGCGCGAAGCCGACGCCTGCACCCACCAGGACGAATCCGGCGATGAACAACGCCGGGCTGGTGTCGGTACCGAGACCGACCAGGATGCCCGCGCCCGCAGCAGCTGCGATCATGCCTGCGCCGAGGACCGTGCCTGCGGTGAAGTACCGAACCAGAACCGCAGCGAGCAATGAGGTCACGATGCTGGCGGCCGTGCCCGGCAGCAACAGCAGTCCGGCTTCGAGCGGGCTGTTGCCCAGGACGAGCTGCAGGTACTGCGAACCGAAGAACAGCACGCCGGCGAGTGCGAACACGGACAGGAAGTTCGTCGCCACACCCGTCGAGAAGGCACGGTTGGCGAACAGCCGGATGTCGATCATCGGGGCGTCCAGAATCCGCTGTCGCCGCACGAACACCACACCGGCGATCACGCCGACGACGGCGGAGACCACGTAGGCCGGGTGAAGGCCGTGCGCTGCGATCTCCTTGACCGCGAACACGATCGGAACGATAGCGAGCATCGACAACGCCGAGCTGGGTAGGTCGAAACGGCCCGGGTTCGGATCCTTGGACTCGGGAATGACCAACGGCCCCAGCGCGATCAGCGCGATCATGACGGGAATGTTGATGAGAAACACCGAGCCCCACCAGAAGTGCTCGAGCAACCACCCGCCCACGAGCGGACCGGCGGCCGCGCCGCCGCCCGCCATCGCGCCCCAGACGCCGATAGCGGTCACCCGTTGGCGCGGATCGAGGAAGATCGTGCGAATCAAGCCGAGAGTGGCGGGCATCAAGGTCGCGCCGGAGATACCCTGCAGAACTCGCGCCGCGATGAGCATCTCCGGGCTGGTCGAGACAGCCGCAACGAGAGAGGCGATTCCGAAGCCCGCTGCTCCGATCAGCAGTAGGCGACGCCGACCGATCCGGTCACCGAGCGTGCCCATCGTGATGAGCAAGCCGGCCAGTACGAACGAGTACACGTCGATGATCCACAGCAGCTGATTGCTCGACGGTGCCAGATCGGCGCTGATGAACGGCAGGGCGAGATCGAGCACGGTTCCATCGACCGCGATGAGAAGGACGGCAAACGCGAGCACCACCAACCCGAACCAGTCGCGCGCGGTGGCTCTGGAGGCCGATCCGCCGTCGATCTCGTGCACCGCACCGGTCCGCACGTCGCTCACCATGACTCCATTTCGCCCGCCCGGTCCGCGACCGGGCACATTCTCGATACCAACCGTCCAGCCGGTACAGCTCCGAAGACTACCTCGAACCGTCCAGCCGGTAAAGTGAGTTTCATGTCATCTGACACACGCGACCGAATTCTGGATTCGCTCGAGACATTGCTTCTCGAACACGGCATGACCAAAGTGACCCTGGACAGCGTCGCTGCCGCCGCCGGGGTATCGAAGGGCGGCTTGCTGTACCACTTCAAGACCAAGGACGCTCTGGTCGCTGCCATGGTCCGACGGCTCGCCGTTCAGGCCGATCAGCAGCGAGCCGACGCCGGCGCAGGTGGCACCTCCGTGGCGGAGTGGTATCTGCAACCACCCGATTGCATTTCGGAGAAGGAAATCGCGCTCTACCGCTCCACGCTGGCGGCACTGCGCAGCGTCGACGGAAACTCCGGCGAGGTGCAGGACGCCGTCACGGACATGATGCAGCAGTGGGACGAGGGCTTACGTACCGAGATCGACGATCCGGTGCAGGCCGAGATCATCCGACTCGTCGGCGACGGGATATACCTCGGAGCCGTCCTCGACCTGCCCGCCGTCGACCCCGAACTGCACAAGCAGGTGGTCGACCGCCTGCTGGGTCGGTGACTCAGGTCAAGTAGCGGTAGACCGGCGAACCCGGCTCCAGCTGCTCCACCTGAAGGTGCGAGGACCGCATACGTTCGAGGAGGGCCGAAAGGCCGTGCGCCGAACCGAGTTGAATGCCGACGAGCGCGGCACCGGTCTCCCGGTTGTTTCGCTTGACGTACTCGAACAAGGTGATGTCGTCCTCGGGCCCGAGTACCTCGTCGAGAAAGCGACGCAGTGCGCCGGGCTCCTGCGGAAAGTCCACGAGGAAGTAGTGCTTGAGGCCGAGGTGGACGAGCGATCGTTCGAGAATCTCGCCGTACCGTGAGACGTCGTTGTTTCCCCCGGACACCAGGCACACGACGGTACTTCCCGGTGCGATGTCGAGATGCTCGAGCGCGGCGACCGCCAACGCGCCTGCGGGCTCGGCGATGACCCCTTCGTTCTGGTACAGCTCGAGCATTGCGGTACAGACCGCGCCCTCGTCTATCTGGGTGATCAGGAACGCACCGGGGCCGGAACTTTCGAACACCGGCGCGGTGATCAGGGGCAACGATGCATGGGACACCACCGTCGCGCCCAACGACTGCAGCGCCGAGTACGGAACATCGCCGATACGCCGGACCGCCGCCCCGTCGACGAACGGATCGATATCCGACAGCGTCACCGGCCCACCAGCAATCAACGCAGCGGTCATCGACGCAGCACCGGATGGTTCGACGCCGACCAACGATGTCTGCGGAGCGCGCTCACGCAGATAACTGGAGATACCCGCGATGCAGCCGCCCCCGCCGACGGGCATCACCACCACATCGGGTGCGCCGCCGAGCTGATCGACGATTTCCTTGGCGATCGTCCCTTGGCCCGCCACCGTTCGTGGATCGTCGAACGGCGGGACCATGGTGGCACCGGTACGGGCCACGTCCGCGGCAGCCGCGGCAGCTGCGGCGTCGAACGTGTCGCCGATGACAATGAGCTCCACGAAGTCGCCTCCGTGCACCCTGATTCGGTCACGCTTCTGCTTGGGGGTGTTGGCCGGCACGTAGATCCGACCTCGCACCTGCATGGACCGACAGGCGAATGCCACACCCTGCGCGTGGTTCCCGGCACTCGCCGTGACCACGCCGACGCTGCGCTCGGCCTCGGTCAACTGATCCATCAGGTTGTACGCGCCGCGAATCTTGTACGAGCGGACGATCTGCAGGTCTTCGCGTTTGAGGTAGACCGTCGCTCCGGTCTCTGCCGACAGGCGCTCGCACAACTGCAGGGGTGTCGCGGCGACCACCGAGGAAATTCGCATCGCAGCTGCATCGATGTCGGCCGCGGTGACGGCTACCGACGAGGGGTGCTGGGAGGCGAGCTCAGGTGATGAAGACACCAGCACATGCTGCCACCAGCGTGGAACGGTCACCCACTCGGGACCGTTCCACGGGCAGGCCGATCGCGCTCAGGCGCGCGCGAGGACGAACACCGGGATCTCCCGGTCGGTCTTCTTCTGGTAATCCGCGTAATCGGGGTAGACCGCGACCGAGCGCTCCCACCACACGGCTTTCTCGTCGCCGGTTACCTCCCGAGCGACGTAATCATGCTTTTCGGGTCCGTCCTGCAGCTCCACCAGCGGCTCGGCCTTGACGTTGAAGTACCAGACGGGGTGCTTCGGCGCACCACCGAGGGAGGCCACGATGGCGTACTCCCCATCGTGTTCCACCCGCATCAACGGCGACTTGCGCAGCTTTCCGCTCTTGTTTCCCTTGGTGGTCAGCAGCACGACCGGCATCCCGTTCATCGTCGTGCCTTCGGTTCCGCCGGAGTTCTCGTACAGCTCGGCCTGCTTTCGGGCCCAGTCGGATGAACTCGGTTCGTATTCTCCTGTCAATGGCATGGTTTCAGTCAACACCCACGGCCGCCGAGACGCCACCGAATCTCGATCGTCGCAGCTCGGAACCATGAGTTCGGTGGACCGAATCTTTGCGTGGGTATAGTCTGAACTTCACCCGCCGGACACCCGAATCATCGGGCCGGACGGGCGTACCCGAGGAGGACGCGATGACCTACACGAGCAACCAGGTGAGCCGTCGAACTGTCCCCGTTCTTCGCACGGTCGATGTCGCCGGAGTCGAATGGCCTCTGTACAAGCTCGAGGCCGTGGCCATCGGGCTCGTCGTGTTCGTCGCCACCCTCGCGCTGGTCGGATCACTGCAGGCAGCCGTCCTCGGCGGCGCGGCAGTCGCAATCGCCGCGTGGTGGACTCTCCGATTGACCGAGGTCCACCCCGCCCGGACCGGCTCACCCCGTCAGGCAGCCGGGCCCCAGTAGCGCCTTCAGGTCTCCCATCAGCGCCGACGTCGGCGTCACCCGCAGACTGTCGTCGAGCTTCATCGTGGTGATCTTGTCGCCACTGACCAAACGTAGATGGACGTCCGAGGTCCCTGGGTGGCTGATCAACACCCGCTTGAGCGCGCCGACCTTGTCTGCCGTGCACAGCCGCGTCGGCAAACTCACCGCGAGCGGCTTGTCGATACCGATCGCCGAAAGATCCGGCACCGCAAGATCGTTCGCGATCAACGACACCCGGTCGTCACGCACCGACACGCGACCCTTGACGAGCACCACCGAGTCCTCGGTGACGTCGGCACCGAACACCGAGTAGGCCTGTGGGAAGAACAGCACCTCGATGCCGCCGGCAAGGTCCTCGAGCTGAGCCGACGCCCACGTCAGACCGTTCTTGTTGATCCGCCGGTTCACCGAGGCCAGAATTCCGCCGACGGTGACCTGAGTGCCGTCCTTGATGTCCCCTTCGAGGATCGTCGGGATGTTGCAGTCGGACTTCGCGGCCAACATGTGCTCGACACCGAGCAGCGGGTGGCCGGAGACGTAGAGACCGAGCATCTCGCGCTCGAGGGCCAGACGGTGCTTGGACTCCCACTCCTCGTCCGGCACGCGGACGTTGAACACCGAGGAGATGGACTCGTCGGCGTCCTCACCGCCGAACAGATCGAACTGTCCGATCGCCTCGGCCTTCTTGGTGCCCATCACCGCATCGATCGCGTCGGCATGGATCAACATCAGACCCTTGCGCGGATGATCGAGAGAGTCGAAAGCGCCTGCCTTGATGAGAGATTCGGTGACCTTCTTGCTGCACGCGATCGCGTCGATCTTGCCCAGGTAGTCCGAGAAGTCCGTGTATTTGGACTTCTCCGACCGCGCTCTGATGATCGATGCGACCACGTTCGTGCCGACGTTGCGCACCGCGCCGAGACCGAACCGGATGTCCTTGCCCACCGATGCGAAGTTGAGCTCGGATTCGTTGACGTCCGGTGGCAGCACCGTGATGCCGAGCTTGCGGCAGTCGGCCAGGTAGATCGCGGCCTTGTCCTTGTCGTCACCGACACTGGTGAGCAGGCCGGCCATGTACTCGGCCGGATAGTTGGCCTTGAGGTACGCCGTCCAGTACGAGACCAGGCCGTATCCGGCCGAGTGCGACTTGTTGAACGCGTAGCCGGCGAACGGGAGCACGGTGTCCCACAGCGCCTTGATCGCGGCCTCGGAGAAGCCGTTGTCCAACATGCCCTGACGGAATCCGGCGTACGCCTTCTCCAGCTCGGAGAGCTTCTTCTTTCCCATGGCACGACGCAGCAGGTCGGCCTGGCCCAGGGTGTACCCGGCGACCTTCTGCGCGAGCTGCATGATCTGCTCCTGGTAGACCACCAGGCCGTACGTCTCGCCGAGAATCACCTTGAGCGGCTCTTCGAGCTCAGGGTGAATCGGCTTGACCTCCTGCCGCCCGTTCTTGCGGTCGGCGTAGTCGTTGTGCGAGTTCATGCCCATCGGACCCGGGCGGTACAGCGCCAGCACGGCGACGATGTCCTCGAAACCGGTGGGCTGCATGCGGCGCAGCAGGTCGCGCATCGCGCTGCCGTCGAGCTGGAAAACACCGAGAGTGTCTCCGCGAGAAAGCAATTCGAAGGTCGCCGGATCGTCGAGCGGCAACGCGTCGAGATCGATGTCGATGCCGCGGTTGGCCTTGATGTTGTCGATCGCGTCGCCGATGACCGTGAGGTTTCGCAGACCGAGGAAGTCCATCTTCAGCAGGCCGATGGCCTCGCACGACGGGTAGTCCCAGCCGGTGATGATCGCGCCGTCCTGGGCCCGCTTCCACACCGGGATTGCGTCGGTGAGCGGCTCCGAGGACATGATGACCGCGCAGGCGTGCACGCCCGCGTTGCGGATCAGGCCTTCGAGGCCCTTGGCCGTCTTGTAGATCGTGGCCACGTCGGGGTTGGAGTCGATGAGCGCTCGGACCTCGACGGCCTCCTTGTAGCGCTCGTGCGACGGATCGGTGATGCCGGCCACCGAGATGTCCTTGGCCATGATGGGTGGCGGCAGAGCCTTGGTGATCTGATCGGCGATGCCGAAACCGGGCTGGCCGAACTGCACACGTGCGGAGTCCTTGATGGCAGCCTTGGTCTTGATGGTGCCGAAGGTGATGACCTGCGCAACCCGGTCGCTACCCCACTTCTCCGTGGCGTAGCGCACCATCTCACCGCGACGACGATCGTCGAAGTCGATATCGATATCGGGCATCGACACACGCTCGGGGTTGAGGAATCGCTCGAAGAGCAATCCGTGCGGGAGCGGATCGATGTTGGTGATGCCCATGGCGTAGGCAACCAGGGATCCGGCGGCGGAACCACGGCCCGGTCCGACGCGGATGCCGACCGCTTTCGCGTGGTTGATGAGGTCGCCGACCACGAGGAAGTAGGCCGGGAAGCCCATCTCCAGGATCACCTTGATCTCGTACTCCGCTCGCGCGAGGTAATCCTCGGCCGGACCGTCGGGGAACCGACGTTCGAGTCCGGTCATGACCTCGTGCCGCAGCCACGTTCCCTGCGTGTATCCCTCGGGAACCGGGAAGATGGGCATCCGGTCGCGGTGCGCCCACACCTCGTCGTAGGGCTGGACTCGCTCGGCGATGAGGAGCGTGCTGTCGCATGCACCGGGTACCTCGTCGTCCCAGAGAGCACGCATCTCGGCAGCGGACTTGAGGTAGTAGCCGTCGCCGTCGAACTTGAAGCGAGTGGGATCGCTGAGCGTCTTACCGGTCTGGATGCACAGCAGAGCCTCGTGGTTCTCGGCGGCGTCCTTGGTGACGTAGTGGCAGTCGTTGGTGGCCAACGGCGGAATGGACAGCTTCTTGCCGATGTCGAGCAGGCCCTCTCGGACTCGTCGCTCGATGGACAGACCGTGGTCCATCAACTCGAGGAAGAAGTTGTCCGGTCCCCAGATCTCCTGCCACTTGGCCGCGGCCTCGAGTGCTTCGCGGTCCTGGCCCAGACGTAGGCGCGTCTGAACCTCACCGGACGGGCAGCCGGTGGTGGCGATGATGCCCTCGGCGTGCTGAGCGATGATCTCCTCGTCCATCCGGGCCCACTTGCCGAGCTGACCCTCGATGGACGCCAGCGAGGACAGCTTGAACAGATTGCGCACGCCGGTCGCGTTCTCCGCCACCATCGTCATGTGCGTGTACGCACCGCTACCGGAGACGTCGTCGGACTTCTGGCTTCGGTCGCCCCACAGCACGCGCTTCTTGTTGAATCGGGATTCGGGAGCGATGTAGGCCTCGATACCGATGATCGGCTTGATGTCGGCCTTCTTGGCCTCGTTGTAGAACTCGCTGGCTCCGTACATGTTGCCGTGGTCGGTCATGCCGACCGCCGTCATCTCCAACCGCGCCGCCTCCGCGAACATGGCCCCGATCTTGGCGGCACCGTCGAGCATCGAATATTCGGTGTGGTTGTGCAGATGAACGAACGAATCGGCCACGAAGGTTCTCTCCTGAAGGTCGTGCGTTTTCGAAAATACGAGCCGCGAATGCACCCACTCTAGGCGGTGGAACCGACAAATTTTTCAGGCCGACGGTGTGTCCTGGGAGGACGTGACGGGTGTGACGAACGAGACTGAAGTTGCCTCATTCGGCGGGAACCGGCCCGTCGTCCGGCAGCGGCCCGACGACGTCGATGTACTCCGGAAGCAACGGCTCGACGGCGAACTTCCCGGACACCGCGTCGGGCGGAAGTGCCTCCACCGCCCGCACCCCGTCGCGGCCTGCCACCTCGCTCAACTCGGCCGCGGTGCCCCGCACGACCACCGTCACCACGCATGCGCATCCGCTCAGCAACCGGCGCTGCGACACAGCGTCTATCTGAGCCTGCCGGTCCTCCACGCCGAACGATTCCTGGATCTGGCCGGCAGCGCGCGCGGTCGCATTCAGTATCGACCGTTCACTGCCGGGAACACCGACTGTGAGGATCGGAGTTTGCACGCGATCGAGCGGTACTCGAAAGAGCACCATCGAGATGCGCACGCCGTTCGCGGCGGCGTAGGCCTGTTCGGCGGTGAGTTCGCGATCGAACGACACCGATCCCCAGCGAGGTTCGGCATCGTTGCCGAGCAGACTCGCCTCGGCGCGAGCCAGGTAGTCGGTCACCTGCTCGCCGCTCTCCGGGCCGAGCCGGTCGGTGCCCACGCGCAGCTGCCGTTGCGGGTTCAGATGGCCGACGACGGCCAGGCCACCGACCACCAGAGCGATCGTGACGACGACACCGACCACACCCGAGACTCCGCGCATCACGCCTTCCGGAGCACCTCGAGAGCGTGTTCGAGGTCTGCCGGGTACTTGCTCTCGATCTCGACCCAGCGGCCGTCGGACGGGTGCGCGAAGCCGAGCGAACGCGCGTGCAGCCACTGACGTTCCAGGCCCAACCGTTCGGCCAACCGCGGGTCGGCCCCGTAGGTCAGGTCGCCGCAACACGGGTGCCGCAGCGCCGAGAAGTGCACGCGGATCTGGTGTGTGCGACCGGTTTCCAGGTGGACGTCCAGCAGGCTCGCGGCCTGGAAGGCCTCGACCGTGTCGTAGTGGGTGACGCTGGGCTTGCCGTCCGCGCGGACGGCGAACTTCCAGTCGTTGCTGCCGTGCCGTCCGATCGGAGCATCGATGGTTCCACTGCTCGGATCCGGATGTCCCTGCACCAGGGCGTGATAACGCTTGTCGATCGTGCGAGCCTTGAACGCCCGCTTGAGCACGGTGTATGCCCGTTCGGACGTCGCGACCACCATCACCCCGGACGTTCCCACATCGAGTCGGTGCACGATGCCCTGACGCTCGTGCGCGCCGGACGTGGAGATTCGGAAACCGGCGGCCGCGAGGCCGCCGATGACGGTCGGCCCGGTCCAGCCCACACTGGCGTGCGCGGCGACGCCCACGGGCTTGTCCACGGCCACGACGTCGTCGTCGGCGTAGAGAATCTCCATACCTTCGACCGGCTCGGCCTCGATCGTCAGCTCACGTGCAGGTTCGGGCAGAGTCACTTCGAGCCACGACCCACCCGAGAGGCGATCGGACTTCCCGACGGCACTGTGATCGACCAGCACCGAGCCCTCTTCGGCCAAGGCTGCGGCGACCGTGCGCGAGAGCCCGAGAAGTCGCGCCAGGCCGGCGTCGACGCGCATGCCGTCCAAACCGTCGGGCACCGGCATGGAACGCGATTCCCTCACGAGTCGGCCTTCTGCGGGGCATCGGACGTGGACTTCGTCACCCGTTCGCCGTTGGGCTCGAAACCGAACAGGCTGAGCGCTACGAGCAGGATGGCCCCGCACACGATGGACGAGTCGGCGACATTGAACACCGGCCACCATCCCACCGATACGAAATCGACCACGTGACCCTGGAACGGGCCCGGTGCGCGGAAGAACCGGTCGATCAGGTTGCCCAGAGCGCCGCCGAGAACCAGACCCAGACCCAGCGCCCACCACGGCGAACGCAGCGTTCGACCGATCTTCACGACCCCGATCACCACGGCCACGGCGACCAGCGTCAACAACCACGTCATTCCGGTGGCCATGGAGAACGCCGCTCCGGGATTGCGCACCAGCCGCAGTGTCACGACGTCGCCGATGATCTCGATCGGGTTTCCAGGCTTCACGAAGTGCACCACCACGATCTTCGTGATCAGGTCGAACAGCAGAATCACTGCAGCGATCGCCACCAGGAGTCGGGTCCGCAAAGGTGCGGCGGGCCGAAGCACAGCACTGCCGGCGTCGGACACCTGCCCGTCTGCAGCCTCGCTGGGTTCGGGGGTTGCACTGGTCTCGGTGGTCGGATCGTCGGGTCGGTCGTCACTCACCCGTCCATCATGGCGCATCGACAACCTTCGGTCCGCATCCGAGCCGCGTGGTAGCGGTCTGCGCACACGGTGTCATCAGTAGCCTGGTGCCCGTGAAGTCGACCGAACGCACCCGCACCGTCCGCTCCGGCTTCGTGGCCGCATCCTGCGCAGTGGCTCTACTGGCCGGATGCTCGAGCGGTGATCCAGATCCTGCACCCGAGCAGACCCCGTCCTCGAACGAGGTCACGATCGCGGTGACGCCCACGACCACCACCGTCGTCGATCCCGGTAGCGAGCCACGGCGCGCGCTCACCTTCGACAGCTCCGACACGGACGCGCAGAACCAGAGCGTCGACCTCACCACCACCTCGACCGTGCAGCAACAGATCAATGCTGCTGCGCCGCAGGACTTCTCCAGTCCGGAACTGACCGTGCCGCTGACTGCCTCGGCGTCCGACACCGTGCCGGACGAGGACGCGTCGAGCGGGGCCACGACCTCCGTCGAGCTGACCATCGGGGCGGCGACGTCACCGGACGCTGGACTGACCGACGCACTCTCCGCATCCGATGGATCGACTGCACGATTGGCCAGGACCGATTCCGGAGCGATCACCGCTCTGCACATCACGCCGGCCGACGATGCCCTCGATACCGCCCGAGCCGCGATCGAACGCTCCTTGAACGCGGCCGTGTACCGATCCATCGACTTTCCCGAGGCGGAAGTGGGGGTCGGCGCGGTCTGGACCGTCGATCAGCAAGTGCTCAGCGGCATCACACTGAACCAGCGCACCACGGTCACCTTGCGTGCACTCGACGGCGACCGCGCGACCCTCGACGTGGCCATCACCCAGACGCCCGAATCGTCGGTGTGGAATCTGCCCGACAATGCGGGCACGCTCAACATCGCGTCCTACACCTTCACGGGCGCGGGAACACTCGACGTCGATCTCTCCCGACCACTTCCGGTCGGAGGTGCGATCACCGCGGGCGGCGAGCAGATGTACACCGACCCCGACAGCACCACGGTGCTTCGGCAAACCGTCGGCGATTCGATCACCTGGACCGCCCGATGACGCGCGCTGCCACCCGAGTACTGGCGACGTTGTCGATTCTCGGGATCGCTGCCACCGGATGCAGCACGAACGAGCCTGCCGAAACGGCCACGCCTGCCGTCACCACCGTCGCGGCTCCCGACCCGCTGCGCGGTCCGCCCATCACCGATCCGGCCGCGCTGACTGCCGCGATGCTGGGACTCGCAGACCTGCCGGACGGCTTCTCCTCGATTCCCGATCCGGTTCGAGATCTGGGATTGGATCCGGCGCCGGAGTACGACTCGCCTGATCGCTCGAGCACCGACCCGGCCGAGTGCGCCGCCGTCCTCGCGCCGGTATCGCAACAGCAGGCCGGAGCCGCGTCGAGCGCGGTGGTCCGCTTCTCCGGTCCGAATTTCTCGTCGATCGACGAGGACGCGGCGAGCTATCCCGTGCCGGGAGCCGCCGAGGCTTTCGCGAACATTCAGCGAGCGTGGGCCGAGTGCTCGACGTTCACCGGAACCGACGCGGACGGTATCGGCGTCGACTACTCGGTGGCGGGGCGTGACCAAGCGACCGTCGGCGACGCGTCCGCATCGATTCGACTGACCACCACGAGCGAGGGCTTCACGCTGGTCTCCGACGTCGTGGTGGCGGTGGTCGACTCGACCGTGGTGCAGATCGTCGTCTCCGACCAGAGCGGACTCGAACCGGAGACCGTCACCGCCGTCGCGGGTTCTGCAGCGGATCGCATTCGATCGGCCGTGCCCAGCGCCTGACCGCCGTCCCTACACAAGACGAACTGCCGGTGACGCCCTCTCGAAAAAGGGTGTCACCGGCAGTTCGCGGTTGGTCAGAGACGATCGGCAGGACTCAGGGTGCGGGGCACGCCGGGCTGGTCAGCTGCGCGAGAGAAACGATGCCGCAGGCGTTCTCCTTGGAGAGCTTCCACACACCGTCCTCGGGGACGAACTTGAACGTGCCGGGGTTGGCCTGGCCGTTGAGGGTGATGGTGATACCGGCGTTGAGCTCACCGGTGCCCAGATCGTCGATGCTGGTGATCTCGATCTGTGCGTTGTTGGCCACAGCAGCGGCGGCAACCTGGTTGATCAGACCCGGATCCTCGGACGCACCCTGGATCAGAGCAGCCTTCTCCTCGACCGGAACGTTGGGATCGAGTCCGCGGTTGAGCTCGGTGTTGAGCTGCTCGACGGTGGGCACCGGCGGGTAGTCCCCGCCCGCGGGTGCCGCGGCGGTGGTGGTGGCAGCCGTCGTCGTCGTGGCCGTCGGCTCGTCGCCGCCACCGGAGCTGCAGGCAGACATCGTCAGTGCACCGGCGATGGCGATACCGGCAACCATGGCCCGTCGGGTGTTGCGAAGCTTCAAGTGCTTGTCCTTTTCACTCTGAGTCACGTATCGATCGTTCTGTGACTCGTCGGTCGTCTGTATTGGGGTCGTCTCGGACCGAGTCCACTATGTCAGCTCGACTCGCCCGAGTCACAACGCGAAGGGCATACCTGTGAAACCTCACAGAGTTTCCTCAGCCGCGCCACAACTCACGCCAAGCTGTCCAGAACATCGGCCACGACCAGGTCGGTGTCCGATTCTGCAAAGGTGCGGGCCGTTCCCGGACCGGTGGTCCGTGTCTCGAAACGGACCGTCACCACCGAGTGTCCCGCGCCCTGCACCCACCCGTGACCGTACCGAACATGCCGAACGTCCATACCCGGTTGCCACCGCGGACCGTCCTCGACGACGGCGAGATTCGCGGCCTCCTCCGTCGCGGGTAACGGCTCGTCCGGGACCGGAGCAACCGGCTCGTACTCGAGTTCGGGGAACAACGATCCTTGCCGAACCGCGGACAAACCGGCGAGCCCTACACCGACGAGCCGGATCGGTCCGACATCCACCGGATCGACCGCCAACCGCTGAGCAGTGGCCACGATCGTCTGCTTGTCCACCGTCGCGTAGGGCAATGTCGCCGATCTGGTGATGATGCTCATGTCGGACTTACGCAACTTGAGCACGACCGTGCGGGCCCCCCGGCCGTCCTTCAGCAACCGGCGATGAGTCGACTCGACGATGGACTCGATCGCCGGGCGTAGTTGAGCGAGAGTCGTCAGGTCGTTCGCGAACGTCGTCTCGGCACTGACCTGCTTGGCCTCGGCCCGCTCGGCCACCATCCGGTTGTCGATGCCGCGCGCCAGCTGATGCAGGCTCGGGCCCATGGTCGCACCGAGAATCGACGCCACTTCCGACTCGGGCGTAGCCACGAACTTGCCGATGGTGTCGATCCCCAAGCGGTGCAACCGTTCTCCGGCAACAGGGCCGATCCCCCACAACTTGCGCACCGGCAGATCGGCCATCAACTCGGCCTGGATGCCGGGCGCTACCACCGTGATTCCATCGGGTTTGGCCAGACCCGACGCGATCTTGGCGATCTGTTTCCCGGACCCGGCACCGATGGAGGCGACGAGCCCGGTCTCTGCCAGTACCAGCGCCCGCAGATCGGCACAGAAGCGCTCGACCTCGGCCACCGTCGCGCCCGCCAGCTCGAGCGGCTCGCCGAAGGCCTCGTCGATCGAGAGCTGTTCCAGCACGGGCATGCGCACCCGAAGCGCCTCGAAGGCACGTCTGCTCAGCTCCGAGTACAGCGGGAACCGCGGCGGCAGGACCACTGCGCTCGCACCGACGAGTCGACGGGCCTGATGCATCGGCATCGCCGAACGAGCCCCGAACGCCCGGGCCTGGTAGCTGCACCCGGCCACCACGCCTCTGCCGCCTGCACCGCCGACCAACACCGGCCGACCCCGCAGCGTCGGCCGAGTCAGCTGCTCGGCAGACGCGAAGAACGCGTCCATGTCCAGATGCAACACCCAACGCCGGCTCCGCAGAGTCCGATCGACACTGTCGGGCATGGTCAACGACGGCCGTCGGGCGGCTCGGACGGGGCGTCGGCACCGAAGCCGAGCACACGTGCGGCCCGCTCCGGTCCGGGATCGGACCACCGTGCGGAGTACTGCTCCGTCGTGGTCAGCGACCGTGTGTGCGCACGATCGATGTACAGCGTGCCGGCGAGGTGATCGCTCTCGTGGGCCACGATACGTGCGGGCCAGCCACGCACCACCTCGTCGATCTCTCGGCCGGTCTCGTCGGTGCACAGAAGCCGGACTTCCGCGGCGCGGGTGACGACGGCCTGATACCCCGGCACACTGAGGCAGCCCTCGTAGAACGAGGCCGTGCGTCGCCCTACCGGGGTGTACCGAGGATTGATCAACGCTCGGAACGACAACGGGGTGCGCTCCCGGACCCGGGCGACGCCCTCCGCGACATCGAAGAGATCCTCGATCACCGCGATCTGCAACGGAATTCCGATCTGCGGTGCAGCAAGGCCGACACCGGGCGCATCGTGCATCGTCGCACGCATCACCTCGATCAACTCCGTCAACACATCACGCTCGAGCTGGCCGGTGTAGCGCAGCGCCGGGGCACGCAGCACCGGATGGCCGGCGGCGACGATGGGAACGACGCCGCCGCGAGCCTCGGAGAGACGCTCGTGGACGGCATCGACCACCTCCTCCTCGGTCACGACGACCCGGTGCCCCTCGCTCATATGCCCTCGGTCACGACGACTTCGTGATCGCTGCCCGAACTCCCTCACCGAGATCGCTGCCGTCGTCGCCGACCGAGCCGTCGACCAGCGACAACGCGAGTACCTCGCGCGCGATCAGATCCCGATGAGCGTCCAGCCACGCCCGTCGATGTTCGGGTACCTCGATGACGATGTCGATACGGTCGGACACATCGAGTCCGTGGCTACGACGCGCATCCTGCAGCTCACGGATGCGGTCCTTGGCCCAACCCTCGGCCTCCAGCTCTTCGGTGACCGCCGAATCGAGCACCACGAGTCCTGCGTTCCCGGGCAGCGGTGCCGTCGATTCCGGCTCCGCGGCAACGAGTCTGCGGGTGTACTCCTCGGGCAGCAACGCAATGCCTGCGGCGCTCACGACACCGTCTTCGTCCTCGGACCAGTCACCGGCCTTGACTGCCTTGATGACCTTCTGGACATCCTTGCCGATTCGCGGCCCGGCAGCGCGTGCGTTCACGACGAGCTCGAATTTGCCGTGCACGGCAACGTCTTCGGTCAGATCCACCTTCTTGACGTTGACCTCGTCGGCGATGATGTCGAGGAACGGACGCAGACGCTCGGCGTCGGCGGCCGCGACGGTCACCTCGGGCAGCGGCAGCCGCACGCGCAGATTCTGTGCCTTACGCAGACCGAGCACCGTGGAGCACACGGTACGAACCTCGTCCATGCTGTCGACCAGCTCCGGGTCGGACGGCAACTCGTCGGCCGTCGGCCAATCCGTCAGGTGCACCGATCGGCCACCGGTCAACCCGCGCCAGACCACCTCACTGATCAACGGCAACAACGGAGCGGCGATGCGGGTGAGCACTTCGAGCACCGTGTGCAGGGTGTCGATCGCGTCGGCGTCCTCGCCCCAGAAGCGTGAACGTGACCGTCGCACATACCAATTGGTCAGTGCGTCACAGAACGTACGCAGTTCGTCGCACGCCCCGGCGATGTCGTTCCCTTCGAGCGCGTCGGTGATCGCATCCCGCGTGGCGGACAGTTTGGCCAGCACGTATCGATCGAGCACATGCGGAGAATCGGTCCGCCACTGCCCCGGCGTCGACGCGTAGAGCTGCAGAAAGCTCCACGCGTTCCAGATCGGCAACAGCGCCTGCCGTACTCCCTCGCGGATGCCCTGCTCGGTGACGATCAGGTTGCCACCGCGCAGAATCGGCGACGACATCAGGAACCACCGCATGGCATCCGAGCCGTCGCGATCGAAGACCTCCTTGACGTCCGGGTAGTTCCCCTTCGACTTACTCATCTTCAGACCGTCGTCACCGAGCACGATGCCATGGGCGGCAACGGTTTTGAAGGCAGGCCGGTCGAACAGTGCAGTCGCGAGCACGTGCAGGGTGTAGAACCAGCCGCGCGTCTGACCGTTGTATTCGACGATGAAATCGCCCGGGTTGTGCGTCTGGAACCACTCCTCGTTCTCGAACGGGAAGTGCACCTGCGCATACGGCATCGAGCCCGATTCGAACCAGCAGTCCAGCACCTCGGGAACGCGACGCATGGTCGACTTGCCGGTCGGGTCGTCCGGGTTGGGACGCGTCAGGTCGTCGATGTACGGCCGATGCAGATCGGTGGGACGCACACCGAAGTCACGCTCGAGTTCGTCCAGGCTGCCGTACACGTCGAGACGAGGGTAGGCGGGGTCGTCGGACGTCCAAGCCGGGATCGGGCTGCCCCAGTACCGGTTTCGGCTGATGTTCCAGTCGCGGGCACCTTCGAGCCACTTGCCGAACTGGCCGTCCTTGATGTGCTCGGGCACCCAAGTGATCTCCTGGTTGAGCTCGACCATCCGATCGCGGAACTTGGTGACCGCGACGAACCACGACGGAACCGCCATGTAGATCAACGGCTGACCACTACGCCAACTGTGCGGGTACGAGTGCTCGATGGTCTCGTGCCGCAGCAAGCGGCCCGAGGCCTTGAGATCCTTGATGATCACCGGATTGGCGTCGAACACCATCAGGCCCTCGTAGGGCGGCACCAACGACGTGAATTTGCCGCCCGCATCGAGCGGTTGCACGACCTCGATACCGTTCGCGGTGGCGACGTCCATGTCCTCCTCACCGAATGCCGGTGCGAGATGGACGATTCCGGTGCCTGAGTCGGTGGTGACGTAATCGGCCTCCAGAACGCGATGCGCATTCTCGTGGCCGAGGAAGAAGTCGTAGGGCGGTGCGTAGGCGAGGCCGACCAACTCCGCGCCGGTGTGCTCCGAGAGCACCTCCTGCTCCTCCCCCAGTTCCTTCGCATAGTGCGCGAGTCGGGCAGAGGCGAGCACGTAACGCTCACCGTCGGCACCGCGGACCTGAACGTAGTGCACCTCCGGATGCACCGCGATCGCGAGGTTCGACGGCAGAGTCCACGGAGTGGTGGTCCAGATCAGTGCGTTCGCGCCGTCCAGGGGTGTGCCCGGTGCCGTCAGGGGCATGGTGACGGTGACCGCGGGGTCCTGACGCATCTTGTAGGCGTCGTCGAGCCGGGTCTCCTGGTTGGACAGCGGCGTCTGCTCGTACCAGCTGTACGGCAGCACTCGGTAGCCCTGGTAGATCAGGCCCTTGTCGTGGAGCGTCTTGAACGCCCACATGACGGACTCCATGAAGTCGACGTCGAGGGTCTTGTAGTCGTTGTCGAAGTCGACCCACCGCGCCTGCCGAGTGACGTAATCCCGCCACTCGTCGGTGTACTGCAACACCGATTGCTTGCAGTAGGCGTTGAACTTCGCCAGGCCCATCTCGTCGATCTCGGACTTGTCCTTGATGCCGAGTTGCTTCTCCGCTTCCAATTCGGCGGGAAGGCCGTGGCAGTCCCACCCGAAACGACGCTCGACCTTCTTGCCGCGCATGGTCTGGAACCGGGGCACGAGATCCTTGACGTACCCGGTGAGCAGATGGCCGTAGTGCGGCAAGCCGTTGGCGAACGGAGGTCCGTCGTAGAAAACGAATTCCTCGGCATCGGCGCGGTTGTCGATGCTGGCGCGGAACGTGCCGTCCTCGGCCCATTCGTGCAGCACGATGCGCTCGAGATCGGGAAACGGAACGCTTCCCGATCGACCTTCGGCCAGATCCACCAGCGGGTACGACGCGTTCTCGGTGCGTGCGCTCGAATCTGTCATATCTGTCTCCTCCGTGCCGGACGCGTACAGGACGCGACATCGATTGGCACGGGGACGACATTCGGCGATGGGGACGCCGAGTACCGCGGTACCACCCCGCTTGCTCGGACCGATGGAACCCGTCGGACCGAGCCTCTCCACACGAGCTGTGACGGGCTCACCCGTTCGGTTCTACTGAACAGCCCATTTCGGTCGTTGCAGACCGAATCGTCACTGTCGTTCTTCCGAAGGCTCCCCGGTGATGGCCGGATCGACGCCTGATTGTTCTTTCGTCTGACAACCGTCGAACTGATGTACTGCCCGCCTGATGCACTACCGCGTAGATGCTACTTGTCGATCTCAGGCGGTGGCCGTCGCCCGAGCAGGGCCCCGACCAGGAGCAGCACCGCCCCGACTATGCAGATCACGATGCAGGCCCAGGCCCAGACGACCGATCCGGTCATCAGGGCCAACACCAGGAACCCGAACCCGACAGCCGCCGCGCCGAGGGTCAGAATCAGCACAGGATTCCTCGCTCACCACTCGACGCTACAACCGAGCCCGACGCTGCCCCGAGAGGCAGCGTCGGAGAACGATCGCGTCAGTTGTTGCCCTTGGCGTACGACTGGCTGTAGCCGGACGTCTGGTTGTCCTGGTTGAAGTTGTCCTGGCCGTTGTCCACCGGCAGCGCCGAGGAACGGTTCTCGAGCTCTTCGAGCTGCGATTCGAGGTACGACTTGAGGCGCACCCGGTATTCGCGCTCGAACGTCTTGAGCTGCTCGATGCGACCTTCCAGCACGGACCGCTGCTGGTTGATCGTCGCCATGATCTCGGTGTGCTTGCGCTCGGCGTCGGCCTGCAATGCGTCGGCCTTCTCCTTGGCCTGGCGAAGCTGGGTCTCGGAGCGAGTCTGTGCATCGGTGAGCAGCGACTCGGACTTCTGCCGCGCTTCGGACATCATCGACTCCGAACGAGCCCGGGCATCCGACACCAGACGTTCGGCGTTGGTGCGCGCATTACCGAGCAGCTGCTCGGACTCCGTCTTCGCATCGCCGGTGAGGCGGTCCGCCATCTCCTGCGCGAGACCGAGAATCTTCGCGGCCTGCATGTTGGAGTCGCCGCTCTGCTGCGGTGCTGCGGCCACGGGAGCGACCGGCGCGGGCTGCTGAACCACCGGTGGCGGCTTGGGGGGATCGACCGGCCGCTGCGGCTCGGCTTTCGGTGCGGCGACCTGAGCCGACTGTGGGCTCTGGCGCGCAGAGTTCTTGGCGTCCGTAAGCTCCTGGTCGAGCTCACCGACGCGCTGGCGCAGGTCGGCGTTCTCTTCGATCAGTCGGGACAACTCTTGCTCGACGAGGTCGAGAAATGCGTCGACCTCGTCTTCGTTGTAACCGCGCTTACCGATGGGCGGCTTGCTGAACGCAACGTTGTGCACATCAGCTGGAGTCAGCGGCATGGAAGGATCCCTTCACGCGTCTTGGGGCGGTAGAGCAAGCATTCAGTTATATGCCATTCCGCGCGAGTGCAGAACAATCAAACTGTAACTGGCGTCCATTCTGTCACACGGGACACGCAGCTTGCGCTGGGTCCCGAGTTCTAACATTCCATCTTCGGCCTCAGGCCGCGAGGCTGCTGGTCACATTCCACAGAATGAACACGACGAACAGCAAGACCATGATCGACAGGTCCAGTCGCACACCACCGAGGTTGAGCGGCGGAATTATCCTGCGCAGGAACTTCACGGGCGGGTCGGTGACCGTGAAGATCGCCTCCAGAAGGATGACGACCAGCCCGGTCGGTTGCCAATCTCTCGCGAAAGTCCTGATGAACTCGACGATGATTCGACCGATGAGAAGGAGCCAAAAAAGAAACAATACGATGTTGATCACCGTGAACACGATCACGGCTATACTCTGCCTGACTTCGCCGGGCTGAGCAAAGTGCGCTGGTCACAGCTCCGACTTGCCGCCCCAAGGGGAGAAACGATCACTGCTGGCTGTAGAAGCCGGTTTCCGCGATTCGCCTGCGCTCCTGCGGGGATACATCGACATCGGCGGGCGAAAGCAGGAACACCTTCGTGGCCACCTTGTCGAACGATCCTCGGAGTGCGAAGGCCAATCCGGCAGCGAAGTCCACGAGTCGCTTGGCGTCGGCGTTGCTCATTTCGACGAGATCCATGATGACCGGAGTACCGTCACGGAAACGCTCACCGATGGTGCGCGCCTCGCTGTAGTCCCTCGGGCGCAGGGTGGTGATCTTCGAGAGTGGGCCCCCGTCGTCGACGATCGGGCTGCGTCGCGTCTCGGCCCGCACGTCCATGCGGGTGTCCATCGCCAGCGCGCCACGGGTGGCAGCGCCTCGGGTCGACGGTCCTGCTGTGCCGCGTGCGCGTCCACCGATCGGAGCGAGCGTCGCAGCGGGGCGAGGAGCCTCGTAATCGTCGTAATCGTCCTCGGCCTGCGCGTGCCGCGAGCCACCGAACGACGGCTTGACGAAGTCACGATCGTCGATGTCGTCGTAACCGTCACGGCCACCACGGGGACTGCGGCGGGTGTCCGGATCGTCGAGGTAGTCGTCCTCGTAGTCCGCGAGCGGAACCATGCCGAAGTACGCCTTGAACTTGTGCAGGGTGCTCATCGTTCTGCCTTCCGTGGCCGTGTCTACTGTCCATCTCCAGGTTCGCAAGTGTCTGTTGTGACTGATGTGATCCGTGGACTGTTATTGGGAGGCTATCGGCCGCGCACCGAGTATTGCGGTACCGACACGCACGCACGTCGATCCGTGTCGCACAGCAGCTTCCAGGTCCCCCGTCATGCCGGCCGACAACTCGCGGGCATCTTGATGATCACGCAGAAGTCGCTGATGCAGCACTTCGAGATCACCGAACGCAGCGTCCGCATCGGCGTCCAACGGAGGTACGGCCATGAGTCCGGCCAGACGCAAGCCGGGTGCGGTCGACACCGCGTCGGCCAACTCGTACAGGTCCCCGCGTTCGACGCCGCCGCGGTGGACATCGCCGTCGAGACTGACCTGAACGAGGACGTCGAGCGGCGTCGTCCGAGCGCCGTCGTCGAGTGCTGTCTCGGTGGCCTTGGACAACGCGGTGACCAACCGAGCGCTGTCCACCGAGTGAATGGAGTGCGCCCACGCAGCGATGGACTTCGCCTTGTTTCGCTGGAGATGCCCGATCATGTGCCATCGGGGCGGATCAACGCGGAACTCCTCTGCGGTCTCGGCCACTTTGGGCGACGCATCCTGCTCTCTGGACTCGCCGAACTCACGGCAGCCCAGCTCGTACAGGATCCGAACGTCGGACGCGGGGAAGAACTTCGTCACCGGCAGCAGAGTCACGGTCGAGTCTTCTCGACCTGCGTCCGCACATGCTCGCGCCAATCGTTCGCGTACCGACGCCAACGCGGCGGCGATCTCGGCAGCTCGGTCGGTGGGCTCGCTCACGACATCCTCTCCTGGCCGGAGTCGGGAACCTCGTCTGCGGATGCGGAATCCATCCACACGACGCTCGCGATACGGCCGGTCGAACCCTCCCGGCGATGGCTGAACAGGGTGCGATCCTCGATGGTGCACCGGGGATCCTGAGCCACTCCGTGCAGGCCGGCGGCAATCAGCTGCGCGCGCACACCGGCCGGGATATCGAGACCGGGGGTGTTCCGAACCGTCGTCGTCGCGCTTCCGGGAAGATGCTTGTCGACGTCGGCGCGCATGTGGGCGGGTACCTCGTACTGACGCCCACTGGCCGCCGGGCCGAGGAAGGCCCCGATCCTCTCCGGGACCGCGCCCAGCTCGACCATCGACGCGAGTACTCGAGGAATGATGCCGATGCGGGCACCGACACGGCCGGCGTGCACCGCGGCGATCACGCCCGCCTCTTCGTCGGACAGCAACACCGGAACACAGTCGGCCGTCAACACCACGAGCGCGAGATCGCGTTGCGTCGTCACCAACGCATCGGTCATGGGAACGGGCTCGGACACCGGCCCGTCCACCACCGTGACGGTGCGGCCGTGGACCTGCTCCATGAACACCATGCGTTCGATGCCCATACCCAAACGGTCACCGAGGCGTCGACGGTTGGCCTCGACAGCAGCCGGGTCGTCGCCTACGTGGTCACCGAGATTGAAGGTGTCGAACGGCGGGGCCGACACGCCGCCTGCTCGCGTCGTCGACACCCGCCTGACCCGAAAGGAGTCACTCACCGCCGCATGAAGGACGGTACGTCGACCTCGTCTTCGCCGTCGTCCTCGGCGACGGGAACGCGGCGTCCGGATCCGACCGACTCGCGGCCTTGACCGCCGGAATCCCGGCCGTGACCGGCTGCGGACTCGCGGCTGGACGATTCGCGGTTCGACGAACTGGACGAGTTCAGCGGGGGCAGGCTCGATCCGCTGGGTGCGCCGACCGGGTCGCGGAACACAGCGCCCTCGGAGCTGTCGTTCGAGCGTGAGGAGACCTCCCCCGAGCGCGCCGATCCGATCGGGCCGCGGGTGGATGCCGCTGCCTCGACCGGACGACGCGTGGGCGTTCCTCCGTCGAACCCGGCGGCGATGACGGTGACACGAACCTCGTCGCCGAGAGAGTCGTCGATGACGGTTCCGAAGATGATGTTGGCGTCGATGTGCGCAGCTTCCTGGACCAGCGAGGCGGCCTCGTTGATCTCGAACAGGCCGAGATCCGAGCCACCCGCGATGGAGAGCAGCACTCCGCGGGCACCTTCCATGGACGCTTCCAGCAGCGGCGAGTTGATCGCGGATTCCGCGGCCTTGATCGCGCGGCCTTCACCGCGGGAGGAACCGATGCCCATCAGCGCACTGCCTGCGCCGGACATGACGCCCTTGACGTCGGCGAAGTCGACGTTGATCAGCCCGGGGGTGGTGATCAGATCGGTGATGCCCTGAACGCCGTTGAGCAGGACCTCGTCGGCACTGCGGAACGCATCCATGAGGCTGACGGCTGCGTCGCCGAGCTGAAGCAGACGATCGTTGGGGATGACGATGAGCGTGTCGCAGGATTCACGCAGCTGCTGGATACCGGTGTCGGCCTGGCCACCACGGCGCTTGCCCTCGAAGGAGAACGGACGCGTCACGACGCCGACGGTCAGCGCGCCGAGCTTGCGCGCGATGTTGGCGACGACGGGAGCACCGCCGGTACCGGTTCCGCCACCCTCACCTGCGGTGACGAAGACCATGTCGGCACCCTTGAGGACCTCTTCGATCTCGTCCTTGTGGTCGTCCGCTGCGCGGCGACCCACCTCGGGGTCGGCACCGGCACCGAGTCCGCGAGTCAGCTCACGGCCGACGTCGAGCTTGACGTCGGCGTCACTCATCAGCAAGGCCTGAGCGTCGGTGTTGACGGCGATGAACTCGACTCCCTTGAGTCCCTGTTCGATCATCCGGTTGACCGCGTTCACGCCGCCGCCGCCGATGCCGACGACCTTGATTACGGCGAGGTAGTTGTGCGGGGGCGTCATGGGCTCTCGCCTTCCGTGGATTGTTGCTCGAAAAATGTGGAAAACCCTCAACCTAAACCACAGGCTTAGAGTTATGTCAAGTACTCGACTGATCGGAACGCTATTCACCGACGGCCACGATCGCCATTAGGCGCGCCGATGCCGCGCCGAAAATATGAGCCTTTCGGACCCGTTGCTATTTCGTGGTCGGAAGATCGGGACTGGACACGTCGAAAATCTGACCCGGTTGCGACAGCAGCGCGATGGCCACCGCCCCCTTGCGCTCGGAGTTGTCCTTGTTCCCCCACACGACGGTACGCCCGTCCAACAGCAGGATCGAGATGTCGGACAGCGTGCTCGCGCGCACTTCGCCGACCTGACCTCGAATCAGCGGCGGCAGCGAATCGAGCACAGCCAGTGCATCTTTCGTCACCGGATCGCCGAAGACAGGATTGTCGGTCACCAGTCGGACCACCCCGGGCGGAGGCGGTGCGACGGCGAAGTCCACGCCGGTCGCATCGAGCAAGTGAGTGCCGTCGGGAGAATCGACGAACGCCACCGGGACACGTTCTTCGACGGTGACCTGCACGGTGGACGGGTATTTCCGTTGCACCCGAACCGATGCCAGCTCCGGTATCGACGCAACACGCTGGGCCGCGGCCGCGGCGTCGACACGGACCAGCGGCAGGCCGGTCGGCACCTCGAGTCGGTCGAGGATCTCCTGTTCGGACACCGACGAGGCTCCCACGACCGAGATCGTCCGAACCGACAGCAGCGGCGTGAAGTAGACCAGTACTGCCGACCCGACGATCACTGCGACAACCGCCACGACGGCAAGCACCGCGCGACGGCGTGACCGTTTCACGCGAGCGCGCTCTTCTTCCCTGGCCTGCGCGCGAGCTTGCCTGTCTGTGACCGACGACGTCGAATCACCCTGCCCGGCAACGGGTTCCGATCTGGAAGCGCGGTCTCGATCGGACCGACGAGTCACGTCGACGGCCGATCCTTCGGTACCGCGCGGCCGGTCGTGGCACCGAAATCGGTTTTGGAACGAAGGGCGTCGAGAATGGGACCGCCGAGCATGGTCACGTCGCCCGCACCCATCGTGATCACCACGTCGCCGGGACGGCTGAGATTGGCCACCTGCTTGGCGACCAACGACAGATCCGGTTGGTAGTTCACCGGTTTGGTCACCGACGCTGCGACCAAGGCCCCGGTCACACCGGGCAGGGGTTCCTCGCGAGCGCCGTAGACGTCGAGCACCACGATCTCGTCGGCCAACGACAGTGCGGTACCGAATTCCTCGGCGAACGTCGCAGTACGTGAGTACAGATGCGGTTGGAACACCACCACGACCTGCCCCCGCTCGCCCGGAAGTGCTTGACCCGCGACCAACGCCTGCGCAGCGGTCAGCACGGCCCGCACCTCGGTGGGGTGATGGGCGTAGTCGTCGAACACTCGTACTCCGTGCTCGCGTCCGGTGAACTGGAACCGCCGGTGCACTCCCCCGAATCCGGTCAGCCCGGCCAGCAACTCCTCGACCCCCGCGCCCACCTGGCGGGCAGCCACGAACGCCGCCAGGGCGTTGAGGGCGGTGTGCCGTCCCGGTACTCCCAGCCGAACCGTGCGGGCAGAGTCCTCACCGGCGATCTGCAACTGCGCGACGCCGCCGATGTCCTCGGGCTCCCAGGCCAACAGGCGAACGGCCATCTCGACCGGTCCGGCGTCGACGTCGGACGACCCGTAGCCGAGCACCGTCACTCCGGGGAGATTCTTCTCGACCACGCGGCGGGCCAGAGCTGCCGAACCCGGATCGTCCATGCATGCCACCAGCACACCGCCCGGGTGCAGCAGCGCGGCGAAATCGTCGAACACCTTCACGTAGGCCTCGGTCGTACCGAAGAAATCGAGATGATCGGCCTCGATGTTCGTCACGATGATCACGTTCGCGGAGTACTGCAACAGCGAACCGTCACTCTCGTCCGCCTCGGCGACGAAGACGTCGCCACTGCCGTGATGCGCGTTGGTTCCGGCCTCGTTGAGCTCACCGCCGACGGCGAACGACGGGTCGAACCCACAGTGCTGCAGTGCGACGACCAACATCGATGTGGTCGACGTCTTGCCGTGCGTGCCCGACACCAGCAGGGTGCGGTACCCCTCCATCAACGACGCGAGGACGGCGGGCCGCAACACCACCGGAATCCCGCGATCGCGAGCCTCGACGAGTTCGGGGTTGGTCTTGGGTATGGCCGCGTGGGTCGTCACGACCACGGTGGGGCCGCCGTCGATCATGTCCAGCGCGCTTGCATCGTGCCCGATTCGCACCAGCGCACCGCGGGCTCGCAGCGCCAACACCCCGCGCGATTCCTTGGCATCCGATCCGGACACCTGACCACCGCGCGCCAGCAGAATGCGTGCGATCCCGGACATCCCGGCACCGCCGATTCCCACCATGTGCACCCGTTCGAGCTCTGCCGGCAACTCCGACATCGCCGCACCCTCAGTTGTCACGCGGACGTCTCCCTCGTTCTGTGGCATTCTCGCCGCCGCCCGGTTCAGCGCCGCGCCGCGTGCGCGGTATCGAGCACGATCTGCGCAACGGCAGCCGCAGCACCCTTGTGACCGGCTCCTGCCGCAGCACGGGACATCGCGGCGATGCGCTCGGTGTCGGCCACCAAAGCGACGACCGTGTCGGTCACGTACTGCGCGCTCAGCGTCGCGTCGGCTACCAGGATGCCACCTCCGGCGTCGACGACGGGACGGGCATTGAGCTCCTGCTCACCGTTGCCGTGCGGTAGAGGCACGTACACGGCAGGAAGCCCGGTCGCGGAGACTTCGGCGACCGTCATGGCACCGGACCGGCAGATCGCGAGATCGGCCGCCGCGTAGGCCAGGTCCATCCGGTCGATGTAGGGCACTGCGACGTACGGAGCATCCGGATTGCTCTGCTCCACGTCCAGTGTGTTCTTGGGACCGTGTGCGTGCAGAACCGAGATGCCGGCGGCGGCAAGGGCGGCCGAGGCACCGGACACTGCGTCGTTGAGTGAACGCGCGCCCTGTGAACCGCCGAACACCAGCAGCACCGGCCCGTGTTCGGGCAGACCGAAATGAGCGCGAGCCTGCGACCGCATCGCTGCGCGATCGAGACCGGTGATGGTGGGCCGCACCGGAATTCCGATCACTTCTGCATCCTCGGACCCCGGTGCAGAGATACCAGATCCGGCGACGGCGGCAAGGACTCGTTCGGCGCTGCGTGCACCGACCTTGTTCGCGATGCCGGCGCGGGCATTGGCCTCGTGAATGATCACCGGAATACGGCCGCCGCGACCGAGAAGTCGACCGCGGGCAGCGAGATACGCAGGAAGCGCGACGTAACCGCCGAAGCCGACCAGTACATCGGCCTCGACCGCAGCGAAGATCTCCCGGGTTCGACGCACCGACCGTGCGACCCGAACCGGTAACTTCACCAGGTCGAGAGTGGGCTTGCGAGGCAGCGGCACGGGCGGTATCAGTTCCAGCGCGTAGCCGCGGGCGGGTACCAGTGTCGTTTCGAGCCCCCGGCTGCTGCCGAGGGCGGTGACGGTGACGGTGGGGTCGAGCTCGCGCAGGGCGTCGGCCACGGCGAGCGCGGGCTCGATGTGTCCGGCGGTTCCGCCTCCGGCCACCACCACGGATATCGGCCTCGATGTCTGCTTCACCGTCGATATCCTCGCTCACCCGAGCGGACCGGCGGACGACCGGGTTGCGGTTCCGGACGCGGCCGATACGGCGACCGTGGTCCGGCGGCGTACCCGCTGCCGGTGTCTCGGCGTTGGGGCTCGGCACGGCGGGCGTGGCCACGGGGTGCGTTCCTGGCCGACCCGTTGGGGCCGGCCGTGTCCACCCGTGAACTCGACACCCGGGTACGTCCGGGCTCGGGTGACCGTGCCCCGCGGCCGTCCTTGTTCTTGCGGGACTCGAGACGTGTGCGATCCTGCGCCGCCAACGTGGGACGGGTGGATTTGGAGCGTGCCATCGCGGCCCGCTTCGGTGAGAAGACAGCAGGCAGCGGCAATCTCAGAGCTCGGGCGATACGACCCTCTTGCCCGGCGTGCAGCGCGGCGATGGCTTCCGGTTCGTGTCGGGCCGCACTGGCGATGATCCCGAACATCAACAGCGTGATGGCCGTGGACGTACCGCCGTAGGACACCAGCGGCAGCTGCAGACCGGTCACCGGCAGCAGCCCGACCACATAGCCGATGTTGATCATGGCCTGACCGAACACCCAGCACGTTGCGCCTGCAGTCAACAGACGCAGGAACGGATCGACCGACCGCATCGCGATGCGTAGGCCGGTGTAGACGAAGAGACCGAACAATCCGATGACGGCAAGGCAGCCGATCATGCCGAGCTCCTCGCCGATGATCGCGAAGATGAAGTCGTTGTGCGCGTTGGGGAGGTAGCTCCATTTCGCGCGACTCTGTCCCAATCCGCGACCGAAGAGTCCGCCGTCGGCCAAGGAGTACTTGGCCTGGGTGGACTGATACGACAGACCCTGGGTGTCCTCCCCCGGGTTGAGCCAGGCCTTGACGCGGTTCGAGCGGTAGCCGGCGGTGAACGCGAGCACGGTCGCCAGAGCCAAACCGGTCACCAGGACTGCTCCGAACAGCCGGGCGTTGAGGCCGGCGAACCACAGTAGTGCGACGAGAATGATGCCCAGGGCGATCGCGGTACTGAGGTTGGGCTGGAGCACGACGAGCAGACACATGAGCAGGCCCGCAGGCAGCAACGGCACCAGCAGCGACTTGATGTTGCCGTGCTCGCTGCGACGGGAGGCCAGCAGGTGCGCTCCCCACAGAACCAACGCGACCTTCGCCAGCTCGGACGGCTGGAACGAGACGACACCGAAGTCGAACCAACGCCGTGCGCCCTGACGCTCGGCACCGATACCGGGGATCAACACCAGCATCAACATCGTGATCGAGACCAGGAAGAGCGGGAACGACAATTTGCGCAGGTATCGCACCGGCAGCCGAAGCGCCGCATAAAACGCGACCACACCCAGTGCGACACCGATCAGCTGTTGCGTGAACAGCGCGTAGCCGGACTCGTCGGCTGCGAACGATTCGGCCGACGACGCGGACAGCACCATGACCAGTCCCAGCACGGTGAGCAGCACCGCGATCGTGACGATGAGGTGGAACGACGCCAGCGGCCGACCGAACCACAGTCCGATTCGGGTGCGCGGCGTGGTGGTGCGACGAGGTGGACGCGCCGGTCGAGCTGCGGTGGTCACGATCGCGGCGATCCGAGGGCGGCGATGCCGAGGCGCTCGACGGACTCGGCGAAGCTTCGGCCGCGGTGGCCGTAATCGACGAACATGTCCAACGACGCAGCCGCGGGGGCCAGCAGGACGGTATCGCCGGAGGCGGCGAACCCCGCAGCGTGGTCGACGGCCGCTCGCATCACCGCATCTGCATCTTCAGCCTCATGAGTCACACCAGCATCGTCTCCCGAAGGGAGCCTGACGACCGGAACATCGGGGGCGTGTCGCGCCAAAGCCTCTGCGATCTGCATCCCATCGCGGCCCAACACCACAGCAGCCACGAGCCGATCGGCGATCTCGACGACCAGATCGTCGATCACCGCACCCTTCAACAACCCGCCCGCGATCCACACGACCCGATCGTGCGCGAGGATCGACGAGCGCGCGGCATGCGGATTCGTCGCCTTGGAATCGTCGACGAACGTCACCCCACCGAGCTCACGCACCACTGCGGCCCGATGCGGTCCCACCCGGTACGTCCGCAATCCGTTTCGGACGGCCTCGGCGTCGACACCGATCGATCGCGCCAACGCAGCCGCGGCCAACGCGTCGAGCACACCGGACGGGCCACTCGGTTCCACCTCGTCGGCCCGGAGCAACTCGACGTTGTCCCCGAACGCACGGTCGACGAGCATTCCCGCCCGCACTCCCAGCTCGCCCGCGGCGGGTTCGTTCAGGCGGAAACCGACGACCGTCGCTGCCGGTGCCCCCGCCCGCAGACCGGCCGCCACCGCGTCGTCGAGTCCGACGACCCCGACGTCCCCGCTCAACGCGCGCGCCTTGGCCTGGACGTACCCGTCCATGCCCCCGTGCCAGTCCAGATGGTCCTCGGCGATGTTGAGCACCACCCCCGCCGCGGGACGAACCGACGGTGCCCAGAACAACTGGAAGGACGACAGCTCGACCGCGAGTACGCGCGGATGCGGGGTACCGCGCAACGCGTCGGCGATGGGGAGGCCGATGTTTCCGCAGGCGACGGAGTCGATTCCGGCAGCGTCGAGGATCGACGCGAGCATCGAGGTGGTGGTCGTCTTACCGTTCGTACCGGTGACAACCAGCCAACGAGCGCGCGGGCCGTACACCTCGGCGCGGTCGAGATGCCACGAGAACTCCACGTCGCCCCACACCGGGACGGCGTGGTCGGCGGCCGCAGCCAGCACCGGAGAGTCCGGCCGGAACCCGGGACTGGTGACGACGAGCGCAAAGGCCGCGATCGCGTCCGGATCGGCGAGCAGATCGTCCTGAACCACCACGGCAGCACCGAGCGCCGACGCCTCGTCGAGCGCAGCTCGGTTCGAGTCGGTGACGGTCACGAGTGCGCCGAGGTCCAGCAGTGGGCGTACGACGGCCAGCCCGGAGATGCGCGCACCGGTGACCAGCACCGAACTATCGCGCAACCAGGACAGATGGGTCGAGGCTTCGGTCATTGCCTAACCGCCCACAGCCGCGAGGTATTCGCTGTAGAACAGTGCCAAGCCGACGGCCGACGCGATCGCGGCGAGCAACCAGAACCTGATGATGACCGTCGTCTCGGCCCAACCGGCCAACTCGAAGTGGTGATGGAACGGGGCCATTCGGAACACGCGTCGCCGACTCGACCGGAACACTGCGACCTGGATGACGACCGACGCTGCTTCGGCGACGAACAACGCGCCGATGACCACCATGATCAGTTCGGTCTTGGTGACCACGGACAGTCCTGCGATCAGGCCGCCCAGAGCGAGGGATCCGGTATCGCCCATGAAGATCTTGGCGGGCGCGGCGTTCCACCACAGGAAACCGATGCAGGCACCGGCCGCCGACGCGCACACCAGGGCCAGGTCGAGAGGGTCGCGTACGTCGTAGCAACCCGGCGCAGGACCGGCCGGTCCTGCACACGCCTGCCGGTACTGCCAGAAGGTGATGACGGTGTACGCCCCGAGGACCAATGTCATGGACCCGGCCGCCAGGCCGTCGAGGCCGTCGGTGAGATTGACCGAGTTGGACCACGCGATCACCAGCAGACAGACGAAGAACACGAAGACAGCAGCCGACATCGACCACGTTGCGATGTCGCGCACATACGACAGTTGAGTGCTGCCCGGAGTCAATCCGTCGTCACTGCGAAACTGCAGGACCAGGATGGCGAACAGCACCGCCGCGGTGATCTGGCCGACGTATTTGCCGGTGGCGTTCAGACCGAGGTTGCGCTGTTTACGAATCTTGATGAAGTCGTCGAGAAAGCCGACGAGGCCGAGCACGGTGGTCAGGCCGAGTACGAGTAGAGCCGAGGCCGACGGCCCCTCGGCGTCGTATCCGATGCCGATCAGGTGCGAGCCCAAGTAGCCGGCCCAGATCCCGACCAGGATCGCCACGCCGCCCATGGTGGGAGTACCGCGCTTGGACTGATGGCTCGCCGGGCCCTCGACCCGGATCTCCTGGCCGAAGCCCTGTTTCGAGAAGGTCTTGATGAGCACGGGAGTCAGCAGAATTGCGACTGCAAGTGCGATCCCTCCGGCGAACAGGATCTGTCTCACTGCTCGCCCTCCGACGGTTCGGCCAACAGGGCGTCGGCCGACGGTTCGGCCAACAGGGCGTCGGCAACGGTCCACATCGCGCCCGACTGCGAGGCCTTGACCAGAACGATGTCGCCGGCGCGAACCTCGTCCTCGAGCACGGCGATGGCGGTCTCGCGGTCGGGTACGAGCATCGATTCCTCGCCCCAGGACCCTTCCATGACGGCGCCCTGATGCAGCGCACGCGTGGGCCGACCCGAATCGACGATGATCAACCGATCGACGTCCAGGCGGACGGCGAGCCGACCGATCGCATCGTGCTCCACCACCGATTCGCCGCCGAGCTCGCCCATCTCCCCCAGCACCGCCCAACTGCGCCGCTTCGGCCCGTCGTCTCGCCGCGACATCGACACCAGCGCCTTGAGGGCGGCCCGCATCGAATCGGGATTCGCGTTGTACGAGTCGTTGATGACGGTGACGCCGTCCGCGCGGGTGCGTACATCCATCCGGCGGATCGAGGTGGGTACCGCGGTCGAGAGCGCTTCGGCAACCTGGGCCACGCCGGCCCCGCACTCGAGCGCGACGGCCGCGGCAGCCAGGGCGTTGCCCACCTGATGTTCACCGTGCACCGCCAGGGTGATGTGCGCCGTGCCTGCCGCACATACGAGCGTGAACGACGCTCGCGCATCGGTGTCGACCACGACGTCGACGGCCCGGACGTCGGCGTCCGCGTTGAGTCCGACGGTGACGACGGCCGCCTTCGTGCGTGTCGCCATCTCGGCGACGAGCCGATCGTCGATGTTGAGGATCGCCACGCCGCCGTCCGCGGCAGCGGGCAGTGCCTCGACCAATTCGCCCTTGGCCAACGCGATGGCGGCACGTGAACCGAACTCGCCCAGGTGCGCGGTTCCGACGTTGAGGACCACACCGATCCGCGGCGGCGCAAGCCTGGCGAGCTCGGCGATGTGGCCGATTCCCCGGGCGGACAGCTCGAGGGCGAGGAAGTCGGTATCGGCGTCGGCCCGCAGAGCAGTCCATGGATGCCCGAGTTCGTTGTTGAACGATCCGGGTGGGGCCACCACGGATCCGAGCGGACGCAGCACCGCCGAGATGAGGTCCTTCGTCGACGTCTTGCCCGACGACCCCGTCACGCCCACCACGGTCAGGTCGTGGTGCGCGGTCAGTTCGAGCACCGATTCCCGGGCCAATGCACCGAGCGCGGTCAGCACCGCAGCGCCGGCCCCCTCCGGGTCGTGTTCGAGTGCCATCGCACGGCTCGCGTGCGGCGCCGGCCGAACGACGACAGCCGGGACACCCACCGGACGCGCCGCGAGAACGACAGAAGCGCCTGCGGCCACGGCGTCGGCCGCGTGCTCGTGGCCGTCCACCTTGGCACCGGGCAGGGCGAGAAAGACACTGCCGGGTGTGACCTTGCGTGAGTCGAACTCCACCGGCCCGGCGACCAGCACCGTCGGGTCCGCCACGTCGTGCAGTTCGCCGCCGACGATCTCGGCGATGCGAGCGATCGAGAGCGGTATCACCGTGCGCCTGCGCTCGTGGTGACCAGTCGTGCGTCGATGGCCGATGCGAGTACCACTCGGTCGTCGAACGGATACTTCACCCCCGCCACCTCCTGGCCCGTCTCGTGTCCTTTACCTGCGATCAAC
Organism: Rhodococcus sp. 3258; assembly: GCF_031456475.1. Lineage (NCBI taxonomy): Bacteria > Bacillati > Actinomycetota > Actinomycetes > Mycobacteriales > Nocardiaceae > Rhodococcus > Rhodococcus sp. 3258. The sequence goes on from NZ_JAVDUT010000003.1 coordinate 148,738, forward strand.
ACAACGTCCCCCTCACGTGCCCACGCCACGGCTTGTTCTATCGCCGCTGCGCGGCCTTCGACATTTCGTACTTCGCCACGAGCGTCGTCGGGCACCGACAGTGCACCGTCTTCGACGGCATGCCGTATCGCGGCCGGATCCTCACTGCGCGGATTGTCGTCGGTCACCACGAGCAGATCGGCACCGCGCGCTCCGGCCGCACCCATCAGAGGGCGCTTGGCGGTGTCTCGATCCCCGCCGGCACCCAACACGACGGCGATACGTCCACGGGACGACTCTCGCAGAGTCGCCAGCACCGCTTCGACCGCAGCGGGCTTGTGGGCGTAGTCGACCACCGCGAGGAAGTCCTGGCCACGATCGATTCGTTGCACTCGACCGGGCACGTCGACGGTCGCGATTCCGGGCGCCGCCGTCGCGGCATCCACGCCTGCCGCTTCGCAGGTCGCGAGCGCGAGCACGGCGTTGGCGACGTTGTAGCGACCCGGCAGACGCACCGACACCGGCAACGACGTTCCGTTCGGATCGGCAACGGTGAACGACTGCGTTCCGTCGTCGTGCTTGGCCCACTCGGAGACGGTCCACTGCGAGTCGGCACCGGTGGACACCGTGACGACCGTGGATCCGGCCGACCGGGCGATATCGGCCATCCGCACTCCCCAGGCATCGTCGACGCACACGACCGCTGTGTCTGCCCGTACCGGCGAATCGACCCCGAACAGCCGGCTCTTGGCCAGAAAGTAGTCCTCGAGCGAGTCGTGGAAGTCGAGATGATCCTGGGACAGGTTGGTGAACGCGCCGACCGCGAAGTCGGTGCCGTCGACTCGGCCGAGGGACAACGCATGGGAGGACACTTCCATCACCACGGTGTCGACTCCGGCCTCGACCATGACGGCGAAGAGCGCATGCAACTGCGGAGCCTCGGGGGTGGTGAGAGCGCTCGGTACGTGCTGGCCCACTACGCGGGTCTCGATCGTGCCGATCAGTCCGCAGCGGCGGCCGGCGGTTGTCAGGCCGGCCTCCACGAGGTACGCGGTCGTCGTCTTGCCCGACGTGCCGGTGATTCCGACGACCGTCATCTTCGACGACGGATTGCCGTACACGAGGGCGGACACGGTTCCGAGCACCTGGCGTGGTCGGTCGTGCACGAGGACAGGAACATGGCGATCGGCGGTGGCGAGGACGCCGCGGACGATGTCGGCACCGGATGGGTCGGTGAAGACCGCCGCTGCACCCCGCTCGATCGCGTCGGCGGTGAACTCGGCTCCGTGCCGAGCGGATCCGGGTAGCGCGGCGAAGAGATCGCCGGGACGAACGGACTGCGCTCGCAGATCGATTCCGGTGACCTGCACTCCGTCGAGGTGTCCCCACTCGATCGTTGCACCGACAGCGGACGCCACGTCGGATACGTCGGTGTGCGGCGGATTCGCCGGCCGAGACCCCGGAGCGGGTTGTGAATCCGATGACACAGTCACTCCTGCTCCCTTCCTCTGTACTTCCACCGCACACTGCGTCAGCTCGAACACGCTGCGGTGGCTGATCGACGAACACGCCTCGAGCCGATGTGTCAGATTACCGGCGACCGTGATCGGCATGCTGCCGCCCCGATTCCCAGACTGGAAGATTCGGGCCTCAGTCGGCCTGAAGAACCAACTTGGGGCCCGGGTCTGCGGACATCGGAACACTGTCGCGCTGCAACAGCCAGCTGGCGATGTTGTGGAACAGCGGTGCGGCCGACTGCCCTCCCGAGCCGTCGGCGCTGCGGGACGGCGCGTCCAGCATGATCCCGATCACGTAGCGAGGATCGTCTGCCGGAGCGATACCCGCGAACGTGATCCAGTACTTCGAGTTCGAGTAGCACTTGCACTCGGGATCGACCTGCTGGGCCGTGCCGGTCTTACCACTGATCTGGTAGCCCTCGACACCTGCGGCGACTCCGGTACCGCGCTGATTTCCGTTGTCGTCCTGGGTGACCGACCGGAACATGTTGCGGACCGTCTTCGCGGTATCGGGACTGACCACGTACACCCCGTCGGGTCGCGGTGTCTCGGTTCGTTCGCCGTTGGCGTCCACCGTTGCCGCGACGATCCGAGGCGGGATGCGCACACCGTCGTTGGCGATCGCCTGGTACATCCCGGTCATCTGCAGGAGCGTCATCGACAGACCCTGCCCGATCGGCAGGTTGGCGAAGGTACCGCCCGACCACTGATCGCGGCTGGGCACGCTGCCTGCGCTCTCGTTGGGGAGGCCGACGTCGCTGCGCTGGCCCAGGCCGAACTTGTTCAGCATGTCGGCATACCGATCCTCGCCGACACGTTGAGCCAGCATCAGAGTCCCCACGTTGGAGGACTTACCGAACACTCCGGTGGAGGTGTACGGCGCAACTCCGTGTTCCCAGGCGTCCCGGACCGAGACACCGGACATGAAGATGTTGCCCGGTACCTGCAGCACCTCGTCGGGTGTGGTGAGCCCGTACTCGATAGCGGCTGCAGCAGTGATGATCTTGTTGACCGAACCGGGCTCGAACGGCGTCGTGACGGGCAGATTGCCCATCTCCTTGGTCCGTTCGTTGTTTCCGACGCCGATTCCGGGGTTGAAGGTGTTGTCGTTCGACATGGCCAGCACTTCGCCGGTGTGCGAATCCTGAACGTAGGCAGACGCATTCTTGGCCCCGGACAGATCTTTCGCCAGCTGCACCTGCTGCTGTACGTAGTACTGCAGGTCCGCGTCGATGGTCAGTTCCACGTTCGAGCCGTTGACCGCGGGCTGCTTGTCGCGCCAGCTGCCGGGAATGACGGCCCCGTCGGAACCGCGATCGTAGGTCTGCGATCCGTCGGTACCGGCGAGCGTGGCGTCGAGCGAATCCTCGAGCCCGAGCAGGCCGTGTCCGTCCCACCCGGTGGCCCCGACGATGTTCGCGGCGAGCGAGCCACCCGGGTACTCGCGGATGTCCTGACGTTCGAGCCCGACCTGCTTGAATTCCTTGCTGATGTTCGACGCCACGGTGGCGTCCACACCCCGTGCCAGATAGGTGAATTCGTCGTTGCTCTTCAGTTTCGCGAGCAGATCCTTCTTGCTGACGACGTCACCGAGATCGCTGTGGATCCGCTCGGCGATGTCGTCGAGGTACTTGTCGGTTTCCGGCTTCGTCGGATCCTTCGCGCGTGCCTCGTCGAGTTCTCTACGAACCCGGACCGGCTGGAACGTCAGCGCTTTCGCTTCCATGGTGAAAGCGATCGGGTTTCCGTTGCGATCGAGGATCGAGCCGCGCATCGCCGGATCGACGAGGGTGGTGGTGCGCTGCGAGGCGGACTCGGCCGACAGTGTCGGCGCATCGAATCCTTGAATCCAGAGCAACTGTGCCGCGACGACCGCCAAAGCCACGTACATCAAGATGCGGCCCGTACCGTGCCGAAAACGAAATGTGGACGAGTCCAAACGCTTTCGTCCCGGCCGCGCTCGATCTGCGGGCCGGGGACGTGACGCAGGCGACGGCCTGGTCACTGCTCGTCACCGGAGGATTCGCCGGGGGCGGGAGCCGAGGGGGTGCTCATGGGAACCAATTGTTCAGCAAGCGCGGCAGTTCCGGCACCATTGGGCGCACTCGGCGTGGCGGCACGGGTGTCACCTGCGCCCGTCGGCCTGGTGGGCTGCGACGCACTCCTCGGAGTCTGCGACTGCGCCGACTGTCGTGCGGGATTCTGTGTCGACGCACTCGGAACCGAGCCCTCCCCCGAGCCGGTGGCGGGAGGCGGATCGAGGGGTGCAACCGGCGCACCGTCGGCGGGAGCGGGCGTGCCGACGACCTGCACACCGCCCTCGGGGGCTACGACGAGGCGGGCGGGGTTCTTGGCGGGGACCATTCCGATCGCGGCGGCTTTGCGCGCGAGCTCGGGCGCAGATTCCGCGAGCTCGACGTCACGCTGCAAGGAGGCACGCTGTTGTGCGAGCTCGGCGTTGACGGCCTTGGCGGCACTGAGGTCGTAGGAGTCGCCCGCCGAGCGCGTCGTCAACAACAACGTCAAGCCGAGCCCGAGGGCAAGCAGACCGATGACCAAGGCTACGAACGGGATTCGAGCCGCAATGGCACTGCCGTTGAGCGTCGGACGAAGTGAGGCCGCTGAACCGCGAGCAGAATCCGACGTATGTATCGAGGCACGCTGCTGCCTGCGCTCGTAGGCGCGCAATGCGGCTCCGGACCGACCACCGCGGCCGGCCCGCTCGGGTCGAGTAGCCGGAACCCGATTGCGTTGTGTTCCAACAGTTGTGCCTGGAACCGTCATTCCGCTCTCCTTGCAATCCGTTCGGCGGCGCGCAACCTCACCGGGGCCGAGCGTGGGTTGACTTCGATTTCCTCGTCCGAGGCGCGTTCCGCACCTCTGGTCAACAGCCGAAATTCCGGACCCATCCCGGGAAGTTCGACCGGCAATCCCTCGGGACTTCGAGACTTGATCCGAGGGGCCAACTCCTGCTTGACAACTCGATCTTCGAGCGACTGATACGACATGAAGACGACGCGGCCGCCGACGGCCAAGGCGTCGAGTCCGGCCGGCACCGCGGCTTTGAGCGAATCGAGCTCCCCGTTGACCTCGATACGCAGCGCCTGGAAAGTTCGCTTTGCCGGATGCCCACCGGTGCGGCGAGTCGCGGCCGGTATTGCGGCATACAGCAATTCGACCAACGGGCCGCTCGTCGTGAACGGCGTGTGCTCACGTCGCCGCAGAATTGCGGACGCGATCTTGCCTGCGAACCGCTCTTCTCCGTAGGTGCTGAGCACGCGAGCGATATCGCCGTGCGAGTACGTATTGAGCACGTCGGCTGCCGTGATGCCCTGCGTCGGATTCATCCGCATGTCCAGCGGTGCATCGACGGAATACGCGAAGCCGCGGTCCGACTCGTCCAGCTGCATCGACGACACTCCGAGGTCGAACAGGATGGCGTGAACGGAATAGGTCGCGGGAAGTCCGGCCTCGTCTAGGGCGGCGGCAATGCCCTCGTATGTGGTGTGCACCAGAGTCGTTCGATCCGAGAACGGGGCCAGTCTGGCACCCGCCTTGTCGAGCGCGTCAGGATCGCGATCGAGTCCGATGAGGTGCAGACCGGGATACTTCCGTAGAAAGTGTTCGGCGTGACCGCCGAGTCCGAGCGTGGCGTCGATCATGACCCGAGTCGTGTCGGGGTCGTCCGCCGATTCCACTGCGGGCCCGAGAAGCTCGTCGGCACGCTCGAGTCGAACGGGGACGTGGATCGGGCCGCCGGAGCGACGGTGAGTGCGGTCGGCGGACGCGTCGTTCTCGTCCGGCCCGGCTCCCTCCGTCATGGTCCCTCCCGGTTGCGTATACGTACTTCTCGCCCGGGTCCGGGCCCTGCGGGTCGTCCATTGCGGCCGGTGCGAATGCTTCGAGGTCCCTGTCCGATAGGGAACCTGGCGTTGGGGAAGAACGTCAGGGTCCTGATCTGCGAAACCTGGCGTTGGGGAAGAACGTCAGGGTTCTGATCGGGCAGAGGCCTCGCTGCACTCGCAGCCGGCCTCGGTGGTCTACAAGATCCCTCCGAGGGATTCGTCGAACGCGTCGGAGAAATCCTGCTCGTTCTCGGCGGAGTAGCGGGCCCAGGCTTCGTCGTTCCAGATCTCGATGAAGTCCATCGATCCGATCACCACGCAGTTGCGTTCGAGTCCCGCATACCGACGGTGCTCGGGACTGATGGTGATACGGCCCTGTCCGTCCGGCCGCTGTTCGTCGGTTCCCGAAAAGAACTGGCGCACATAGGCACGGGCTTTGGGGTTGGCACGAGAGGCCGCCGTCAACTTTCGAGAACGCTCTGCGAAGTCTGCCGCGGTGTAGACAGCAAGGCTGAAATCCTGCCCCTTGCTCACCATGACACCTCCCGCAAGCGCGTCCCGAAACTTGGCCGGCAACGTGAGTCGACCCTTGTCGTCGAGCTTCGGCGTGTAGGTACCGAGAAACACTCGCCACCTCCAGCCTCGACTCTCCGCTGCGGACCACTTTACCCCACTCTCCCCCACTTCGAACCATTCACAGCCCGAAAACTTTGTGGACAACCACATATCCGCAGCTCAGACGCAAGAAGATTGCCTGTTCACGTCGCCGCGTTCGACGTCGGCCCTGATCCGGCCGAAGCGATCCCCTGGAGCGCGCGGCGTCTCGAGCAGGCATTTTGTGCGACAACCCGCCTGACAAGCGCAGCTGGACCCTCGAAGTGGGGTCCGAGTGGGGTGAAGTGGGGACAATGGCCGGCTGTGGGGGGAAGTGGGGAGTTCACCCCGGAACCACCACCCCGGAACCACCGCACGGGAACGATCGCACGGGAACGATCGCCCCGCGTCGTCGCTGGGGCGCACTCGATCGAGTCCGCCGCGCGACAGGGGCTACGGAAGGCTTGCCGTATCGAAGAGTCGTGGAACGACAGCAGCACCTCACCCGAGGGTGAGGTGCTGCTGTCGAATCGGTGAAGTTGTGGTGGGTGACCGTCAGGCCCAGGGAAATCCGGACGGCGGAGTCATATCACTCCTGATCGAACCGCTTACGAAAACGGTCTTCCATTCGAGAGGTGAAGCTGCCGCCCTTGCGGCCACCACTCGATTTCGGCTGAGCACTACGACCTTGCGTGCCGGCTCGGTCGCTTGCGCTACCTTCTTCGCCGGTCGCGGCAGCTCCCTTCTTGGAGCCGCCGAACAAGAACAGTGCCCCGGCACCGAACATGAAGAGAAAGCCGATGAGGCTGACGACGAGAAAACCCAGACTGTTCGTCGACAGTGCTACACCGGCGACGAGCAACACGAGTCCCACGACAAACAACGCGGCAGCCTGAAAACGCCTCTTGCTCGACGCCGCGCGAACGCGACCGCCCCTCACATGGGACGCGAATTTGGGATCCTCGGCGTAGAGAGCGCTCTCGATTTGATCGAGCATGCGCTGCTCGTGCTCGGAGAGTGGCACGGTACCTCCCCCTGCACAGATAATGAGAGTCGTTTCGGTTCAGAAGCGACGGGAAGCTGACCTTGGCGGCTACCTACTGACGATGATACGAGCTGAATCGGCCGCTTACCACCTACTCGCACTATGTGTTCCTGAGAAACGACCAAGTTTTCGAGACGGACGTCTCGGAAACACTTGTCGAACACCGTGTGACGTGGCTGTTCACGTCCGTCCGGACTCGAGGAACCGACTCGGCGGGCTATGCGGACAGCGGTGCCGCCATCGGATCGACGGGCTGGAACCTCGACTGACCGCCCAACCGGTCCTCGACCGCGTTCAGAAAACGACTGACGTGTCGATAGAAGTCATCGGCATCGACGTCTCCGACAGCGGACGAGGCACCCGCCTCGACTGCCGCGCGGGTTGCGGAGAAGGACGAGAAGTACTCGGACCAGATCGCCAGATCCGGCGCAGCCTTCGCCATCAGAACCCAGGCGTTACGCGAACGTGGCCGCGAGCCGATCGAATCGGGCAGCGATGCCAGGACTGCGGCAGCACCCTTGAGTGCGGCGATGTAGCTTCCGAGGAAGCGGTCCCCCGCATCGCGCTCACCGATGGATTCGGACAGCAACGCATCGGCTCGACCGAGCAGGACCTGCGCCTGACGCGACACCGGTGACCGCACGCCGACATCGAATGTCTTCGTCATCGTCATACTCGAACACCTCCAGTTCGAATCTCCGGGCGCGCTACCGACACGCCTGGAACCGTGATGAAGCCTTACAGTCGAACTCCGGAAGAATCCGCCTCGTTCGTCGAGGTGATCCACCGGCGCGCTCGGCCCCGATCATCGAACACCCGTTCGACACATTCAATATAGCTGTGCCCACCGACAAGTTGCCGAAGAAAGGGTGAGAACCGTCGTCACCGATGCGCAGACAACCCCCTACGTGGTCGATCTGACGCCCCAGGAATTCCGTCGGCGCTTGTTCGAAGCTCTGGCGATCTACGTCGAGGCCATGGGATATCCCCGCGGAACCGAGCACAGCCGCGCACCGATGTGGACGGAGCATCTGCACCGGCCGGGCTGGCGAGCGGTGGGAGCCATGGTGCCCAATCCCGACAAGACGCAGCCGGACACGCTGGTCGCCGTTGCGTACGGGTATCACGGCGCGCACCATCAGTGGTGGCATCAGCAGGTCCGCGACGGATTGCGCCGCGCCGGACACTCGACACAGCACGTCGACGCCACCCTCGGCGACTACTTCGAATTGACCGAATTGCACGTACTACCGAGCGCGCAAGGACACGGACTCGGCGGGCGTCTCTGCCGCAGGTTGCTCGACGGTGTTCGAGCGCACTCTGTGATGTTGTCCACACCCGAGGTCGCGCAGGAGGGCAACCGCGCCTGGCGGTTGTATCGACGGCTCGGCTTCGAGGACGTACTGCGGCACTTCACGTTCGCCGGCGACCGGCGCCCCTTCGCGGTGCTGGGCCGCCGGTTGCCGCTCGACGGGCCCGTAGCCTGAAGGTGTGATCGATGCTGTGGTGGTGGGCTCCGGCCACAATGCCCTGACTTCTGCCTGCTACCTGACCGATGCCGGAATGTCGGTGGAGATCGTCGAACGCGACACCGTCGCGGGCGGTGCGGTGTCGACGGTGGAGCGTTTCCCCGGCCATCGAGTCGACCGCGGCTCCTCCGCGCACATCATGATCAGGCACACCGGGATCGTCGAAGAGCTCGGACTCGAGGAGTTCGGGCTGCGCTACATCGACTGCGATCCGTGGGCATTCGCCCCGGGCGACGTCGACACCGCCGAACGCGCCATCGTCTTCCATCGCAGCCTCGATCGAACGTGCGAGTCCATCGCTGCCGCCTGCGGGCCCGCCGATGCGCGCGCCTACCGTTCCTTCGTCTCGGTGTGGGGTCCGCGCAGCGAACGCACCATGCGCGCATTCGGTGGGCCGCCCACCGGGTCCAAACTGCTCCGATCCTTCTGGGGACTCGGTGCGCCCGACGGCGGCAGCGCGCTCTCGCGCGAGTTTCTTGCCACCGGCGATTCCCTGCTGGACGAAATGTTCACGAGCGAGCGACTCAAGGCTGCGCTGGCATGGTTCGGAGCGCAGTCCGGCCCGCCGATGTCCGAGCCCGGCACCGCCCCGATGGTCGGGTTCGCGGCTCTGATGCACACGCTCCCACCGGGCCGCGCCGTCGGCGGTAGCGGCGCACTGACCGAGGCGATGATCGCCCGGCTGCACCGGGACGGGGCAGCGCTGACGCTCGGCGATGCCGCCGTATCGCTGACGCGTCGCGCGCATGGCTGGACGACGAGGACCGCGTCGGGACGGGAGATCGACAGCACGATCGTCGTGGCCGGGTGTCACATCCTGACCACGCTCGACCTGCTGGCGGAGGGCGGACACGACGCGGCGCAGCTGGCCCGGTGGCGCTCCACCATTCGGGTGGGTCCGGGGATCGGTACCGCGGTTCGGTTGGCCACCGACGCGCTGCCGCAGTACCCGAGCGCCGACTGCATCGAGGACGGTACCCACGGTCTCGCGCTGCTCGTCCGCGACCGCGCGCAATTGCGGTTGGCTCACGGGCACGCTCTCGCCGGGGAGCTGCCGCCGAAACCCGCTGTTCTCGGCATGTCGTTCAGCGCCCTCGATCCGACGATCGCGCCGCCGGGTCAGCATCAGATCTCCCTGTGGTCGCAGTGGCATCCGCACACTCTCGCCGATGGCCGCCGGTGGCGCTCGAACGTACCGGGGCAACGTTCTTTGGCCGAGGTCGAGGGTGATCGAATCGTCGCCGAGCTCGATCGCTACGCCCCTGGATTCGCCGCGTCGGTCCTCGATCGGTACGTACAGTCGCCGCCGGACATCGAGCAGGAACTCGGACTGATCGGAGGCAACATCATGCACCTGGACATGTCACTGGACCAGATGATGATGTGGCGTCCTCATCCCCAACTGGCCGGCCACCGCGTTCCCGGAGCAGACGGTCTCTATCTCACCGGCGCGTCGACTCACCCGGGAGGCGGCGTCACAGCGGCCAGCGGCCGTTCGGCGGCGAGAATCGCACTCGCGGACGCACGCGCGGGGCGTCGTCGCGCATTCTTCAGCAGGAGACGAGCATGAAGATTGCCCCGACGGTCTTCGCGATCGGTGCCGTCGCCGCCCAGATCTGCTATCCGCTCGTATCGGGTTCGACGCGGGACGCGGTGACCATCGCGGTGGTCGCGCTACTCGCGCTGGCGTCGATCGCGCACGCCGTGCTGTACCGCGGAAAGCTGTGGGCGGCGGCTCTCGTGATCCTGACTGCAGGAACGGGATTCGTGTCCGAGCTCGTCGGCACGGCCACCGGGTTTCCCTTCGGCGAGTACTTCTACGCGCAGAATCGACTCGGCCCCAGCCTGTTCGAGGTCCCCGTGGTGGTTCCACTCGCCTGGACGGCGGGGTTCTATCCGATCTGGTGCGCGGTCACGTTCATCGTCGGCCATCTCGGCGCGACACGGCTCCGAGCTTCTGCATTCCGAATCGCCGCGGTCGCCGTCGGGATGGTGGGCTGGGACCTGTATCTCGATCCTCAGATGGTCACCGACGGCCAGTGGACCTGGACGTCCGGTGCCGTCGGACTGCCGGGTGTGTCGTCGATCCCGTTGACCAACTACGCGGGTTGGCTGTTGGTGGCGACATTGATGGCCGCAGTCATGGAAGCGGTGAACCGCGTGGTGGCCCCGCGCGCGTCCGACGACGTCGTTCCCATCGGGCTGTTCCTGTGGACGTGGCTGGGTTCGGCGCTCGCGCACGCGGTGTTCCTCGACGGACCCGAACTACGATTCTCGGCCGTCTACGGATTCGTCGTCATGGGTAGTGTCGGAATCCCGTTGCTGTGGATCGCACGTCGTCGCGGATCTCTACGTAGCCGACACGCACCGATGGCAACCCCTGCCGACTGACACCGACGCGACGCCCTGGCACGATGTCGCTGTGCAGTCGACATCACGAACATCCGCTCGAACCCGCCGACGCCGAGTTCTCTCGGTGCTCGCCCTGACGCTGCTGGTCGCGCCGATGCTGGCCGGCTGCTTGCGGGTCCAGGTCACGATGGGTGTGTCGGCCAACGACCGGGTGGCGGGTCAGATCGTCGCGGCGACGGTCCCCACCTCCGACACCGACACCGGCCCCGAACTCGTGGTGCCCTCCTCGATCGAGGACAAGGTCCGCGTCGAGCCGTACAACCAGGACGGGTACGTCGGGTCGCAGGCCATCTTCGACGACCTCTCGTTCGGTGATGTTCAGACACTCGGTTCGATCTTCCAGAACGCGGCCGGATCGTTTCAGCTGACCCTGCAGCGTTCGGGCGACACCGTGACGCTCGCCGGTAACGCCGACCTGTCGTCGGTACCGGTCCAGGGGTCCGACGTGCAGTTCACTATTGCATTTCCCGCCCGTATCGGGACCACCAACGGCACTCGCGAGAGCGACAACTCGATCTCGTGGAAGCTGCCGGCAGGCGAAGTCACCTCGGTGCGTGCCGAGGTCAACTACCCGGACCCCAACACTCGTAGCTTCGCCGGCTGGGCGGGCATCGTGGGCGGCGTGACCGTCGGAGTGGCCGCTATCGTCGGTGCCATGGCCTGGGTGTCGCGGAACCCACCGTTGGGCAACCGTCGTAAGCGCGCTGCCGAGACGGGCGAGGCGAACGACCGAACGTCGGTGTGATCGCCCCCATCTCGTCCCGCACGACAGATCTCGCCGAATGACGGTCCTGACCCGGGCGACTCGGGCGACTGCCGTTCTCGCCTCCACCTCCGCTGCCGTCGCGGTGTTCAATGCGCTGTTCGTGCCGGGTTTGCGTCGACCGAGCCGTGACGTCACCGAACGGGTCGCAGTGTGCATCCCCGCGCGCAACGAAGTCGACACGCTGCCTGCGTTGATCGGCGATCTCACGCGTCAACGATTCTGCACCGACCTGCAGGTCCTCGTCCTCGACGACGATTCGACCGACGGAACGGCAGCCGCTGCCGTCACCGCGGCGAACGGCGATCCGCGATTCCGCGTCGTGACCTCCCACGCGTCGCCGCCGCCCGGATGGACGGGTAAAGCCGCCGCGTGCGCCGAACTGGCCGACTCGGTCGACGTGGATACGACGATCGTCATGTTCGTCGACGCGGATGTCCGGCTCGAACCCGAGGCCGTCGCCGCCGCGGCGAGGAGGTTGCGCCGCCGCGGCGACGCTCTGATGTGCCCCTGGCCCGAGCAGGTGGCGGGTGGTCTCGCCGAACGCCTCGTTCAACCGCTGCTCGCGTGGTCGTGGATGTCGACGCTGCCCGTGCCGGTCGGCAATGCGACGCTGCTGCCGTCGATGGCCGTCGCCTGTGGGCAGTTCATGGCGTTCGATGCCGCCGCGTATCGCGTCGTCGGCGGCCACAGCTGCGTCGCGTCGAGTGCCACCGAGGATCTGGACATCGCGCGTGTCTTGCGTCGACGCGGGTTCTCGACGTCGGTTGCCTCCGGTGCCGGGTTCGTACGGTGCCGGATGTACCGCTCGGCCGCCGATGTTCGGGCGGGTTACAGCCGGTGGCTGTGGAACGAGTTCGGTGGGCCCGTCGGTTCGGCCACGGCTGCCCTTGCGCTGAGTACGGTCTACCTGTTGCCGCCGGTCGCGGCAGTCTTCGGTTCCGGTTCGACGCGGCGACTGGGTGTCGTCGGTTACCTCGCCGGGACCATCTCGCGCGTGGCATCTCGTCGGCGCGAGTCGGGACCCCGATTCGGCGCTCGCGACGTCGTCGACGCCGCGGTGCACCCGCTGTCGATTCTCGCCTTCGTCGGGCTCGTTGCGGAATCCCACGTGCGACGACGCCGCGGCGCGCTGAGCTGGAAGTCGCGTCCGATGCCGACGTCGTAACGCCGATCGCAAGTCAGACGCGCGCGGCTGCCAGCCCCAGGTTGCTCAGGACCTCACGTGTCGCGCGCGCGAAATTCAACGTGATGAAGTGCAGCCCGGGCGCACCTTCCGCGATGAGCCGCTCGCCGATGTTCGTGGCGAGCTCGATACCCACCTCTCGAACCGCGGCCTTGTCTTCCTCGGCTCCGGATCCTGCTGCGCGAGTGAACTTCTCGTCCAGATGCGACGGCAATGTCGTGCCCGAGAGCTCGAGCATCCGGCGCACCGAACGCAGCGAGGTGATGGGCATGATCTCGGGGATGATCGGCTTGGCACCCTGCTCGGGGTCGTATGCGCTGACGCGATCACGCAGCCGCAGGTAGTCGTCCACGTCGAAGAACATCTGCGTGATCGAATACTCCGCTCCCGCACGCAGCTTCCCGACGAGGCACCTGGTGTCCTGCTCGAGATCGTCGGCGCGGTGATGGCCTTCCGGGAACGACGCCACTCCGACGTGAAAGTCGCCCAGTTCGCGGACCATACGCACCAGCTCTTCCGCGTACTCGACTCCCTCGGGATGCTTCTCCCACTCGCCGAGTGGATCTCCCGGGGGGTCACCGCGAAGAACGAGGATGTTGGTGATGCCGCGGTCGGCGTACGACCCGACCATCGAGCGCAACTCGGCGACACTGTGCGACACGGCAGTGAGATGCGCCACTGGCAGCAGAGTCGTCTCCTCGGCGATCTGACCGGTGACGCGCACCGTTCGATCGCGGGTGGAACCACCTGCGCCGTACGTCATCGACACGAACGCGGGCTGGAGTTGCTCGAACTCTCGCACTGCTCGCCACAACCTGGCCTCGGCAGCCTCGTCGCGCGGGGGCGAGAACTCCACCGAGAACGGGATCCTCGCTTCGGGTTCGGTCCGCAATCGGTCGACGATCGACGGCGTCCTCGTCACGAATCCTCGGCTCGACCGCCCCCTGACGGAATCTTCGCTCACCCGAAGATCATAGGTTGCGCTGCGCCGCCGGCCCGCCGGGCATCCCCCGACGGCGTAGTTCGCTGCTCGTCGGTGCCGGGTTCGGGTGCCTATTACTGTGGGACTGTAACGCGTCTTTCCCACGAAGACCTTGGAGGATCGTCCTGTCCGGAGACCTGTCCGCGCCCACCAACTCTGTGTCCGTGAATGCGACGTCGCTACGGGATTCCGTCGATGCGAAGCTCGCGGAGTTCTTCGCCTCGCGTCGTGCGGTCGTCGACAGCGTCGGCGGCGGCTACCCGGCCGCAGTGGCCGACCTCGAGGCGTTCGTACTACGCGGCGGTAAGCGCATGCGCCCGGCCTTCGCGTGGACCGCGTGGCTGGGCGCGGGCGGTGAGCCCACCGGGGACCGCGCCGACGCAGTACTGCGTGCGTGCTCGGCCCTCGAATTGATCCAGGCCTGCGCATTGATCCACGACGACATCATCGACTCGTCCCGCACCCGCCGAGGCTTCCCGACCGTGCATGTCGGCTTCGCTCAGCGACATCGCGATGCGGGGTGGTCGGGCTCGGCAGATCACTTCGGGGTCTCCGCGGCCGTTCTCGTCGGCGACCTGGCGCTGTGCTGGGCCGACGACATGCTGCGCGAGTCGGGTATCGACACGGACGCGGCGCGGCGGGCGCAGCCGGTGTGGTCCGCGATGCGTACCGAGGTGCTCGGCGGTCAACTCCTCGACATCGAGGCCGAAGCCGGGACGGACGAGAGCGTCGCGGCAGCCATGCGCGTCAACCGGTACAAGACCGCCGCCTACACGGTCGAACGCCCGCTGCACCTCGGGGCCGTTCTTGCCGGGGCCGGCGACCCGCTGACTGCGGCGTACCGCAGCTTCGGTGCCGACATCGGCATTGCCTTCCAGCTGCGCGACGACCTGCTCGGCGTGTTCGGCGACCCGGAGATCACCGGCAAACCGTCGGGTGACGACATCACCGAGGGCAAGCGCACGGTGCTCATCGCCGTCGCCTTGCAGCAAGCGGATGCGAGCCGTCCCGATCACGCGGCGAGGATTCGAGCCAGTCTCGGTACCGAGCTCAGCGAGAGCGAGGTCGCCGACATCCGATCGATACTCACCGAACTGGGCGCCGTCGACGCCGTCGAACGGCAGATCGACGAACTGGGCACCCGGGCCGTTGCCGCGCTGGACGACAGTTCCATCGATCCGATCGCCGCCGAACACCTTCGTGCCATGGCCACCGCCGCCATCCAACGGCAGTACTGAAAGAGAGCGTCATGTCTACGATCCGAACCGTTCCCGGCCGCACCGACTCGGTCGTCGTCGTGGGAGCTGGATTGGCCGGCCTGGCCGCGGGGCTCCACCTGCTGGGCGCAGGCAAGAAGGTCACGATCGTCGAGCGCGACGACACCGTGGGCGGCCGGGTGGGGGTGTATCCGGTGACCGACTCCGACGGAACGCATCTCTACGACATCGACAACGGTGCGAGCGTACTCACAATGCCGAACCTGGTGCTCGAAGCGTTGGCCGCCGTGGGTGCCGACTTCGAGTCCACGACGCCGCCGATTCGTCTGACGTCCCTGTCGCCGTCGTACCACACGCGGTACGCCGACGGCACGTCCATCGACGTCTACTCGGACCCGGAGGCAATGGCCGCCGAGGTCGAGCGGACCTGCGGTACGGCCGAGGCGCAGGGCTACCGCGATCTTCGGCGCTGGCTCGCCGACATCTTCGACGCCGAATTCGACCGCTTCATCGACTCGAACTTCGATTCGCCGCTGGACCTCGTGGGATCCAAGGCCGCGATCACCGATACCGCAACGCTGACGAAGCTGGGCGGCTTCGGTCGCCTCGGGCCACGGGTCGATCGTTTCCTGAAGGACACCCGTCTGCGCCGAGTGTTCACGTTTCAGGCCCTCTACGCCGGCATGGCACCGCAGAAGGCGCTGGCCGTCTACGGTGCGATCGCACACATGGACACCTCCCTCGGGGTGTTCTTCCCCGAGGGAGGCATGGCGGCTATCGGCCGGGCCATGGCCGACGCGTTCGTGACGGCGGGCGGCACGCTCGAACTGGGCACCGACATCGTCGACATCACCGTCGACCGCGGCCGTGCCGATGCCGTCCTCACTGCCGATGGACGTCGAATCGCTTGCGACGCATTGATTCTCACCGCCGACTTGCCCGTCGTCGATCGCCTGCTCGATCGCGCCTCGGTGTCGAAGAAAGGCAGGCGCAACGGGTACGGCGTCGTGTCGCCGTCCGCCGTCGTGGCCCACGGAACGGTTCCGGTCGAACTCACGGCGTCGTGGCCTGCGCGGGCGCACCACACCATCGACTTCGGCAACGAATGGGCCGAGACCTTCCGCCGGATCACCGCCCGCTCCGGCAAAGGATCGCTGATGGCCGATCCGTCACTGCTGATCACGCGGCCGTCGGTGAGCGATTCGGGCCTCGAGGTCGTGCGCGACGGGGTCCGCAGCGAGCCGGTCTCGATCCTTGCCCCGTGCCCCAACCTCGACAGCGCTCCCCTCGCCTGGGCCGAACTGGCTCAGCCGTACCTCCGAGAGATTCTGGCGACGCTGGAGGGCCGCGGATACACCGGACTCGCCGACGCCTTCGTGCTCGATCACATCGACACACCGCAGACGTGGGCGGACAAAGGCATGTTGTCGGGCTCGCCGTTCTCGTCCGCGCACGTCTTCCGGCAGACCGGGCCGTTCCGGAGAAAGAACATGGTCGCCGGCCTCGACAACGTGGTTCTCGCCGGCTCCGGAACCACTCCCGGTGTGGGCGTGCCGACCGTCTTGGTCTCGGGCAAGCTGGCGGCAGAACGAGTGACAGGGCCGCGAGGACGGTAGGTTCGTCCGATCGACTGCGTCGACCAACTAAGCTGAGCGCGATCGTTTGCCGGTCGCGATCTTTGCTGCGACCATGATCCTTCGGCCGACAGCGAGAACGCGGCGGCGCGGAGCCACATCTCGACACACACGACTCGCAGCAGAGGAGGAGCAGGCGGCAATGTCTTCGGTTTCGTCGCACTCCACCTCCGAAGGGCGCTCGTCGGACGGGTCTGCACCGGTGCCTGCGCGGCATCCGTCGAGACTGACGACCACCGGAAACTTCCTGCGAAGTCCCGAGGGCAAAGCAGCGATCCTCGGGGTTCTCGGTGCGGTCTGCATCATGTTCGGTGGATTCGGCGCGGGCAGCGTGCGCCGTCGTGACCCGTTGCTCGAAGAGATGCATCTGTCGTGGCTGCGATTCGGTCACGGCTTCGTGCTGTCGACCGTCATCGTCTGGGCCGGTGTGCTGTTGATGATCACCGCCTGGGTCAGGCTCGGCCGCGCCACGCTGCACGGCCGCACCACAGTGGGCGAGCTCCGGTGGATCGTGCCCGCATGGACGGCACCGCTGCTGCTGTCGGTGCCGATGTTCAGCCGCGACGCTTACTCGTACCTCGCTCAAGGTGCGTTGCTACGGGACGGCTTCGACCCGTATGCCGTTGGGCCCGTTGCCAATCCGGGAATCCTGCTCGACAACGTCAGCAACGTGTGGACCACGACCACTGCCCCGTACGGGCCGCTGTTCCTACTCCTCGGTCGCGGCATCACGAGCCTGACCGGTGACAATGTGATCGCCGGAACCATGCTGCTTCGCCTGACCATGCTCCCCGGGCTCGCTCTGATGATGTGGGCCGTCCCGCGACTGGCCACCCATCTGGGCGGGCGCGCCACGACGGCGGTGTGGCTCGCCGTGCTCAATCCCCTGGTGCTGATCCACCTCATCGGCGGAGTGCACAACGAGTTGCTCATGGTCGGCCTGATGACCGCGGGCATCGTGCTCGCGCTCGAGCGTCGCCACGTGGCCGGCATCGCGCTGGTGGCGATCGCTGTGGCCATCAAGGCAACTGCCGGTCTCGCTCTGCCGTTCCTGGTGTGGATCTGGATGCTGCACCTCCGCGACAAGGCGCGCGAAGAAGGCCGCACACCGCCTGCACCGATTCTGGCGTTCACGAAGACCGCGGGCATCGGAGCGTCCGTTTTCGTCGCGGTGTTCGCCGTCGCGTCTGTGATCGCCGGAGTCGGCATCGGCTGGCTCACGGCGTTGTCCGGCTCGGCGAAGATCATCAACTGGCTGTCGCTGCCGACGATCCTCGCGCATCTGGTGACCGTCAGCACCTCGTGGTTCCTCGATCTGCGTCTCGGACCGGTTCTCGACGTCACCCGGTTGCTGTGCGCGATCGCCTTGGTGGTCATCCTGGCCGGGGCGTGGTGGTTGGGCCGCCGATCCGAGCGGGACGCTGTCAAGGGCATCCTGATCGCTCTCGTCGCCACTGTCGTTCTCTCCCCCGCCGCGCTGCCCTGGTACTACTCGTGGCCGTTGGCGATCGCGGCCGGCTTTGCGTTGTCCCGCCGAACTCTGATGGTTCTCACCGGCCTGTCGACCTGGCTGATGCTGGTGTTCCAACCCGACGGATCCATCGGCCTGTACACGTTCGTGCACGTGGCCCTCGCAGTTTTCGCTGCAGTCGTTGCCGCGCTGGCGCTGACCCGAGTCGACCCGTTGCGTTTGCGATCGGACCGCTCCCGGGAACACCGTGCCGTACCCAACGCCCCCAAGACCGCGCCCGTCTCCAACGAAGACGACGCCACACCGTGAGGTCCCGCGCCATGAGTGCCCGCGTATCGAGAGAACTGACCGACATCGATCCTGCTCTGCACGAGGCGTATCGCATCTGCCGCGAACTGAACGCCCAGCACGGCAAGACCTATTTTCTGGCAACCAGACTGTTGCCCGTCGACAAGCGCGCAGCCGTGCACGCTCTGTACGGTTTCGCTCGGATGGTCGACGACATCGTCGACCTCGAGGGCACCGACATCGCGGTCGGTTCGGACGAACTGAACGCCCGCAGAATCGTCGAACTCGACATCATCGAATCCCGGGTGCGCGACGCCTTGGCCGGAAAACCGCTGTCCGACAGCACATCCGATCAGGTGTTGAGCGCATTGTGCGACACGGTCGCTCGGTACGAGATTCCCCACGATTACTTTTTCGCGTTCATGCATTCGATGCGCATGGACATCCCGGGCAGCGCGATGTTCGTCTCGCGGTACCGAACGATGGAGCAGTTGAACGAGTACATGTACGGATCGGCCGCAGTCATCGGACTGCAGATGTTGCCGATTCTCGGAACGGTGGTTCCGCGAGCCGAGGCGGAGCCGTCGGCTGCGGCGTTGGGCGAGGCGTTTCAGCTGACCAACTTCATCCGCGACATGGGTGAGGACCTCGACCGCGACCGCATCTATCTCCCGACCGACGAACTGGCGGCCTTCGGGGTCGACGAGGATCTGTTGCGGTGGTGCCGGACCACCGGCTCGGTCGATGCCAGAGTCACCCGCGCCCTCGCCCACTCGATCGCCGTCACCCGGTCGATCTACCGGACGTCGGACGCCGGGATCGACATGTTGGATCCGCGAGTGCGTCCGTCCATGCGAACGGCGTCCATTCTTTACGGCCGCATTCTCGACGAGGTCGAGGCGCAGGGCTACCGGGTGCTCTCCCAGCGTGCGACCGTGCCGCAGTGGACTCGCGCACGCGTCGCGCTGCCGCAGTTCGCCGTCACCGGCTGGAAGCGCGCCACGGTCCGCTGACGACCGCTGTTCCAGCTGCTAGAAGGCCATTGCCTGAGCGCGTCTGATCACTTCGCGCATCAGGTCACCGTGCAACGCTGCGACCGGGGTGCCGGGCAGACTGTCGTCCTCGGCGAACAACCACCGCAGAATTTCTTCGTCCTCGTAGCCGCCGTCGTGCAGCACCGCCAGCAGGCCGGGCAGACCCTTGACGATTTCGCCCTTGGTCGTGTCGAAGAACTGCTCGGGCACGCCGGGGACGCGGGAACGCTTGAGAGCCAACAGCTGACGATCTCGCACGAGCTGCTCGACGCGCGTCTTGGGGACGTCCAGGATCTTGGCGACGTCGGCGAACTGCAGCAGAGAAACCGACGGATCGAGCACGTCGTCGGCGTAGGGAATGGCACTCACGCGGGTAACGTTAACGGGTCCGGCGTCCAGACTTCAAAAGTGACGCGGCCCGCCACGGAGACCGAAGACACGAACCACGATCGTCGGTGAGCTCCCACGGCGCCGATACCATCGTCGTCAGGCGTCCGGATTTCGAGCGGACACATCGAGGACGACGAGGGGAGGTTCGGTGATACCGGGTTCGATGCTCGATCGTCGATATCGAATAGACGCACCGATCGCACGGGGCGGAATGTCGACGGTCTACCGCGGACTCGACACCAGGCTCGACCGACCTGTCGCGGTGAAGATCATGGATCCGAAGTTCGCCGAGGACCCGCAGTTCGTTCAGCGATTCGAGTTCGAGGCACGCGCGGTGGCCAGGCTGAGCCACCCCGGCCTGGTGGCCGTGTACGACCACGGGCGGGACGGCGATCACGCATTCCTGGTCATGGAGCTCGTCGAGGGCGGAACGCTGCGCGAGCTGCTGCGGGAGCGCGGGCCCATGCCGCCGCACGCCGCAGTCGCCGTGGTTCGCCCCGTGCTCGAAGCTCTCGCCGTCGCACACCGCGCCGGTCTGGTGCACCGAGACATCAAACCGGAGAACATCCTGATCAGCGACGACGGAGACGTCAAGATCGCCGACTTCGGGCTGGTCCGAGCCGTCGCCGCATCCACCGTCACCTCGAGCAGTGTGATTCTGGGCACGGCCGCGTATCTGTCCCCCGAACAGGTCACCACCGGCTCCGCATCCGCGAGCAGCGACGTCTACGGCGTCGGAATCGTACTGTTCGAGCTGCTCACCGGACGCACCCCGTTCACCGGCGACACATCCCTGTCCATCGCCTACCAGCGCATCGACAACGACGTTCCGCTCCCGTCGACCCTCATCGCAGGCGTGCCACCACAGTTCGACGACGTGGTCCAACACGCCACCGTCCGCGACCCGGAACACCGATACCGCAACGCCGACGACATGGCCCGCGCGCTGCGCACCGCCGCGTCGGCGCTGGCACTTCCCGCGTACCGGGTGCCCGCTCCCCAGCGTTCGGCACAGCACCTGAGCTCGGCGGCTGCGGGCGCACCGACGACAGTCGCCGGCGATCGACAGCCGCCCACCCGCACCCAGGTGGTGCAGAGCGCTCCCCCGGTACCACCGCCCGACGGCGTGCACCACACCCGAGTGGTCACGTCACCGACATCCCGCGAAATCGAGTACGAACCGCAACCGGACGACCCGCAGCCGGCGGCACCCCTGGGCCGGCGACACTACGAATTTCCCGACTTCGCCGCCGATCGCCAACGGTCCCGGCGGGCCATCGTCGTCTGGTTGGTGGTCGTTGCACTGCTGGCCGTGTTGGTCGGTTTCGGCGGCTGGTGGATGGGCTCGGGCCGATACACCGCAGTTCCGATGGTCGACGGTCTCGACACCACCGGTGCCACGAGCGCGATCGAAGCGTCGGGCTTGGAAGCAACGGTTCGGGGAACGTACTCCGACACCGTCTCGACCGATCTGCTCATCGGCACCGACCCCGTCGGTGGTTCCCGAATCGCCAAGGGCGACACCGTCTTCCTGCTCGTCTCACTGGGCAGCCCGACCGTCCCCTCCATCGACTCCGACGCCTCCGTCGAAGACATGCAGCAGCAATTGCGCGACAGAACCTTCACCCCGGTCGACGGCGGCGAGGCATTCAGCACCACCGCACCGATCGGCGGCGTCGCGGCGCTCGATCCCCCGCCGGGAACGGTGTTGAACACCGGTGCCGCAGTCACCGTGCTGCGCAGCAAAGGTGCACCGCCGGTGCAGGTTCCCGACGTCCGCGGACAGAGCGTCGATCAGGCACGGACGACTCTCGAATCGGTCGGCATCACCGTCGACGAGGTCCGCGAGACGTTCGACGAGGACACCGACGGCGGAAAAGCGATCGGCACGAATCCGAAGGCCGGCCAGACCGTCAAGTCCGGCACCACCGCCGTCCTCGACGTGTCGACGGCAGTCACCGTGCCGTCGCTCCTCGGCCGTTCGGTGGGATCCGCACGCACGACTCTGGACTCGCTGGGACTGACGATCGATGTTCGTCAGGTGGTCGACACGGACGGCTCGTTGGTCATCTCCCAGAGCCCCGGAGCCGGTTCACGGGTGGAACCGGACTCCGAGGTCATGGTCGTCTCACTGCCCTGACCACCGCTGCCCTGACCCGCCAGGGCGGTGCCGGCGATCAGCCGCGAAGCATCTCGGCGACGAGGAATGCCAGCTCGATGCTCTGCTGAGTGTTCAGTCGCGGGTCGCAGGCAGTTTCGTAGCGCCCGGCCAGGTCGAGATCAGAGATGTCCTGGGCTCCGCCGAGGCATTCGGTGACGTCGTCACCGGTCAGCTCGACGTGGATTCCGCCCGGATGGGTGCCGAGGCCGTTGTGCACCTCGAAGAAGCCCTGCACCTCGTCGACGATGCGGTCGAAATGCCGGGTCTTGTATCCGGTGGACGCCTCGTGTGTGTTGCCGTGCATCGGGTCGCACTGCCAGATCACCTGGTGTCCGGTGGCCTGCACCTTCTCGATGATGGCGGGCAGGATGTCCCGAACCTTGCCGTTGCCCATGCGCGAGATCAGCGTCAGGCGGCCCGGCTTGTTGGTCGGGTCGAGGCGCTCGACGTATTCGACGGCCATCTCGGGGGTCGTGGTGGGTCCGATCTTGAGCCCGATCGGGTTCGAGATCAGTTCGGCGAGCGCGATGTGCGCGCCGTCGAGCTGGCGAGTGCGGTCGCCGATCCACAGGAAGTGAGCCGACAGATCGTAGAGCTTGGGGTGATCGTCGGTGTTGTCGAGCCGCAGCATCGCGCGTTCGTAGTCGAGGACGAGTGCTTCGTGGCTCGCGAAGATCTGGGCGGTGTGCAGATTGGGGTCGGAGACGCCACAGGCGTCCATGAACCGCAGGCCGCGGTCGATCTCCCCGGCCAACGCCTCGTAGCGTGCTCCGGCGGGTGACTGCGCGACGAATTCACGGTTCCAGTCGTGCACCTTGTGCAGGTCCGCCATCCCGGCTCCGGTCAGTGCCCGAACCAGGTTCATCGCCGCACTCGCGTTGGCGTAAGCGCGCACCAGCCGTGACGGATCGTGGCCGCGCACGCTCTCGTCGGCCACCAGCGAGTTGATCATGTCGCCGCGGTAGGACTGCAGGCCGAGCGCATCGATGTTCGACGAGCGAGGCTTGGCGTACTGGCCGGCGATGCGCGCGACCTTGACCACCGGCATGCTCGCCCCGTAGGTGAGTACGACGGCCATCTGCAGCAGCGTGCGAATGTTGCCCTTGATGTGCGGTTCGGTGTTGTCGACGAACGTCTCGGCGCAGTCGCCACCCTGAAGCAGAAACGCCTCGCCGCGGGCGACGGCAGCGAGCTTGTCCGACAGCGCCTCGACCTCACCTGCGACGGTGATCGGCGGAACGCTCTCGAGCACCTTGCGCATCTCGCCGGCCTGCTCGGGATCCCACTGCGGCTGCTGCGCAGCCGGCTTGGCCAACGCGTCGTCCAATCGAGTGCGCAGTGTCGGAGACAGCGGCGGCAGGTCGGGCAAGCGATCGATGGGTACGTCGACAGTCCAGTTCACCGCTACAGGATATTCGTACCGCCGTCACCGCAGGACAACGGGTGTTCAACCGCGGTACGAGTACTCCTCGATCGCCTGGAACTTGGCCAGATTGTGGCGCGCGTCGGCCAGGGCATCGTGGGCGTCGTCGGGCACAGAGGGAAGCTCGGGACTGCCGCGATCCTCCCAGTACTGACGGAGCTCACGGGTGAATCGAGGCAGGGAACGCGGCAACTCGGTCATCGATCCCCACAGCTGGCAGAGCGCCACGTGGTCGTACGCCGCCACCCATGCCCACAATTCGACCTCGGCACCGTAGTGCGGAACGAGGAATTCGAGCAGTTCGTCGCGAATTCGGGATCGGCTCATCCACAACGGCGACGAGTACGGTGGCAGCTTGGGCAAGACGTTGCGCCGGACCCACCGGCCCGCCCGCTCGGGGTCGAACTCGGAGGACACCGCATAGAACTCGCGACCGTCCTCCGACACCACACCGATCGAGACCAACTCGATTGTGCGACCATCCTCGATGAACTCTGTGTCGTAGAAGTAGCGCACGCGGCTCACCCTAGCGCGTGCCCCGGCACGTCCCCCACACACCGCAGAACCGAGCCGAACAAGCCCTGAAAGGGAACGTTGTGACTTCGTCCGACACCAACCGTCCGGTCGCCGAAGCTTCGGAGCCTGCCGGCCCGACGCGACGCCGGTGGCCGCGTTGGGCGGTGGCGTCGAGCAGGGTCGTCGTTGTCGTCGCCGCGGCGGTCGGTGTGCTCTTTCATCTCAACGGGTTTCCCGGGCTGCGAACGTTGGGTGAGCATTATCGACTGGATCTCGATGTCTACCGGCTCGGCGGTGAGGTGTTCGCTCGGGGCGGGGATCTGTACGGCCAGCTTCCTCCCATCGCGACCGGTACCACGTTGCCGTTCACGTATCCCCCGATTGCTGCCGCTCTGTTCAGCCCGCTCTCGAAGGTCTCGCTGTACGCCGCATCGATGACGGTGACGTCGTTGTCCATGCTCGCATTGCTGACGACCGTTGTGCTCACGCTGATCTCGTTGGGGGTTCGCCCTCGCACGCTCGTGTGGTGGAGTGCAGGCGCGATGTTCGCGGTGTCCGTCCTCGTACTGGAGCCGGTCACGTCCACGTTGAACTACGGGCAGATCAACATCGTTCTGATGATGTTCGTCGCGCTCGACTGCTTGCCGAAGAAGACTCCGTGGCCTCGGGGTGTGCTGATCGGTCTGGTCGCCGCCGTCAAACTCACTCCCGCAGTTTTCGTCTTGTTCTTCTTGCTGCGCAAGGACTTTCGCGCTGCGGTGGTATCGGCACTGAGCTTCGCGGTGTTCACGGCGATCGGGTTTGCGCTCACGTGGTCGGACTCGGTGAAGTACTGGACCGAGACGATCATCGATTCCGATCGGATCGGCGGACCGGCGTACCCGGCGAATCAGTCCATCACAGGTGTGCTGGCCCGCCTCGGAATGGACGAGCTCCCCCGTTCGATTCTGTGGATCGCGCTGTCGGTAGGGGTACTGCTCGTGGCGGGAATCGCGATGCGCAAAGCGTTCGCCGCCGGTGAGGTCGCCCTGGCGCTGACCGTGAACGCGATGTTCGGCCTGTTGGTCTCGCCGGTCTCCTGGTCACACCACTGGGTGTGGGCAGTACCGTTCGCGTTGGTGCTGGCCACCGTCGGATACCGCCGTCGAAGCGCACTGCTACTCGCTCTGGTTGCCGTCGGACTGGCGATCATGGTGTACGCACCGCACTGGAAACTCGGTGAAGGTCGATGGAGTGGACTCGACTGGCCGTTGGTCGATCAGTTCGCCGCATCCGCCTACGTGTGGTGGGCTCTGGCCTCTGTGGTCGCCGTCGCGGCCGTGAAACTCTCCCCTCGGGTCACCCCGAAGGAAACCGACACCGCGGTTCACTGACCGCCGTCGTCAGCTGGCCTTCGAGTCGGGGATACGGCGCGCGGACGGAGCCGAATCTTCGGGTGTCGCAACCTTCTTCAGCGAGGCCGCGTACACGTCGACGTATTCCTGGCCCGAGAGCAGCATCAGGTCGTACATCACCTCGTCGGTGACGGCGCGCTCGACGAATCGGTTACCTGCCATTCCCTCGAACCGGGAGAAGTCGATGGGCTTGCCGACGCGAATGGTGACCTTTGCCGGACGCCACACGCGCGAACCGATCGGGTTCATCTTCTCGGTGCCGATCATGGCGACCGGCACCACCTGAACGCCGGTCTGCAATGCCAGGCGCGCCATTCCGGTCTTGCCCTTGTAGAGCCGGCCGTCGGGCGACCGGGTGCCTTCGGGGTAGATACCGAGCACCTTGCCGGCTTCGATCACGCGGGCACCGGCGTTCAGTGCGTCCTGTGCCGCGTCGGCTCCGGTGCGGTCGATGGGCACCTGACCCACCGCGGTGAAGAACCACTTCTGGAACGCACCCTTGAGACCCGAGCCGGTGAAGTACTCACTCTTGGCGAGGAAGGTGATGCGCCGCGGGGTCTTGAGCGGAAGATAGAACGAATCGAGAACCGCTTTGTGGTTGCTGGCCAGGATCACCGGGCCGTGCGTCGGAATGTTCTCCGCACCCTCGATCGTGGGCCGACCCAGGGCAATGAGCAGGGGCCCCACGATGATGTATTTGAACAGCCAGTACCACATTGACGTGCTCCCTGATCATGGTCGGCAATCGTTGGTGTGCCGGCTCGCGCGGGGCGAACCGACTGCGGCCGTGCGTTCTCGAACCGTGCCGCGTAGTGAACTGTACCCAGGGTTTATGACACCAGCCACATCGACGAGGAGTCGTCGTGCGACATCACACGGCGTCGGTCCGGACCGTCATCGTGCGGTGGTGACGAACTGTGCTCGCGCGAGCTCGGCCGCACCGATCATCCCCGCGGCCTCGCCCAGTTCGGTGCTGCGAATCCGTGCCAGCGGGCGATGCCCCGCGCCGGTGACGAGCTCGGCGTACTTGTCCGTGGCACGAGCGAGGAATTGGCTCGACGAAGTGGCCACACCGCCGGCCAACACGATCAGGTCGGGGTCGTACACATCGCTGACCATCGAGAGTCCGACGCCGAGCCAGTGTGCGAAATCCTCCATGGTGCGTCGGCCGATCGAGTCGCCGTCGTGCGCGGCGCTCGCGATCCGACGCCCGGTCAACGAGCCGGGATCGAGGAAGACCTCGCGCGCCAACCTCGTCGAGGACGACGGGTCTGCGGCCAACAACTCCACCGCCGTATCCACCAGTGCGGTACCGCTGCAATACCGTTCCCAGCACCCGCGTTTGCCGCAGGGACACGCGCGTCCGTCGGGCACCACCTGAATGTGACCGAGTTCGGGTGCCACCCCGTGGCTCCCTCGATAGATTCGGCCGTCGATCAGCAGCGCCGCACCGATTCCCGTTCCGATCGCCACCATCACCACGTTGCGGCCACCCGATGCCGCTCCGAAACGGTATTCCGCCCATGCGGCGGAGTTGGCGTCGTGTTCGAGCAGGACCGGTAGTCCGATGCGTTCGCTCATCTCGGTTGCGACCGGCGTGTCGACCCACGGCAGGTGCGGAGCGAACCGGACCGTCGTGCGGTCGGAATCGATGAAACCCGCCACCGCCAGACCGACGGCAGCGATGTCGTGCCTGCCGGCCAGCTCCTGCACGGCGCGGTCGAGACCACGCTCGAGTGCACGAGCAGTGTGGGGCGTGGGTGCTGCGGTCGAGTCGAGCACCTGACCGTCCGCGTCGACAACCGAGGCGCGCAGGCTCGTGCCGCCCACGTCGATCCCGACCGTCAATCGCTGATGATGACGCTTCATTCGTTCATGCCTTCCTCGGCCGTCCCCCCACGGCGATGGTCACTCCTTGACCCGAACGGTAATCGGTACGAACGCCGGTCGACGAACGGACGGCGCAGAGGTGTCCTCCGACACGTCCGCGTCGGCGTCGACCCGGTCGGCAGCGGACGCGGTCGACTCGGTACCTGGCTCGCTGCTACCCCCAGCGGCGTGTTCGGTGCCCGGCGCGGTGTGGTCGATCAACAACTGGCGTAGCAGTGCGACGACGACGGCCCCTTCCGAGGCAACGAGTTCGACGAGATCGTGCCGTTCACCGCGCACCAACGCCGCGAGCGCACACACCGGGCACCAGCTGCAGCCCTGCTGATCGCGGTCCTGCTGTGTCTCGGCAACTCGGCGCAGGATGGGCTCGAGACGTGTCAGGACGGTGTCGGCCAACGCCAGCAGGTCCGCGCCCAACTCCGAATGCCCGGCCGTCACAGCGTCTCTCCGCTCACAGCTCTTACGGTCATGGCTCGGCCGCTCACAGCGGCCACACATCGGGGTCGGGTCGGAAACGCACCACCAGGAACGGGCCGTCGAGTTCCGCAGAATCGGCAATACACCGACGCAACACCGACGCCAACGTGACGCGTCGCCGCCTACCGTCGGCACTCACTATCAAGTCGTCCTCCACTCGCCCCAGACCCAAGGTGGTCGAATCGACTACCGGCAGAAGCATTCTCATCGCGTACACGGATTCGAGTCCGCTCCCCGACTCGAGTTCGACCGACGGTCGACCGGCCGGGCTCGACGCACGTCGTTCGAGGGAGTGCGGTGCCAGGTGCTCGGCCACATCCTGCAAGGGGCCCAACCCTACCGGTTCCACTTCACAGTGCTCCACCTCCACGATCGGAACCGCGCCGACGCGTCCTCGGAGTTCGGCCACGGCGTCGAGCTGCGCGGCCCGCCATCGCTCGAACCAGAACACCGCAGGATGAGCTCCGACCAGACCGATCGACGAAGAATTGAGAGCCGGGAGCATCCGGTTCACCAGCAGTCGGTCGACGCGAACGCCGAACAGAGCCGCTGCGGAGAGCGTGCGTTCGGCGTCGACGATGGACAGGTGCTCGGGGGTCAGGACCACGGTTGCCCCGGTCCGGTCGGGATCGGTGATCAGCGCCCGGACCGATTCGATCTGTCCGAGGATCCGCTCGATCATGGCCACCACGAGCGTGAGCCGCACGTCGGTTCCGGTGCCGGCGACCATGCGATCGTGGCGCGGCCACACGCGCTCGAAATAGGACGAGACGGTGTCGGGCAGCTGCAGGGTTCGCAGCGCATCCCCCGATGCCGGAAGATCGACTATCACTGTGTCCCAACGACCTTCGTCGACGAGCCGGGACACCTCGTGCAATCCCAACAGCTCCTCGATACCCGGGAACCCCATCAGCTCCTCCGGCTCGATCGCGCCGAAACTCACGCCGTGTTCGTGGCCTGCCGAAGCCACCGACAGCATCGAACCCAGACCGCGGTACCGCTCTTCGAGCAGCCGCGAGGTATCGATCTCGACGACGTCCAGGTTCGGAGCAACCGCTCCGATGCCCGAGTCCTGGTCGGTGTCACCTTGTGCGCCGAGGGCGTCGCGGAGCGAGTGCGCCTGGTCGAGGGAGGCAATCAGCACCTCCCGGCCCGAGGCCGCGAGCGCAAGACCCGACGCAGACGCCAGGGTGGTCTTCCCCGCGCCACCTTTGCCGATGAACAGCGATACCGTGGTGCGGGGTTCGGGGCGAGCGTCGGTCAGCCTTCGACCCGCTTCTTCAATTCCTTGAGCGCAGTGTCGGTGATGACCTTCTCTGCTTTGCGCTTGAACAGGCCGATCATCGGAATGTTCAGATCGACAGTGAGCTCGTACGTCACGTCGGTGCCGTTGCCGGTCTCACGCAGCGAGTACGACCCGTTCTGAGATTTCTGCATTTCGCCCGAGACGAGATTCCACGACACCGAATTGCCGTCCGCGGCCCAGTCGTACTCGAGTTCGTACGTGTCTTTCACCATTCCGGCGTCGAGCACGAACTTGACCCGCTTTCCCCGTCCGTCCGCACCGACTTCGAGGACCTCGACGGACTTCGCGGCGGACACCCACGTGGGATACGCGTCGAAATCGGCGATGACGTCCATGACCCGACTCGGTGGGGCTTCGACGACGATCGACCTCTGGGTTTTCTCCGCCATGACTACTGGTCCGCTTCCTCTCGGGTACTTCGATCCGCTTCGTTCGCTGCCTGCTGTGTAACCCGCGGCAGGCCTATCTCACACGATCGAACCGCCGACGCACAACGCGAACCGGCCGACCGTACCGCGCGGTTCATTCGGGAGCTGAACTCGACGCTACGTGGTGGGGTGCCTCGCCCGCTGACCTCCCGGCCTCGAGCTCCCGCTTCAGCTCGAAGGTCATGGCGCGGCCGGCCACCCGACGCGCATGCTGCTCGGTGGCCGACTCACTTGGTGAGGCCGGCTCGGCGTGCAGGAAGTAGTGGACGATGACGCCGTCGAGTACGGGCTCGAGCCACAGCTCCATCGTTCCGACGACGCCGCCGCGGACCGACCACCGAATGCCCTTCTCGCCGCGATCCTCGGTCACGGTCAGCGACAGGTCCGGCCACCACCGCCGCCACCGCTCCGGCGAGACGAACGCCTGCGCCACCGCCGCACCGGGCGCTGCCACGAATGTCTGATCCGCAACTTGAATACTGCTCATCGTCAGAGCTTCACATATCGGGTCCGAGACCAGGACCGCCGAGGCACATTCGGGACCGCGCGCCCCGGGTCTAGAGTATCTGTGAAGCCGAGCTATCGACTTTCTCCAACCCGTTCGATCCGGAGGTAATCCCGTGCGCGAGTTCACTGTTTCCGCCGAGTACGACATCGCGGACACCGACTCGGCTGTCGACAGCGTCTTCGCCCGCGCTCGGACGTCGCCGGATGCCGTGGTGTTCCGTCGGCTCGACGACGGCCGATGGACCGATGTCGGTGCCGCAGAATTCGAGCGACTGGTCGTCGACGTGGCCAGGGGCCTCGTCGCGGCAGGTATCGAGCAGGGCGATCGCGTCGCGCTCATGTCGTCCACGCGATTCGAGTGGTCGGTCATCGACTACGCGATCTGGGCCGCGGGCGGAGTGACCGTGCCGATCTACGAGACGTCGTCGGCGGGCCAGGTCGAGTGGATTCTCGAAGACGCCGAGCCGGTTCTGTTGGTCCTCGAGAACGACGCGCACGTACGGGAGACAGAAGCCGTCGTAGCTGCGGCGCCGTCGGTACGTCGAACGTTCGTGATCGACAACGCTTCCGGCACGGGCGCAGTGCAGGCTCTGATCGACAACGGCGCGGACGTCTCCGAAGACGTTGTGCACGAACGAGTCTCGACACTTCGCTCGTCCGATCCGGCCACGTTGATCTACACCTCGGGCACTACCGGCCGCCCCAAAGGTGTGCAATTGACGCATGCGAACCTCCTTGCGGAATCTCGCGGCATTCGCCAGACGTCGTTGAAAGCTCTTCTGACACAGGGCCGCAGTACGTTGATGTTCCTTCCGATGGCGCACGTCCTCGCTCGCGCGGTGAGTATCGCGTCGTTCGATGCCGGAGTCACCCTCGGCCACACCAACGACATTCCCAACCTGGTCGCGACCTTCGGGACATTTCGACCGGACTTCATTCTGTCCGTGCCGCGCGTGTTCGAGAAGGTCTTCAACACTGCGAAGCAGAAGGCACACAGCGACGGCAAGGGCAAGATCTTCGATCTCGCGACCGAGTGCGCAGTGGCGTGGAGCCAGGCGCAGGACTCCGGTGGCCCGTCGATCGTGTTGCGCGCCAAGCATTTCGTGTTCGACAAGCTGGTCTACGCGAAGCTGCGGACCGCTCTCGGCGGCAAGTGCGAACTCGCCATCTCGGGCGGCGCACCACTGGGAGCGAGACTCGGTCACTTCTACCGCGGCATCGGCGTGACCATCTACGAGGGCTACGGCCTGACAGAAACCACTGCGGCTTTCGCGGTGAACACGATCGGATTCCAACGTGTGGGCAGCGTCGGACGCCCGCTACCCGGGAACACCGTCCGCATCGCCGGCGACGGTGAGATCCAACTACGCGGACCCGTTGTGTTCGACGGATATTGGCGAAACGAGAAGGCGACCGCGGAATCCCTCGACGACGGGTGGTTCCGCACCGGCGATCTCGGATCCGTCGACGAGGAGGGATACATCACGATCTCCGGCCGCAAGAAGGAACTGATCGTCACCGCCGGCGGCAAGAACGTCTCCCCCGCGGGCCTCGAAGATCACCTTCGTGCCGGAGCACTGATCAGTCAGGCCGTGGTGGTCGGTGACCAGAAGCCCTTCATCGGTGCCCTCATCACCCTGGATCCGGATGCGTTCGACAAGTGGAAGTCCGCACACGGCAAGGACTCCGACGCCACGGCAGCGGATCTGCAGGCCGACCCCGATCTCGTCGCCGAGATCGACGCCGCCGTCGCCGATGCCAACAAGTCGGTGTCGCACGCGGAATCCATCAAGAAGTACCGCCTGCTCCCCCACGACTTCTCGGAGGAGAGCGGCGAATTGACGCCGACGATGAAGCTCAAGCGCAATGTCATCACCAAGGCGTACGCCGATGAGATCGAGGCGATCTACGCGAGGTGACACGCGTGGCGTAAGCCGTGGTGCGAGCGGACCGCCCGGTCAGATCAGCGACCGCAGTTTCTCCGTCAGCACGTCCCAGCGCCATTCCGCGTCGACCCATGCCCGACCGGCGTTGCCCATCTGCGTCGCCAGTGTTCGATCGGACAGGATCGTCACGATCGCGTCGGCGATGGACGACACCGAAGTCCCGTCGACGACGAGCCCGGTCTTGTTGTGCTGCACAGCTTCCGGCGCGCCTCCCGACATCCCGGCAACCACCGGAACGCCACAGGCCGACGCCTCGAGGTAGACGATTCCGAGCCCCTCGACGTCGAGGCCCGCGCCTCGGGTGCGGCTCGGCATCGCGAATACGTCGGCAATCGTGTGATGGGCAGCCAGTTCCGCCGACGGTACTGTCCCGGTGAACACCACGTGCTGCTCCATCCCGGTGGAGCGAACGAGTTCGCGCAACGTGTTCTCGTACGGACCGCCGCCGACGATCACCAGAACCGCCCCGTCCACCGCGCGCCGGATCTCAGGTAGCGCCCGGATCAGAAAGTCCTGGCCCTTTCGCGGCACCAGCCGCGACAGACACAGAACCGTCGGTCGGTCACCGAGGCCGTACCGAGCACGTAACTCCGTCCTCGCGGCATCGTCGGGCACGAAGCGATCGGTGTCGACCCCCGGCGGCAGATGCTCGAGTGCCGCCGACGCCCCGAACGCCGAGCTGAATCGGCTCCGCGTGTACTTGCTCACGTAGGTCACCACATCGGTGTTCTCCCCGATAGTGCGCAGCGTCGCGCGACCACCGGGCACCATCGACCACCCCACCTCGTGGCCGTGCGTGCTCGCCACGATGCGATCCGCCCCGGCTTTGCGCAGGTGTGACGACATCACCGCCAGCGGGGCCGCGGCACCGAACCACACCGAGTCGCACCCTCGGGTCTTCACGATGCGTGCTGCGCGGCGAGCCACCAACGGAGTAGGCAGCATCAACGTGGTCGGATGCCTGATGACCTCGAAGGGTTGTTTCGCATCGAACTTCACGTGCGAATCCCCACGCCACCGCGGCGCGTAGACCACGAGCTCGTCGGCGGGCAACTGCGAGGCGAAGCTGTGCAAATAGGACTGGATTCCGCCCGGCCGGGGCGGAAAGTCGTTCGTCACCAGAAGAGTCCGACGCATGACGACAACCGTAGCGCTCCCGATCGGACAGCTCGTGTCGACGACGCGCACGTCCGGGTCAGCGTGACCGAGCGGCCACCCAGTTGCCCCACTCCGCGACGAACCGGGTTCGGCTCGAACTAAGGACCGAGGTGATCGCTGCGTCGACGACTCCGTCCGACCCGGGTCCGGCCGCCAGCGCCTCGTAGAACCTGCGCAACGTGGACTCGCCGTACCGGTCGGCCACGAACGCGAAGACCGACCAGGCTGACTCGTAGGCCACGTTGGAGCGGGTGCCGCCTGCACCGAAATCCTCGTCTTTCGGCAACACGGTCGGCGGGCCACCGGCAGCCACGATCGATGCCAGAGTAGGTGCCAGCTGCCGGAAGTCGGCACCGGAACTGCGATACCCGGAATAGTCGGCGAAACCCTCCGCCACCCACAACGCGGTGCCTTCCGCCGTCTTCGCCCGCGCCGCCACATGCGTCAACTCGTGCCGAAGCACCGAACGAAGAGTGAACGGAGTCAGCCGCGACGCGGCATCGGGACCGAACACGACGCGCTGACCCGTCGGACGCGACCCGCCGGCCACGGCGTCGGACACGGTCACTGCGGCCACGTCCGTCGAGGGCGAGGACCCCGTCGATTCGTCGAACTCCTCGGCCGTCGAACTGACGAACACCAGTCCGTCCCGGGCCCAGTCGGCTCCCCAGAAGTCGGTGACCGCAGCGGTCGCCGCGGGCAGCTCGGCGGCCACATCTGCCACGAACTGCTCACGGTCGGGATGTCCCAACACCACCGACGTGCCGGATGCAGTGGCGACCGAGCGCACCGTCACGGGCCCGAAATCCCACGGACCACGCCAGGTGTGGCGACGGTAGGTCGGCAAGTCGGCGTCGTCGACCAGTCGCCACTGGCCGTCGCGTTCGGCGACCACCAGCGAAACCGGCCGGCGGGTCGGCGAGGCATCCGGGCCCTGCACGGCGTACCGCAGGTACACCGGTGGAGCCCACACATCGGTGGCATCCAGCTGCTCGGCAATCGACGACGGCACGGGGGTCTCGGGTTCGTCACCGATCTCGTAGTCGAAGTCCGAGAAAGGAACCGTCGGAACGACAGTCGCCCGGCGGACCTGCGCATCCACGAACGTCGGATCCGCGAGGGGGTCGAGCAACCCACGCAGCGCCGATTCGTCGCCGGAACGGAGGGCAGCCGCCCAGCGCTCGAGCAGCTCGGTCACTTCGGCGCGGCGCTGCTCGTCGTAGGTCGGCGGATTCTGCGAGGCCGACGGATCGGACGAAGTCGATGCGCTCGATGTCGCCGCTCCCGATGCAGGACCGTCGTGACGATGAACCAACAGCAGCGTCGACGCCACTGCCAGAACGACCAGGACTGCCATCCATCGCGCCCGCCCCGACGCGGTGAGAGCGTGGACAACGGACGGCCGTTCCGTACCGCTCATTCAGGCGTCAGTCGTCGTTCGCGGCACAGTCAGTATCGACGGGCCCCGTAGAACGGGAACGACGCCATCGACTGGACCTTCACCGGTACCCCGAAGGTGGAGGCATGCAGAACGTTGCCGTTACCGGCGTAGATACCGACGTGTGATGCGTCCGGGTAGAACAGAACGACGTCTCCCGGCTGCAGATCCTTCTGATCGACGGGAGTTCCGCCGGCAGCCTGAGCCTGACTCGACCGCGGCAACGTCTTTCCGACCTGCTTGTAAGCCCAGACGACCAACCCGGAGCAGTCGAAACCGTCGGGGCCGGTCGCTCCCCAGACGTACGGCTTGCCGATCTGTGTGAGACCGGCTTGCAATGCGCTGGAACCGGATCCCGGCGTCAAGTTCTTCAGAATCGTGGAGGGGTCGAAACCTTCGGGAAGCGCCGATCCCGCGAGGGCCAGCTGCTCGGACGAGGAAAGAGCGCTGTACGCGGCCATGACTTCTGCGATCTGGCCCTGAAGTTCACTCTGCTTCGCCTGCAGATCGTCGCTGACCGCTTTGGCCTGCTCGGCGGCGACTCTGGCCTGTTCTGCGGCGGTCGCGGCGGCCTGCTCTGCCGCGGATGCATCCGCGCTGGCCTGCTGGAACCGAGCTACCTGGCCGGCTGTCTCGGCGGAGATGACATCGAGGGCCGACATTTGGTCGAGCAACTGTTGCGGGGAGTCGCTGACCATGACCGCGAACAACCGGTTGGTGCGAGCGCCCTGGTAGTTGACATTGGCCACCTTGTCCATGGCGGGTTTGAGCTGCGCCAGCTGCGACTGGGCGGCGTCGAGGGCCGCCCGACTGGCATCGACGGCGGTCTGCGCATCGAGCTGCTCGCGAGCCCGAGCGTCGAGATCGATCTGCGCGTTGTGCAGCGACTCGTTGGTCTGTTCCGACTCCCGGGACAGCTCCGCCAGCTTCGCCTGCGCGTCGGAAGCCGAGCCGAACCCCGGATCGGCGCTCGCCGTCGTGATCGGCACCACCATGATGCACGCGGCCGCAACGGCTGTGGTCACCGAGCTACCTACTAGTCGTAGAACTTGGGTGGTTCTCGATATCGCCACGGAAAGCGACTCTCCGTCCTGACATATGCCATTCCAGCTGGAGTGGCGGTTGGAAAAAGTGACCGGAACCGAACGATACCCATGCTCAGCTGGGCGCGGACGTAAACACGGTCCGAAATCGACGCAGTCTGCACGTGACAGATCACAAACCAAACGTCGGAGAGGTCTCGATCAGATTACGAACTGGACGCTCTGCTGTCCACCGTACCGGCGTGTCGCCCGGAAACCGTCCCTGGAAACGACAACAGGGCCGAACCGTCGAAACGGATCGACCCTGTCGGTCGGTACACAACTCCGGTCGGAGCGCTCGGCTCAGTAGCGTCGGGCACCGTCGAACGGCATGGAGTCCACGGGAGCAACCTTGACCGGCACGCCGGACGTGGATGCGTGCACGACGTTGCCGTCGCCGATGTACATACCCGAGTGCGAGCCGCCGTAGAACGAGACGACGTCGCCGGGCATCAGGCTGTCACGCGAGACCGGGGTGCCCGCGGCTGCCTGGTCGTAGCTCGTACGGGGCAGGCTGACGCCGGCCTGCTTGTAGGCCCACTGGATCAGGCCCGAGCAGTCGAACGAATCCGGACCCGATGCGCCGTACACGTACGGAGCGCCGATCTTGGACTCCGCCGCCTGGACGGCCTTGGCAGCCGGGGTGACCTGCGGGGCAAGGGGCGCACCCGGAGCGGGCATGCCCGGAATGTTGAGGGGAGGGAGACCCGGGATGTCAGGAATCTCGAAGGTTCCGACGCCGGGGATGGTGACTGGGGCCGCCATTGCCGGTGCAGCGGGGAGAATCACCACGCCTGCCGTGAGCGCTCCGGCTACGAGAGCTCGCCGCAATGTTCGGTTGGAAAGTTGTGACGCCACGAAAGATGGTGCTCCGTTTCTTCCACTCGTCCGCCGACCGAGTTAGCTGACGGGTTCGGGCTGGGAAGAGCAGCCCTACCCACCGGCCACCATCGGTGACTCGGCGGGATTCACCCCAGTAAATATCGGGTTCCCGGTACGAACACTCTCGCGAGTGATCGATTAGGCGGTGACTTGCGACGCCACTCCGGTTTGGACTGGCAAGACTCCGCAAGGTCTCAGGAAGGTTACGAAATGGCATACCCCTGTGTCGACCCCAACTCGCCGAACGGACCGAATTGGGCCGTGTTCTCGCTACCCGGCGCGTTGATCGCCCGGTGTGTCACGAGTCGATAACAGGGGAACATCCGCGGTGCCGTCGTCGTTCACGACGAGCTTGAGTGCGGGCACCATACCGACCTCGGCGAGCACTCCCATGGCACCGAGTTCTTCCTGCTCGAGGGTGATACGAGACGGTGAACCGACCCATTGCCCATCCGATCTCGCGGGCATCCCGGGAGCCCCCAGAAGCACCGTCACAACGCAGTCGGCGCAGGCGATGTCACGAACCAGGCAGTCACTGCAGTCGATGATCATTGTGATCCTTGTCTCTTTGTCGCGTCGGACGGTGTAATCGGCCGATCGAACGAAAGGTAGCGCCAGCCACCGACAGGTTCCGCGACTCGACAATCGGCACCGACCGACACGATGCCCTCCGACGCCGTGTTCGGCGTTCTTGTCGGAGGTCGGCCCTAACGTCGTCGCAGTGAGCCTGCCGATCCAGCTGACGTTCGACGAACTCGACACCCCGCTTCACGCCACCACGTTCGTCGTCGTCGACCTCGAAACCACTGGTGGCAGCGCTGACACGGAGGCGATCACCGAAATCGGGGCAGTCAAGGTCAGAGGCGGCGAGATCATCGGCGAATTCGCTACCCTCGTCGACCCGGGCAGATCGATCCCGCCCTACATCGTCGAGTTGACCGGCATCACGACGGCGATGCTTATCGGGGCTCCCCGCATCGAACGCGTTCTCCCCGGCTTTCTCGAGTTCGCTCGCGGATCGGTACTGGTGGCACACAACGCCGGGTTCGACACGGGATTTCTCAAGGCCGCAGCGAGTCGACTCGACATCGCCTGGCCCCGCTTCCAGGTGCTCTGCACGGTCAAACTCGCCCGGCGAGTGCTCACGCGCGACGAGGCACCCTCGGTGAAACTGTCCGCCCTGTCGACGTTGTTCAGATCCAGCACTCGGCCGACTCACCGAGCATTGGACGACGCGCGTGCCACGGTGGACGTGTTGCACGGCCTGATCGAACGAGTGGGCAACCAGGGCGTACACAGCTACGCGGAACTGGTCGACTACCTCCCTGCGGTGTCGGCGGGGCAACGAGCCAAACGCGGCCTGGCCGCACACCTGCCCGATACACCCGGCGTCTACCTCTTCCGAGGACCGTCGGACGAGGTCCTGTACGTAGGCACCTCGAACAACCTCAAGCGTCGGGTGCGCAACTACTTCACCGGTTCCGAGACACGTGGGCGAATGAAGGAGATGGTCTCGCTCGCCACTCGCGTGGACCACGTCGAATGTGCGCACGCACTCGAGGCAGGAGTCCGCGAACTACGGCTGCTCTCGGCTCACGTCCCGCCTTACAACCGCCGATCGAAGTTTCCCCGCAAAGGGTGGTGGGTCACCCTCACCGACGAAGCGTTTCCGCGTCTGTCGATCGTGCGCACTCCCGCACCCAACAGCCTCGGACCGTTCGCTGTTCGGGCGGACGCGGCGGAGGCCTCCGCCCTCGCCGCAGAATTCTGTCGACTTCGTACATGCACCCGCCGGTTGGGCCGCGCGGTTCGACACGGTGACGAGTGCACCGCGACGGACGTCGGTGGCTGCCCAGCGGCGTTCTCCGGGCCCCTGACGGCCGAGGAGTACTCGGGTGCCCCGGCGAAATTTCTGGCGTTCGTGTGTGGACACGACGACGAGCTGCTGTTCGCGATGCGACGCCGCGTCGCCGAACTCGCGGACCGTGAACTGTTCGAGACAGCCGCGCGTCTCCGCGATCGAATCGCGGTGACGGTGAACGTGCTCCGCAGGATGCACCGAGCAGCCGCCGTTGCGGCCATCGCCGAGCTCGTCGCGGCCAGGCGGACGGCCGACGGTGGTTGGGAGCTGATGGTGGTGCGCTTCGGCCGCTTGGCCGGGGCGGCCGTCGCACCGAGAGGAGTGCACCCGATGCCCGTCGTCGATGCGATCACGGCGTCGGCCGAGACGGTGATGCCCGATGCGACGCCACTTCGCGGTGCGCCGCCGGAAGAGGTGGGCCTGATCGCGTCGTGGCTCCACACGGACGGAGTGCGCATCGTTCGCACCAGCAGTGGCTACTGCAGCCCTGCTCGGTCTGCGGGTTCGTGGGAGGAGTGGTGTCGAACGGCCCGAGAAGCAACGCGGCAGGAGTGGAGCCCGCGGAACGACAGATGAGGCGAGAGTGGAGCCCGCCGAACGACCGATGAGGCAGGAGTGGAGCCCGCGGAACGACCGTTGAGGCAGGAGTGGAGCCCGCGGAACGACCGATGAAGCGAGGGTGGAGTCGGTTGAGCAACTAGTGTTGTCTCGGTTGGGTCGAGCTCGCGTCGTGTGTGGGCCCGGAGATGCGTGAGGAGCACAGATGATCAATGCCATCGTCTTGATCGACGCCGAAGCCGATCTGATTCCGGAGACGGCGCAGGCCGTTGCCGATGTGGACGGTGTGTCGGAGGTGTATTCGTGCGCCGGCGACGTCGATCTGATTGCCATTGTCAAGGTGCGTGATCATGCGTCGATAGCCGAGGTCATCACGAAGCACATCAATCGTGTTCGTGGTGTTCGCAGTACGACGACTCACATTGCGTTTCAGTCGTATTCGAGTGCCGACGTCGATGCAGGATTCTCGATCGGCGAGTAGTTCGGTGTGATTCAGTCGGCCAGCGCGGTTGTGCAGCGTGCCCAGTCGGCAAGCAGGCGGGCCGCGGAACCGTTGTCGACAACCGTTGCCGCAGTTGCCAATCCGGCTTCGATTTGCTCGTGCAGGTTTCCCGAGACTCCTCGATGCGCGGCCATGGCCGCGGCGGCGTTGAGTAGCACGGCGTCACGGACGGGTCCGTGTTCGCCTGCGAACACGCGATGTGCCACTGCTGCATTGAATTTCGCGTCCCCGCCTCGGAGGGCCTCGATGGGTGCCCGAGCGATTCCGTAATCGGCCGGGTCGATCGTGTCGACGGTGACGGTCCCGTCGGACACCACGTGCACGGTGGTCGTGGTGGACAGGGTGATTTCGTCGAGCCCGTCGTCACCACGGACGACGAGAGCCGAACTACCGCGTCGAGCGAAGACGCCGGCGACGACGGGCACCAGATTCTCGAATGCGCAGCCGATCAGTCCGGCGCGTGGGCGGCCCGGGTTGGTCAAGGGGCCCAGCACATTGAAGATCGTCGGAATGCCGATCTCCTTGCGCGCCGGACCGGAGAACCGAAGTGCGGGGTGGTGGATCGGCGCGAAGCAGAACCCGATCCCAACCTGCTCGACGCTCGACGCCACCCCGGCGGGCCCCAGGGTGACCCGCACGCCCAGCGCCTCGAGCACATCGGTCGTACCACTCTTGGACGACGCTGCACGGTTACCGTGTTTGACGACGCGTATTCCGCTGGCAGCGACGACGATCGCGGCCATCGTGGAGATGTTCACCGTGTCCGCACCATCGCCGCCGGTTCCGACGACGTCCACCGCGTCACGGTCGGTCTCGACCAGAAATGCGTGCGAGAGCATGGAGTCGGCGAGACCCTCCAGTTCCGCGGGAGTGGGGCCCTTCATCTTCAGTGCCACCCCGAAGGCAGCGATCTGAGCGGCTGTGGCGTTGTCGGACATGATCTCGTCCATCACCCAGCCGGTATCGGCGCTCGACAGGTCGGCGTGCGTGGTCAACGCTCCGAGGATTCGACGCCACGTTCGCGGCTGCTCGTCACTGGTCCCTGCGGTCATGGTGGATGTGCCGTGCCCTTCTGCTGTCGATGCGCGCGGTGCGGTGGAAGCTTAGTCAGACGTGTCGGCGGGTGAGGCGGGCTGCAGCGCATCCCACCCCAGTACCGCTCCCCCACGCCGTTGCGCGAGACCCGCCATGCGAGACCTCTCCTGCGAACAGTGCAACGCGTCGAGCACCTGTACCCGCTGCAGGACCAGAGCGACACCGTCATCGACTTGCGGCCGATACCCGGTGTCGTCCGGTAGTTCGACCTGCGGACCGACCTCGTACGCATCCTGCGCCGCGACGGCTGCCGCATCGTCGACTTCGTGCGCGGGCAGCACGAGGTGATGCCGCAACAGCACCTCGGAGGACTCGATCCACGTGGGTTCTGTGTTCGCCGCCTCGTCGAGAACGGCGGAGCACGCCCGCGCGTCGTCGAAGCAGCTCGCCACTACCACCAGATCTTCGCGCGTGGGGTCCAGACGTTCCGCGGTCGACCGCGAGAACAACCGCCGAAACCACCCACCTGCACTGCTCTTTGCCATGAGGCCAGCCTTGCACGACTGGACCCTACCGGCCCGTACAGGCCCTTCCACCAGCGCGGGAACAAGGGCGCGCTCGGAATCGTTCCTCCGCGACGCGCCAAGACCGGACCCGGATATGCCTTCCGTACTACGACGGGTCATACTTCTTTCTGTGACGAGCGCTGTAGGGACTCAAGGATCGGCAATCACCCAACGCGTGCACTCGCTGAACCGTCCCAATATGGTCAGCGTCGGCACGATCGTGTGGCTGTCGAGTGAACTCATGTTCTTCGCCGGGCTGTTTGCGATGTACTTCGTCGCACGCGCGCAGGCGAATGGAAACTGGCCGCCGGAGCCGACCGAGCTGAACCTCGGGCTGGCTGTTCCGGTGACGGCCGTGCTGATCGCTTCTTCGTTCACCTGCCAGCTGGGCGTGTTCGCTGCCGAGCGTGGCGACGTGTTCGGGCTTCGTCGGTGGTACATCGTCACCCTGGCAATGGGCGCGTTCTTCGTCGCCGGTCAGGGATACGAGTACTACCACCTGGTCCACGAGGGCACGACGCTCTCGAGCAGCGTGTACGGCTCGGTCTTCTACATCACGACCGGCTTCCACGGTTTGCACGTGATCGGCGGACTCATCGCCTTCGTCTTCCTGATCACCAGAACCCTGGTCAGCAAGTTCACGCCCGCGCAGGCCACCGCCGCCATCGTCGTTTCGTATTACTGGCACTTCGTCGACATCGTCTGGATTGCCCTCTTCGCGACGATCTACTTCATCCGCTAGTGACAGTCAGCAAGCCACAGATATCGAGCGAACGGATTCAGCCCCCGACGTTCGGCCCGTCCCGACACGACAAGGGATAGAAGATGAGTACATCTCCCCCAGTAGCAACCGACGACACTTCGGCCTCGAAGGCGCGACGCAAGCGTAAGACGCGTCGACGCGTCACCGGTGCACTCGTTCTGATGATGGGCCTTCTGAGCGCGGGTTTCCTCGCGTCGGCCCTGACGCCTACACCCCAGGTCGCAACAGCCGATACCGATTCGGCGGCGCTGATCCGCGAAGGCAAGCAGCTCTACGACACGTCGTGCGTGACGTGCCACGGTGCCAATTTGCAGGGTGTTCAGGATCGCGGACCGAGTCTCATCGGTGTCGGTGAAGCTGCCGTCTACTTCCAGGTGTCGAGTGGCCGTATGCCGGCTGTTCGCAACGAGGCACAGGCACTGCGCAAGCCGCCGAAATTCGACGACAAGCAGATCGACGCGCTCGGTGCTTACATCCAGGCCAACGGCGGCGGCCCGACCGTCATTCTCGACGAGAACGGTGAGGTGGCGCAGGAGTCGCTTCGCGGCGACGACATCGCCCGAGGCAGCGAGCTGTTCCGCTTGAACTGCGCGTCCTGCCACAACTTCACCGGCCAGGGCGGCGCACTGTCGTCGGGCAAGTTCGCGCCGGACCTCGGGCCTGCAAACGAGCAGGAGATCTACACCGCGATGGTCACCGGTCCGCAGAACATGCCCAAGTTCTCCGACCGTCAGCTGACGATCGAGGAGAAGTCGGACATCATCGCCTACGTCAAGTCGGCCCAGGAAACCAAGGCTGCAGGCGGCTGGGGTCTCGGTGGCTTCGGTCCCGGTACCGAGATGATCGCCCTGTGGGTTGTCGGAATCGCCGCTGTCGTCGGCGCAACATTGTGGATCGGAGCTAGATCATGAGCGACGGCGATTCCGGCCGTAAGGACGCCGACAACACCGACGGCACCAATGCCGAGGGTGTGAATCCCGACAAGAAGTACACCGACGAGGAGTTGGCAGCGCTCAGCCGGGACGAGTTGGTCGAACTCGGCACCAATCTCGACGGTGTGGATGTCGCATTCCGTCGCAATCGCTGGGCTGTGGAAGGTACTCGCGCCGAGAAGCGCGCAGAGCGCAGCGTGGCGATCTGGTTTGCCATCGCCGGCCTGTCGGCAGTCGCGTTCATCGGCGTCTACCTCTTCTGGCCTTGGCAGTACGCAGGCATCGGTGACGACAACTACAACCTGTACTCGCTGTACACGCCGCTGATCGGCGGAACGATGGGTCTTGCGATCCTCGCCGTCGGCGTCGGTGCCGTGCAGTTCACCAAGAAGTTCATCCCCGAAGAGGTCTCCATCCAGGACCGCCACGACGGAAGTTCGTCGGAAACGGACCGCAAGACGCTGGTCGCCGAGCTGGGCGATTCGCTCGACACGTCGACCATCGGACGACGCAAGGTCATCAAGCGTTCGCTTCTGTTCGGCGGCGGCGCTCTCGGCGTGATGGCACTGCTCCCCCTCGGCGGCCTCATCAAGAATCCGTGGGCCAAGGGCGAAGATTCTCCGTTGTGGGTATCCGGCTGGACGCCTCGCTACGATGGAGAGACGATCTACCTCCGACGAGACACCGGGCGACCGGAAGATGTTGTTCTCGTACGGCCTGAGGACTTGGACGCTGGTGCCATGGAAACTGTCTTCCCGTTCCGCGAGGCGGACCGCGAGAGCGAGCACGACCTGCTCATGTCACTCCGCGGTATCCGTAACGCAGTCATGCTCATCCGTTTGCGTCCCGACGACGCAAGCACGGTCATCAAGCGCAAGGGCCAGGAGAGCTACAACTACGGCGATTACTACGCCTACTCCAAGATCTGCACGCACCTGGGTTGCCCGACATCGTTGTTCGAGCAGCAGACCAACCGCATTCTCTGCCCTTGCCATCAGTCGCAGTTCAACGCGCTCGAGTACGGCAAGCCGATCTTCGGACCGGCTGCGCGCGCGCTGCCTCAGCTTCCCATCACAGTCAACGAGGAGGGTTACCTAGTGGCACAGCACGACTTCCACGAAGCACTGGGTCCCGCCTTCTGGGAACGTCGACCGGAGCGTGATTCATGAGTCCTTCACTGCAAACCCTCGCCGCCAAGCAGGCGGACGACGTAGACAGTCGTTACCACTTGGCACCAGGTTTGCGCCGCCAGATCAACAAGGTGTTCCCCACCCACTGGTCGTTCCTGCTCGGTGAGATCGCGCTGTACAGCTTTGTGATCCTGCTGATCTCCGGCGTCTTCCTCACCCTGTTCTTCGATCCTTCGCTCAGCGAGGTCGTCTACCAGGGCGCGTACACCCCGCTGAACGGCGTGACCATGTCACGTGCCTACGCGACAGCACTCGACATCTCGTTCGAGGTGCGCGGCGGTCTGTTCATGCGCCAGATCCACCACTGGGCAGCACTGATGTTCGCCGCGTCGATCATCGTGCACATGATGCGCATCTTCTTCACCGGTGCGTTCCGCCGTCCCCGTGAGGCCAACTGGGTCATCGGCTGCCTGCTGCTGATCCTGGCGATGTTCGAGGGCTTCTTCGGATACTCGCTCCCCGACGATCTGCTCTCGGGCACCGGCCTCCGCGCCGCGTTCTCCGGCATCACGATGAGCATCCCGATCGTCGGCACCTGGATGCACTGGCTGATCTTCGACGGGGACTTCCCCGGCACGATCATCATTCCTCGCCTGTATGTGGCGCACGTGCTGCTGCTACCGGCCATCATCCTGGCGCTGATCGCAGCTCACCTGGCTTTGGTCTGGTACCAGAAGCACACGCAGTTCCCCGG
This sequence comes from Rhodococcus sp. 3258, assembly GCF_031456475.1. Classification (NCBI taxonomy): domain Bacteria; kingdom Bacillati; phylum Actinomycetota; class Actinomycetes; order Mycobacteriales; family Nocardiaceae; genus Rhodococcus; species Rhodococcus sp. 3258. Next base: position 193,333 of record NZ_JAVDUT010000003.1, read on the forward strand.
ACCCGGCCGTACGGAAACCAACGTCGTCGGCGTTCGTATCCTTCCGGTCTTCGCCGTCAAGTCCGGTGCGTTCTTCGCCGTGACGTTCGGCGTTATCGCTGCCATGGGCGGACTGCTGCAGATCAACCCGATCTGGGCGCTCGGTCCGTACAACCCGTCTCAGGTGTCCGCAGGTTCGCAGCCCGACTTCTACATGATGTGGACCGACGGCCTGGCGCGTCTGTGGCCGGCATGGGACATCTACATCGCTGGTCGCTACACGATTCCCGCAGTCTTCTGGGTGGCCGTGATCATGGGCCTCGTCTTCACCGTGATGATTGCCTACCCGTGGATCGAGAAGCGTCTCACCGGAGACAACGCACACCACAACCTGCTGCAGCGTCCCCGCGACGTGCCGGTCCGTACTGCGATCGGCGCAATGTCCATCGCGTTCTACGTCGTTCTGACGCTCTCGTGCGTCAACGACCTGATCGCGTACAAGTTCGACATCTCGCTCAATGCGATGACGTGGATCGGTCGAATCGGAGTGCTCATTGCTCCGCCGATCGCATACTTCGTCGCGTACCGGTTCTGCATCGGCCTACAGCGCAGCGACCGGGCAGTTCTCGAGCACGGTATCGAAACCGGAATCATCAAGCGACTCCCGCACGGCCAGTACGTGGAAATCCACCAGCCGCTCGGACCGGTCGACGATCACGGTCACCCGATCCCGCTCGATTACCAGGGTGCGGCGGTCCCCAAGAAGATGAACAAGCTCGGTTCTGCCGGCAAGCCCGGCTCGGGTTCACTGTTCACCCCGGACCCCGTTGCGCAGAGCAAGGCCCTCGAGGATGCACTCCACAAGGGCGAGCACGAGCAGTTGGCAATGCTTCGCAACTACCAGGCGGGCATTCTGGGCAATGGCCACTCGAACGGCAACGGTCACGCCAACGGCAACGGTCATTCCAATGGCCACGCCAACGGCAATGGCCATGCCAACGGGCACGAAGACACCTCGATTTCTTCGGGTCGTCAGGACAGCGATCGCGATCACTGAGTCCTGACAACGCATTCCGCTGAAGGGCGGCACCGGCAACGGTGCCGCCCTTCTTCGTGTGGTGGCGGTGCTACCCGCTCGACACATGTCCGGAGACGATCCGGCTGGATCTCCATCGGTCCGCGGGAGTCCTGTGAACGGAGGCCGCAACTCTCACAGGCTCCACTCCCCTCCCCCGCCCGAGGACTGCCGATTCAGAGCGCGGTAATGCTCGAGTCGGAGTCGGCACTCACCTGCCGGTAGCCTGCAGACCCATCGGTGACGAGCATCGGCCCGGTCGGCCTCGACCGGTATTAGTATCGGTGTATGGTCCGTATCCCACTCAGTCCCGGTGAACTCGCGCGTGGTGCTCGCTTGGGCACAGCTTTGCGCCGTTTCCGGGGTAGCCGGACCATGACCGAGGTTTCCGACGCCGCCGGCATCTCCGTCGAAACGCTCAGAAAAATCGAGACCGGGCGTATCGCAACCCCGGCATTCTTTACCGTCGCCGCACTGTGCACTGCGTTGGAGATCTCACTCGATGCACTGCTCGAATCCACGGCGGATGCGTCGTCGACCCTGCGGGAGGCAGACGCGTCCTGACTGGTTCGGATCCGCGCCGTGGTCTTCCGGGACGTTCATGCGTTCCAGTCCATGACGAAAGACCGGGGTGCGGCCGGTCTCTCACCGACCCGCAGTAGGTAGGCGTGGTGCTTCTCAGTCGATCGGCGAGACCCTGATGAGGTTGCCGTCGGGGTCCGCGATCACGAAAGTGCGGCCGAAGACGGCGTCGTGTGGCTTCTGCACTACGGCAACTCCTTTCGCGACCCAATCGGTGAATATGTCGTCGACTGCTTCCGAGGGGCCGGGCACCATGAGTCCGATCTCGCTCATGCGGGGTGTGCTCAGTACAGAGTGCTCGGCGTAGCCCGTCCACAACGCGAGCAGTACACCGGGGGCAACGTCGAAAGCAACATAGTGGGGACTGGTGAAAGTCGGTTCGATCTCGAACAGGTCGCTGTAGAAGGCGGTGGCGGCCTGGGTCTCCCGGACGCCGATCAAGAACAGGTTCGGTGCAGGCATGGAGGGCTCCTCGAGTGGATGTCGTATCGATACCGAACCATCCAATCGCCTCATCGCGACAGAACCTGTCACCTTTGTCTGCCAACATCGGTCCGCATGAAGGCTTCGAGGCTGCTGCATATCTTGCTGCTCCTACAGACCCGTCAGCGCATGACAACTACCGAGCTCTCCGACCGTCTGGAAGTGTCTCGGCGCACTGTGCTGCGAGACGTCGAGGCGCTCTCGGCGGCTGGTGTGCCCGTCTATGCCGAACGCGGACGGAACGGCGGGATTGTCTTGCTCCCCAATGCACGACTCAACGCATCCCATCTGGATCCACCAGAACTCGAGGCCCTCTCCATAGCCGGTTTGGACAGCGCGCAGCTCGAACGTTTGGGGCTGTCTGCGGTATGGGAGTCGGCCGCGCGCAAGATCGCCGCCCGGCAGGCTGCGGCACCGGATATACCGGGCATGCTGGGTCTGGCGGACCTGGTACTGGTCGACAGCACCGCATGGTTCGCCGACTCGGAAACAGCGATCGACGTATCGGACCTGGCCTCGACACTTCGACGCCGACGACGACTGCAAATCCAGTACCGGCGTAGCGCCGAGAATCAGGCCTCGACGCGGGTGGTCGACCCGTACGGGATCGTAGCGAAATCAGGTCGCTGGTATCTCGTCGCCGACGACCAGGGAGACGGTCGACTGTTCGCGCTGGAACGGCTCTCGACCTACGAACAACTCGCCGCACCAGCTGCTGTTCAACCCGGGGAAACCCTCCGCACGAAATGGGCAGCGTTGAAAGGTCGCACCGAGAGACGAGGTCACGTGAGCGTCACCGTCCGCCTGCCGGAGAAAGGCCTCGACCTGGCTCGACGGGTACTCGCCGGTCGCATCCACGAGGTCTCCGCCGCGAAAGACGGCTGGTGCACCGTCGTCGTCCGCTATCCCGATATCGAGTCGGTACGTCAACTACTTCAATTCGGCGATCACATCGAAGTACTCACACCAGCCGCAGCTCGCGAACGCATCGGTCAGCTCGCCACAGTTCTGGCCGAAAAGCACTCGACCCCCGCCGGCTGACCCGGTCGGAATGCCCCTGCAATCGAGCGATGTCCCCGGTGTGCACGTTCCAGCACAGAAAAGGGCCCCGATCGCTCTCGTGAACGATCGGGGCCCTTTTCGGGTGTCTACAGGTCAGTGGCGTTCGGCACCGATGTGGTACTCGAAGACCAATCCAGCGGCCGAGGCGATGACGCACACGACGCCCAGAGCAATCAACCAGGGCTGGAAGAAGGCAAAGCCCAGAGCGGTGATCGACGCCGCCACGGCCAGCACGAACGGCCAGAAGCTGCCGGGGCTGAAAAAGCCCAGGTCGCCTGCGCCGTCACTTACCTCGGCGTCGTCGAAGTCTTCGGGCCGAGTGTCGAGCCGTCGCGCGACGAATCGGAAGTACGTTCCGACGATCAGCGTCAGGCCGACCGACAGGAAGATCGCCGTGACGCCTGCCCACTCGACGCCGGTTCGGCTCAATCCTGTGAACAGCGCGTACACGATGCCGACCAGGAGGAAGAAGACCGTGAGGATCTCGAAGATCTTCGCTTCGATTTTCATATCAGCATGCTTCCTTGGTCAGTTGCCTTCGGCGACGGTGGCGGTACGGACGGTGCGATCGGTCTCGAACGGCGAGGTGCTGGTCGCGAGCGGGCTCTCGCCGATGGCTTCCAGTGCCTGCGCGTTGGTCAGCGCTTCGCCACCCTCGGACAACGGCTTGCGCAGCTCGATGTACTGCTCGAACTTGTCCGGGGACACGGCGCGAACCTCGAAGTTCATCATCGAGTGGAACGTGCCGCACATCTCCGTGCATCGACCGACGAACGAACCTTCGCGCTCGATTTCGCTGATCTGGAACACGTTGTCGGAATGGTTCTCCTCGGGGTTGGGGAGAACGTCACGCTTGAACAAGAACTCCGGAACCCAGAAGCCGTGGATGACGTCCGAGGATGCCAGCACGAATTCGATGCGCTTTCCGGTGGGAAGGACGAGCACCGGAATCTCGGCGCTGGAACCGACCGTTTCGATCTTGTTGTAGTGCAGGTAGGACAGATCCTGGGGAATGGCACCGTGGATCGCGCCGGGCACGAACTCGCCGTCCTCGCTACCCTCGGCGCCTTCGCCGGGAGTTGCGGCGGCTTCTGCGGCGGCCTGCTCCTCTTCGTCGGTGCCCTCGTACTTGGCGGCACCGTCCTTGAGGTCGATCGTCCGGTATCCGAACTTCCAATTCCACTGGTATGCGGTCACGTCGACCTGGACGTCGGGATCTGCCTGCTTCTCGTCGACGTAGTTCTGCACCACGACGGTGAAGTAGAAGAGCACGGCGATGATCACGAACGGAACCGCCGTGTAGAACAGCTCGAGCGGAACGTTGTACGCGGTCTGACGCGGGAACTCCGGGGAGCTCTTCTTCTTACGGTGGAAGAGCACCACCCAGAAGATCAAGACCCACACGACGATGCCCATGACCAGGGCGGCGATGACCGACCAGGTCCACAGGTCGCCGATGCGTCGTCCCTGCGGAGTGACGCCCGAGGCGAAACCGAAATTGAGTACGTTGTCACTGCTGATGGAACAGCCCGACAGCATCAACGCGGCTACACCGAGAAATGCTGTCAGCCCCGCTCGCCGAAGGATCCGACTATGCGCCACGTTCACGCCTTCCTGATTGCCCACCACTGAAGAATAAGGGCTTCCACATGGAGATGCCCGAGTACTACGCAGCGTAGACCAAAGCTGACGCGGAGCCACCCTTGGGTCGTTACCTAGGTTCGAGCGTGTCTGCGGCATACTCGGTTGCTGATCGACCGTCCCGCTGACGACACGCGGAGATCCGGCCCCCGGCATTGTCCCCAACTGCGAGAAGAGGTAGCAGACGCTGTGTGTGGACTGCTCGGAGTACTGACATCTCACGGAACGACCGCCGCCGGCGTCGAGCTGGTGAGCTCGGCGACTCACTGCATGCGCCATCGAGGCCCGGACGAGCCCGGTGGCACCTGGCACGACGACGACGTCGTATACGGCTTCAATCGACTCTCGTTCATCGACATCGAACACTCGCATCAGCCGATGCGGTGGGGACCTCCGGGTTCACCCGACCGGTACGCGTTGGTGTTCAACGGCGAGATCTACAACTACCTCGAATTGCGTGCGGAGCTCGCGCGCGATCACGGTGCAGAATTCGCCACCGAAGGTGACAGCGAGTCGATCGTCGCGGCATTTCACTACTGGGGCGCTTCCGCCGTGCAACGTCTGCGAGGAATGTTCGCCTTCGCCATCTGGGACACCGAGACTCGCGAGATGTTCATCGCGCGCGATCCCTTCGGCATCAAGCCGTTGTTCTACGCCACGGGCCCGGGTGGAACCGCGTTCGGCAGTGAGAAGAAGAGCGTTCTCGAACTGATGGAGCTGCTGGGCGTCGATCTCGACCTCGACCCGCGGGCCATCGAGCACTACACCGTGCTGCAGTACGTCCCCGAACCGGAGACGCTGCACGCGGGGATCAGGCGGCTCGAGTCGGGTTGCTACGCCACCCTCTCCCCCGGTAAGCCGCCGAAGATCACCCGATACTTCACACCGACGTTCCCGGTGAAGCCCTTCGCTCCCGGCAGCGAGAAGGCTCGCTACCAGGAGATTGCCGAGGCGCTCGAAGATTCGGTCGCCAAGCACATGCGAGCCGACGTGACCGTCGGTTCCTTCCTCTCGGGCGGCATCGATTCCACAGCCATCGCGGCACTGGCGATTCGACACAATCCGAACTTGATCACCTTCACGACCGGCTTCGAGCGCGAGGGTTACTCCGAGGTCGACGTTGCAGCGGAGTCGGCAGCCGCGATAGGTGCTCGGCACATCGTGAAAGTGGTCGGACCGGAAGAGTTCGCGGCGTCCATTCCCGAGATCGTCTGGTACCTGGACGACCCGGTGGCCGATCCGGCGCTCGTACCGCTCTACTTCGTCGCCAAAGAAGCTCGCAAACACGTCAAGGTCGTGCTGTCCGGAGAGGGTGCGGACGAACTGTTCGGCGGCTACACCATCTACCGCGAGCCGCTGTCGTTGAAGCCGTTCGAGTCTCTACCCGCATTTCTACGCCGCGCAGCCGGATCGTTGAGCGAGCGCATTCCCGAAGGCACGCGCGGCAAGAGCTTGCTGCACCGAGGATCGATGACCCTCGAGGAGCGCTACTACGGCAACGCACGCAGCTTCAACGACGCGCAGTTGCGATCGGTGCTGCGTGAGTTCCGTTCGGAGTGGACGCATCAGGACGTCACCGCGCCCATCTACGCGCAGTCGCAGGGGTGGGATCCCGTGGCTCGTATGCAGCATTTGGACCTGTTCACCTGGCTTCGTGGCGACATTCTGGTCAAGGCCGACAAGATCACCATGGCGAACTCGCTCGAGCTGCGCGTCCCGTTCCTCGATTCCGAGGTCTATCGCGTGGCAGAGAAGTTGCCACTGGAGCAGAAGATCACCAAGAGCACTACCAAATACGCGCTGCGCCAGGCGCTGGAAGGCATCGTTCCCGGTCATGTTCTGCACCGCGCCAAGCTCGGTTTTCCGGTGCCACTGCGCCACTGGCTGCGCGGTACCGAACTCTTCGACTGGGCTCACCAGCAGATCGCCGAGTCACAGACCGATCACCTTCTGAACAAGGCCGCCATCGTCGCCATGCTCGACGACCATCGGGCAGGCAAATCGGATCACAGCCGTCGCCTGTGGACGCTGCTCATCTTCATGGTGTGGCACGGGATCTTCGTGGAGAAGCGCATCGTGCCGGAGATCGCCGAGCCGGAGTACCCGGTCAACATCTGACTGGTACACCCGTCTTCCCCGGGATCAATGTGGATTTCAGTCGCTCAGATTGCAACAAAGCCGCATTGATCCCGCTGGGGGGAGCCGATCTCAGGCGGGCAGCAGCGCGCCGATCTCCTCGCCGGCTTCGGCACCGTACGCCGCGCTCAGGCGCTTGATCGCGTCGTCGCGGTTCAGACTCCATTCCTGCGTTCCGGTGGTCTCGAGGACCAGCACGGCAACCAGAGAACCGAGTTGAGCAGCTCGTTCGATGCTCGCTCCGGCGAGGTGGCCGGTGAGGAACCCGGCACGGAACCCGTCGCCCACTCCGGTGGGATCGACCTTGCTCGTCTCGGGCACGACACCGATGTGGGTATGCTTCCCGCCCTTTTCGACGATATCCACGCCCCGCTTGCCCAGCGTGGTGACCCGCAGGTCCACCTTGTCCGCGATATCGGCGTCGGACATCCCGGTCTTCTGCTTGAGCAGTGCCCATTCGTATTCGTTGGTGAACAGGTAGGCCGCCCCGTCGATCAGGTCGGTGGCCTGTGCGGCGTCGAGTCGCGCGAGTTGCTGGGACGGGTCGGCGGCAAAGGGAACACCTGCTGCGCGGCACTGGTCCGTGTGGGCGGTCATCGCATCCGGATCGTTGGCCCCGATCAGGACGAGATCGAGCTTGTGCTGTGCGGCCAGCGCGTCGATGGAGATGTCGCGGGCTTCGCTCATGGCACCGGGATAGAACGACGCGATCTGCGCCATGTCCTCGTCGGTGGTGCAGACGAACCGTGCTGTGTGCGCGGTGGCGGACACGCTGACGCCACTGCAGTCGACTCCGTGCTCTTCGAGCCAGGTCCGATACTCGGCGAAGTCCGGCCCCACGGCTCCGACGAGGAGCGGAGAGCCGCCGAGGACCCCGAGTGCGTAGGCGATGTTTCCGCCCACTCCCCCCTTACGGATGACCAGGTCGTCCACCAGGAAGCTCAGCGAAATGTTCGCGAGCTGATCGGCGACGATCTGCTCGGCGAACCGACCGGGGAATCGCATCAGATGGTCGGTTGCAATCGAGCCGGATACCGCGAGAGTCACGAAGAAGGGCCTTTCGGAGTGAAGTTCTGGATGACCGACGAGCAGACACGACTGTGACCGATACACGAATACGTGTATCGGTCACAGTCGAGAGCAAGTCAGCTCAGTTGAACGAGTCGCCGCACGCGCACGATCCGGTCGCGTTCGGGTTGTCGATCGTGAAGCCCTGCTTCTCGATCGTGTCCACGAAGTCGATGGATGCACCCTCCACGTAGGGAGCGCTCATCCGGTCGACTGCGAGGGTGACGCCGCCGAAGTCGACCGCGAGGTCGCCGTCGAGGCTTCGGTCGTCGAAGAAGAGCTGATAACGCAGTCCTGCACACCCACCGGGCTGTACAGCAATGCGCAGCGCGAGGTCGTCGCGGCCCTCTTGATCCAGCAACGCCTTGGCCTTGGCCGAAGCGGTCTCCGTCATGGTGACCTTGTGCGCCGTGGTTTCGGTCGTTGTGGTCTCATTCGAAACGGTCATGGGCTCTCCCTATCAGTCGTACCAAACCCGTGAACAAACTCAACCGTACTCCGGGTTGCTCTATTCCTTGCGCGCGCCGCCCCTGTTCGAGGGCCCGGCAACAGCACTGCTCGCCACGTGCGCGGCCAGCTTCTCGAGCTGATTGGCCGCATCGGTCATGGCCACCTCCACAGACCCGGCGAACTCGCTGATCGAGTGAGCGGCCGAGATACCGGCCGACGCCAAGTCGTCCTTGCTCAACGTCACCTGGCCGGCGAGCACCACGGTCTCGATTCCGGTGGCACCGCCTGCAGCGGCGATTCTGGTCACCAACTTGCCTCGCAGCGACTGCGAATCGAACTTTCCCTCGCCGGTCAGCACAAGGTCGACGGAGTCCAGGAGTTCCCGCTGACCGGTTCGTTCCGCCACGACGGCAGCACCCGGCACCTGCCTGCCACCGAGCGCGAACAGGGCCGCCCCCATCCCGCCCGCGGCACCCGCACCGGGACGGTCTGCCACATCGTGGCCCGCAGCCGACAGAACGGCAGCCCAGTCGGCGTTCAGTTCTTCGAGTCGCTCGACCGTCTCGGTGTCGGCGCCCTTCTGCGGCCCGAACACCCGAGCAGCACCGGCATCGCCGAGCAGGGGGTTCTCCACGTCCGACGCGGCGACGAGGTCGATTCCCGAGAACCGTTCGATTGCCGACCCCAGCCCGCCGAGTGCGCGGATCATCGCTCGTCCACCGTCGGTGCAACTGCTCCCGCCGAGTCCGACGACGATCGACGTGGCGCCACTGTTCAACGCCTCGCTCAGCAGCTGTCCGACGCCGTAGCTGTTCGCCTTCAATGCCGACTGCGGAGTCAGTGGACCGTCGACGAGGTGCAGCCCGCAGGCCTGAGCAGATTCGATGTACGCCACCGTGCCGTCGAGCAGCCAGCGGGCCTGCACCGGCGTCCCGAGCGGTCCGTCCACGTCGGCGACGTGGACTGTGCCGATGCGCGAGGCCAGTACCTCGACGAACCCCGGTCCACCGTCGGATTGGGGTGCCAGTTCCAGCTCGTCACCGCTCCGGACGCCCGCCCATCCTCTGGCAATGGCGGCGGCTGCATCTGCGGCAGTCAGGGTGTCCCCGAAGGAGTCCGGCGCAATCATCACTCGCATTCTCGGAAGTGTAGGACCGCGGTACCCGAACAGCATCCGGTGCTGCGCCGCTGACCTGGCCGGTGTTCGAGTACCTCCGCTCATCCCATACTCTGGTTGTGTGAAGCTGCTACGCCGTGGAAACTCTGACAATTCGGACGGACAGGACTCGAACGAGCCCGAGTCGACTGTGTCCGCCGGCGAGGCGACCTCGCCGGTGTCTCTCGGCAAAGGCCGACCGACCCCCAAGCGCCGTGACGCCGAGGCCCGCCGCCGCGGGCCGGTCGCTCCGGCTCCCCTGACGAGCAAAGAGGCACGAGAGCGCCGCAAGGCGAACAAAGGCAGCAAGGAAGACCGTAAGGCTGCCTCGAACGAACGGCGTGCAGCAGCTGCGGAGCGTCGGGCGCGCATGCTTGCGGGCGACGACAAGTATCTGCTGCCTCGTGACAAGGGCCCGGTGCGTGCCTACGTTCGCGACATCGTCGATGCGCGGCGCAATCTTGTCGGCTTGTTCATGCCGCTCGCTCTCATTCTCATCTTTGCGCTGTTCCTGCAGCCGCAGGTACAGCAGTACGTCACTCTCGGCATGTTCGTGATGATGCTGTTCATGGTCGGCGAGGGCATCTATCTCGGCAAGATGATCAACAACCGCATTCGCGTCCGGTTCCCCGACACTCCCGACGGCGGCTTCAAGATCGGCTGGTACGCCTTCGTACGGGCGTCGCAGATTCGGAAGATGCGTGCCCCCAAGCCGCGAGTGAGCGCCGGCGAGGCCGTCTGACGTCGGTGGCCGTGCCGTCTCGAACGCTCGTCCTCGGCGGAGCCAGATCCGGTAAGTCCGCGCACGCGGAATCGTTGGTCACGACCCGCCCGGTCCGTTACGTCGCGACCGGACAGCGCGATGCGTCCGACGAAGACTGGCAGCAGCGCATCGAACTCCATCGTGCGTCGCGTCCGCCTGAGTGGACCACGGTCGAAACCGTCACCGGGCTGGCGGCGGTGGTGGCTCAGCGCTGGGGCGGCACCACGATGGTCGACGATCTGGGCACTTGGCTGACGGGAATGCTCGACGACGCAGCGGCCTGGGACCTGCCTCGCGGGACGATCGCTCCGGCCGTGGACGACTTGGTCGCGGCGGTCTCGGACTGCAGGTCGACTCTCGTGATCGTCAGCCCCGAGGTCGGCATGTCCGTGGTTCCCGAGTCGCGTTCGGGTCGACTGTTCCGTGACGAGCTCGGTGTCCTCAATGCGCGTCTCGCGCACGTGTGTGACAGGGTTCTGCTGGTCGTCGCGGGCCTCGCGCTGACCCTCAAAGAACCACCGGCGGATTCCCTGACCGCGAAAGGCCCAGTGTGACAACTCCTGTGGACGAGATTCCGGCACCATCACCGTTTCGACCGGTGCCCTCGCCGTCCGATTCCGCGCGGTACGAAGCTGCCGAGCGGCAAGGTCGGTTGACCAAGCCGGCCGGTAGCCTCGGCCGTCTCGAGACGCTCGGCGAGTGGATCGCCGCCTGCCAAGATGTCAGTCCGCCGAAGTCCTTCGAGCGCGTCCGTGTCGTCGTCTTCGCCGGCGACCACGGCGTCGCCGCTCATGGAGTGTCCGCCTACCCGCCCGAGGTCACGGCGCAGATGGTCGAGAACATTCGCGCGGGCGGTGCTGCGGTCAACGTCCTCGCGACCATCGCCGGGGCCACTGTTCGGGTGGTCGACATCGCTGTCGACGCCGACACCGATCCGTCGGTGTCCGCCTTCAAGATTCGGCGCTCGAGTGGTTCCATCGACCGCGAGGACGCACTGAGCGAGGACGAGGTGCGCGCCGCCGTCGCCGCCGGCGCTGCCATCGCGGACGAGGAGGTCGACGCCGGTGCGGACCTTCTCGTCGCAGGCGACATGGGCATCGGAAACACCACGCCCGCAACCGTATTGATCGCCACCCTCACCGATACCGAACCGGTCGCTGCCGTCGGCCGCGGCACCGGAATCGACGACGCCGGGTGGATCAGGAAGACCGCTGCGATCCGGGACGCGATGCGGCGGGCTCGGCCGGTCGCCAAGAATCCCAGCGACCTGCTGCGGGTGGCCGGTGGCGCCGACATCGCTGCCCTCGCCGGCTTCCTCGCGCAGGCGGCGCATCGGCGTACCCCGGTGATCCTGGACGGTCTCGTCGTCACAGCAGCAGCACTGGTGGCGGAGGACGGTGCGGCCGGTGCCAGCGCCTGGTGGGTCGCCGGGCATCGTTCGGCCGAGCCCGCCCATTCACTTGCCTTGCGGCACTTGCGACTCGAGCCGTTGGTGGAGCTGTCGATGCGACTCGGTGAAGGCTCCGGCGCGTTGGCGGCGTTGCCGCTCGTTCGTGCAGGAGTCGACACGTTGAATTCGATGGCGACGTTCGCCGACGCCGGCGTCAGCACCGGCGACCCCGAAGTCCGCTGACCGTGAGGCTGCGGGCCGAGGGTCTGGTGCTCGCGTTCTCGTGGTTGACGGTGCTGCCCGTGCGTGGACCGTCGCAGGTCGACAGGGTCCGCGCCGGTCGCGCGATAGCGCACGCTCCCCTGGTCGGTCTCGTCCTCGGGTGCGTGTGTGCGGCACTGCTGTGGGCGACGACGGTTGCCGGGTTGTCGGCAATCCTGTGCGGCCTCATCGCCGTTGCCGCCGCCGCGCTGCTGACGCGCGGGATGCACATCGACGGGTTGGCCGACACCGCCGATGGGCTCGGCTGTTACGGCCCGCCCGAACGTGCGCGCGAGGTCATGAAGTCCGGTAGTGCCGGACCGTTCGGGGTGGCGGCCATCGCTCTGACGTCGGCGATTCAGGCCGCGAGTCTGGGTCAACTCGCGCAGGAGCGACTGTGGTGGGCTGTCGTCGTGGTTGCGGTGACTGCCCGGGTGGCGGCAGTCCTGGCCTGCCGCAAGGGAATCGACGCATCGACGTCGGGCGGCTTCGGTGCGCTCGTGGCCGGAACGCAGTCCAACGCCGTCCTGACGCTGTGGGTGATTGCGGCAGCAGCTGCGTCGGTCTTCGCGCAACCCGATCGACCCTGGCAAGGGCCGCTGGTCGTCGTCGCGGTCCTGACACTGTCGGTGTTTGCCGTTCGACACTGCGTCCGACGCTTCGGTGGCCTCTCGGGCGATGTTCTCGGTGCCGCAATCGAGACCACCACGGCGTCGGCCGCGGTGGGCCTGTTGATCGGCAGCTGATCAGCGGAGCCTGGTCATCCAGCCGTGGGTATCGGCGAAGGTGCCGCGCTGGATGCCGGTGAGGGTGTCTCGCAGTGCGAGCGTGATCTCACCGGGTTCTCCGCCTGCGATCTCGAAAGAACCGTCGGTGGATTTGACGCTGCCCACCGGGGTGATGACAGCTGCTGTGCCGCAAGCGAACACCTCGGTGATCTCGCCCGCTTCGGCACCCTTGCGCCACTCGTCGGTGGAGATCCGTCGTTCTTCGACGGGGATGCCGGAGTCCGTCGCCAAGGCCAACAGCGAGTCGCGCGTGATTCCGGGAAGCAGCGATCCGGACAGCGAGGGCGTCACCAGCCGAGCGTCGGAACCCGAGCCGAAGACGAAGAACAGGTTCATGCCGCCCATCTCCTCGACGTAGCGGCGCTCGGTGGCGTCGAGCCAGACCACCTGATCGCAGCCCTCGTCGCTGGCCTGCGCCTGCGCGAGGAGGGAGGCGGCGTAGTTGCCTGCGAACTTCGCGGCACCGGTGCCACCCGGTGCTGCCCGGACGTATTCGGTGGACAACCACACGCTCACCGGTTTGACGCCCCGTGGGAAGTACGCGCCTGCGGGTGAGGCGATCAGCATGTAGCGATACGCGTCGGCGGGGCGCACACCCAGACCGGCTTCGGTGGAGAACATGTAGGGCCGCAGATAGAGCGCGTCCTCACCGCCCGCCGCCGGGACCCACTCGTGATCGAGCTCGAGCAGCTTCTCGATAGAGCCGATGAACAACTCGTCCGGCATCTCGGGCATGGCGAGCCGCTTGGCCGAGGTACGGAATCGTTCGGCGTTGGACTGCACCCGGAACGTGGACAAATCGCCGTTGGGCTGGCGGTAGACCTTCAGGCCCTCGAAGATCGCTTGGCCGTAGTGCAGAACCATCGCCGCGGGGTCGAGCTCGATCGGACCGTACGGAGTGATTCTCGCATCGTGCCAGCCGCCGTCGCGGGTGTAGTCGATGCTGACCATGTGGTCGGTGAAGTGCTTTCCGAATCCGGGCGCAGCAAGTACCGCGTCACGCGCCGCGGAGGTTGCGGGCGAAGGATGCTGCACGTACGTGAATTCGGAAACACCTGTCATGCCGGGAATCCTATCGTGGGGTTCGTGGCGGTCTCACGCGGTCACCTGGTCTTGGCGAGGACGAACGGCGGTGCGACCACTTCGCAGCGCAGGGCGCGGCCCCGAACGTCGACCTCGACCTCCGAACCCACCGCGGGAGCGGCCTGCGCGTCGAGGAGTGCAAGGGCGATACCGACCTTGAGAGTGGGCGAGAAAGTGCCGGAAGTCGTCGTTCCGAGATCGCGTCCCGACGCGCGCACCGTGAGACCGGGGCGTAGAACGCCGCGATCGAGAGCTTTGAGCCCGCGCAGAATTCGTGCCGGACCGTCTGCTTTCTGGGCGGTCAATGCGTCCTTGCCCCAGAACGAGTCCTTGTTCCACCCGATCGCCCAGCCGCATCGTGCTTCGAGGGGCGAGATGTCCTGCGCCAGTTCGTGTCCGTGCAGCGGGTACCCCATTTCGGTGCGCAGCGTGTCGCGCGCTCCGAGCCCGCACACCTGACCGTCCCGAGACCGCACCGCAGCCAGCAGCGCCAGGAACAACGGTTTCACGTCGTCGGCAGACGGGATCAGCTCGTAGCCCTGTTCGCCGGTGTAACCCGTGCGGCAGACCCGGACAGGCAGCGAGTTCCAGGTGGCATCCTCGAATGCCATGTAGTCCATATCGGTCGGTAGACCCAGTTCCTGCAGAACCTCGGACGCCTTCGGCCCCTGCACGGCCAGCACTCCGAACTCGCGGTGCCGGTTCACCACCGAGACCCCGGCGGGGGCAGCGGCAGCCATCGCGTCGACCACAGCTGCCGTGTTCGCAGCATTGGGTACCAGAAACACGTCCTCGTCGGAGACGAAGTAGGCGATCAGGTCGTCGACGACGCCACCGGACTCGGTGCAGCACAGCGTGTATTGCGCTTTGCCCGGTTCGATCCTGGCCAGGTCGTTGGTGAGGACGGAGTTCACGAATGCGGCGGCCCCGGGGCCGGTCACCGACGCCTTGCCGAGGTGGCCGACGTCGAACAGACCCACCGTTTCACGCACTGCCGTGTGCTCGACGACGACGCCGGCGTACGAGACCGGCATGGTCCATCCACCGAACGGTGCGAACGTCGCGCCGAGTTCGGTGTGCACGGCGTGGAGTGGTCCTTCGATCAACTCGGTGTCGGTCATGGCGGCCACGCTAGCTCACCTCGCGGAGCGTCTCAGGTCGGTCGCCCCGGTACGTCCCTCGATCGTCGACGCCGCCGACCGTCATTAGGATCGAGGGACATACACGTCAACCCCTACAGGAGCAGCCACGTGCCTTCCCCCTCGACGCTCACCCGCACTCTCGGACCCGACCTGGTTCTCGCGGGCAAGCTCGGTAAGAAAGTCGACGTACTCGTCGTCGCATTGAGCACGAGTGACGACGGCCTCGAACTCTCCATCACCGACGACATTTCCGACGATGCGATCGCCACCGAATTGCTCGACGCGTTCGAAGCCGTCGGTGCCACCGGCAAGGCCGACGAAGTAGTGCGTATTCCGGCTCCGGCCGGTCTGGCCGTGGCGAGTGTGTTGGCCGTGGGCCTCGGCAACGCCGCCGACATCGACAGTGAACGCATTCGTCACTCGGCCGGCACCGCGGCTCGCGCGCTGTCCGGTGTCGAGACGGCGGCCACGACGCTCTCGGCGCTCGATCTGGGTGCGGCTGCCGAGGGCTTCTTCCTCGGCGCGTACCAGTTCGCCGAGTTCAAGTCGGCTCTCTCGGCACCGAAGCCGTCTGCGCTTCCGGTGACTCGCATCGAGTTGTTGGTGCCCGACACTCGCTCCAAGGATGCCAAGCGAGAATTGGAGAGGTCGATCGCGATAGCCGAATCAGTGGCTGTCGCAAGGGATTTCGTCAACACTCCGCCCAGCCATCTCTACCCGGAGGAGTTCGCGGCTCAGGCCAAGGCGCTGGGCAAGGCGGCCGGCCTCGAGGTCGAGATTCTCGACGACAAAGCCCTCGAGAAGGGTGGCTACGGCGGCATTCACGGAGTGGGCAAGGGATCGTCCCGACTGCCTCGGCTCGTGCGCCTGACGCACTCGGGAGGCAAGCGCGGCGCGAAGAAGGTTGCCCTCGTCGGTAAGGGAATCACGTTCGACACCGGCGGCATCTCCATCAAGCCTGCTGCCGGCATGGAGAACATGACCTCGGACATGGGCGGTGCGGCAGCGGTCATCGCCACGGTGGTGCTCGCCGCCAAGGTCGGTCTGCCGCTCGACGTCATCGCCACCGTCCCGATGGCGGAGAACATGCCGTCGGGCACCGCTCAGCGCCCCGGCGATGTGCTCACCCAGTACGGCGGCATCACCGTCGAGGTGATCAATACCGACGCCGAGGGCCGCTTGGTGCTCGCCGACGCGATCGTGCGGGCCTGCGAGGACGATCCGGACTACCTGATCGACACCGCGACGCTGACGGGCGCTCAGGTCGTCGCACTCGGCAACAGGACTCCCGGCGTGATGGGTACCGACGACTTCCGCGACCGCGTCGCAGCAATCTCGCAGGCGATCGGCGAGAACGGATGGGCCATGCCGTTGCCGAAGGAGATTCGCCGCGAACTCGACTCCAAGATCGCAGATCTCGCGAACGTCACCAACGGTCGAGCAGGTGGCATGCTCGCCGCTGCTCTGTTCTTGAAGGAATTCGTCGCCGACGGCGTGGAATGGGCTCACATCGACGTTGCCGGCCCGGCATACAACACCGGTGGTCCGTTCGGCTACACCGGCAAGGGCGGCACCGGGGTTCCGGTCCGAACCATGTTCGCGGTTCTCGAGGACATCGCCGACAACGGTTGATCGTCTCCCGTCCGTGCGCGAGGCCCATGCCCTCGCGCACGGACGGTGTCAGCTGTCGCGCTGCTGTTGTTCGCGCTGCCGAACGATCTTCTGCCGAGCGTCGTGATCACGCATCCGCTGCGGATAGCCCGTCTTGCGGACGTCGTACACCGGAATCTTCAGGTCCGATCCGATCTTTCGTACATATTTTTCATCGAGCGGTCGACGCGTCCACTCACCGTCGTTCGCGACCAGAACCACCGTCAGCGGCGTGACCGTCGTTTTCGGTTCCACATAGGCCTCGACGCCGATTCGCGCCGAGGTCCAATCGGCCAGGTACTGGGCAACCGAGCCTTCGGGTGCCCGTTTCGCGCCCCCGCCGCTCGACTTGAATCGATCGAACAATCCCACGCGAACTCCTCTTTCGTACGGCCGGCGAAGTCCGAGTTTCGGTGCCGGATCTTTGTTACCCACCAGTTCGACAGGCGTGTTGCACGCCCTAGGGGAACGGCGAGGCGACATCAATGGAAGGATGACATTAGAGGGTTCAGCTCTCTTGATTGTGAACCAAGGCTCGTGAAGTGAGTAAGTGAGTTGCCGAGAGGGAGTGTCGACGTGGGCGCTGGATCGAGCCGAACGTGCTCGGTGAGTGTCGATCGCACCGGTGCCTCCGTCGAACCGAATCACCCAACTCTCGTCCATGAACCCTGTTCCGCCAGCACAATGGTCTGCGACCACAAGTCGTAAGAACTACATCACCCGCATACAACTGTCGAGGAGTCAACAGACATGGCCTTCTCCGTCCAGATGCCAGCTCTCGGTGAGAGTGTCACCGAGGGAACTGTCACGAGGTGGCTCAAACAAGAAGGCGACACCGTCGAAGTCGACGAGCCATTGCTCGAAGTCTCCACGGACAAGGTCGATACCGAGATCCCGTCGCCTGCTGCCGGTGTTCTCACCAAGATCGTCGCTCAGGAAGACGACACCGTCGAGATCGGTGGCGAGCTCGCTCAGATCGGTGACGCGGACGAGTCTTCCTCGTCCGACGCGCCGGCCGAGGACGCCGCTCCCGCCGAGGAGTCGGCACCGGAGGAGCCTGCCGAGGAGCCCACTCCCGCAGCCGAGCCCGAGCCGCAGGCCGAGCAGGAAGCTCCCGCAGCAAGTGCCTCTTCCAGCTCCTCGGACTCGTCCGGATCCGGCACCCCGGTGACGATGCCCGAATTGGGTGAGTCCGTCACCGAGGGCACCGTGACTCGCTGGCTCAAGGCCGTCGGCGACGAGGTTGCAGTGGACGAGCCGCTTCTCGAGGTGTCCACGGACAAGGTCGACACCGAGATTCCGTCTCCGGTCGCAGGCACCCTGCTCGAGATCTCCGCCGAGGAAGACGACACCGTGGCCGTCGGCGGCCAGCTCGCAGTCATCGGCTCCGGCTCCCCTGCCGAGAAGGCCCCCGAGCCCGAGGCAACTCCGGAGCCCGAGGCCCCGAAGGCCGAGGAGCCCAAGGAAGAGCCGAAGCCCGAGCCGAAGCAGGAAGCCCCCAAGAAGGAAGCTCCCAAGGCCGAGCCGAAGCCCGAACCGAAGCAGGAGGCTCCCAAGGCCGCTCCCGCCAAGGAATCGGCACCGTCGGGCGATTCGAGCCCGTACGTCACTCCTCTGGTCCGCAAGTTGGCGTCGGACAACGACGTCGATCTGTCGTCCGTCAAGGGCACCGGCGTGGGTGGACGCATCCGCAAGCAGGACGTTCTCGCTGCAGCCGAGGCCAAGAAGGCTCCCGCTGCTCCGGCCGAGGCCGCGGCACCCGCCGCAGCGTCGAAGCCCGCAGCACCGGCGACCGCGGGAGTTCGTCCCGAGCTCGCACACCTGCGCGGCACCACGCAGAAGATCAACCGAATTCGTCAGATCACCGCGAAGAAGACGCGTGAGTCGCTGCAGACTTCTGCTCAGCTGACGCAGACCTTCGAGGTCGACGTGACGAAGATCGCCGGCCTGCGCACCAAGGCGAAGGCGAAGTTCGCCGAGAACGAGGGCGTCAACCTGACGTACCTGCCGTTCTTCGCGAAGGCGGTCGTGGAAGCACTCAAGGCTCACCCGAACGTCAACGCCAGCATCAACGAGGACGCGAAGGAGATCACGTACCACGCCGATGTCCACCTGGGTATCGCGGTGGACACCGAGCAGGGCCTGCTCTCCCCCGTCATCCACAATGCCGGCGACCTGTCGCTGGCCGGACTGGCACGCGCGATCAACGACATCGCCACTCGCGCCCGTTCGGGTGGGCTCAAGCCCGACGAGCTGTCCGGTGGCACGTTCACGATCACCAACATCGGCAGCCAGGGCGCGCTGTTCGACACCCCGATCCTGGTTCCGCCGCAGGCGGCCATGCTGGGTACGGGTGCAATCGTCAAGCGTCCCGTCGTCGTCAAGGACGACTCGGGCAACGAGTCGATCGGTGTTCGCTCGATGTGCTACCTGCCGCTCACCTACGACCACCGGTTGGTGGACGGAGCCGACGCAGGACGCTTCCTGACGACCATCAAGCAGCGTCTCGAAGTGGCATCGTTCGAGGCCGATCTGGGTCTGTAGACAACCGGCGAGTGTCGCGCCACGTATTCTCGTAGGAGCGCGAAACATTCGCATCGGGGTCTCGTTCACCAGGGGCACGGACAGAGCATCCGGGGCATCATTCGTTCGCGAATGGTGCCCCGGAGTGCGTCAAGGAGGCTTTCGTTCACATGCGCGTAGTCATTGCAGGTTCATCAGGCTTGATCGGCACAGCTCTCGTTGCAGCTCTGCGCGGCCGCAGCCACGACGTCACCAGACTGGTCAGACGTTCACCGGCGGGACCGGACGAGTCGCAGTGGGACCCGTCGCACGGCAGTATCGACCCCGCTGTGCTGGCCGGTGCCGATGCGGTCGTCAATCTGTGTGGTGTCGGTATCGGCGACAAGAGATGGTCCGGTGCGTACAAACAACTGGTACGCGACAGTCGCATAGCGCCCACCGAGGTGATCGCGTCGGCTGCGGCCGACGCGGGTGTCCCCACCCTGATCAATGCCAGCGGCGTCAATTTCTACGGTGACACCGGCGACCGCGTGGTCGACGAGACCGCTCCGGTAGGAGACGGATTTCTCGCCGAGGTGTGCCGCGATTGGGAGAACGCCACGGCTGCGGCGTCGGAGGCAGGTGTTCGCACGATTCTGTTGCGCAGCGGTGTGGTCCTGTCGCAGCGCGGCGGCATGCTGGGCAAGCTGCGCCCGCTGTACCTGTTCGCGCTCGGTGGTCGATTGGGCAGTGGCCGCCAGTACTTCCCGTGGATTTCGTTGGAAGACGAAATCGGTGCCATCGTGCACGGTATCGAGAACGACTCGCTGCGCGGACCGGTCAACATGGTGGGGCCGACTCCGGTGACCAACGCCCAGTTCAACAGCGCGATGTCGCGAGCGGTGCATCGTCCGGCCCCGTGGGTGGTGCCCGGATTCGCCCTGAAAGCGGTCATCGGTGAATTTGCCGAGGAGGCGATCCTGACCGGGCCGCGAGCCATTCCCAGGGCACTCGAGGACGCGGGCTACACCTTCGAGCACAACACCGTGGGCGAGGCACTGCGGGTGGCTGTCGGCTCATGACCCGGCGTAGCGTCTCGGTTCATGAGTGACGTGAACGCCCCGTCGATTCCGGCCACCGGCACCGACTCGGCCCGGGCCAGCAGCGAACCGGTCGTCGTGCGAGAGCTGGGCACCGTCGAGTACACCCAGGCGTGGGCTCTCCAGCGGGAACTGGCCGACGCCCGCGCCGACAATCGGGGCCCGGACACGTTGCTGTTGCTCGAGCACCCTTCCGTGTACACCGCGGGGCGGCGCACCTCGGAAGAAGACATGCCGCGCGACGGTACCCCTGTGGTCGAGGTGGACCGCGGCGGCAAGATCACCTGGCACGGGCCGGGTCAACTGGTCGGCTACCCCATCGTCGCGCTGGCGCAGCCGATCGATGTCGTCAAGTACGTCCGCCGGATCGAGGAAGCGCTGATTTCCGTGGTGTCCGATCACGGCATTGCGTGCGGGCGGGTGGACGGCAGGTCCGGGGTGTGGCTCGCGTCCGAGGTTCGCGACGGCGTGCTTCTACCCGAACGCAAGATCGCGGCCATCGGCGTGCGAGTTCAGCGCGGCGTGACCCTGCACGGCTTCTCCCTCAACTGCAATTCGGCGATGACGGGTTTCGACGCGATCGTGCCGTGCGGAATCGCCGACGCCGGTGTGACGTCGCTGTCGCTCGAGCTGGGGCGAGACGTCCCGGTCGCCGAGGTACTCGAGTCGGTCACGACGGCAGTTCTGGCCGCGTTGGACGGATCGATGCCGGTCAGAGAGCACGAGCTCGAGCACCCGGAGATCACCACCGCGACGGTGAACCCGCAATTCACCACGGTTCGGTTCGGCGCGTAGCATTGCTGGCGTGACTGTGGCCCCAGAAGGACGCAAGCTGCTCCGCCTCGAGATCCGAAATGCGGAGACCCCCATCGAACGCAAACCCAGCTGGATCAAGACCAAAGCCAAGATGGGCCCGGAATACACCGAGCTCAAAGGTCTTGTGAAGCGTGAGGGTCTGCACACGGTGTGCGAGGAAGCCGGCTGCCCGAATATCTACGAATGCTGGGAAGATCGCGAGGCGACCTTCCTCATCGGCGGCGAACAATGCACCCGTCGATGCGATTTCTGCCAGATCGATACCGGCAAGCCCGAGGATCTCGATCGTGACGAGCCTCGCCGCGTGGCGGAGAGTGTGCAGGCCATGGGCCTGCGCTACTCCACGATCACCGGTGTCGCCCGCGACGACCTCGAAGACGGTGGTGCGTGGCTCTACGCAGAGACCGTCCGGTACATCAAGAAGCTCAACCCCAACACCGGCGTCGAGCTGCTGATCCCCGACTTCAACGCCAAGCCCGATCAGCTGGTCGAGGTGTTCTCCTCCCGCCCGGAGGTGTTGGCCCACAACGTCGAGACCGTGCCGCGCATCTTCAAGCGCATCCGTCCCGCATTCCGGTACCAGCGGTCGATGGACGTCATCACCGCAGCGCGTGACGACGGTCTGGTCACCAAGTCGAATCTCATTCTCGGCATGGGCGAGACTCCCGAGGAAGTCCAGGAAGCGATTCGCGACCTGCACGAGGCGGGCTGCGACATTCTGACGATCACCCAGTACCTGCGACCGTCACCGCGGCACCACCCCGTCGAGCGGTGGGTCAAGCCGGAGGAGTTCGTCGAGCACTCCGACTACGCCACCGAGGTCGGGTTTGCCGGCGTGCTGGCCGGCCCATTGGTCCGCTCCTCGTACCGCGCCGGACGCCTCTACGCGCAGGCCATGGCACACCACGGTCGCGAACTGCCCGAGAGCATGAGCCACCTCACCGACGGCGGCGAAGCTTCTCAGGAGGCCAGCTCGTTGATGGCTCGGCTGGCTCCTCGCTGATCGCTCCACTCGACGTGGCGCGATGCACGTGAGCGTCGGCACAGGCCGTATCCTGTGAGGTATGGCGAACGGCAGTAAAGCTGGCAAAGCGGCAAAGCCCAGCAAGGAAGCAAAGGCGGCTGCCAAGGCAGCCCGCAAGCAGGCATCGAAGGAACGGCGCAGCCAGTTGTGGCAGGCGTTCCAGATGCAGCGTAAGGACGACAAGGCTCTCCTTCCGCTCATGATCGGAGCGGTGGTCGGTCTCGGGCTGATCGGCTTCCTGATCGGTCTGGCCTTCGGCTTCCAGTGGTTCCTTCTCCCCATCGGTCTCCTGTTGGGCGTGCTGGTCGCGTTTATCATCTTCGGCCGGCGGGTTCAGAAGTCCGTGTACAAGAAGGCTGACGGTCAGGCCGGTGCTGCGGCGTGGGCCCTGGACAATCTTCAGGGATCGTGGCGTGTCACCAATGCGATCGCAGGCACCACTCATCTCGACGCCGTGCACCGGGTGATCGGGAAGCCCGGAGTGATACTCGTGGCCGAGGGTGCGCCGCAGCGTGTGAAGACCCTGCTGGCCCAGGAGAAGAAGAAGACCGCCCGGCTGGTGGGCGATACTCCGATCTACGACATCATCGTCGGCAACGGGGAGAACCAGATTCCACTGTCGGGTCTGCAGAAGTATCTGTCGAAGCTGCCGAAGAACATCGACGGCAAGCGGATGGACACCATCGAGTCCCGGCTGGCCGCGTTGGGCACCAAGGGTGGCCCGGCAATGCCCAAGGGACCGATTCCCGGTGGGGCCAAGATGAAGGGCGTTCAGCGGACCATGAAGCGTCGCTGACCCGTATTTCGACCGACAGCCCTGGTGCGTCGACCCCTCAGCGGGTCCGCAGCAGGGCTGTTCCCGTTGCGCGGTCGTGCATTCCCCGGCCGTCCATGTCGGTGATCACGGCCGGGACGACGAACAGCAGAATGAGCTGCCGCACCAATGCCCGGACGAAACCGACTCGCGCATGGGCGTCGATGCGTCCCACCTGCACTCCCACGATGAACTGCCCCGGGGTGAACGAGAACAGCGAGACGCTCGCGATTCCTACGACGAACCACACGGCCAGCACGATCGTCGAGATCAGTCCGCTGGTGGTGTAACCGCCGAGAATCAGCGACGCCACACCGGTGGCCATCGTCCAGTCCAGCAGCAACGCCAGGACTCTACGACCGGTTCCGGCGAGTGCGCCGACGCCCTGCGCGGGCAGACCGAGTTGTTCCCCACGGAAGTTCTGCGGCGGTCGTGGGTT
The DNA here is from genome assembly GCF_031456475.1 of Rhodococcus sp. 3258. Taxonomy (NCBI): domain Bacteria; kingdom Bacillati; phylum Actinomycetota; class Actinomycetes; order Mycobacteriales; family Nocardiaceae; genus Rhodococcus; species Rhodococcus sp. 3258. The sequence continues at coordinate 216,737 of NZ_JAVDUT010000003.1, forward strand.
CGCGGCCGCCGGTCCGGACAACCAGGACCCTGTCATTCGTGCCATGATTCCCAGGATAGGCGCGGTCGGGCACACGGAAAAACGGGTGGACGTACTGTTGTTCGTGCCAACCGTGAACCACGACGTGTAACACGGGCGAAACACGAGCTTGACGGGCGGGCAACACCGAGTCCATACCGTCAGTTCGACGGACTCAACTAAGGAGCAAAAGCGTGGCGTTTTCCACGGCCCAAGAGGTCATCAAGTTCATCGCAGATGAAGGAATCGAATACGTCGACATCCGGTTCACCGATCTGCCGGGTGCGCAGCAGCACTTCTCCATTGCTGCCAAGGCCTTCACGGCCGACACCCTGGAAGACGGCCTCGCGTTCGACGGCTCGTCCGTCCGCGGCTTCCAGTCGATCCACGAGTCCGACATGATCCTGCTGCCGGACTACGCCACCGCTCAGGTCGACCCGTTCCGCAACGCCAAGACGCTGAACATCGACTTCTTCGTCCACGACCCGTTCACGCGTGAGGCCTACAGCCGCGATCCGCGCAACGTTGCTCGTAAGGCCGAGGAGTACTTGGCCAGCACCGGCATCGCCGACACCGCGTACTTCGGTGCCGAGGCCGAGTTCTACATCTTCGATTCGGTTCGCTTCGATTCGCAGGCCAACGGTGCGTTCTACGAGGTCGACTCGTCCTCGGGTTGGTGGAACACCGGAGCCGAGACCGAAGCCGATGGCAGCCCCAACCTCGGCTACAAGGTTCGCTTCAAGGGCGGCTACTTCCCCGTCGCGCCGTACGACCACTACGTCGACCTGCGCGACCAGATCTCGACCAACCTGCAGAACGCAGGCTTCGAGCTCGAGCGTGCCCACCACGAGGTCGGCACCGGCGGTCAGCAGGAGATCAACTACAAGTTCAACACGCTGCTCCGCGCGGCGGACGATCTGCAGCTGTTCAAGTACATCGTCAAGAACACCGCCTGGCAGAACGGCAAGTCGGCAACCTTCATGCCGAAGCCACTGTTCGGCGACAACGGCTCGGGCATGCACGTGCACCAGTCGCTGTGGAAGGACGGTAAGCCCCTCTTCCACGACGAGGCCGGATACGCCGGACTGTCCGATCTGGCACGTCACTACATCGGCGGCATTCTGCACCACGCTCCGTCGCTGTTGGCCTTCACGAACCCGACGATCAACTCGTACCACCGCCTGGTGCCGGGCTACGAAGCCCCCATCAACCTGGTCTACAGCCAGCGCAACCGCTCTGCGGCAGTGCGTATCCCGATCACCGGTAACAACCCGAAGGCCAAGCGCCTCGAGTTCCGCGCGCCGGACTCCTCGGGCAACCCTTACCTGAACTTCGCCGCTCAGATGATGGCGGGCCTGGACGGAATCAAGAACAAGATCGAGCCGATGGCTCCGGTCGACAAGGACCTCTACGAGTTGCCGCCCGAGGAAGCCAAGAACATTCCTCAGGCACCCACCTCGCTCAACGCGGTCATCGACCGTCTCGAGGCCGACCACGACTACCTCACCGAGGGTGGCGTCTTCACCACCGACCTCATCGAGACGTGGATCTCGCTCAAGCGTGAGCAGGAGATCGCTCCGGTCAACCTGCGTCCGCACCCGTACGAGTTCTCGCTCTACTACGACGTGTGAGTTCTCGGGTCATCTTTCGTCGGTGACCCGTCGATAGTCCACGAACGCCCGACCGGGCTGACCCGGTCGGGCGTTCGCGGTTCGAATGGGCTTGTCGCCGAAGCCATTTCGTCGTTTCGCTGCAAAAGGGTTCACCTGACGTTTGAATGGGTAACGACGGGGTACAGAAAAGCATCCGCGCTCAGCCGAACAGAGGACTACAACTGCATGGACGCTCTGTGGGACTTCATTGTCGGGCGGCGAAGGCAGTTGGCGATCGATTCGTATCTCCACGTGTCGGCCGTCATTCAATGTGTCGTCATTGCAACCGTCATCGGGGTGGCGATCGGTGTGCTCGTGTACCGAAGCCCTGCGGGCTCCGCAGTCGCGACGGCCCTGGCGAGTACGGTTCTCACCATCCCGTCGTTCGCACTGCTCGGAGTTCTCATTCCGGTGCTGGGTCTGGGCGTCAAACCCACTGTGACAGCACTTGTTCTGTACTCGCTTCTCCCCATCATCCGCAACACCGTGGTGGGCTTGGCAGCCGTCGATCCGGCCGTTGCCGACGCGGCTCGCGGAATTGGAATGAGCCGCGCTCTGGTGTTGCGCCGCATCGAGATCCCACTCGCGTGGCCGTCGATCCTCACCGGCATGCGCGTCAGTACGCAGATGGCCATGGGCATTCTCGCCATCGCCGCGTACGCCAAGGGTCCCGGACTCGGCAACCTCCTCTTCTCGGGCCTCGCCCGCGTGGGTAGCCCCACAGCTCTACCGCAGGCTCTGACCGGCACTGTCCTGATCGTCCTGCTGGCGTTGATCCTCGATGGGATCTACGTGTTGATCGGCAAACTGACCACCTCGAGGGGTATCCGTGAGTGACTCGACCCGTACATCGAATGTCTCCGGCGCGGAAATCGTGCTCGAGAACGTGACCAAGAGCTACCCGGGGCAGAAGCTCGCTGCCGTCGACAACGTGTCGATGACCATCCCCGCGGGCGAGGTCGTCGTACTCGTCGGGCCGTCCGGTTGCGGCAAGACGACGACGATGCGCATGATCAACCGTCTGATCGAGCCGACATCGGGCCGCATCACGATCGGTGGCAAGGACGCACTGTCGATCGATCCGAACGAGTTGCGCCGCACCATCGGTTATTCCATTCAGCAGGCAGGCCTGTTCCCGCACATGACGATTGCGCAGAACGTCGGGATGGTGCCGGGTCTCATCGGGTGGAACAAGAAGCGAATCGACGACCGCACGGACGAGATGCTGGACCTCGTCGGCCTCGATCCGGCGGTCTATCGCCAGCGTTATCCGCGGCAGCTCTCCGGCGGTCAGCAGCAACGCGTCGGAGTCGCACGCGCTCTTGCCGCCGATCCCCCGGTGCTGTTGATGGACGAACCGTTCGGTGCCGTCGACCCCATCACCCGCGGGTTGCTGCAGGACGAATTGATGCGTCTGCAAGCAGAATTGGGCAAGACCATCGTTTTCGTCACGCACGATTTCGACGAGGCGGTCAAGCTCGGTGACCGCATCGCCGTGCTCGGTAACCAGTCCACGATCCTCCAGTACGACACCCCCGAGGCGGTGCTCGCCAACCCGGCCGACGACACCGTGGCCGGGTTCGTCGGAGCCGGAGCCGCGTTGAAGCAGCTGACGTTAATGCGAGTACGCGACATCGAGCTGTCCGACGTGCCGGTGTTCGGCGAGGACGACTCGGTGGAATCGATGAACTCCGCGCTGGGATCGGATCCCGAAGCCTGGGGAATCATCGTCGATTCCCGTAGACGCCCGATTCGGTGGACGGATCGACGCCACCTCGCGGGTGTGGGGAGCCTCCGAGACGTCGGGGTGCCGATGGGAGAATTGGTGTCGACCCAGTCGACCCTGCAGGATGCGCTGGAAGCTCTACTGTCCGAGGGCAATGCGACGGCGACCGTCACCGGCAATCGCGGCGAGTACGTCGGCACCGTGACCATCGACGTGCTGATCGACACCATCAAGTCGTTGCGGTCGCAACACGCGAACGATCACGACGAGCCGCGCGAAGCTGCTGGGACTCCGTCGTGACGACACTCGCCGATACCGGCGACGAGACCAAGGACGCCGCGCGTACTGCCAAGCGCGCCGAGCGAATTCGTCTTCTCATCCAGCCGGCCCTGGTGCTGGTGATCGTGGCGATTCTGTTGGTCTACGCGTTGACCAGAGACCTCACCGCGACGCAGGCCGAGACGATCAACATCAGCACGATCTCCACCCGGGTTCTCGAGCATGTGCTGATCACCTTCGTCGTCACCGCGTTGGTGCTCGTCATCGCCGTTCCTCTGGGAATTCTGTTGACTCGCAACGGGTATCGCAAGGCTGCACCACTGTTCATCGGTATCGCGAACATCGGGCAGGCCGCACCGGCCGTCGGCTTGCTGGTGTTGTTGTTCCTGTGGACGGGCGCAACGGGTTTCTGGACCGGTGTTCTCCCGATCGCGTTCTATTCGTTGCTCCCCGTTCTGCGCAACACCATGTTGGGCTTTCAGACAGTCGAGCCGAACTACATCGATGCCGCTCGCGGACAGGGCATGTCGAACATGGGCATTCTGCGCCGCATCGAATTTCCGCTCGCGGTTCCGTTCATCCTGGCGGGTCTGCGCACCTCGCTCGTGCTCGCCGTCGGCACCGCAACTCTGAGCTTTCTCGTCGGAGCAGGCGGGCTCGGCGTGCTGATCGACACCGGCTACAAGCTCAACCAACCACTCATTCTCGTCGTGGGTGCCGTTCTCGCGGTGGCACTCGCGCTGTTGGTGGATTGGCTGGGCGCACTCGCCGAGGCCTACCTCGGACCGAAAGGACTCCGCTGATGCGGCGCACCACCCGACGACTCGCAGCGCTGTCCGCCACCACCGTTCTCGCGCTGACGGGGTGCGGATTGCAGTCCGGCGGCGCGATGCCGTTGTCGGTCGAGGCCGGCAGCATCACTCCGCTCGAGGGGCTCGAAGGTGCCGAGTTCACCGTCGGATCGAAGGACTTCACCGAGCAGATCATCCTCGGCTACATCCTCGAATTCGCGCTGAGCGCAGCCGGTGCCGACGTTCGAGACCTCACCAACATCGTGGGCTCGCAGAGCGTTCGACTCGCGATGCAGAACGGCCAGGTGGACCTCGCCTACGAATACACCGGAACCGGGTGGATCAACTACCTGGGCAACGAGAAGCCCATTCCCGATGCCACGGAACAGTTCGAGGCAGTGCGCGACGCCGACAAGGCCAACGGCATCGACTGGGTCAATCCCGCGCCGATGGACAACACCTACGCGCTGGCCATGAATCAGCAGGTCGCGCAGGAGACCGGTGTGCGCACGCTGTCGGACTACGCCGCTCTGGTGAACCGAGATCCCGCCGCCGCGTCGCTGTGCGTCGAGACCGAGTTCAACAGTCGCCAGGACGGACTCCCCGGCCTCGCCGCCACGTACGGTTTCGACGCCAACGCCATCTCGGTGCAGATTCTGCAGACCGGCGTCATCTACCAGGCAACCGCGGACGGTTCGCAGTGCCGATTCGGTGAGGTGTTCACCACCGACGGCCGAATCAAGGGCCTGAACCTGACCGTGGTCGAGGACGACAAGGCGTTCTTCCCGCGATACAACGCGACTGTCGTCGTGCGGCAGGAGATCGCCGATCGCTATCCGGAGATAGCCGAGGTCACCGCGCCCATTTCCGCTGCGCTCACCAACGAAGCGATCTCGGAGTTGAACAAGCAGGTCGACATCGACGGCCGGGAACCCGCGGACGTAGCACGTGACTGGATGGTCGAGCAGGGCTTCGTCACCGCGGGCAGCGACTAGAGCCCGCCGAACGTCCTCTCCACGACCGCCTTGGCCCGACGCGTGACGCGCAGGTAGTTGTCGAGGAATGCCCCGGCGTCGCCGTTCTCCCACCCCGCCACCTGTGCGACGGCGGACAGGACGGCACCCGGTCTCGGCAGTTGGTCGGTCGGCTTACCGCGAACCAGGACGAGCGCGTTGCGCGCTTTGGTCGCCAGGATCCACGCTTCGCGCAGCAGCTCGATGTCGGTCTCACTCATCAGCTCGGCTGCGCCGATCGCGTCGAGAGTTTGTAGCGTCGAGGTGTTGTGCAGTGACTCGACCTTGTGTGCGTAGCGGAGCTGGATGAGCTGTACGGTCCACTCGATGTCCGCCAGTCCCCCGCGTCCGAGCTTGGTGTGGGTGGCCGGGTCGGCTCCCTTGGGGAGACGCTCGGAGTCGATCCGCGCCTTGATACGCCGAATCTCACGGACGGCGTCGGCGGACACTCCACCCTCGGGGTAGCGAACCTTGTCGGCCATCAGCAGGAAGCGGATGCCCAGGTCCTGATCTCCCGCCACCTGATGCGCACGCAGCAGAGCTTGTACCTCCCAGGCCTGCGCCCACTGGGCGTAGTACGCGGCGTAGGACGACAGCGTGCGCACCACCGGGCCGTTGCGACCTTCCGGGCGGAGGCCGGTGTCGACTTCGAGAGGCGGGTCGGTGCTCGGCGCTCCAAGCAGTTTCCGGATGCGATCGGCAATGGTGTTGGCCCACTTGACCGCAACGGTCTCGTCGACGCCGTCCACCGGTTCACAGACGAACAGCACGTCGGCGTCGCTTCCGTAGCCGAGTTCGCCGCCGCCGAGGCGTCCCATGCCGATGACGGCCAGGGTCGCCGGTGCCGGTTCGCCGCGCTCCTTCTCACTCGCCCGTACAGCGGCCGCCAATGCCGCGTTGATGACTGCGGCCCACACCGAGGACAACGCCCGGCAGACCTGAGGGACGTCGAGCATGCCGAGTATGTCGGCCGAGGCCACCCGGGCCAGTTCGTGGCGGCGCAGCGCTCTGGCGGCGTTGATTGCCCGGACCGGGTCCTCGTAGCGAGCCGAGGACGACAGGATGGCGCGGTAGGTCTCTTCGGGTTCGGCGTCCAGCAGGCGCGGGCCGGTGGGCCCGTCGGCGAACAACCTGATGACCTCGGGGGCCTTGATCAGCAGATCCGGCACGTACGCCGAGGATCCGAGCACGATCATCAGCCGCTGGGCCACCGCACCCTCGTCGCGCAGCACTCGCAGGAACCACGTCTGCTCGCCGGCCGATTCCGAGAGCCGTCGGTAGTTCAGCAGTCCGGCGTCGGGATCCGGTGTGTCGGCTAGCCATTCGAGCAACGTCGGCAGCAGCACGGCCTGAATCTGACCGCGGCGGGTACCGGAACCGACCAGCGCTCGCAGGTGGCCCAACGCATTCTGCGGCGTCGCGTACCCGAGCGCGGCAAGCTGACGCGTCGCCGCGTCGGGGGTCAAACGCACTGTCTCCGAGTCGAACTTGACCACCGAGTCGAGCAGCGGCCGGTAGAAGAGCTTGGCGTGCAGCCGACGGATGCGCTGCGCGTTGCGCTTGATCTCGGCGTTCAGCACACCGAGCGCATCGCGGTTACCGTCGGGGCGCATGTGCGCGGAACGCGCGAGCCACCGCAGACCTTCCTCGTCGTCCGGTGGAGGCAGGGTGTGTGTGCGGCGCATCCGCTGCAATTGCAGTCGGTGCTCGATCAATCGCAAGAATTCGTAGGACGCGGTCAGATTCGCGGCGTCGTCACGGCCGACGTACCCGCCCTCGGTCAGAGCCGTCAGGGCATCGGTCGTGCCCAGTACGCGCAACGACTCGTCTGTTCGGCCGTGCACCAATTGCAGGAGCTGGACGGCAAATTCGACGTCGCGCAGACTGCCGCGTCCGAGTTTGATCTCCCGTTCGCGCAGCTCGGTCGGCACCATCTCCTCGACCCGTCGCCGCATCGCGCGGACCTCGGGCACGAAGTCCTCACGCTGACTGGCCAGCCACACCATCGGATTGACGGCATCGACGTAATCGTTGCCGAGGGCGATATCGCCGGTCATCGGCCGAGCCTTGAGCAGGGCCTGGAACTCCCAGGTCTTGGCCCAGCGCTTGTAGTAGGCCACGTGCGAGTCGAGCGTGCGAACCAGCTCGCCGCGCTTACCTTCGGGGCGAAGCGCAGCGTCGACCTCGAAGAACGCCGAGGACCCGATGCGCATCATCTCGCCGGCGATCCGACTCGCCTGTGAGTCCGCCGGCTCGGCGACGAACACGACATCGACGTCCGAGACGTAATTGAGTTCGCGCGCACCGCATTTGCCCATGGCGATGACGGCCAGCCGCGTCGGACACGGGGCATCGGGGCACACGGTCGCCACCGCCACCGACAGAGCCGCAGTGAGCGCCGCGTCTGCCATGTCGGACAGTTGAGCTCCCACCACCGTGTACGGCAGGACCGGTTCGTTCTCGACGGTCGCGGCGAGGTCGTAGGCGGCCAACACCATGATCTGGTCGCGGTACTTCTTGCGCAGGGCGATCACGGCGGGCGGGCCGGTGACGGACGCCCGGTACAGATCGGGTGCGGCATTGGGCCCGGTCTCCGGCTCGGCCCCGACGGCCTCGAGCAGTTCCGCGACCAGCGTTGCCTTGCTGGGCAACTGGATCTTCGCCGACACACCGCTGCTCTGACCTTCCGCGGTCAGTAACAACCGCCAGGTGGTGTCGTCGGCAACGAGGTGGTCGGCGAGTGCACTGGACGCGCCGACGAGTCCCAGGAGGCGGCCGCGGAATCCCTTGTCGTTACGCAGTGCGGTGTCGAATTCGGCCCAGCCACTGCCGAGCATCTCGTACATGCGCACCAGCGTGCGCAGTGCGAGATCGGCGTTGGGGGCACGCGAGAGCGACCACAGCAGCTCGAGACTCTCTTCGCCCGTCCAGCCCAGGGTGCGCAGATCGGACGGCGCAGTCTCCTCGACGAGACCGAGGCGGCCAGGTCCGGGTACGACCGACCTGGAAGTGGGAGGACGCACCATCAGAATCCACCTCGGGGTGCCACAGATATACCTCGTCGTCAGTAATGCGACGCGAGGGTGCCCACGCCGGCATCGAACCTACATTCGGGATCGACTAGAACGTAGCCCATGGCAGCGGTGGGTCGTTACAGACCCCGCTGCTCTACAAACCGAGGTATGCCCTCAGCTCGTACGGCGTGACGTGGCTGCGGTATTCCTCCCACTCGCGACGCTTGTTGCGCAAGAAGAAGTCGAACACGTGCTCGCCCAGTGCTTCTGCGACCAGCTCGGAACCCTCCATCGCGTTGAGCGCTTGGTCGAGGTTGCCCGGCAGTTCCTTGTAGCCCATGGCGCGACGCTCCGCGGAGGTCAATGCCCACACGTCTTCTTCGGCCTCGGGAGGAAGGGTGTACCCCTTCTCGATTCCGCGCAGGCCTGCCGCGAGCAGCACCGCGAACGCGAGATACGGGTTGCAGGCCGAATCGGGGCTACGAATCTCGACGCGTCGCGACGACGCCTTGTTCGGGGTGTACATGGGCACACGAATCAATGCCGACCGGTTGGCCGGTCCCCAGGATGCAGCGGTCGGGGCTTCGCCACCACGCACGAGACGCTTGTACGAGTTGACCCACTGGTTGGTCACGGCACTGATCTCGTTGGCGTGCTCGAGGATGCCGGCGATGAAGGACTTGCCGGTTTCGGACAGCTGCATCGGATCGTCCGGGTTGTGGAAGGCGTTGGCGTCGCCCTCGAACAAACTCATGTGTGTGTGCATCGCCGAGCCGGCCTGGTCGCTGAACGGTTTGGGCATGAACGTCGCGCGCACGCCCTCTTCGATGGCGACTTCCTTGACCACGTAGCGGAAGGTCATGATGTTGTCGGCCATGGACAGTGCGTCCGCGTACCGCAGATCGATCTCCTGCTGGCCCGGCGCTGCCTCGTGGTGGCTGAACTCGACCGAGATGCCCATCGACTCGAGCGCGTCGATGGCATGCCTGCGGAAGTTCGGAGCCGAGTCGTGCACGGCCTGGTCGAAGTAGCCGCCGTTGTCTGCCGGGGTCGGCGGTGAGCCGTCCTGGGGAGCGTCTTTGAGCAAGAAGAATTCGATCTCGGGGTGCACGTAGCAGCTGAATCCGAGGTCGGCAGCCTTGCTCAGCTGGCGACGCAGCACGTGGCGCGAATCGGCCCAGGACGGCGAGCCGTCGGGCATGGCGATGTCGCAGAACATGCGGGCAGAGTGCTGGTGACCCTTGCTGGTCGACCACGGCAGAATCTGGAACGTCGACGGATCCGGCTTGGCGACGGTGTCGGCCTCGGAGACGCGGGCGAATCCTTCGATGGCGCTGCCGTCGAAGCCGATTCCCTCGTCGAATGCACCTTCGAGTTCAGCGGGCGCGATGGCCACCGATTTGAGGTACCCGAGGACGTCGGTGAACCAGAGGCGGACGAAACGAATGTCGCGCTCTTCGAGAGTCCGGAGCACGAATTCCTTTTGACGATCCATGAACGCGAGAGTAAGCAAACGGAGTTAAATCTGTGTTACATCGTGAATTCAGTCTCACTTCGTGGAACTCTCCGCTCACCGCGCGCCCGGTGAGGTACGTGTCAGCAGACCAGCCCTTCGCCTGGTGGGACGAGGTCCACGAGGTAGTTCGTCAGCGGATCGTCGATGCACTCCACTCCCGAGAACGCCACCGTGTGTTGGGTGCCGTTGTAGGTGACCAGGTCGCCGCGCAGCTGGTCGGCCAGTTCCACGCCCGCTTGGTAGGGCGTCGCCGGATCGTTCGTCGTCGAGACCACCACCAGCGTGGGCAGCCCCTCCGCCTCCACGATGTGGGGCTCGCTTGTGTTCGGCACCGGCCAGAACGCACACAGATCCAGCGGCGCGTTCCCGGTGGAGCGGCCGTCGTCGAGGTACGGCGCTGCCGCTCGGAACCTGGCGTCGGCCTCGTCGGCCTCCCCCCGGTCGGTGGTCGGCGGGCCGTCGACGCATCGGACGGCGTTGAACGCGTCGTCGATGTTGGTGTAGCTACCGTCCTCGAGCCGTCCGGAGTAGGTGTCGGCGAGGCGCAGCAGTGTGTCTCCCCTGCCCTCTCGCAGTTCGCTCAGTCCGGCTCGCAGCAAGCGCCAGAGCTGCGGTGAATACAGCGCCTGTTGCGCTCCGGTGATCGCGTCGTCGTAGCTCAGTCCGCGCGGATCGGTGGTGTCGGCGGGCGTGTCGACCAGCGGGTCGACCAAGGCCCGGAACTGCGCCACGGCCTGGGACGGATCGGTGCCGAGCGGACAGGTATCCGTCTGCGTACAGTCCGCAGCGAACTGGTCGAACGCGGTCTGGAACGCCGCACCCTGGGCGACGGCCTCGTCGACGGGCGATTGGTCGGGATCGAGTGCTCCGTCGAGCACCATGGCCCGGACGTTCGACGGGAACGCCTCGGCGTAGGCGGTACCGATGCGTGTCCCGTACGAGTACCCGACGTAGGTGAGCTTCTCGTCGCCCAGCACTGCGCGGATGACATCCATGTCGCGGACGACTTCACGGGTGCCGACGTGTTCGAGCACGTCGGCCCCGGTGCGTTCGACACATTGCGCCGCGTAGTCACGATGATCGGCTTCGGTGGCGGCGATCCCTTCCGGGCTGACGTCGACGTCCGGTTCCCGACGCTCTTCGTCGACTCCCTCGGACGTCAGGCAGCGCACTTCGGGTTCGGAGGCCCCGATTCCACGTGGATCGAATCCGATGCGGTCGAACCGGTCGGCGATCGGGGTGCCGTCGGCTTGCTCGGCGAGGTAGAGCCCCGACGATCCCGGACCGCCCGGGTTCATCAGGATCGACCCGATCTTCTCCCCCGTCGCCTGAGTGCGAGAGATCGCGATGTCGATGGTCTTGCCGCCCGGATCGGCGTAGTCGAGTGGCACGGTCACTCGGGCGCATTGGACTGCATCGCCGAGCTCGGATCCATCCGTGTTGTAGGACTCGCACGATTCCCACTGCAGATTCTGGGTGTAGAACGCCTCGAGCCCCGCAGGAACAGGACCGGCGGGAGCCGAGAACGTGGAGTCGGACGCGGTGGACGGATCGGGGTCGGCACCGGGCCCGGGCGCGGAGCAGCCGGCGAGGACGAGGGCGACTGCGGACAGTGCCACGACCGACGTAGTGGTGCGCGTTCTCATGAGTCGATCGTGCCAGGTCTTTCCTGCCACACTCCATTCTCGCTGCCCGGCAGGGATGGCCGTCGAGCACTAGCGTCTACACGGTGCAGGCCCTCAGACTCGCCCTCGCCCAGATCAATCCCGTCGTCGGCGATCTCGAAGCGAATGCGGCGGCGATCGTCGAATGGACCGTCCGTGCCGCCCATGACGGTGCCAACGTGGTCGTGTTTCCGGAGATGGCCCTGACCGGGTATCCGGTCGAGGATTTGGCGCTGAATCCGTCGTTCGCCGCGGCATCGGCGCGGGCACTGACGGGGCTGGCGGAGTCCCTGGACCGAGCGGGGTGCGGCGACCGCATCGTCGTGGTCGGGTATCTCGACCGCGATGTCGAGGGCTCGAGAAACAGCGCGGCGGTGATCGTCGACGGCCGGGTCGCAACTCGGTACGACAAGCATTCATTGCCCACCTACCGGGTGTTCGACGAGGCACGTTATTTCGCGCCCGGCTCCCGGTTGAGCATCGTGACGGTCAACGGCGTGCGACTCGGACTCGTTGTGTGCGAGGACATCTGGCAACCCGGCGGATCCGTGGCCGCCTACGCCTCGGCCGGAGTCGATCTGCTGCTGTGCCTCAACGCGAGTCCCTTCGAGCAGGGGAAGGACACGATTCGCCACTCTGTCGTCCAGCGCCGAGCCACCGAGATCGGGACCCCCATCGCGTACGTGAACGCGGTCGGTGGTCAGGACGAGCTGGTGTTCGACGGGGGAAGTCTCGTGCTCGGTCCCGACGGCTCGACGTGGGGCCGGTCTCCGCAATTCGTCGAGCACCTGTTGATCGTCGACGTGGATGCCCCCGCGGATCCGGTCGCGGACTCCCCCGCGGTGGCGGGCTGGACGATCGATCGCGTCGCTCTGCCCGACGTCGCGATCAGCGGCTGGCAGCGTACCGAGCCGTCCCTGGCTCAGCCCCTCGGCACCGAGGAACAGGTGTGGGGCGCGTTGGTGACCGGGCTACGAGATTACGTGCACAAGAACGGCTTTCGTGCGGTCACCCTCGGTCTGTCCGGTGGAATCGATTCGGCGGTCGTCGCCGCCATCGCCGTCGATGCCCTCGGCGCTGACGCGGTGTACGCAGTGTCGATGCCCTCGGAGTTCTCCTCGGAGCATTCGCGCATCGATGCCGAGGATCTCGCCGCGCGCACCGGCATTCACTTTCGAACCGAACCGATTTCCCAGCTGGTCGCCGGCTTCGTCGACCAGCTGCACCTGACCGGCGTGGCCGAGGAGAACGTCCAGGCGAGATGCCGGGGAATCGTGTTGATGGCACTGTCCAATACGTTCGGGCATCTGGTCCTTGCCACCGGGAACAAGTCCGAACTGGCGGTGGGATATTCGACGATCTACGGCGACGCGGTCGGCGGCTTCGCGCCGATCAAGGACGTGCCCAAGACGCTGGTCTGGGAATTGGCGCGCTGGCGCAACGAGTCCGCGATCGACCGCGGAGACGTCCCGCCGATCCCCGAGTCGAGCATCGACAAGCCGCCCTCGGCCGAGCTTCGGCCGGGTCAGCTCGACACCGATTCACTGCCCGACTACGACACCCTCGACGCCATCCTGTTTCGGTACGTCGACCACGATCAGGGCGTCGCAGACATCGTCGCGGCGGGTTTCGACGCGTCCGTCGTGGCTGACATCGTGCGCAAGGTGGACACGGCGGAATACAAGCGGCGGCAGTATCCGATCGGCACCAAGGTCACCTCGCGGGCGTTCGGATGCGATCGCCGGATGCCGATCACGGTCGGGAGGGGCGCGTACGAGCCCCCGATGTGACGATCAGCTGTTGCCTCGACTGTGACAAATTGCACTCCCTACCAGCATTCCTGCGAGGGAAGGGCGGTGGCAGACTGTTCACGTCATCACACCCCATCCCGGGGACCCGCCGCGCGGGCCTCGAGGACCAGAAAGGGACAAAGATGTCCGAAAATGCTGTGTACGGCGGTTCCTCAACCGAATCTCCGGCGACCGCGCTGACCCGCAAGACCCGTACCCACCATCTGCTGCAGATGAAGGCAGAGGGTGAGCGTTGGGGAATGCTGACTGCGTACGACTACTCCAGTGCCCGCATCTTCGAGGAAGCCGGCGTGCCTGTGCTTCTCGTCGGCGACTCCGCGGCCAACGTCGTGTACGGCTACGACACCACCGTGCCGATCACCGTGGACGAATTGCTTCCTCTCGTACGTGGAGTGGTACGCGGCGCACCGCACGCGCTCGTCGTCGCAGATCTGCCCTTCGGTACCTACGAAGCCTCACCGCAGCAGGCACTCGAAACCGCTGTTCGTTTCATGAAGGAAGGCCTCGCAGGCGCGGTGAAGCTCGAGGGCGGCGAGCGGGTCGCACCGCAGATCGCCGCCATCACCGCTGCCGGTATCCCCGTCATGGCTCATGTGGGATTCACCCCGCAGAGCGTCAACACTCTCGGCGGATTCCGCGTTCAGGGTCGCGGTGACGCGTCCGAACAACTCGTCGCCGACGCCATCGCCGTTCAGGAGGCAGGTGCCTTCGCCGTCGTCATGGAGATGGTCCCCGCCGACATCGCCGGCCAGGTCACCCGCAAGCTCACGATCCCGACGGTCGGCATCGGAGCGGGCAACGAATGCGACGCTCAGGTTCTCGTGTGGCAGGACATGGCCGGATACACCAACGGCAAGACCGCCAAGTTCGTCAAGAAGTTCGCCGACGTGGGCGATTCGCTGCGCACCGCAGCCACCACGTACATGTCCGAGGTGCGCTCGGGAGTCTTCCCCGGACCCGAACACAGCTACTGACCGTCGTCGTCTGATCCCGGTTCGGATGGCACACTCGGGCCATGACAATCAGACGGGGTACGACGTCCATTGCAGGACGAAGCGCAGTCGCACTGGTCGGTGCGGCTGCGCTTCTCGCCGTAGTGGGGGCATGCAGCACCGACACGACCAATACCGGTTCGTCGTCGACCACGACGACCGCTCCGAGCACGACGGTGGCGACGACGACTCCTGCGGGAGCGGCTGTCACCGATGCCCAGAAGCAGCAGCTGTGCACCGATCTCGAGGCGCAGCTGTCGAATTGGCGCGTGCAGGGCCCCACTCTCGGTCGCGGCGGTCTGAACATTCTGGTGCAGACCTGGGCTGCGCAGAGCGGCGTCATCAACCTCCAGGTGGTGCAGAATCGCGCGCTCGTCGACGACATCACGAAGGAAACGTGCTCGGACGTACGGGACGAGGCCATCCGCTCCCTCGACATCCCGGATCTGGCCTCCGGTCTGGTCGGTTTCTAGGATGCGCACCTTGTACCCGGAGATCGAGCCCGTGGAGACCGGTCACCTCGACGTCGGCGAAGGGCAGCAGATCTACTGGGAGATCTCCGGCAACCCCGATGGCGAACCAGTGGTGTTCGTGCACGGCGGTCCCGGCGGTGCCACCAATCCGCTGCAGCGTCGCTACTTCGATCCGCAGGTCTACCGCATCGTGTTGTTCGATCAGCGAGGCTGCGGGCTGTCGACCCCACATATTGCCGACGGGGCAGATCTGTTGGTCAACACCACCGATCGCTTGATCTCCGACATGGAAAAACTCCGCGAGCACCTGAACATCGACACCTGGTTGGTGTTCGGCGGATCCTGGGGCTCCACGTTGTCGCTGGCCTACGCACAGACGCATCGCGAGAGGGTACGAGGACTCGTGCTCCGAGGAATCTTCCTCGTCCGGCCGTCGGAGATCGACTGGTACTACCGCGGCGGTGCCGGACACATCTTCCCGGACCTGTGGGAGGAGTTTCTCGCCCCCATTCCGGAAGGCGAACGAGACGGGGATCTGGTCGAGGCATATCACCGACAGCTGATGTCCGAGGACGACGCTGCCGCGACCCGGGCCGCGGTGGCGTGGTCGTCGTGGGAGGCAGCGACGAGTTACCTGCTCCCGAAACCCGATGCTGTACAGCATAATTCGGATGCGCGTTTCGCTCGCGCCTTCGCCGGAATCGAGAATCACTACTTCCACAACGGGTGCTTCCTCGAAGAGAACCAGTTGCTACGCGACGCGCACCTGCTCGACGGTATTCCTGGTGTGATCGTGCAGGGCCGCTACGACGTGGTGTGCCCGGCCACGAGCGCGTGGGCACTGCACAAGGCCTGGCCGAGTGCAGATCTGGTGATCGTCGACGATGCCGGCCATTCTGCGGCCGAGCCGGGCATCGTCCACCACCTGGTCGAGGCTACCGACCGCTTCAGGCCGTG
Organism: Rhodococcus sp. 3258; assembly: GCF_031456475.1. Classification (NCBI taxonomy): domain Bacteria; kingdom Bacillati; phylum Actinomycetota; class Actinomycetes; order Mycobacteriales; family Nocardiaceae; genus Rhodococcus; species Rhodococcus sp. 3258. Next base: position 232,643 of record NZ_JAVDUT010000003.1, read on the forward strand.
ACAGGCGGATAGTCGAATCGGACTGTGCGCGAGTCGGTGTCGGCCCGAGTCAATCGGACCTGCACCGACTCCCCCGCAGGCGGCTCGCCGTCGCACTTGCCCATGACTATCGGTTCGGACACGAGCACCTCGGCGTCGCGCTTGCCCTCGGCACCGCGCAGCACCACTGCGTCGAACGTATGACCTACGCGATCTTCGAGCACGTGCGCTTCGGTCAGATCGATGCAGGCTCGGTCCACTTTCGATGCTGCAGAATCCGATCCACGCATGATCGCCGGTAGCTCCGGCAGCGCCTGCGCCGCCCACTCGGGGACGGGCACACCGGCGACCACGGCCAGACACACCTCGGTGGCGAACCGATCCGACAGCCGTCGCAACGGGGCCGTCACATGGGCGTACGGCGCTCCGATACCCGAGTGTTCGACGGAATCGTCGGTGCCGGGTGCATCGATGGTCGAGTTCGGGGTCCGACTGTCGAACGCCGAATAGTCCGCTCCCCGAAGCAATCCCGTGGCCTGAGTCATCATCGCCAGGGTCGACGGTTCGTCGGTGGGCAGGCCGGCGAGTACCGCGCCGGCGGATGCTCCGGCGGGCCACTCGATTCCGAGTGCGTTCGCGGTCTTCTTCAGGGTCTCGACGGCCTCGGGCGGTGCGGGCGGAAGCGTGCGTACGATGCCGATTCCGGCGTCGAGCATGATTCTGGCTGCGCACATGCCCGTCAGCAAGGACACCTCGGCGTTCCAGCCGTCGACTGCTGTTCGCGGTTGCAGAACGATTCGCCAACCGCGGCCGTCCGGAACCACTTCCTGCTCGGGGAGCGTGATGTCGATGGCTCCTCGACGTCTGGCTGCCTCCGCCCGTAGGTGTCCGAATTCGGCAAGGGCAGCGATCGACGGGTGCGGTGTGCCGGCGTCGAAGTCCGCTTGCACTCCCGCGTAATCGAGACGCGCGGTAGATCGCACGAGCGCCCGGGTGACGGTCCACGCCGCGGCTTCACCGACGTCGTCGAGTTCGATGGTCCACAGTGCAGCGCAGCGAGTCTGTCCCTCCAACAGGCTGCCCGAGCCCTCCGACAACTCACGTGGGTGCAACGGAACAGATCCGTCGGGGAGATAGTACGTCTGGCCGCGTCGGCGGGTTTCCACGTTGAGCGCTCCCCCCGGCATCACCAGCGCACCCACGTCGGCGATCGCGTAGTGCACCACCAAGCCGTTGGCCGTCTTCTCGATGTGTACGGCTTGGTCGAGGTCCTTCGAGCCGGGTGGGTCGATGGTGACGAAAGGAATGTCGGTGCGGTCGATTCTGCTGTCGGCGTGCAGGTCTCGGGCTTCGATCGCTTCGCGCATCACGTCTGCGTCGAAGACATCGGACAGACCGAACTCGGATCTGATGGACTCGAAATCGAAGTTCGGAGCCCTCAGCCGGGTGAGCAGCACCGTCAGTTGTTCCAGTCGTCGTCGGAGTCGGCGGCCTTGTTGCGGGCGGCTGCGATCTTCAGCGCCTGCTCTGCGGTGGCCTTGTCCGGATACGGACCCATGCGGTCGAGGGCATTGGTCTCCTTGCCCTGCACAACCTGCTTGGTGCTGATGTCGTAGTACCAGGAGCTGTCGTCGTCGGTCATGACTTCCAGTGTGCCCCATACAGCCACGCCGCAGGTGTACCGCGCGAGAAATTGGAGTGCGAACGAGTCGGCCTGTAAGCCGGATCCTGTGCATCGACCCGCTCTCGCGAGATCGAATAGACGACCATCCATCTGGGCACACCGTTGCCGGGTACCTCGAGCAGTCCACCCGCAGGCTCGGGCGAGCAGCCCTCGAGCACCTGCGCAGCTGCACCCCTTGCGCGGTGCAGCCTTCGACCTTGCTCCGGGCGGGGTTTACCTAGCCACCCCAGTCACCTGGGATGCTGGTGCGCTCTTACCGCACCGTTTCACCCTGACCTGCGCTTCGATCCCGAAGAACCGAACCGCAGGCGGTCTGTTTTCTGTGGCACTGTCCCGCGAGTCACCTCGGGTTGCCGTTAACAACCGCCCTGCTCTGTGGAGTCCGGACTTTCCTCGGCCCGAAGCGGAACGGAACCTGTCCGTCGGTACTTCGAGCCGCAGCCGTCCAGCCAACTCGTTCGCGATTGCGTACTCTACCCGCCTCACGTCGGATGCCCGGCGATTGCCCGGCCATGAAGAACAGAGGCACTCACGATGGCCGCGGCAGCGGTGACGATCACCCCCACCCAGGCGGCGGACGTGTAGGCATCCTCTCCGGGGAAGGTGGAGCCCGGACTCGTTCCGGCGGCGAGTACCAGACCACCGATCGCGCTTCCGAAAGAGAATCCGACACTGCGCACCACCTGGTTGATACTCATGACGCTCGAGGTCTCCGCGGAGGGCACCACCGGCAGCACGACGGCCGGCAGCGCGGCCGAAAAGCTTCCGACTCCGAAACCCAGAATCGCCATCACCGCACAGAGTTCAACGATGCCGGCGCGGGTACCGGCGAACAAGGCGAGAGCCACCAGAACGATCAGTGCGCTGACCGTCAGCGCGCTGCCTGCCCCCACCCGACGCAGCACTCTGGATACCAGCTTGCCGGCGAGAAATCCGAACACCGAGAACGGAACCAGGACGAGGCCCGCCGCGAACACGTCGAGGCCGAAACCGTATCCGGCACCGGAAGGCGTCTGCGCGTAGCGCGTAGCGAGGGTCAGCAGCAGATACATTCCGATGCCGCCGAGCAACATTGCGCCGTTCGCTCCGACCACAGCCCTGTGACGAAACAACCGAAGATCGACGAGCGGTGCCGAGCTTCTCAGTTCGACGCGTACCCATATGCCCGCAGCGACGACCGCGATTGCAGCCAGCACCCCCGCCGTCCAAGGGCGGCTCGTCCACAGCGCGGTCTCACTGATGAGAACGAGCACCAGGGTGAGAGGGAGCGCCAGCAGCACCGCACCCGGAACGTCGATGCGGGTCGCGCGCTTGCGCGTCGAGGCAGGAACAACTCGCAGAGCAACGGCAAACGCCATGACCGTCATCACAGCACCGAATCCGTATGCGAGCCGGAGACCGCCGTGCTCGGCCAGAAACCCCGACAAGGGATAGCCCACACCGACACCCGCAGTAGACGCGACCGACAACAAAGCGATGGTCGATCCGGACCGCTTGTCGGACAGATGATCTCGCACCACACCCATCAGCATCGAAGTCAGGGCCAGTCCCACTCCCTGGGCTGCCCGGCCGAGGAGCAGCCAGGAGAAGGACAGCGGCAGTGCGGTCAGAATGCCTCCGGCCGAGACGACGCCCAGTGTCCCGAGGATTGCTGCCCGTCGATGCGGACCCGATCCGAGGCGGCCCAGAACCGGTGTCGTGACGGCACCGGTCAACAAAGCCAACGTCAACGTCCATTGTGCACTGGAGAGGGAGACGTCGAAAGTTGTTGCGACGCTGGTGATCAGCGGGGCCCCGAGGCTACCGACAGCGGCGACGACGACTCCGACGAACAACAGAGAAGGCACGAGCATTCGTGATTCGTCGTGCTCGGAGCCGGAGATCAACGGTTCGTCTCGCTCGTGATGTGGTCGAACAATCCGGCGTGGATACGAGTGCCCACTCCGTTCGCCCAGGGTTGGTCGACGTCATGAATCTGCAGGGCCGCGCCACTGTTGAGCAGCATGCCGAACGCCAGAAACGCTTTGACGGTCACCGCATCGAGACCGGTGACCTCTACGACGGTGTTCCACATCCGGCCGAACGCCTCTCGAACGGCGTCGCGCACCTCTTCGTCGCCACACGCGGCGATCCCCTGCAGCTGCAGCAGGAGTGAGGTTCGATCCTCGAGCGTGGCGTAATAGCACTCCCCCATCGAGGCCAAGGCTTGCTGACCGGTGGCAGTACCTGCGGCCGCGCGCATTCCATCCGCCACACGGTCGAACGACGCGACCACCAGCTCGGAGAAGAGTGCCTTCTTGGTTCCGAATATTCGAAAGATGTAGGCCTGGGTGATCCCTGCTTCGCGGGCGATCCTGTCGGTCGAACCGCCGTGCAGTCCGGACGATGCGAATTCGTCTGCCGCTATCCGCAGTATTTGCTGCCGTCGTTCCGTGCCTGTCATCCGTCCTCTCTGCGCCATGCCGCCAAGTTACTGGTTACTAACTACTGACTTCAATGGTTGTTCTCGTGCGCTTCACTACAGTTCTTTCCATGAGTGAATGGGTTGTGCTGCTGCGCGGCATCAACGTCGGCGGCATCAACATCAAGATGGTCGACCTCCGCGCAGCTCTGGCCTCGGCCGGCTTCACGAATGTCCGCACGATTCTGGCGACCGGCAACGTACTGCTGCAGTCGCCGCTGGCGGCCGCCGCCCTGAAAGCACAGGTGGAGAGCACGCTCGCCGAGGCGTTCGGCTACCGAGCCTGGGTTGTCGTACTCGACGTCCCGACACTGAGGGCGATAGTGGAGTCCTACCCGTTCGACGCCGAACGGGAGGGCTGGCATCCTTATGTGGTGTTCGGTAACGACGGTAGCCATTTGACCGAATTGTCCGCTCTTGCAGTGGAACTCGACCCCGATCTCGAGAGGATTGCCGAGGGGAACAGCGTGCTCTACTGGGAGGTGCGCAAGGGCAACACCACCGACAGTAGGTTCGGAAAAGCCACGGCGAAGGCGAAGTACAAGGCCACGACCACCACGCGGAACGTCCGCACTCTCGTGAAGATTCTCGCGTGACCGTTCTCGCTGCGGCATTGGTCGCCGCCGTTCTCGTCTTCGCCATCGTTCGCCCGCGCGGTCTTCCGGAGATCGTTGCTGCACTTCCAGCGGCCGCAGTTGTTCTTCTCGTCGGCCTCGTCAGCCTCGACGCCGCCCGTGAGCAGGTACTCGAACTCGCACCCACCGTCGTCTTTCTGGCGTTCATCCTGATCCTGGCGCATCTGTCGGATGCCCTCGGTGTGTTCACCTGGATCGCGGCGAAGCTACGCCGCGGATCCAAGGGCAGCCCCCGCAGACTGCTGACCCTCGTGTTCGCCGCTGCCGCGGCCACCACAGCCGTACTGAGCCTCGACGCGACCGTTGTTCTGCTGACACCGGCCATCATCGGTGCCGCTCGGATCCTGGGGATGTCGCCGCGTCCACACAGTTACGCCACTGCGCACCTGTCCAATTCGGCGTCGACCTTGCTGCCGGTGTCGAATCTGACCAACCTGCTGGCCTTCGCTGCGACGGGCCTGACCTTCCTTCACTTCACCGCACTGATGGCGCTACCGTGGATTTTCGCGGTCGCCATCGAACTGGCGGTGTTCCTGATCTTCTTCCGCAAGGATCTGACCCGCACTGCGACACCGACGGACTCCGCGACCGAACACAGCACTGACGACGTCCCAGCACCGCGAAGCACACTCGTCATCCTCGGCGCGACATTGATCGGCTTCGCCGTGGCAGGACTGTTCGATATCGAACCGTTCTGGGTGGCTGCCGTGGGGTCGATTGCGCTCGCGATCCCGGCACTTCGAGCTCGCCACACCACGCCTCGCGCGATTCTGCGCGGTGCCGATCTGCCGTTCTGTGGCTTCGTCTTCCTTCTCGGCATCGTCGTTCTCGGCGTGACGACGGGCCCGATCGGCGACTGGCTGGCGCGAATTCTGCCGTCGGACACCACCTTCGCGTCCCTGTTGGCCGCAGCTGCCATTGCGGCGGTGGCGTCGAACATCGTCAACAACCTGCCCGCAACATTGCTGCTGCTGGCGGCCTTCGGCGCGGACGCTCCCCCGGCGCTGCTGTTGGCCATGGTGATCGGCGTGAACCTCGGTCCTAACCTGACCTACGTCGGTTCACTGGCGATCATGTTGTGGCGACGCGTCGCATCGGCCAACGACGAGCCGGCGGATCTGAAAACGTTCACCGTGCTCGGTGTCATCACGACCCCGTTGACCATCGTCGGAGCAGTGGCGGGCCTATGGCTGGCGCTGCAGATCTGAGACCCGCACCTCCGCAGGATCAGGTCAGGTGAGACGTGTCGTTGACCAATTTCACCGATGCCCCGCCGTCGGGGTAGAACTCGGCGATGCTCAGCGACGCGAGGTCCAGGTGCATTCGGTAGAGCAGTGACGGTCCGACGTCCAGTGCCAGTTGCAGCAGTGTCTTGATCGGCGTCACGTGTGTCACGACGACGATCGTCTTACCCGCATACTCTTTGATCAATCGATCACGGGCCGATTCGATTCGAGTGCGCACTGCGTCGAAACTCTCGCCGTTGGGCGGGGTCACCGAGGTATCGCCCAGCCAGGCCCGATGTTGTTCGGGATAGCGGTCTTTCGCCTCCGCGAAGGTCAGACCTTCCCAGTCGCCGAAGTCCGTTTCGGTCAGATCGTCGACGGTGGTCACGTCGAGTCCGAGTGCACCTGCCGCGGCGTCGGCAGTCTGTCGGGCGCGGCCGAGGGGGGACGAGACGATCGCTGCGATGTCGTCGTGTCCGCCGAGCCTTGCCGCTGCAGCGGTGGCCTGTCGAACTCCCAGCTCGGTCAGTTCCGGATTTCCGCGGCCGGAGTATCGCCGGTCGACCGACAGCGCGGTCTGGCCGTGGCGCAACAACAACATTCGGGTGGGGTCGCCCACTGCACCGGTCCACCCGGGGGCCGCCGCGGGTTGCTTCGCGGCCGGTTCGGAATCGGGCAGATCAGGGAGGTCGATCCCCTTGGCCGCGGCATCCATCGCCTCGTTCGCCAGACCGTCGGCGTGTGAGTTCTGCTCCCGCGGAATCCATTGGAAGGTGACGTGATCGAACGTCCGAGCAAGCTCCGCCGCTCGGCGATTGAGCGGAATCATGTCGGGATGCTTGACCTTCCAGCGTCCCGACATCTGTTCGACGACGAGTTTGGAGTCCATCCGAACGTCGACCTCACGGGCACCGACGTCCGCGGCCGCCGTCAACGCAGCGATGAGGCCTCTGTACTCGGCCACGTTGTTCGTTGCGATTCCCAGCGCCTCCCGGCGTTCGGCCAACACCTCGCTGCGATCTGCTGTGAACACCACGGCTCCGTATCCGGCGGGACCCGGGTTGCCGCGGGAGCCGCCGTCGGCTTCGACGACGACCCGTTGCGCGGCACTCAAATTCCGGACTCCTTGGTGCGCACCAGGATTGCGTTGCATTCCGAGCAACGAACCAGAGCGTCGGCAGGTTTGTTGGCGATGCTCGCAATTTCGTTGCGGTCGAGCTCGATTCGGCATGCGCCGCATCGGCGGGCCTGCAGCAATGCTGCGCCTCGACCGGTCAGTGCGCGTTGCTTCTCGTACAGCGCCAGCAGATCGGCCGGCATACCCGAGATCAATGCCTCGCGACGCTCGGCGCTCCGCTTCTCGGCGACGTCCAGATCTGCGACAGCGTCGTCGCGGCGACGACCGGCGTCGACCATTTCGTCCTCGATCTGCGTCAACTGCGCTCCGGCGTGTTCGTAATCGCGCTCGCTGGCCTCGCGCTGTTCCATGACTTCGAGCAGTTCTTCCTCGAGGATGCTCTGCCGCCGTTCGAGACTGCCGAGCTCGTGCTGCAGCTCGGTCATCTGCTTGGGCGCAATCGTGCCGCTCTCGAGCATCTTCTTGTCGCGCGCCTCACGCTGGCGAACGGCATCGACTTCGCCCTCGAGCTTGCGGATGTCGCGATCGAGGTCGTCCATCGAGATCTGCACCGTGACGGCAGCATCCTTGCGGGTGATGCGCTCGGCCTCGAGTTTGTCGACCTCCTGCTGCTCGGGGAGGGTCTTTCGGCGATGGGCGATCTGCGAGAGTTCGGTATCCACACCGGCCAATTCGAGTAGCGAGGCCTGGACTTTGGGATCGACGTTCACGCTTGATGACTCCTGCGACTATGGAAGTTGATTCCGATTACCCTACCGGCTGCGCAGAACGTACCGAGCCGGATCCGTCCAGTCCCCCGGTCGCGGGGTTCGTCGGTCACAGCGTCCACGGGTCGGTACGGACATCGCTGACCCTGCTGCTCCAGCCGTCCGTGTCGCCGAATTCGGCGTCCACGATGCTCCTCGCCTGAGCACACCACGGGAACTCCGAGGCCCAGTGGGCCGTGTCGATCACCGCGGGCCCACCCGCCCTCAGGTGCTCGTCGACGGGATGATGCCTGAGATCGGACGTGACATAAACGTCGGCGTCGGTCCGCGCGACGGTTGCGAGGAACGAGTCCCCTGCTCCCCCGCACAGGGCGACGATCGACACCGTCGCGTCCGGATCACCCGCTGCTCGCACTCCCCAGCTGGTGGCCGGCAGAGCGTCTCGGACGACATCGGTGAACTCGGCGAGGGTCATCGGATCAGGCAAGCGTCCGATCCGCCCCAGACCGGTGCACGACGGTAGGGCCGCGGACTCGAAGACATCGAACGCGGGCTCCTCGTACGGATGCGCACGTCTGAGCGCGGACTGCATCCGCGCGCGGTCGGCCCGAGATGCCACCACCTCGATTCGGTCCTCGGTCACGGTGTGGACTTCGCCGACGACACCGAGCGTCGGATGAGCACCGGGCTGCGGCCGGAATTGGCCCAGCCCCTCGGTGTGCCAACTCGCTTCGCTGTAGTCGCCGATCTCACCGGCTCCGGCGTCGAACAGCGCCTGGCGCACCGCCGCAGTGTCGGCGGACGGCACGAATACGACCCATTTGTCGTGCGCCGGAGCAGGAATGGGATCGAGTGGCCTGGTGTCGATCACACCGAGGGCCGACGCGAGTGCGTCGGAGACACCGGGATCGGCCGAGTCGGCGTTGGTATGGGCGGTGAACAGCGCGCAGTCGGCCTTGATCAGGCGGTGGATCACCGAGCCTTTGGCGGTGTCGGCCGCAACCGAATCGACTCCTTTGAGCAGCAGAGGGTGATGGGCGACGATGAGGTCGGCACCCCAGGAGATGGCCTCGTCCACGACGGCCGGGGTGACGTCGACGGCGTAGAGCACTTGTCGCACTTCGGATTCCGGATCTCCGCATACCAATCCCACCGAGTCCCAGCTCTCGGCCAATCGAGGCGGGTATGCCTTGTCGAGAACCTCGATGACGTTCGCCAGAGTCACTGCCATGTCGATTGCTCTCCTCACAGAACGGTGTTCAACGCATGCACCAGTATGTCGACGTGTGCCGAGTCCCGTACGGCGACGCGTAGGTAGTTGCGATCCAGTCCGGGAAACGTGTCGCCGCGCCGAACCGCAATTCCCTTCGTGCGCAGGCGTTCTCGGATCCCGTCGGCGCCGTCGACCCGCGCCAGAAGAAACGGCGCTCGCGCCGGTCCGGCAATGTCGAGACCGAGTGCGGTCAGTCTCGCGATCATGGCGTCACGTTCGGCGTCGATACGCAGCGCTTCGGCTCGGGCCTGCTCGACCGCGAACGGCTCGGTACAGGCGCGGATTGCTTCGAGCTGCAGAGTGCCCAGGGGCCAGTGCGCACGGCCCCGCTGCATTCGTTCGAGTACGTCGGGATGGGCCAGAGCGTAGCCGCACCGCAACCCCGCCAATGCCCACGTCTTCGTCAGGCTTCGGAGTACCAGCACGTCCGCGACGCTGTCCGAGGAGACCGACTCTCCTGCTCCCGTCACTGCGTCGGCGAATGCTTCGTCGACCACGACCGTGCGGCCGGGCCTACGCAGACCGAGTACTACTTCTCGGGGATGCAGCACCGACGTCGGATTGGTGGGATTGCCGACGATCACCATGTCGGCGGCCTCGGGCACCAGGCCCCGATCGAGCAGAAACGGCGGCTGGAGTAACACCCGATGCACGGGAATGCCGGCCTGCTCGAGCACCCAGTCGGGCTCGGTGAACGACGGGTGCACGGTTGCCACGAGGGCCGGCTCGAGCCGCGGCAGCATCGCGAATCCTTCGGCTCCGCCACCGAGCAGCAGTACCTCGTCCGGCGAGCGTCCGTGGTGTGCGGCGACCTGCTCCCGAGCCGCCCGCTCGGCTGCCCCCGATGGATACGAACCGAGCGAGTTCAGGGCTGCAGCGAGCCGATCACGAAGCCACGGGGGCGGGCCATCACCGCGCACGTTGACGGCGAAGTCGACGAGGCCCGAGCCGACCTCGAGATCTCCGTGATGACGGAGAAATGCATCGGGGCCGGACGCTGTATCGGACATCGCGACGAGCCTAGCCGTCACGTGCACCGATAGGCTCAGGCCATGTCTGCCGCTCTGCCCGCATCCGTTGTCCTGTTCGATCTCGACGGAACGTTGACCGATTCCGCACCGGGAATTCACGCAGGATTTCGCCACGCGCTGGCCTCGGTCGGCGCTCCCGAACCGACCGAACAGCAACTCTCTCTCGTCGTCGGTCCACCGCTGATCGACACGCTGCGCTCGATGGGCCTGGACGAGGAGGCAGCTCAGCGCGCGCTCGCCGCCTACTTCGACCGCTACGACGAGCGGGGTTGGGCCGAGAACACCGCGTTCGACGGCATCGAGACGGTGCTGACGCGATTGCGGGATCGCGGTGTTCGGCTGGGCGTGGCGACGTCCAAGTCGGAGCGCTTCGCCGTCCGAATTCTCGACCACTTCGGCTTGTCGCGGTACTTCGACTTCATCGGCGGTGCCAGCAACGACGGGTCGCGGCGAGCGAAGTCCGACGTCATCGCGCACTCGCTGACCAATCTCGGCATCGATCCCGTCGAATCCTCGGACGGCGGCACCGCAGGGGTGATCATGATCGGCGACCGCGATCACGATGTGCACGGCGCGGCCCGGTTCGGAATTCCGGCGGTCTACGTGGAATGGGGCTACGGCATCGACGGTGAGAGCGACGACGCCGCGTTCACCGCGTCGGACATGGACGAACTGGCCGCCGTGCTCGAGCAGAACACGGAGGCGTCGCGGTGAGCGAGCCACTGCATGTGACGTTCGTGTGCACCGGAAACATCTGTCGATCACCGATGGCCGAGAAGGTGTTCTCCGCCCACCTGACCGAGGCGGGCCTAAGTGATGCAGTCCGCGTATCGAGCGCGGGAATCGACGGGTGGCATGTCGGCGACGGCGCAGACCCGCGGACGGTCGCGGAACTCGATGCGCACGGCTACGAGAGCGAGCACGAAGCGAACCAGGTGGGACCGGACCACCTCGCCGCCGATCTGATCGTTGCTCTCGACACCGGCCACGCTCGATCTCTACTGCAGTTGGGTGCACCGGCCGATCGGGTGCAGCTGCTGCGTTCGTTCGATCCCGACGCCGACGATGCGTCGGTCGCAGATCCCTACTACTCGTCGGATTCTGCGTTCACCGAGGTGCGAGAACAGATCGAGGACGCCGTGCCCGGCTTGATCGATTGGGCGCGGTCTCGGCTGACCGCCTGACCCGGCTACCGTGGTGGGGTGGAGAAGTTACGGTTCTTGCTACGTCCGAAGTGGTTGGTGCTGGCTGCCGTCGCGCTGGCGTTCGCATTCTTGTGCTTCAGCGTGCTCGCTCCGTGGCAGCTGGGCAAGAACACCTCGACTTCTGCACGCAACGACTTGATCACCCGATCGGTCGGGGCAGATCCGGTGCCGATCACCGACGTTCTCACCGGGAACGGATTCGCGGCCGACGACGAATGGCGGCGGGTGATCGCGCAGGGCAGTTACGTGGAGAATTCCGACGCCCTGGTGCGGCTGCGCAGCATTCGTGAGCAGCCCGCGTACGAGGTCATCACTCCGTTCGTCATCGACGATGGCCCTACTGTTCTCGTCAACCGCGGATACGTGCTCCCGGTGGAGGGAACGCGACCGCCCGAGTTCGCAGCAGCCCCAACCGGCCCGGTCACTCTCGATGCCCGCGTTCGTCAGGCCGAAGGAACATCACGTGAGCCGATCCAGGAGGACGGCCGCCTGCAGGTGTACAACATCAACCCGGAGCAGATCGGCGCAGCGGTCGGTGTCGACGCGATCGACGGGTACCTGCAGCTCGACGACGGTCAGCCCGGTGGCCTCGGCCTCATCGAGCTCCCGCAGACCGACGCGGGCCCCTATCTGTCCTACGGGCTGCAGTGGCTGGCGTTCGGCATCATGGCACCGTTGGGTCTTGCGTATTTCGTCCGCGCCGAGCTGCGGGAGCGACGCATGTCTAGAACCGAGATGGCCGACGCGATGTCCGATCAGTCCGACCCGACGTCCGACGACGATTCCGCGCCGGACGACGAAGAAGAATTCACTCTTCCGACCCGACGCGAGAAGCGGGCCAGGGCCCGCGCGGCGTCACAGGCGAGAACGCCGACGGATCCTCGCCTGGCGGATCGATACGGCAAGAACCGCTGACGCAGCCGTCGCGAACTCTTGCACCCGCGTCGACAGCACGACTGCTCGCCGAAGGTCCCGTGCCGTGGGCGCTCGCCCGTCGCCGAGTGTGGGCCTGATCTCCACGCCGTGCCGGTATTGAGTGCGCCCACCGAGTTGTAGTCCGAGCGCACCCGCCGACGCGGCTTCCGGCACCCCGGCATTGGGGCTGGGATGGCGGGATGCGTCTCGTCGCCACACCTGTAGCGCGTGGGCAGCAGAACCCTGCACCAGCGGTGCAGCGAGAACGGTCGCCGCACCCGTGACTCGTGCCGGCAACAGGTTCAGCGCGTCGTCGAGGCGTGCGGCGGCCCATCCGAACCGTAGGTATTTCGGAGACCGGTATCCCACCATTGCATCGAGTGTGTTGCTGGCTCGGTATGCCAGGATTCCCGGTACGCCGGCCAGGGCTCCCCACACCACGACACCGACTGTTGCGTCGGATGTGTTCTCGGCGATGGATTCGAGTGCCGCGCGTGCCAGCCCGTCGGAGTCGAGGAATGCCGGGTCACGTCCGCACAGTGACGGGAGCAATGCGCGTGCGCCGGGCAGGTCGTCTCGGTCGAGGTGATCGGCCATCGAGCGACCTACTACCGACAGCGATGATCCGCCCAGCGCGGCCCACGTCGCGGTAGCCACCAGAGCGGCCTCGGCCGGTGGGCCGAGACGCGACACTGCTCGCGTGGATGCGATTCCGAGTGCGGTGACGCCCCCTACCAGTACGGCGGTATGGATGACACCCGCAATCCTGTTGTCGCGGTAGAGCCGAGCCTCGACGCGAAGGGCAGCCGTTCCGAATCCTGCTACCGGATGCCAGCGCTGTGGGTCTGTGAACACTCGATCCAGGCCGTATCCGACCAGCAATCCGATCGCTCGGGGGTGTGTCCACATCGCACGAATCTATCCACCGGCCAACCGGTGTGCGGAATCGGTACGGGTCAGGCCCAGCGCCGGTTGTACGCGCCGGAGAGCTGACGGCTCCTGAAGTCGATGTCGCTTCCGTCGTTGAGCAAGGCGATGGCCATACCGACGAAACCGATTGCTGCTACCACGAACATGGTCATGATTCCCCCAAGAATCGTTGTGGGCCTGCCGCGGCGGTGCCGTGGCCGACGTATTCCTTAACAGATTGTTACCCGCCGGTAGGGCGATTCCCACTGCTTTGAGGTCGGCGTCACGTGTGTCTGTCGTCACGAGACGACGGACACATCGAACGTCCAAATTTCAACGGCCACCGACGATCTCGTGCATTTAGTGACCGCGACTATCGACCGACGGGCACCGCACGCATGTGGGGCTCCTCGGCCACGACCGATCCGATGAAGTCGTCCACCACCTTCACCCGCGCCAACCCCGTCAGCTCCCGCGGAATCACCGTCCAGTAGGTGCGTTCGACCGAGACGAGGCCCGGCAACACCGGAATCAACGTGTCGTCCGGTTCGCCGATGTAGCTGGGCAACGGCGCAATTCCCACTCCGGACCGCGCCGCGATCCACTGGCCGGTGATGTTGTTGGTCTGAATCTGCGCCCGACCGTCGGGCAGAATCGAATCCAGAATGCGCAGCGGCGCTACGTCGAGCAGCGCATCCACGTAGGAGATCAGGGTGTGCCCACGCAAACCGTCGACCGAGTCGATCGTCGGCTGCGCAGCCAGGTATCGCTCGGCGGCATAGAGCGCCAGGGTGTAGGTCGCCAATTGCCGGGCCACCACCAACCTGGGCGACGGCCGTTCCAACGTGATGGCAATGTCGAATTCCCTGGTGGCCAACGAGTTGTGCTCGGTGGCGGTGACGAGTTCGATATCCAGATCGGGGTGCTTGTCGCGAAGCGCACCCAGCTTCGGCGTAAGAACGAAAGCACCGAACCCGTCCGGAGCCGCGATACGCACCGTCCCCCGCAGCGATCCGGTATCGGATGTCTGATCCTCGAAGGCAGCGATCAGAGTGGACTCCACGGTTTCGGCGTACCCGACCAGCCTTCGCCCTGCCTCGGTCAATCGCCAACCCGTCGGGGTTCGGTCGAAAAGTCGCTGTCCTGCGGACTTTTCGAGTGCCGTGATACGCCGACCGACCGTGGTGTGGTCCACGCCGAGTGTTCGAGACGCGTCGGTCAGACGTCCCGTTCTCGACACTTCGAGGAAATAGCGAAGGTGGTCTGGGTTGAACACTCGTCCAGCCTATCCCCCTGTGCATTTCTGCACGACAATCTGCGATTTTGGCCTTTGACATGTGCATCGATTCGAATGAGACTCGAGACACACCGATGGAAGGAACGAACGTTGACCGACGTCATCTCACACTGGCTCGATGGTAAGACCTATTCCGGATCTTCCGATCGGACGTCACCGGTCACCAACCCCGCCACCGGGGAGGTCACCGGCACGCTCACGCTCGCCGATCGGAGTGACGCCCGCGCCGTCATCGATGCCGCCGCAGCTGCCTTTCCCGCGTGGCGCGACACCTCCCTGGCCAAGCGCACCTCGATCCTCTTCTTTTTTCGAGAACTGCTCAACGCCAAGAAGAACGAGCTGGCCGAGATCATCACGGCCGAGCACGGCAAGGTGCTCTCCGACGCGCTCGGCGAGATTTCCCGCGGTCAGGAAGTAGTCGAATTCGCCTGTGGCATAGCCCATCTGCTCAAGGGCAGCTACACCGAGAATGCATCCACCGGAGTGGACGTCTACTCGATTCGTCAGCCGCTGGGACCCGTCGCCATCATCTCCCCCTTCAATTTCCCTGCCATGGTGCCGATGTGGTTCTTCCCCATCGCCATCGCCGCCGGTAACACCGTCGTGCTCAAGCCGTCGGAGAAGGACCCGAGTGCCAGCATCTGGCTCGCGCGGCTCTGGGCCGAGGCAGGCCTGCCCGACGGCGTGTTCAACGTGCTGCAGGGAGACAAGGACGCCGTCGACGAACTGCTCGAGAACAAGAAGATCAAGTCGATCTCCTTCGTCGGATCGACGCCCATCGCCCAGTACGTCTACTCCACCGGTACCGCCAACGGCAAGCGCGTCCAGGCCCTAGGCGGTGCCAAGAACCATGCCGTCGTCCTCCCCGATGCAGATCTCGACCTGGCCGCGGACGCCATGGTCAACGCCGGCTTCGGCTCGGCGGGTGAGCGATGCATGGCCATCTCCGCTCTCGTGGCCGTCGGGAAGATCGCCGACGAGCTCGTCGCCAAGATCGCCGAACGCACCACACCACTGGTCACCGGCGACGGCACCCGCGGCGCCGACATGGGCCCGCTCGTCACCCGGGTACACCGCGACAAGGTCGCGTCCTATGTCGACGCAGGCGAGGCGTCCGGTGCCACGATCGTCGTCGACGGCCGCACCGTCCAACCCGACGGGGCTGCGGACGGATTCTGGCTCGGCCCCACGCTCATCGACCATGTGACACCGGACATGAGCATCTACACCGACGAGATCTTCGGTCCTGTGCTCTCGGTCGTCCGTGTCGACACCTACGACGAAGCCCTCACCCTGATCAACGACAATCCGTACGGCAACGGCACGGCGATCTTCACCAACGACGGCGGGGCGGCGCGGCGTTTCCAGAACGAGGTCGAGGTCGGCATGGTCGGTGTCAATGTGCCGATCCCCGTTCCCATGGCGTACTACAGTTTCGGCGGCTGGAAGAGCAGTTTGTTCGGCGACAGCCACGCTCATGGCACCGAAGGAGTGCACTTCTTCACCCGCGGTAAAGCCGTCACCAGTCGCTGGCTCGATCCCAGCCACGGCGGTATCGATCTCGGCTTTCCTGCAAACAACTGAGTTCTACAAAGCCCATGTGCGTGGAAACTCGTAGCCCACTACGAAGTTCCACGCACATGGAGATACCGCGAAGGAGCACTCCATGGTTGCCAATATCTCTTTTCCACGTTTTCTGAAACTCGGCGGGGGTGCTGTCGAGGAGCTGGGTACGGTACTGACCGACCTGGCCGTATCTCGTCCCCTACTCGTCACCGATGCGTTCATGGCAGGCAACGGTTCGGCCGATCGACTGATGACGATCATGACCGAGGCCGGTAAGTCGCCTGCTCTGTTCTCGGGCACCGTGCCCGACCCGACGACGGATTCGCTGATCGCCGGTCTCGAAGCGGTGCAGCAGCATTCGGCCGATTCGATCATCGGGTTCGGCGGCGGCAGTCCGATGGACACGGCCAAGGCGTTGGCCATTCTCGCTGTTCAGGGCGGGACTATGCGGGACTTCAAGGCCCCGGTGCTCTCCACCGGTCCGGCGCTTCCGATCATCGCCATTCCGACGACCGCGGGAAGTGGTTCGGAGGCAACGCAGTTCACCATCATCACCGACGTGGCCTCGGACGAGAAGATGCTGTGCCCCGGCCTGTCCTTTCTGCCGATCGCGTCGATCATCGACTTCGAGCTGACGATGTCGATGCCGGCACGTCTGACCGCCGATACCGGCGTCGACGCTCTGACACACGCCATCGAGGCGTACGTCAGCAAGAAGGCCAACCCCATCTCCGACGGATTGGCGCTCAGCGCTATTCGCACCATCGGAACGTCGCTGCTGCGGGCGTATCGAGACGGAGACGACCGGCAGGCGCGCGAAGCGATGATGCATGCGTCCACCCAGGCGGGAATGGCGTTCTCCAACGCCAGCGTCTGTCTGGTCCACGGGATGAGTCGACCGATCGGCGCGCATTTCCATGTCGCGCATGGGCTGTCCAACGCGATGCTGTTGCCTGCCGTGACAGCCTTCTCCATCGGCGGAGCCCAGTCCCGCTACGCCGACTGCGCCCGCGCCCTCGGTGCGGCATCGGAAGCCGATTCGGACGCGGTTGCCGGAGGCAAGTTGCAGGACGCCATCGTCACGCTGTGCCGTGAGGTCGAAGTTCCCACTCCGCAGACGTTCGGCATCGACAAGTCGACGTGGGACGACATGTTGCCGCTGATGGCCGAGCAGGCTCTCGCGTCCGGCAGCCCCGGTAACAATCCGGTCGTTCCGACGGCGGAGCAGATCGTCGATCTGTACCGCCAGGTGTATGCCGGGATCTAGGCCGAGTCACCGGACACGCGGGCGGCAACCTTGTCGCGCCGCGTGTTTCGGCGTTGAACGATGATTCCGCCGATCACCGTCACTGCCGCCAGCACGGCCGAGAGCAGGATGGACGATCGCTGCTCGGGTCGCACGACCATCATGACGAGGACGAAGACGATGAATCCGATGGCCAAATAGGTGAGCCACGGGTAGAGCCACATCAGAACGGCCGGGCGTTCGCCGTCGCGATCGAGTTGGCGACGCAGCACGAGTTGACTGCTGGCGATAGCCAGGTAGACGAACAGAGCTACGGCACCGGTGGTCGCGAGCAGGTAGGTGAAGAGTTTCTCAGGAAGAATGTAGTTTCCGACGACGGCGAGGAAGCCGAGCACCATCGAGGCGATGACGGCAACCCACGGCACTCCGTTGGCGGTGATCTTCTTGACTGAGCGCGGCGCATCGCCGCGATCACCGAGCGAGTAGAGCATGCGCGACGCGGTGTAGAGCGCCGAATTCAGGCACGACGCCACGGCGGTCAGAATGACGATGTCCATGATGGTCTCCGCGTGGGGAATTCCCATCTTGGACAACACATACTGGTAGGAGCCGGTTGCCGGGTCCAACTCGTTCCAGGGTACGAGCGCGACGATGACGAAGATCGATCCGAAGTAGAAGATCGAGATACGCCAGATCACCGAATTGGTCGCGCGGGTGATGCCCTTTGCAGGATCCTTGGATTCGGCTGCAGCGATGGTGACGATCTCGGATCCCATGAAGGAGAACATCGTCGTCAGCATGGCTGCGATCACCGCGCCGAAGCCGAGCGGCATGAAGCCGCCCGAGGCCCACAGTTGGTCCACGCCACTGACTTCGGAGTTCGGCAGCCAGCCCAGGATGGCCGCGATGCCGAGACCGATGAACGCGACGATGGCCACGACCTTCACCAACGCGAACCAGAACTCGAACTCGCCGTAATTGCCGACGCTGATCAGGTTGGTCGCGGTGAGCGCAACGACGATGATCAGGGCCCACATCCATTGGGCACCGCCCAGCCAGTTGGTGAGGATGGCGGCAGCGGCGGTCGCCTCGACGGGGATCACCAATACCCAGAACCACCAGTACAGCCAACCGACGGAGAAGCCGGCCCAATGTCCCAGTGCCCGGGTCGCATACGTCGAGAACGAACCGGTGTCGGGGTTGGCGGTGGCCATTTCCCCGAGCATGCGCATCACCAGGATGACGAGGAGTCCGGCGAAGAAGTAGGCCAACAACACCGCAGGTCCTGCGGTGGCGATGGCGTTGGCGGAGCCGACGAACAGTCCGGCACCGATCACTCCGGCTATCGAGATCATCGTCACGTGTCGCGGTTTGAGACTGGTTCCCAGTCCGTGCTCTCCGGTATCTGGCTTATCCGTAATTGCCATTTCAACAGTTCAGCACAAGGTCGGGCACTCCGCAGCAGGTGACCGAATTGTCCAGACAATCAGTAGTACAAATGGCGGGCTTACGCACGGCCCCTGCCGGGCATACTGACGACATGACTGTCGATGCTGGGCGCACCACGGACTCGATCACCATCGTCGGCGCGGGCATCGCGGGTGCCGCCTGTGCCCGAGTACTGCACGCGGCGGGCGTCCCGTTCCGCATCGTCGATCGAGGACGTGCCCCGGGCGGACGGATGTCCTCCCCCGAGCTTCACGGGCGTCGCGTCGATCTGGGTGCCGGTTACTTCACCGTCCGCGATCAGGATTTCGCGACGGTGGTGTCGGACTGGGAGTCGAGGGGCCTTGCGCGCCAGTGGGCAAACACCTTCGGCATCCTCAAGCCCGACACCGAACCGTGCACCACCACCGGGCCGGTCCGTTGGGCGACACCACACGGGCTTCGTTCTCTGGTGCGAGACTTGCTGGGAGACTTCGATATCGAGGGCTCCTCCGAGTTGACCGACCTACCCGAGGGCCACGTCGTGGTTGCGATGCCCGATCCGCAAGCCGCGCGCATCACGACAGTTCCCGATGCGGTCGAGTACGAACCGGTCATCGCGGTGGCATGTGGATTCGACGGGTTGGATGTGCCGTTCCGCGACGCGGCCTTCGTCAACGACCATCCCGATATCGCGTTCGTCGTCGACGACGGTGCCCGGCGGGGTGACGGTGCGCCCGTGCTGGTGGTTCACACGACCCCCGAGCGGGCACAGCAACACCTCGCCGATCCCGACGCAGTGATCACCCCGGTCCTCGACGCGCTACGCGAACTGTCGGTAATCTCCACGGCACCCAACTGGACGCATGCCCATCGCTGGACGTTCGCAAAGCCTGCGGCGCAACATGATTCCACCTTTGCGCTCGAACGCCGGGACGGGCGGCTCGTCGGATTCACAGGCGATCAATGGTGTGAATCCGGCGCGCCCAGGGTGGAAAGCGCATGGCGATCGGGCACAGATCTGGGTACGGAACTGGTTGGTCGGCTCTTGAGCTGACGCCGTTACACCTCAGCTGAAAAATGTCACCGTCTCACTCAACGGTGCACGGCTGGTGCGGAATCCGTTGATCGGGTGGCTCTCGTCGGAGTAGCCGAACGAGATGCCGGCGACCACCCTGCGGGTATCCGGGATATCGAACCATTCGTGGACGAACGGCGAGTACGCGGCGAGCGCGGCCTGAGCTATCGCGCCGAGCCCGAGACTCTGCGCGCCCAGCAGGAACGTCTGCAGATACAGCCCGCAGTCGACGGCACCGTAGACACCCAGGTCCGCATCGGTGGTGATGATTGCCGCGTGCGGGGCGTCGAACAGCTCGAAATTGCGAATGAACTGACGCGTCGTCGCCTCGGTGTCGGACTTGACCACGCCGATGCTCTCGTAGAGCGCACCACCACACGCACGACGACGTGCCCGGTGCAAGGCGTTGTAGTTGGCCGGAAACGGATAATCCGGTTGCGGCACACCGGATGCCACATGTTCCACCAAGGCCTCGGAGAACTTTCGCGTGGCATCGCCCTCGGTCACGATTATTTGCCACGACTGGGTGTTCGACCACGATGGAGTGCGCTGGGCGGCCGCCAACAACTGTTCGAGCACGTCCCGTGATACTTGCTTCGGCAGGAACTGCCGGCATGAGTACCGCTCGTCGAGTAAACCTGTCAACGATTCGTACCGGGTCACGTCGTCCGCCTCACATCGTGTCGTCTTCCGACCGAACGTAGCACCACCGCTGCGCCCGACGGTCCGCTGTCGGACCGTCGGGTGCGAGGCCGTTACTGAAGTGGCAGGAGGATGTCCTTCACCCGCGGGTCGGTGGCGAGGAACTCCTGGACCGCAGGGTCCTTGAATGCGGCGACGAGGTTCTTGATGTTGTCGCTGTCCGCCCACCGGCTACCGATCGTGAGCTGCCCGGCGAACTCGTCCGGTGCCGGTGGTGCGAAGATCTGCTTCTCGACGGGAATTCCAGCCGCGAGGTAGTACTCCGTATAGCCCACTGCTGCATCGAGATCCGGCAGTGCCCGCGATTGCGCGGCGAAGTCCAGCAACGTGAACTTCAGGTTCTTCGGGTTTCCGACGATGTCCTTCTGCGTGGCCGTCGACTTGTCGACCGCGGGGTCGAGGGTGATCAGACCGGCTCGCTCGAGTACCCACAGACCCTGCGCTTCGTTGGCGGGATCCGAGTAGAGCGAGACCGTTGCGCCGTCCGGCAGTTGAGCTGGGTCGGAGTACTTGTCGGACCACAATCCGAAGCCCCAACGGAACACCGGGGTTGCGGCCTCTTCCTGGAAGTCGGGGTTGGATTCGAGTACCTGCCCGAGCCACAGCTTGTGCTGGTACACCGTGGCGGCCACCTCGCCCTCACTCACCGCGCGGTTGATGGTGTTGCTGTCGGCGAGTCCGCGGAATGCAACCGTGATGCCATACTTGGGAGCTACCTGATCGGCGACGAATTCGACGAGTGCCTGCTCGGATGCGTTGCCTTCGGCAGTGGCGACGACGAGTGTTGCGCCCTCGGTTTCGTTGGCCGAGGCCGTGTCGCCGAAGAACGCGATGCGGACAACCACGGCGAGTGCGATCAGCAGCACGACGGCCCCGATGATCCAGGGCGCTTTCCGACGATTCTTCAGCTCGAAGCCGTGCGCTTCGGTGGACGTTGTCATGATGGATGAGACCTTTCGAATGTGGTTCAGGCAGTGCGCAATGCGCGCTGATGAGGTGTGGTGAAGCGAACGAGCGCATCGCCGACGAGCTGTACGACGGCGACAGTGAGAATCAGGATGACGATCGTGGCGATCATGACGGTGTGATCGAATCTTTGGTATCCGTATGTGACTGCGACATAACCGATTCCGCCCGCTCCGATGGTGCCCGCGATGGCCGAGTATTCGATCATGGCGATGACGTTGATGGTCAGGCCTCCGATGATCGACGGCACGGCCTCGGACAATTGTGTGGTGGTCACCTGCAGCGTGGAACCGCCGGACGCCCGGGCGACGTCGACCACCGACGTCGGGACCGAGCGGAGAGAGTTCTCGACGATGCGGGTGAAGAATGCGATGCCCGCCAACGACATCGGTACCACCGCGGCTGCAATACCGATGTTGGTTCCGGTGATCCAACGAGTGACCGGAACCAACGCAGCCATCAAGATCAGGAACGGCAACGACCGCCCGATGCTGACGATCCAGCTGATCGGCGCATGGAACACAGGGTTTTCGAACAGTCCGCCGGGGCCGAGGTTGAACAGCACCGCTCCGAGCGGCACACCGACGAGCACCACGATGAACATCACGATGCCGACCATGGTCAGTGTGTCGCCGAGCGCAGGCAGGAGCAGAGCAGGCAGCTCGTCGACCGGAACCTTGTTGCCTGCGGCCACGATTGCGATCACGACGCAGCCTCGAAGATCGGCTGCGCGGTCTGTGCAGATCCGGACAACCCCAGGGCTTTCAGTGCACCGGGGACGCGTCCACTCAGGTGGGCACCGATGCCGAGCGACGCACTGCCGACAGCCACTCCGGTCACTACCTGAACGGAGGCTCCCAACAGCGCAACCGGTGCGCCCAGGTCCTGGCCCAGCCGCGAGATCCAGTCCTGCGGAACGTCGGGCGAGTCGTAGGTGACGTACCAGCGCACGTCGCCGGCTGCAGCCTGTGCGTCGTCACGCCTGGGGCGCAGCTCGTTGCCGAGCGCCGACGTGTGGTCGGTCAGTAGGTCGACCAGCCGACCCGATTCGACGATGCGTCCGCGATCGAGTCTGGCCACCGAATCAGCGGCTCGCAGAACGGTATCCATTTCGTGGGTGATGAACACGATGGCGAGGTCGAGGTCCTGGCGCAGTTCTCGCAGCAACTCGACCACCGATTCGGTGGTCTGCGGATCCAAGCCGGAGGTCGCCTCGTCGGAGAGCAGCACCGACGGTCGAAGCGCCAACGCACGCGCAATTCCCACTCGTTGCCGCTGTCCGCCCGAGAGTTGAAAGGGATAGCGAGCGGCTCTGTCGGACAATCCCACTCGGTCGAGAAGCTCGCCCACTCTCCTGGCCGTCTCGGCTTTCGTCGCCCCGAGGAAGTCCAATGGCAAGGCGACGTTCTCCGCCACGGTTCGACGCGAGAGAAGACTCGAAGACTGAAACACCGTGCCGATGCGCCGCCGCGCAACCCGAAGTTGTTTGGCATTCAACGCCGTCAGGTCGTCCCCGTTGACGATCACCGAGCCCGAGGTGGGCCGGGTGAGCAGGTTGATGCACTGGGCCAGCGTGCTCTTGCCGGCACCGCTGGGGCCGACCACGGCGAGAATTTCGCCGGACCGAACCGAGAAATCCAGCCGGTCGAGTACGACGGTTGTGCTCTCCCCTGTCCCGTAGGTCTTGGTCAACTGCGCTATTTCGATCATGCTCCGACGCTCTTTTCAGTGATGTGACGGCGCAACACTGAGGTGTCGGCGGCTCGATGACCAGCTATCGACTCATCACGATCCGAACTGTTCCCACCGGCCTGGGTCGTCGGTAGCGTCGCATCGCTGTCGATATCCAAGACAGGTCGTCCTGCCGAAGGAGTTCCCCCGTGTCACGCGAGATTCGTTTCAATGCCTTCGACATGAATTGCGTCGCGCATCAGTCCCCCGGTCTGTGGCGTCATCCGCTCGATCAGTCGTGGCGGTACAAGGAACTTGGGTACTGGACCGATCTTGCGAAGCTGTTGGAGCGCGGGCTGTTCGATGGCCTGTTCGTGGCCGACGTCCTCGGCACCTACGACGTGTACGGCGGCAATCACGACGCAGCCATCCGGCACGGCGCGCAGATTCCGGTGTCGGATCCACTCCTGCTCGTCAGCGCGCAGGCCGCCGTTACCGAGCATCTGGGCTTCGGCATCACCGCGGGAACCGGTTTCGAGCATCCGTATCCGTTCGCACGCAGACTCTCCACGCTCGATCATCTGACCAACGGCCGCAGCGGGTGGAACGTCGTCACCGGGTATCTGCCGTCGGCGGCGCAGAACATGGGACACGACGATCAGCTGAAACACGACGATCGTTACGACCACGCCGACGAATACCTCGAGGTGCTCTACAAGCTGTGGGAGGCATCGTGGGACGACGACGCGGTGGTCCGTGATCGCGAAACCGGCGTGTTCACCGACCCCACCAAGGTGCATCGAATCGGCCACCGCGGCAAGCACTTCACGGTGCCGGGTATCCATCTGGCCGAGCCGTCGCCGCAGCGGACGCCGGTGATCTTCCAGGCCGGCGCGTCACCACGCGGCGTGCGGTTCGCGGCGCAGAATGCCGAGGCGATCTTCGTCGGCGCACCCACCAAGGAGATTCTGGCGCAAACGGTTTCGAATATTCGTCGAGCCTTGCGCGATGCCGGCCGCGATCCGTACTCGGCACGGATCTACCAGTTGCTTACCATCGTCACCGACAAGACATCAGAGCTCGCCCACGCCAAGCACGACGAGTATCGGTCGTATGCCAGTGCCGAGGGTGCGTTGGTGTTCATGTCGGGTTGGATGGGAGTCGACCTGTCGCGGTATGCGCTCGACGAGCCGCTCGGCAATGTCGAGAGCAATGCGATTCAGTCGTTCGTCGCGTCGTTCCAGTCGATCGGGGCCGACGGCAAGGAATGGACGGTCCGCGATATCGCCGAGTGGGGCGGAATCGGCGGTGCCGGTCCGCGCATCGTCGGCTCCCCCGGCGAAGTCGCAGACCAATTGCAGGAGTGGGTGGACGAGACCGACGTCGACGGATTCAACCTTGCGTACGCCATCACCCCGGGAACGTTCGAGGATGTCGTTCGGTTCGTCGTTCCAGAATTGCAGCGGCGGGGTGTCTATCGCACCCAATACACACCGGGCACATTGCGTCACAAGCTCTTCGGTAAGGGTCATCGACTGCCCGAAGAACACCGGGCGCAGCAGATCGTGCGGGAGGTTCGGGAAGCCGCGAGAATTTCGTGATGGTGGGCGCAGAGGGGTTCGAACCCCCGACCGCTGGTGTGTAAAACCAGAGCTCTACCGCTGAGCTATACGCCCGTGTGCCGGTGGCCTAGGGACATCCCCGGACCACCGGAACGCTTGGAGAAATTTATCGTGTCTGCTGTCTAACTACAATTCCGCAGGTCAACTCACCTGTGCGAGTGCCTCAGCCCACGATGAACTGTCTCGGGCTTCCCCGGGACCGTTCATTTCGGCGAATCTGATGATTCCGGACTTGTCGACCACGAAGGTTCCACGATTGGCGAATCCTGCGCTGTCGTTGAACACGCCGTACGCCTGAGCCACTTCACCGTGTGGCCAGAAGTCGGACAGCAGCGGAAAGGTGTAACCCTGCTCTGCTGCCCAAATCTTGTGGGTCGGAGGCGGACCTACCGAGATCGCCAGGATCGCGGTGTCGTCGTTCTCGAATGTCGGTAGCTCGTCGCGCACTCGGCACAGCTCGCCCTGGCACGTTCCGGTGAAGGCCAGTGGATAGAACACGAGCAGAACGTTCTTCACGTCCCGGTACGACGACAACGTGACCAATTGGTTGTTCTGGTCTTTGAGGGTGAAGTCGGGCGCAACAGCGCCAACCTCGATCGGCATCTAGAACCGTCTTCCTGTGTCGTGCATGGGCCTACCGCTTGCTGGCAGGGGTCTTGGGCTGAACCAATCGACTTCCGATCCAGTCACCGAGATTGGCCGCAGAGGTCTGCGTCAATCCGGCTGTCGGAGCGGACTCGGCAATCTCGCTGGGCTCCACATGACCGGACATGCCGGTCTTTGGGCTGAGGACCCACACGATTCCATCGTCCGAGAGCGGACCGATGGCATCCATGAGTGCATCGACCAGGTCACCGTCTCCGTCGCGCCACCACAGCAGTACGACATCGATCACCTCGTCGGAATCCTCGTCGAGGGTCTCGCCACCGATCGCATCTTCTACGTCGGCGCGCAGATCATCGTCGGTGTCCTCGTCCCAGCCCAGCTCTTGAACGACCATGTCGCGAGTGATGCCAAGTTTCTGAGCGTAGTTCTGAGCGTCCGCCGCGGCGACCACGGTGGTGACCTCCTTGAATTGTGGGTGCAGTAGACAAAGCGAACAGGGTCGAAGCCGTTCGCGCAAGCTGACCGCGCCGAAATTGCGTACATAAATTTCTACTGGTGGGTATCGGACCTCTGTACTACCAGAACCGACGAGATGCGGCAGGATTGGGGAGGAATCACGAGAACGAGGAATGTAGATCGCCGTCACAGGGGCGAGCTACCGGACCGGGCGCCACACCGAGCGTCCGCCACATTGAGGAGTGCACACGTTGTCCGAAGTGAACAGCGGCGAACGGCAGAACACATCGTCTGCAGGCAAGAAGGGCTCGGACGGCCGGGTCCGCGTCATCCGTGAGGGTGTCGCGTCGTACCTGCCCGATATCGACAACGACGAGACCAACGAATGGATCGAGTCGTTCGACGGCTTGCTGGAGAGGTCCGGCCCCAACCGCGCTCGCTACCTGATGCTCAGGTTGCTCGAGCGCGCCGGTGAGCGCCGCGTTGCGCTCCCGTCGCTGACATCGACGGACTACGTCAATACGATTCCCACGGAGAACGAGCCGTGGTTCCCCGGCGACGAGTCGATGGAACGCCGCTACCGAGCCTGGATCCGCTGGAACGCCGCGATCATGGTGCACCGCGCACAGCGTCCGGGCGTCGGCGTCGGTGGCCACATCTCGACCTACGCGTCGTCGGCTGCGCTGTACGAGGTCGGCTTCAACCACTTCTTCCGCGGCAAGGATCACCCGGGCGGCGGCGACCACATCTTCATTCAGGGCCACGCCTCCCCCGGCATCTACGCCCGCGCCTTCCTCGAAGGCCGCATTCCGGCCGAGCGCATGGACGGCTTCCGTCAGGAAGCGAGCCATGTGAACGAGGGCGGCGGACTGCCGTCCTACCCGCACCCGCGTTTGATGCAGGACTTCTGGGAGTTCCCGACGGTGTCGATGGGCCTCGGCCCGATGAACGCCATCTACCAGGCGCGCTTCAACCACTACTTGAACGACCGCGGCATCAAGGACACCTCCGATCAGCACGTATGGGCGTACCTCGGCGACGGCGAGATGGACGAGCCGGAATCGCGTGGACTCGCACATGTGGCTGCGACCGAAGGCCTCGACAACCTCACGTTCGTCGTCAACTGCAACCTGCAGCGTCTCGACGGCCCGGTGCGCGGTAACGGCAAGATCATCCAGGAACTGGAGTCGTTCTTCCGCGGTGCCGGCTGGAACGTCATCAAGGTCGTCTGGGGCCGCGAGTGGGACTCGCTGCTGCACAAGGACCGCGACGGCGCACTGGTGAACCTCATGAACACCACGCCCGACGGCGACTTTCAGACCTACAAGGCCAACGACGGCAGCTACGTCCGCGATCACTTCTTCGGCCGCGACCCGCGAACGAAGGAGCTCGTCAAGGATCTCTCGGACGACGAGATCTGGAACCTCAAGCGCGGCGGCCACGACTACCGCAAGGTGCACGCTGCCTACGCGGCTGCGATGTCGCACAAGGGCCAGCCGACGGTCATCCTGGCGCACACCATCAAGGGCTACACCCTGGGCAAGCACTTCGAGGGCCGTAATGCCACGCACCAGATGAAGAAGCTGACGCTCGACGATCTCAAGACGTTCCGCGATCTCCAGCACATCCCGATCTCGGACGAGGAGCTCGAGAAGGATCCGTACATGCCGCCGTACTACCACCCCGGTGCGGACGCTCCCGAGATCCAGTACATGCTCGATCGTCGCAGCAAGCTCGGCGGATTCGTCCCCGAGCGCCGCGTCGACGTCAAGCCACTGCCGCAGCCCGGCGACGATACCTACAAGACGCTCCGCAAGGGCTCGGGCAAGCAGGAAGTCGCCACCACCATGGCACTCGTGCGCGTCATGAAGGAGCTGTTGCGAGACAAGGAGATCGGCCACCGAATCGTGCCGATCATTCCCGACGAGGCCCGCACGTTCGGTATGGACTCGTGGTTCCCGTCGCTGAAGATCTACAACCGCAACGGCCAGCTGTACACCTCGGTCGACTCGGAACTGATGCTCGCCTACAAGGAGAGCTCGGTCGGTCAGATCCTGCACGAGGGCATCAACGAGGCAGGCTCCACGTCGTCGTTCACCGCGGTCGGTACCTCGTACGCGACGCACGGCGAGGTCATGATCCCGCTGTACATCTTCTACTCGATGTTCGGCTTCCAGCGCACCGGCGACGGTCTCTGGGCTGCAGCAGACCAGATGGCCCGCGGGTTCGTGCTCGGTGCCACGGCAGGACGCACCACGCTGACCGGTGAGGGTCTCCAGCACGCCGACGGTCACTCGCTACTTCTGGCGTCGACCAACCCGGCAGCGGTGGCGTACGACCCGGCGTTCTCGTACGAGATCGCGCACATCGTCAAGGACGGTCTGCGACGGATGTACGGCGGCACCGAAGGTGTCGAGGGCTTCGGCGGGGAGAACATCTTCTACTACATCACCCTGTACAACGAGCCGTACGTACAGCCGGCCGAGCCCGAGAACCTCGACGTCGAGGGGCTACTCAAGGGCATCTACCGGTTCGCAGAACCGCAGGAGGGCGACGGACCCGAGGCACAGCTGCTCGCGTCCGGCGTCGGCATTGTCTCGGCCCGCAAGGCACGTGAATTGCTGTTCGAGGAGTGGGGCGTTCGTTCGGCCGTGTGGTCCGTCACCTCGTGGGGCGAACTGCGCCGCGATGGCGTCGAAGCCGAGAAGGAGTCGCTGCGTAACCCGGGTGCCGACAAGCGCGTTCCGTTCGTCACCTCGGCCCTGGCCGATGCCAACGGCCCGGTCATCGCGTCCTCCGACTGGATGCGCGCCGTGCCGGATCAGATCCGCCAGTGGGTTCCGGGCGATTACGTCACCCTCGGAACCGACGGCTTCGGCTTCTCCGACACCCGCCCGGCTGCACGACGGGTGTTCAACGTCGATGCCGAGTCCATCGTCGTCGCCACACTGTCCGCTCTCGCGGCATCGGGCGAGATCGACAAGTCCAAGGCCGTCGAGGCTGCCGAGAAGTACAAGATCGACGACGTCACCGCAGCTCCGACGTCGTACGCCGATACCGGCTCGGCGTAGGTCTCCGCCATGATCGGCCGACCCCCGTTCCACCTCGCGACGAGAGTCCAGCGCGAGGTGGGCGGGGGTCGGGCGTAGGTTCTCCTTATGTCCGATGCGAAACCCGATTCACCGGACAGTTCGTCCGCGCGTGATGTCTCCCGGCGCGACGCTTACCGTGAGGCGTTGCGTGAGTCGTTGGCTCGTGACTCCCCGGCCCGTGACTCCCCCACCCGTGATTCGCTCACGACCGACAACGAGGTCCACCTTCCGGTCAACTCGTTGGCCCCTTCGCGCCAGAAGCGCGACCCTTTGCCCGACGCCCTGTTGCGACGCGTCAAACAGTTCTCCGGCCGCCTCTCGACCGAGGCAGTGACCACGATGCAGGGGCAGTTGCCGTTCTTCGGCGATCTCGACGCCGCCCAGCGGGCCAGCGTCCAGCTGCTGATCCAGACGGCCGTCGACAACTTTCTCGAATGGCTCAAGAACCCGAACAGCGACATTCGATTTAGCCTCGACGCCTTCCAGGTGATCCCGCAAGACCTTGCCCGACGCCTCACGCTGCGTCAGACCGTCGACATGGTTCGGGTGGCGATGGAGTTCTTCGAGCAGTGGCTCCCCGCGCTCGCGCGCAACGACCAGCAGTTGGTCGCGCTGACCGAGGCCGTGCTGCGGTACGGCCGCGAGCTGGGGTTCGCCGCGGCGTCCGTGTACGCCAGTGCAGCCGAGTCACGAGGGGCGTGGGACACCCGCCTCGAAGCCCTCGTCGTCGACGCCGTCGTCCGGGGCGATACCGGATCGGACATGCTCTCCCGTGCTGCCACGTTGAACTGGGACGCCACTGCGCCCGCGACGGTATTGGTGGGGACTCCCCCGGAAGACCGCGGCGTGTCCGTGGTGGGCACCGTGCACTCCGTCGCTCAGAAGCACGGTCGAGCTGCGTTGGCGGTGGTTCAGGGGACCCGACTGGTGATGGTGGTCAGTGGCCAGCTCGACGACACCGCGGCGCATCACGCGTTCATCGACGACATGTTGCAGAACTTCTCCGACGGCCCTGTCGTCATCGGTCCCACCACCCGCACCTTGGGCGCAGCGCACTCGAGCGCGGTGGAGGCCTTTGCCGGCATGCAGGCCGTGGCGGGCTGGCGGGGCGCACCGCGGCCGGTTCACGCCGGCGAGTTGCTGCCCGAACGAGCGTTGCTGAACGACGGGGCAGCTATCTCGGCTCTCAACGATCATGTCGTCGTGCCGTTGGCCGCGGCAGGTTCGGGTTTGGCCGACACACTCGACGCGTATCTCGACTGCGGCGGTGCCGTGGAAACCTGCGCTCGGCAGCTGTTTGTTCATCCAAATACCGTCCGGTATCGGCTCAAGCGCATCGCCGAGGTGACCGGACGTGATCCCACTCACCCACGCGATGCGTACGTCCTTCGGGTCGCGGCAACGGTAGGTAGGTTGGCTCGAACGCATCACGAACCGACATATCCAGCCCCATATGTCACACAGGTCACATTTGGAGAAGTAGTTACGTAACGCCGAACCGCCTTCCGGCGATAGCGGGTCTCCACGAGGCAATTTGTAGGGTTCCTACAAATTGCTTGTCGAGAGTTCATCGAGCGCGACATCACTGATGAGGGGCTCGACAGTGTTCTCTTAAGCCTGTGATTGCGTTGCTTGCGCCCGGTCAGGGCTCCCAGACTCCCGGCATGCTGCTGCCTTGGCTCGAAATCCCGGGCGCGGCCGATCGGTTGGCGCTGTGGTCCAAGGCCTCCGGCCTGGATCTCGTGCGACTCGGCACCACCGCCACCGCTGAAGAAATCACCGACACTGCGGTGACTCAGCCACTGGTCGTGGCGTCGGCCCTACTGGCCTTCGAGGAAATCGCCTCGCGTGGACTGTTCCCCGACGACGCCATCGTGGCCGGCCACTCGGTCGGCGAGCTGGCGGCTGCTGCCATTGCCGGCGTGATCTCCTCCGACGACGCGGTATCTCTGGCGGCGGTGCGCGGTGCTGCGATGGCCAAGGCCTGCGCCCTCGAACCGACCGGCATGTCCGCCGTGCTCGGCGGCGACGAAGCTGCAGTACTGGCCCGGCTGGAAGAACTCGATCTCGCCCCGGCCAACGTCAACGCTGCCGGTCAGATCGTTGCTGCAGGTCTGCTGACCAAGTTGGCGGAACTGGCCGAGAGCGCACCCGCGAAGGCGCGGGTCCGAGCACTTCCGGTCGCGGGTGCTTTCCACACCAAGTACATGGCATCGGCAGGCGACACCGTCGCCGCGGCCGCAGCCGCCATCACTCCGTCCGAGCCGACGCACACCTTGCTGTCCAACTCGGACGGTCAGCCGGTCGCATCGGGTGCCGATGCGCTCACAAAACTTGCTGCCCAGGTCACACGCCCCGTGCGGTGGGACCTGTGCAGCGCGTACCTGCGTACCGCGCAGGTCACCGGACTTGCGGAGCTGCCCCCGGCAGGCGCACTGGTCGGTATCGCCAAGCGTGAACTGCGCGGCGTGCCCAACCTCGGCCTGAAGACACCGGCGGACATCTCCGCATTGGCCGAGCTCGGATAGCTCGGTCTCCTTCACACCGCAGTCTCGGTACTGCGGATCGACTTCCACTCCCCGAGTGGCAGAAATGCACAACCGCGTCTCGAAGCACATGACTTCGGCGTTCGACACAGAAGAGAAGGGAGCCACAACAGTGGCCAGCCAGGAAGACCTCATCGCCGGACTTGCAGAGATCATCGAGGAGGTCACGGGCATCGAACCGTCCGAGGTGACCATCGAGAAGTCCTTCGTGGACGACCTCGATATCGACTCGCTCTCCATGGTCGAGATCGCAGTGCAGACCGAGGACAAGTACGGCGTGAAGATCCCCGACGAAGACCTCGCAGGTCTGCGCACCGTCGGCGACGCCGTCAACTACATCCAGAAGCTCGAAGCGGAGAACCCCGAAGCCGCAGAAGCTATCAAGGCCAAGCTCGACGACTCCGCGAGCGAGTGACACGACCCATGACCAACCCATCCACCGCCAACGGACGCTTCCCCAGTGTCGTCGTCACCAGCCTTGCTGCGACCACGTCACTCGCGGGTGACGTCGATGCCACGTGGAAGGGTCTGCTGAACGGCGAAAGCGGAATCGGCACTCTGGAAGACGATTTCGTCACCGAGTACGACCTGCCCGTGCGGATCGGCGGACACCTCGCGGTGAACCCGCAGAGTCTGCTCTCGCGGGTCGAGATCCGTCGCCTGAGCTACGTGGAGCAGTTGTCCACGGTGCTCGGCCGTGAGGTCTGGAAGAACGCCGGCTCGCCCGACGTCGATCCCCTTCGCCTCGGCGTGTCGATCGGTACCGGACTCGGTGGCGGCGATTCTCTCATCGACGCCAACGACAAGATGAAGGCCGGCGGCTACCGCAAGGTGTCCCCGCTCGCCGTTCAGATGGTCATGCCGAACGGCCCAGCAGCGGTCGTCGGGCTCGAGCTCAAAGCACAA
Source organism: Rhodococcus sp. 3258 (assembly GCF_031456475.1). Classification (NCBI taxonomy): domain Bacteria; kingdom Bacillati; phylum Actinomycetota; class Actinomycetes; order Mycobacteriales; family Nocardiaceae; genus Rhodococcus; species Rhodococcus sp. 3258. The sequence continues at coordinate 264,985 of NZ_JAVDUT010000003.1, forward strand.
GCCGGCGTCATCACGCCCGTCTCCGCCTGCTCCTCGGGATCGGAAGCCATTGCGCATGCATGGCGGATGATCGTGATGGGCGACGCGGACATGGTCGTCACCGGCGGCGTCGAGGGATACATCGACGCGGTTCCGATAGCCAGCTTCTCCATGATGCGGGCGATGAGCACCAACAACGACAACCCGAAGGGTGCGTCACGTCCGTTCGACAAGGATCGTGACGGCTTCGTCTTCGGTGAAGCGGGTGCGCTCATGGTCATCGAGACCGAGGAGCACGCCAAAGCACGCGGCGCAACGATCCACGCCCGCCTGCTCGGTGCCGGAATCACCTCGGACGGGTTCCACCTTGTGGCCCCCGACCCCGAGGGCAAGGGTGCCGCGCGTGCGATGCAGCGCGCCATCGAGACCGCAGGCCTGCAGAAGTCCGACATCACCCACGTGAACGCCCACGCAACGGCAACTCCCATCGGAGACACCGCCGAAGCGCTGGCGATCAACAAGGCAGTCGGAAATCACGCAGCGGTGTACGCACCGAAATCCGCTCTGGGCCACTCGATCGGCGCTGTCGGCGCCCTCGAGTCGGTACTGACGGTGCTGGCAGTGCGAGAGGGAATCATCCCTCCCACACTGAATTTGGAGAACCAGGATCCCGAAATCGATCTCGATGTCGTCAAGGGCGAGCCCCGCGTCGGACAGATCGACTACGCGATCAACAACTCGTTCGGATTCGGTGGGCACAACGTAGCGCTCGCCTTCGGTAAGGCGTGATCCACTGAGTCGACTTCTCGACTCAGCGAATCCCGCTCTCGCAGTGCATGATCCGAGCTGGGGCCGTTCTTTCGACGGACGGTCCCGGCTCGGGCCTCGCCCCCGCCAGGGGCCCTGAAGAAGGACAACGCGATGACCATTCTGGCCCCTGTCACACGATCCGGCACCTCCACCGATCCGCGCGACCCCCTCACCCGCCTCGAAAAGCTCTTCGACGCCGGAACCACTGTCCCCCTGCATGATCGGGACAAGTCGGGAATTCTGGCCGCATCGGGCGAAATCGACGGCGTCCATACCATCGCCTACTGCTCCGACGCCACCGTCATGGGCGGTGCCATGGGAGTGGACGGTTGCAAGCACATCGTTGCCGCATTAGACACCGCCATCGAACAGCGCGCCCCGATCGTCGGCGTCTGGCATTCGGGTGGTGCTCGCCTCGCCGAGGGCGTCGAGGCTCTCCATGCCGTCGGACTCGTCTTCGAGGCCATGGTTCGAGCGTCCGGCCTCGTCCCACAGATTTCCGTCGTCCTCGGTTTCGCAGCCGGTGGTGCAGCGTACGGTCCCGCCTTGACCGACGTCGTCATCATGGCTCCCGAGGGACGCGTATTCGTCACCGGACCCGACGTCGTTCGCAGCGTCACCGGCGAACAGGTCGATATGGAGTCGCTCGGCGGCCCCGACACGCACCACAAGAAGTCCGGGGTCTGCCACATCGTCGCCGACAGCGAGATGGACGCGTTCACCCGCGCCCGCCGTCTGGTGTCGATGTTCTGCGAGCAGGGCGTGTTCGACATCGCCGCCGCAGAACACGGTGACACCGATCTACGCGCGCTGATGCCCGAATCCAATCGTCGCGCCTACGACGTGCACCCGATCATTCACGAACTGCTCGACAACGTCGAAGGCGAATCGACGTTCGAGGAGTTCCAGGGCGGCTGGGCTCGCAGCATCGTCATCGGGCTCGGCCGCATCAGTGGCCGCACCGTCGGCGTCATCGCCAACAACCCCATCCGACTCGGAGGTTGCCTGAACTCCGAAAGTGCCGAGAAGGCAGCGCGTTTCGTTCGCCTCTGCGATGCCTTCGGCATTCCGCTCATCGTGGTCGTCGACGTTCCGGGCTACCTGCCGGGCGTCAGCATGGAATGGGAAGGCGTCGTTCGCCGCGGAGCGAAGTTGCTGCACGCGTTCGCCGAGGCCACCGTCCCCCGCGTCACGCTGGTCACTCGCAAGATCTACGGCGGCGCGTACATCGCCATGAACGCCCGCGCACTTGGTGCCACCGCGGTCTACGCCTGGCCCGGCTCCGAGGTCGCCGTGATGGGCGCGAAGGCGGCCGTCGGAATCCTGCACAAGAAGGCGCTCGCCGCCGCACCCGAAGAAGAGCGTGAGGCACTGCACGACCGCCTCACCGTCGAGCACGAGAGCATCGCAGGCGGTGTCGATCGCGCAGTGGCCATCGGCGTGGTCGACGAGGTCATCGAGCCCAGCAAGACCCGAAGCACGGTTGCGCAGGCTCTCGCCGCAGCACCTGCGGCTCGCGGAAATCACAAGAACATCCCGCTCTGATCGACTCCGGCCGCTACCTACTGCGGTCCGTCAGCCCTGCCCCCTAGACCCCACCTCGGTTGGGAAACCCACCCCGGTTGGGATCAATGCGCCTTTCAGGCACTCCATGTGCAAGAAAGCCACATTGATTCACACCGGGGACGGGCGAACGAGGTCGATCGAGGTCGGTCAGCCCTGGATCCATCGGTGATCGTGGGCCAGTCGAACTACGGCCGATCGCACGTCGAGTATCTGCGCAGCCGTGAGCGTGCCGTTCGACGTCAGTAGTTGTTCGGTCAGCTCTGTGGTGAAGTCCGCCTCGGACAGGACGTCCGCGCCTGCGTCGTCGTGGCGCTGGTGACCACTGACGGGTGCGGTGTTGTGAAATGGGACGTCGGGTTTGTGACGGGTAACCAGAGCGGTCGACGTCGGCCCGTCGATGATCTGAACCTCGGTGGCCTTGAGACCCCGGTCACCGTCGACGGCAACGTATTCGACGCGTACTCCCGGTGCCAACAGTCGTTTGTCGAAGTCCAGATCGTTGACGTGGATGAACACGTCCTCGCCGCCCTCGTCCGGCGCTACGAATCCGTACCCCTTGAACTCGTCGAATCGAATCACTTTTCCGGTCGACAACATCGAACTCACCACTCCACGGTCGTTCCCACATGCCTACCCCAGGCACGAACGCGAAACTACCGCCGCGACGAATCCCCGGCAACCGCTGCTAGCCGACGTTGCGGCTGAGCCAGGTCACTTCTGCTCCTGCGCCTCCGGTGCGGAACGGCTCGAGTGCGGCATCCCAATCCGAGCCGAGCGCGTGCTCCACTGCCGCGGCGAGGTTGCCTTGGTTGTTCTCCATCAGGGCGCGCAGTCGCATCTCGCCGAGCACCACGTCCCCGTTGGCACTCGTCGATCCGCGCCAGAGACCCAATCCGGGTACGTGCGAGAACCGTTCGCCGTCGACGCCTTCGCTGGCGTCTTCGGTCACCTCGTAGCGCAGCATCTGCCAGGAGCGCAGGATGCCGGCGAGCTTCGCTCCGGTGCCTACGGGCCCGATCCAGTCCGTGGTGGCGCGCAGCTGACCGTCGGATGCCGGCTGCGCGGACCACTTCAAATTGGCACGGCAATCGAGGGCGTCGGACAACGCCCATTCGACATGCGGGCAAAGCGCAGCGGGCGACGAGTGGATGTACACAACACCCGACGTCGCATCTGCGAATTGGTTCGATCCACGCATTGCACTACCTCCAGCTTCGACGAGGGACGTCTTCCCCAACGACCTCGACATGCTCGAACTGGTTGCAGCGATTCAACGCGTGTGTGTACTAGTGTGCCCCGAGTTGCCCCTGTTGCGCCAGTGCAATCTGTGAACGGTGGTGTTTCACCCGGCCAGGACGGCGTCGGAGAGCTCGGGCCAGAGCGGTTTGGCCCAATCTCCGAAGTTCCGATCGGTCAGCACCACACACGCGATCCTCACCGACGGGTCCACCCACAGGAACGTCCCGGCCTGTCCGAAGTGGCCGAACGTAGCCCTCGAGTTGTTACTCCCAGTCCAGTGCGGGGTCTTGTCATCGCGCAGCTCGAACCCCAGACCCCAATCGCAAGGCTTGTGCGATCCGTACCCGGGCACGATTCCGTTCAGGCCGGGAAACTGCACGTCGACGGCCGAAGACAGTGTCTGCGACGCGAGGAGAGTCGGTTCCAACAGCTCCGCGGCGAACTTGGTCAGGTCTGCAACGGACGAACGGGCACCGTGACCGGCCGACCCGGGCAGCGACGTGTCGACCATCCCGAGCGGACCGCAGACGGCCTCATCCAGGTAGTCGGGAAAGGTAATTCCCGACTCTGCTTCGATGAGCTCGGCCAAGACCTCGAATCCCGCGCTCGAGTAGATCCTCTTTGTGCCGGCAGGAGCCTGCACCTTCCGCTCGCCGAACGCCAGTCCCGAGGCATGCGCCAGCAGATGCCGCACAGTCGACCCCTCCGGCCCTGCGGGCTGATCGAGCTCGACGGCACCTTCCTCGACCGCAACGAGCACCGCGTAGGCGGCGAGCAATTTGGTGACCGACGCCAGCTCGAAGACGCGCGCGGTGTCCCCCACCTCCTCCCGCACTCCGGCGTCGGTGACGACGGCAGCACTGACATGGTCGACGGGCCACGAGGCAGTGAGATCGAGGGTAGTCACGACCCCAAAGCCTAATTGTCCGTCGATGCCGGTGGATCGGTCCCCCGCCGGGCTAGTCTCGGACGACAGGAATGGGAGAAATGCGATGTCGGTTGTGTATGGATCGTGCAATCTGTGCGAGGCGATCTGTGGTCTCGAATTCACGGTGGAGAACAACGCGGTGGTCTCGATCCGCGGCGACGAGAAGGACCCACTCTCCCGGGGCCACATCTGCCCGAAGGCTCTGTCGTTGATCGACCTTCATGCCGACACCGATCGGCTCACCACACCGGTCAAGCGGGTGGGTGAGAAGTGGGAGAAGATCGGCTGGGATGAGGCGTACGACCTCGTCGTCGACGGCCTCGTCTCGACGCGGAAGAAGTACGGATCCAACGCTGTCGGGCTCTATCAGGGCAATCCCAACGTGCACTCGATGGGTGCGATGACCCACGGCATTCCGTTCACGTCGCTGCTGCGCACCCGCAATCGGTACTCGGCGACGTCCTTGGATCAGTTGCCGCACCAGCTCGTCGACCATTTGCTGTACGGCCACCAGCTCCTGCTGCCCATTCCGGATATCGATCGAACCGATTTCTTCCTCGTCCTCGGCGGCAATCCGATGGCCTCCAACGGCAGCATGATGACGGTGCCCGACTTCGCCAAAAGAGCACGCGCACTCCGTAAGCGGGGTGGCCGACTGGTAGTGGTCGATCCACGTAAGACCGAAACGGCGGATATTGCCGACACCCACTTCTTCGTTCGTCCCGGCAGCGACGCGCTGCTGTTGCTGGCGATGATTCACACGATCGTCGCCGACGGCTCCGTCCGTGTCGCCGACTACGTCGATGGTGCCCATCGACTTGCCGATCTCGTCGCCGAATTCACGCCGACGGCGGTGGCACCGATCGTCGGCATGTCGGCAGACGACATCTCCTCTCTCGCAACGGAATTCGCTGCGGCGAAGTCTGCAGTGGCGTACGGCAGGATGGGGGTGTCGACGCAGCAGTTCGGCACGGTGTGCCAGTGGGCGATCCAGGTACTCAACATCATCACGGGCAATCTCGACCGACCGGGCGGTGCGATGGTGACCGATCCGGCGATCGATCTGATCTCGCAGGGCATCGTCGGTCGTGGCCATTTCGACAAGTGGCGCAGCCGCGTTCGCGATCTCCCCGAGTTCGCCGGCGAGTATCCCTGTTCGACGCTTGTCTACGAGATCACCACCGAGGGCAAGGACCAGATTCGTGCCATGGCCGTCCTGTCCGGCAATCCGGTGCTGTCGATGCCCGGCGGTACTACCCTGAACGACGCGTTCGCGGGACTCGATTTCATGGTGTCGTTCGACTTCTACATCAACGAGACCTCGCGGCACGCACACGTAATTCTGCCGCCGACGATGTCCCTCGAACGCGATCACTACGATCTGATCTTCAATTCTTTCGCGGTACACAACACTGCCAAGTACATGCCCGCAGTTCTACCCAAACAGACTGATGCCAAGCACGATTGGGAGATCTTCCGCGACTTGTCACTGCGCTACAAGAACCGCATGGCAGGCTCCACCGTCGATCGCCTGAAGGCACGATTGACGCCGAAGAGCGTCATCGGCGAGGCCCGTCTGCGCCTGTCCCCTGCTCGCACTCTCGACATCCTGCTCCGTAGCCGACGAAAAGGGTTGTCGCTGAGAAAGCTTCGAGCCAACCCACACGGCATCGATCTCGGTCCGCTGCGGCCGGGCTTTCCCCAGAAACTGAAGACCAAGGACAAGCGCGTTCAACTGATTCAGGACGTGGTGGTCGGCGAACTGCCTGCTCTGGTGGATCTGATGAACTCGAGCGTTGTCCCCAAGGACGACGAGCTCCTGCTGATCGGTCGACGGCATCTGCGCAGCAACAACTCGTGGATGCACAACACCGCTCGGCTCACCAAAGGCAAAGCGCGACATCAGCTTCTGGCCCACCCGAACGATCTCCTCCAGCGCGGGATCGAAGACGGTTCGATGGTGTCGGTCACCTCCGCGGCCGGTACCGTCGACATCGAGGTCGCGGCGTCCGAAAAGATGATGCCCGGGGTGGTGAGCATGCCGCACGGATTCGGACATCAGCGCCCCGGCGTGCAGCTCTCGGTCGCCACCACTGTCACCGGACCGAGCGTCAATGACATCACCGACCCCGCCCGAGTCGACGCGGTATCGGCGAACGCGATTCTCAACGGCGTTCCGGTGCAGGTGAGGGCCAAGTAGCGCCCCCGATGGAACCACGAGACGGCGTGATTCTGTACGATTCTGCTGGCTCGTACCTGGTACGGGATTGGGGCGGTAGCTCAGTCGGTTAGAGCCGTGGACTCATAATCCATTGGTCGCGGGTTCGAGCCCCGCCCGCCCCACCAAGACGGTTTTAAAGCAACTCGGCTGTGGTGCTTACCGGCCGACGAAATCGATAAGTGCCGACAGTGTTTCTGTCGAACTGCACTGCCCACACCTCGCTCGACAGGTGCCCTCTCCCGGCGATCACAGGAACAATTTTGGACAGATCAGTACACAATTGCTAACGTCTGGCTATGGGACGAACAGCCGACTTCGATCGAGACGCCGTAGTCGATGCAGCACTCGACCAGTTCTGGGCCCATGGATTTCACGGCACGAGCACCGACATGCTCTGTCGTGCGACTGGTTTGGGCAGAAGCAGCCTCTACAATGCGTTTCGCAGCAAAATCGGGCTGTACGAAGAATGCATGTCGACGTACCTCACGAAAGCCGACGAGTCGGCAGACGCGATCCTCTTAGGCAGTACGACTTCCGTACTTGATCGAATTGGGCTTCTGTTCGACAATCTGATCGAAGGCGAGATGGATCGGCGCTCGTCAGGTGGCCCATCAGGATGCTTCTCGGTGAATACGGCCATCGAAGCTGCGGACGATCCTGAACTTGCCGCACCACTCGAGCGGTTGACGGCCAACCTCCAGCGGCGTTTGTCAGTATTGGCGGACTACCTACATGCCGGACAAGCCACTGGCGAGGTCTCATCTACGTTTCCACCCCGCGCGCAGGCCGAAATCGTCAATGGTGCGATCGTCGGCATTCGAGTGGCTGCACGAGTGGCCTCCGGACGTGAAGCAATGCGCGCTATAGCCGACGGGGCGCTGAGAGCACTTACGCCGTAAGGACGGCGAGCATCGACAACCAGTCTCCTGCGGCCATTTTTTGTACTGATCGATACAAAAATTCCGGTTCTACACCTCACACAAAGGAGATCGTCAGAGATGCATGACGTTACGAGTTGCGAACCCCAAGCGCCGCAGACTCCCGACCGAGTTCCCCTCCCCGTCTACGTACTTGCGTTCACCATCTTGGCGTTCACGACGAGCGAATTCATGGTGTCGGGCTTGATGAACGACCTCGCACGGGATCTGCCTGCATCGATCCCCAGCGTCGGATATCTCATCGCGATCTACGCGCTGTCGATGGTAATCGTGGCCCCGCCCGCCTCGATCTTTCTCACCAGGTTTCGCCCCAAGTCCGCCCTGCTCGCCATATCGATCGTCTTCATCATCGGCGAACTGATAGCCGCTGCAGCCCCCAACTATGCCGTCATCGTCATCGGACGCATCCTTACCGGAGCCGCCGCGGGTACCGCCTACGGCGTCACTCTCTCCATCGCAGCCCAGGCCGTACCCGAGAAGATCCGGGGCCGCGCCATCGGTATCGTCATGGGAGGCAACACGATCGGCACCGTCATCGGTCTACCAGTCGCCAGCTTCCTCGGTAACGCCTTCGGGTGGAGACTGGCATTCGCATTCGTGGCAGTCCTCGCGGCGATCGCACTCGCAGCGAGCTTCGTTCTGGTACCCGCAGTGGACGCCGGCCCACGACCAAAAATTCTGACACAACTGTCGGAGTTGAAGAATGGCAGCTTGTGGCTCGCCTACGCGACAAGCGGATTGCTGATCGGCGGCGTGTTCTCCATCTTCAGCTACTTCTCCCCCATCCTCACCGAACGTGCCGGCTTCGACCAGAGCTGGGTCCCCATCATCTTGGCCGCATACGGCGTCGCATGCGTCATCGGTATCACTGTGGTCAGTCGACTTTCCGATGACTTCCCCTTGTCCGTCGCCTGCGTCGGCGCGGTGGTGATCTTCTTGTCCGGTCTGCTGTTCCTTCTCGGCGACAGCAATTCGGTAGCAGTCTTGGTTGGCGTTGCCGCCCTCGGATTCGCCGGCGTGAGTCTCAACCCGGCATTCGCAGTCCGGGTCATGAGAGTCGGCGGTACATCCTTCGTCGTCAATACTGTCCACACCTCGATCATCTGCTTCGGAATCTTCCTCGCCGCGTCCCTCGGTGGTGTCATCATCGATCTATCCGCATCCGTCCACTCGGTCTACTACCTGTCCCTGGTCTTCGCGGGTGTCGGAATCCTTGTTCTCCTACCGAAGCTGGGTAATACGCGAGCCGAGTTGAGGAGATGACCGACATCGTCGTGATCGGCTGCACGTCCAGCAGCATCCCGACCGAGGCGGGCGCAGTCATAAGTTGTCGGCGCCGTTCGAGACGACACCCGCGCAGTTCGAGTCATCCCGTCATGGAAGAGAACGCGGATCAAATCCCTACCCCTTGCGATACAAAGCCGACCAATACACCAGCAGTGCAGCAGCAGTGGCCCCGAACCACAGCCACGTCAGGAATGCCGCCACCACGCCGGTGACGAAGAATCCCAGCACGAGTGCCACCACCCAGCCGAGTAGGTAGGCGAGGATCGTGATGACCGCCGCTGCGGTACAGCGCCACGGGGATTGCTTCACGGTGTGTAGTGCAGCGCGCAGAGGGTTTCGGCGACCGTCGACCGCCGCTGGAAGTATCAGCAGCGCAAAGACAATCACGACAGCCGGGAGCAGGGGGAAGAGAATTGCGAACGCAACGGCCGCCACGGTCAGCACCACGCACCAGGCCAGTACCCGCGGTCGTCGCCACGTCCGGCTCAATGCACCCGACGCGTTGCCGTCCACCACGTCGAGTGCTATCGAGGCGGTGAACCACAGCGCACACACCACCGTTGCGGCGGAAACGACGACCAGCGCAGCGAATCTCAGGGAGGACGTCGGAGCCGGATCCCCCACCACGGTCAGCGCCTGAATCAGAGCCGAGACGATAACCACCGATGCGAGCAGTAGCACCCCTCTCACGGCGCACCGACCGTCGAATTGCGGTCGAGTACGTCCTGCACCGAACCCGAGTAGAGAACGGTTGCGCCGACCTTCACTTCGACGGTACTGGCATCGTCGGACGTGGCCGTACCGTTAATCGTCTCGTTACCGGTTGTCGTCCCGGCACATTCGATGTCCGCCCCGGTGCCCGAGCACACGGGCGCAACCAGGATCTCGATTCCTTGCTCGAACAGAACGTCGTTCACCGCGTAGCGGAGATTCCCGAGTTCGGCTCCCCCGACCGGCGCGAGCGCGGCGGTCTGCGAGCACCCCGCGCAGGCCAGCACTGCCGCCACCGTGAAGAGCTGTCTACGAACACCGTTCATCGTCCCTGCCTCGTCTCGTACGCAATCAGTCTGGCGTGCTCGTCGAGGTGTTGCTGTTCCAGAGCAGCGTCGGTGATGGCGCTCAGGTCGAACGGCGCGGGCAGGAGGAGTTCGGTGTTGCGGTCGAGGCGCGAACCTCGTCGCATCAGCGGATTCTCGGCCCAGTCGTTCGCAGCCAACTCACGACTATGCGAGGCGAGGTCCAGGTAGCTGCCGCTGTTCCCGGGCGTGATCGGCGACGCGTGATCGAGCACGGTCGTGAACAGCGACAATGTCCCGTCTCTGTTGTCGACGATCTCCACCACCTGCTGTTGCTGCGGAAAGTCGATGCACGACGCGGTGGTGATCTCCCAGAACCCTCGTCCGTCTCGCGAATGCGCCAGGATCTGATTCTGGTGGGTGTGACCGTTGAGCCAACCGATCACCACAGGATATTTCAGAAGCAGATCGATGAATTCGTCTGCGCCGTACAGCTTCACCGACTGTCCCGGCCGCTGTGCACGGTTCTCCAGGGTCAGGCTGTTGTGGTGGGTGTAGATCAGGACGAGCTTGCGTTCGGCCTGCGCCTTCTCCAATTGCTGGGTGAGCCAGTCGAACTGGTCCTCGGGCACCGCACCGTCGGGCCCGGCGACGGCGTTGCAGGTGTCGAGTCCGAACGTGCGAACGTTCGGAGTCGGGTCCGCCGCCCACCAGGTTTCACCCGAGTCGAGGTTGTGCTGGGTGAAACCGTGCCCGATCGGCCCTGGGGTGGGAGTCGTCTCGAAGTGCTCCTGCATGAACTCACGCTGCTCGAAGAGGTACCGAGCCGGATCTGCCGACACTGCTCGAAACCCGGGCCGGGCACCGGATCCGACCCCGAGCGCATCGAGCATCCTCTGCAGCGGACTACCTGTCGATGCGTACCCGGCCAATGCCGAGGTGGCCGTCGCTTCGAGTGTGTACGCCTTGCGTCCGCCGACCGCGAGGGCATGCAGCTGAGAGGAGAGATCGAACGTGCCGAGCAACAACGTGTCGTGATTGCCGTAGACGGAATACCACGGGACGGGTAGCCCCACCGATTCGACGGTCCCCGACATCGCCTGCGTCAACAGATCGGGAAGCGTCGGAAATCCGTAGTCCCCGAACGACCCTCCCGACGGATCGCCCGGCCGATACGCCCACTGCGCCTCGGGCCACGCTTGCACGCCCTCGAAGACGTCGGATGCGCCACTCGTAGGCCGGACCGCGACGCCGTCGAGAACGTCTATGTACCAACGAAGTTCGAGATGAGAATGCATGTCGGCGCTGTCACCGGTGACAACCGCGGCTCCCATGGGAGCGCCGGTGACCGAACTGATTCGCGCATCCGCAAATGCCTTCACCATCGCGGCGGTGACGTGCACGGTCAGCGGATCCTGCGGATGGAAGGCCGAGCCCCACGCTGCATGGTCGGAGACGATCATGGGCTCGATCCGGCCGGGCGATTGCGCATCGATGACATGCATGTCCGACAGGTGCCCCAAGTAGAGCAACGAGCGTCTGGCCTGCACCCGAGACGCGCTGGGTGCCCGCCCGAGGATGTCGAGGCGAGGGACGTAGGGCTCCCCCGGCCCCGCAGCGAGCACCCGGTACCGACCGGGGCCGGTCGACGATCTCAGGATGGTCTGCGCCAGCGTTCCGCCGACATCGGTCTCTCCTGACGCCGGCTGCGCCCGAGCGACAAGGACGTGGCCCAGAACCTGCGGTGCGATTCCCCATGCCGCGGCGAGGGTGCCCACCCGAGTGACGAATTGACGACGCGACAGACCGCCATGGAACTCCCCGAATCCGAGAACCGCACCACATGCGCCTCGCATCCGACGAGGTGACTGCCAACTTTTACAGGGAAAACCGCGGACTGGTTGGAATTCGAGCCTTCATGGCACCACTGTGACCGGCCAGCGGCCCGCCTTGACCAGTCGCACTGCCACAGATCCCGCCAATCGGTGCCCGGCGCGTTCGGAGGCCCCCACCACGACGGCGTCGGTGCGGAGTCCATCGGCAACCGCGACGAGTCCGTTATAAGGATCACCCTGCGCAGTGCGGAATTCCCAGCGAACCTGCTCTCGCTCCCCGAAGCGGGCCACCGAGGTTCTGATGTAGTCGAGGAGTTCGTCGGCGATCTGTCGGCCCGTTTCCACCATCGAGATCCCCGCCTGGCCCCACGACGCGGTGGCGATGGGCTGCACGTAGACCAGCACCAGAAGCGATTGTTGCCTACGGGCCAGTCCTCCGGCGTATGCGGCGGCCCGCCAGGACGAATCCGAGCCGTCGACGCCCACCACGATGGACTTCGGGCCGTCGTGGCCGTACTCGAACCCCGTAGATTCCTGCGCATTGCTCACGACATGAGGCTACTGCCAGCCCATTGGTGCAGGGACCCCGGCGCAGGGCGGTACGGTTGATGTGCTGCGCAACCGGTTTGCCCGGCATGCGCCACACGACGGGAGAAGCAATGACCGACGACGAACAGTTCGACGCTCCGTCGACCGACCCGGCAACTGTATTCGCCGCTCTGGCCGACATCGTGTATCGCGGCAGTAGCGCAGAAGAGGTCTACACCGCTATCTGCAACGCCGCGACGATGGTTGTCCCTCACTGCGATCACGCGAGTCTCATGTTGTTGCGCCACGGAAAGGCCGTCACCGTCGCGGCCTCGGATGACGTGGCACGCGTCGTCGACGACATCGAACGCGCCACTGGTCAGGGACCGTGCTTGGATGCGCTGACCACCGAGGCCGTCCAACTCGAGCCGGATTTCAGCAGCCCCACCCAGTGGCCCGCAATGGCTCGGGGTGTCCTGAACCGCACGCCGGTCCGGGGAGCGATGGGGTTCCGCCTCAAGGTCGACGAGCAGAAGGTGGGTGCTCTCAACCTGTTCACCGACACCGCAGGTGCCTTCGATGCCGACACCGCCGACAAAGCCGTCATCCTGACTGCATTCACTTCTGTAACGGTAGGGGCGATGCTGAACGGCCAAGAGGCATCGACCTTGCGCGACGGCCTCGAGAGTAACCGTGAGATCGGCAAGGCGATCGGCCTCATCATGGCGCTGCACAAAGTATCCGACGAAGAAGCGTTCGCACTGCTCCGCAAATCGTCGCAGGATCTCAACGTCAAGATCGCCGATCTCGCATCGACGGTCGTCCAGCGGCACGGCAAGGGCCTGTCGAGCTGAACGAGCCGAGATCAGTGACCGCTCTGCACCTTCTTCGGTAGAGCGAACACCAACGCCAACGCAACGACGCTGAACGCGGCACTGACGGCCATGGCCATTGCGGCACCGTGCAGGAAGCCGGATCCCACGGTATCGGGGCCGGTGATGGTGAGTGAGCCGAACAGCACACTACCGATGACTGCGATACCGATTGCGGAGCCGACGCGCTGCATCGTCGAGATGACGCCGCTCGCGGCCCCTGCGTCGTCGCGGTCGACGGTTGCGACGATGAACTGCGCGTTGGGAGCGATGAACGCGCCGTTGCCCAAGCCCGCGATGAACAGCGGGACCAGCAGAGTCCAATGGGAGATGGTGTCGGCGGAACTGGTCGCCAAGATGATCCACAGCCAGATCAAGCCGATCGACACCAGCGATGCGCCGAGGATCAGTACGGTGCGGCCGAGTCGGATCGTGAGCTTGTTGCTCTGCGAGGACGCGATGATGCTGCCGATCGCGAACGGTATCGAGACCAACCCGGACGAGAGGGCCGTATTGCCGAGCCCGGTCTGCCACAACAACGAGATGGTGAAGAAGATGCTGGTGAACGCTGCGAAGTACACCAGCGCGAGAATCACACCGCCGGTGAATGCCGGTCGGGTGAACAGTCGCGGCGGCACGAGCGGATTGTGTCCACGACCGCTGTGGATCACCTCCCACCAGCCGAACACTGCAATCAGGCCCACGCCTGCAGCAATGGTCACGTAGGTCCACAACGGCCACCCGAGCTCCTGGCCTTCGATCAGCGGTACGAGCAGCGCGATGAGGCCGGCGGAGATCAGCACCAACCCGAGCCAGTCGATGCCCGGCCTTGCAGTCGGCTCGGATTCATCCTTCTTCGGCAGCAGAACCGCCGCCGCGATCAGACCGACGATTCCGATCGGCAGGTTGACCCAGAAGACCAACCGCCAGCCGTTCTCCTCACCGAAAGCCTGGATGATCAACCCGCCGACGATCGGCCCCAACGCAGTCGACACTCCGATGACCGCACCCATGATCGCAAATGCCTTGCCGCGCACAGGGCCTGGAAACAGCAGTTGAATGAACGCTGTGACAGCGGGCACGAACATTCCGCCTGCCAGACCCTGAACCACTCGGGCAACAACCAACTGCAGATCGTCCTGAGCGAGTCCGCAGGCAAAGCTGGCCACCGTGAACAGAGCGAGACCGGTGAAGAACACCCACTTGTGCCCGATCCGATCCCCGACCTTGCCCGCCGGAATCAGGGCGAGACCGAACGCGAGCGCGTAGCCCGAGATGATCCACGACAGAACGGATTCCGATGCCTCCAGCGTCGTGCTGATCGTCGGCAATGCGACGTTGACGATGGTGGTGTCGAGCAGGGCCATGAACATGCCGAGCAACAGAACCACCAGGGCTTGCCAGGCGCGCTTGGGTACCTCGATCGCCGGTGGGGTCGCTGACGCAATACCGTCGGTCACTGCACTGCCCTTCGTAGTAGTCGCTGAGCAGTATCGACCGGACGGTCTGGTATTGCTAGCCGATCATTGCGGACGCGGCGAACATCCAGGACAGGCCGGTGGCCAGAGCCACGAACCCCGAGGCCACGATTCGACCTGCCCACTGACCTTCCAGCAGAGCCGTTTCCACCCGAGCCGTGTCGGCGTCGGTCGTCTCCATCGGTGTCATGTTCCACTTCCCACCCTGCATCCGCGGCCGTCGTTTCCGGCCGCCGGATACCCCTGGATTCGCCGCCGAAACTAGCGCGACTCCACAAAGGCCTCCACCGCGTCGAGAAATGGGTGCTGCGCGGCCAGCAGCTTTGTCCTCGCCAGTGGCACCGGAAACCATTCGATGCGGTCTACCTCGGGAAACGATTGCATCTTCCCGGATTTCGGCGGCCACTCGATCTCGAATGTGTTGCTCATCGCAGTGGAGACATCGAGGTCGGACTCGATCCCGAACGCGGTGACGATCTTCCCGCCGCGCTGTGTGACGGTGCCGAGCTCGATGGGGTTGCCCGCAGGCACCTCGATGCCGACTTCCTCTCGGAATTCACGCTGAGCCGCCGCCCACGGGTCTTCGGCCTCGGTGAACTCCCCCTTCACTATCGACCACGCACCGTCGTCCTTCCGCACCCAGAACGGGCCGCCGGGATGGGCGATCAGGACCTCTACCACGTCGGCGTTCACACGAAACAGCAGAATGCCCGCGCTCTTGTTGACCATGTGATGAGCGTGCCATCAATTCGGTTGCTCACCGTCATCCCGCATCATTACCGTTATCGCGGCTCACGACCTCGATGCGAAGGGCACGACAACATGAACGCGATCGATACCGACAGAGTGTGGTTGATCACCGGAGCAAGCTCAGGGTTCGGCCGACAGTTCGTTCGCGCTGCACTCGATGGCGGCGATCGTGTGGTGGCCACCGCCCGCAGAGTTGCCGATATACGCGAACCCGCCAACGATCGCCTGCTTCGGACACGTCTCGATGTCACAGACCAGCAGTCGATAGATTCGTCGGTGGGTGCGGCCCTCGATCAGTTCGGACGCATCGACGTTCTCGTCAACAACGCCGGCTACGGTCTACTGGGAGCGTTCGAGGAGATCGACGAAGACCGCTTCCGAGAAAACATCGACGTCAACTTCTTCGGTCCCTGCGCGGTTACTCGAGCCGTTCTACCCTCGATGCGGGCACGGCAAAGCGGTCACATCGTGCAGATGTCCTCGGTAATAGGCGTGGTCCCTGGCCCCGGCGGGACAGCGTATGCAGCAGCCAAGTTTGCACTCGAAGGTTTCTCCGAAGCTCTGGCCGCAGAGGTACGCCACCTGGGTATCGGCGTCACAATCGTAGAACCCGGACCTTTTCGCACCGATGCGAGCGGTCGATCATTGAAGTGGGGCAACCCACTCGACGATTACGCCGAATTGATCGGGCCGGCGCGAGTCGCCTTCGAATCGACGCACGGATCCCAGCCCGGCGACCCACGCCGCGGCGTCGACGCTGTGATCGAAGCGATTTCGTCGGACGAGCCCCCTCTTCGACTGCCGCTGGGTTCGACGTCGTTCGACTGGATAGATGACTATCTCGTTGGCCGCATCGAGCAGGCCCGCACGGTTCGCCCCTTGGGCATCGACACCGATTTTCGGTGAATTGCCGTCTTTTGACTCGGAGAGTGCCGCGAAAGCGGGTACCAGCTATTGTCTACCGATGCAAGAGCGCGCAGAATCGACCAGGCAGGCCGTACTCGTGGGAGCCGCATCGAGCTTCGACAAGTTCGGCTACGGCACAGCCAGTCTGAGCACCATCATCGCCAACGCCGGCGTCAGCAAAGGTGCGATGTACTTCCACTTCTCGTCGAAGGAAGATCTGGCGCAGGCCGTGATCGAGGCACAGATGGCTCTTGCCACCGCTGCCACCGTCACCATCATCGAAAGCACACCGAAGGCCATCGATGCCCTGATCCTGATCACCAAGGAGTTGGCGCGTCAGCTGCAGACCGACCCCATCGCACGTGGCGGCATGCGGTTGACGTTGGAATCGACGACGGCTCAGAATCCGAATGCGCAATCGTTCGACGACTGGATCGGAATGATCGCGAAGTTGACCGAGCGCGCCCGGACCGAAGGCGACATCGTCGACGACGTGGACACGGCCGCACTCGCCAGGATGATCGTCGCATCGTTCACGGGAGTTCAGACCGTCTCGGAGATGCTCACCGGACGCGCCGACCTCCAGCTTCGGATGACCGAGATGTGGCACCTGTTGCTACCGTCGATCGCCCCTCGCCGGCGACTGGCCCGGATTCGAGCGGTCGCCGACGCACCGCTCATCGACTGGAACGATCGCTGAGCGGCAGCCACGGTTCGGGTGTCGCCGTGACGGACATCGCCGAGAGCACGACCCCGTCGTGCTCGAACTGAATGCGGTGAATGCCGTCGGTCGTGTCGCTGTCGACGATGACCGTGCACGGGTTGGCCCATTCGGCGAACCCCAAGAACCTGACCTCCAGGGACGTGAAATCCAGTCCCACGCAACCGGTGGCCAAACGCAACGCCTGACGGGCGGCTTCGAGCATGGTGACGCCCGGTAGGTATTCCACCGAATGATCGAACATCGCCAGGTTTCGCGGATCCGGAGCAACCACGAGCGTCCCGTCCGACGTATGACGAGCCAGTACTACATCGGAGGGGTCGAGACGGCCGACTCCGGCCGGTTCCACCACCTCGGTTCCGGCGGGAAGGTACCGGAAGTGTGGGTCGGCCATCGTCGGCTTGCGGACCTTGGAGTAGACGTCCGGTCCGATGGGACGCACGGACGCCGTTCCAGAGGCGACGACCTGACCGCGGTTGAGCAGTCGAGCCGACAGCTTCAGGTTGTCCAGCGACTCGTCCTCGAATGTCCGGTCGGTCGTGATCGACTCGGCGACA
Organism: Rhodococcus sp. 3258; assembly: GCF_031456475.1. Classification (NCBI taxonomy): domain Bacteria; kingdom Bacillati; phylum Actinomycetota; class Actinomycetes; order Mycobacteriales; family Nocardiaceae; genus Rhodococcus; species Rhodococcus sp. 3258. Next base: position 282,616 of record NZ_JAVDUT010000003.1, read on the forward strand.
AGCGAATCGTCGATGTTGTCGACCGACAGAAGGTCGAGAATGTCGAACCGGAAGTGCTCGATGTAGACCACGTGATCGAGCGGGACGTCGTGTTCGACGTGACAGAACAGGCTCACCGCCTGCCGTAGCGCCTCGGCGATCATCAACGAATCGTGGGTGCGACGTACCGGCACGAACATGCGATGCGACGTCGGCAGCTGTACCGCCGCACGATGCGTACCGTCGACCGTCTCGTAGTCGGTCAACAGCACGTCCGCCGGAGAGCGCCGATGCACGAGCTGACGTGGAACGGTGGATGCGTAACTCAAACTCACTTCAATGCCCCTTAGAACCCGACCGATCCGGCTTTTTTCGAGCACTTCCGAGCGTCCCGGACCGCACGAACAGTATGTCGCGAGACACCGACAAAACTGGCATCGGTCGGCCTGATTCATTCGATCGATATACAGAAGATTCGGTCACGATCTGATAGCTGTCCGGGACTCTCGGTACCACATGTGCGGTACGTTCTCGCCGACCGATCCCGTCACGGGCGAGCGACCCCTGATAGCAAAAATCCCCGTCCGGACAAGCCGGACGGGGACTGCGCTCCCCCACCTGGACTCGAACCAGGAACCCTTCGATTAACAGTCGAATGCTCTGCCAATTGAGCTATGGGGGATTACCTCGCGGCGTCACACTCTCGTGCGAGCCGTTGGAAACAATAGCGCACACCCCCTTGTGAGTACCAAATCGGGCCCACGAGAGCGCCGGAACAGCTTCCGCTGTGTACCGAATCGCCCTGCTCGAGGTTCGTCGGGCAAGATGGAAGAACGGCCGCACGCTCTACGGAAGGACCCACTGATGATTCGTTTGGTACTGGCGGCTGGAGCTGCATATGTACTGGGAGCCAAGGCCGGACGGGGCCGCTACGAGCAGATTCGCAAGACGGCCAGCGCCGTCGCGTCGAGCCCGGCCACCAAGAAGGCAATCGAGGTCGGCCGTCAGAAGTTGTCCGACTCTCTGAACACGCAGCCGAGACTCGAGCCGATGAAGCCGGTCGACGACGAAGACCAGGTTTTCGTCCCGCGCGATCAGCTGCGGCGCTAACCGACCTCGGCGACGCTTCCCACGGCGAGTTCGAGCAGGCTGCGGCGGTACTGCTCGAGGGCGATGAGATCACCGAACAGGGCGTTGTAGTCGTCCGGCTTCTCCGCAGGCGACATGCGCTGCAGCTTGGACTTCAGTTCGGCGACCTGTTGGCCCACCCACACCTCTTGAAGCCGGGCGAGCACACCGGAGATGTAGCGCGTGAGAGCGTCGTCGGCCACGCGCATCGGATCGACGGCCAACTCCGTCACCAACGACACCACCACGGCGTCCTTGGCCTGCTTGGCCACTGCGTCGACCCACTCCCCACCGCCCAGGCCCGCGGCAGTGCCGCCGGCCGCGGCCACGGCATCACGCACCGCGGCGTACGCCGGATGATGAAAGCTTTCGGGTGGCAGCGAATCGAAGACGGTGCCGGCGACCGCGGGCATCTGCAGCACCGCCTTGAGGGCCTCTCGTTGCGGCCACAGCGTCGGATCGGTGGGGTTCGGACGCGGCGGCCCGGTGGGGGCTTCCGTCGGCGCTGCCTGACGCTTCTCGAAGGGCACGCGTTTACCGCTCGTGTCGCCTCGGGCACCCTTCTTCGCCTCGTCGCGCACGCGTGCGAGCACCATCGCAGTGTCGTCCCAGCCGGTCCACCCGGCGAGCTGCCTGGCGTACTCGTCCCGCAGTGAGGCGTCCTTGATTCGCGCGACCACCGGAACAGTGCGCTTGAGCGCTTCGACGCGCCCCTCGGGCGTGTCCAGATCATGCTCTCGGAGCAGCGATTTGACGACGAAGGCAAACATCGGGGTCCGCCGGGCCACGAGATCGCGAACGGCGTTGTCACCGGATTTCAGGCGCAGGTCGCACGGGTCCATTCCGTCGGGTGCGACGGCGACGAAGGTCTGCCCGGCGATCTTCTGATCCCCCTCGAACGCCTTCATGGCCGCGGCCTGGCCGGCGTCGTCACCGTCGAAGGTGTAGATCACCTCACCGCGAAAGTAGCTGTCGTCCATCATCAGTCGGCGCAGCATCGCGAGGTGGTCTTCGCCGAACGCGGTGCCACAGGACGCCACCGCGGTCTTGACGCCGGCGAGGTGCATCGCCATGACGTCGGTGTAGCCCTCGACGATGACGGCCTGATGCGACTTCGCGATCTCCTTGCGCGCGAGATCCAGCCCGAACAACACCTGAGACTTCTTGTACAGCATCGTTTCCGGAGTGTTGATGTACTTTCCGGGCATCGTGTCGTCGTCGAACAATTTGCGTGCGCCGAATCCGATAACGTCGCCGCTCTGACTGCGAATGGGCCACACCAATCGGCGCCGGAATCGGTCGATGGGTGTGCCGCGCTTGCCCGGGGTTGCCAGGCCGGCGTCGACTATCTCCTTGGCTTCGAAGCCCTTGCCCAGCAGATGTTTGGTGAGGGTGTCCCAGCCGTCGGGTGCGTATCCACAGCCGTAGGCCAGCGCGGCGTGGCCGTCGAAGTTGCGTTCGGTCAGGTAGTCCCGGGCGGCCTGGGCATCGGGCCCGCTGAGCCGACCGGCGTAGAACTCCTGAGCCGCCGCGTTCGCGGCGATCAAGCGCGCTCGGGTCCCGCGGTCACGTTGGACCGATGGCCCTCCGCCCTCGTAGGAGATCGAGTAGTTCAGCCGATCGGCGAGTTGCTCGACGGCCTCGACGAACGAAATGTGCTCGATCTTCTGGAGGAAGGAGTAGGCATCACCACCTTCGCCGCAGCCGAAGCAGTGATAGTGGCCATGATTGGGCCGAACATGGAACGACGGGGACTTCTCGTCGTGGAAGGGGCACAACCCCTTCATGGAGTCGCCGCCCGCGCGCTTGAGCGAGACGTAGTCGCCGACTATGTCTTCGATCCGTGTGCGTTCGCGAATGGCGGCAATGTCACGTTCAGGAATTCGGCCGGCCACGACTGGAGTCTAGCGTCGAACAAGACGCCCGACACCCGTCGATCAACCCCAGCTGGCCTGAGCCCCGAGCGACCGCTTGTCCACCAGTTCGAGTCGACTCTCGGTGTACGACGCGATCTGATCGACGACGACGCGAGTCCGTTCGGCGTCGCTGGACGCGCGTTGCCACGCGGGCACCAGAATGGGATCGAGTTCGCCCGGCGCCGAGCGCATCAACCACTCGGCGACGCGATGGATCCGGTCACGTTGACGTTCCTGCCGAATCTTGTGCCCAGCGTCGGACATGACGTACCGCAGTGCCATGGTCTTGAGCAGAGCCACTTCGGACGCGACGATCGACGGCACCACGAGGTCGGCGTCGTACCTCGTCAACGCTGCCGTGCCGTACTTCTGGCGGGTTCCGTCGATGGCAGCCGTGGCGAATCGCCCGACCAGCTCGCTGGTCATGTGCTTGAGCGCCACGGACGCGGTGAGAGTGCCGTCGTATCTGCCGACCGCGACGACGACGTCCATCTTGGACAACCGGCTCGCCGCCTCGATCAACTCGTCGACGTCGAGTCCGCGGAACTCCGACACACCGAGTTCGGCCAGTGCCCGCTGCTCGATCGGATCGGACAGTGCGCGCAGGTCGATTCTGGCGTCGATGACGCCGTCCTCGACGTCGTGTACCGAATAGGCGACGTCGTCGGACCAATCCATGGTCTGCGCTTCGAGGCACTTGTGCTTGTCCGGTGCACCGTCGCGTACCCAGCCGAGAATGGCCGAGTCGTCGTCGTAGGCACCGAATTTCGCGCCCGGCGCGGGCCTGGTCCACGGATACTTCATCGCGGCGTCGAGGGCGGCGCGGGTGAGGTTGAGCCCCGCGCTGTTGCCGTCGGAGTCGAGGATCTTGGGCTCGAGGCCGGTCAGGATGCGCAGGTTCTGCGCGTTGCCCTCGAATCCACCGCAATCCTGGGCCACCTCGTCGAGGGCCCGCTCGCCGTTGTGTCCGTAGGGAGGATGACCGATGTCGTGTGCCAAGCCCGCCAGATCGACCAGATCGGGGTCGCTGCCGAGCCCCTCCGCGATGCTGCGCCCGATCTGCGCGACCTCGAGCGAATGCGTCAACCGGGTGCGCGGGGTGTCACCGTCGCGGGGCCCGGTCACCTGGGTCTTGTCCGCCAGACGACGCAGGGCAGCACAGTGCAAGACCCGCGCTCGATCTCGCGCGAACGCACTCCGATGCGAGGCGTTGTCCGCCCCGGATCGAAGCCCAGCGGTCTTGGGCGGTTCGGGAACGAATCGTTCGACGTCGTGCTCGGAGTATGTGCCGGTCATCTACTGGCCTGCCGTGTAGGAGAAATCAGCGGTGAAGTGCGTCAACTGGTACCACAGCAGCGCGCCTGTCTCCCTGGCTATTCCGTGCGCCTGCGACTCGCGGGTGTAGACGGCAGGCCCGGTGCGGGTGGGCGACGTCCACGCATCGAGATCGGCGTCGCGCGCCATGGTTCGGGTGCGCAGCGAGTGCCACGGATCGCTGACCAGCACCACCGATGTCTTGCCCTGATCTCGTAGCGTGGCACTGACGGCTTCGATGCTTTCGAGGGTGTCCGATCCGGTTTCGACGGCCACGATCGCGTCGGCAGGCACGCCCTGATCTATCAGGTAATTGCGACCCGACGCCGCCTCGGTGAACAGGTCACCTTCCTGCTTGCCGCCGACGGTGACGATCTCGGGAGCGATGCCCTGCTCGTACAACGAGGCCGCCTGCGCCAAGCGTGCCTCGAACACCGTCGAGGGCGTACCGCTGTACTGCGCCGCACCGAGTACGACGATGGCGTCCGCCGCAGTATGGTCGTCGATCCGAGCCACCTGCCACACGCGCACCGCGGTGCCTGCCACCAGAACGAGGGCCATCAGTATCACTCCCGCGACCAACCGACCCGTCCAGCGTCCGAGCGTTCCGAAGAAGCCCAGCCGCTCGGGACCGGGGTCCGGGGCATACCGGTCGTCGTACGGGTCGCCGTACGAATCTCGGTCGAGAGTTGGATTCACCCCTCGAGTTTGCCAGGCCCGCGCATCTTCGGCGGTCACGGCGCGCCTCGGAAGGTCAGAGCCACCCGCGGTCCTCGGCGACTCGGACCGCTTCGGCCCGAGTGCTGGTGCCGGTTTTTCCGATCGCCGAAGAGAGATGGTTGCGCACTGTCCCTTCCGACAGGTGCACCTGCGCCGCGATGGCACCGGCCGTTCCACCCTTCGACGCTGCGCGAAGAACTTCCTGCTCACGGGCGGTCAGCGGCGAGACGCCCTCGGTGAGCGTCTCGGTGGCGAGCGCGGGATCGACGACGCGCAGACCCATGTGGACCCGTCGCACGGCATCGGCCAACTGTTTGGCTGGAGTGTCCTTGACGACGAATCCGGAGGCTCCGGCATCGATCGCACGGCGCAGATATCCCGGCCTGCCGAACGTCGTGACGATCAGCACTTTCGACTCCGGTACCGCCTGAGCCAGCTCGGCGGTGACGTCGATGCCGTTCTTGCCCGGCATTTCCACGTCGAGCAGCACGACGTCGGGTCGATGTTCGAGAACCGCCGCCACCACTTCGTCGCCTCGTCCCACCTCGGCGACGATGTCGAGGTCGTGTTCGAGCCCCAACAATGCCGCGAGAGCACCACGCACCAGCGCTTGGTCGTCGGCCAGCAACAGCCTGATACTCATGGTGCCGAGACCTCCACCTTGCATCCGCCGGTCGGAACCCGGGCGACCGTCAGTGAACCACCGGCAGCGCTCACGCGTTCACCCAACCCGCGGAGCCCGTTTCCTCCACAGTGTTCCTCGGCCGGCCCGCATCCGTCGTCAACGATGGAAATGCTCGACGGCGTCAGCATCACTCGGCAGTGCCGTGCGTGGGAGTGTCGCACCACGTTGGTCACCGCTTCGCGCAGGACCCAGCCGAACAGTTCGCGGTGTCGCAGTGGAACGACGTCGGCATCCGCGGGCAGCTCGACGTCGATGGCTGCAGCCAGCAGAGCTGTTCGTGCGCTTGCCAGTTCGGTGCCGATGTCGATTTGCCGCATGCCGCCGACGGTGCTGCGAACGTCGGCCAGTGCTTGCCTTGCAAGGGTTTCCACCTCGGCGATCTCGACAGCTGCTCGGGCAGCATCGATCTCGAGCAATCTGCCGGCCAGTTCACTCTTGACAGTGATGACGGTCAGGGAATGCCCGAGAATGTCGTGCACGTCTCGGCTCATCCGCTCACGTTCGGCGACGATGGCCAGATCCGCCAATTGCTGCCGCGCCACGGCCAATTCGTGGTTGCGCTGGAAGACCTGGGTGATACCCCACGCGGCGGCCGAGCTGATCAGCAACTGAAACGCGAAAAAGTTGTCGGGCTCCCAGGACGGGATGACCCGCGGTGCCACTTCGATGGCCACCACCATCACCGCGACCAACGTCCATGCCTGCCGAACCGGCAGCGTCATCATCGCCAGCACCGCGATGTAGATCGTTGCACCGAATCCGGTGGTTCCGATCAGCGCGCTCATCGCCGCGGTCAGGGCCAGCATTGCCGCGAGCGCGATCCAGGCCTGCCGTACCGGCAGCGGGTGTCCGCGGCGGTGACCGTTGCGAAAGCGCCAGAAGGTGGCCGTGAACACGACTCCGAACCCGACGATCGCGGCGATACCGAGGACCCGTGCCGCCACAGACTCCAACGACAGAATCTCGTTCAACGGATAGATCAGGTAGATCAGCCAGATGGCTCCGAACATCCAGCCGTACCGCCAGACCCTGCCCTCGGGGAGGTCGGCGGTGAACGTGGTCATGTCGCCCACGGTATCTCCGTGGGCGACACGATCGGTGGTTTCCGCGTCAGGCACGCTTGGTGTCTTTCCGGAACAGCAGCGCCGCTCCTGCGATGAACACCACCGCCCACACCACCAGGTTGACCACTGCGACGGCGAGGATGCCTGCGTCGGCCGAGGTGAACGGAGCCCGGGCCACAGTCGCCAGACCGTACAGCGGGGTGAACTTCGCCAGCATCGGGAACCAGCCGCTGTCACCGAGCGGGACGAACAATCCGCCGGCCAGAGCGAGGAAGGCCAGTACCGGTCCGAGGATCTGCATGACGTTCTCCGAGGGCAGCAGGTACCCCATGAACAACCCGAATGCGGCGAACACCGCAGATCCGAGCCACGCGATCACTCCGCACGCGAGCCACACCCAGATCGGCATGTCGGCTCCGAAGAATGCCGCGACGACGAACACCACGACGATCGCTGCAGCACCCATCGTCATGGCGACGAGCATCTTGGTGACGATGTAAGCGACAGGTTTGAGCGGAGTCAGTCGCAACTGCCTGCTCCAGCCCTGAGCGCGTTCGACGCAGACCATCGCTCCCCCACTCGTGGTGGCCAGCATCGCTCCGTAGACGGCCATGCTGATGGCGATGTAGCCCGTGACATTGCCGTGCGCGAAAGGGTAGTTGGTCCGGTAGTCCGACTGCGTACCGAAGATGACGAAGAACACCGGCGGCATGACCAACGTGAAGACCAACGTGCGCTTGTTCCGGAACAGGCGACGGATTTCGAGTCCGAGGAACGTGGGCGAAAATCCGCCGTACGCAACGGCTCTGGCAGCGGTGGGGCGGGGCGAGGTCGTGGTCATCGGATACTCCCGGCGAGTTCGGTGTCGGCATCGGTGGTCAGAGCGAGGAACGCGTCCTCGAGGTTCCGCGAGACAATTTCGAGATCGGTCGCGTGCGCGTCGTTGAGCAGGTAGCGGGCAACGCAGTCGGAGTCGCGTCCGTGCACGATCACCCGGTCGCCGCGCGTCTCGACCCGGTCGACTCCGGGAAGAGCGAGCAACATTGACCGGTCGACACCGGGCAGAGTGGCGGTGACCGTGCGTCCCGCCGCGAGGTTCTTGACCTCGGCGGCGCTGCCGTCGGCGACGATCTTGCCGTGCCGCACCAGGACAATTCTGTCGGCGTAGGCATCGGCCTCGTCGAGGTAGTGCGTTGCGAACAGCACTGTTCGGCCGGTACTCGCGTCCTGGCGAATGGCGTTCCAGAAGTCACGTCGACCCTCGACGTCCATGCCGGTGGTCGGCTCGTCCAACACCAGCAGATCCGGGTCGGGCAACAGTGCAAGTGCGAATCGCAGTCGCTGTTGCTGGCCGCCGGAGCACTTGGCCACTCGCCGGTCGCCGATGTCGGCGATGCCGGCCCGAGTCAGGACTTCCTTCACCGACCGAGTTCGGGCGAACAGCGCCGCGGTCAGTTCGACGGTTTCGCGGACGGTCAGGTCGCGAAGAAGTCCGCCGGTCTGCATCACCGCCGAGATGCGCCCCTGAGCGATGGCGTCGGCCGGAGTTCCGCCGAACACCGATACCGTCCCGGTGGTGGGTATGGCCAGGCCGAGCATCATGTCGATGGTCGTGGTCTTGCCGGCACCGTTCGGTCCGAGAAAAGCGACTACCTCGCCCGGCTCGATGGACAGGTCGATTCCGTCCACCGCACGGACCGATCCGTATGTCTTCGTGACGCCTCGCAGTTCGACTGCCTTCGTTGTGGTCATGACAGCTACTCTGCTGCGATCCGAGCCCGACCACCTCGACCGAGCGTCACGATTGCACGATGACAACTGTCATGGATCGACCTGCTCGATTCGGACACGACCCAGCCGGTAGATTTCAGCGCATGGCAGTCCAGCACCGGCGGCACTCCAGCGCCACAGTCCGTAGGTCGGTTCATCGATTCCGTCGCCTCGCCGCAACAGGTGCTCTGACCTTGTTCGCTGCGGTTCTCCTCGCGCCGGGGGTTGCGTCCGCCGAGGCACCGTCGCGCCTGGCCACCCAGATCACCGACAACGTGCAGGCACTCGATCCGGACTCGCTGGCCGAGGTGCAGACGTCCATCGACGACCTGTACGGCGGCAGTCAGCTCAGGCTGTGGGTCACCTACGTTGCGGATTTCGACAACATGTCGGCGGCCGACTGGGCCGAGCAGACATACCAACGGAGCGATCTCGGCCAGCGTGACGTACTGCTCGCAGTAGCCACCGTCGATCGGTCGTACTACCTCGGCGTCAATACTGGGCTCTCACAGATCACCACGGCAGAGCAGGACGACATTCGTGTCAACGACGTCGAACCTGCACTGGGCGAAGAGGATTGGTCGGGAGCGGCCATCGCGGCCGCCGGCGCACTCGGCGAGGCCTATGCATCGAGCGGTGGAGGTGGGTCGTCGGCACCGCTGCTGATCGGTGTCGGGGTGTTGGCCGTCGCAGGCGGCGGAGCTGTTGTCTACTCCTCACGGCGCAAGAAGGCTCGAGTGGCCGCCGAGGTGGAAGCGGTGGCGAAGATCGACCCGAGCGACCCGGCAGCATTGGCCCAATTCCCGATCGACGTTCTCGACACCCGCGCCAAGGAAATTCTGATCGAGACCGACAACGCCGTGCGAGCCAGCGAGGAGGAATTGACCTTGGCCCGAGGCGAATTCGGCGATTCGGCAGCCGCTCCCTTCATCACGGCGTACGACAACGCAAAGAAAGCTCTGGCCTCTGCCTTCGAGATCCGTCAGCGGCTCGACGACGCCATTCCTGAAACCCCCGATCAGCGACGGGCGATGCTCGTCGAAATCATCTCCTCGTGCGGCCAGGCAGATCGCGAACTCGACTCTCGGGTCGAGGAATTCGACGGATTCCGCGACCTCGTCATGAACGCCGGTTCGCATCTCGACGAGCTCACCCAAGCCATCATCGGCTTGACGGTGCGCATTCCGCAGTCCGAAGCCGTACTCGCTCAACTGCATTCGGAATTCTCCGAGACCGCATTGAAATCGATTGCCGACAACGTCACGATGGCCAAGGATCGAGTTGCGCTGGCCGAGGAGAACATCGAAGCCGGCCGCAAGGCCGCAGCACTGCCGCCCGGTAAGCAGGGCCCGGCCGTCACAGCGATTCGGACCGCGGAACGAGCCGTCGATCAGGCGAAGTCGTTGCTCGACGGAGTCGACCACGCCCGCGACGACATACGGCACGCAATAGCCACCCTGCCCGACGCCATCGCGGACGTCCGCCGGGACATCGAGCAGGCTCGCGGACTGACCGAACACGGCGGTACCGAACTGCAGGCGGCGATGGCCGCGGCACAGACGGCATTGAAGAACGCCGAGACGGCACAGTCGAGCGATCCGCTCGGTAGTTACACCGCCCTTGCCGCAGCAGATTCCGAACTCGAGAAGATCGTCGACGAAGCGTCTGCGGAGAAGGCCGCCGAGGATCAGCTGCGGGCGCGTCTGGAACGCGATATTGCCGCTGCCCAGGCGCAGATCACTGCTGCAGCGGACTACATCTCGACCCGACGCGGCGGAGTGGGTGCCGATGCTCGAACGCGTTTGTCCGAAGCCGAACGGCATCTCGGTGCAGCTCGGCAGCTCGAACCGGAAAATCCCGACGAGGCTCTCAAGCACGCGCATGCCGCCAGTCAATTGGCTTCGCGCGCATCGCAGATCGCCCAATCCGATGTACAGAACTGGGAAAATCGGCACGGCCCACGCGGCGGTAGCAGCGGCGGCAACGTAGCAGGCGCCGTACTCGGCGGGATCCTGATCAACAGCGTGCTGCGCGGTGGCGGAGGCGGATTCGGCGGCGGCTTCGGTGGTGGCGGGGGCTTCGTCGGCGGTGGAGGCGGAGGCGGCGGCTTCGGCGGAGGCGGCGGCCGCTTCTGAATCCGACCGAGACATGCGACAGGGCCCGCTCTCTCATCGAGAGATCGGGCCCTGTCGATTGCCTACAGCTCTACGCGCCGATCAGTCGGGACGCGATGTAACCCTCGACCTGATCGAGAGCCACGCGCTCCTGTGCCATCGTGTCGCGCTCACGAATGGTGACGGCGTGGTCGTCGAGGGTGTCGAAGTCGACGGTGATGCAGAACGGGGTACCGATCTCGTCCTGACGACGGTAGCGACGGCCGATGGCTCCGGCATCGTCGAATTCCACGTTCCAGTACTGACGCAGTTGCTGCGCAAGATCTTTCGCCTTCGGCGTCAGGTCTGCGTTACGCGAGAGCGGGAGCACAGCGACCTTCACCGGGGCAAGACGACGATCGAGCTTGAGCACGACACGCTTGTCGACGCCGCCCTTGGCGTTGGGTGCCTCGTCCTCGGTGTACGCGTCGACGAGGAACGCCATCAGCGACCGAGTCAAGCCGGCGGCCGGCTCGATGACGTACGGGGTGTACCGGGTGTCGGTGGCCTGCTCGTAGTAGCTCAGGTCCTGGCCCGACGCCTTCGAGTGCACCGTCAGGTCGTAATCGGTGCGGTTCGCGACGCCCTCGAGCTCACCCCAGGCGCTGCCCTGGAAGCCGAAGCGGTACTCGATGTCGACGGTGCGCTTGGAGTAGTGCGACAGCTTTTCCTTGGCGTGCTCGTACAGCCGCAGGTTCTCCGGATCGATGCCGAGATCGGTGTACCACTTCATGCGGTAGTCGATCCAGTACTGATGCCACTCGTCGTCCTCGCCGGGCTTGACGAAGAACTCCATCTCCATCTGCTCGAACTCGCGAGTGCGGAAGATGAAGTTTCCCGGCGTGATCTCGTTGCGGAAGCTCTTGCCGATCTGGCCGATGCCGAACGGCGGCTTCTTGCGTGAGGTCGTCAGCACGTTGGCGAAGTTGACGAAGATGCCTTGGGCGGTCTCGGGGCGAAGGTAATGCAGCCCCTCTTCGTTGTCGACCGGGCCGAGGAAGGTCTTGAGCAGGCCGGAGAATGCGCGCGGCTCGGTCCACGAACCGGGCTCACCGGTCTCCGGGTCGCGGATATCGGCGAGTCCGTTCTCGGGCGGGTGGCCGTGCTTCTCCTCGTAGGCCTCGATGAGGTGATCGGCACGGTAGCGCTTGTGGGTGTGCAGCGACTCGACGAGCGGATCGGAAAACGTCTCGACGTGGCCGGAGGCCTCCCACACCTGGCGCGGCAAAATCACCGACGAGTCGAGCCCGACGGTGTCGTCGCGGCTGGTGACCATGTTGCGCCACCACTGCTTCTTGATGTTCTCCTTGAGCTCGACGCCGAGCGGACCGTAGTCCCAGGCCGACTTCGTACCGCCGTAGATTTCGCCGCACGGGTAGACGAGACCTCTGCGCTTGGCGAGGTTGGCGACGGTTTCGACCTTGGACTTGGGTGCCACTGGCGGAGCTCTCCATCTTCGGTTACATCGTGTAAGAGGTGACGTGGGCGGTTTTCGCCCTGATCAGACTATCTGGCTCGGTCGTCGATTCCGAACAGCGGTCGGGCACCGAAATTGACATGCGCACCTGTGCATATCACAATGAATATGATTTGCAATAACGATGACTGCACTAGCCTGAGTTCATGACGTCGACCGTGCAGGGAGAATTCGACAACCGACCGGTGACCGAAGGAGCCGCAGCCATGTCCACGGTGCACACCCACAGAACCGACTCGTCCATGGAGACGGCGGCGCATCTGCAGGATCCGGAACGCCCGGTGCACGACGACCCGTTCGCCACCACTCCCCCGGCGTTACTTCCGCCGAAGGAGACCTTGGCCGCGGCCGGCGACATCCTGCGTGCACTGGCCGCACCGGTTCGGATTGCGATCGTCCTGCAGCTCCGAGAATCCGAGCGCTGCGTTCACGAACTCGTCGTCGCCCTCGGTGTGACACAGCCGTTGATCAGCCAGCATCTGCGGGTTCTCAAGGCGGCCGGTGTGGTCCGCGGAGAACGTAACGGCCGCGAGGTCCTGTACCGACTGGTCGACGACCATCTCTCCCACATCGTCGTCGACGCCGTGGCTCACGCCGAGGAAGGCCGAAACCTGTGACCGAGAAGACGACCGATACCGCCACTCCGAGACGACCCGTCGTAGTCGGAGTACGAGCCACGAAGCAACGCAGTGCGATCTCGGATCTGCTCGACACCATCGAGGAGTTCAAGTCCGCGCAGGATCTGCACGACGAGCTGCGCAAGCGCGGTGAGGGGATCGGCCTGACGACCGTGTACCGCACACTGCAGACCCTTGCCGACGCAGGAACGGTCGACGTTCTGCGTACCGACAACGGCGAGTCGGTCTACCGGCGTTGCTCCTCGGGCCATCATCACCACCTGGTGTGCCGAGCATGCGGATTCACCGTCGAGGTCGAGGGTCCCACCGTCGAGAAGTGGTCGCAGAGTGTCGCCGAGTCCAACGGCTTCAGCGACGTGAGCCACACCATCGAGATATTCGGCACCTGCAGTCAGTGCAGCACGGCCGGTCACTGAACAGCTCTCACCCCACCGCACCCACCAGGCGAGGCACCACCGAATCGATGGCGAACGGAATGGACAGCACCGAGTTGTACGTGATCGCCCCACGCTGATCGATGGATAACGGAACGATGGCGTCGTTGCGGGCGGCTGTCAGTGTTCCGAAGATCGGATTCTCCGCCACGACGTCGATGTCGTCGCCGGTGCCGAGATAGAGCACCACATCGGCGTCGAGCTTCGAGATGTTCTCGGCCGAGACCGGAACGAAGAAGTTGGTTCCGTTGTCCTCGGCCAGGATCGGGTCCGGAATCCCGAAGCCCAATGACGTGACGAACGTCCCCCGCGCGTCCCCCGGCAGATATGCGCCGAACTGACCGTCGTACGGAAGTACCACGGCGGCAGTCTTACCCGCGAACTCCGGATGTGCGGCTCGAACCTGTTCGAGTGCAGCCGTGGTCTGGGCGTTCAGCTCCTTGCCACGATCGGATTCGCCCATCGCGCGGGCGATGGTGTCGGTTGCCACCTCGCGATCGACGGCGTATGCCGCCGATCCGGCCGGTCGAGCGACGGTCGGGGCGATGTCACTGAGTTGCGCGTAGGTGGCCTCGTCGAAGCCGGCGTTCAGCCCGGTGATCAGATCCGGTTGCAGAGAAGCGATCAGCTCGAAGTTCGGTTCGGACTCCGAGCCCAGCAGCGTCAGTGGTGCGTCGCCCACCAACTCGTCGGTCCACGGACCGAGTCCGGTCTCGTAGAAGGTGTATCCGGTGTTTCCGACCGGGACGGTTCCGAGCGCGATGACGGCATCGGCGTCGGACACCCCGAGCGTGACTATGCGGGTGGGCTTCTCCGGAACGGTCGTGCTGCCGTAGATGTGGTCGATGACCACCGGGAAAACACCGTCCGAAGACTGGGCCGCGCTGTCGTCGGGTTCTGCTGTGGAGCAGGCAGTTGCGGACGCGCCGATGGCCATCACCGCCACCACTGCCGTCAGCATTCTGGACACTCGAACCGCCATTGCAACCGCCTTCACGTGAGTAAGTAAAGGCTTACCTTAGACGACCGTTCAGGGCAGCAAACCCTCGCGGGCCTTCTCGACCCCGGCGAGCACCAGAATCAACATCGTCAACATCGCTTCGTCGTCCAACCCGTTGGCCGGAAAGGTGTAGCGCAACAACACATCTGCCAGCTTGTCGTGGGTGTTGACCGAAATCGCGCCGAACTGCGAATCGGCGTTGCGGTCGGCTACCTTCTTGTGTAGTGCGGGCTTGAGCGGTCGATCCCACGCCAGCACCGCGGTGAGCGAAAGCACCTCGAGCTCCGGCGAGAGCTGCACCGCGCGTAGCGAGCACAGCGCACCTGCATAGTCGAACCCCAGAGAGCCTTCCTCCCCCACAGTGACAGTGGCGAACTGCGCCAACGCCAACTGAGCCCGCGTCTGCAAGGTGAGGCCAGATACATCGTCACTCATATTTCACTCCACCGAATCGTCGGTCCCGCGACGCGAATTCGATGCAGGCCTCCCACAGATCTCGACGATCGAAATCGGGGAACAGTTTCTTCTGGAACACGAACTCCGCGTAGGCCGACTGCCACAGCAGGAAATTGGAGGTTCTCTGCTCCCCCGAGGGACGCAGGAACAGGTCGACGTCGGGCATGTCCGCCTCGTCGAGGTACTTCGCGACGGTCGCCTCGGTGATCTTTTCCGGGTTGATCTTTCCGGCGGCAACCTGACGCGCTATTTCCCTTGTGGCATCGGCAATTTCGGCTCGCCCGCCGTAATTGACGCACATCGTCAGCGTCATCACCGTGTTGTGCTTCGTCAGCTCCTCGGCCACTTCGAGTTCCTTGATGACGCTGCCCCACAGTCGCGGTCGCCGACCGGCCCAGCGCACCCGCACACCCATCTCGTTCATCTCGTCTCGTCGACGCCGGATCACGTCGCGATTGAAGCCCATCAAGAACTTGACCTCGTCGGGACTGCGCTTCCAGTTCTCCGTGGAGAAAGCGTACGCAGACAACCACTGCACGCCGATTTCGATGCAGCCACAGACAGCATCCATCAGTACTGCTTCGCCCTGCTCGTGCCCTGCGGTTCGCGGCAACCCACGATCCTGAGCCCACCGGCCGTTACCGTCCATGACCAGAGCGACGTGACGAGGAATCAGCTCCGGCTGCAAGATCGGCGGCCGCGCACCCGAGGGGTGCGGGTCCGGCGGGCGAACCGCCGGCCGTTCGTCAGGCCGGTGTTGCGGCTCGCGTCGTCGAATCACGGTCCCCATCCTGCCCGACGGTGTCGGCGAACACGGAGTCAGGTTGGGCCAGCGGCACCTGGTGTGGATGCGAGCGCTCGATGAGCGGAAGTGTGCGGAGCTGGCGTTCGAGATGCCACTGCAGATGAGCCGCCACCAGGCCACTGGCCTGCTTTCGGACCGCATCGGAGGTGGTGACGGTGTAGTCCCACTCCCCTCGTTCGAGGGCCACCATCAAATCCAGAACACCGCTCGATGGCGTCGCAGATCCCGGCGGTCGGCAATGCACGCACACAGCGCCACCTGCGGCGACGTGGAACGCACGATGCGGCCCCACCGCAGCGCATCGAGCGCAGTCCGTCAGTGCGGGAGCCCATCCGGCGAAACCCATCGCACGCAGCAGATACGCGTCGAGTACCAACTCGGGCGGCCGCACGTGCTGCGCAAGGGCACGCAGCGCGCCGACGGTCAGCTGGTGCAGGCGCTGCGCGGGGGCGTGTTCTTCGCCGGCCAGACGCTCGGCGGTTTCGAGGACAGCGCAGCCGGTCGTGTACCGGCCGTAATCGGCAACGATGTCTCCGCCGAACGCGTCCACCGTGTGCACCTGAGTGACGATGTCGAGGTTGCGTCCCGGATAGAGCAGGACGTCGATGTGCGCAAACGGCTCCAGCCGTGCGCCGAACTTGGACTTGGTGCGGCGCACCCCCTTGGCCACCGCACGAACGATACCGTTCTCCCTGGTCAGCAACGTGACGATGCGATCGGCCTCACCCAGCTTGTGCTGGCGCAGGACGACTGCGTTGTCACGGTATGGCCTCACGCTCTCCAGTGTCCCACGTGGGCGTCGACGAAGATCGTTCCCGCGCTGACGGTGGGTCGATACTGTGCACACGTGGATTTCCATCGGTCGACACTCGTTGCTCAGGCTGCCGAACTCGCGTCGAGACGCGTCACCTCGGTCGAGGTGGTCACCGCTGCGCTGGATCGCATAGAACGCAGTCAACCCACCCTCAACGCGTTCCGGATCGTGCGACGAGATGCCGCCCTCGCCGAAGCCGCCGAGGCCGATCGGCTGATCGCTGCGGGCTCGTCCGCTCCCCTGCTCGGCGTTCCTATCGCAGTCAAGGACGACGTCGACATCGTCGGCGAACCGACCGCCTTCGGCTGCGCGGGCCGGTTTCCTCCTGCCACCGAGGACTCCGAGGTGGTCCGCCGACTGCGTGCGGCAGGGGCGATCATCGTGGGAAAGACGAACAGTCCCGAACTCGGGCAATGGCCGTTCACGGGCGGATCGTTCGGCCACACGAGGAATCCGTGGCACCGAGACCGAACTCCGGGCGGTTCCTCCGGTGGCAGTTCTGCCGCGGTCGCAGCCGAATTGGTCTCCGCCGCTCTGGGTTCCGACGGCGCCGGCTCGGTGCGCATCCCGGCGTCGTGGACCAACCTCGTCGGCATCAAGCCGCAGCGCGGCCGAATTTCCACCTGGCCCGATGCCGAGGCGTTCAACGGCATCACCGTCATCGGTCCGCTCGCCCGAACGGTGGCCGACGCAGCCCTGCTTCTCGACGTGGTCTCCGGTGGGCACGACGGCGATCTGCACCGGCCCACTCCGCTGACCGTCTCGGACGCTGTCGGCCGCGACCCCGGTTCCCTGCGCATCGCGTTGAGTCTGCGCAAGCCGTTCATTCCGACACCCGCGGCACTGGATCCCGAGATCACGGCTGCGGCGTACGAGATGGCTGCCGTGCTGCGGTTGCTCGGTCACCGCGTGGTCGTCGACGATCCTGCGTACGGAATGTTGTTGGGGCTCAACTTCTTACCGCGGTCGTTGGCCGGAGTCGCGGCCTGGCTCGACCGCCTGCCCGACCCGTCTCTGGCCGACCCCCGCACCCGAGCCAACGCCCGGAGCGGACGAGCCCTCGCCGGCGCACCACTGCGGGCGGCCCGCGCGGCAGAGCCAAGGATAGCCCGCCGCATCGGCCAGTTCTTCGACGACTACGACATCGTGCTCGCCCCGACGACAGCCACGCCGCCTCCGCGGGTCGACGCCATCGACGGCATCTCCAACGCCGACACCGACCGCGTGATCACCGAGCACTGCCCGTACACGTGGCCGTGGAACGTCCTCGGTTGGCCGAGCGTCAACGTCCCCGCGGGACTGACGAAAGCCGGTCTACCGATCGGTCTGCAGCTGATGGGCCACGAATCCACAGAGCCTCTGCTGGTGTCGGTGGCCGCTCAACTCGAGAACGTTCTGCAGTGGCATCGCCGACGCCCCGAGCCGTGGTGGACCCAGGTGCGCGACACCTCGTAGCCAACTCACCTGGACACGTCAGAAGCCGAGCTTGCCCATCTGCTTGGGGTCGGTCTGCCAGTCCTTGGCGATCTTGACGTGCAGATCCAGGTAGATGCGGGTACCGAGCAATTTTTCGATCTGCAGTCGCGACGCGGTGCCGACCTCTTTGAGTCGCGAGCCGCCCTTGCCGATGATGATGGCCTTCTGGCTGGACCGTTCGACGTACAGGATCGCGTGCACATCGAGCATGTTGTCGTGGCCCTCGCGCGGCACGACCTCCTCGATGACCACTGCCAGCGAGTGCGGGAGCTCGTCGCGGACACCTTCGAGCGCTGCCTCGCGGATCAGCTCGGCCATGAGGATTTCCTCCGGCTCGTCCGTCAGTTCCCCGTCGGGATAGAAGGCGGGACCCGGCGGCAATTCGGAGGCCAGGAGGTCGACGAGCTTCTCGATCTGCTCACCGGATTCGGCCGATACCGGGATCACGTGCGAATTCTCGCCCAGCAACTTCGACAACGACATCAACTGCTGTACGACGCGTTCCTTCTTGACCTTGTCGATCTTGGTCACGATGCCGATCAGGGTGGTCTTCGGCGCGATGTGCCGCACTTGTTCGAGGATCCACCGGTCGCCCGGTCCGATCTTCTCGTCGGCGGGGATGCACAGTCCGATGACGTCGACCTCGGAGTAGGTGTCCTGCACCAGGTCGTTGAGGCGTTGTCCCAGAAGCGTTCTCGGTCGGTGGAGCCCCGGGGTGTCGACGAGGATCAGTTGCGCGTGGTCGCGGTGCACGATGCCGCGGATCGTGTGGCGCGTGGTTTGGGGTCGCGAGGACGTGATGGCGATCTTCGACCCCACCAGTGCATTGGTCAGGGTGGACTTGCCGGTGTTGGGCCGGCCTACGAAACAGACGAATCCGGATCGGAACTCTTCGGTGTGTTGCTCGGACATCGAGCACCTCCAGATTTCAGTGTTGGTGAGTGACGTCCGACGAGTCGTCGTCCTCGGTGGATTCTTCGTCGGGTTCGAGCTTTTCGACCAGCACGGTGGTGATGCGGACGCGGCCCTTCGGGTCGGCTCCGCCCTCGCCGCGCAGCAACAGCCCGTGAGTGGTTACTTCGGAACCGGGCAGCGGCACGCGGCCGAGCTCGTAGCCGAGGAGTCCGCCGACGGTATCGACCTCCTCGGATTCGATGTCGATACCGAAGATTTCGCCCAGATCCTCGAGCGGTACCCGCGAGGACACCCGGAACCGTCCGTCTTCGAGTTGCTCGATGGGTGCTACCTCGTCCGAGTCGTATTCGTCGGCGATTTCGCCGACGATCTCCTCGATGACGTCCTCGATGGTCACCAGGCCCGCGATGCCGCCGTACTCGTCGACCAACAACGCCATATGGTTTCGGTCTCGCTGCATCTCGGCGAGAAGACTGTCGAGCGGCTTGGAGTCCGGCACGAACACCGCCGGACGCATCAGTTCGGAGACCTGTACGCCTCGCCCACCGTCGGTGGAGTAATACGTCTGCTGCACAAGGTCTTTGAGGTACACCACGCCGACGATATCGTCCACGTTCTCGCCGATCACCGGGATGCGAGAGTGCCCACTGCGCACGGCCAGCGACGTCGCCTGCCCCGCCGACTTGTCGGATTCGATCCACACCATCTCGGGCCGCGGCACCATGACCTCGCGGGCCGAGGTATCGCCCAGCTCGAACACCGATTGAATCATTCGGCGTTCGTCGTCGGCCACGACTCCGCGCTCGCGAGCCATGTCGACGAGCTCACGTAGCTCGATCTCGGATGCGAACGGGCCGTTGCGAAATCCCTTGCCCGGGGTGATCGCGTTACCGATGAGGATGAGCAGCCTGCTGATCGGCCCGAGGAGCCAGCCGAGGGCGCGCAACGGCAACGCTGCGGCGAGCGCGATCGAGTACGCGTTCTGCCTACCCAGCGTTCTCGGACCGACGCCGATCACGACGTAACTGACCAAAACCATTGCCACAGCGGTGATCACGAGCGCGGTGGTCGAGTCGATCAATTGGGTCAGGCCGCCTGCGAGCAGCACCGTGCCGCCGATTTCGCACAGAATACGAAGCAGCACCATGAGATTGACGTACCGCGGGCGGTCGGCAACCACGACGACGAGGCCGGTGGCACCCGGTCTCTCGTCCTTGACCATGTCTTCGATTCGCGCCCGCGAGACGGTGTTCAGGGCCGAATCGACTGCGGCGAACAAGCCGCCGAGAGGAACCAGCAGAACGGCGAAGACGATGAGTGCGGCAGCACTGCTCACGCGCTAGGACCCCGCACTCCCGCTGGTCCGAACACGCACATCATCGGTCGAGACCGTCGACGAAGCCGGCCTTGCCGAGCAGCCGAGCGTCTCGAACGGCCTGTTCGGCTGCCTGCTCCGCCCGCCTGGCGTCTTCGTACCATTCGGCCAGCAGACGGTTCTGCAGCTCGAACATTTCCTTCTCTTCGTCCGGCTCGGCGTGGTCGTAGCCGAGCAGGTGCAGCACGCCGTGCACGGTGAGCAGCGCGAGCTCGTGTTCGAGCGAATGTCCTGCTGCCGCGGCCTGATCCGCCGCGAAGGACGGGCACAGCACGATGTCTCCGAGCATCGCCGGTCCGGGCTCGGGAGCATCGGGCCGACCGCCCGGTTCGAGCTCGTCCATCGGAAACGACATCACGTCGGTGGGGCCGGGCAGATCCATCCAGCGCATGTGCAGATCTGCCATGGTTGCCGAATCCACCAGCACCATGGACAGTTCCGCAGCGGGGTGCACGTCCATGCCTGCGATCGCGAACCGTGCGACCGAGACCAGTTCGGGCTCGGAGATGTCCATCCCCGACTCGTTGGACACTTCGATACTCATCTAGCCACTACCCACGCTCTCGTTGCCTGCATTACCGTTTCCGTACGCCTGAATCATCTTCTCGCCGAACGCGGCCCACCGGCACGGCGTTGCGCGCGGTTCGCGATGACGCCTTCCGATGCGGACTCGAAGCGCTCGTAGGCGTCGACGATTTCCGAGACGAGCCGGTGACGCACCACGTCACTACTGGTCAGTTGCGCGAAGTGGATGTCGTCCACGTCGGTGAGAATCTCCGACGCCGCACGAAGGCCCGACCGGGCACCTCCGGGTAGGTCGACCTGCGTCACGTCTCCGGTGACGACGATCTTCGATCCGAATCCGAGACGCGTGAGGAACATCTTCATCTGTTCGGCCGTGGTGTTCTGCGCCTCGTCGAGAATGATGAACGCGTCGTTGAGCGTACGGCCACGCATGTAGGCGAGCGGCGCGACCTCGATGACTCCGGCCTGCATCAGCTTGGGGATGGCCTCGTCGTCCATCATGTCGTGCAAGGCGTCGTGCAGTGGACGCAGATACGGGTCGATCTTCTCGTGCAAGGTTCCGGGCAGAAAGCCCAGACGCTCACCT
Organism: Rhodococcus sp. 3258; assembly: GCF_031456475.1. Classification (NCBI taxonomy): domain Bacteria; kingdom Bacillati; phylum Actinomycetota; class Actinomycetes; order Mycobacteriales; family Nocardiaceae; genus Rhodococcus; species Rhodococcus sp. 3258. Next base: position 303,846 of record NZ_JAVDUT010000003.1, read on the forward strand.
GCTTCCACCGCAGGCCGCGTCAGGATGATGCGGCTGACCTGCTTGGTCTGCAATGCCTGCACTGCCTTGGCCATGGCCAGGTAGGTCTTGCCCGTTCCGGCAGGACCGATTCCGAACACGATCGTGTTGGCATCGATCGCGTCGACGTAGCGCTTCTGGTTCAACGTCTTGGGCCGAATGGTCTTGCCTCGACGCGACAGAATGTCCAGGCTCAGCACCTCGGCGGGAGAATCCGACACCCCCTCGGTGAGCATGGCGATCGACCGGCGCACCGCATCGGGAGTCAGTGGCTGAGCACGTTTGGCCAATGCCGCCAATTCGGTGATCACCCGCTCGGCCAACGCCACATCGGGCACCTTCCCGGTGAGCGTCACGGCGTTCCCTCGTACGTGGATGTCGGCCGTCAGCATCTGCTCGAGCGCCCGGAGGTTCTCGTCGGACTGTCCCAGCAGCGGCATCACTGCTTCGGGGGCGAGCTCCAAGGTGGACCGAACGTCGCGCTCGGCGGGAAATTCGCTGTGTTCACTCACGTGGTGGCTATGGCCTGCTCTCTTGTTTCGACCGGTGACGCTGATGTATTCGAACGCGTCCGTCAGGTCGCGCTCGGACCAAGTTTAACGCCGCAGGATCGATGCGCATTCCTATTACCCACGGCGCTCGCCCAGGACGGCCTCGAGCGAGAGCGCCCAGCACCGCGAATCCGGGTTCAGGAAGGCGAAGTGGTCCTCGCCCGGCACGATCGCCGGCTCCGCGTCGTCGCCCGCGGCTCGTGCGGCCTCGACGTACCTCGAGCTCTGCGAAGCCGGGACCTGAAGGTCATCGGATCCGTGCAGACAGATCGTCGGAATGCCGATGGGTAGTCGGGCCAGGGGTGAGGCCGACCGGTACAGCTCGGGCTCGTCTTCGTAGCGGGCCTGCAGCAGGGCCTCGACCGCCGGATTGGTACGTCCCGACGCCCCGCGCGGCTCCAGATCGAGGACACCCGCCTGCGAGACGATGCGCGTCGGCCGGACCGTCGTGTCGGTTTCGCCGCCGAGCCACACTGCCAGGTGGCCGCCCGCCGAGTGCCCGATGACGCGGACATCGTCGACACCGACCGGGGCGTGGTGCTGTACCACTCCGGCCACGGCGTCGAGTGCGGCGCGCACGTCGGCCTGCATCTCTGGCCAGTGCCCGCCCGCACCGACGCGTCGGTACTCGATGTTCCAGGCCACCGCACCGGCTCCGGCGACAGCTCGGGCGAACTGGGTGCCCAGATTCGACGCGTACTGCCCACTCCAGAATCCACCGTGCACGATCACGACCACCGGTGTCGCGGGCGTGACCGGCGCTGACGGCAGATAGAGGTGTCCGAACTGTTCCGGATGCTCGCCGTACGCGATCTTGATGCGAACGCTCATGCGTTCGGAAAGTCGGGCGGAAGTTGCGCCCACCGCGTCGTCAGAACGCCGAGAGCTCCCAACGCAACAGCTCCGGCCGTCGAGGTTCGCAGCACCGTCGGCCCCAGCACCACCGGGGTCGCGCCTGCCTCGGTCAGAGCCGCGATCTCTCTGTCGTCGAGGCCACCCTCGGGTCCGACGACGATCGCGACCTCGGGCACCGAATCGAACGGCAGGTCGCGAAATGCCGAGGTGGCCGCTTCGTGCAACACGGCAACGATGCCGCCGCCCGCCACGATCCGGTGCACGAGGGCGTACACCGAGCGTGAATCGTGCAACTCGGAGACCTCGGGGATGTATGCGCGACGCGATTGCTTGGCCGCCTCGGCGGCGGTGCTGCGCCAGCGCGCGACCCCCTTGGTCGCCTTGGGCCCTTCCCAGCGAGCGACGCATCGCGCCGACTGCCATGGCACCACGGCGTCGATCCCGGCCTCGGTGGCCAGCTCGATCGCCAGTTCGGAGCGGTCCGCCTTCGGCAGCGCCTGAATCAGCGTCACCGTGGGAGTGGCTCGCGGCATGTCCGTGCGCGACTGCACCGTCAGTTCGAGTCGGTTCTTCTCGGCACCGACGACGACCGTATCGGCCAGACCGCCGGCACCGTCACTGAGCAGCAGTCGCTCGCCGACTCGGATCCGCCGCACGGTCGCGGCGTGATGACCTTCTTTGCCGTCGAGCACGGCGAGCTCTCCCACGGCCGGCAGCGGCGTGAGATAGAAGACCGTGGGGGCCATGAATCAGCGCCCGCTGAAGGCTTCCCGCAACCGCGAGAACAGGCCACCGCTGTGCGCCGAACCGGTGGTGACGACCTCCGCCGAATCGCGGTCGCGCATGGTCTTGAGCTGTTCGAGCAGGTGGGTCTGCTTGCTGTCCAGCTTGGTCGGCACGATGACCTCGAGGTGGGCGTGCAGGTCACCGCGGATACCGGAACGGAGCTTGGGCATCCCGTGCCCGCGCAGCACCGTCGTCGAGTTCGGTTGTGTCCCTTGCTCGATCGAGATCTCGGTCGGGCCGTCGATGATGGCGTCGACCGTCACCGACGTACCAAGTGCCGCGTCGACCATCGGGACGCGAACGGTGCAGTGCAGATCGTCGCCGTCACGGACGAACACCTCGTGCTGCTGCTCGACGATTTCCACGTAGAGATCGCCTGCGGGGCCGCCACCCGGCCCGACCTCGCCCTGCGAGGCCAACCTGATGCGCATGCCGTTGCTGACGCCGACCGGGACCTTCACCGAGATGTCCCGACGTGAACGCACCCGGCCGTCGCCGCCGCACTTGCGGCAGGGGTCCGGGATGGTCTCGCCTGCACCGCGGCAGGTGGGGCACGGACGGCTGGTCATGACCTGGCCGAGGAACGAGCGCTGCACCGACTGCACTTCGCCGGCACCGCCACAGGTCTCGCACCGAACGGGCTTGGAATCGCCGTTGGTGCCCGAGCCGGTGCACAGATCGCACAGGATCGCCGTGTCGACGGTGATGTGCTTGGTGACGCCGGTGGCGCATTCGTCGAGGGTGAGTTTGGTTCGCAGCAGCGAATCGGCTCCGGGTTGTACGCGTCCCTTGGGTCCGCGCTGACCACCGCCTGCGCCACCGCCGAAGAACGCTTCGAAGACGTCGCCGAGGCCGCCCCCGAATCCGGCACCGCCGAATCCGCCGCCACCACCGCCGCCGCCTTGCTGCAGAGGATCGCCGCCGAGGTCGACGATTCGACGCTTCTCCGGATCGGAGAGCACCTCGTATGCGGTGGAAATGTCCTTGAACCGGGCCTGTGCGGCCTCGTCCGGGTTCACGTCCGGGTGCAACTCTCGCGCCAATTTGCGGTAAGCGCGTTTGATCTCCTGGTCCGTCGCCTGCTGGCCGACGCCCAAAGTCCCGTAATAATCCCGTGCCACGTCGTCTCTTTCGTCCTAGAAGATGAATCTCGTTCGTTGATGCTGTGTCGCGGCCGCTGTGCCCCCGCGGCCGACGATGGGTCGTCGGCTCGTGTCAGCGCTCGGCCAGGACCTCGCCGATGTACCTGGCAACCGCCGCGACCGACGCGATTGTTCCTGGATAGTCCATTCGGGTGGGGCCGAGAACGCCCATCCCTCCCAGGACCATGCCAGCAGAGCCGTATCCAGTGGAAATCACCGATGTTCCGCGCATCTCCTCAACCTGCGTCTCCTCGCCGATACGCACGGTGACGGTGCGGGTGTCCTGCGTCACGGCGAGCAGCTTGAGTACCACCACTTGCTCTTCCAGCGCTTCGAGTACCGCTCGGAGCGATCCCGGAAACCCTGCGTCGCCCGCGAAGTCCGCAGCGTTGCGCGTCAGATTGGCCGTTCCGCCGAGAACCAGCCGCTCCTCGGGATGTTCGACGAGCGATTCCACCAGCACCGTGGCCGAACGAATCATCGCGTCACGCAGGGCGGGAGGTGAATTTTCGGCCAGCTCGGCCACGGCTGCGGACGCCGCCGCCAGCCGCTTGCCTTCCAGTGCGCCGCCGAGCAACCGCCGCAACTGGGCCAAGTTCTCGTCGTCGATGACGTCGCCGAGTTCGACGATGCGTTGATCGACCCGGCCGGAGTCGGTGATGAGCACCAACAGCAGTCGAGCCGGTGTGAGGGCGACGACCTCCAGATGTCGAACCGAGGACGCCGACAGCGTCGGGTACTGAACCACGGCTACCTGCCGGGTCAGCTGAGCGAGCAGTCGAACACCGCGGCGCAGCACATCGTCCAGGTCGACGCCGTTCTCGAGAAACTCCAGGATGGCGCGACGCTCGGCCGCTGACAACGGTTTGACGTCGGCGATCCGGTCCACGAACTGGCGGTAGCCCTTGTCGGTCGGCACCCGCCCGGAGCTGGTGTGCGGTTGGGCGATGTAGCCCTCTGCCTCGAGGACAGCCATGTCGTTGCGCACGGTCGCACTCGACACACCCAAGTTGTGACGCTCGACAAGAGCACGCGATCCGACGGGCTCCTGAGTGGACACGTAGTCCGCCACGATCGCTCGCAGAACCTCGAACCGCCTGTCGTCGGTGCTCGACATCGGTGCCCACCTCCGTTCTCGTTGCCAATCGTCGCTCGAGTCTAGTAGCCGAGGAACGCATGCTCGTGCAAGGCCTTACTGTGGTCCAAGTGGAAACTGTCTTTCGATTCGGTCCAGCGGTTCGAGGCTCGCGATGATCTTCAAGGGTGTACGAGACGGAAAGCCCTACCCGGAGCACGGCCTGTCCATCAGGGACTGGTCGAGAATTCCTCCACGCCAACTGCGTTTGGACGAGATCGTCACCACCACCAAGGTGCTCGAACTCGACCGGTTGTTGTCCGAGGACTCCACCTTCTACGGCGACCTGTTCCCCCATGCTGTGCAGTTCCGAGGCGTCATCTACCTCGAGGACGGCCTGCACCGCGCTGTCCGGGCGGCGCTGCGCAGTCGAACGGTGTTGCACGCCAGAGTGTTCGACTACGACGCCCTGGGAGCCTGAGGGTTCGAAGGCCCTGAGAACACTGCAGCCTGAAACAGATCGTTCAGGCCGCGGCGATGGTGCGCACCACGGCGTCGGCGAGCAACCGGCCGCGGTCGGTCAGCACGAGGTGATCGCCTCGCTGCACCATCAACCCGTCCGCCACGGTCTGCTCGGCGGCTGCGAGCTCGGTCGGCCCCAGCAGACTCATCGGCACTCCTGAGCGCAGACGCACGGTCAGCATCAGTTCTTCGAGATGACGATCCTGCGCGGTGAGCAGCTCACTGCCCTGCACCGGCAGCTCGCCCGCGGCGAGCCGATCGGCGTAGGTGGCCGGGTGTTTGACGTTCCAGAATCGCGTGCCGCCGATGTGGCTGTGCGCTCCAGGCCCGGCACCCCACCAATCGCCGCCGTCCCAGTAGCCGATGTTGTGCCGGCACCGCGCATCGGCATCGGCGGCCCAGTTCGATACCTCGTACCAGGACAGGCCTGCTGCGTTCATGGCCGTGTCGATGCGCTCGTATCGGCTCGCCAACACGTCGTCGTCGGGTGCCGGCAACTCACCTCGGCGCACCTTTCGCGCCATGGCGGTGCCGTCCTCGACGATCAGTGCGTACGCGGAGACATGGTCGACACCCGCGTCGAGCACCGCAGCGAGGGACTGGTCGAGATCGCTGTCTCGCTCGCCCGGCGTTCCGTAGATGAGGTCGAGGTTCACGTGCTCGAAGCCGGCTGCGGACGCTTCCTTCGCCGCGGCCACCGCTCGCCCCGGAGTGTGGGTGCGATCCAGAACCGCCAGAACGTGCGGTGCCGCGGATTGCATGCCCAACGACACCCGCGTGAACCCGGCGTCGCGCAGCCGCTCGAAGAATGCAGGCGACGTCGATTCCGGGTTCGATTCCGTGGTCACTTCCGCCCCGTCGGACAGCCCGAAGCTCGACCGGACCGCGCCCAATACGTCCGCGAGGCCGTCGCCCCCGAGCAACGACGGCGTCCCACCTCCGACGAAGACTGTGTCGGCCGTCGGTACTCGACCCGTGCCCGTTCCGATCAGGTTCGCCGCAGCGTCGAGTTCTCTGCGCAGGCCCTCCAACCAGGACTGCGGCGACGCCGATGTGCCCAGCTCCCCGGCCGTATACGTATTGAAGTCGCAGTACCCGCATCGCGTGGCGCAGAAGGGCACATGAACGTAGATCCCGAACGCACGTTCCCCCACTCCGGCGAATGCGCCGGACGGCAGCTCGAAGACTGAGGAGGTATCGACGACGGTATTCACGGACTCCAGTGTCCCAGAGTTCACCGGCGGCCCGATCCACGCGCCGCCCAGGGCGCTGTGCACGCACGACTCGCACCCTGCCAGCCTATTTACCGGAATTTTGGGGTAAATAGGCCGCCGCGGTCGGCACCCGGTCGATGACGTGGCACAATGGCACCCGTGACCGACTCAGGAATTCGACTCGTGGCGCGCCGCCACGTCGATCTCGGCCGTGTCTGCAGCGCGTCGTGTCGACACACGACCGGCTGCTGACCCAGCCCTCCTTGGAGCACGTCCATTCGATCCACCGGTTCCGCACCATCTCGTGAGCGCTCTTCTGCGCAACGATCGGAGCCGGCCCGCACCGAAGATGCAGGAGCATTGCATGTCGTCGACCAGCGACGCGACCACCGACGCTGCCTCCGCCACACCGCGAGAGCGAGCGCCGCGGCCGACCAAGCGTCGCGCCGAAGGCCAGTGGGCTCTGGGCTATCGAGAGCCGCTCAACGCCAACGAGCAGTCCAAGAAGGACGACAACCCGCTCAACGTGCGCGCCCGCATCGAGAACATCTACTCGAAGCAGGGTTTCGACAGCATCGACAAGGGCGATCTGCGCGGCCGGTTCCGCTGGTGGGGTCTCTACACCCAGCGTGAACAGGGCTACGACGGCACCTTCACCGGTGACGACAACATCGACCTGCTCGAGGCGAAGTACTTCATGATGCGCATCCGGTGCGATGCCGGTGCATTGAATCTGGAGCAGCTGCGCACTCTGGCTCAGATCTCGAAGGAGTTCGGCCGCGACACCGCGGACCTCTCCGATCGCGAGAACGTCCAGTTCCACTGGATCGAGGTCGAGAACGTCCCCGAGATCTGGCGTCGGATCGAGGCAGTCGGCCTGAAGACGACCGAGGCGTGCGGAGACTGCCCCCGTGTGGTGCTCGGTTCCCCGCTGGCAGGTGAAGCGGTCGACGAGATTCTCGACCCGACGTCGGCCATCGACGAGATCGTCGAGCGGTACATCGGCAAGCCCGAGTACTCGAACCTGCCACGCAAGTTCAAGACCGCGATCTCGGGTCTGCAGGACGTAGTGCACGAGATCAACGACGTCGCCTTCATCGGTGTCAACCACCCCGAGCACGGGCCCGGCCTGGACCTGTGGGTCGGCGGCGGCCTGTCCACCAACCCGATGCTCGCGCAGCGCGTCGGTGTCTGGGTTCCGCTCGCGGACGTTCCCGATGTATGGGAAGGCGTCGTCTCGATCTTCCGTGACTACGGCTACCGCCGGCTTCGCACCAAGGCGCGCCTGAAGTTCCTCATCAAGGACTGGGGCATCGAAAAGTTCCGCCAGGTCCTCGAGGACGAGTACCTGCACCGCAAGCTCATCGACGGCCCGGCTCCCGAGAAGCCCGCTCGGCCCCGTGATCATGTCGGGATCCAGAAGCTCAAGAACGGGCTCAACGCCGTCGGTGTCGCGCCCATCGCGGGTCGCGTGTCCGGCACCATCCTCGCGGCCGTCGCCGACGCCGCCGAGAAGGCCGGGTCGGATCGCGTCCGATTCACGCCGTATCAGAAGCTGATCGTGCTGGATGTTCCGGACGAGACGCTCGAGCAGCTGATCTCGGACCTCGATGCGCTGGGCCTACCGGCTCGCCCCTCGCATTGGCGCAAGAATCTGATGGCGTGCAGTGGCATCGAGTTCTGCAAGCTCTCGTTCGCCGAAACCCGCAAGCGCTCACAGGTTCTCGTCCCCGAGCTCGAAGAGCGCTTGTCCGACATCAACAGTCGACTCGACGTTCCGATCACGATCAACATCAACGGTTGCCCCAACTCGTGCGCGCGGTCGCAGATCGCCGACATCGGGTTCAAGGGACAGTTGGTCGACGACGGGGACGGGAATCAGATCGAGGGTTTCCAGGTTCACCTCGGAGGCAGCCTCGGCCTGGACAGTGCGTTCGGCCGAAAGTTGCGTCAGCACAAGGTCAACAGCTCCGAGCTGGGAGATTACATCGACAGAGTGGTGCGCAATTTCGACAAGCACCGCGAAGACGGCGAACGGTTCGCTCAATGGGCCGTGCGAGCAGACGAGGCGGATTTGCGATGAGTACCAGACTGAATTTGACGGTCGACCAACTGAAGGACATCGCCGAGCGCGGTGCCCGCGAACTCGACGGCGCAAGCCCGCTCGAGTTGTTGCAATGGACCGAGGACACCTTCGGTAGCGACTTCATCGTCGCCTCCAACATGCAGGACGGGGTTCTCGTTCACCTCGCCGCACAGGTTCACCCCGGAGTGGACGTCCTGTTCCTCGACACCGGCTACCACTTTGCCGAGACCATCGGAACGCGCGATGCCGTCGAGGCCGTATACGGCGTGCACGTCGTCAACGCCCGCGCCGAGAAGACTGTCGCAGAACAGGATGCGATCGACGGCAAGGACCTGTTCGCCCGCGAACCGAACCGCTGCTGCGCGATGCGCAAAGTGGCGCCGCTGAAGAAGGAACTGGCGAACTACAGCGCGTGGGTCACCGGCATCCGGCGAGTCGAGGCCCCGACGCGCGCCAACGCTCCGTTGATCTCGTTCGACGACGCCTTCGGCCTGGTGAAGATCAACCCGATCGCACCGTGGTCGGACGAGGAGATGCAGGCCTACATCGACGAACATTCGATCCTGGTCAACCCTCTCGTCGACGAGGGATATCCGTCCATCGGGTGCGCACCGTGCACCGTCAAACCTGCCCCCGGAGCCGACCCGCGCAGCGGTCGTTGGGCCGGCAAGGCCAAGACCGAATGTGGGTTGCACGCCTCATGACACTCGACCTCACGACGGCGACCGTCGGACGCACCCATCTCGATGCAGATCGGTTCGACACCCTCGACGCACTCGAATCCGAAGCCATCCACATCTTCCGAGAGGTGGCCGGCGAATTCGAGCGCCCCGTCATCCTGTTCTCGGGTGGCAAGGACTCGACGGTTCTGCTGCATCTGGCCATCAAGGCGTTCTGGCCCGCTCCCCTGCCGTTCGCACTGCTGCACGTCGACACCGGGCACAACCTGCAGGAGGTGCTGGACTTCCGCGACCACGTGGTTGCGAAGTACAACCTGCGCCTGCACGTGGCCAGCGTCGAGGAGTACCTCGCCGACGGACGTCTCACCGAGCGCCCCGACGGCATCCGCAACCCGCTGCAGACCGTGCCTCTCCTCGACGCGATCTCCGAGAACCGGTTCGACGCGGTGTTCGGTGGTGCCCGACGCGACGAGGAACGCGCCCGAGCCAAAGAGCGAATCTTCTCGCTGCGCAACGCATTCGGGCAGTGGGAGCCGAAGAAGCAGCGTCCGGAACTGTGGAACCTGTACAACGGCAAGCACTCCCCCGGCGAGCAGGTGCGCGTGTTCCCGCTCAGCAACTTCACCGAACTCGACATCTGGCGCTACATCGCTCGCGACGACGTGGAGTTGGCCAGCATCTACTACGCCCACCAGCGCCCGGTGTATCAGCGCGACGGCATGTGGATGACGCCGGGCGTCTGGGGCGGACCGGCCGAAGGTGAAGAGTTGCAGACACTGTCGGTGCGCTACCGCACTGTCGGCGACGGATCCACCACCGGTGCCGTCCTGTCCGAGGCTGCCGACAATCAAGCGATCCTCGCCGAGGTCGCGGCGTCCAGGCTGACCGAACGCGGAGCCACTCGCGGCGACGACCGCGTGTCCGAGGCTGCCATGGAAGATCGCAAACGAGAAGGATACTTCTGATGAGCAGCACCAGCACGGGTACGCAACTCCTTCGCCTCGCTACCGCAGGCAGCGTCGACGACGGCAAGTCCACTCTTGTCGGACGCCTGTTGTACGACACCAAATCCGTTCTGGCAGACCAGATCGACGCCGTCACTCGGGCCTCGGTGGACAAAGGATTGTCCACTCCCGATCTGTCGCTGCTCGTCGACGGCCTGCGTGCCGAGCGCGAACAGGGCATCACGATCGATGTCGCCTACCGGTACTTCGCGACGCCCAATCGCTCCTTCGTTTTGGCCGACACCCCCGGCCACGTGCAGTACACCCGCAACACCGTCTCGGGCGCGTCGACGGCGCAGTTGGTCATCCTGCTCGTCGACGCCCGCAAAGGCGTGATCACTCAGACCCGAAGGCATGCAGCGGTTCTGGCCCTCCTCGGCGTTCCCCGCCTGGTGCTCGCCGTCAACAAGATCGATCTGGTCGAGGACCCTGCGACCGTCTTCGCCGAGATCTCGGCAGAGTTCAATTCGCTGACTTCCTCGCTCGGCTGGTCCACCGAGGACGTCATCGAAATTCCGGTGTCCGCGCTGCACGGCGACAACGTCGCGGTCAAGTCCGACAAGACCCCGTACTACGACGGGCCCACCCTCATCGAGCACCTCGAGTCGGTCCCGGTGGACGCCGAACCGCACCGGGTCGGTCTGCGCTTCCCCGTGCAGTACGTGATCCGGCCGCGCACAGCGGAGTTCCCGGACTATCGCGGATATGCCGGCCAGGTCGCAGCAGGCTCCGTCGACGTCGGCGACGAGGTCGTCATTCTGCCGTCGGGCACCCGAACGACCGTCGAGCGCATCGACACCGCGGACGGCGAGCTGCGCACGGCGCATGCCGGACGTAGCGTCACCCTCGTCCTCGCCGACGATGTCGACGTCTCGCGCGGCGACACCATCGCCTCCCCGCAGGACGCACCGGAACCGATCGGCGACTTCGAGGCCACGGTGTGCTGGCTCGCCGAGAAGCCGCTTCGCCCGGGCGCTCGTCTGCTGCTCAAGCACGGCACTCGTACCACCCAGGCCATCGTCGGGGCTCTCGTCGAGCGTTTCGACGAACAGGACCTCACTGCACACGAGGGCCCGGAATCGTTGGAGCTCAACGAAATCGGACGCATCTCTGTTCGCGTTGCCGAGCCGATCGTGGCCGACGACTACGCCGTCAACAGGCACACTGGCAGCTTCTTGCTGATCGATCCGGCCGGTGGCAACACACTGGCAGCCGGTCTGGTGGGCAACGCACTGGCCGCCGTCGAGCTGGGGTCGGCAGTTCCGGCGTGACGGCTCTGCTCGCGGTGGCGCACGGCAGCCGCGATCCCCGCTCGAGCGAGACGATCCACCGCGCCGTCGACGTCCTGCGTCGACGGCGTCCGGATCTCGATGTCCGCGTGGCGTTTCTCGACCTCAGTGAGCCCAGTGTCGAGCAGGCACTCGACGAGCTGGCCGATGCCGGGCATGTTCGCATCGTCGCGGTTCCGCTGTTGTTGGGCAGTGCTTTCCACGCCCGAGTGGACCTGCCTGCTTTGTTGGCTGCAGCGCGGGTGCGGCAGCCGCACGTATCGATCGGTCAATCCGAGGTGCTGGGCGACGACCCACTTCTCGTCGACGCCGTTCGTGATCGTGTTCTCGATGCCGGTGCGGTGCTCGGCGATTCGACCGTCGGAGTCGCCTTGGCTGCCGTCGGATCGAGCGATTCCTCGGCGAACGACCGTAGCCGTCGAGTTGCGAACGAAGTGGTGTCCGGCACCGGCTGGGCGGGAGTTGTCACCTGTTTCGCCACGTCCGTCGATCCGTCTCCACTCGACGCGGTCGCACAGCTGCGCGCGCTGGGAGCCACCCGGATCGTGGTGGCTCCCTGGTTCCTGGCACCCGGGAGACTCACCGACCGCATCTCACAGGTGCTGGACGGCGTCCCGAACGTGACGTACGCCGATGTTCTGGGCCCTCATCCGGCAGTGGCCGAGCTCGCCTCCAGGCGGTACGACGCAGCTCTCGCGCACGATCGCTCGATCGCATAGCACGAAAGGTACTGCTCGTCCGATCAGTGCACCGGAGCCGATTCGGTCGTATCCGTGATCGTCGGAACCCGAGTCGCGCGGACGTAGACGGTTTCGCCCTCGTGCAGCCCCAGCGCCTCGCTGTCGCCGCGCGTGATCTGCGCCGCGAACAACTCGCCGGTGGCCGCGTTCTTCAGCTCGACCTTCACCTCGAAGCCGAGGCGTACGACCCGTTCGACGACGGCCCGCGTCACCCCGGCAGATTCTGCCGTGCCACTCGCCTGCGCCTGTGCCAACGACGGGTCGCGTCCGACACGAATGTCGTGCGGGCGCACCAGAAGTCCGTTCAGCCTGGCCACCTGACCGAGGAACGACATCACGAAGTTGTTTGCAGGGCGATCGTAGAGATCCTCCGGGGTGCCGACCTGTTCGATTCTGCCCTTGTTCAGCACCGCGATTCGGTCGGCGACGTCGAGCGCTTCTTCCTGGTCGTGAGTCACCAACACAGTGGTGACGTGCACCTCGTCGTGCAATCGGCGCAGCCACGTCCGTAGATCTGCGCGCACCTTGGCATCGAGGGCACCGAAGGGCTCGTCGAGGAGGAGAACCTGCGGGTCGACCGCGAGTGCACGTGCCAGCGCCATGCGTTGACGCTGTCCTCCGGACAGCTGCGCCGGGTAGCGGCCTTGGAAACCCGCCAGACCGACGATCTCAAGCAGTTCGTCGACCTTCTTGGCAATTTCGGCCTTGGGCCGCTTGCGGATCTGCAAGCCGAACGCCACGTTGTCGCGCACCGTCAGGTGTTTGAACGCGGCGTAGTGCTGAAACACGAACCCGATCTCGCGACGCTGCGGGCTCACCCAGGTGACGTCCTGGCCTGCCAGCACCACTCGGCCCGTATCGAGCTGCTCGAGGCCTGCGATGGATCGAAGCAGCGTGGACTTGCCCGAGCCACTGGGTCCGAGCAGCGCCGTCAACGAGCCCTTCGGGATGTCGATGCTGACGTCATCGAGGGCGGCGAAATCGCCGTAGCGCTTGTTCGCGCCGACCACGGAGATCTCGATCTCGGAAGATGTCTCGGTCATTACTTCGTCCTCTTCTTGTCGAGAACCGTCATCAGCAGCAGCACGATGACGGCGATCGCCATGAGCAAGGTGGACGCCGCGTATGCGCCCTGCTGATTGAAGTCCTCGTACCGTGAATTGACCAGCAGTGTGAGCGTCTGGGAAATGCCGGGCAGGTTGGTGGAGACCATGATGACGGCGCCGAATTCTCCGAGCGAACGTGCGACGGTGAGCACCACGCCGTAGGTCAGTCCCCATCGGATGGCAGGCAACGTGATTCGCCAGAACGTCTGCCAGGTACTCGCACCCAGAGTCGAGGCAGCCTCTTCCTGCTCTTCACCGATCTCGTACAGGACCGGTTCCACTTCGCGAACGACGAACGGCAAGGTGACGAATATCGTCGCGATGACCATGCCGGGTAGCGCGAAGATGACCTTGAAACCGAGGCTTTCGATGCCACCGAACCATCCGTTGGCACCCCACAGCAGGATGAGCGCGACGCCGGTGATGATCGGCGACACCGCGAACGGCAGGTCCACGATCGCTTCGAGTATCCCCTTGCCGCGGAACCGTCCGCGTACCAATGCCAACGCTGTGACGATTCCGAACACGACGTTGATGGGAACGACGATCGCCACGATCAACAGGGAGAGTTGGAGAGCGGATTGCGCGGCGGGAGTGGTGATCTGCTCCCAGAACGCCACCACCCCGTCCTCGAACGTGCGAAACAGGATGGCACCGAGGGGGAACAGCACGAGCACAGCGAGATAGATCAGTGCGACGGCACGCAGGGACAGTTTGATCGGGAGACCGATTTTCACGAGATCTGCTCTTCCCGTCTGGCCAACCTGTTGCCGATGATGCGGAGCACGAACAGCACAGCGAAGGCGATTGCCAACAGCACCACAGAGATTGCGGCTGCGTCGACCGGCCGGTCGTACTCGATGAGTTCACGGATGTACTGCGAAGCGACCTGCGTGTCGTTGGGGATGTTGCCGCCGATCAACACCACCGACCCGAATTCGCCGATGGCACGGGCGAACGCGAGCCCACCGCCCGAGAGCACAGCCGGAAGCAGTACCGGCAACACGATGCGCCGAAAGATGGTCCAGTTGTTCGCACCCAGCGATGCGGCCGCCTCTTCGACGTCCTTGTCGAGTTCTATCAGCACCGGCTGCACCGCACGCACCACGAACGGGAGCGTGACGAACAGCAGCGCCACGATGACCGCAGGCTTGGTGGCGTTGAAGACGATGCCGATCGGACTCGACGGTCCGTACAGCGACAGCAACACCAAGCTCGCCACGATGGTCGGTAGTGCGAACGGCAGGTCGATCAGGGCATTGACGAAACGCTTGCCGGGAAACTCGTCGCGTACCAGAACCCACGCGATCAGAGTGCCGAGAAAGAGGTTGATCACGGCGGCAGCCACGGACACCAGCAGAGTCACCTTGAACGTGGCGATGGCACGTGTCTCGGTGACCGCATCCCAGAAACCACCGAGGCCGCCGTCGAACGACTGAACCGTCAACGCCGCCAACGGCAGCAGCACGATGACACTGAGCCACAGAACAGCGACACCGAGGCCCAGCGGACCCACCGAACCGGGGCCCCGGAACTTGCGACCTTCCCGCCCAGCACGAAACCGAGGTGTCGCACTGAGCGGGGCGATCGAACCCGGGGCCGCGGGTTCACCGGTCGACGACGACATCTACCGAGTACTTTCCTGGTAGATCGTCGCAATTGCGCCGTTGTCTCCGAACAGGTCGGCGTCGACCTGAGTCCAGCCGCCGAGATCATCGATGGTGTACAGCTTTTCGGGCGTGAAGAACTTGTCCGAGTATTCGGAGGCGATCTCCGGATTGGTCGGCCGGAAACCCGCCTCGGCCCAGATCTTCTGACCTTCGTCGGAGTAGACGAAATCGTTCAGTGCGTTGGCACGCTCGAGGTTCGCACTGCTGTTGATCACTGCCACCGGGTTGTCGATGCGGAAGGTGACGGGAACATCCACGTGCTCCACCTTCTGTCCCTGCTCTTCGATGAGCAGTGCCTCGTTCTCGTAGCTCAGTAACGCGTCGCCCTGCCCCTGCAGGAACGCTTCGGTTGCGGCGCGGCCGGATTCGGGCTGCACAGGGAAGTGATCGGCGACGAGCGTACGGACGAAGTCGAGACCGGCCTGCTTGTCCTGGCCACCGTTGCTCTTGGCGGCGTACGGCGCGAGCAGGTTCCACTTCGCCGATCCGGAGCTGAGGGGGCTCGGGCTGATGACCTGAACGTCGGGCTTGATCAGGTCGTCCCACGTCTGGATGTTCTTCGGATTGCCCTCGCGGACGACGATGGTCACCACCGAGCCGAACGGCACCCCGCCGTACGCGTTCTGGTTCCAGTCCTCGTCGACCTTGCCCGCCTTTACAAGTCGAGTGACATCCGGCTCGACGGAGAAGTTGACGATGTCCGCAGGCGCGCCGTCGGCGACCTTGCGCGACTGGTTTCCGGATGCGCCGTAGTCGGCGTTGATCGCCGTACCCTCTCCATCCTCGGTGGCTGCGAACGCCGGACCGATTGCGTCCCAGCCGTTCTTCGGCACTGCGTAGCCGACGAGTGTCAGAGCCGGGCCACTGGCAGTGTCCGACCCGCCCCCGACGACATCGCTGGAACCGCCGCCGCAGGCGGTGAGCAGAAGAGTTCCCACAGCTGCGAACGTGGTGAGCAGATAACGAGAACGATGCCTCATTGCGAAAGGCCTTTCATGGTGGTGTGACGATGAGGAAAGAACACAAGACACGCAAGGAGATTCGCGCTGAGCGCCGTAGCAGTCAGGACCCGGCCGGCGAAGCAGCGAACTGGCGGCACGGACTCCGGTCCGTCGTGCGGACACACTGCGCTACGCGGCGACAGTGGATCGACGAAACCGATTCGCGAAGGAAAGAATCAACAACAGTCGATATCGGCGACTGCCAGCATGCCGACAGCAATCAACGCCAACTGGTGGCGGACGCGGTACTCGGCGGCAGAAGACACGGTCAGGAATCTAGCAGAGGTTCCGGACCGACTCTAATCAGAGGAGTCGTGCATGTGCACGACGGGCGCGTGTCAGCGAGTGATCAACCATGCGATGACGACCAACGCCAGCAGCGCGATCAGAGCCCATGTCACCCGAGACCGCGGCATTACAGTCCATCCTTCGTCGTAGACGTCGAGGCCGAGAGCTCGGCCTCGCGTGCTGCGCTGGCGTCACGGCCCGACACGCGCAGGATCACTGCCAGCACGCGATCGAACACCCGAGCCGAGACGAACGCAACCGGAACGAGCACTGCGAGGACGACCACCGACTGCGGAACGAACGGAAGGCCCGTCACCCACAGCTCGACGCCGTCCCACCACCGCGCGAACGATTCCATCCTCGCAGCTTAAACCAGGGCTCCACCTGAGCCGCGCCACGCCGAGTACGGCCTCTCAGTGGACGGCTGCCACGGATCGGTCGATGATTACGCCATGACGGCATTCGATGAGGTTTCGCCCGTGCCCCCGGTCGCCGAGGAGCCGGCCATGGGCTCAGGACATCCAGGCCTGGGCGGAACGGAAGTCCAAGGTGCGTTGGGCAGCACCGATGCGCCGGTGTCCACGTTGGTCTCCTACCGCAGCGCGTTTCCGCCCATCGACGACTACGCATTTCTCTCGGACTGCGAGACGACGTGCCTCATCGCCCGAAACGGCTCCGTCGAATGGATGTGTGTACCGCGGCCGGACTCCCCCAGTATTTTCGGTGCCGTCCTCGATCGAAGCGCGGGCCACTTCCGCGTCGGGCCGTACGGACAGTCGGTACCCGCCGCTCGTCGATACCTGCCCGGCGGCCTCATCGTGGAGACGACCTGGCAGACCGAGACCGGGTGGCTCATCGTGCGTGACGCGTTGGTGATGGGCCCCTGGCACAACACCGACCAGCGTTCTCGAACTCACAAGCGCGCACCGAGCGACTGGGATGCCGAGCACATCTTGCTTCGGACCATCAAATGTGTCAGCGGCACAGTCGAATTGGAGATGAGCTGCGAGCCCGCCTTCGACTACCATCGGGCACCCGCGACATGGGAGTACACCGGCAAGGTGTACGAGGAGACCACCGCGACCTGCGAGGCGAGCGCCGACGGCGACCAGCCCACCCTCAAATTGACCACCAATCTTCGGATCGGCATCGAGGGCCGCGAAGCACGCGCGCGAACCCGAATGACGGAAGGCGACAACATCTTCGTCGCGCTGTCGTGGTCCGATCTTCCCGCACCGCAAACGTTCGAGGAAGCGGCCAGTAAGATGTGGCAGACCTCCGAATGCTGGCGGCAGTGGATCACGATCGGCCGATTCCCCGATCATCCGTGGCGCGGCTACCTCCAGCGCAGCGCTCTGACCCTCAAAGGACTGACCTACGCACCCACGGGAGCACTGCTCGCCGCGTCGACCACGTCGCTACCCGAAACACCTGGTGGGGAACGCAATTGGGACTATCGCTACACCTGGGTCCGCGACTCCACATTCGCTCTGTGGGGTCTGTACACGCTCGGGCTCGACCGTGAGGCCAACGACTTCTTCGCCTTCATGTCCGATGTAGCCACCAGTGCAGACGGGGAGGTCAACCCGCTCCAGGTGATGTACGGCATCGGCGGTGAGAAGACCCTCGACGAGGCCGAGCTACCGCACTTGTCCGGGTACGACGGCGCCCGACCGGTACGTATCGGCAACGGTGCCTACGACCAAGAGCAGCACGACATCTGGGGCACCATGCTCGACTCGGTGTACCTGCACGTCAAGTCGCGTGAACACGTCCCGGAGTTCCTGTGGCCTCTGCTCAAACGGCAGGTCGAGGAAGCGATCGCGAACTGGCGCAAACCCGACCGTGGCATCTGGGAGGTACGCGGTGAGCCCCAGCACTTCACGTCCTCGAAGCTGATGTGTTGGGTTGCGCTCGATCGCGGTGCGAAGCTTGCCGATATCCACGGCGAGAAGGACTACTCGACCAAGTGGAACGAAATCGCCGACGAGATCAAGGCCGACATCCTCGACAACGGCGTGGACTCGCGCGGCGTGCTGACGCAGCGGTACGGAGATCCCTCTCTGGACGCGTCGTTGCTACTCGCACCCCTCCTGCGATTTCTGCCGGCCGACGACGAACGCATTCGTGCAACAGTGCTCGCCATCGCCGACGAGTTGACCGAGGACGGCTTGGTTCTGCGCTATCGAACCGACACCACCGACGACGGTTTGTCCGGCGAGGAAGGCACGTTCACGATCTGCTCGTTCTGGCTCGTGTCCGCTCTGGTGGAGATCGACGAACTCCCGCGCGCCAAGCACCTGTGCGAACGCCTGCTTGCCTACGCGAGCCCGCTCAAACTCTACGCCGAAGAGATCGACCATCGCACCGGCCGTCACCTCGGCAACTTTCCGCAAGCATTCACGCACTTGGCGTTGATCAACGCCGTGGTGCACGTCATCCGAGCAGAGGAAGCGCAGGCATCGGGACACTTCCAGCCCGCCCACGCCAACCCCTGAACTGTCTGGTTCAGCGGCCGAGTTGCCTCGCCCATTCGGCGAACAGCTCGGCCGCCGGTTTCGCCTGAGCGCGGCGATAGCCGGTCCCGGCCCACATCGACAGTCCCGACGGGTCACCCGCAGCTGCGGCCTTCGCGCGCATCGGCGCGGTCAGATAGTGCAGATCGGGATACGCCAGCGGGGCGGCTTCGGAGTTCTCGCGCATGAACTCGTTCACCAAGCCCCGCGCAGGACGGCCCGAAAACGCCTTCGTCACGGCGGTACCCGACGCACTGGCCAGCTGCTCGCGGTGCACGGGCTTCGTTCCTGCCTCGGGAGTGTTCAGAAACGCGGTACCCAGCTGGGCTGCATGCGCAGCACCCGAATCCAGCAGCGGCGCAATGTCGTTGCCGTCCATGAGCCCGCCGGCCGCGATTCGGGGCAGATCCGATATCTCGCGCACTGCGACCAGCAACTCCGTCAACGGCTCTTCCGGAGCCGACCCGTCGAACGTGCCTCGGTGTCCGCCCGCCTCGGGACCCTGCACCACCAGCGCGTCCACACCGTTCGCGGTGGCGATGGACGCGTCGGAGGCGGTTGCCACCGTTGCCCACACTTCGGTTCCCACCGAATGCAGCTGGGCAACCTCGTCGGCATCGAAGGTGGCGAAAGTACTCGACACCACCGGCACCGGATGGGCAAGCAGCCAGGCGAATTTCTCCGGGTAGTAATCATCGCGGCGTTTGAGCACGCCGGGTTCGGCGTCGAATCGCTCGAACCACGATGCCAGATGCTGGGCGTAGGAGTCGACATCCGCGCCCGACGGCTCCTCGGGTAGGAAAAGATTGACCCCGAACACCAGACCCCGCATCGAATCCACCTGCGCGGCAAAGGCATCCGGCGTCAACAACGCGCCGGCGATCATTCCGAGTCCGCCGGCCTCGGACACAGCCCGGGCGAGCTCGGGAGTACTCGGACCGCCCGCCATGGGCGCACCGACAACGGGAACACGCAATTTCTTCAGGATCGGTGTCGTCACAGATTCGAAATGTACTCGCCCGACATTCGCGAGAGGGTTGGGCGGGGGCCGCGCGCCCCTGTTGCCGACTGCGCGCCCCTGTTCTGAAGCGAGCGGGGGCGCGCAGTCGGCAAAAAGGGTGTGAGGTTACGTCCGGCTACTTCTTCGGCTTGTCCGACGAGGACTCCGAGGACAGTGCCGCCACGAAGGCTTCCTGCGGAACTTCGACCCGTCCGATGGTCTTCATTCGCTTCTTGCCTTCCTTCTGCTTCTCGAGCAGCTTGCGCTTACGGCTGATGTCGCCGCCGTAGCACTTGGCAAGCACATCCTTACGGATGGCGCGGATGTTCTCGCGGGCGATGATGCGAGATCCGATAGCAGCCTGAATCGGCACCTCGAACTGCTGCCGCGGAATCAGTTCCTTCAGCTTGGTCGTCATCTTGTTGCCGTAGGCCGCAGCGGCGTCCTTGTGGACGATCGCGCTGAAGGCGTCGACGGCCTCGCCCTGCAGCAGGATGTCGACCTTCACCAGCGCTCCGCTCTGCTCGCCGATCTCCTCGTAGTCGAGGCTGGCGTATCCACGAGTACGAGACTTCAGGATGTCGAAGAAGTCGAAGATGATCTCGGCCATCGGAATCGTGTACCGCAGTTCGACACGAGTCTCCGACAGGTAGTCCATACCGCCGAGCTCGCCTCGTCGCCCCTGACACAGCTCCATGATCGAGCCAATGAACTCGCTCGGCGAAATGATGGTGCACTTGACCATGGGCTCGAACACTTCCCGCGCCTTGCCCTCGGGCCAGTACGACGGGTTGGTGACGATGTGCTCGGCACCGTCTTCCATCTCGACGCGGTAAACGACGTTCGGCGAGGTCGAGATCAAGTCGAGGTTGAATTCACGCTCGAGCCGCTCGCGGGTGATCTCCATGTGCAGCAACCCCAGGAAGCCGCAGCGGAAGCCGAATCCGAGAGCCACGGAGGTCTCCGGCTCGTAGGTCAGGGCCGCGTCGTTGAGCTGAAGCTTTTCGAGGGCGTCGCGCAGATCCGGGTAGTCGGAGCCGTCGAGTGGGTAAAGGCCCGAGTAGACCATCGGCCGTGGCTCGCGGTAACCGGTCAGCGGCTCGGTAGCACCCTTGCGGAACGTGGTGACGGTATCGCCGACCTTGGACTGACGGACGTCCTTGACGCCGGTGATCAGGTACCCCACCTCGCCGACGCCCAGGCCCTTCGTGGCCTTCGGGTCCGGCGACACGATGCCGACTTCGAGCAACTCGTGCGTCGAGCCGGTCGACATCATCGTGACCTTCTCACGAGGGTTGAGTGCGCCGTCGACCACTCGGACGTAGGTGACGACGCCTCGGTAGGTGTCGTAGACCGAGTCGAAGATCATCGCGCGGGCAGGCCCGTCCGGGTTGCCGACCGGAGCCGGCACCAGCTTGACGACCTCGTTGAGCAGTTCCTCGACGCCCACTCCGGTCTTGCCGGACACCCGCAGCACGTCGTCGGCCTCGCATCCGATGATGTGCGCGATTTCGGCGGCGTAGCGATCCGGGTCGGCAGCGGGCAGGTCGATCTTGTTGAGCACAGGGATGATGGTGAGCTCTTTGTCGAGAGCCAGGTACAGGTTCGCCAGCGTCTGCGCCTCGATGCCCTGAGCAGCGTCGACGAGCAAGACAGCACCTTCACACGCTTCGAGCGCGCGGGACACCTCGTACGTGAAGTCGACGTGGCCGGGGGTGTCGATGAGGTGCAGAACGAATTCTTTGCCGTCGACGACCCAGGGCAGACGCACGTTCTGCGCCTTGATGGTGATGCCGCGTTCGCGCTCGATGTCCATCCGGTCCAGATACTGCGCACGCATCGACCGGTCGTCGACGACGCCGGTGAGCTGCAACATCCGGTCTGCCAGCGTCGACTTTCCGTGGTCGATGTGGGCGATGATGCAGAAGTTCCTGATCCTGGACGGATCGGTGAACGTCGTGTCGGCGAAGCTGGGCACTCGTATCCTTCGGCTGGCGTGTTCGAAATGAGCGAACGGGTTTCCCTATCGTCCCACGAGCGGAACGGTGCGCCGTCCCCGGCTGTCCGTCGTGGCTGGTCGCCCGGTGAGTCAGGGCGGTTTGTAGCGCTGCCGCCGTGGCTACACTCGCCGCATGGCTGGCAACTGGAGCAGATTCGGCAAGGAACTGGGCAAGATCGCACTGCGCGAGGGCCCGAGGCTACTGCGTCAACTACAGAACTCCGGTGCGCTGCAGAAAGGCAAGGACGCGATCTCCGGAAGCGCGTCGCGCACACCGGCTCCGGCACCTCGCCCCGGCCGTCCGGTGGCATCGCAGACCAGGCCGACCGCCCAACGGGCGCGGACCATCGAGTACTCCCCCGATCTGGACGGCAAGGCCGATCCGGGTGAGATCGTCTGGACCTGGGTTACCTACGAGGAAGACGCCACTCAGGGCAAGGACCGCCCGGTGCTGGTCATCGGGCGTGAGGGCAACGATCTGCTCGGCCTGATGCTGTCGAGCCAGAGCAGCCGCGACGGCGACCGCGACTGGCAGTCGATCGGATCCGGTGCGTGGGACGCCGAGGGGCGACCGAGCTGGATTCGTCTGGACCGAGTTCTCGACGTGCCCGAGGACGGTATTCGTCGCGAAGGCGCAATCCTCGGTAGAGCTCAGTTCGAGTCCGTGGCAGATCGGTTGCGTCGGGACTACGGCTGGAACTGACCTCGTGCGCGTTTTGCGTATCCCTGGGTACGCAAAACGCGCACGACGCTAGGCCAGTCGCGTGATCTCCACGACCACGTCGAGAGCCGTCGAACCGCCGCCGGAGAAGATGCCCTTGAGCGGCGGGACGTCGGCGTAATCACGGCCGAGTCCGACCGACACGTGCTGCTCGTTGACGGCGATGGCGTTGGTCGGGTCGTAGCCCCACCACGCCCCGGTCCAGGCCTCGATCCAGGCGTGGCTCTGGCCTTCCACCGTCGCACCGATCGCGGCCTGTTTCTTCGGGTGCAGGTAGCCCGAGACGTACCGGCTGGGGATGCCGACGCTGCGCAGCATCAACAGCGTCAGGTGGGCGTAGTCCTGACAGACACCCTTCTTTTCCGACCATGCCTCCACGGCCGAGGTGTGCACACCGGTGGTACCGGGAACGTACGACATCTCCTGGTTGACCCAGTTGGAGATCTCGACGACCGATTCCTGCGGCGGCAGACCCTTCGACAGCTTTTTCGCGACCGACGCGAGTTGCCTGTTCTTCGGCACGTACTCGGTGTTGTCGAGCACCTCGTTGAAGCGGTCGGTGATCGGGTCGCTGGCCAGCTCCTCCCATGAGGCGTTCTCGTCGGGGTAGACGAAGGGGTCGGTCTCGACCACCGACGAACCGGTCACCTCGAGCTCGGTGTGCGGCGCGTGCAGGTCGAATGCCGTCACCGCCGTTCCCCAGTAGTCGGTGTACCGGTAGGAGCGGGTCACCGGGTTGGTCTCGACTCGGTTCAGAATGACGTTCTGCCGGTTGTCACTTCGCGGCGTCAGTCGAGCCTCGTTGTACGACGACGTCACCGGTGCGTCGTACTGATAGCCCGTGGTGTGCACGACACGCATACGCCAGCTCACAGTTCACCTTCCAATTGATCTTCGTATGTGCCGGACCCGGCATCGGTCCACGCCACCCACGGCGCGGCATGGAAGTACTGCTTCGAGATCGCCTCGCCGAGTTCGCGGCAGGTTTCCTGCAATGCCAGTAGCCGATCCTGCAGGTCCTCGAGAATTGCACCGGGACGCAGGAATTCGAGCTCACTTCGAGCGCGACCGAGTAGGCGCTGCGCCTCGGCGCGGGCACCGACGCGACTGTTCGGCTGATGATCGAGCTGGTCGAGAGACCGTTCCGCCTCGGTCAGTGCGTAGAACACCGAACGCGGAAAGAGTCTGTCCAACAACATGAATTCCAGTACTCGCTGGGCATCGAGCGCGCCGCGGTAGGTGCGCAGGTAGGTGTCGTGGGCACCGGCCGAGCGAAGCACAGTGACCCACGCCGGCGACGACGGCCGGTCACCGGCTCGCGAGAGCAACAACCGAACGATCATGTCGATGCGCTCGACCGAGCGACCGAGCAGGAGAAAGCGATAGCCGTCGTCGTGGCTGAGGGTGGAGTCCGCGAGACCGGCGAACATCGCGGCGCGCTCCTCGATGTAGCTGAAGAACTCGGCCGGGCCGGTGCGCTTGGACGCCCTGATGCGCTCGTTCAATCCGTTGTACGTGGTGTTCAAGCACTCCCACATCTCACTGGACGTGACTTCACGCGCACCTCGGGCGTTCTCGCGCGCACTCGACAGTGAGTCCACGATCGAACCCAATCCGTCGCGGCTGAAGGCGACGACCTCGGTAAGCGACCACACGTCGAGCGAGACGTCCGGCTCGTGCTGGAAACCGAGCACTCGCAACAACACTCGCGAAGTGTGGTCGGGATCGACTGTGGCGTCTTCGAGAAGCTGGTGGACGGTGACATCGAGAATGCGGGCCGTGTCGTCCGCTCTCTCCACATACCGCCCGATCCAGTAGAGCGACTCTGCGTTGCGCGCGAGCATTTACTGTCCACCGCCGTTCGAGTCCGGGTTCGTTGCCTGCTGCTGTTGCTGTTGCTGCTGCTGATTCATTTGTTGGTCCATCGTCAGCTCCGGGCCTTGTTCGGCCATCGGTGACTCCGGCGGAACGCTGACGATCTCGTCGCCGGCAAGTTCCTGCTCCTCCTGAGAGGTCCGAGTGGCGAGCACCCAGGTGTCCTTGCTGCCACCGCCCTGGCTGGAGTTCACCACCAGGGACCCCTCCGGCAATGCCACCCGGGTCAGACCGCCGGGCAACACCCAGACGTCGTCGCCGTCGTTGACCGCGAACGGCCGCAGGTCGACGTGGCGGGGTACCAAGCGATCGCCGATCTTCGTCGGCACCGTCGAGAGCTGTACGACGGGCTGGGCGATCCAGCCGCGCGGATCCGCGCGGACCTTCTTGCTGATGGTGGCGAGTTCCTTCGGCGAGGCGTCGGGTCCGAAGACGATGCCGTAGCCGCCAGAACCTTCCACCGGCTTGATCACCAGTTCGTCGATGCGGTCGAGGACTTCCTCGCACTCGTCGTCGAGCCAGCACCGGAACGTGTCGACGTTGGCCAACAGCGGCTTCTCGCCCATGTAGTAGTCGATGATCGTCGGTACGTACGTGTAGACGAGCTTGTCGTCGCCGACGCCGTTTCCGACGGCACTCGAGATGACGACGTTGCCTGCGCGGGCGGCGTTGACCAGACCTGCCACTCCCAGCACCGAGTCGGGACGGAACTGCATGGGGTCGAGATAGTCGTCGTCGATTCGTCGGTAGATGACATCGACCTGACGCTCACCCTCGGTGGTGCGCATGTAGACGATGTTGTCTCGGCAGAACAGGTCTCGACCTTCGACGAGCTCGACGCCCATCAGCCGAGCGAGCAGCGAGTGCTCGAAGTACGCCGAGTTCGCCACGCCCGGAGTGAGAACCACCACGGTCGGGTCGGCCTCGTTGAGGGCGGCCGATGCGCGCAGTGCCCGCAGCAGGTGCGAGGCGTAGTCGCCGACGGCACGCACGCGGTGACTGGCGAACAGGTCCGGGAACACCCGGGCCATGGTCCGGCGGTTCTCCATGACGTAGGAGACGCCCGAGGGTGAGCGCAGGTTGTCTTCGAGGACACGGAACGTGCCCTGCGCGTCGCGCACGAGGTCGATTCCGGCAACGTGGATACGTACGCCGTTGGGCGGGGTGATGCCGACGGCCTCACGGTGGAAGTGCTCGCACGACGTGATCAGGCGTTTCGGAACGACGCCGTCCCGCAGGATTTCCTGGTCTCCGTAGATGTCGGCGAGGAACATCTCGAGAGCCTTGACGCGCTGCTTGATGCCGCGTTCGAGACGCGACCACTCCCCTGCTGCGATGACGCGGGGCACCTGATCGAGCGGGAACGGGCGTTCTTGGCCGGACAGCGAGAACGTGATGCCCTGGTCGACGAACGCGCGTCCGAGCGCATCCGATCTGGCGTCCAGGTCCACGGCGTTCGCCGGGGCGAGCGCCGTGTGGATTCCTTTGTACGGCGTTCGAGTACGACCGTCCGAGTCGAACATCTCGTCGAAGGCGAGGCTGTACTTTCCGACGTCGGAGTACCCCCCGAACACCCCGTCTGCATCGGGTTCGACACGATCCGCTGACTTCGTTCTGGTCGCTTTGGCCTTGGAGGCGGCATGCGTTGCCGATCGCGGACTCATCCTGGCAATGTTGCTACAGAGACAGGAGTTAGGCGCGGTAGAAGCGTTAAATTCTTGAAACGGCTGTGGAGGGCGACGCCGGATTGGGTTCTGCCGTCCTGTGCTGGTATTCTCGATCTTCGGCGCAGGGCTCAACGCTCAGCAGCAGACTTCGGGCATTCCAGCATGGATCGCCCTGACCGGAATACCGACGAAGACGACAAGGATTTTACGCGTGGCCAATATCAAGTCCCAGAAGAAGCGGATTCTCACCAACGAGCGTGCACGCCTGCGCAACCAGTCGGTGAAGTCCTCCCTTCGCACCGTCATCCGCTCGTTCCGCGAGGCACAGGCTGCGGGCGACAAGGACAAGGCTTCCGAGATTCTCCTCGATGCCGGCCGCAAGCTCGACAAGGCCGCCAGCAAGGGCGTCATCCACAAGAACCAGGCCGCCAACAAGAAGTCGGCACTGGCTCTCGCAGTCAACAAGCTCTGATCTCGTACTGAGCTCGATCGAGCCCGCTGCATCCGATGAGGACGCAGCGGGCTTTGTCGTGCGCCGGGCACCCCGCTAGCGGTCACCCAACGAGGCGACCTCGGCGACAGCTCGCTCCACCGCGTAGTCCGCGTCCGCTGCTTGGCCTTTGACGTCGGCGTTCAGCTGCGCCACCACGCGCAGGGCCTGCGCTATCGAGCGGCCGTTCCAGCCGCGCGCTTGGCCCTGCGCCTTCTTGATCTTCCAGGGCGGCATTCCCAGTTCGCCTGCCATCCGGAACGGGTCACCGCGACCGGCCGAGCCGACGAGCGCGATTGTGCGCACGGCATCGGCGAGCGCATCCGCGAGAAGAACGTGGGCCACTCCCCGGTGCATCGCCCACCGCAAGGCTTCGAGAGCGCCGGCTCGATCACCGATGACGGCCTTGTCCGCGACGTCGAATCCCGATACCTCCGCCTTGCCCGAGTAGTACCGACGCACGGCGGCCAGATCGACTTTGCCTCCGGTGTCGGAGACCAACTGTGAACACGCCGAGGCCAATTCGCGGAGTTCGTTACCGACGGACTCGACGACAGCCTCGATCACCTCGCCGCTGACGCGGACGTCCGCCGCGCGAAACTCGCCCCGGACAAAATCGATCCGCTCGGCCGGTTTGGTGAGCTTGACGCATTCGTGGACCTGAGCCCCGCATTTCTGGAGGGCACCGACCATCGCTTTGGCGCGGCCGCCGCCGGAATGCATGACCACCACGACGGCACCCTCGGGTGGATCGGTAGCCGCGTCGAGCACCAGAGCGACTGCATCCTTACCGGCCTCGGCCGCCGCCTCGAGTACGACGACACGGTCTTCGGCGAACAGAGACGGACTCAGCAGTTCGGCAAGCTCGGGAGCACTTGCGTCACCGGTCCGCAGCCGGGTCACCGGGAGGTCCTCCCCCGGGATCGCCGCATTCGCACGCACCTGCGTCACGATCGCGGCCACCGCACGATCCATCAGTAGTTCCTCGTCGCCGAGTACCAGATGCAGAGGAGCCACACTCAAAGTCACGACCATGATCGTGCCATGCGCCGCCGACACCACGGACATCCGCTTCGGACCGTCACTCACCACACGACATGGGCCGTCCACAGCGCCAGAAGTGCAATCGCGAACGTGGCCGACACCCAGCGGAACAACGCCCATCGCAGCGCGCCCAGGAGCACGACAGTGCCGACGATCGCCGCCGCGATTCCACGGACACCCTCCGGAACGACGACCGATGCTGCCGGCACCGACGCGGCACGCTCGGCCACCGTGATCAACCACCACAACGGTGCCGACGCCAGCTGCGCCGTCACGTCGGCCAACGAGGTGCTGACCACAGCCAACACCGCAGTCACGATGCCCACCACGGTGATGGGAGCGACCACCGGCGAGACCAGTACGTTCGCAACCACACCCACCACGCTGAACGTTCCCGCCATTGCCGCGACGACGGGTGCCGTCACCACGTGGGCCGCCGCGGCGACCGCCACCACCTCCGCAGCTGCCCGGGGCCATCCTCGGGCCCGCAGCCAGTCCACCCAGATCGGTGCCACCAGCACCAGCCCCGCGGTGGCGAACACAGACAACACGAATCCGACGTCCACGGCGAGCCGCGGCCACCACCCGAGTAGTGCCAACACCGCGCCGCACAAGGCCGGGACCGCTTGCTTCCGTCTGCCGGTCACCAAGGCCAGCAAACCGATCGACCCCATCACCGCGGCGCGCAACACGCTGGGGGACGGTCGGGCCACGACGACGAAGGCGATCAGAACGACGAAGGCAATCGTGACGGTGGCGCGAGGCCCTATCCCTATGCCGCGCAACACCAACAGCACGGCACCGATCAGGATCGAGAAGTTCGCACCCGACACCGCCGTCAGATGCGTCAAGCCCGCGGCTCGGAAGTTCTCGACTACCTGCTCGTCCAATCGTGAGACATCGCCCACGACGAGGCCCGGCAGTAGACCTGCCCGGTCCGACGGGAGCGAATTCTGCGCCACGTCTGCCAGATTCGAGCGAAACGAGCCCGCCGCCGACGAGACCGGTCCGGGCTCACCTACTGCCACCGGCGGACCGGTCGTTCGGATGACGGCCACGGTCATATCGGACCTGGTGGGCACCCCGAGCCGGCCTCGGACCGTGATCTGCTGGCCCGGAAGTAGTGCCGACCATGTCGACTCCGGCGCCACGATCGATACCCGGCCGCCGACGTAGAGCGCCTCGCCGCCGACATCGACGCGGGTCATCTCCGCCTGCAACATCACCATCCGCGGCCCGGGCGCGGGTAGGCGTCGCGGGTCTTCTTCGAGATCGACCACTGCCGTGATCCATGCCCGATTCTGCGCGGCCGCAGCCACTGGATGCTCCGCCACTGAGCGCATCTGAAGCCAGATCGCACCGCCGAAACACAACGCCACGACGATCACCGCGGCCGCCCCGGACCACACGTGTCTCGCAGTGTCCGCTCGACCCGTCGAGATCCTTTGCAGCACAACGGCTCCCAGCACCACGATCGCGCACGTCACCACCGTGGCCGTCACCGCCGCGCTCGGACCGGCGAGAATACCGGTCGCAGTGATAGACCAGGATGCCGCCGCCGCCGGAATCAGGCGGATGTCGAAAGGAACTGGTTCCTCGGAGTCCGTCGACGACGGCACCCCGGTCACGAGACTCGGACCAGGTCGCGAATCTTGGTGAGCCGGCCCGGGCCGATACCGTCGACCTCGGCGAGCTGATCGACCGATACGAAGCGGCCGTTCGTGTCTCGCCAGCTCACGATCGACGTTGCCGTCACCGGTCCCACACCGGGCAGCGCATCCAATTCTGCGACCGTGGCCGTATTGAGGTCCACTGCCCCGCCGGCGGCAGGGCCCGCCTGGTCCGTCGTCGAACCGGCACCACTGTCGGGCCCTGCGCCCTGACCCGACGTGGTGCCGCTGACCGGAGGGGCCGCCGGAGCCGGGACCAACCCCACGACGATCTGATCGCCGTCCGACACCCGAGCTGCCATGTTCAGCGCCAACAGATCGGCACCCTCCACAGCCCCTCCCGCTGCGGCCAGGGCGTCGGCGATGCGCGAGCCCGGTTGCAGCCGAACGAGACCGGGATGCGCGACGAGTCCGACGACACTGACGACAAGTTCTGTTTCGGCAACAGGTGCCGTGCCGGCCGTTCTGTCCGGCGGCCGGCTCGACGATCCGGATTCGGACAACGCCGAGTCCGGCGCGCGGGCATCGGCGGCGTCGGTGGAGACCACCGCCAGTGGTGGTGCGGGCGCAGGCGTCGGCGCATCTCGAAACACCGCGAAGCCGGCGACGAGGACCACGAACACACCCGCCGCCGCCAACGCCTTCACACCGGGTCGGCCGGGATCCACCCGCGCGAATCGCCACCGCTGCGGTAGCAACGACGACCATGGTGATTCGGGACGCTGCACGGCAGGAAGCAGCCACTCCGGATCGGGATGCACGACGCCGGCCTGTGGTTGCCCGATCGGCGGCTCGCCCTGGTGGTCATCGAATTCGTCGACTCGGCGCGGCTCGGCGCGCGCGGAATCACTCTGCCTCCGCACGGAATTCAATCGTGCCACCGTGTGTGCCCGATCGTCGTCGCCGCCCATGTCTCAGGACGCTAGCGCCCTCCGGACGGACCTGACCGGGGCGAACAATGGTCGCGAACTACCCTGTGCACAACCGAGATTCTGTGGATGATGCGGCTCGATACGCCCTACCGATGATCAGGAGCGACGACTACGCCGACGGCACCGGGACCGACGTGTGCACCGAGCACCGCACCGAACGGCAGCACGTCGACGCTGGTCAGGTTCGGGATACGCGCCATCAGCATGGCTGAGACGTCCTCGGCTCGCTCGGCGCACTGCATATGATGCACCGCCACGACAACCCCGGAATCCGTACCGATGTCGGCTGCCGCGGCAGCTGCCGCGTCCACCAGCTTGCTCAGTGCTTTCGAGGAGGTTCGCGTCTTCTCGCGCAACACCAGGGCACCATCGCTGATGTGCAGCACCGGCTTCATCGCCAGGGCCGTACCGAGCAGGGCTGCGGCAGTGCCGATACGACCGCCGCGGCGCAGGTGATCCAATCGATCGACGACGATGAAACATCTCGACGACGCAGACCTGCGAACAGCATCGTCGTAGACCTCGTCGAGTCCGGCTCCACCCGCTGCAACATACGCTGCTGCCAGCGCCGGATAGCCCAATCCCATTCCGGCAGAACCGGAATCGACCACCTTCACCAACGATCCGATCTGCTCGGCGGCCTGCCGCGCAGCCTCCCAGGTGCTCGACAGGCCCCGGGAGATGTGCAGTGCGACGACGCCCGCCCCGCGACTGCGTTCGAGAGCTGCGGCATAGACCTCGGTCAGCTCGCCCGGAGACGCCCCCGCGGTCGTCACCGGCTTTCCGTCGGTCGATCGTTCGGGAATCTCGTCGATACCCTCACGATGGTCGACGCCGTCCACCAACACATGCAGCGGTGCCACCGTGATACCGCACTCGGCGGCTACGGACGCGGGCAGGCAGGACGACGAGTCGGTGACGACGGCGACGGTCATGGGTGCCGGATCGCTGCCGCCGCTGCCACCGGTCGCAACACCGTCAGCATTGCGTCGGCCACAGCCACGTGTGCGTCCCAACCCCAGTGGATTCCGTCGGGGTTGGCGTTCTCGGACTCGATGTTCGGACGAACTGCCTCCGCGAGATCGACCATGGGAACACTATTTTCGTCGCTCCAGGCACGCAGCGCTCGTACCGCGGGCTCGCGCCCCGAATGCACCCGCCCGTAGGCGTCGCACCGATGCACCGACGGGTAGGTACCGACGACGGGCAATTCCGGCCGCACGTAGGCCAATGCGGCGCGGGTCTGTTCGAGGTAGTCGACACTCAGTCGCGGCGGAAGCGCCACCGGCCAACCGAGATGCGACAGAACCGGCTGCACCGCTTGATAACCCGCGCGAACGACCCGCCGAAGTGCGGGCGGACGGATGTAGCGGATCTGCTCACGCAACGCGGTCGGTAGCGGCGACGGCAACGAGTCCATGCCGCCGATTCCGAGTACGACGGCACCGGCCCGCGGTATCACCGCCCACACTCGCGGATCCTGGGTCAGAGCCCACCACGCATCGCGGCTCGTCCAGCCGATGCGGGCTACCAGCTCGACATCCCAATCCAGCTCTGCGGCAACGATATTGGGCCACAGTCGAGGATCGTCGACCGGCAGCCCGCCCTCTGGTCCGTAATAGCTCAGCGAGTCCGCCAGCACGAGCAGCACGGGGCGCGCGGCGGCCTCCTCAGAGGACGTCACTGGCCACCCGCGCCGAGGCGTTCCAGACGTCGAGCCGCCAGGACGGGTTGTCACCGGGTCCGTGCGCACCGAGCTGTACCCAGCTGGTGTTGGCGAGGCCGCCGAGCACCGGCCAGCGATCGGTCGGCAGTGCGAGCAACGCTGCGGTCAGGGCAGCGATCAACCCTCCGTGCGCCACGAGCACCAGTGGTCGCTGGTCGCCGTCGGCACCCCACTCGGGAACGCCGCCGAGGAGCTCACGCACCAGCGGCACGCTGCGGTTCGCAACGTCGATGCGACTTTCCCCACCGGGCGGGGCGACGGTTGCGTCGGCACGCCAGGCCGGACGCGCACCGGGGGCGATGTCGTCCACCTCGGTGTGGGTGAGTCCCTGCCAGTCGCCGAGATGCGTCTCCCGCAGCCGCTCGTCCGTGGACACCGGGACTCCAGCCGCGTCCCCGAGAGCTTCCGCAGTGTCGAGAGCGCGCTTGAGATCGGACGAGACGATGCGGATGGGCGCGCGGACAGCCAATTCGGCCGCAGCCGTCTTCGCCTGACTGCGGCCCAGCTCGGACAGATCGGTATCGAGCTGGCCCTGCATACGGTCGGTGGCGTTGTAGTCAGTCTGACCGTGGCGAAGCAGGATGAGCCGCCGGATCATTGCTCCGGTTCCGGTGCCGGATGCTGACCGAGGCCCGGAACCTCGATCGTCGGGCAGTCCTTCCACAGCCGCTCGAGCGCGTAGAAGTTGCGCTCCTCGTTGTGCTGGACGTGCACCACGATGTCGGAGTAGTCCAGCAGCGCCCAGCGGCCCTCTCTGGTGCCCTCGCGACGCACCGGCTTGTGTCCGGCCTCACGAAGCTGGTCCTCGATGTTCTCCACGATCGAGTTGACCTGACGCTCGTTGGGCGCGGAGGCGATCACGAAGCAATCGGTGATGTAGAGCTGGTCGGAGACGTCGAGGATCACCACGTCGCTGGCCAGTTTGTCGTCGGCTGCGAGCGCGGCGATACGCGCCATCTCGGCGGCTTCGGCTGTTGCAGTCACTTCGGTGTACTCCCACTCGTATGGCTCGGGTTCGCGGTCACTGCGCTGGTGACCGACCCGGCCGGTTGCTTCTTCTGTGGCGCCGGTTCCGACATGGTGACGGATCCGTCGAGGCGCTGCGCGCCCCGTGGTCGATAGAGGTTCCTCTTCGAGATGTATTGCACGACGCCGTCCGGGACGAGGTACCAGACCGGCCGATTTTCACCGGCACGACGTCGGCAGTCCGTCGACGATATCGCGAGTGCCGGGATTTCCATCAATGTGAGAGTGTCGGCGGGCAACGATCGTAGATGGTTGGCCAGATGATCGACGCCGAGCTCGAACCCCGGCCGCGTCACTCCGACGAACTTCGCGAGCTCGAAGAGCTCCTCCCAGTTCTGCCACGTCAGGATGGACTCGAGCGCATCGGCACCGGTGATGAAGTACAACTCGGCATCGGGGTGCTGCGCTCGAAGATCCCTCAGGGTGTCGACGGTGTAGGTCGACTTCTCCCGGTCGACGTCGACCCGGCTCACCGAGAACCGAGGATTCGACGCGGTGGCGATGACCGTCATCAAGTAGCGATCCTCGGCCGGGCTGACCGACCGGCCCTCCTTCTGCCACGGGGTCCCGGTGGGAACGAAGATGACCTCGTCCAGACCGAACGTGGCCGCCACCTCGCTCGCAGCCACGAGGTGACCGTGGTGAATGGGGTCGAAAGTGCCGCCCATGACCCCCAACCGGAGAGTCGGCGTGGTGTTCGTGTCCTCACCGGGGCCGGATTCGTGCTGCACAACCGACGATTCTACGTCCGTGGCAGCGACGCCGGTTACACGCCTCATACCGGCAACAGTCGTGAGACCACCGTCGCGAGCTGTTGGGCCGACCGACACTCGTGCATCGCAATCACGTCCGCATACACCTTGGCCGCCGAATCACCGGATCCCCACTGAGATTTGGGCTCGGGGTTGAGCCAGTAGGCGTGCTTGGCCACCGAGACGATTCGGGCCAACGCCGGCAGCTTCGGTTCGCGATAGTTCGTCCGGGCATCGCCCAGAACGAGAACCGAACTACGGCTGGTGATGACCTGCGCGTACTTCTCGTCGAACGTCGTCAGGGCATGCCCGTAATCCGAATGACCGTCGTAGGACACGAGGTCCGCTTCCCGCACGATCCGGCTCATGGCTGCCCCGAGGTCTGCCCCGGAATCGAAGAACCGCGTCACCTCGTCGGTGGAGTCGACGAACGCAAAGATTCGTACCCGGGAGAACTGTTCACGAAGAGCATGCACCAGCAGCAGAGTGAAGTTGCTGAATCCGGCCACCGAGCCCGAGACATCGCACAGCACAACCAGTTCCGGCCGCGCCCGACGCGGCTTGCGCTCCACCAGGTCGATGGGAATACCGCCGGTCGACATGGATTTGCGCAGCGTGCGTCGCAGATCGATAGAGCCGTGACTGCTTCGACTGCGGCGCACCGCAAGTCGCGAGGCCAGCAACCGCGCCAGCGGTGCGACGTTACGTCGCAACGCAGCCATCTCCGCGTCCGAGGCACGCAGGAAATCGACTTCCTCCGCCAGTTTCGGCACACCGTAGCTCGCTACCCGGTCGCGGCCCAGTTTCTCGGCCGACCGTCGCCTCGTCTCGCTTTCGACCATCTTACGTAGGTCGGCAATGCGTTGCGCTGCAGTACGTTTGGCCACCTCCGACTCGTAGTCGTCGGTGGGCCGATCCGGCGCGTCGTCACTCCGGCCCAGCAGGCCGTCGAGGATCTTGCGAAGCAGCGTGTCGGGAGCAACATCACGCAACGCCTGATAGGCCGAGAACGACGGCCCGTTCGAGGACTTGTACTGACCGAGCTCCTCGACCATCTGGGCCGCCAGCATCTGGGTCAGTTCGGCCGCCTCCGCCGAGTCGTCCGAGAGCAGTTCGACGATCAGTTCACGCAACGCATCGATATCGACCTCGCCTGTCTCGGTGCGAGGCAGCGCGGTGTCGATCTGCCCCGAATCTCTGGTACCCGATGCCACCGGAAACCACAGGTCGAACAACGCGTCGAACACCCCGCGGTGCGTCGGACGTCGCAGCAGCGCGCAGGCCAGCCCCTCGCGGACCGCTTCTCGGTCCAACAGATCCAACACCGCCAGCACGCGTCCGGCATCCACGGTCTCCGACGGCCCCACCGAGATCCCACGCTTACGCAACGCCTCGACGAAACCGACGAGATGCCCGGGAATTCCGTGTGGGGCGAGCATGTCAGTTCAGCCGCAGTTCGGCGGCGGCGCGCACCTGATCCGACTGATGCTTGAGCACGACTCCGAGCGTCGACCGGACCGCGTCGTCGTCGAGGGTGTCCATACCGAGGGCCAGGAGTGTGCGACCCCAGTCGATCGTCTCGGCCACCGACGGCAACTTCTTGAGCTGCATCCCTCGGAGCACGCGGACGGTCTTGATCATCTGCTCCGCGATCGCCTCGGGCAGTTCGGGAACGCGGCTGGCCAGGATTCGACGCTCGAGGTCCGCGTCGGGGAAGTCGAGGTGCAGGAACAGGCAGCGGCGCTTGAGAGCTTCCGACAGTTCGCGCGTGGCATTGGAGGTCAACACGACGAACGGGGTGCGCTCCGCCGTGATCGTGCCCAGCTCGGGAATGGTGATCGCGAAGTCGCTGAGCACCTCGAGCAGCAAGCCCTCGATCTCGACATCTGCTTTGTCGGTCTCGTCGATCAGGAGCACGGTCGGCTCGGTTCGGCGAATGGCCTGCAGCAGTGGCCGAGCCAGCAGAAACTCCTCGGAGAACACGTCGAGCTTCGTCGAGTCCCAGTCGGCACTCGAGCCGGATTGGATACGCAGGATCTGTTTGGCGTGGTTCCACTCGTACAGAGCCCTCGCCTCGTCGACGCCCTCGTAGCACTGCAGTCGCACCAGTTCGGCTCCGGTCGACTGCGCGACCGCGCGCGCCAATTCGGTCTTGCCGACTCCGGCGGGACCCTCGATCAACAGCGGCTTGCCGAGGCGATCGGCGAGAAAAACCGATGTGGCCGTGGCCTTGTCGGCCAGATACCCCGTCTCGGCCAGACGGGCCTGAACATCGTTCACGCTCGCGAACAACGGTGGTGTCGTCGGTAGGGCACGGTCCACGTCACAACTCCTGGAAGATCGGGTCTGGCGGGTCGAGTGGCTGCAGGCCGGTCAGACGGGTCTGACGTGCCCGTCGCCCCACACCGTCCACTTGGTCGAGGTCAGCTCGGGCAGGCCCATGGGGCCGCGGGCGTGCAGCTTCTGGGTGGAGATGCCGATCTCGGCACCGAAGCCGAACTGCTCGCCGTCGGTGAACGCAGTGGAGGCGTTGACCATCACGGCAGCCGCGTCGACTCGTCGGGTGAATTCGCGCGCAGCACCGATGTCCGACGCGACGATCGCCTCGGTATGGCCGGTGCCGTATCGGTCGATGTGGTCGATTGCCTCGTCGATGCCGTCGACCACCTTCAGCGCGATGTCGAGCGAGAGGTATTCCTGCGACCAATCGTCGTCGCCTGCAGGAACCAACCCCGGCAGATCACCGTGCACCGTGACACTGTGCATCTGGAACGCCTGCAACAACCTCGGCACCATGGTCTCGGCGATCGCGGCATCGACCAGCACCGTTTCGGCGGCGTTGCACACGCTCACCCGGCGGGTCTTGGCGTTGAGCACGATCTTCTCGGCCGTCTCCGCGTCGGCGGAGGAATGCAGATAGACGTGGCAGTTACCCACCCCGGTCTCGATGGTGGGAACCGTGGCATCACGCACGACCGCGGCGATCAGACCCGCTCCCCCACGCGGGATCACGACATCCACCAGCCCGCGGGCCTGAATGAGGTGGGTGACCGTCGACCGATCAGCACTACCGAGCAGTTGTACTGCCGATTCCGGCAGCCCGTGGCTCGTGAGCGCACCCTGCAGCGCCTCGACCAGGGCTGCGTTCGACTGCGCCGCGGACGAGGATCCCCGCAGCAGCACTGCGTTCCCGGATTTGAACGCCAGACCGAACGCGTCGACGGTCACGTTGGGGCGCGCCTCGTAGACCATGCCCACGACGCCCAGCGGTACCCGCATCTGCCTGATCTCGAGCCCGTTGGGGAGCGTCGATCCGCGGATGACCTCGCCGATCGGATCGGGTAGGCCCGCCACCTGCCGCAGCCCGGCGGCAATACCGTCGATGCGCGGTGCCGTCAGCCGCAGCCGATCGAGCAGACCCTCGTCCGTTCCCGCAGCGCGGGCGATCTCGATGTCGGCGGCGTTGGCTGCGAGTACCGGCTCCGCTGCGGCCAGCACGGCGTCGGCCGCGGCATGCAGCAGCGAATCCTTTTCCGCAGTGGTCAGCAACGCCAGTGCACGTGAAGCGACGCGGGCTCGGCGAGCAGCCGAGTGCACGTTCTCGCGCTCGTCGGCAGAGGACGGCACCGAAGCGGCCGAGACGGAAGCAGTCATGCACTACACACTAATAGGGCCGGGGAATGAAGCTGCATCTCCACGTCGTTGCAGCACAGCGTGGACATCGCCGACGTCACCGACGTCGAGACCGACAGACCGGAGGAACCACCTGTGAGTGCCCTGTTCGAGCCCCTGACATTGCGCGAGCTCACCTTTCCCAACCGGGTATGGATGGCACCGATGTGCCAGTACTCGGCCGACGAGACGGGCGAGAACGTCGGCGTCGCGGGCGACTGGCATCGCACCCACCTGGTGAGCCGCGCGATCGGCGGAGCCGGCCTGATCATCACCGAGGCCACAGCGGTCAGCCCCGAGGGCCGAATCAGCCCGTCGGACCTGGGCATCTGGAACGACACACAGGCCGACGCACTGGCCGAGATCGTCACCGAGATCTCGTCCTTCGGTACCGTCCCGGGCATCCAGCTGGCGCATGCGGGCCGGAAGGGCTCGACGGCGGCTCCCTGGCTCGGTGGCACATCACTGCCCGCCGAGGATCCCCGGAGCTGGGAGACCGTGGGCCCGAGCGCCGTACCGTTCGGTCGTTACGCGACACCACGGGAGGCGACAGCCGACGACATCGCGAAGATCGTCGACGATTTTCGTAACGCTGCGCGGCGCGCACTGAAGGCCGGGTTCCAGGTGGCCGAGATACACGGCGCACACGGATACCTCCTGCACCAATTCCTCTCGCCTGCCAGCAACACCCGCACCGACGCCTACGGCGGCGACTTCGCGGGGCGGACTCGCCTGCTGATCGAGGTTGTCGACGCGGTCCGTGAGGTGTGGCCGGCCGAGCTTCCGGTGTTCGTCCGTCTGTCGGCAACGGACTGGCTCGACGAACCCGAGAAGTCCGATGCTGCAGCCGACTTGGAAGCTCCGAGTTGGACCTCTGATCAGACTGTCGCGCTGGCGCAGATACTCACCGAGCACGGCGTGGATCTCGTCGATACGTCGACCGGCGGGAACGTACGCGCCGAGATTCCGGTCGAACCCGGCTACCAGGTGCCGTTCGCACGGCGTATCCAGAACGAGACCACGATGCCGGCCGCAGCGGTGGGGATGATCACCGAACCGAAACAGGCCGAGGACATCGTTTCGCTCGGCGAGGCGACTGCAGTGCTCCTCG
Source organism: Rhodococcus sp. 3258 (assembly GCF_031456475.1). Taxonomy (NCBI): domain Bacteria; kingdom Bacillati; phylum Actinomycetota; class Actinomycetes; order Mycobacteriales; family Nocardiaceae; genus Rhodococcus; species Rhodococcus sp. 3258. Next base: position 342,074 of record NZ_JAVDUT010000003.1, read on the forward strand.
CCCGTGAGCTGCTGCGCGATCCGTACTGGCCACGGCGCGCGGCCCGCGAACTCGGAGTGGAGATGACACCGGCAGTTGCACCGCAGTACGAGCGGGCCTACTGACAGTCACATCACAAGACCGGTCACACCACGAAACCGAGCTTCTTGTCGACGACGTTGCGCAGCTGTTCGCCGCGGAAGTATCGCTGCGCGTTGTCGACGAAGACGTCGGCGAGACGACTCTTCCACCCCGACGCGTCGCCGCTCATGTGCGGAGTGACGACCACGTTCTCGGCCGCCCACAGCGGGTGGTCGGCCGGGAGCGGCTCGGTCTCGAAGACGTCGAGCGCAGCCCCGGCGAGGTGTCCGGAAGCGAGATGCGTGAGCAGTGGATCGGTGTCGAGTAGCTCGCCGCGACCGACGTTGATCACCCTCGATCCGGGCTTCATCGCGGCCAACACGGAATCGTCGACCAGGCCCCTCGTCTGTTCGGTCAGCGGGGCAACCAGAACCAGGTAGTCGGCCCGCCCTACTTCGTCCACCAGATCATCACTGGCGTACACGGTGCCGAAGTCTCCGTCGCCGCCTCGCGCTGTTCGACCCACGCCGGAGACCGACATTCCCACAGCACTCAGCAGAGTCGCGATGGCACGACCGATTGCTCCGGTGCCCACGATCATCACGTGTGCACCGTCGATGCGTTCGGTCTCGCGATGCTGCCAGGTCTTCGAATGCTGCAGTGTGCGCGAACGTTCGGAGTCCTTGGCGAACGCGAGGATCTGAGCCAGCACGAACTCCGCGATCGGTCGGTCGAACACTCCACGCGAATTGGTCACGACCACATCGGATTCCACCAGTTCGTCGAACATCAACGAGTCCACTCCGGCAGCGGCGATATGGATCCACTTCAGCGAACCGCACTGCGGCCATGCGGATTCGACTGCGGGCGAGAAGAAATCCCACAGCAGCAGGGCTTCGGCACCGTCGACGGCCTCGGCGAGCGTGTCGGCGGTGGCATATCTGATGTCGGCGACCTTCGCGACGGAATCGAGTCCGTCAGGAAGGTCGCCGGCATGCAGAACGGCCAGAACCGGACGCACTACTTCGACTTGTATCCGACGAGCTCGACGCCGGACGCAGCGACCTCGTCGTCGTTGTCACCGGGGCACTGGGTGCCGCGCAACGACCGGCCGGCGGTTTCGGGCATCAGCAGGATCGGAACGAACGCGATGGCAGCTGCGATCATCATGTACCAGCCCGGGATCAGATTGGAACCCGTTCGGTCGATCAGGAACGTCAGAATCAGCGGTGCCGTACCGCCGAAGAGCGCCGTCGAAACGTTGTATCCGATGGCGAACGCTCCGTAGCGCACCTGGGTGGGAAACAGTGCGGGCAGCGTCGACGACACGCAAGAGCACATGATGACCAGCAACACGCCGAGACCGAGCAGGCCGATGCTCTGGCCGATCAGGCCGGTGTTGATGATCAACAGAAACAGCGGGACGCTGAAGACGAAGTACCCCACACAGGCGACCAGCAGCAACGGCTTTCGGCCCACCCGGTCGGACAGAGCGCCGATGGGGTTGATGATCAACATCATGATGATCATGATGGCCACGAGAGTGAAGTTCGACTGAGTCGTGCTGTGCCCCAACGTGTCGCTGAGGTACGAGGGCAAGAACGTGAGCACCGTGTAGTACGCGATGTTGAGCAGCAGCACGAATCCCATCAGAATCAGGATCCGCTGCCAGTACGTCAGGGTGGCCTTGAGGGAGGTGACTGCTCCACCTGCACCTTCTTCGACCGTGCCGCCCTCTTCCTTGGCCTCGGCGAACACCGGAGAGTCCTCGAGCCGGGTCCGCAGCCACAACGCGACGATGCCCAGCGGGAGCGTCACCAGGAACGGGATTCGCCAGCCCCAGGCCTCCATGGTCTCGTCTCCGAGCCCGACGTTGAGCAGAGTGCACAGGGTGGCCCCGCCCACCGTGCCTGCGAGGGTGCCGAATTCGAGGAACGACCCGAAGAATCCGCGGCGCTTGTCGGGCGCGTACTCGGCCATGAACACTGCTGCGCCGCCGTACTCACCGCCGGTGGAGAAGCCCTGCACCAGTCGGCAGACGAGCAACAGCAACGGTGCTGCGATACCGATGGTGTCGAACGTCGGCAGCACACCGATCGCCGCCGTGGCCAACGTCATCATCGAGACGGTCAGGACGAGGACCTTCTGACGACCGATGCGGTCGCCGAGCGGGCCGAGCACGATGCCGCCGATGGGGCGAATGATGAACGACGCGGCCAGCACGGCGAACGTGGAGAGCAGGCTCGCTCCCCCGTCGTCCGACGGAAAGAAGTTGGCGGCGATGTAGACGGCGAGGTAGCCGTACACCGCGTAGTCGAACCACTCCACGGCGTTGCCCAGTGCGGACCCGCCGATCGCGCGATGCAGAATTTTCGTTTCGTTCGCGCTGAGTGTGTCGGTACTCGGCGGATATCCGGTCGGCGAAGCTGCCGACCCTGAAGTTTCGGTCACGGTCCAATACCTCTCGCTTTATGACAACGTGGAGCGTCGGTTTGGTACTTCGCAGCGTCCGACTTTACGTCGACGCCGGGCGCACGTCTCGAACAACCCCCTCTTGGAAAACTAAAGACCAGGTGGCGCAGCGATTCTGGTGGCGATCAACGCGTACGCCTTTGCGCTGTCGGTCAATTGCTGCACGGCGACGGACTCGTCCGGCCGGTGCGCCTGGTTTTCGATCTCCCCGGGACCGAGCACGACGGTGCGGATACCCATCTGCTGTGCCACGAAACCACCATCGCACGAAGCAGTCCAGATGTCAGTGAAACCGGCAGATCCGATGTCGCGAACCGATTGCATTGCAGTGGTGACCAATCCATCGTCCGCAGCGGTCAGAAAGCCCGGCATTTCCATCGACACCTCGAGATGTACCTCGATTCCCGAACCGGTGATACCTGCCGCGTCGATGCGCGAACGCAGGTCGTCCACCACCTCCGCAGCGCTCTCGCCGGGTAGCAGCCGACGGTCGACCGTGAGTACGCACCGGTCGGCAACCATCGACGTACCGGTGCCTCCCGTCACGGTGCCCACGTTCCAGGTAGCGGGACCGAGTTCGGCGTGTGGATCCTCGTCCAATTCGATCTGCCAGTCCTCGATGACGGCGACGATGCGGGCGGCAGCGGATATCGCATTGGCACCGTTACGCGGCCGACCTGCATGAGCCGAACGCCCGCGCACGTCGATCTCGATATTCGCGGCTCCTCGGCAACCGACGATGGTCACCAGGTCCGTCGGCTCGGCCACCACGCAACACTGGAAACGACGGGGCCCCGGGTCGGCGACGAATGCTCGAATACCCAAGCCCGTGTCTTCCTCGTCCACCAGACACGCCAACGTCATCGGGAAGCGATCTGCAAGACCGGCATGGTTCACCGCATCCATAGCGGCCACCACTGCGGCCACTCCCCCCTTCATGTCGCATGCTCCCCGTCCGACCATGCGCCCCTCTCGCACGACCGCGGTGAACGGATCCGTCGTCCAGCCCGTGCCCGCCGGAACGACGTCGGAGTGGCCGACGAACAGGACCCCGGGGGTGTCATCGGGTCCGATCGAGGCGATCACGTTCGGTCTGCCGGGAGCGACCTCGATCGTGCGAACGTCGAATCCCAGTGCGCGACATCGCTCCGCGAGTATTTTCGCGCACTTTTCTTCGGTGTCGCCCGGATTTTCACCGCCCGCCTCGATCAACGCGGCTGTGAGAGAAACGATCTCGTTCTCATCGACGGCGTCGAGCAGAGACTGCTGGGCACTCGGAACGGTCATCGCGTGGGGTCGGAGGCGAGCAGATGCTTCGATTTTTCCACCGCGACGGCCAACCGCCTGATGCCTTCCTCGATGCGCTCGGGTGTCGACGAGGCGAAGCACAGCCGTAGCGAATCGTGAAACTTGCCGCCCACCGACAACGCCGGTCCTGGAATGTAGGCAACACCCTCGGCCAGTGCGGTTTCGAACAGATCCTGCGTCGAGAAATCGTGGTCGTTTCCACGCAATGTCGCCCACAGGAAGAAGCCCCCGTCGGGATCCGTGGTGGACATCGCGTCACCGAAGTGTGTCGCAATGCTGTTCTGCATCGCCATCTTTCGCGGTAGGTACACCGCAGCCAGCGACCGCAGGTGCTCCTCGAGCAGCCCGCGCCGGATGTACTCGGCCACCATCCTCTGGGCCGGAAGATTCGTACAGGTGTCCATCGCCTGCTTGGCGTTGACGATCAACCGACGCGCTTCGGGGGCCGCGTCCACCCACCCCACGCGCAGACCGGGAGCGATCATCTTCGAGAAGGTCCGCACCGAGAAGATCAGCGGATCGTTCGGACTCAGCGCCCCGAAACTCGGAATCGGGTCCCCCGAGAAACGCAGCAGGCCATAAGGATCGTCGTCGAGAATCACCGAACCCCATCGGTGTGCCAACTCGATCAACAACAGTCGACGCTCGAGCGAGAGCGTGACCCCGGACGGATTCTGAAAGTTGGGAATCACGTAGATCATCTTCGGTAGACGCCCGGCTCGCTCGACGAGTTCGGGTAACGCCTCGACGATCAGACCGTCACTGTCCATCGGTGCCTCGAGAATGTCGCCGCCGTAGCTCAACACGGTGGCAGTTCCGTTGGTGTACGTGGGACTTTCGACGATGACCAGATCACCGGGATCGACGAACAGCTTGCAGGCGATGTCGAGACCCTGCATGCCGCCCGAGGTGATGACGACCCGATCCTCGGACGTGGGTTCGCCGACGGACTCGAGATACGCCAACAACGCGTCGAGCAGACCCGGATCACCCTCGGTGGCACCGTAATCGAAGGCGTCCGCTGTGAGGACACTGCCGGCGATCTCGGTGAACGCGGCAGCCGGAACCGTCTCGGCTGCAGGAGATCCCATCGCGAACCTGACGATGTCGTGTTTCTGGGCAGCGAGAAGCGATGTCGACGAGTCGATCACCGATCCCACCAGTTGGTCGGTGCGCAGGGCCCAGGGAATGGCAGGAGTGGAGCCTGCGGAACGACTCGGGGTGGCAGGAGTGGAGCCTGCGGAACGACTCGGGGTGGCAGGAGTGGAGCCTGCGGAACGACTCGGGGTGGCAGGAGTGGAGCCTGCGGTGGAGGTGGTCATGTCTCACTCCTTCGTCAGTAGTTCTCGGGGGTATGCGGTGAAGGTTTCGACGCCGATGTCGGTGACTCGGACTGCTTCGGACACCTCGTATCCGTAGTCGTCCATCCACATGCCGCCGATGATGTGAAAGGTCATGTTCTCGGCCAGGACGGTCTCGTCGTCGGTGCGGAGGCTCACCGTGCGCTCGCCCCAGTCGGGGGCGTACGCGACGCCGATCGAGTAGCCGATGCGCGACGGCTTGTGGAGGCCGTGCTTGGCCAGGCTGGCGTTCCATACCTGAGCCAGCTCGGTTGCGGTGGCCCCGGGGCGGACCGTTGCCAGTACCTCGTTCAGCGCTTCACCGGTGGATTCCGCGAGGTATTTCAGACGCGGACTCGGCTTGCCGAGCACGATCGTCCGAGCCATCGGAACGTGGTACCGCCGGAACACGCCGGCCAGTTCGACGACGGTGGTCTCGCCGCGTACGAACCGTTGATCCGACCACGTCAGGTGCGGAGTGTCCGCTCCTGCCCCGGTCGGCAGCATCGGCACGATGGCAGGGTGATCGCCGCCGAAGTCGGCAGTGCCGCGTACCTGTGCGTTCATGATGGCGGCAGCGGCATCGCACTGCCGTTCCCCTACCGAAATTGCTTGGTGCGCAACAGACATCGCGGCCTCGCACACCGTCGCCGCACCGCGCATCAACGCGATCTCGGCCGGCGACTTGACCACGCGGATCCAATTGACCAACTCGTACGAGTCGGTGAATCGGTACTCGGGTAGCGATTTGACCAGCGCTTCGAAGGCTTTGGGGCTGAAGTAGTACGAGTCCATCTCCAGTCCCACTTGACCGTGCTCGAAGTTGTTGACCAACCCCAACTCTCGTAGCTTGGCGGCTACCCAGACGAACGGGTGGGTGTCTCTGCGCTGAACGAACGTCTCCGGGTATCCGAAGGTGTGGTCCTGCGGCAACCACGACGTACGGAACGCACCGTTGGCATCCATCTCGCGAGCGAAGAAGTACAGCTCGCCGTCCAGCGGCACGTACAGCATCTGCGGGGTATAGAACGAGAGTGCGTTGTAGCCCAGCAGATAGTAGAGATTCGCGGGGTCGGTGACGATCAGCGCAGTCAGGTTCTGCGACGCCATGCGCTGACGGACGGCTGCGAGCCGGTCGGCGTATTCCTCGTCGGTGAACGTGATGGGCGTGCTGTTCGGTACGTCCGGGTAGCGAGCCAGGCCGGGAGCAGCCCGTCCTGGAGTCTGCGCGGGTCCGATTGCGGTGACGTAGGCATCGTCGGATGAGGCGTTCACGGGCACCCCCTTCGGGAGGTCTTTTAGTAGATTGTTGACAATCAGGCTATCCGCAGGTGCCGGTGGGGAGCAAGGGCTGCCGTGTTAAAGCTGTGTTGCGCCCGAAGGCTCTACCCGGGTGTGGCGAGTACGGATTGCTCGGCCTGCTCGTCGACCATGGCTCGCGTCAGATCGTGCACGGCGGTGTCCATGTGTTCGTGGACGCCCTTCTCGAGCGCATCCCAATCCGATCCCAGCAGCAGATCGACGATCAGCTGATGTTCCTCGACCAGGGCTTCGGGACGGTAGTAAGCAGTTTCGAGATTTGCCATGCAAATGCGTGCCTCGGCCGCCAGCGTGGCGTACATACGAGACATCCGACTGTTTCTCGTGGCCGCTACCAGGGCAGTGTGAAAGGCAAGGTCGCGTTCGGCGAGGCCACGCCAATCCGCCCGATCGATGAAAGGCTGCATCTGCATCACGATGGCCGAGAGTTCGTCTGCGGTCTTGATCAGCTGGGCACGATCTCCATGTACCAGAGTCCATGCCGCACCGACCTCGATCGCTGCACGCGACTGGTAGATCTCGGCGACGTCGCCGCTGCTGAGCTCGACGACGAACACACCGCGGTTGCGGTAGCTGACGAGCAGTCCCTCCTGATTCAGACGCTGCAACGCCTCTCGCACGGGGCCACGTGAAATCTCCAGCTCCGCCGCGACATTCGCCTCGTTGATCTGTTCTCCGGGCGCGTAGGACCCGTCGATGATGCGATCGCGAATCTGATCCGCGATCACCATCGACGTGTTGCGTGCGTCGATCGGTGTCAGGCGTCTCGAACCGGGCATGATCAGAACCTTCCTCAGCTGCGGGGAATCGCGAAGTATTTGTACTCCAGAAACTCGTCTATTCCGACTTTCCCGCCCTCGCGGCCGAGTCCCGATTGTTTGACACCACCGAACGGGGCTGCCGGATTCGACACCAGCCCGGTGTTGAGCCCCACCATGCCCACCTCTAGGCGCTCCCCCATTCGCAGAGCCCGATCGATGTCCTGGGTGAACACGTATCCGACCAGTCCCCATTCGGTGTCGTTGGCCAGCGCGACGACCTCGTCCTCGGTGTCGAAGGGAACGATGGCGGCCACCGGTCCGAATATTTCCTGGGACATCAGATCCGATTCGGTATCGACATCGGTCAGGACGGTCGGAGGGTAGAAGTAGCCCGGCCCGTCCGGGGCCGCACCACCGACGACGGCGCGGGCACCGCGCGCGAGAGCATCGTCGACCAGCGCCTGGACCTTGCCCCGGCCTGCGTCGTCGATCAGCGGCCCCACCTCGGTCCCGTGAGAAGCGCCCGCGCCCACCCTCAGCGCGCCCATTCGGTCGGCCAAAGCATCCGAAAAGCGTTGTGCCACACTGCGGTGAACGAAGAACCGGTTCGCTGCGGTACATGCTTCGCCCATGTTGCGCATCTTGGCAACCATGGCTCCGTCGACGGCGCGGTCGAGATCTGCATCGTCCATGACCACGAAGGGTGCATTCCCGCCCAGCTCCATCGACGTCCGCATCACCGTCGCCGCCGCTTGTTCGAGCAGAATCTTGCCCACTGCCGTGGATCCTGTGAAGCTGATCTTGCGGGCAGCGCCGCTGCTCATCCACGACCCCACGACACCCGACGCATCGGTGGTCGGCACGATGTTGACGACGCCCGCAGGCACCCCCGCCTCGTGGAGAATCTGCACCAGCGCAAGTGCCGTCAGCGGCGTCTGCTCGGCGGGCTTGAACACGACGGTGCAGCCTGCCGCAAGGGCAGGCCCGATCTTGCGAGTTCCCATGGCCAGCGGGAAGTTCCACGGCGTGACGAGAATGCAGGGCCCGACCGGCGCGCGGGTGACCACGATGCGGTTCTTCCCGTCTCCGGTCAGGGTGTGATCACCCGAAATGCGTACCGCTTCCTCGGAGAACCAGCGAAAGAACTCGGCTCCGTACGCCACCTCGCCGCGCGCGTCGGCGAGCGGTTTACCCATCTCGGCGGTGATGATCGCAGCGAGCTCCTCCGAGCGGGCCATGATCATCTCGTATGCCGTCCGCAGTATGTCGCTTCGCACTCGCGGTGCGGTGGCCGCCCACTCCGCCGCGGAGTCGACGGCTGCAGCGAGCGCTTTCTCTGCGTCCGCGATACCGCCGTCCGCAACCGTGGCGATGACCTCGCCCGTGGCCGGGTCCACGACATCGAATCGGGCGTCCGATACCGACGGCACCCACTCACCACCGATGAAACAGTCTGTGGGAGAGGTGATGCGCGGACGCGTGAGGCTGGTGGTCGAGCTGGCGGTCATGGCCGCGGTCCTTTCGTCGAACGTGGATCGAGTATCTGTGCCAGGTGTACGGATGCATCGTCGCCCGAGTCACCGGTCAGTTGGCGCACCTGCATGTGACAGCTGAATCCGTCGGTCAGAACAGGAGTGTCGGGTTCGGTGGCCCGCAACGCGGGCGCGAGAGCCTGCTCGGCGACATCCATGCTGAGCTCGTAATGCCGACTCTCGAAACCGAAATTACCTGCTACACCGCAACATCCGGTGGCCTCACGTACCGACTCGATGCCCACGGCGGCGAGGGCTCGGCGCTGCGTTGCATCGCCGAAGACGGCGTACTCGTGGCAGTGAGTCTGCACCGTGACCGCAGCCGGCATGTCGCCCGAGGGCTGCCAGCCCGCGCTTGCCTGATCGATCACCGCTCCCGCGAAGCTCTGGACGCGTGCCGCGACCCTCCTCGCCGCGTCCGTGGGGACCAGTTCGGGCATGTCCTTACGGAACGCGGCCGCACAGCTCGGTTCGGTCACGACGATCGGCCTGTCGGTACCGTCGTCCAGCGCCGCAACGGCTTTCGTCAGCTGCTTGCGAGCGGACTTCAGCTGACCCGTCGAAATCCACGTCAAACCGCAACACACATCCGTTCGGCATTCGGTGGTGCGTCCGGAGTCTTCGAGAACGCGTTGTGCCGCACCCGCGACCTCGGGGCGAAAACCTTGTGTGAACGTGTCGACGACGAGCACCACATCGGCGTCGCGGCCACCGCCGACTCGGACGGCATCGGCCAGTTCCTTCGACGACGCGAACCGAGGCAATGCGCGTTCGGTGGTCAGCCCACCCAGACGTGCCGCCACTGCCGACACCCGGGGTGTCAGCAGACGATTGAGCAGCGGTGCCGTTCGCTTCGTCACCGCGAGCGATCGAGGCAACCACCCGAGCGAGTAGTGCGACAGCGGCCGCAGCCGCCTCGCGTAGTGATGGTCGAGGAACTCCGATTTGTACGTGGCCATGTCGACGCCGACGGGACAGTCCGAGGAGCAGGCCTTGCACGACAGGCAGAGATCGAGCGACTCCGCAACGTCCTTCGATGCCCATCCGTCGGCCACCGTCGGAGAACTGCGCACCATCTCCTGCAGCACCCGCGCCCGGCCCCGCGTCGAATCCTTCTCGTCACCCGTCGCACGGTAGCTCGGGCACATGACGCCACCGGTTGCCGTTCTACATTTACCCACGCCCACACAGGATTGGGTCGCATGGACGAACGGGTCCAGATCGGGTCGCGACCCTATTTGGTGGAGATCGAAGCTGGTCTTCCACTCCCGGGCCGGGATGCCTTGAAGCATCAGGTTGTCCATCAGGGGTTCGGGGTCGGTGATGGATCCGGGGTTCAGGATTCCCGCGGGGTCCCAGATGCGCTTGAACCGGGAGAAGGCGTCGAGCATGCGAGGGGAATACATGACCGGCAACAACTCCGAGCGCGCGCGGCCGTCACCGTGCTCGCCCGAAAGACTGCCGCCGTGCTTGACGACGACGCGTGCGGCAGCGCGCAGGAAGTCGTACATCACTCGTCGTCCGGCGTCGGTGCGTTGGTCGAAGGTGATCCTTACGTGCATGCAGCCGGCACCGAAGTGGCCGTACATCACTCCGGTCAAGTCGTGTTCGGCCAGTAGCGAATTCAGGTCCGCGAGATACGCCGACAGATTTTCCGGTGCCACGGCGGCGTCTTCCCAACCGCCCCAGGACTCGACTCCACTCGCCAGGCGCGTCGCCAAACCGGCACCGTCCTCGCGCACCCGCCACAACGCTGCGCGATCGGCCGCATCGGTCACGATACGACCCTCTTTGACGCGCCCGAGCCGACCGAGCGCCTCGAGCAACCGAGATGCCTTGTCCTGCACTTCTGTCGCATCGGCCCCGTCGAGGTCGACGTACAACCAGGCATTTCCTGCAGGGAGCCCCCGTACCGAGTCCGGTCCGCGGCGATACTCCATCGTGCCGGCGATGTTGTCGTCGATTCCTTCGACGGCCGCGGGTGAGAACTCGAGAATGGTCGTCACGTCCGCCGCGGCGGCCACCACGTCGTCGTATCCGAGACACAGCAGCAGTGCGGCTGGGGGTACGGGCACGACGGCGACGGTCACCGACACGATCACCGCGCAGGCACCTTCGCTTCCGACGAGTGCTCGGGCAACGTCGAAACCGTTCTCCGGCAACAGATGCGAGAGGTGGAATCCCGATACCTGACGCGGGATGCGACCCAACTCGACCCGCAGGAGGGCCAGGTTGTCGGACACCAGCGAGCGCAGCTCGTTCGAGATACGTTCGGCTGCAGCGGCAGCCGCCGAGTCCTGGGTTCTCAGCGCCTGCACACCACTGCGGGTGACTCGCAGCAGGTATCCGTCGGCGGTCACCACGTCCATGGCCACCGTGTGGTCGGCGGTGCGTCCGTACCGCACGGAGTGGTTACCGCACGCGTCGTTGCCGACGGCTCCGCCCACCGTCGCGCGGGTCTTGCTGGACGGATCGGGCGCAAAGGTGAAGGCACCGTCGGTCCGCGTCACCAGCTGACGTTGCAACTCCGAGATGACGATTCCGGGCTCGACGACGGCAGTCCTGGACTCGGTGTCGACCGAGAGCACTCGGTTCATGTGGCGCGAGAAGTCGAGGACGATCCCACGGCCGATTGCGTTGCCCGCCATGGAGGTACCGCCGCCACGCCCGATGACGACAACGTCGGCGGCGGCACACAGCGACACGACCGTAGCCACTTCGTCGGCGCTGCGCGGAAAGACGACAGCGGCCGGCGGGACTCGGTAGTTCGACGCGTCGTAGGAGTATTCGGCCAATCGTCGGGACGAATCGTCGACATCGATGCCCAGTCTTCGCACTCGCTGTACGAGTGCGGGCACCTCGGAACGAACAGGGGCTGCTGTCACAGCACGTTCTTCAATGTCCGCGACAACGCGTCGAGTCCGAACGTCATCTCGTCGTCGCTCACGATCAGTGCTGGAATGATACGAACCACGTTGCCGAGCGCACCGCAGGTGAGCAACAGCAGCCCTTCGTCGATGGCACCCTGTTGCACCCGCAGAGCAGCGGCGGCGTCGGGATTGCCCGAGCTGTCGACGAATTCGAGCGCCTGCATCAATCCGAGTCCCCGAGCATCACCGATGGCCGGGTGCTGTTCCTTCAGCGCGAGAAGGCCGTCGAGGAGAACTCGGCCCTGCGCTGCCGCGTTGTCGACCAGCCCTTCCTCGCGCACGACGTCGAGGGTAGCGACCCCCGCCGCAGCAGCGACGGCGTTGCCGCCGTAGGTTCCGCCTTGCGACCCCGGCCATGCCTTGCCCATCAGCTCTGCCGATGCGGCGATCGCCGAGATCGGGAACCCGCTGGCGAGTCCTTTTGCGGTAATGAGGATGTCGGGAGTGATCGACGAGTGCTGATGGCCCCAGAACGTTCCGGTGCGTCCGACTCCGGCCTGCACCTCGTCGACGATCAGGACGATGCCGTGGGTGTCGGCGCGTTCGCGCAAGCCCTCGAGGAATGCAGGGGGCGCGGGCAGGTACCCGCCGTCGCCCAGCACCGGCTCGATGATGAACGCAGCCGTGTCGGCGGGGCTGGACATCGTCATCAACAGGTAGTCGAGTTCCTTCAGCGCGAAGGCGACTGCGGTGTCGATGTCCCATCCGTACCGAAATGCATACGGAAACGGTGCGATGTGCACCCCACCCATGATCGGCGAGAATCCCGATCGGAACTTGGTTCCCGCCGTGGTGAGCGATGCAGCCGCAACCGTTCGCCCGTGGAAGCCGCCGTGGAATGCAACGATGTTCGGTCGACCGGTTGCCATGCGCGCCAATCGGATCGACGCCTCGACTGCCTCGGATCCCGAGTTCGCGTAGAACACACTGTCCAACCCGGCAGGCAACACTTCTCCGAGCTTGTCGGTCAGCGCGAGCAGAGGCTGATGCATGACGGTCGTGTACTGGGCGTGGATGATCTTGCCCACCTGTTCGCGAGCTGCCTCGACCACGCGGGGATGGCAGTGACCGGTGCTGGTGACGCCGATGCCGGTGGTGAAGTCGAGGTACTTGCGCCCGTCGGTCCCGATGATCCAGCTGCCCTTTCCGTGGTCGACGACGATCGGGGTCGCCTGCTTGAGTGCGGGGCTGAGGTGGGTGCGAGTCGACGCTGTCATGGACGCCATCGTCACCCACCGATTCCGGATTGTCAACAATCTGCAATTGTGAATTCCGGGCGGGATCGACCCGTTCTGTCGAGCCGAGAGCGATAGGGTTCGGTCGTGTCCGCATCGAACCCCCGCTCGAGCAGCCCGCGCATCGTCGTACTGGGCAGCATCAACATGGACCTGATCACTCGGACCCCCGCCCTGCCCGAACCGGGCGAAACCGTGTTGGGGACCTCGTTCGACACCGCACCCGGCGGCAAAGGTGCCAACCAGGCGATCGCGGCGTCGAAGTCGGGAGCTCGCGTGAGCTTCGTCGGGGCGGTCGGGGACGACGAATTCGGGCCGACACTGCGGCACACCCTCACCAGCGCAGGCGTCGACGACCATGCTCTGCGAACCGCAGCAGGAGCGTCCGGTATCGCCGCCATCACCGTCGACGACCGAGCCGAGAACAGCATCGTGGTCGTGGCCGGAGCCAACGGCGGTGTACACGAGCTCACCGACGACGACCTGGCAATCATCGACGAGGCCGATATCCTGCTGTGTCAGTTGGAGATTCCCCTCGAGACCGTACTCGCCGCGTTCGAGTACGCACACTCCCGCGCCGTCGTGACGATGCTCAACCCGTCCCCCGTCCAGGATCTGCCCGACGCTCTCGTTGCGGCCACCGACGTCCTGGTGGTCAACGAGGCCGAGGAAGCGCGCATCGGGAGTCGAGTGAAGAACATAGAACATGTGGTCACCACGCTGGGCGCACGAGGCGCGAGATATCGCGGCTCGGAATCGTTCGAGGTACCCGCGCCGAAGGTCGAGGCGGTCGACACCACCGGAGCGGGTGACGCATTCGCCGGAGCACTCGCGGCATCCTGGTCGAGCGGACCCCGCGCTGCCATCCAATGGGCCGTCGCCGCAGGTGCTTTCGCTGCGACGGGAGCCGGCGCGAGCGCGTCCTCGGGAACGAGGGCCCAGATCGAATCCCTCCGCGGTGCGGACGCGCGATGAGTGCGTACGACCCGACCGAGCTCCGCCTGCTGCGCCGCGCACGCGATCGAATGGATCGCGATTTCGCGAAACCGCTCGACGTCTCGTCACTCGCCAGAACCGCGCTGATGTCCACTGCACATTTCAGTCGCCGGTTTCGGGAGGCCTACGGCGAGACGCCGTACGCGCATCTGATGACACGACGGATCGAGCGCGCCAAAGCGCTGCTGCGACGCGGAGACGTCACGGTCACCGAGGCGTGCTTCGCCGTCGGCTGTACCAGTCTCGGGTCGTTCAGCTCGAGATTCACCGAGATCGTGGGCGAGACACCGAGCGCCTACCGCGCCCGCGATCATCGTGGCAGCCACGCCGTACCCAGCTGCACCGCGATGGTTCTCGGACGCCCGATGCGAGGGCCCACATCCCCGACGGCGGCGGTGACCGAGCCGAGCAGAATCGAAGAAGCATCTGCGGCCGGGGCGTCCTAGCCTTCATCCATGACACTTTCACTGAGCCACGTTCACGTCTACACCGACGACCCCGATGCCTCGGTAGCGTTCTACCGGGACGCTCTCGGACTCGAGGTCAAGAGCGAGGTGGCCAACGACGGCTACCGCTGGATCACGCTGTCCACCAGCGAACAACCCGAGATCGAGGTCGTGTTGTCGCAGCCGCACGCGGGCCGTTCTCGGGAACTGGGCGATCAGCTCGCCGCGCTGCTGGCCAAGGGCGAGTTGCCGGGACTACTGTTCCGCGCCGACGACCTCGACGCCGCGTTCGAGCGGATCCGCGCGGCGGGTACGGGCGAGATACTGCAGGAGCCGACGAGTCAGCCCTGGGGTGCCCGCGATGCCGCGTTCCGTGACCCGGCCGGAAACATGGTGCGCGTCAGCCAAGCTTGAAGTGTGGTGCCCGCCTCGACTACAGAGCCGAGGCGAGCGCCAGACCGCCACCGCACGCGAGTACGGACGCCACCAGTGTGCCGATCGCGTTGACGGCGGCGTCGACCCGACGGCCCTGCTGCAGTAACCGCACGGTGTCCACGGTCGAGGTACTGAAGGTGGTGTAGCCCCCACAGAACCCGGTTCCGAGAACTGCCTGCGCATCGGTGGAGCCGGCGCGCAGCATCACCCAGCCGGCCAGCAACCCGAGCAGGAACGAGCCCGAGATGTTGATACCGACGGTTGCCCACGGGAAGCTCGTGCGCGAGCTCAGCCGTGACTTCACCTCCGCATCGACGACGAATCGCGCGACCGACCCGAGCGCGCCGGCCAGGATCACCAGGGCCGCGATCATCGGATAACTCTGTTGGCGAACATGATTCCGGCTCCGGCCGCCACAACTCCCAACACCACACTGACGACGGCATATGCCGACGCCAGTCCGGTGAATCCGCCCCGGACACCCTCGACCGTTTCGAGGGCGAAGGTGCTGTACGTGGTGAACGCGCCACAGAACCCCGAACCGCCGAGCAACCGGAGCCGACGCCGTCCACCCGTATCGGGACCACTGCGCAGCAGCGACTCGAGCAGCAACCCCAGCACGAACGCACCGACGACGTTGATTCCGAAGGTGGCGAGAGGCCACTGCGACGTCGTGTGCGGGAGACGTTCCTCGATCGCATAGCGAGCAGCAGTGCCTGCCGCGCCGCCGACGAATACCGTTGCCAAGGCCGCGAGGTTGCGATGCGATGCCGGGTCGCTCACCGCCGGCTCTGCTCTCTGTCGTACCGATGCTGCACGATGAACAGTATGACGACAGCGACGCACGCGACCGTAGGCAACTTGCGCGAAGACGCCGAAAGGCTGCTGCGTGAGCTTGCCGGCCCCGATGCGGTGTTGCGCGAGGACCAGTGGACGGCAATAGAGGCGCTGGTCGTGCACCGTCGGCGGGCGTTGGTGGTCCAGCGGACCGGTTGGGGTAAGTCGGCTGTCTACTTCATCGCCGCGAAACTACTGCGCGCCCAGGGTCTGGGACCGACGGTCATCGTGTCGCCGCTGCTGGCGTTGATGCGAAACCAGGTCGCCTCTGCGCAGCGCGCCGGGGTGCGGGCGGCGACCATCAACTCGGGCAACATGACCGAGTGGGACGAGATCCATCAACAGGTGAACTCGGGTGAGCTCGACGTGCTGTTGGTCAGCCCGGAGCGCCTGAACAATCCCGACTTCCGCGACCAGGTGCTGCCGTCGTTGGCCGGTGACGCCGGCCTGGTCGTGGTCGACGAGGCCCACTGTGTCTCCGATTGGGGACATGATTTCCGGCCCGACTACCGGCGGATCCGAACCCTCATCGCCGAACTGCGCGACGGCATACCCGTGCTGGCCACCACCGCGACCGCGAACGACCGGGTGGTCGACGACGTCGCCGCCCAACTCGGGGTCGGCGGCGGAGACACCCTGGTCCTACGCGGCGGACTCGCACGAGACTCACTACGGATGTCGGTGGTGCGGATCGAGAACGCCACCGAGCGCGCAGCGTGGCTCGGCGATCACCTGAAGACCCTGCCGGGCTCCGGAATCATCTACACGCTGACGGTCTCGGCCGCCAAGGATCTCGCCGCGCTGCTCACCGACCAGGGCCACGTCGTGGCGTCGTACACCGGTCAGACCGACCCCACCGAACGCGAATCACTCGAAGCCGACCTACTCGCAAACCGGGTCAAGGCGCTCGTCGCGACCTCCGCACTCGGCATGGGGTTCGACAAACCCGACCTCGGCTTCGTCGTGCACATGGGGGCACCGTCCTCGCCGATCTCCTACTACCAGCAGGTCGGTCGCGCCGGCCGCGCCACCGAACGCGCCGACGTCGTACTACTCCCCGGCCACGAGGACCGGCAGATCTGGAGCTATTTCGCCTCCGTCGCATTCCCGCGGGAACATCTCGTGCGACAGGTCATCGAGGCACTCGATACCGACAAGGCTCAGTCGACCCAAGCTCTCGAGCCACTGGTCGAGCTCAATCGCAGCAGGCTCGAGATGGTGCTCAAGGTCCTGGACGTCGACGGGGCCGTCAGACGCGTCCGTGGCGGTTGGATGGCCACCGGTGAGTCGTGGACGTATGACGCGAGCCGCTACGAACGCCTCGAGCAAGCCAGGGACCGTGAGCAGCAGGCGATGCTCGACTACCAGAGCACCGATGGGTGCCGGATGGAATTTCTTCGTCGGCAGCTCGACGACCCCGATCTCGGCGCACCCGGCACCGAGTCCGACCGTTGCGGCCGATGCGACAACTGCACGGGCGAGCATCTCTCGTCCGCGGTCGATGCCACGTCGGTCGACTCTGCGAGGGCCCGGCTCGATCGCCCCGGACTCGATCTCCAGCCCAGAAAGCAGTGGCCCAGTGGGATGAAAAAGCTCGGTGTATCGCTCTCGGGCAAGATCGGCACCCCGCACCGACCGGGTCGCGTTCTCGGCCGCCTCACCGACCTCGGGTGGGGTGGACGCTTGCGAGCCCTGCTGGATGCACCCGACGCTCCCGTCACCGACGCGCTGGAGAAGGCCTGCATCTCAGTGCTGGCCAACTGGGACTGGGCCGACCGTCCGACCGCCGTGCTGGCCCTCGACTCCCCCACCCACCCGCTGCTGGTGCGCTCGGTAGCGGAGCGCCTGGCAACCGTCGGGAAGCTGGAGAACCTGGGAGTGATGCAGGTCAGACCGGGACATCCTCCAGTATCGGCCGCGAATTCGGCCTTCCGAGTTGCCGGCCTGGTGGACTCGTGGGACGTTCCGGACGTATCGTCCGTAGACGGGCCGATTCTGCTCGTCGATCTGCTCACCGACACCGGTTGGACGTTCACGTGTGCGACCGCTGCACTGCAGGCTGCGGGAGCGGATGCGATCCTCCCCTTCGCATTGGCAACGCCCAAGTAGGGCTCCGGCACAACGTGCGGGTTTGAAAACGCGCCAGCTGGGTACCGCCAGCCGATCCCGAAATATGTGAGCACCATCACAATCGGCGGTTAACCAGGCAAAGCATGTCCGATTCGGGCGTCGATTCTCCGACGCACTCGATATGCTCCCGCCTCCTTGTTACGGTCGTATTTCCTATGAAGCCTGCATTGCTGAGAGGTACCCCGCTCACTGCGCCGGACGCAGTGAAGTTTCGTAAGCCACAGATCTCCGACGGAGTCCGGCTCTGGGAGATCGCAAGAGATTCACGAGTTCTGGACCTGAACTCCAGTTACTCGTACGTGTTGTGGTGCCGAGATTTTGCGGCCACCACCGTCGTATCCGATATCGACGGCCGCGCAGTCGGTTTCGTCACCGGATACATCCGCCAGGACGCCCCTCGAACGCTGTTCGTGTGGCAGGTCGCCGTGGATGCGGACCAGCGCGGCAAGGGACTTGCCGGTCGCATGCTCATGGAGCTGCTCGACCGCCTCGAGCCACAGGGCATCACGCACCTCGAAACCACGATCAGCCCGGACAACGAAGCGTCCATCGCAACCTTCACCAGCCTCGCACGCAAGCGAGGTACCGACATCGTCAAGTCGGATTTGTTCGCGCCCAACGATTTCCCTGATAGCCACGAAGCAGAAGAGCTCTACACCGTAGGCCCGGACGCATCGCGGAATTACGAAAGGAACAAGCAGAACATGACCGAAAAGAACACAGTGACAACAGAGAAGCCCGACGTATTCGAGACCGTCGAGTCCGGCGTGCGTAGCTACAGTCGCCAGTGGCCCGCCGTGTTCACCACAGCGAAGAACTCGGTCATCACCGACGAGAACGGCAACGACTACCTCGATTTCTTCGGTGGCGCAGGCGCACTCAATTACGGCCACAACAACGACATGATCAAGAGCGCGTTGGTGGACTACATCACCAGCGATGGCATCACGCACGGACTCGACATGTCCACCGTCGCCAAGCGTGAGTTCCTCGAGTCGTTCAAGAAGAACATCCTCGACCCCCGCGGCTTGGACTACAAGGTTCAGTTCCCCGGTCCGACGGGCACCAACACCGTCGAGGCAGCGCTCAAGCTCGCTCGCAAGGTCACCGGGCGCGAGGCAATCATCAACTTCACCAACGCATTCCACGGCATGACACTCGGCGCGTTGTCGGTCACCGGCAACTCGATGAAGCGAGCTGGCGCCGGAATTCCATTGGTGCACACAACTCCGATGCCGTACGACAACTACTTCGGCGGCGTCACCGAGGACTTCCAGTGGTTCGAGCGCGTTCTCGACGACTCGGGCAGTGGATTCAACCGACCGGCCGCGGTGATCGTAGAGACCATTCAGGGCGAGGGCGGGATCAACGTCGCACGACCGGAGTGGTTGCGCGCGTTGGCCGAACTGTGCTCGCGACGCGAAATTCTGCTGATCGTCGACGACGTGCAGATGGGCTGCGGCCGCACCGGCCAGTTCTTCTCGTTCGAGGAAGCCGGCATCACCCCGGACATCGTCACCCTGTCGAAGTCCATCGGCGGCTACGGCATGCCGCTGGCGCTGACACTGTTCAAGCCCGAGCTGGACGTCTGGGCACCGGGTGAGCACAACGGCACCTTCCGCGGCTTCAACCCGTCGTTCGTCACGGCAAAGGCAGCCATCGACCACTACTGGTCCGACGACAAGTTCGAGAAGGAAACCCTCGCCAAGGGCGAGCACATCCAGGATCGGTTCATGAAGTTGTGCGCCAAGTTCGACGGCATCTCGACTCGCGGTCGCGGCATGGTCCAGGCTCTGGTGTTCGACGACGCGGAGTTGGCCGGCAAGGTGTCTCAGCTGTGCTACGACGAGCGTCTGCTCGTCGAGACCGCGGGCCCCAAGGACGAGGTCGTCAAGCTTCTTCCCCCGTTGACCACGACGATCGACGAGCTCGACCGCGGCCTGGACATCATCGAAAGTGCAGTGGCGAAAGTTCTGTCCTAGCAGCGTCCAGCACACACCAACATCGAAGGAGACATCGCATGATCGTTCGCACCACCGAAGAAATCACCGGAACCGACCGCGACATCTCGAGCGAGGACGGCAACTGGCGCAGCAAGAGAATCATTCTGGGCGGTGACAAGGTCGGCTTCTCGTTCCACGAGACCACCATCCAGCCCGGAACGGTGAACAACTTCCACTACGCGAACCACGTCGAAGCGGTGTGGCTCATCGAGGGTGAAGGAACGCTGACCGATCGCGAGACCGGACAGACGTACGAGCTCGGACCGGGGTCGATGTACCTGCTCAACGGGCACGAGCGTCACACCGTGGAGCCGCGCACGACAATGCGCATGCTGTGTGTGTTCAACCCGCCGGTCGTCGGCAACGAGACGCACGACGAAAACGGCGTGTACCCCCTCGTCGAGGTACCTGCGTAACGCATTTCGTCACAACACCGGGCCCGCACCGACGCATCGTCGGTGCGGGCCCGGTGTCGTCGTTGTCGGTCGATGCGTGACACGACTCTTCGCTATCCTGGACGAGGTGAAAGCTCCGACCGCGCCCGCGGAAACGTATCGGCAATTGCTCTCGATGCTGGACGGAAGAACTGTTGCAGTGCTCACCGGTGCCGGCATGTCGACCGACTCCGGAATTCCGGACTATCGGGGTCCGAAGTCACCACCGCGCAATCCGATGACTTTTCAGCAGTTCATCGGTGATGCCGAGTTCAGAAGGCACTACTGGGCGCGTAATCACGTGGGTTGGCGACACATGGACGCGGCAGTGCCCAACGACGGCCACCGAGCCCTGACCCGTCTCGAACGCGCAGGAGTCGTCACCGGCATCATCACCCAGAACGTCGATATGCTGCACACCAAGGCCGGCAGCCGCAACGTCATCGATCTCCACGGTGTCTACGCCCGCGTGCGCTGCCTGAACTGCGAGCGGTTGGTGTCGAGGTTCGAGTTGGCCAGACGCTTGGATCGAGCCAACCCCGGCTTCGTCGAATCCGTTGCTCCGGCCGAGGGCGTCGAGATCGCACCCGACGCCGACGCGATCATCTCGTCCACCGCGCATTTTCGGATGGTCGATTGCGAATCCTGTTCCGGCATACTCAAACCCGACATCGTCTATTTCGGCGAGAGTGTCCCCAAACCGCGCGTCGCCGAGGCCTTCGACCTCGTCGATCGCAGCGACGCGCTGCTGGTGCTGGGGTCCTCGCTGACCGTGATGTCGGGCCTGCGATTCGTCAGACACGCGTTCAAGACCGGCACGCCCGTTGTCATCGTCAATCGGGGTTCTACCCGTGGCGACGAATTCGCCTCTCTCACACTGCATACCGGCTGTTCGGAAACAGCGACAGCGCTGGCCGACGCGTCCGATCAGGCGCGGACGAGATCGTCCGCGTGAACCACCGGACGCTGTAGCTCCGCGGCCAACTCCCCCGTGGACCGCCCGAGCATTCCGGACAACTCCCCGGAGTCGTAGGCGACGACCCCACGGGCCACCAGTACACCGTCGGTATCGACGAGAGAGACGACGTCTCCGCCGTGAAAAGAACCGGACACGGCCGTGATCCCCGCAGACAACAACGACCTGCGCCGCTCGACGACTGCTCGCACGGCGCCGGCATCGAGGTGTAGCTCACCTGCCGC
Organism: Rhodococcus sp. 3258; assembly: GCF_031456475.1. NCBI lineage: Bacteria > Bacillati > Actinomycetota > Actinomycetes > Mycobacteriales > Nocardiaceae > Rhodococcus > Rhodococcus sp. 3258. Next base: position 363,513 of record NZ_JAVDUT010000003.1, read on the forward strand.
GTCGGCCGCATGCCGCACCCAGAACTTTCGTGCCGACAACCGCGTCGGGCGCGCCGCGAAGGCGGTGCCCACTGCGGACGTCGTCAGAGCGTGAGCAGCATCGGATGCCGCGGCCAGCAGCACCGGAACCCCGGCGTCGGCCGCCAGGCGCGCAGCAGAGAGTTTGGAGGCCATACCGCCGGTACCGAGCGCTCCCCCGGACCCGGCGACGACGCCGTCCAGATCCTCCGGGCTGGTCACCTCGGGGATCAACGTGGCCGAACCCTTACGCGGGTCACCGTCGTAGAGCCCGTCCACATCCGAGAGCAGGAACAGCGCGTCGGCACCGACGAGGTGTGCCACGAGTGCCGCCAACCGATCGTTGTCACCGAACCGAATCTCGGCGGTGGCCACGGTGTCGTTCTCGTTGACGATCGCTACTGCGCCGAGCGACCGTAGCCGATCCAAGGTGCGCTGGGCATTACGGTGATTGGTTCGCCGCGCGATGTCCTCGGCGGTCAGCAACACCTGCCCGACCGTGCGGCCGTACCGGTGGAACGACGAACTCCAGGCGTTGACCAGAGCAAGCTGCCCTACGCTCGCCGCAGCCTGCTTCGTTGCGAGGTCACGTGGGCGTCTGGTGAGGCCGAGTGGTGCCATGCCTGCACCGATCGCGCCCGACGAGACGACGACCACGTCGGTGCCGCTACGCATCCGCGACTCGATGGCGTCGGCCAACAGGTCCAGTCGAGCCAGATCGAGACCGGCATCGAGGCTGGTGAGCGCCGAGGATCCGATCTTGACCACGATGCGCTTGGCGTCGGCGATCGTACGACGGGTATCGGTGAGAGCCTCTGCGGGCGAATCGGATTCACGCACCGACACCTCGTCTACTCCTGTTCGGTATCGAGCCCGCGGCGAACCTGACGGGCGTGCTTGCGCTCGGAGGCACCGATGCGCTCGACCTGATCGAGTCGAGCATCGGTGCCGCGACCGGTCATCGTGATCTCGACACCGGCCGGGGTCTGCGGTTCCCAATCGAAGGACACGTCGCCGATGGTGACCGACGCGCCCGGCTGAGCGCCCGCCTTGATCAGTGCATCCTCGACGCCGAGCCGAGCGAGGCGGTCCGCGAGGTAGCCGACGGCCTCGTCATTGGTGAACTGCGTCTGGCGCACCCACCGTTCCGGACGGGTACCGCGCACGATGAAGCCGTCCGGGATGTCCGGATCCTTGACGACCTTGAAGCTGTCGTCGTTTCGTGCGACGGGACGCAGCACCTGACGCCGCGGCTCCGGTGCCGGGTGAGCTGTGCGGTAATCCTCGACGAGCTTCGCCAACGCGAACGTCAGAGGCTTGAGACCGGCGCGCGTCACTGCGGAGATGGTGAACACCGGCCAGCCGCGAGACTCGAATTCCGCGGTGACCATTTCGGCGAGCTCGGCACCCTCGGGAATGTCTGCCTTGTTCAGTACGACGATGCGGGGCCGGTCGGCGAGATCACCGAGGCTGGCATCACCGGACAGGGCCGGCTTGTAGGCCGCCAGCTCCGCTTCGAGAGCGTCGACGTCGGAGATCGGGTCACGGCCCGGATCCAGTGTCGCGCAATCGACTACGTGTGCAAGCACAGCGCATCGCTCGAGGTGACGCAGAAAGTCCAGTCCTAGACCGCGGCCCTGACTCGCGCCGGGGATCAGTCCGGGGACGTCGGCGACGGTGAACGTGGTGTCTCCACTGGAGACGACACCGAGGTTGGGCACCAGTGTGGTGAACGGGTAGTCGGCGATCTTCGGCTTCGCTGCGGAAAGAACCGAAACCAGCGAGGACTTACCGGCCGACGGGAATCCGACGAGGCCGACGTCGGCGACGGACTTGAGTTCGAGGACGAGTTCGCGTTCGATGCCCTCTTCGCCGAGCAGAGCGAAACCGGGCGCTCGACGAGCCTTGGACGCCAGTGCTGCGTTGCCGAGCCCGCCGCGCCCGCCGGGAGCGGCGTCGAAACGCGTTCCCTCACCGATCATGTCGGCGAGGACGTTGCCCTTCTTGTCGAGCACGACGGTGCCGTCGGGGACCTTGAGAATCAGGTCCTCTCCGTTGGCCCCTTCGCGGTTTCCGCCCATGCCCTGAGTTCCGTTGCCGGCCTTCGCATGACTGGAGAAGTGGAAGTCGAGCAATGTGTGGACGTTGCTGTCGACGACGAAGATGACTCCGCCACCCTGACCGCCGTTGCCGCCGTCCGGGCCGCCGAGAGGCTTGAACTTCTCGCGGTGAACCGAAGAGCAGCCGTTGCCACCTTTGCCGGCGCTGACGTGCAGCACCACGCGGTCGATGAATCGTGACATAGCTGTCTTCGATCCTTTCTGGAAGAAAAACGGGGTGAAAAAAGCGATAGGGGCGGACCGGTCTCGTGACCCTGGTCCGCCCCTATCGGGAGCTGTGAACGTGCGCGGTGGACGTCCGACCCGGGCAGTTGCCTGCCGTGCCGGTCATCGTGAGCGCGAGCTGCAGAAGGACTAGGCCTCTACAGTGACCGGAACGATGTTCACGGTCTTGCGTCCGCGCTTGGCACCGAATTCGACTGCGCCGGGAGCGAGTGCGAACAAGGTGTCGTCGCCGCCACGGCCGACGTTGACGCCGGGGTGGAAGTGCGTGCCGCGCTGGCGGACCAGGATCTCGCCTGCGCCGACGGTCTGGCCGCCGAAACGCTTGACGCCGAGGCGCTGTGCGTTCGAGTCGCGACCGTTACGGGAGCTTGATGCACCCTTCTTATGTGCCATGTTGCATACCCTCCTCGGGGTGAATCAGCTGAAAAGAACTCGGGTCCGGTAAGACCTGGTTACTTGATGCCGGTGACCTTGAGGACAGTCAGCTTCTGCCTGTGTCCCTGACGCTTGTGGTATCCGGTCTTGTTCTTGAACTTGTGGATGCGGATCTTCGGGCCCTTGGTGTGCTCGACGATCTCACTGGCGACCGAGATCTTTGCCAGCTTGTCTGCATCTGTGGTCAGGTCGGATCCGTCTACGACGAGGACCGGAGCAAGCGAGACAGCAGTGCCGGGCGCTCCCTCGATCTTCTCGACCTTGACGAGGTCACCAACAGCGACCTTGTACTGCTTTCCGCCGGTCTTGACGATCGCGTACGTTGCCATCGGAGGGCTACCCCTTGCTTCTTCGAACTTGCTCGCGTTGCGCATGGCACCGCGACTGGTCTGGTAAAACGTGTTTGCTTGCTCCCATTCGGCCGATCCGGACCGAACTGCATCCGAACCACTCGAGAACTGTTTCCACTTGCAGGACCGCTAGGCACAACAAGACAGTGTCACCGGGAGCGACTTATCAAGGTTACGGCAGAGAGACGGCCAGGGTCAAACCGCCTCGACCCCTACACATCGATGTCCACCGGCGGGCCTGCCGGACGTGCCGCTGCCCGTCTCCTGCGCGGACGTGCGGTCGGCACGTCCACCTGCTCGACAGGCTGCTCCGCCGCCGCTGTCAGCGGCGCTGAATCGGCCACCGTGTCACCGCTACCCGAACCTGCGTCGGCACCATCGTCGGCGTCTGCCGTGGCCGAAACCACCATCAGCAAACCGGCATCCGGCGCAGCACTGGTCGGCGCGGCGGCCTTCCGAGCCACCCGTCGGCCCCGTCGTGGGGTGGCCACCACCGGCTCCGGCTGGGCGGGGGTGTCGTCGGAGGACTGCGTCGCCCCGGTATCCGCGGAACCGCCGTCGCCGACGGATTCTGCAGCCGGCACCGGCTCGTGAGCCTGCGCGCTGTCCACGGTTGCTTGCGCGACGTCCGCGTCCTCGTTCGCCGCTGCCGCGACAGCCACGTCCTCCGCCGAGACCACGGTGACCGACTCGTCCTTGTCGCCGGCGGTGCCGGACGGTGCCTGCGAGACCTCTGCGGGGCTGACATCGGCGACCACGTCGTCGTGGTGCGCTGCCATCGCCAGGGCCACGGGGTGTGCCCGCTTGATCGACGGGTCGACCACCGGGTGGTCGGTCCCGTCCGTCGTGCCCGACTGTCCGTTCGGCGTCGACCGCTCGGTGTTGTCGGACCGATCGTTTCCATCGGACTTGGCGTCCTTGCCGCGTCGACGCCTGCTGCCGTTGCCCGAACCGTTCGAGTCCGAACGTGACGAGCTCGGGCGTCCACCGTCGGAGTCCGGCTTGGCGTCGATCGGGAACGGATGCACGATGATTCCGCGACCCTGGCAGTGCTCGCACGTGGTGGAGAAGGCCTCGACCAACCCCGTGCCGAGCTTCTTGCGCGTCATCTGCACCAGACCGAGCGAGGTCACCTCCGACACCTGATGACGGGTCCGATCACGGCCCAACGCCTCGGTCAGGCGGCGTAGCACCAGATCGCGGTTCGATTCCAGCACCATGTCGATGAAGTCGACGACGATCATGCCGCCGATGTCGCGCAGACGCATCTGCCGAACGACTTCCTCGGCCGCCTCGATGTTGTTGCGGGTGACGGTCTCTTCCAGGTTGCCGCCGGAGCCGGTGAACTTTCCGGTGTTGACGTCGACGACCGTCATCGCCTCGGTGCGATCGATCACCAGCGTGCCGCCCGAGGGCAACCACACCTTGCGATCGAGGGCCTTGGCCAGCTGTTCGTCGATGCGGTGAGCTGCGAACACGTCCACGGAGCTGCCGTTGGCCTCGTAGCGCTGCAGGCGCTCCATCATGTCCGGAGCCACGGTCTCCACGTAGTTCGACGTGGTCGTCCACGCCTTGTCACCCTCGATGACGAGCTTCGAGAAGTCCTCGTTGAAGAGGTCGCGAATGACCTTCACCAGCATGTCGGGCTCTTCGTACAGCGTCTGCGGCTGCACGCCCTTGCCCGTTTCTGCGTCCGCGGACCGCTCTTCGATGCTGGCCCACTGGGCCTGCAGCCGCGTCACGTCACGCGCGAGTTCTTCCTCGCTGACGCCCTCGGCTGCGGTCCTGATGATGACGCCGGCCTCGGGGGGAACGATGTCGCGCAGAATTTCCTTGAGTCGCTTGCGCTCGGTGTCGGGCAGCTTGCGGCTGATGCCGGTGGAACTGCCACCGGGAACGTAGACGAGGAAGCGTCCGGCCAACGACAGCTGCGTCGTCAAGCGAGCGCCCTTGTGGCCCACCGGGTCCTTGCTGACCTGCACCAGAACCTGATCGCCCGGCTTGAGGGCCTGCTCGATCTTGCGCGCGCTTCCGCCGAGACCGGCAGCGTCCCAATTGACCTCGCCTGCGTACAGCACACCGTTACGACCACGTCCGATGTCGATGAACGCTGCTTCCATACTGGGCAGGACGTTCTGCACGCGGCCGAGATAGACGTTGCCGACCATCGAGGCGGTGGCGCTACTGGTCACGAAGTGCTCCACCAGAACGCCGTCTTCGAGCACGGCGACCTGCGTGGTCAACGGATGGTCCGGGGTGGCCTTCTCGCGAACGACCATCACGCGGTCCACCGACTCGCGACGAGCGAGGAATTCCGATTCGGTCAGAATCGGCGGACGACGTCGCCCGGCATCGCGGCCGTCACGGCGACGCTGCCGCTTGGCCTCGAGCCGAGTCGAACCGGAGATGCCCTGCACCTCGTCGCGCGGTGCGCGGCTCTTGTTGCGCGGCTCGCGTTCGTGCACGACGGTGTTGGGCGGGTCGTCCTCGGACGACGCAGCTGCTTCTGCCGCGGCCTCGGCTCCGGTCTTACGACGGCGGCGACGCCGACGACGACGGCTCGAGCCGTCTCCGTCCGAATCGCCGTTGTCGGAATCACCGTTGTCGGAGTCGCCGAAGTTGTCCTGAGCGCCGGACTCGGACTCGTCGTCACTGTCCTCACCCTGCTTGTCCGACCCGTCGGTGGTGGCGTCGGTCGTGGCGTTCTGTCGATCGGACCCGCGGCCGCGTGACCGCGAGCGACGCGAACGCCGTCCCGAACTCGAGGGCTGGTCGTCGCCGGAGGTCTCGTCGGCATCGGAATCGTCGGACTCGTCCACTCCGGTGGACTCGCCGTCTGACGAAGAGGCAGACGTGCTGCTGTCCGTCTCGGAGTCGGTGTCGTCCGAATCCTCGTCGGTCGAGTTGTCGTCGGACGAGTTGTCGTCGGACGACTGCTCTCCGCGTCCCCGCCCACGACCGCGGCGACCGCGGCGACGGCGACGGGGCTGAGACTGGTCGTCGTCGTCTCCCGAGCCGTCCGCTGCCGAGGAAGCCCCGGACTCGTCGGACGACGCATCCGATGCACCGGACTCGGACACGGGAGCACCGGACACAGCGGTGTCCTGCGCGGCGGTGTCGGAGGTGACCGTCGAGACGTTCTCCGCGACGGGCGACTCGCCGGTGGCGGGCTCGTCCGTGGCCTTGTCGGACGCAGCGTTGTTGTCGGACGGTGCCTCGTCCTTGGGTGCGGCCTTGCGGCTACGTCGACGCCGTGCGGGGGCCTCGGACGGCGCATCCGCCGATTCTGCTGCGGGCTCTGCCGCTGCCGGCTGCAAGAACACCGGCGTCGCGAAGGTCGTGGCCGTGGGTTGGGCCGCCTCGGGCTCGGCCGTGGGCGCGCTGGTGAACAGCGTTGCCTCGGCAGCGGGGACCTCTACCGAGGGAGCCGTCTCGGCCGGGACCTCGACCGATGCGGGCTCGGGCTGCTGGTCTGTCGACGCATCCGGTGCCGGCGACTCCGCTGCGGAGGCATCGGGGGCGGGTGCGGTCGGCCCGTTCACCGAATCGCGCACCGACTCGGCAACGTCTCGGCTCAGACTCGACTGCGCGCTGCGGGCTTCGATGCCTAGCTCACCGAGAGTGACGAGCAACTGCTTGCTGGTCACACCCAGAATCTTCGCCAGTGCATGCACACGCAGCCTGGTCGGCAATTCGATGGTGTCGGGTTGCACGGAAACCGCGTCGGATTTCGCGGACGACACCGCGTCGGTGTCCTCCGGATTTCCTGCGTTCGTGCTCTGTACATCTTCGGGCGGGCTTTGATCGGCCACGTAGTCTCCTCGGGCCCCCGGGCGCGTTCATCCGAAATCGGGTGTGACGCGGCCACGCGAGGGCAATCCTTGTGTACTCACGTCGGGTTGGACGTCAGCTGTTCGGTCTCGCTCTCCACAAATCGTGTGAGCCACCTCGTGAATCTCGGTGGCCGACGACGGCGTGTGCAGTGCCTGGCTGGATGGTGGTGTCTCGGCGATCCGAGCGCCTGATCATCAAGCATGAACGCGAACGAGCCTGTCTCTCGTTCGCGACTCTGCGATGACGGGCAGCGGGTCGACGACAGTCATCCGATCGATCCCACGAGCACTTTTTCTCTAGCGAACTTCGGTGGAGCTGAACAGAGGTGGAGCGTGTGAACGTACAAGTGCTGTGGGGTCGATCTCCGTCGAGTATCCCACACGCGATGATCCGTACGAGCCACGCCGCACCGATCGGACTTCGAGCGGGTGCGGCGTGACTGCGGAAGTGCTCTGCGACGGGCTTCTAGGAGGCGGTCAGGTCGGGGAACCACAGGGCGATCTCGCGCTCTGCGGATTCCACCGAATCGGATCCGTGTACCAGGTTCTGCTGACCGTCGAGGGCCAGGTCACCTCGGATGGTGCCGGGAACTGCTTTGGCAACCGGATCCGTGCCGCCGGCGATCTGACGGAAGGCTTCGATGGCACGGGGGCCTTCGAGAACCGCGGCCACCACGGGCCCGGAGGTGATGAACTCGAGAAGGTCGGGGAAGAACGGCTTGCTCTCGTGCTCCGCGTAGTGAGCCGAGGCCACGTCGCGAGAGACGGTCTTGAGCTCGAGGGCGACGATGCTCAGACCCTTCTTCTCCACGCGGCCGAGGATCTCTCCTACGTAACGCCGGGCAACTCCGTCTGGCTTGATCAGTACTAGGGTGCGATCGGTCACGTCGACGACAGTAATGGACACCGGCACCCGGTCGCGCGGCGCATGGCCCCAACCGACCGGTCCGGTGTCAGTCGCGTTGCCCGGGCAGCATGCCGCGTCGAATGCGTTCGGTGATGTCCCGGCGCAGATAGAGCAGATACAGCCACACGGCAAGGAAGATCAGACCCACGGCACCGATGGACAGATGGAACACGGCCCCGGCCATCACGAAGAACTGCAACGCGAGGTTGAGCTTCATCGCCCAGGGTTCGCCCTGTTTCCCCGCGGCCAGAATCATCACCACGGCGAGCGCCACGATATAGGTGGTCGAGAACCACGTTGCGCCGCCGCCGAGAGTCGCCACGACCGGAAGAGCGAGCAGAGTCACGATCGCTTCCAGTACCAGTGTGCCCGCCGACACACCGCGAAATCCCTTCCACGGGTCGTTTGTCGGTGGTCGAAACTCTGCTTCGCTCACGCGGGATCCTTTCCGAACAACGTGCGCGCTGCACCCACGGTCACCACCGAGCCGGTGACGACGACCCCGGCACCGGACACGGCTTCGCCGGGCTCGGCCACTTCTTCGGCCAACCCGATCGCCGTTTCGAGCGCATCGGGCAGCGTCGACGCCACCACGACCCGCTCGTCGCCGAACTTGGCCACGGCTATGTCGGCCAACGCGTCGACATCCATCGCTCGACCGGACCCGTTGTGGGTGACGACGATGTCGTCGAACACCGGTTCCAATGCTTCGAGGATCGCGCCGACATCCTTGTCCGCCATGACACTGACGACTCCGACGAGTTTGCGGAAGTCGAATTCGTCGGTCAGGGCGGCCGCCAGTGCAGCGGCCCCGTGCGGGTTGTGCGCGGCATCGAGAAACACCGTGGGCGCGTTGCGTACTCGCTCGAGACGACCGGGATTGACCACGGTCGCAAAGGCTTCGCGCACGGTGTCCTGGTCGAGTTGACGGTCCGGGCCCGCCCCGAAGAATGCCTCGACTGCTGCGAGAGCGAGAGAGGCGTTGTGCGCCTGGTGCTCTCCGTGCAACGGCAGGAAGATGTCGGTGTAGACACCGCCCAGCCCCTGCAACTCCAGCTGTTGTCCGCCCACGGCTATCTGCCGACCGAGAACGGTGAACTCCGATCCGGCCCGTGCCACGGCAGCGTCTGCCTGCACCGCCGCACGAAGCAGGACCTCGGACACCTCGGGTTCCTGCTTGGCGAGGATGGCCACCGTGTCCCGTGGCACGAGTAGTTCCGGTGCCTTCTTGATGATGCCGGCCTTCTCCCCCGCGATCGTGGACAGATCGTCCCCGAGGAATTCGACGTGGTCGAGACCGATCGGGGTGATGACGGCGATCTCACCGTCGACCACGTTGGTGGCATCCCAGCGGCCGCCCAGCCCGGTTTCGATGACGGCGACCTCGACGGGTGCCTCGGCGAAGGCCGCGAATGCCATGGCGGTGACGACCTCGAACTTGCTCATCCGCGGTCCACCGGCGGCCTCGGACTGTGCATCGATCATCTCGACGAACGGTGCGATCTCGTTGTAGGTGTCCACGTAGGTGCGCGGGGACACCGGACGGCCGTCGATACTGATCCGCTCGGTAGCCATCTGCAGATGGGGGCTGGTGGTGCGGCCGGTACGCCGATGGAAAGCGGTCAGCAACGCATCGATCATGCGGGTGACGGACGTCTTGCCGTTGGTTCCGGCCACGTGGATCGACGGATACGCCTTCTGCGGAGAACCGAGCAGGTCCATCAGCGCCGAGATTCGGGCGGTAGACGGCTCGATCTTCGTTTCGGGCCAACGCTTGTCGAGCTCGGCCTCGACGAGTGCGAGCTCGGCCAGGTCGACCGGGGTCGGTGGTGGTGACGGCAGGGCGTCGTCCGGCTCGGTCACTTAGTTCCCATCGATTCGAGGCGCGCGCCGATGCGCGCGATCTCTTCGCGAGCGATCGTCTGACGAGTTCTGATCTTGTCCACCACCGCATCCGGGGCTTTGGCCAGAAATGCCTCGTTGCCCAGTTTGCCGGTCGTCTGGGCCAACTCCTTCTCCGCAGCGGCGAGATCCTTCACCAGTCGCGCGCGTTCGGCGACCAGATCGACCGTGCCCGAGGTGTCGAGCTCGACGACGACGGTGGCCTTGCTCGTACGCACCTCCACCGATGCCGTCGCCGCGAAGTCCGCACCCGGCTCGGTCAACCGGGCCAGCGAGGTCACTGCCGAGATCTGGCCCTCCAGGTCGGCGTCGCCCACTCCCACGATGCGAGCGGCGACCTTCTGCGAGGGCTTGAGCCCCTGATCGCTGCGGAACCGACGAATTTCGGTGATGAGGCGCTGCATGTCCTCGATGCGTTGCGCGGCAACAGGATCGACCGGATCGGCGGCAGGGGTCGGCCACGTGGCGACCACCAGGGACTCGCCCCCTGTCAGCACCTTCCACAGGGTCTCGGTCACGAACGGGACGACCGGGTGCAGCAGGCGTAGCACCGCGTCGAGCACGTTGCCCAGGACTCCACGGGTGGATTCGGCGATGCTCTCGTCGGCGAACTGCACCTTCGCAATTTCGAGGTACCAGTCGCAGACCTCGTCCCACGTGAAGTGGTAGAGCGCCTCGCACGCCTTGCTGAACTCGTAGCGATCGAATGCTGAATCCACCTCTGCTCGAACCTGATCGAGTCGGTCGAGGATCCAACGGTCGGCGTCGGTGAGTGCGGCGCGCGACGGCAGCTCGGCCGGCGCTGCGCCGTTCATCAGGGCGAACTTGGTGGCGTTGAACAGTTTGTTGGCGAAGTTGCGCGAGGATTGCGCATGATCCTCGCCGACGGACATGTCGGCACCCGGGTTGGCACCGCGGGCCAGCGTGAACCGCAGTGCATCCGCACCGAAGCGGTCGACCCAGTCGAGCGGATCGATACCGTTGCCCCGAGACTTGGACATCTTCTTACCGAACTGATCGCGAATCAGTCCGTGCAGGAAGACATCTCGGAACGGAACCTGTGGGCCCTGCTTTCCTGCGGTGATGGCGTCGTCGGCTCCGACGTAGGTGCCGAACATCATCATCCGGGCGACCCAGAAGAACAGAATGTCGTAGCCGGTGACGAGTACGCCGGTCGGATAGAACTTCTCCAGTTCGGGAGTGGCCTCCGGCCAGCCCATCGTCGAGAAGGGCCACAGGCCGGAAGAGAACCAGGTGTCGAGGACGTCGGGGTCCTGCTCCCACCCCTCGGGTGGGGTCTCCCCCGGTCCCAGGCACACCGTCTCGCCGTCGGGGCCGTACCAGATCGGAATTCGGTGGCCCCACCACAGCTGACGCGAGATGCACCAATCGTGCATGTTGTCGACCCAGGCGAACCAGCGCGGCTCTTGACTCTTGGGATGAATGACGGTGTCGCCGTTACGAACTGCGTCACCAGCCGCCTTGGCCAGGGTGTCGACCTTGACCCACCACTGCAGCGACAGACGCGGCTCGATCGGCTCACCGCTGCGCTCGGAGTGTCCGACGCTGTGCAGGTACGGGCGCTTCTCGGCGACCACTCGGCCTTGCTCGGCCAGGGCCTCACGGACCTTGACACGCGCCTCGAATCGGTCCATCCCGTCGAACTGCGTTCCGGTATCGGCGATGCGGCCGGCCTTGTCCATGATCGACGGCATCGGCAGTGAGTGCCGAACGCCCATCTCGAAGTCGTTGGGGTCGTGCGCCGGAGTGATTTTCACTGCGCCGGTACCGAATTCGGGATCGACGTAGTCGTCGGCGATGATCGGTATTCGTCGTCCGGTGAACGGATGCTCGAGGGTGGTGCCCACCAGAGCCCGGTAGCGCTCGTCGTCGGGGTGCACCGCCACAGCAGTGTCGCCGAGCATCGTCTCCACTCGAGTGGTGGCGACGATGACGTGCGGTTCGGAGTCGTCCAGCGACCCGTATCGAAGCGAGACGAGTTCGCCCTCGACGTCCTCGAACTTCACCTCGATGTCGGAGATTGCCGTCTGCAACACCGGCGACCAGTTGACCAGCCGCTCGGCGCGGTAGATCAGACCGTCGTCGAACATGCGCTTGAACATGGTCTGCACGGCCTCGGACAGGCCGTCGTCCATGGTGAATCGCTCACGGCTCCAGTCGACACCGTCGCCGATACGACGCATCTGGCCGCCGATCGTGCCGCCCGACTCGCGCTTCCAGTCCCACACCTTGTCGATGAACAGTTCGCGACCGAACTCTTCCTTGGTCTTTCCGTCGGCGGCGAGCTGCTTCTCCACCACCGACTGCGTGGCGATGCCCGCGTGGTCCATTCCCGGGAGCCACAGCACCTCGTACCCGAGCATGCGCTTGCGCCGACTCAGCGCGTCCATCAACGTGTGGTCGAGGGCGTGGCCCATATGCAGGCTGCCCGTGACGTTGGGCGGCGGCAGCACGATGGAGTACGGCGGCTTGTCGCTGGTGGCATCGGCCTCGAAATAACCGGCATCCACCCAACCCCGGTACAGCTCGGCCTCTACCTCGCTGGGGTCCCAGCTCTTGGGCAAACGGTCGGCTGGGTTGTCTGGGGTCTCTGGCGCTGAACTGGTCACCGGTCGATTCTAGTGGCCCAGTATTCGCGGCATCGACGCGCGCTCGCCCAGGACATGCCCCGCCAGAAATGCCAGTACCACCTCGTACCAGACCTTGGCGTGTTGAGGCGTCAGAATCCAGTGGTTCTCGCCGGGGAAGTACAGGAATCGGTGCTCGGTCTGACCGTCGTCGTCGGCGGGCAGTCCCGATTCGCTGAGCAGTTCGTACCACAACCGTAGGCCCTCGCCGATCGGCACGCGATAGTCCTTGTCACCGTGGATGACCAGCATCGGCGTCGAGATGTCCGCGACGAACAGGTGCGGAGAGTTCTCCACCGCCATCTCGGGGGACATCTCCCGCGCCCAGTACCACGGGGCGTCGGTCGTCGGTCCGAACTGATCGAGTGCCCACAGACTGGCGTGGGTGACGATGGCGTCGAATCGGTCGGTGTGCCCGGCGATCCAGTTGGCCATGTACCCGCCGAACGAGCCACCCATTGCGGCGGTGCGCGTGTCGTCGATATCGGTTCGGGCAACCGCCACATCGGTCAACGCCATCAGATCGGTGAACGGGGCACTGCCCCACGCGCCCCAACCACGCTGCACGAAATTCTGGCCGTAGCCCGTGGACAACGCCGGATCCGGGAGCAGCACCGCGTACCCTCGCGCCACCATCAGCCATGGATTCCACCGCCAGGACCACGTGTTCCACGAACCCAGTGGGCCGCCGTGCACCCACAGCAGCAGCGGCGCGGGCGAATCGTCCGACACACCGTGCGGCAACGCCAGCCATCCTCGGACTCGACTGCCGTCCTCGACGGCGGTCTCGATCTCGGTCAACGTGCCGGGCAGCGGGCCGTTGTCGATTCCGGCGTCGAGGTCGACCACGGTGCCGTCGGACAGGTCGATCGAGACCGGGTGCGGGGCGGCCAGATACGAGGCGGCCACAGCGACTACGCGCTTTCCGTCCGACGACACATGGATGTGGGTGTACGCGTCGTCGGTATGCGTCAGACGACGCGGCTCCGCACCCGCCTCGATCACGAAGATCGGCGACCGGCCGTCGTCGTCCGCGGTGACCAACACGCCGGACCCGTCCGGCAGCCAGACCGGACCGATCGGCCATCGATCCCAGCCCGGAGCGAGATCGGTGACGGAGTCCGTACCGAACTCGTACTGCTGCAACGTCATTCGTGGCGCTTGTTCGGGAGTCGAGATCGATTCACGGACGAACGCGACGGCACGGCCGTCGGGCGAGATGGCCGGTGCACCCAGATCGGCATCCGCGTCGTCGACGATCGTGGTCCGTTCTCCGGTCCCGGTGTCGATGCGCACCAGTATCGTGCGGACGGTTGCCAGCGGGCCGGGCACCGACCACGTGGAGACGAGGAAAGTGCCGTCGGCGCTGATGTCGAAGGCCGCTTCCTGCAGAGCGCCTGCCGCGTCACGCGTCAGATCACGCAGTGGTGCCGACTCGAGGTCGGTTTCCGTCTCGCCTGCGAACAGATGCGGGGTTGCGGGACCGAGATCGTGATCCCAGAAACGCACCGGCACACCGGTGTGCAGAATTGCATCCACCTTGTTCGTCTTGCGCTCGGTACGCAGGCCGTCGTCGTCCTCGTCTGTCGTGGACGAGCCGAACACCGGCGAGAAGCCGGCGAACCGATCGACGGACCGAGCCGCTCGCACGTCACCGATTCCCGCCGACCGGGTCTCGACCACGTGGGCCTCCCCGCCGGCGGCGGGCAGTATCCACAACTGTGCCGGATCATCCTCGCTGGAGCGGCGCGAGAACATCAGATTCCCGGACGCGGTGAACACCGGCGCGCTCTCGCCCAGCTCGCCGTGGGTGATTCGCCGCGCCGGAGACCGTCCGTCCACGTCGATCTCCCACAGCGACGTTCGGTACTCGGTGCGCGAATCACTCAGAGCAGCAACGACAACGACCGCACGAGAACCACTGCGATCCACCGCCAACCCCGTGACACGTCGGGCCGCGATGTACTCGTCGATGTTGTCGTAGACACTCATGCGAACGACAGTAGTGGCAACAGATCGTTCCGCGTCGGCTGTGTCCGGTTCAGTCCTCGCCGAGATCCTCACGCAACTGAGCGAGCGTGCGCGCCAGAATGCGCGACACGTGCATCTGCGAAATTCCGACCTTTTCGGCGATCTGCGTCTGAGTCATGGACCCGAAGAACCGGAGCACCACGATGCGACGCTCGCGCTCGGGCAGCTTCTCCAGTGCGGGCCGCACAGCGAGGTAGCTTTCCATCTTCTCGAGTTCCGGGTCGTCGGCACCGAGCGTGTCCATCAGCGGGAGGCGATCCTCGCTCACCACCGAATCGACCGACACGGTCTGATACGCGCTGCGGGCAAGCAGTGCCTGCGATGCTTCCTTGACGTCGATCCCGAGCTCAGCGGCGATTTCGCTCGCGGTCGGGGCGCGACCGAGCTTCTGCGACAACGATCCCACCGCCTGCGAGATCATCGAGTTCAGCTCTTTCATGCGTCGCGGTACCCGTACCGACCAGCCGGCGTCGCGGAAGTAGCGACGTGCTTCGCCCATGATGGTGGGGACGGCGAACGAGACGAAATCCGACCCACGCTCGATGTCGAACCGGTCGACTGCATTGACCAGACCCAGCCTGGACACCTGCAAGAGGTCCTCGTGCGCTTCACCGCGCCCACCGAATCGGCGCGCGATGTGTTCGGCAAGAGGAAGGCAGCGCGTGATGATGCGGTCACGCAGCACGGAACGCTGCGGTGAATTCTCGTCCAGCGCCTGCATCTGCTGGATCAGCGCGACCACGTCGCTGTAATCGTCGGACTCTCGCCGTGTGCTTCGTTCCTGCGGCACCGGCACTAGACCTTGCTCCTCCGCTTGACCACGTCGATCGCGACGGTGCGGCCGGCAACGTCGTCGATCGCGTCGTCGGCGCGGAGTTCGATGGAGTCTGCGAGAGTTTGCAATACGTGCCAACCGAAGCTGTCCTGCTTCGGGACCGACGTCGGAGTCAGCGTGGACGTCACGACGATTCGGATCCCGGCATCGTTGACGGAGAACCTGCACGAGAGTTCCGCGTCGGCGACCGAACCTTTGATGAGCTGGGAGCACACCTCGTCTACGACGAGTTTCACGTCGGCGATGTCGTCGAGAGTGAAGTCACTGAGCACCACGAGAGTCTCCGCGACGGCCCGCACAACCGGCAATTGGTCGGCTTCGGCGCGCACCCTCAGCTCGACCGGTGCACCGGAATCTCGCTCCAGTTCTTCGATCTTGCTGACCCCAGCCATCCGCACTTCCCATCGTCGCCAAGCAGTTCGTTTCTCGTGTGCCGAGCAAGACTACCCAGCGAGGAAGCTTTCAACCCTCGCAGTACACGAGTGTCGCCCCCCGAACACACCGCGGAACGAACCTGCGGTGAACGGCCGACCGGTGCGGGTGACGTGCGCCCGTCGAACTGGCACGATCGACACCGTGGCACATTCGGATGAGGATTACTCGCAGGCCCTACGGACTCTCGCCCAGCGGCTCGGTACGTCGACGTCGTACCGAGGCTGGGACGACACCGAGCACGACGTGAGCGACGCGACCCTGCGGCAGGTATTGGCTGCACGCGGTTACGCAACCGAGACCACCGAGGATGTCGATCGGGCACTGGAGGACATCGAGAACGCACCGTGGCGTCGCCTGCTTCCTCCTGTGGTCGTCACGACCCAGGGCACCGAGGCGACGGTGTGGGTGCATGTGCCACACGGCAATCCGGTGGAAGTGTCGATGGTGTCCGAGGACGGCGACGCCATCGAGGTACCGCAGGCCGACGTCTGGGTCGATCCGCGCGAGGTGGACGGACGGCTGATCGGACGTGCCACGTTCGTGGTGCCCGGCGATGCCCCGCTGGGATGGCACAGCCTCACAGCGACGACGATCGGTGAGGACAACACCGTCCGAACCTCGGACACGGTCGTCGTGGTCACACCGAAGTCGTTGTCGCCCAATGCCGAACTTGCCGACAGGCAACGTACCGGTCTGCTGGCACAGCTGTATTCGGTGCGCTCGACGCGTTCGTGGGGCATCGGTGATCTCGCCGACCTGGAGGACATGGTCGACATCGCCGGCCGCGTGCATGGATTCGATTATCTGCTGGTCAATCCGCTGCACGCCGACCGGCCGACGACGCCCGTGGAGGCCTCTCCGTATCTACCGACCACGCGACGCTTCTTCAATCCGCTGTACATCCGTGTCGAGAACATTCGGGAGACGGCGCTGCTCTCGCCCAAGCAGTTCGGCAAGATCCAGGATGCCGCGGCTCGATTCGACAAGGCGAACGTTCGCACCAAGAAGCTGAACCGGGACGCGACGTTCAAGGCCAAGCTCCGCGCCCTCGAACGCGTCCACAAGGTCGAGCGCAGTCCGGCCCGCGAGTCCGCGTTCCGGGCGTTCGTCGAACGCGAGGGCACCGGGCTCCGGGATTTTGCGGTGTGGAGCGCGCTGGCGGAGAAGTTCGGCCCGAACGATCCCGCATGGACCGATCGCGCAGCGCACCCCCGCACCGATTTCGTCCTCGAACAACGCGCAAAGCTGGCCGGGCGCATCGACTTTCACATGTGGCTGCAGTGGATTTGCGACGAGCAACTGGCCGCTGCCCAGCGGGCCGCGCTCGACGCCGGGATGGAGATCGGCGTCATGCACGACCTCGCGGTGGGAGTCGCCCGCGGCGGGGCCGATGCGTGGACGCTCGGCGACGTGCTGGTGTCCGGAGTCACCGTGGGAGCGCCGCCGGACAACTTCAACCAACAGGGCCAGAACTGGAATCAGCCGCCATGGGATCCGGATCGACTGCGCGAGATGGCCTACGTCCCGTACCGAGACATGCTGCGCACGATTCTGCGTCACGCCGGGGGCATCCGCGTCGACCACATCCTGGGCCTGTTCCGGTTGTGGTGGATTCCGCAGGAGGCCGAGAACGCCGGCGGCGGAACGTATGTCGAATACGACCACGAGGCGCTGATCGGCATCCTCGCCCTCGAAGCCGAGCGCGCGGGTGCGGTAGTGGTCGGCGAGGACCTCGGGGTGTTCGAGCCGATGGTGCAGGAATACCTCACCGAGCGCGGAATCTTCGGCACCTCGATCCTGTGGTTCGAGGCCGGTGATTCCGGACCCATCCCGCCCGAGGACTACCGGACTCTGTGCCTGACGTCGGTGACGACGCACGACCTGCCTCCCACCGCTGGATACCTCGAAGGCGAGCACATCGAACTGCGGTCCCGACTCGGCCTGCTCGAGCGCGACATCGATGCGGAAAAGGAAGTGGATTCCCGTGCGCGAGAGGCGGTCCTGGACCTGGCCCGCACCCGTGGATTACTCGCCGCCGATGCCGACAACCACGAGACCGTCGAGGCGTTGCACCGGTTGGTCCAGCGCAGCCCGTCGCTGCTGATCGGCGTCGCTCTCGTCGACGCGGTCGGTGAACATCGCATTCAGAACCAACCGGGTACGGACGAGACCCAGTACGGCAACTGGAAGGTCCCGCTCGCCGACTCCGACGGCTCGGCAGTGCTGGTCGACGACCTCGCCGAACACCCGCGATTGGTGTCGCTCGTGCAGGCAATGGCAACCGAGTCGTCGGACCGATGACGCGAGGGTCCACAATCGAGGTATGAGCTTTCGACGTCGCCGCGTATCGAGTCGGCACTGATGGGCCGGATCACCGCTCGCAGACCCGTCGTCCGAATACGCGGCGAACACCGAGTCGACCGTCCCGACACCTTGGTGGTGGAGGAACCGATGGAACTGCGCGTCGACGGCAGAGCCCTTGCCGTCACGATGCGTACGCCGGGCCACGACGTCGAACTGGCCCACGGTTTTCTGCTGACCGAGGGCGTCATTGCATCGCGTGTCGATATCGCTGCGGCGCGGTACTGCGACGGCGTCGACGACGAGGGCGCGAACACCTACAACGTCCTGGACGTCACGCTGGCACCGGGCGTAGCAGCCCCCGAGACCGGGGTGGAACGCAATTTCTACACGACCTCGTCGTGCGGGGTCTGCGGCAAGGGATCACTCGACGCAATCCGGTTGCGCACCAAGCATTCTCCTGCCGAAGACGACGTCGTGGTGACGTCCGATACCCTCGCCGGGCTACCGGACACCCTGCGCGCAGCGCAGAAGGTCTTCGACACCACGGGCGGCTTGCACGCTGCGGCGCTGTTCACTGCGGACGGCGACATGCTCGTCCTCCGCGAGGACGTCGGACGCCACAACGCGGTGGACAAGGTCGTCGGCTGGGCCACAGAGCACGATCGAGTTCCGCTGCGCGGCACGATATTGATGGTCAGTGGCCGTGCCTCGTTCGAGCTGGCACAGAAGGCGGTGATGGCCGGGATCCCCATACTTGCTGCGGTGTCCGCACCGTCGTCTCTCGCGGTCGATCTCGCGACCGAATCGGGACTGACGGTGATCGGCTTTCTCCGCGGCCGGTCGATGAACATCTACTCCCGCGCCGACCGCGTCCTTGTGTCAGACGGTATCTCCTGAGTCGTTCCGCAGGCTCCACTCCCTGGCAACATCGACGAGTAGCTCGGCTGCGGTGGCGTTCCTGACCTCGTCCACCGAGATTCCCGGCGCGGTCTCGACGAGGCGCAGTCCGTCGTCGGTGACGTCCAGAACCGCCATGTCCGAGATGATCCTGTGCACGCAGGCCTTTCCGGTCAGCGGCAGAGTGCAGGACTGCAGAATCTTCGGTTCACCCTTCCGGGAGACGTGCTCCATCATGACGATCACGCGACGGGCACCGTGCACCAGATCCATGGCACCACCCATCCCCTTGACCATGTGCCCGGGGATCATCCAGTTCGCGAGGTCGCCGGTGGCGCTGACCTGCATCGCACCCAGCACGGCGACGTCGACCTGGCCGCCGCGGATCATTCCGAACGACTGCGACGAGTCGAAGTAGGACGAGCCGGGAAGCACCGTGATGGTTTCCTTGCCCGCGTTGATGATCTCGGGATCGAGTTCGTCCTCGGTGGGATAGGGGCCGACGCCGAGCACGCCGTTCTCGGAATGCAGAATCACCGAGACGTCGGTCGGAATGTAGTTGGGCACCAGGGTCGGCATGCCGATTCCGAGGTTGACGTACTGCCCGTCGCCGAGCTCCTGCGCCACCCGGGCGGCCATCTGTTCGCGGGACATCTTCTCGCTCATGCTCGTACCGTCCTCTGCTCGATGCCGACCTCGACCGGGCCGACATGCACGACCCGCTGCACATGGATGCCCGGGGTGTGCACCTCGTCCGGACCGATCTCCCCCGGCTCGACCAGGTGCTCGACCTGCGCCACGGTGATCCGACCCGACGCGGCGGCGGGTGGATTGAAGTTCCGTGCGCTGGCATGGAACACCAGGTTTCCGTGCCTGTCGCCCTTCCAGGCGTGGACCAAGGCGTAGTCCGCGACGATGCCGCGCTCCATCACATAGGTGACCCCGTCGAACTCCCGGGTCTCCTTCGGCGGACTCGCCACGGCGATGCCGCCGCTGCCGTCGTAGCGCAGCGGCAAACCGCCGTCGGCCACCTGCGTCCCGACACCCGCGGGGGTGAAGAACGCCGGAATTCCGGCACCACCGGCTCGCAGCCGCTCGGCAAGGGTGCCCTGCGGGGTCAGCTCCACCTCCAGTTCGCCGCCGAGGTACTGCCGTGCGAATTCCTTGTTGGATCCCACGTACGAGCTGATCGTGCGCCGAATGCGGTGCTGCGCCAGCAGCACTCCCAGACCGAAGCCGTCGGTCCCGCAGTTGTTGCTGATGGTTTCGAGGTCGGTGGCTCCCTGCTCGAGCACCGCGGCGATCAGGATCTCCGGCACTCCCACCAACCCGAACCCGCCCACGGCGATCGACGACCCGTCGGGGATGTCCGCTACCGCTTCTGTGGCACTGGCCACGACTTTGTCCAACATGGCAGCGACGGTACCCGACAATGTGCGTTATGTGAACAGGTTGCCACCATGCGAACACATGTATACGGTGGCGAGTGCGCTTGATCACCACGATCGTCAGGAGCTGTCGATGCTTCATCTCCCGCCCGAGTACCGGGACCAGACGGGTGTCCATGCACCACGCGACTTCGCCGAGTACCGGACCACTGCCCTGCGGCATCCGGCGCAGCCGTTGACGCTTCTCCCCCAACGATTGACCGAGATCACCGGTCCGGTTCTGGGCGAGGGACGGGTCACCGACTCCGACGCCGACCTGACTCTCGCGCGGGGTGGTGAAGCGCAGGGGCAACGCATCATCGTGCACGGACGAGTGCTCGACAGCGACGGCAGAGCGATCCCGAACACCCTCGTCGAGGTCTGGCAGGCCAACGCGGGCGGGCGTTACCGACACTCGGGTGATCGCTGGCCAGCACCTCTCGACCCGCATTTCGACGGCGTGGGCCGAGTACTCACCGATGCCGACGGCCGATACCGGTTCACCACGATCAAACCGGGCGCGTACCCCTGGGGCAACCACCACAACGCATGGCGGCCTGCCCACATTCACTTCTCCCTGTTCGGTCACGCATTCACCCAGCGGTTGGTGACGCAGATGTACTTCCCCGACGACCCCATGTTCTTCCAGGATCCCATCTACAACGCAGCCCCCGAAGACACGCGTGCTCGCATGATCAGCACCTTCGATTACGAAGCAACACAACCGAACTGGGCTCTCGGGTTCAGGTTCGACATCGTTCTGCGCGGACGCAACGCCACCCCGTTCGAGGAGGACGACCACGATGACTGACCCCGAGTTCGCTCCCCGGTACCCGGTGGTGACCGGTGCCGATTTCACCACCGCACCGTTCGGTCAGACGCCCTCTCAGACGGTCGGGCCCTACGTCCACATCGGTCTGCTGTGGCCGGACGGACAGGACGTGGTACCTCCCGGCACCGCCGAGGCGATCACCCTGACGTTCACCCTCGTGGACGGGGCACGTCAACCGGTGTCCGACGCCATGATCGAGACCTGGCAGGCCGACTCCGACGGACGCTTCGACCATCCGGACGATCCACGGGGTGCGGTGGCACCACGTGTCGCGGGTTTCCGCGGCTTCGGTCGAGCATTTGCCGATGCACGGGGAACGATGACGATCACGACCATCAAGCCGGGGCCGTTGCCCGCCGAGAACGACCTCGTCGAAGCGCCCCACATCGACGTCGGAATCTTCGCCCGCGGAATGCTCGAGCGGGTCGTCACGCGGATGTACTTCCCGGACGAGGCCGAGGCCAACGAAATCGATCCGGTGCTGTCCGCCTTGCCCGCCGACAAGCGGGCCCGACTCGTCGCCACCACAGTGGACGGCGGCTACCACCTCGATATCGTGTTACAGAACACCGATCCGGACGGAGACGAGACCCCGTTCTTCGCGCTGTGATGCACGCTCCCGAACTGATCGACGATGCGGCGAAAGAGGACCATGGCTTCCGATAGAGGGGCACTGTTCGATCCGACATTCGGCAGCGAGATCATCGCACCGATCGTCGGCGACCGAGGCTGGGTTCGGGCGATGTTCGACGTCGAGGCAGCCCTCTCCCGGGCCGCTGCCTCTGTCGGCGTGGTCGACGCGAAGCATGCGGACATCATCACCGCGGTCGCGGCAGAGCTGGGTGAATCTCTGGACATCACAGCACTCGGAGCGGCTGCAGCGGCCGGTGGGAATCCGGTGATACCACTGGTGAAAGTACTGCGAAACGCGGTGTCCGCGAGCGGAGTTCCTGCTGCTGCAGTGCACCCCGGGGCGACCAGCCAGGACATCATGGACACCGCGTCCATGCTCGTCGCACGTGACGCACTCACGGTCGTCGAGGCGTCGGTCGGTGATGCACATACCGCGGCGCGAGGCCTGGCGCTGGCGCACCGAACCACTCCTATGGTCGCGCGCACCCTCGGCCAGCAGGCGCTACCTACTACTTTCGGGCTGGTGGCCGCCAATTGGGCTGGGGCGCTGCATCGTTCGCGTCACCGTCTCGCGGCGGTTCGGCGGTCGTGCTGTGTGCAATACGGAGGTGCCGCCGGAACGATGGCCGCCGTACATCCGCACGGTCCGGCCATTGCCGCCGCGCTGGCGGACGCCCTCGGTCTGGCACCACAGACTGCGCCCTGGCACACCGACCGCGTCACCGTCGCAGATCTGGCGTGCGCGTTGGGTATTGCCGCGGGCTCCACTGCGAAGATCGCCGGGGACATCGTGTCGATGTCCGCCACCGAACTGGCCGAGGTGTCCGAGAACGCGCCGGGGGGTTCGTCGGCGATGCCACACAAGCGCAACCCTATCGCCGCCATCACCGCGCGGGCTGCGGCCCGCCGGGTGCCGGGAGCCGTTGCGACAGTGCTGGCGAATATGGACCACGAGCAGCAGCGCGCCGCTGGCCCGTGGCACGCCGAATGGGAGACCGTCACCGATCTGCTACGACTCACCGGCGGCGGTGCGCATCGTATTGCGACGAGCCTCACGGGTCTGCATGTGCATCCAGATGCCATGGCGCGCAACCTCGAAGCGACGGGTGGTGCACTACTCGCCGAACGGGTCACGGCCGCGCTGGCACCGCACACCGAGCGCGCCCGCGACATCGTCACCGACCGATGCGCAGCAGGTGCGCCACTGGACACGGATCCCGCCATCACCGCCTTCCTGACGCCGGCGGCGGTGCGCGAGATGTTGAATCCAGCAGGCTATGTGGGTCACGCACCCGACTTGGTCGACGTCATCCTCGCTGCGTGTGCACCGGACACCGAACGCCCCACGGACTCGAAGGACATCTGATGACAGTCACTCTGGCTCACCACCGCACCGAGGGGCCGCACCCCGATGCGGATACCGTCGTGCTGATCGGCTCGCTCGGCTCGGACCGATCGATGTGGGACCCGCAGGTGGGCGCACTGTCGGCTTCTGTCCACGTGTTGACGGTCGATCTACGGGGACATGGTCGATCACCGGTACCGCCCGGCCCCTATTCCGTGGCCGATCTCGCCGGTGACGTTCTTGCACTGCTGGATTCACTCGCTCTGGAACGCGTCCACGTGGTCGGACTCTCCCTCGGCGGTGCCGTCGCTCAATGGATTGCGATTCATCGCCCCGAGCGGGTGCGCACTCTGTCTCTGCTGTGCACGTCCGCCAAGTTCGGTGAAGCCGCTCAGTGGATCGACCGTGCCGCGACCGTCCGCGCCTCGGGGACAGCAGCACTCGCGGACGCTGTACTCGCACGGTGGTTCACGCCCGAACTCGCCGCCCGCGACACCGATCTCGTCGCACGGTGTCGACGCATGATCGCCGAGACCTCCGACGAGGGGTACGCGGCATGCTGTGAGGCGTTGTCCGAGTGGGATTCTCGCGCGGACCTCGCCAGGATCGCCGCTCCCACCCTCGTGATCGCGGGCCGACAGGATCCGTCGACCACTCCGGACGATCTGCGCTTCATCGCCGACGGCGTTGCAGGATCGACGCTCCTGACACTCGACCCGGCCGCACATCTGGCGAACGTCGAACAGGCAGGCCGCGTCACGGCGGCCATTGCCGCTCACGTCGGAGCGAATGCGTACTCCGCCGGACGGTCCGCGGCGCACGACACCGGAATGGCAGTACGGCGCAGTGTGCTCGGTGACGCCCACGTCGACCGCAGCATCGCATCGAGAACCGAATTCACGGCCCCGTTCCAGGATTTCATCACCCGAACCGCATGGGGCGACGTCTGGGCTCGTCCCGGACTCGACCACCACACCCGCCGACTGCTGACTCTGGCCGTTCTGACGGCCCTGGGTAACCACCACGAACTCGACATGCACATCCGAGCGGCGTTGCGTGCCGGTATCGCACCCGACGAACTCGCCGAGGTGTTCTTGCACACCGCGGTCTACGCGGGAGTACCGAACAGCAACAACGCTTTCGCATTGGCTCAGGCCGCCATCACCGAGAGCGAAACCTCGTGAGTGCCGCGGACACACCGCCGTCCTCGGATTACGTCCAGTCTCTCGGACGCGGCTTGGCAGTGATCAGAGCCTTCGACGGTGAGCATCCGCGTCGAACGCTGGCCGACGTGGCCCGAGCGACCGACCTGACCCGCGCCACCGCCCGACGGTTTCTGCTCACGCTCGTCGAACTCGGATACGTGCGTACCGACGGCTCGATGTTCTGGCTCACCCCGCGCGTACTCGAATTGGGGTACAGCTATCTGTCGAGTCTCTCGCTCCCCGAGGTCTCGGGCCCCCATCTCGAGGCGCTCGCCGAACGAGTGCGTGAATCGTCCTCGGTGTCGATACTCGACGGTGACGATGTGGTGTACGTCGCCCGGGTTCCGGTCAGCCGCATCATGACCGTCGGCATCAACATCGGCACCAGATTTCCGGCGTTCGCGACCTCGATGGGCCGGGTGCTGTTGGCCGGTCTTCCCGAGGACGAGCTGGATGCGTACCTGGAGCGAGTGCGGTTGACGCCGTTGACGGGCAAGACCATCACGACCGCGGCCTCGCTCGCGCGGGAACTCGAACGAGTGCGGGTCGACGGCTTCTGCCTGGTGGACCAAGAACTCGAAGAGGGACTGCGTTCGATCGCCGCACCCATCCGCGACAGCGCCGGCGTGGTTGTCGCCGCAGCCAACGTCTCGACCCAAGCTGCACGTCATTCTGCGGACGCCGTGCGCGCCGAACTACTCCCGGCCTTGCTCGACGCCACCCGCGCCATCGAGACCGATCTGCTCCGGGTGAGTACCGGAGCCAACGACAAGCGAGGAAACACCCATGCCTGAAGCCGTGATCTGCGAACCCCTGCGTACCCCCGTCGGCCGTTTCGGTGGCCAGTTCCGTGACATTTCCGCCCAGGCCCTGGCTGCCACGGTCATCACCGAACTCGTTGCGCGAACGGGCATCTCCGGAGCGGACATCGACGACGTGATCCTGGGCCAGGCGTCACCTAACGGTGATGCACCGGCCATCGGTCGAATCGCCGCCCTCGACGCCGATCTCGGCATCGATGTGCCCGGCATGCAGATCGACCGACGCTGCGGCTCCGGCCTACAAGCAGTACTGCAGGCGTGCATGCAGGTGCAGTCCGGCGGCAACGACCTGGTTCTGGCAGGCGGCGTCGAAAGTATGAGCCAGACCGAGTTCTACGCGACCGGCATGCGGTGGGGCGTCAAGGCCGAGGCGGTCGCCCTCTCCGACCGACTTGCGCGGGCCCGAGTGACGGCGGGTGGCACGAACTTTCCGGTGCCCGGCGGCATGATCGAGACCGCCGAGAATCTTCGCCAGGAGTTCTCCATCAGCCGCGCCGATCAGGACGCGCTGGCCGTGCAGTCGCATCGGCGGGCGGTCGCCGCGCAGAACAGCGGCGTGTTCGCCGAGGAGATCGTGGGTGTGTCCGTCCCCCAGCGTAAGTCGGAACCGGTTCTGGTCTCGACCGACGAGCATCCACGGGCCGACACGACCGTGGAGTCGTTGGCGAAGCTGAAGGCAATCCGTGCATCGATCGATCCCGAGTCGACGGTCACCGCGGGCAATGCCAGCGGGCAGAACGACGGCGCCGCGATCGCCATCGTCACCACCCCCGAAAAGGCTGCGGCGCTGGGACTTCGACCACTGGCGCGGCTCGCGAGCTGGGGCGTTGCCGGAGTCGCTCCGCGCACGATGGGAATCGGCCCGGTGCCCGCCAGCGAGAAAGCGCTCGGACGCCTCGGGCTCACTCTCGACGACATGGGCGTCATCGAACTCAACGAAGCCTTCGCCGCCCAGGCGCTCGCCGTGACTCGGTCCTGGGGTATCGAGTCGGACGACCCGCGGTTGAATCCGCACGGTTCCGGCATCTCGCTCGGCCACCCGGTCGGGGCCACCGGTGCCCGAATCCTTGCCACCCTGCTCCGTGAAATGGACCGCCGAGAAGTCCGCTACGGACTCGAGACGATGTGCATCGGCGGCGGACAGGGCCTGGCCGCGGTGTTCGAGCGACTGTCCTGATCGCTACTCACTGCTGTAGTTGCGCAGCCAGGCGCACAGCCGAGTTGGTCTCCCCGTAGCCTTCATACCCGCCTACCCGCTGCACCACCTCGAAGAAGAGGTCGTCGCCCACGGTGCCGGTGAAGAAGTGGAAGAACTCGCCGCCTGCGGAGTCGGCGTCGTACAGGATGCCGAGCCGCTGCATCGCGTCGAGGGTGTCCTGACCGAGGCCGAACCGTGCGTTCAGGTCGCGATAGTAGTTGGGCGAGATGCGCAACGGCGTGAGACCGCGTTCGGTCATTGCCTCGGCCGCGGCGTAGATGTCCTCGCATCCGAACGCCACATGTCCGACGCCTCCGCGGCGGGCGGCGGGCAGGGGGTCGGCATCGGACGGGCGACCGGGAACCATGTTGAGCGACAGGCGAATGGTGCCGTTCGTGGTCGTCAGGGTGAGGGCCTGGCTTCGCACCAGTCCGATCGCGTCCACGACGTCCTGACCGTCCCGGGGCACCATGCCGAACACCGAGCGGAGCAACAGCATCACGCCGTCCCAGCTTTCCGCCGGGACCGCGAGGGCGATGTGGTCCACGTGCGAGACCAGGGGCTTGTCCTGCGGCACAGGCACTCTGGGAGCGAGGTCGAATGCGGACTGCCAGGCACCGGCGCTGTCTCGGGTGCGTAGGTCGAGCGAGGTTGCACCGGTGACGGCGAGCCGCACCACCGCGTCGGTCGCGTCGGCCACGCCCGGCATGGTGACCGTCGCGGCGGGGACCCCCAGAGCGCGGGCTCTGGTCAACCACAGATCGGGCCGCTCGCTGCGGACCCCGATCTGGGCCAGTGCGGGCAGGTGGGCGGGGACGCCCGGTGCCGTCCACAGGGTGTCGACGGTCGTGTCGACCGCGACGGCGAGTGGGCCCTGGGTGAACAGCGACAGTCCGTGTTCGCTGTGCGCGGCGGTGAGGTCGAAGCCGAGGTGACGCAAGGTGGTACCCAACTGGGCGGCCTTGGCAGGGCCCGCGGCGATACGTAGGGACACGATGTTCTCGATCGGGCCGGGCGGAGGCGGGGAGAACAGATCGGGATTCGGCACGACGGTGTCGACGCCGCGGACCTGCTCCTGCAGGTGGAGCAGCGAACGGTGTGCGTCCGACGCCGTTCGGCCGGTGTCCGAATGCCGGAAGACGTCGTTGAAGATCTCGAGCGACCACGGGCCCGTGTAGCCCGAGGCCACGACGTCGGCTCCGAAGGTTGCCAGATCGAAGTTCCCCTGACCGGGGAAGCATCGGTGATGGCGACTCCACTGCAGGACGTCCATCACCAGGTGCGGGGCGTCGGCCAGCTGCAAGAAGAAGATCTTTTCGCCGGTTATCTCGCGGATGCCGGATGGGTCGTCGCCGCGGGAGAGGATGTGAAAGCTGTCGAGACAGGTCCCGAGCGCTGGATGGTCGACCTGCCGGACGATGTCCCAGGCATGACGGTAGGTGTCGACGTGGCTACCCCAGGCGAGCGCTTCGTAGGCCAGCCGCAGTCCGCGGCGATGTGCACGCTCGGCGAGAGTTGCCATCTGTTCGATCAACTTGTCGTCCTCGCGCACTGCACCGGCCAACGGTGACGAGCAGACCAGCAGCAGGTCGCATCCCAGCTGTTCCATCACGTCGAATTTGCGTTCGGCGCGAACGAGGTTGCGCGCGAACTGGTCCGGGTCGTCGGAGTCGGCGTCACGGAAGGGTTGGTAGAGATCGACGGTCAGACCCAGGTCTGCAGCCTTCTTCGCAATGTCTGCAGGCAGGTCCGGTGAGCTGATCAGATCCGGCTCGAACACCTCGAAGCCGTCGAACCCGGCTTCGGCGATGGCGCGCATCTTCTCGTCGAGAGACCCACTGAGCGAGACAGTGGCCACCGACGTGGCAATGGCCGTCATGCGGAGGCCCCGGCGGCAGCGACGCGATCTTCGCTGTCGATGAGGGTGCCCATGTGCGCGATCATCCGATCTGCGTTCGCAATTCGGCCGGTGAATATCTCGAAGGCGTCCGCTGCCTGGAACACGGCCATGCCGGTGCCACTCAGGGTTCGGCACCCCGCTCGCGCTGCCTGCATGAGCAATTCGGTCTCGGCCGGCCTGTACACGACTTCCGAAACCCACATCTGCGGACGCAGAAATTCCTGCGGCACAGCAGATCCCGGGTGCTCGAGCATTCCGACCGGCGTTGCGTGCACCAGCCCCGACGCTGCGCTCAGCACGTCGCCGAGCCGATCGAGTCCGGTCGAGAAGATCTCGGACTCGGGGAACATCGAGGCCAGCGAGTCTCGGAGTTGCTGCGCCCGAGAACGATCGGCATCGACGAGTGTCAGCTTGGCGGCTCCCCGGCGTGCCATCGCGTATGCCACGGCCGCACCTGCTCCCCCGGCTCCGAGTTGCACCACATCACTCAGATCGGCTCCCGGTAAGCCACGTCCGAAATTTCGGTCGAACCCGGACCAGTCGGTGTTGTGACCGATCGCGCGCCCGTCGGAGAACACAACGGTGTTGACGGCACCCAGACGCGCGGCATCCTCCGAGAGATCGTCGAGGCAGTGAAGAACCCGTTGCTTGCACGGGTGGGTGATGTTGAGGCCGCGAAATCCGAGGTCGGCTGCCGTGGCCACCAGCCGCGGTAGGTCGTCCACGGACAGCCCGCGCCGATCGAGATCGATGATCCGATAGAGGTAGGTCAGACCGTGCTCGGCACCCTCTCGCTCGTGCATCGCGGGCGTGAGCGATTTGCCGATACCCGTCCCGATCAGCCCGCAGAGCAGGGATTCCGGCATGTCGATCTCCTCGAGCTTTAATGTACTAATTGGTGAGTTAGCTCGACGGTACTACGGTGACGGCACGCACACACCCTTTCTCCGCAATTCGCGGCGATAGAGTCGACCCATGGCTCCGCGTACAACCGACACCTCCGACGACAGCGGACCGGCCGTCAAACGTCGGCGCAACAGCGATCTGACCCGACACAACATCCTCGAGGTAGCCACGGAGGAGTTTGCGGACAAGGGCTTCGCCGGCGCACGCATCGACGAGATCGCCGAGCGAACACACACGACCAAGCGGATGCTGTACTACTACTTCACCGACAAGGAAGGCCTGTACAAGGCCGTTCTGGAGCGGTCCTACCTCCGCATCCGCGAGCGCGAACGAGCCGTGGACGTCGAAGGACTCGGTCCGGTCGAGGCGATCCGCGCCATCGCATCGGTCACCTTCGACCATCACGAGCAGAACCCGGACTTCATCCGGCTGGTATCGACCGAGAACATTCTGCGCGGCGAACATATCGGCACCTCCGAGGCGCTGAGCAATCTCGGCAATCCGGCCGCCGAGCTGTTGGCCGACATTCTTGCGCGCGGGCAGGCCGACGGGCTTTTTCGAACCGATGTCGACGCGTTGGACATCCACATGGCGATCAGCAGCTTCTGCGTGTTCCGGCTGTCCAACCGATACACGTTCGAGGCACTGTTCGGGCGCGACCTCACCGACCCGGCGCACCGCACACGACTGCGGGCCATGCTCGGCGACATGATCATCGCGTTCCTCACCTCCACCGACGCCTGACACCGAGATCGAGCGACCCGCATCGCATCGGGGGTTGACACGTGGCATGGGTCACGTTCAATATCTAAGAGCGCCCGGAGTTAACTATTTCGTACATTAGCGGCCGATCGGGTCGTGGATGTCGAACTGTGCGCCCGGCTTCCCGTCACACGAAAAGAGACGACACCGATGGATCCCCTCACGTCCGGTCACCCGCCCCTGCGCCCCGGAGCCAACCCGCGCAAAGCCGCAACCGCGGCCTGGGTGGGCAGCGCCCTCGAGTACTACGACTTCTTCATCTACGGCACCGCCGCTGCGCTGGTCTTCGGCCGCGTGTTCTTTCCCGGTTCCAACCCCGCCACCGGAACGTTGTTGGCCCTGGCGACTTTCGGGGTCGGATACCTGGCCCGCCCACTGGGCGCATTGGTGCTCGGTCACATCGGTGACCGTTACGGCCGCAAGAAGGTCATGGTTGCCACCGTCCTGCTGATGGGAGTCGCCACTCTCGGAGTCGGCGTCCTTCCCTCGTACGAATCCATCGGCCTCGCGGCCCCGATAATCCTGGTCCTGCTGCGCCTGGCCCAGGGCTTCTCTGCGGGCGGTGAGCAGGCGGGTGCCAACTCCATGACCCTCGAGCACGCACCCGACCACCGACGGGCCTTCTTCACCAGCTTCACCCTCAGCGGCACCCAGGGCGGTCAGATCCTTGCCACCGCAGTCTTTCTCCCGGTCGCCATGCTCCCCGAGGACCAGTTGCTCAGCTGGGGCTGGCGAATCCCGTTCTTCCTCAGCGCCTTCGTCGTTGTCGCCGCATTCCTGATCCGGCGCTCGCTCGACGAGACCCCCGTCTTCGAGGAAGAGGTGGCGTCCGCCGAGCCGCAGCGTCTCCCGCTGACCGAACTGCTGTCCGAGCACTGGCCCGCCGTTCTTCGAGTCATGTTTGCCGCCGTGATCGCCTCGGTCAGTACGATATTCACCGTCTATGCGCTGTCGTACGCAGTCAACACAGTCGGCTTGGAACGAACTCCGATGCTGTGGGTCGGCGTACTCGCCAACGTCGTCGCGCTGTTCGCACTCCCGTTCTTCGGGTCGCTGTCCGATCGCGTCGGTCGCAAGCCGGTGTTCCTGTTCGGATCGATCGGTTGCGCAATTCTCATGTTCGGATACCTCTGGTCCATCTCGGTTGGAAACTACGCGCTCATCTTCGTCTTCGGCATCGTCATGTTCGGTTTCGTCCACAGCGCGACGGGCGGTGTCTGGCCCTCGTTCTACGGCGAGATGTTCCCGGCTCGGGTACGTCTGACCGGAACTGCGCTGGGTACCCAGATCGGTTTCGCCATAGCAGGATTCGCGCCCACCATTGCCGGTGCCATCGCCGGGGCCGAGATCGGTGCGTGGTTGCCGGTCGCCATCGTCACCGCCGTGTTCTGCGCCGTCAACGTTGCGATCGTGTCCACGTCCAAGGAGACCTATCGCACGCCCACCGACGAGCTCGGACGATCCACTCGAACGACTCGACGCGAGTCGGTCGCTCGTACGACGTCGAACTGACCCGCGATGATCGACGGACTGCGACCGGATCGCAGCGGTGAATGGCGTGTGTACGCCGTGCGCTATGCGAGCCGAACTTCCCTGCGCAGCACGCACTTCCACTATGCGGACGAGCGCGGTCACGAGCCGCACCCCACCGCGTACTACGTGTGGCTCGCGCTGTCGGACACCGAGACCGTCCTCGTCGACGCCGGTCTCGCACCGGCGACGGCGTCACGGATGAAGGGACTGGACTACGTCGGCTCCCCCGTGGACCTCATCGGAGAGCTGGGAATCTCCCCCGGTGACATCGACGTATGTGTGCTGACCCATCTGCACTACGACCACACCGGAGTAGTCGCAGATCTGCCGTCGGCCCGCTACGTCGTCCAGCAGAAAGAGCTCGACTACTGGAACGGTCCGTGGGCGACCCGCGTCGGGCAGGAACGCTGGTTGCACTCGCGGTCCGACATCGACCACGTCACGGGAAGTCCGCGTCTCGACATCGTCGACGGCGACCGCGAACTGGCACCGGGACTTTCGGTGCATGCGGTGGGCGGACATACCGCGGGCATGCAGGTAGTCAGCGTGCACACCGAGCGCGGGACCCTGGTGCTGGCGTCGGATGCGAGTCACTTCTACGAGAACATCGAATCCGACAGTCCCTTCGCGATTCTGCACTGCCTGCCGGACATGTTCGGCGCGTTCGACCGGATCAAGGAACTCGCCGACAGCCCCGAGCATGTCGTGCCGGGCCACGACCCGTTGGTGGCGCAGCGGTGTGCCGCGGTCGACCCGGACCTGCACCCACACATCTCCGTGCTCGGCTGACACCTCCCTGAAACAGAACGAGCCCCGATCATCGCGTTCGATGATCGGGGCTCGTTCGGTGCCGTGCCGGAGCTGGTCAGGCCGATTTGTCGCGACGCTCCGGGCGTTCGGGCTTGCGCGGAACGATGGTCGGCAGGACGTTGTCGTTGACCGTCTCTGCCGTAACCACGACCTTCTCCACGTCGTCCCGGCTCGGGATGTCGTACATCACCGGAAGCAGCACTTCTTCCATGATCGCGCGCAACCCACGAGCACCGGTGCCACGCAGGATCGCCTGATCGGCAATTGCCTCGAGTGCCTCCGACGTGAACTCGAGCTCGACGCCGTCCATGTCGAAGAGTCGACGGTACTGCTTGACCAACGCGTTCTTCGGTTCGGACAGGATGGTGACCAGTGATTCCTTGTCCAGGTTGGTCACCGACGCGATCATCGGGAGACGACCGATGAATTCGGGGATCAAACCGAACTTGATCAGATCCTCGGGCATCACCTCGGCGAAGTGATCCTGCGTGTCGATCTCTGCCTTGGAACGCACCTCGGCTCCGAAGCCGAGACCGCGCTTGCCGACGCGATCGGACACGATCTTCTCCAGACCGGCGAAAGCACCGGCGACGATGAAGAGCACGTTGGTGGTGTCGATCTGGATGAACTCCTGGTGCGGATGCTTACGTCCGCCCTGCGGCGGGACGCTGGCCTGGGTACCTTCCAGGATCTTCAGCAGTGCCTGCTGCACGCCTTCACCGGAGACATCGCGCGTGATCGACGGGTTCTCGCTCTTGCGAGCGATCTTGTCGACCTCGTCGATGTAGATGATGCCGGTCTCGGCCCGCTTGACGTCGTAGTCCGCGGCCTGGATGAGCTTGAGCAGGATGTTCTCGACATCCTCACCCACATACCCGGCTTCGGTCAGTGCGGTGGCGTCGGCGATCGCGAACGGCACGTTGAGCATCTTGGCGAGGGTCTGGGCCAGATACGTCTTGCCGCACCCGGTGGGACCGAGCATCAAGATGTTCGATTTGGCCAGCTCGACGGATTCGCCGCGCACATCGCGCGCCTTGTCGCCGGCCTGAATGCGCTTGTAGTGGTTGTAGACAGCGACGGCCAACGTGCGCTTCGCAGCGTCCTGGCCGATCACGTAGTTCTCGAGAAAGTCCTTGATCTCGGAAGGCTTGGGCAGGTCGTCGAGCTTGACTTCGCTCGATTCGGCCAACTCCTCCTCGATGATCTCGTTGCACAGGTCGATGCACTCGTCGCAGATGTACACCCCTGGTCCTGCAATGAGCTTCTTGACCTGCTTTTGGCTCTTGCCGCAGAACGAGCACTTCAGCAGATCGCCACCGTCACCGATGCGTGCCATTCGGAGGTTCCTACTTCCTTGTCCGCGTACGACCCGGCCGACCGCATACGCGGAAGGACGGGCTACTTCTCGATCGATGGCATGCCGAGTTCGAGATGCTCCGACCGAGTTCTTGGATGCGACGCTACCCGTGTTCGCCGAACATGGGCGGGTTGTTTCCGGTGATTCGCCGCCCGTTTTCACCAATCACGGCATTCGGGGCGTGAATCGAGACAGCCGGGCCGAGTTGTCCACTCGTGCCCGGCGTCCGATCGTCTGCCGGACCGCGAGGCGATCCGACCGGTGGTACTTGCGTGCTACTTCTGAGCCGAGAGCTTGCGGTACTCGAACACGGTGTCGATGATGCCGTAGTCCTTGGCCTGCTCGGCGGTGAGGATCTTGTCGCGATCGGTGTCCTTGCGGATCACGTCGGGATCCTTGCCGGTGTGGCGGCCGAGGGTGGTCTCCATGAGTCGACGCATACGTTCGATCTCGGCGGCCTGGATCTCGAGGTCCGAGACCTGGCCCTGGATTCCGCCGCTCGAGGGCTGGTGAATCAGCACTCGTGCGTTCGGCAGAGCCGCGCGCTTGCCGGGGGTACCGGCTGCGAGCAGTACCGCGGCAGCCGAAGCCGCCTGGCCTAGGCACACTGTCGCCACGTCGGCGCGGACGTACTGCATCGTGTCGTAGATGGCCATCAACGAGGTGAACGAGCCACCGGGCGAGTTGATGTACATCGTGATGTCACGGTCGGGGTCGAGGCCCTCGAGCACCAGCAGCTGTGCCATGACGTCGTTGGCAGACGCATCGTCGACCTGAACGCCGAGGAAGATGATGCGCTCCTCGAACAGCTTGTTGTACGGGTTCGACTCCTTGACGCCGTAGCTCGAGTGCTCGACGAAGGACGGAAGGATGTACCGCGAGGACGGCAACTGGTTGGGATCGAACAGGTTTGTCATCGTTTCTCCAAGATGTGAGTGATCGAGGGTCGCCGGTAGCGGCCGAATTACTCGCCGACTCCGCCGGCCTGCCGCGCGCGGCTGACGACGTGATCCACGAACCCGTATTCCTTGGCCGCCTGTGCCGTGAACCACCGGTCACGGTCGGAATCCTCGGTGATCTGCTCGACGGTCTGGCCGGTGTGCTGAGCGATGAGCTCGGCCATCTCACGTTTGGTGTGCGCGAACTGCTCGGCCATGATCGCGATGTCCGAAGCGCTGCCGCCGATACCGGCCGAAGGCTGATGCATCATGATGCGCGCGTGCGGAAGGGCGTACCGCTTGCCCTTCGCACCGGCCGAGAGCAGGAACTGGCCCATCGAGGCAGCCAGGCCCATCCCGTAGGTGGCGATATCGCACTCGGCGAATTCCATGGTGTCGAAGATCGCCATACCTGCGGTGACCGAGCCACCGGGCGAGTTGATGTACAGCGAGATGTCGCGGGTGGGGTCCTCGGCCGACAGGAGCAGGATCTGCGCGCACAACTTGTTGGCGATGTCGTCGTCGACCTGGGTACCGAGGAAAATGATGCGGTTTTGAAGCAGACGCTCGTACACGGAGTCGCTGAGATTCAGCCCTGCTGCGGCCGAAGTCATGACGGGACTCTGCTCGTGCGAAGCCGCCGGATTCTGAACAGTCACGGTACCTGCCTTTTCCATAACAAATCGTTGGTTCCTGACACAGACACTAACGAAAGACGGCGGCTCCGGAGTCCCGGAACCGCCGTCGTTCGCTGTGAGCGTTACTTCTCTTGTTCGCCCTCGGAAGAATCAGCTGCTTCGACCTCGTCGGGAGCATCGGCAGGGCTGCCGAACAGCTCGGCGGTGTCGACGCTGGCTCCGTTGGTGTCGGTCACGGTGACGCGCTCGACGACCGAGGCAAGCGCCTTGCCGCGCTTGACGTCGGCGAACACGGCACCGAGCTGGTTGGCCTGCTGGACCTGCTGGATGAACTGCTCGGGCGGCATGCCGTAGCGCTGGGCCTGGAAGATGATCCGCTCGGTCAGCTCGTCCTGGCCGACCTGAGTGTTCTCGGCCTCGGCGATGGCGTCGAGGAGGAGCTGGGTGCGCACCGACTTCTCGGCACCCTCCTTGACGTCCTTGTCGAACTCCTCGCGGCTCGAACCCTGCGACTCGAGCAACTCGGCGAGCGCTTCCTCGTTGTGATCGAGGCCGTGGATGGCCTCGTGCACCTGGGAATCGACCTCGGCCTTGACGACGGCCTCGGGAGCCGGAATCTCGAGGGTCTCGAGCAGCGTCTCGAGCACCTTGTCGCGGATCTGACCGGCCTGCTCGACCTTCGCGACTCGCTCGACGCGCGTCTTCAGGTCGGCGAGTAGCTCATCGAACGTGTCGAA
Organism: Rhodococcus sp. 3258; assembly: GCF_031456475.1. Classification (NCBI taxonomy): domain Bacteria; kingdom Bacillati; phylum Actinomycetota; class Actinomycetes; order Mycobacteriales; family Nocardiaceae; genus Rhodococcus; species Rhodococcus sp. 3258. The sequence goes on from NZ_JAVDUT010000003.1 coordinate 399,495, forward strand.
CTCACTGGCCAGCTGGGCGAACTCGTCGTCGGCCTCGGGCAGCTCGCGCTCCTTGACGGAGACGACCTTGACCGTGACGACGGCTTCCTTGCCCGCATACTCACCGGCAACGAGCGTGGAGGTGAACTCCTTCGACTCGCCGGCCGAGACGCCGATGATCGCGTCGTCGAGGCCCTCGATGAGCTGACCGGAGCCGACCTCGTGGGACAGTCCGCTGGCGGTGGCCTCTTCGACGTTCTCGCCGTCGACCGTGGCCGAGAGATCGATGGACACGAAGTCGCCGGACTGAACCGGGCGATCGACACCGGTGAGGGTTCCGAAACGCTGACGGAGCGACTGCAGCTGCTCGTCGACGGCTTCGTCCTTGATCTCGAGCGGATCGACGACGACGCTGATGGTCGAGTAATCCGGCAGCTCGATCTCGGGACGCACGTCGACCTCGGCGGTGAACGTGAGCTCGGTGCCGTCTTCGATCTTGGTGATCTCGATCTCGGGCTGGCCGATGACCTTGACCTTCTCGTTGGTCACGGCCTCGGAGTAGCGAGAGGGAAGAGCGTCGTTGACGACCTGCTCGAGTACTGCACCACGGCCGACTCGCGCCTCGAGCAACTTGGCCGGAGCCTTGCCGGGACGGAATCCGGGGAGGCGGATCTGCTGAGCCAAAGCCTTGTACGCGCGGTCGAAATCAGGCTTGAGCTCCTCGAAGGGCACCTCAACGTTGATACGGACTCGCGTCGGGCTCAGCTGCTCGACGGTGCTCTTCACGGGACATGCTCCTTTGTGGTGATTCTTGCTTGCTGGCAGTTCTGGCTTGCTGTCTTCCGCTCGCCACGAGCACGGTGAGCCGTGCCCGCGGCTCTCATTTGTCGGGGTGACAGGAATTGAACCTGCGACCCTCCGCTCCCAAAGCGGATGCGCTACCAAGCTGCGCCACACCCCGTCGTACGGACACCATTGAACAGCAACCGATAGTAGCCCCTCATGGGCGCCCCACCCATGACGTTCCGTGAGACCGGGCTCGACGGGCCGGTTTGGAATCCGGCAACCGCTTTGGGTACAGTCTTGAAACGCAGGCGACGGAACTGGCGATCCCACGACTGTTGTTTGCACGCCGATGTAGCTCAATGGTAGAGCCCCTGTCTTCCAAACAGGCTACGCGAGTTCGATTCTCGTCATCGGCTCCATCGAAAGCCCCGCACTTCACGAGTGCGGGGCTTTTTCGTGTCCGCGTATCGTCGACAGTGTTCGAGTGAATCGGACGAACTGGACATGTATCGCCGATTGAAGGCTCAGAAGTGGAAATCGTCCTGATCGTCATCATCGTGGCCGTAGTGGCACTGCTGGTGCTGCGCAGCAAGAAGAACTCCGCCGCAGCCGCGGCCACCGCACTGGCCGATGCGAAGGCCGACGCCCGCCAGTCGATCGAGCGGCTCGGCGGCCAGGTCTACAACCTCGTCGGCTCCGACACCGCATCCAAGCAGGCCCTGGCCGACGCATCCGAGCGCAATATCGCAGCAGGCTCGCAGATCGACCAGGCGACAACCGTCGAACAGGCGAGGCTGGCCAAGCAGACCGCGTTGGAAGGGCTCTATTACATTCGCGCAGCGCGCCTGGCGATGGGCATGGACCCGGGCCCCGAGGTGCAGGGCATCGACGGCCAACAGCAGGCAGGCCGTGTCACCGAGGAACGCAAGGTCGACTTCGAGGGACGAGAGATCGCGGCCTCACCGGACCCGTCGGACCGGACCCCGAACTACTACCCGGGCGGACGGGTGGCGGGCCGACCCGTCCCCGCAGGCTGGTACTCCGAGCCGTGGTGGCGTCCGGCCTTGGTCGCCGGCGCATGGGGAATGGGCTCGATGTTCCTGTTCTCGGCGATGTTCTCCGGCATGGCCGGGGTTCCGGACGAGACCGCAGCGGGTGGCGACCTGGGTGCGGACGGTTCCGACGGGGGTGCTGGTGACAATTACGACGGTGGCGACGCCGGAGCAGGTAACGACGGCGGTGACGGCGGCGGCTTCTTCGACAGCGGAGACGGCGGTGGCTTCTTCGACGGCGGCGGAGGCGGAGGGGATTTCGGCGGGTTCTAGCTCGCCCGCCCTTACGTCGCCTGACAGACGGGGCACCAGAACAGGTTTCGCGCCTGCATCGTCGAGTGCAGGATCTCGGCTCCGCACACGCGGCACGGGAGGCCTTCCCTGCGGTAGACGTACGAACGCGGTCGGCGGGCACCGTAGGTGTCGCCGTGATCGTCCTCGGGCCGGATGGTGATGATGCGACCGCGTCGGACACCGATGGCCATGAGGTCCACGAGATCGAGCCAGATGGCGTCCCACTCGGCTCGGTCGAGGTCCTTTCCGGGCCGCATCGGGTTGATCTCGTGCCGGAAGAGGATCTCGGCGCGGTAGACGTTGCCGACGCCGGCGAGCACCTTCTGATCCATCAGCAACGTGCCGATGGCCGTGCGTGACTTGGATATTCGTGCCCAGGCCGCATCCGGGTCGGCGTCCTTGCGGAGCGGGTCCGGCCCCAGACGCGCCAGGAGGGCGTCGACCTGCTGCTCGGTGTAGATCTCGCAGGCCGTGGGGCCGCGGAGGTCGGCACCGTACTTCTCCCCCACGATGCGCAGACGCACCGCACCCACCGGATCGTCCAGTGGCACAGCGTGTTCGGTGAACTTTCCGTACAGGCCGAGGTGAATGTGCACGATCAGGTCGGATTCGTAGCGGTGCAGCAGATGCTTGCCCCACGCCTCGGCCTTCTCGAGGACGAGGCCGTCGATCAGCGCGGCACCGGAAACGAACCGTCCCTGGGGACTGCTCGCCTCCACCGGTGCCCCGCCGAACCGACGTTGATGCAACCGAGCGAGTCGGTGCAGGGTATGCCCTTCGGGCACTTACTCGGGCTTTCCCGGAACCTCGGGTGCTTCGCCGCTGCGCTCGTACTCGGACAGGATGTCGATGCGACGCTGGTGGCGCTCCTCGCCCGAGAACGGGGTGCCGAGGAACGCGTCGACGATGGCAAGTGCTTCGGGCAACGTGTGCATGCGGCCGCCGATGCCGATGAGCTGCGCATCGTTGTGTTCGCGAGCCAACTTTGCCGTCTCGACGCTCCACGCGAGGGCACAGCGTGCGCCCGGCACCTTGTTCGCGGCGATCTGCTCGCCGTTTCCGGATCCGCCGAGCACGAGGCCGCGACTGCCCGGATCGGCGACGACGCGACGTGCTGCGTCGATGCAGAAGGCCGGGTAGTCGTCGACCGGGTCGTAGTCGAACGCACCGCAGTCGACGGGCTCGTGCCCGGTTGCCGTCAGGTGTTCGATGATCTGATTCTTGAACTCGAGGCCGGCGTGGTCGGCACCCAGGTATACGCGCATGCCTAGAGTCTGACAGGTGATGTCACGAGCCGAGAAATTCGCCGGTGTCGACGGCGCGAAGGGTGCGTGGGTGGTCGCATTGTTCGACGGCACGAGAGTGACGTGGACGGCCTGCTCCTCCGTCTCCGACGTGTTGGAGCACACCCGAGACTGCGCGCGAGTGGGCGTCGACATGCCGCTGTCGCTACCCGTGGACGGTTATCGCGTCAGCGAACTGGAGGCGAAGAAGTTCCTGGGGACGGCGCGCAGTTCGATCTTTCACACCCCGGTCGCGGATGTTCTGGGCGCGGTGTCGTACGAACAGGCGTGCTCGATCTCGCGGTCGAAGACCGGCAAGGCAATCAGTAAACAAACGTGGCACATCTTGCCCGCGGTCCGGGCGTGGCGAGATTCGGACTTCGATCCGGAACGGTACGTCGAAGTGCATCCCGAATGCTCGTTCAGGGCGATGTCGCCGACCACGGTCTACGCATCGAAGAAGACCGGCCGCGGCGTCGGGCAACGGTTGGCCGCACTGACACGATGGACCGGGGCTCTCGACCTGGACGACCTGCCGAACGGGCCGCTCGTCGACGACGTCCTCGATGCCGCAGTAGCGGCGTGGTCGGCCAGGCGCTTCCATCTCGGCGAGCATCTGACGTTCGGCACCGACAGCGGCTCAGATCGAATCGTCGCCTGATCCCCCGTGCGTGAACTGGCCCCTCGTGCGTGAAAGCTCGGCTCCTGCTACGAGTTTCCACGCACGAGGGTCACGCGATCAGTCGAACTGCGGGTCCTCGTTGCGGGTGCGCTTGAGCTCGAAGAAGTGCGGGTACGCCGCGAAGATCACCGACGCGTCCCACAACTTGCCTGCCTCTTCACCGCGTGGAATCCGCGAGAGCACAGGGCCGAAGAACGCCACGCCGTTGACGTGAATGGTGGGAGTGCCCACATCGGGGCCGACCTTGTCCATTCCTGCGTGGTGGCTGGTGCGTAGGTCCTCGTCGTAATCGGTGCTCTCGGCTGCCGAGGCGAGATCGGCGGGCAAGTCGAGTTCGGCCAAGGACTCTCGGATGACGACGTCGAAATCCTTGTTGCCCTCGTTGTGAATTCGCGTGCCCATGGCCGCGTACAGCGGCGCGAGGATCTCGTCGCCGTTGCTCTTCGCCGCGGCGATCGCCACCCGCACCGGACCCCACGCCTTCTTCATCATCGCGGCGTACTCCTCGGGCAGGTCGCGGCCCTCGTTGAGGACGGCCAAGCTCATGACGTGGAAGTTGACGTCGATGTCGCGCACCTGCTGGACCTCGAGAATCCAACGTGAGGTGATCCAGCACCATGGGCACAGCGGGTCGAACCAAAAATCAGCGGTGTCTTTCTGTCCTGAACCGGCCACTGTCTGCTCCTCGAAAGTCGATGTCGCTGTCTCTTCATGTCGTAACACCCGGCCACCGCGCGGACATTCCACGCGACCCGTCAGCCAGCGCGCGACACGGCGGACGTGATGGGATGGACGGCACTACCCATAACTACACGAAGAGGTGTCGACTGAAGTGGTTGCTCCCAACCTGACGCGTGACCAAGCCTCCGAGCGCTCGGCGATCATCGGGGAAACGAAGTACGCGATCGTTCTCGATCTCACCGACGGCGAGGGCAATCCCGGCGAGAAGACGTTCCGCTCGCTCACCACCATCACGTTCGCCGCGACCGCCGGAGCGTCGACTTTCGTGGACATCGTCGCAGGCACCATCCGGTCGGCGACGCTCAACGGCACAGCGCTCGACACGACGAACTACGACGAGTCGACGGGGCTGGCTCTGGTCGATCTCGCCGAACACAACGAACTCGTGGTCGATGCCGACTGCGTCTACTCGCACACCGGCGAAGGCCTGCACCGTTTCGTCGATCCGTCGGACGGTTCGGTGTACCTGTACTCGCAGTTCGAGACTGCGGACGCCAAGCGCATGTTCGCGTGCTTCGATCAACCCGATCTCAAGGCCACGTTCGACCTGAAGGTCACCGCTCCCGAGAGCTGGACCGTCATCTCCAACGCAGCGCACGGTGCCGAGCCGGCCGCAGGTGAGCACGTGTTCGACACGACGCCGCTGATGAGCACATACCTGGTTGCTCTGATCGCCGGTCCCTACGCCGAGTGGACCGATTCCTACACCGACGATCACGGCACCATCCCTCTCGGAATCTACTGCCGCGCATCCCTTGCCGAACACATGGATGCCGAGCGACTGTTCACCGAGACGAAGCAGGGTTTCGGTTTCTACCACGAGAACTTCGGCACCCCGTATGCGTTCGGCAAGTACGACCAGCTGTTCGTGCCCGAATTCAACGCCGGAGCCATGGAGAACGCCGGGGCCGTCACGTTCCTCGAGGATTACGTCTTCCGGTCCAAGGTGACGCGGTACTCCTACGAGCGACGCGCCGAGACCGTGCTGCACGAGATGGCGCACATGTGGTTCGGCGATCTGGTGACGATGACGTGGTGGGACGACCTGTGGCTCAACGAGTCGTTCGCGACGTTCGCCTCCGTGTTGTGCCAGTCCGAGGCGACCGAGTACACCAACGCGTGGACGACGTTCGCCAACGTCGAGAAGGCCTGGGCATACCGACAGGACCAGCTGCCCTCGACGCACCCCATCGCCGCGGACATCCCCGATCTGGCCGCCGTGGAGGTCAACTTCGACGGCATCACGTACGCCAAGGGTGCCAGCGTGCTCAAGCAGCTGGTTGCGTACGTCGGTAAGGAAGACTTCCTGGCCGGGTTGCGGGCCTACTTCGTCGATCACGCCTTCGCCAACGCAACGTTCTCGGATCTGCTTGCGGCACTGGAGAAGTCATCGGGTCGCGATCTCTCCGATTGGGGTGCGCAGTGGCTGCGGACCACCGGCCTGAATACTCTGAGCCCCGATTTCGACGTCGACTCGGAGGGCAGGTTCACCCGGTTCGCAGTGTCGCAGACCGGCGCAGCACCGGGCGCGGGCGAGCATCGCGTACACCGCATCGCAATCGGCATCTACGACGACGTCGACGGCAAGTTGGTGCGTACCGACCGCGTCGAGCTGGACCTCGATGCTGCCGAATCGACGAATGTCGAAGCGCTCGTAGGTGTATCGCGCGGCAAGCTCGTGCTGGTCAACGACGACGACCTGACGTATTGCGCAGTGCGGCTCGATCCGGATTCGCTCGGTGTTCTCGTCGATCGGATCGGCGACATCGCCGAGTCGCTCCCCCGCACTCTCGCCTGGTCGGCCGCATGGGAAATGACTCGGTCCGCCGAGATGAAGGCACGCGACTTCGTGGCTCTGGTCCAGCGCGGAATCGGTAGCGAGACCGAAGTGGGTGTGGTGCAACGCCTTCTGCTCCAGGCGCAGACGGCTGTCACCAGCTACGCCGATCCGGTGTGGGCGGCAAAACACGGAGTCCCGGAGTTCGCCGACGCAGTGCTCGAGCTGGCCCGCGGTGCCGAGTCGGGCTCGGATCACCAGTTGGCGTTCGTCAACGCCCTCACCGGTACCGAACTCAGCGAGCGCCATGTCGAGGTATTGCGCGCTCTCCTGGACGGTGACGCCCAGGGGCAGTCCTTGGCCGGACTCGACATCGATACGGATCTGCGGTGGCGCATCGTCACCGCCCTTGCGGCGGCCGGAGCCATCGATGCCGACGGGCTCGATTCGCCGGTCATCGACGCCGAAGCCGAGAAGGACAACACCGCCGCCGGAGCGCGGTCGGCTGCCGCTGCACGAGCTGCGCGTCCCAGTGCCGAGGTGAAGGAGCGGGCATGGACGACCGTTGTCGACGACGACGCGGTTCCGAACATCACGGCGCGGTCGATCATCGGTGGTTTCGCGGGCCCCGGCCAGGGCGAACTGCTCGAGCCGTACGTCGACCGCTACTTCGAGGCGATCGACGGCGTGTGGGCTCGTCGATCGAGTGAAGTCGCACAGACCGTCGTGGTGGGCCTCTACCCCTCGTGGTCGATCAGCGAGCAGTCGTTGGCCGCAGCCGACAGGTTCCTCGATGGCGATCTTCCACCCGCTCTGCGCCGACTGGTGATCGAAGGCCGCGCCGGAGTCGTTCGGGCACTCGCGGCCCGGGCATACGACGCCGGCTGATCGCAGGTACACATACGACGAGGGCCGGTTGCGTCTCACCCGCGAAGGTGAGATGCAGCCGGCCCTCGTCGTCGCCGGGACCGCCGGCCGAGAACTACGGGGATGGAGCGCGACGAGCTACGGCGCGAGGATGGATGCCGCCATCACGCGGACCGAGGTCACGAGACCGTCGATGAGGTTGCCGTCGCGGAACGGGCCGAGCGCAGCGGTGACGCCGAGCTGAGCAACCCGATCGGTAGCACGGTTCGAGACCCGCTTTCCGGTGCGGATCTCGAGCGCGTGCCGGTTGGGGTCGACAGCGATCAGAACCGAACGAATCGCATCGGGGGTGCCGGGGAATACCGAATCCGCTCCCGCAGCCGGATCGACTCCCAGGTCACCGACGTAGATGTTGAACCGAATCTTCGTCTTCCGGGTCGCCTCGCTCAGTGCGTCGTCGAGCGCGACCAGATCCTGCGTCGCGAAAGGCAGGTGCTCCGGGCTCGGCGTGCCGAACTCGTGTGCCACCGATACGCGACCACTCGCCGTCAGCGCAGCCCCGAACGGCAGGTCCTCTTCTCGGATGTCACCGCCACGTACCAGTTCACCACTTGCCACTTGCAGCACCTCCGATCGAATCGGCTGTGTCCGCGTCGTGCGATCCGTGGCCTCCGAACGGAGTCACCTCGTCCGTAGCGCTCCACAGCAATGGCTCGCGCGTCCACTCGTCCGTCAGCCGGTACGGAGCGACGTCCATCCCCGGCTGCTTGTCGGTCAAGTAGGACAGCGCGCCGACGATTCCGATCACCGCAACCGGAATCACCCCGAATATCAGCGTGGTCTCCAAAATGCTCACGGGGTGTGACGTTAGTCGACAATTGCCCGTCGGACCACGTCGGGGCTGGTGTTGTGACCGAAAAGAGCCAACGGCCGACAGTCAGGCAGCACCTTCGCCGAGGTAAGCCAACCAGCTCGGGTCCAACTCCTTGGTGGTCGCCAGCAGACGCCAATGCGGGCCCTTCGGTGGCACGAGCTGGGCTCGCAACGTCCACCCGATCTCACTGAGCAGCTTGTCCGCCTTGCGGTGATTGCAGGAGGCGCAGCACGCCACGCAGTTCTCCCACGAGTGGCCGCCGCCGCGGCTGCGAGGCACGACGTGATCGACGGTCTCGGCCTTGCTGCCGCAATAGGCGCAGCGGAATCTGTCGCGATGCATCAGTGCCGCGCGCGTCATCGGCACCCGCGCTCGATAGGGAACTCGGACGAACGTCCGCAACCGAATCACCGACGGCACCTGGACGGAGTAATCGGCCGACCGGATGAACGGCCCCTCCGGATCGTCGTGGATCACGTCGGCCTTGCCGCAAACGAGAAGAACCACCGCCCGGCGCATCGGAAGCGCGGTCAGTGGTTCGAAAGTTGCGTTGAGCAGCAGCACACGGCGCTTGACCCACGCCGGCACGGCGTCGTCGCCCGTGGCGTTGTGGGCCGTCGGCACCACGCGCAGCGGAGAAGCCCCCGAGGCCGTCTCACGCTGGTCGTGCGTGGTGCGGCCCTCAGTGGGCGGGAGTTGTCGGTGGCGGTGTTGAGAGTTCTTCATGCATTACTCCAGGGAGTGTCGGCGCCCGCGCATGGCTTGCGTGGAACACGGTTCACAGTGGAACACGAATACACCGCCCGCGCACAGCCTTTTTCTGCGCATTTTCTGTTGCCGATCGGTGAACATTCCGGTTTCCGATCAGCGAGTTCGAGGATCGATACCGCTATGCGCTGCGCGACTGGCAAGATTTCTGTGTCTCCGTAGACTTTTCGGGTGGCTGTATCAACCCTTCTGTCCGTATCGCCGTTACCCGAACCTTCGCTGCTGCGAGAGCTCGACACCCGAGCATTCGAACTGACCGACACCGGACGCGACTGGCTGGTCGACCGTCCGTTGCAGATCCTCGGCTATCTGGTTCTGGCGATCGTGCTCAGGCTCGTGTTACACCGAATGATCGACCGCTTCACTCGACACGACGCCGGCCGATCACCTGCACTACTCCGGCCGTTACGCGACCGGTCCTCGGGAACGGTGAAGGGCGAGATACTCAACGAACGTCGCAGACAGCGGGCCAACACGATCGGTTCGGTACTCCGATCTGCGGTGTCGGTCATGATCCTGACCTGGTTCGTGCTGTCGGTGCTCGACGTCGTGGGTGTGAACGTCGCCCCGTTCATCGCGTCGGCGGGGATCGTCGGTGTCGCCCTCGGTTTCGGTGCGCAGAACCTCGTCCGCGACTTCCTGTCCGGAATCTTCATGCTTCTCGAGGATCAGTACGGGGTCGGCGACGTCGTCGATCTCGGTGAGGCGATCGGCACGGTCGAAAGCGTGGGATTGCGCGTCACCACGATCAGAGATGTCAACGGCACCGTGTGGTACTGCCGAAACGGTGAAGTTCTGCGGGTGGGCAACATGAGCCAAGGGTTCGCGGTAGCTGTCCTCGACCTCCCCGTCTCCCACACGGCCAACATCGACGAGGCCTGCGCGGTGGCCGAGAGAACCACCAACGAGGTCGTGGACTCCGGCGACTTCGACAGCGACATCCTCGAACCCCCGGAGATGCTCGGCGTCAATGCCGTCAGCGCCGATACCGTGACCATCCGGATCACGATCAAGACCCGACCCGGCCGCCAATGGGCGGTGCAGCGTCGCCTCCACCGCGACATCCTGCAGTCGTTCGACGATGCCGGTATCAAAGCCCCGTATGCGATGGGCCGTCCGGGTGGGGTTGCAGTCGAGAGCAGCAGCTGAGGAACAATGAGCGTGACCGACGCCGACGAGGAACGAACAGAGAGAGTGTGATGACCGAACCGCAGCAGACGTTCTACGACGCGGTCGGCGGTGCGGAGACGTTCCGGTTGCTCACGGCGAAGTTCTACGAGGAAGTGGCCAAGGACGAGATCGTGCGGCCCCTGTATCCAGAGGAGGACCTGGCACCGGCCGAACGGCGGATGCGAATGTTCCTCGAGCAGTACTGGGGCGGGCCTCGTACGTACTCCGACGAACGTGGGCATCCACGATTGCGGATGCGTCACAACCCGTTTCGGATCGGGCCGCTCGAACGTGACGCCTGGCTTCGATGCATGCACATCGCGATCGCCTCGATCGACCCGGCGGTCCTGGATTCTGCGCACCGAACGCAACTCGTCGACTACATGGAGATGGCCGCCAATTCGATGATGAACTCGGCAATCTGAGAGCTACGGCGTCATGTTCTACAGCGTCACGAACTACGGCGTCACGAACTACAGCGATGCGCCTCGCCGCGGGCCCGCAGCGCCACCTCTGAGGCGGCCGAGCCGGCGGCGGAGCGAGCCGGCTACCCCGAGCACGAAGCTCAGCGGCGCGGGCAGGTGCTGCCGCAAGATGGCGTGCTTACGAACGTAGTTGTCGACGCGCCATTCCGACCATGTGCCGGCGCGGAACAACGCCGCGTCGCCGGCGACCAGAGTCCGGGGCGCGTGATCTTCGCTGGACACCACGACCGACCCGTCCATGATGTGGACGATCTCGTCGACCGCGAAGTACCACCGAAAGCGTCCGGCCGTGCAATCCCACACATTGGTGGTCGTGGTGCCGTCGGTGCTTCTGGACCACTCCGCGACGCGCGCCCGCGGGTTTCCCTCGAGGATCCACGTGGGTTCGATGGGACTGTCGGAGAGCGAAATATCTTCCAGCCGCACAGCAATGGTCGAGGTTCTCATGGTGTCGTCGCGTCCTCACCGTCGGGCGCGGCGCCGGCCGCGACACGTTTCACGTTGCAGAACATACAACACTTTCCAAACGTGGGGATACGTGTCGGTCATGTGAATGAGCACAATCCTTTACTTTCGGATGGTCCGCCTCGACCGGGTGCAGGTAGCACCTCAGCGCCCTCGAATCGTTCGCAGCCCATTCGTTTGGCACTATTGCCAGTTGTGACCGATCCGATCGAAAGCACCGAGTTGTCGTGGTGGCAGGACGCCGTCTTCTACCAGATCTATCCCCGGTCGTTCGCAGATGCGAACGGTGACGGAATCGGTGATCTGGACGGCATCAGAGACAAGCTCGGATACCTCGAATTGCTCGGTATCGACGCCATCTGGATCGGACCGATCACGCGGTCGCCCATGGCCGATCACGGCTACGACGTTTCCGACCCCCGAGACATCGACCCCATGTTCGGCAGTCTCGAGATCTTCGACGCGTTGCTCGACGAGGCGCACGCCCGCGACATCAAGGTCACGATGGATCTGGTGCCCAATCACACCAGTGACCAACACCGGTGGTTCCAGGCGGCTCTGAACGCCCCTCGTGGCAGCGCCGAGCGAGCGCGCTACATCTTTCGCGACGGGCTCGGCGACGACGGTTCGCAGCCGCCGAACAACTGGCCGAGCATCTTCGGGGGTCCCGCCTGGACGCGAGTCGACGAGAGGGACGGCTCCCCCGGTCAGTGGTACCTGCACATCTTCGCGCCCGAACAACCGGACCTGAACTGGGACAACCCCGAGGTCTTCGACGACTTCGCACGCACCCTTCGGTTCTGGCTGAACCGAGGCGTCGACGGATTTCGACTCGACGTCGCCCACGGCATGGCAAAACCTGCCGAGCTGGCCGACATGAGCCTCGAGTTCAACGCACTGATGAAGAACGACGACGACGATCCCCGGTTCAACAACCCCCGAGTCCACGAACTGCACCGCCGCATCAGAGCCGTCATGAACGAATACCCCCACGCGGTGACGGTCGGCGAGATCTGGGTCCAGGACAACGTTCGGTTCTCCGAATACATCCGCCCCGACGAGCTGCACCTGGGCTTCAACTTCCGCTTGGCCAGTGTCGATTTCGACGCCGAGACCATCCGCGATGCGATCTCCAACTCGCTCGCGGCCGTCGAACTGGTCGGGGGCACCCCGACGTGGACACTGTCGAACCACGACGTCGAACGCGAGGTCACCAGATACGGCGACGGAGACCTGGGCTACCACCGGGCCCGGGCCATGATTCTCGTCGAATTGGCCCTTCCTGGAACAATTTTCGTCTACAACGGTGCCGAGCTCGGGCTACCGAACGTGCAGCTGCCCGACAGTGTCCTGCAGGACCCGGTGTGGGAGCGGTCCGGGCACACCGAGCGCGGACGCGACGGCTGCCGAGTCCCCATGCCGTGGGAGGGCGATGCCCCTCCGTTCGGGTTCTCCACCACCGATCCCACCTGGTTGCCGATGCCGCCGGAGTGGAAGGGGCTGACCGCCGAGGCGCAGCTCGAAGAGGTCGATTCGATGCTCAGCCTGTACCGCACGGCGTTCGAATTGCGCACCCTGCGGCCGGAGTTCACCGGCGGCGGAATCGATTGGTACGGTGCCCCTCCCGGGTGCCTGGCCTTCCGGCGCCGCGGGGGCTTGATCTGCGCCCTCAACGCCTCCGACGAGTCGATCCCACTCCCACCCGGCGAAGTGTTGCTGACCAGCACTCCGCTGGTCGACGGGATGCTTCCCGCGAACGCGGCCGCCTGGCTCGTCTGAGCCGGCCGGCCGGCTCGTCCGAACCGGCCGACCGGCCACGCTCAGCGTTCGACGGTGAGCGACAACTGTTGGCCCGGGCGGCGAACGAACACCGACCCGAACCTGGCATCGAGGCGCAACCACACCTTGGTGGCGCGTACTCGTACCACCTCTGCGGCGGCGATCCTCTCCGGGTCGACGTCGATCGTCAACGGATCGTTACCGTCGTGCGGCACGAAACCCATTGCGGTCAACCCGAATACGGTGCGCATGGTGACCGAGACGTCGTCGCCGTCACCGGTCACGTGCAACACCTGCTGTTCGAGCAACGAGCTCGGCGGCCCGTGACTGCTGCCGTGTTCCTTCGCCAGTGCGGCACCGCGCTGTGCGAGTCCGATGAGCACCCGCGCGGGGACGTCGTCGAGATGCTCGAATCCGCCGTCGGGAGGAAGGGTGCCACGCCAGGCGGAGTCCATCGAGAAACCCGGGTCGATCACGCCGTCGTCCGCGTTCTGCAGAGCGGACACCAACACATCGGCACCCGCACTGGTGTCGTCGGGCACGATGGTTCCCGCAATCACCCGCGCGGCGAGCGCATCGAAACCGGTTGCCGCCCAACACGACACGCCCCCGCCGGCCCGAGTGCGCAACCGAACGACAGCAGCCTCGTCCAAGCGCAATGCCCTGCTGCAGAACGTCTGGAGGTTCTCCCGCTCGACCGCATCGGGAACGGTCAGAACGCGCTCATACACGCTGCCAACTCACCAGGAACTCGCGCTCGGCGGGAGTGAGCCGGCGCAGTCGCTGCGCATCGATGTCGAACGCCGCGATCTGCGTCGACGCCACCACCGCTGCCGGCGTATCCAGCGACGCCCCGCGTGCCCGCACCTCGTACCCCACGACGAAGTCCACCGCGCGGACCGCATCGATCCACATGAAGACGTCGAGGGGTCCGTCCTCGTGTCGCAGCTGCCCGCGATACTTCACGTGCAGATCGGCAATGACGGCACCGTGACGCAGATTCGCAGTCGGCCTGCCGTCCACCAGCAGCCACGGGATCCGCGCCTCTTCGAGCAACGTCACCATTCGCGCGTGGTTGATGTGTTGATACACATCCATATCCGACCACCGCACATCCACAGCGGCGTGAAAGCCCACCCGCTCGGTGGCGGGTCGCTTGTCGGACAGATGGTCGTCGGGCACACTCACGCGCTTACTACCTCTTCTCGATCGAACGAAAGTTCCATGCTGTCAGGGAACCATGTTTCTCACCTGTCGGGCGGCAACCGAGAGTGTCGCCAGGTCCAGCGTCCCCGTCTCGGCGATCTCGGTGAGCGCTGCACGCGAGCGGGCCAACCGCGACGAATTGGTCGATTCCCATTCGGCGATCTTCTCCGTGACCGACTCGTCCGGTTCGCCCGCGGCCAACACGGCCTTGGTGATTCCGCGAAGGGAGGCGTACAGATCGTCACGAAGAGCCAAGCGCGCCAACGAATGCCATCGATCGCCGCGGGCAAGCTTCGAGACCGCGGTGAGCAACCAGTCGATGCCGATGTGCGCGTCGAGCGCGAAGTAGAGCTCGGCCACCTCCGCCCCGTCCCGGTCGACGATGTCGGCGATATCGATGATGTCGAGCAGGCAGTACACGTCGAGCAAGCCGTAGATCCGACGTGCCAGCTCGGCCGGAGCACCTCGTTCCATCGCGGCCCCCGAACGCCGGTCCAAATCGACCGCCTGGTGACCGGAGATCCACGACGCGACCCGCGGCTGCAGAGCGCGAACCTGCCCGGCATAGCGACTGATCTCGGCCCCGACCGCCAACGGCTGCGGCCGATTGGCCAACAGCCACCGGGATACTCGATCGAGCATGCGACGCGATTCGAGCAGCAGCTCGGCGGACACTGCGGTGGGTACGTCGGCAGCGCGAATCGAATCCCACACCTCGTCGAGGCCGAAGATTTCGGTGGCCGCGGCGAATGCGCGGATGGCGTCGGTGCCTGCGGCACCGGAGTCCTCGGTCAACCGATACGGGTAGGTGATTCCGCCACAGTCGATGGCCTCGTTGGCGAGCGTCGTCGCCACCAGTTGACGCCGTAGCGGATGCGCCTTGATGGCATCTGCGTACGGATCCCGCAGTGGCTCGGGGAAATACTTGGGTAGCCGGGGGGCGAAGACGTCGCTGTCGGGAAGCTCGCTGTCGAGCAGTTCCGCTTCCAGTGCCAATTTCACGTGCGCCATCAACGTCGCGAGTTCCGGCGACGTCAGTCCACGCCCGTCTTGCTTGCGACGACGGAGATCGGCCTCGGTGGGCAGAGCCTCGAGCTCCCGATCGAGCCCTCGACGCGTCTCCAGATCCTCGATCACTCGGCTGTGCACCGTCACCAGATGGGGTGCGTCGAATCTGGACGTACCGAGCAACTCGTTCTGCATGATGTTGTCCCACAACACCAATCGCCCGACCTCGTCGGTCATGGACGCAAGCAGCTCATCGCGGTCTTCGCGCGCCAGGTTTCCGTTGGTGATGGCAGTCTCGAGCAGGATCTTGATGTTGACTTCGTGATCGGAACAGTCGACGCCCGCCGAGTTGTCGACGGCGTCGGTGTTGATCTTGCCGCCGGCTGCGGCGTACTCGATCCTGCCCAGTGCGGTGGCACCGAGGTTTCCGCCCTCCCCCACCACGGCCGCCCGCACATCCACGCCGTCGACCCGCACTGCATCGTTGGCCTTGTCGCCGACTTCGGCGTTGCTCTCACTGGAAGCCTTGATGTAGGTGCCGATTCCGCCGTTCCACAGCAGATCGGCGGGAGCCTTCAGGATCGCGTTCACCAACTCTGGTGGTGACAGTGCAGCAACCGATTCGTCCAACCCGAGGGCCGAACGTGCTGCGGCGCTGATGGGTACAGATTTGCGGGTCCGCTCCCACACCCCTCCGCCGGCACTGATGAGCGAGGTGTCGTAGTCCGCCCACGACGACCGCGGCAGGGCGAACAAGCGCTCCCGCTCGGCGAACGACGACTCCCGATCGGGGTCGGGGTCGAGAAAGATGTGCCGGTGGTCGAACGCCGCGAGCAAGCGAATGTGTCGGCTCAGCAGCATGCCGTTACCGAATACGTCTCCGCTCATGTCGCCGACGCCGACGACCGTGAAATCCTGACTCTGCGTGTCGATCCCGAGCTCACGGAAGTGCCGCTTGACGCTCTCCCACGCACCCTTGGCGGTGATTCCCATGGCTTTGTGGTCGTATCCGGCGGATCCACCGGACGCGAACGCGTCACCGAGCCAGAATCCGTACTCGGCAGCGATGCCGTTGGCCATGTCGGAGAAGGTCGCGGTGCCCTTGTCCGCCGCGACGACGAGGTAGGTGTCGTCTCCGTCGCGGCGCACCACCCCGGTAGGTACCGATACCGACCCGGTAGCGCGGTCGAGATTGTCGGTGATGTCGAGCAACCCGGCGATGAACAGTCGGTAGCAGGCTTTGCCTTCCTCGGCGTATGCCTGTCGATCTCGGTCGGCTTCACCTGTGGTCACCGGAGGACGCTTGACGACGAATCCACCCTTGGCCCCGACGGGCACGATGACTGCGTTCTTGACCATCTGAGCCTTGGCGAGCCCGAGAATCTCCGTCCGGAAGTCCTCCCGTCGATCGGACCAGCGCAACCCGCCTCGGGCCACCGCACCGAACCTAAGATGGACCCCCTCGACGCGCGGGGAGTACACGAAGATCTCGAACGTGGGCTTCGGTTTGGGTAGCTCCGCGATGGATTGCGGGTCGAACTTGAGCGAGAGGTACGGGCGATGTGCACCGTCGGATCCCACCACGAAGTGGTTGGTGCGCAACGTCGCTCGGATGAGCTCGAACATGCTGCGCAGAATGCGGTCGGCATCGAGGCTGACGACCTCGTCGATGAGCTCGCCGAGCTGGGTCCCGATGGCCTGCGCGTCCGCCTCGGCACTGGTCTCGGGATCGAACTGCGCCTCGAACAGTCCGACGAGCAGCCGAGCGGTACGCGGATGCGCCAGGAGGACGCCCTCGATGTTGAACTGACTGTAGGGAAAACCCGCCTGCCTCAGGTACTTGGCGTAGGCACGCAATACCACGGCCTGCCGCCAGTGCAGACCTGCGCGCATCACCAGTTCGTTGAAACGATCCGCTTCTGCCGCGCCGCTCCACACGGCCGCGAATGCGTCGGTGAATCGATGCTGGACCCGGCTCTCGCGATCGGCCGTGCCTGCCTCGGACAGCTCGGCGTCGAGGTCCCCGTCGATGGCCGAGCGCAACATCTCACGCGAGGCAGAGAGACCGAAATCGTATATCCAGCAAGACATTCCGTCCGGACGCACCACCGGGTACGGCCGCTCGTCGTCGACCTCAACACCGAGACTCTGCAGAATGGGCAACACCTGGGACAGTGATACGCCCGCACCGCCGATGTACAGCGAGAAGCGCCAACTCCCCACGGCCGAACGCTCGTTTCGGTAGAGCTGCATGTCGATCGCTTCGTCGCCGAGCGCTTCGAGGCGGGCAATGTCCGTGACGGCCCTGGCCGGACTGAAGTCCTGCTTGTACGCCTCGGGAAAAGCCTCGGTGTAGCGCTGAATGCGCGCCGGGTCGACGGCTCGGTCGAGGGACACGGCGTCACCCAACGAGTCCTCCCACGTTCGAGTGGTCTCGGTCAGCGCCGCTTCGATCCGGGTGATGTCGTCGGCGGACAGGTGGGGAGAGACAGTGCCCGGTGCGCGGCGCACCGTCACGTGCAGCAGCGCGAGATCCGATTCGGTGACGCGTGCGGTGTAGTCGAGCGAGGTACCACCGAGCTCTCGGAGCAGTCGGTCCTGGATCGCGAGTCGGACGCGAGTGGTGTAGCGATCTCGCGGCAGGTACACCAGAGCACTGACGAAGGACCCACTCGCATCGGGTCGCACGAACAGCTTGACCTTGCGCCGGCGACCCAGCGCCAGAACAGCACTCGCCGTTTCGAACAGCCACGAGGCAGAGGTCGCGAACAGTTCCGACCGCGGCATCGACTGCAGCACCTCGAGCATGGCCTGGCCGGAGAAGGACCCGAGATCATGGCCGGCCTTGGCGATCACCGACCGCACTCGACGCTCGATCACCGGAATGTCGAGGACGTTCTCGTGCAGCGCGGTGACGGTGAAGACACCGACGAATCGATGCTCGGCGGAGTCGTCGGCATCGATCACACTGACGAAATAGGGGTAGACAGCACGATGAACCGTGGCGGGGTTCGGCCCCTGCGTCAGAGCAACCAGGTCGCGCTCACCGACCGGTTCGGGTCCGTCTCCATGTTGACCGGCATCGCGCAGCACACCCAGGCTGCTCGATTCCACACCCGTTGCGGTTCGGTCGCCGTCGCTACCGTCGATCGTGTATCTGCGGTAACCCAGCAAGGTGTAATGGCCGTCGCCCAGCCAACGCAGCAAGGCAGCCGCATCCCGGTGTGCGACGGCTGGTTCGGAGTCGGTGTCGCCGGACGCCGCGGCGACACCGTCCAACCGATCGGCCACGGCAGCCTGCACGCGACGCATCTCGTCGGTGTCGCCGACGACCTGACGCACATCGGCGAGTACTCGACTCGTCTCCTCTTCCAACTGCGCGACGGCATCGTCTGAGGTGGACGGGTGCAGCTGGACGTGTATCCAGGATTCGGCGATGCCGGCCGAGCTCAGCCCGACGAGCACTCCCTCTGCGTTCCGATCGACGGAGAGAATGGGATGAACCACGTCGGTGTATTCGATGCCGAGACGCGAGAGCAGCGACATGATCGATTCGACCAGCAACGGCATATCGTCGGTGACGATTTGTAGGTAGCTTCCCGCTACCTGCTGTGCTGCAGACTCGTTCGGTCGATGGACCGCCACATTCGCCGTCCCCGGCAGCCGCTCTGCGGCGAGCCGAACGTGCCGCCGAAAAGAGGTGATGTCGGGGGTATGCGCGGACACTGCGACCGCAGTGGCGTCGGTGTGCTCGAAATACTCCGTACGCAATGTCGCCAACTCGGCCACAAGCCTGTCGTCGAGCCCGTCGGCCCAGTCGTCGTCGGTCAGGTCAAGCGAGCGTGACATTGTTTTCGAGTACTCCCTCGTGAGGATTTCCCGACGCCCGCCGATCGCCGGTCGTCGATGACCCCTCGACCCTAGTGCGGGTGACCCCGCAACCGCAGAGATCTCGGGAACCAGCGCGTCAGGCCGATCCGGCAGTCACGACGAATCGCTGTGGAGGTACTCGCTCAGTGCAGTTCGTTCGTGTTCGCGCAGCGGCCTGGACGAGGAGGTGTCGAGATCGAAGGCCACCATCAGTGCCTCCGCGTCTGCACACACCGTTCCGTTTCGATCGGTGACGACGTGCCGGACGCCATACGAGGTGGTTCCGATACGAGTGATCCACAGCTCGATCACCAGCGGGCCGGAGTCGTCCAGGATCGGGTGCAAGAAGTTGGTGGTCAACGTACGAACCACCACCGCGCCGCGACCTTTCGAGCCCCCCAGGACCGCGTTCAGAAACTGAACGCGGCCTTCCTGGAGGTACTCGACGAACCGGGTGTTGTTGACGTGCCCGAGGCGGTCGGAATCACCCCACCGCACCTGAAGTGTGCAGGTGAAGGTCGGTGCCGACATGTCAGTCTCGGGTCAGCTTCCGGTGCGTGACGCGGTGGGGACGCGCCGCGTCGGGACCGAGCCGCTCGACCTTGTTGGCCTCGTAGCCCTCGAAGTTGCCCTCGTACCAGTACCAGGCAGCCTCGTTGTCTCCGAAGCCGCCTTCCCACGCCAGGATGTGGGTGCAGGTGCGGTCCAGGAACCACCGGTCGTGCGAGATGACCACGGCGCAACCGGGGAATTCCTCGAGCGCGTTCTCGAGCGATCCAAGTGTCTCGACGTCGAGGTCGTTGGTCGGCTCGTCGAGCAGGATCAGGTTGCCACCCTGTTTGAGCGTCATCGCCAGGTTCAGACGGTTGCGCTCACCGCCGGAGAGAACTCCGGCGGGCTTCTGCTGATCGTGGCCCTTGAATCCGAACGAGCTGATGTACGCGCGCGACGGGAATTCCGAGTTGCCCACGGTGATGAAGTCCAGGCCGTCGGAGACCGTTTCCCAGACCGTCTTCTTCGAGTCGATGCCCGAGCGGTTCTGGTCGACGTAGCTGAGCTTGACGGTCTGCCCGATCTTCACCTCGCCGCCGTCCGGCTCCTCGAGCCCGACGATGGTCTTGAACAGTGTCGTCTTGCCGACACCGTTGGGTCCGATGACGCCGACGATTCCGTTGCGCGGCAACGTGAACGACAGATCCTTGATCAACACGCGGCCGTCGAAGCCCTTGTCCAGGCTCTTGACCTCGACCACGACGTCGCCGAGGCGCGGCGGGTTGGGGATCTGGATCTCGTCGAAGTCGAGCTTCCTGGTCTTCTCGGCCTCGGCCACCATCTCGTCATAGCGAGCCAGACGAGACTTGCTCTTGGCCTGGCGAGCCTTGGCACCGGAGCGAACCCAGGCGAGTTCGTCCTTGAGCCGCTTCTGCAGCTTCTGGTCCTTCTTTCCCGAGACCTCGAGGCGCTCGGCCTTCTTCTCCAGGTACGTCGAGTAGTTGCCCTCGTACGGGTACAGATGTCCGCGGTCGACCTCGGCGATCCACTGCGCGACGTGGTCGAGGAAGTACCGGTCGTGAGTCACGGCGAGAATGGCACCGGCGTAGGCGGCCAAGTGCTGCTCGAGCCACAGCACACTCTCGGCGTCGAGGTGGTTGGTCGGCTCGTCGAGCAGCAACAGGTCGGGCTTGCTGAGCAGCAGCTTGCACAGGGCGACGCGACGCTTCTCACCACCGGAGAGGTTGGTGACCGGGGACTCGGGCGGCGGGCAGCGCAGCGCGTCCATCGCCTGTTCGAGCTGCGAGTCGATCTCCCAGGCGTCGGCGTGGTCGAGCTTTTCCTGCAACTCGCCCATCTCTTCCATGAGCTCGTCGGAGTAATCGGTTGCCATCAGCTCGGCGATCTCGTTGTAGCGCTTGAGCTGGACCATCGTCTCGCCGAGGCCGTCCTCGACGTTCTCGCGAACGGTCTTGGTGTCGTCGAGAATCGGCTCCTGCATGAGAATGCCGACCGAGGCACCGGGAGCGAGGAACGCCTCACCGTTTCCGGGCTGATCGATTCCCGCCATGATCTTGAGGATGCTCGACTTACCGGCGCCGTTCGGGCCGACGACGCCGATCTTCGCTCCCGGGTAGAAGCTCATCGTCACGTCGTCGAGGATGACTTTGTCGCCGTGCGCCTTGCGCACCTTCTTCATGGTGTAAATGAATTCAGCCATGCCGCCCAGCTTATCGGTGCGGCCGCGTCGGAACACCATCGACCGAGTCCGCGCCGAGCCCACATCCGTCGTCCGCGGTCGTGCGCGGGTTGCATCCACCGGGGACGACGGATGTCGGCGGGCCGTCAGGCGGGTACCGCCTCGCGGACGTCGTCACCGATTCGATCGTGATCCGGCTCGTCCTCCGGTGGTTCGGCGGCACCCCGATCGTCGTCGGTGAGTGCCTCGTCTGCAGGTACTTCGGGCGCGACCGTCCTGGTCCGCTGGATTGCCACGTTGCAGCGCGCAAGGTCCGGCCCGACGGCGCTGGCCCGCATCTCGAGGTCGGATCGTTCGACGCCGTCGCGATTGGTGTATTCGTTGGTGCGCAGCTGTCCGTAGGCGATGATCGGATCGCCCTTCATCAACGATGCGCCGACGCCGCGCACGAGTCGACGCCAGCACGTGACCGTGAGATAGAGGGTGCCGCCGTCGGTCCATTCACCGGTGTTGCGGTCCTGCCGTCGGGCATTGCTCGCCATCCGAAAGCTGAGGACCTCGTCGCCGGTGGGCGTGGAGCGCTTGACGGGATTGGTGATGACGGTGCCCACAACAGCGCACTGAGCTTCGTACATGGTGTCTTCCTCTCGATGGATGTCGCGTAATTGCGATCGAGATCGACACTGCTACGCCGGAGCCACCCGTGACGGACGTGTTCGCGAAATGTGGACAACCGCTGAGCCTGTGGATGAACGTCCAGGATCGGCTGGTCATGACGCCACTCGTGTCGGACCGGTGTGCTACTCGGCTGTCTCTACGTAGACATGCCCACCGAGAGCCGGCACCACCCGTCCGGCGGTGAGCGACGCCACCAGCGCTGCAGTCGAATCGGCGTCTGCGACGGCGACGGTGAGCACGGCTCGAGTGTCGTAGGCGGTATCGAGCACCAAGGCCCCGTGTCCGCGTAGCTCCGATTCGACCCGTCCCACCTCGGCATGGTCGAGTTCGAGGGTCAGCACGTCGCGTCGCTCTCGGGTGAGAAACCGAGCCCGGGCAAGTGCCTCGGTGACCGCACCGCCGTAGGCGCGGGCCAATCCGCCGGTACCGAGCTTGGTGCCACCGAAATATCTGCCGACCACCGCGACCACGTTGGTCAGCCCATGACCGCGCAACACCTCGAGCATCGGCGTTCCTGCCGTGCCGCTGGGTTCGCCGTCGTCGTTGGATCGCTCGATGCGGTGGGTCAAGTCTTCGTGGACGACAACGATGCCTGCAGCCGAGGATTCGACGATGAATGCCGAACAGTGATGTCCGGCAGTCGGATCCGCTTTCCGCGCCGCTGCGATGACCGCGCGAGCGTCGGCCTCGGTGCTCGCCCTGTCCACCACGGTGACGAACCGCGATCTCTTGACCTCGGTCTCGCACACAACCCGGCCGGCGATCGTTCGAAGCTCCATCACGCGGCAGCCCAGCTCATGCAACAACCCTGCTCATGCAGCAACCCTGATCATGCAGCAACGCTGTCCACGACATCGTCTGCGGCACGGACCAATTGGGCGTACATACCGTCTTCGGCGAGCAGCGCCTCGTGGCTTCCGACCTCGCGCACGATGCCGTGATCGAGTACCGCGATGGCGTCTGCTGCTCGCACGGTGGACAGGCGATGGGCGATCAGAATGGTGGTACGGCCGTGCATCAAACCGTCGAGCGCTGTCTGCACTGCACGTTCGGTGCGATTGTCCAGGGCGCTCGTCGCCTCGTCGAGCACCAGAATCGGCGGGTTGCGCAGGACAGTCCGGGCGATTGCGATGCGCTGCTTCTCA
Source organism: Rhodococcus sp. 3258 (assembly GCF_031456475.1). Classification (NCBI taxonomy): domain Bacteria; kingdom Bacillati; phylum Actinomycetota; class Actinomycetes; order Mycobacteriales; family Nocardiaceae; genus Rhodococcus; species Rhodococcus sp. 3258. The sequence goes on from NZ_JAVDUT010000003.1 coordinate 422,595, forward strand.
CCACCGGAGAATCGGTAGCCGCGCTCGCCGACCATCGTGTCGTAACCGTCGTCGAGGCCGTCGATGAAGTCGTGAATCTGGGCCGTCCAAGCGGCAGCCACGATTTCGTCGTCGGTGGCGTCGGGCTTGGCGAACCGCAGGTTCTCCCTGATGGTGGCGTGGAACAGGTAGGTCTCCTGAGAGACGACGCCCACCAGGTCGGCAATGTTCTCCGACGCCATGTGCCGCAAGTCGACACCGTCGATGGTCACGGAGCCGGCTGTCGGATCATGCAGGCGGGCAACGAGGTATCCCAGCGTGGTCTTGCCCGATCCGGTTGCGCCCACGAGCGCGAGCGTGCTCCCGGCCGGTACGTCGAGATCGATGTTGCACAGTGTCGGGACAGTCGCGGCGGCATAGGTGAAGTCGACGCCGCGGAAAGCGACATCGCCGCGCACGCTCTCTCGCGAGAGTGTGATCGGGTGCTCGGGTTCGGCGACATCGATGGGCAGATCGAGATACTCGAAGACTCTGCCGAACAACGCCAAGGATGCCTGTACTTCGACGCCGGTGTTGAGCAATTGCATGGTGGGCCGGAACAATTGGGTCTGCAATGCGGTGAACGCGACCAGGGTGCCGATCGTCAATGCACTCCCCTGACCGATGGTGATGCCGGCGAACCAGTACACCAGAGCGGGCATCACGGCGAAGCTGATCTGAATTGTCGCCATCCGCCACTTGCCCGCCATCATTGCGGCCAGTTCGACACCGGCCACCTCGTGCGATCGGTCGGCGAATTTGTCGGTCAACGCCTGGGCGGAACCGGTGGTCTTGCCCAGAAGAATTCCACTGACGGACAGTGATTCCTCGATCTGGACGGACAGATCGCTGAGCAATTTCTGCCGCTTGGTCGAGATCTTGCGACGCTCGTCGCCGATACGGCGAGCCACTCGCACGAAGATCGGCAGGATGATCAGTGAGAACGTGGCGAGCTTCCAATCGAGCAGGAAGAGCGCGACCACGGTCGCAGCGACCGTCGTGGCGTTCTGCGCGATGGACGTCGCGGTGTTGGTGACGACGGATTGCATGCCGCCGATGTCGTTCGCGATACGCGATTGCACCTCACCGGTGCGCGTTCGCGCGAAGAATCCGAGGGACTGTCTCTGCAGGTGCGAATAGACCTGCACACGCAGATCGTGCATGAGTTGCTGACCGACGCCGTTGGACATCCAGGTCTGCACCACGCCGAGAGTGTTGGTGGCGACTGCAACAGCGATCATGCCGACCGCGATGAGGCTGACGAGCGTGACGTCGCGGTCGGGAATTGCATGATCGAGGAGTTCGCGAAGAAGTAGAGGAGATGCGAGCGCAATGATGGCGCTGGCCACGATGATCGCGCTGACGACAGCGATCTTGCGCCGGTACGGCGTGAACAGAGCCAGGACTCGTCGGACGGGCGCTGGATCGGAAGCGAGTGGTACGCGTTCGGGACGGCTTTCCAAGTAGACCTCCGTGGTAGCTGAAGTAATATGCAGAGGTTACCTCACTATGAGGTTGTGAGCAAGCCTCGCTATGATCCGTCGTATGGACACCGGACACTCGCCCAACCTGAGCGATTCGTTCATGGCCGTTGCCCGAAGAATTCGGCGAAGCCACATGACTGCGCTGGAACCGTTCGGACTCAACCCGTCGCAGAGCAGGGCCATGCACGTCTTGGCGCGCGAACGAGAATCGGTCCGATTGCGTGATCTGGCCGAGCACCTCCGCATCGTCGCGCGATCGGCCACCGACATCGTCGACTCGCTCGAAGCGGCAGAACTGGTGACGCGAGCGCCGGACCCGAGTGATCGCCGCGCTGTCCTGGTCGAGCTGACCGACGCCGGCCGCGCCCTGCTCGACCGCGTCGACAAGGCACGACGTCAGGTGTCCGCGGACCTGTTCGACGGCCTCGAGCCGGCCGAACGCACCGAACTCGACCGGCTTCTGCACAAGATCGCCGGCAGCGACTGACGAGAAGCTACTGCCTGCCGTCCCGATCACGACGGGCCAGCTCGGCGAACATCGCGTTGTGCGCGGCCAGGTCGGCGTCGTGGTCACGCTCAGCGGCTCTGTCACCGCGCCTGGCGTCGCGATCGTCGCTGCGGGACCACTGGATCAGCAGTGCGAGCATGACCAGCACCAGAGGCACCTCGCCGGTCGCCCACGCGATGCCGCCACCGAGCTTCTGGTCCCCCAGTAGGTCGGAGTTCCAGTCGAGGCCGAGCGTGCGGTAGAACCAGGCACCCATGACGGTGTTCATGCTCATCAGCGCCACACCGAAGAACGCATGGAACGGCAGTGAGCCGAACACCACGGCGAGTTTGGTGACCGGAGCAATCTTGCGCGGAGACGGATCGACGCCGATGACCGTCCAGTAGAACAGGTATCCGCTGAGCACGAAGTGCAGGTTCATCAACAGATGAGCTCCGTGACTGTCCAGTACGGCCCCGAAGATTCCGCCGAGATAGAGCACGTAGAAGCCGCCCACGAAGATCAGCGCCGCGACGAGCGGGTGGGTGACGAACTGCGACAGTCGACTGTGCAGGCCCATCAGCAACCACTCGCGCATCCCCGGGACGCCGTCCTTGCCTGCCGCGGGCAGGACACGCAACGCCAACGTCAGTGCACCACCGAGCGCGAGCAGAACCGGCGCGAGCATCGACAGCATCATGTGTCCGGTCATGTGCACGCTGAACACTGCCGTGGAATACCGTCCTATGCCCGACGACGTACTGATCAGCAGTGTGAGGCAGCCCAGGACCCAGGCGACGGTGCGACCGACGGGCCACGCGTCGCCGCGCAGTCGCAGCCGACGGACCCCGATCAGGTACACCACGGCCATCACGATCGCGGCGGTGCCGAAGATCAGGTCGAAGCGCCAATCGAAAGCCATACGGGCGAACGTCGGCGGGCCACTGAGGTCGTACCCGAGCGCGGCCTCGGTCGGCGTCAGGTTGGGGTCGATCTCGGCGGGCGGAGGTGTTCGCCCGAGGCCGACGGCCAGGCCGACCGTCGCGGCGAGAACGAGCACCTCGGCCCCGGCGAACCGGAGCAGCGGTCCACGGGCGGTGGGATCGGCGATCAGTGCGGGCAGAGCACGACGCCGCTGCATCCAGCCGAATCCGCCGAGCACGATCAACGCGAGAATCTTGCCCACGATCAGCAGGCCGTAGGTGGTGGTGAACAGGTCGGCGAGGGACACCCGAACCAGGGCGTTGATGATTCCGCTGATGCCCATGACGACGAAGCAGACGCCGGCGATCGTGGAGAACCGCCGAGCAGCGACGTCGGTGTGCGCGCCGCGTCTGCGAACATGTGCAAGCAGTGCGAACAGCCCGCCCGCCCACAACGACGCGGCACCGAGGTGCAGGATCAGCGAGTTGGTCGCGATGTCGTGCGATCCGCCCGCCGAGGAATGACCACTGAGCGCAATGGGCAGCAGGGTGGCCAGCGAGAATCCGAGCAGCGCAGGCGTCCAGGACCACCGCAGTACCGTCCGCGAGGCAATGGCGACCACGACGGCCATGATGGCCGTCCACCGCCATGCACTGGCGATCTCCACCTGATCCAGCGCGATCCACAGATTCGCCGGCTTCACGGCCTCGGCGAACGGCTGGCCGGAGGTGTCGGACAGCGTCAACGGCACGAGGAGAAGCGCACATACGGCCCAGACGATGGATGCGACCGAGCCGGTGCGAACCGCCCGGTAGCCGTCCACGTCGAGCACGCCGTTCTTCTGCGGCGGAACCAGGAACGCCGCCAGCAGGAATGAGCCGACCGCGATGACCGCTGCGATCTCACCGATCGCACGCAGGGCGGGCAGTCCGTAGGTGGTGGCCGGGCCGGGATCAGGGATACCGAGCAGGACCAACGCGTCCGACGCGGACAGCATGACGATCAGGGCAGCGACGACACCGGCGATGACGCCGGCAGTGACGAACACCGACGTGGTTGTCGAGCGGGGATCTGCACTGCCCGCACCCTCGTCCGACCGCACATCGCCGGTGGAGTCCCCGGCGTGCGACGGGTCGGTCTTGTCGAGATCCGGTGTGGCCATACCACCAGAGTAAGAGGTTTTCGGCAGTACTCGAAACGCGAGTCCTACACAGCGTCGTACTTTGCCCCGTCCTCGGCGTCCAGCGAGTCGTGGTGGATGCGTCCGTGCTGCTGCCGGAGAGGCGTGCCGCTCCCGCCCCATCTCTGGGCGATGATCTCCGCCGCAATGGACACCGCGGTCTCCTGCGGCGTGCGTGCACCCAGGTCGAGTCCGATCGGGCTCGACAATCGCGCGAGTTCGGTCTCGGTCACTCCTGCCGCCCGTAACCGGGCGATGCGGTCGTCATGGGTTCGCCGCGACCCCATCGCTCCGACGAACGCCAGGGCCGAAATCCGCAACGCCACTTCGAGCAGTGGCACATCGAACTTCGGGTCGTGAGTCAACACACAGACCACGGTCCTCTCGTCCAACTCCCCCGCCGCCCACTGTTGGTTCAGGTAGTCGTGCGGCCACGCGACCACCACCTGCTCGGCAGCGGGAAAGCGCTGCGGGGTCGCAAACACGGATCGGGCGTCGCAGACGGTGACGCGGTAGCCCAGAAAGGCACCCTGCTGCGCAACCGCCGCAGCGAAGTCGATGGCACCGAACACGAGCATTCTCGGCGACGGCGCATGACTGGACACGAACACCTGCATTCCCCGACCGCGGCGCTGGCCGTCGGTTCCGTACGTCAGAACAGTCGAACGTCCCGCTGCAAGTAGCCCTTTCGCGTCGTCGGCAATGGCGGCGTCCGCCCGCGAGCTGCCGAGGGAACCGCGAATACCCGACTCCGTCAGAACTGCTCTCCGACCGACCCGTGTTGCGTCGGCATGAGCGATCACGGTGGCCACTGCAACCGGGACGTTGCGGCGCACGTTCGCCACGACGTCACCGAACTCGGGAAAGGTGTGCTTCGACACCGCCTGCACGAACACATCCAGCGTTCCCCCACACGTGAGCCCGACTGCGAATGCGTCGTCGTCCGACACCCCGTATCGAGTGAGTATCGGGGTGCCGGACTGCATCACGTCCTGCGCCGACTCGTACACGGCACCCTCGACGCAGCCGCCGGACACCGAACCGGCGACCGCACCGTCCTGGCCGACCATCATCGACGCACCCACAGGACGCGGCGCGGAGTCGAATGTCTGCACGACCGTTGCCACCGCGGCCGCGTCGCCGGTCTGCCAGGCGTGCAGCAGCTCGTCCAGAATGTCGTGCATCGAACCTCCTTCGGGTGCCGGCCGGAACGTCTACGACATCACAGGCTTCCCCCTTCACTGCTCCCTCAACCCATGCCGGTGTGATCGCCGTAGGCGGAAAGGTACACTCGTCAACCGTGCTCGAGCGGGCCTGTCCGCGCGTGCCAGCCTCCGTAGCTCAGGGGATAGAGCAAGGGCCTTCTAATCCCTTGGTCGCAGGTTCGAATCCTGCCGGGGGCACCACGCATAGAACCTATGTTCGAATATTCGGACGATTACAGAGGTCAGTACAGCAATGTGCTGACTTTTTTGCTATCACCGGTACATGTCGGACCCCTACTGTACGGTCTGTTTTAGCGGACTGACCACTGTAAACAGTGTTTGAAGTAGAGGGAGGGTTGGTGCCACCGGTACAGCTTCTGCACGACTTCAGAACCGAAGCCCACCTCTGGTCTGGTGTACCGGTGAAGGAAACATCATGGATGAGGATGTCAATGCAGGCCACGCGTTCTATAATACGAGATATCATGCAAGTACGGCCTATTCACTATTCTGTGCGCGTATGAGAAAATGATTTTAGACGCGATATGCCGTCAGAATTGAGCCGTCCGAATTCTTAAATGTCATGGGCAGCTATCCAATAGCTACTACGTGCGGCTGCCACCCTCGGCGTAGATAACGAATATCAGGCATTATATTGAGCACCAAAGGGTGTGGAGGAGATCCAGTTAGAAATGAGAGTATCCGATAGTCAACTAGCAGGTTCCGCAAGGACCAGCGACTGGGATACTGCCCGGAATCGGAGCCGTCGATGACATCATCATCTTTCCCGCTTTGGTCCGACGAGCCTGCCACCACAGACCTATTGGCGTTCAACGCCGTCGCAGAGACTGCTGCGGACGCCATTTTTAACGATGCGCTTGATCCTGTGGCGATTGGACTGTCGGGCGCATGGGGTAGCGGTAAAACGAGTGTACTTGAGCTGATCAAGGCCGAGATCGAGACGCGCTCCGGCTCATCGGGTGGCAAAGTTCTCGTGGTGTCAACGCAGCCTTGGCGCTACGACCCTACTGTCGGACCGAAGGAGAGTTTGATCGCGGAAGTACTTGAGACTCTCGGTGCAGAGTTCAAAGAGGAAGACCCTGTTGGCAAAGCAGGTCTAGATGCATTCAAGAAGCTTGTCAAGAAGGTTAATTGGTCTAAGGCTGTCAAGATGACTGCGACAACGGCGATAACGATGCAGTTGCCCAAACTTGACGATATCTTCGGTCTAGTCAGTGACGATCCGGAATCCCTCGAATCCGAGAGGGGCATGGCGGCATTCCGGGATGAGTTCGAGAAGTTACTGCGAGATCCAGCTCTCGCGCATGTGTCTCGCATTGTGGTGTTGGTTGATGACCTCGACCGCTGTCTCCCCGATACGGTAGTTGAATCTCTTGAGGCTATTCGCCTGTTCTTATCGGCTAAGGGCATGTCATTCGTTATTGCAGCAGACGAAGACCGAGTTGCCGAAGCCATCCAACAGCGATTCAAGTCGCCGCCATCGACCGATGTAAACGTCGAGTCGCCAGCAAAGCTGTATCTGCACAAGATTGTTCAGACGACCATTCCACTTCCAGCTTTGAGTCGATTTGACACTCACGCCTACCTGTTCCTGCTGCTTTCGCAGGACCGTGTTTCACCAGAGGTTCACGCTGCACTCGTTGAATCGTGCGGTGATCTCCGTCGGTCGAGTGGGTCTCTGGACGACGTCTCGGTCCCAGGAGGTATAGACCTTACGGACGAGCTCGCTGTCGCAGCCCGTCTTACACCGATCTTGTATGAGAAATTCCGCGGCAACCCTCGTCGTATTAAACGATTCCTCAATGACCTCAATGTACGACAGAGCATTGCGAATCGTCGAGGAATCACCCTGTCGTCGGATGCCGTCGCCAAGCTTATGGTCCTCGAACGGCTGCTCTTTGCAGATTTCCAAACCGTCCTCGATTGGTTAGCTCAGAACAAACTTCGCGACAAACTTGAAGCGCTTGACCAAGTCGCTAACACCCCCGCCTCGCCACCTGAGGATGGAACTGACCAGAGCACTCCAGATGGAGCCGACGCCCCTAGCTCATCTAGCGACATGCCGGAAGCTTCTGGCGGCTTCAGCGATACGTTGATTCGATGGGCCAAGCTCCCTCCCGCCCTAGATGCTTCAGAAGTCGGCGGCTACCTGTATCTCGCAGCGTCATTCTCCGGAATCGAACTTATTGATGAAGAGCTACCGGAACGACTGCGCGACATTGCGAGTGCCCTCACTGCAACTCTTCGTACCGACCGGTCAGCCGTCGATAACGCCGCGCTAAGTGCGCTCAACGCGCAAGATGCGCGCACTCTTGTGACGTACTTGGGGCGTCAGACTCGTGACCACCCGAGCATTCAAAAGTACTCGGTCAACGGAATGCTCCGGCTAGCGGACACTCACCACGGTATTGACGACGCAGTGGTCAGCGCACTAAAGCTTATCCCACCACCCGACGTCCAGGTAGCAACGATCATGCTGCTGAAGTCGCGAACCGAAAGCGCATACGAACCAGTATTCACAGTATGGGACGTCTCATCTGCGACAGACCAGGCCAGGCAAACCATAGCAAGTGTGCGCCGAGCATGGGGGCAGTCCAATGGGAACTAGTGGAGCCTTTGGTGGAAGCGGAGGTAAAGATGCAGCCGATCTCCGTGACAACATTGCGGACTGGCTGACAGACAACTCTCCGCAACCAGAAGGGAATCTGGTAGCTGCGCCCATGCCCAATGTGGACCTTCGTCCAGCCCTCAGAATTCTCAATTCACAGCGAGGTAGTGGCGGTGGAGCTGGCGGCGGTGGTGGTGGTGCTTCGGGCGGTAGCGAAGGAAGCAGTGGCCGTTCCGGTGGCGGGGCCCAGCGGTCGACAAGCTCAACATCCCGAGCCGCAGGCCGGGGTGGATCCTTGGCGCGGGCCTACACTACCGGTGACCGAGCCGCGCTCGAAGATGCAGGTCTAAATTATGACGAGCTACTCGCGCTTGGTGACGTGGTAGCAGTCGGCACTCGGATTGTGGAAGCAGCTTTCGACAACCAAGCAGACAACACACTTGCGGATGACGAGTCTCGCGAAACTGTTGCCGAAATCGTCGAATGGATCCTTGAGGCACCTACCGACCACACCCCGACTCCCGACGATATCGTCCGACGATCCATAGAGATCATTATCACCAATGTGACACTGACAGAAGTCGGTGACTCCATTCGTGCTGAGACTTCCCGCGAGAAACGACGAGCAGCCGAGCAAGAGGTTCGTGACGCCGCTGAGGTCTACGCTAGCCAGGTGAGCCTGACTAATACTGGCGCGTCCGACAAGGAGATCTCGACGGCTATCGAGTCGGGTATTGCGGAACTAGGTCAGATTTTCGGTGGCGGTAAATGAATAATTTTTTACTGACCATCGATCTGAATACAGCGAATAGCGCGTCTGAGTTCGACGAGGCATTTTTGTGGACGCGATCTACAAAGTCGACGTTTACAGGTGCACTAGATCCGCACCTGACTTCTTTTGGTCCTGTCCGTCAAGAAAACATCGATTTTGTTCGAATAGCACTTGCTGTATTTTCCGCAGATCGATCCGTGCGTCGCGAGGCTCGGGGTGCAGACTGGAACGATCGTAATTTCAGCGTGACAGTAGAAGTTAACAAGCCGGAAGCGTGGCAGAAGTACGCAGATGAACTCGCCGAAACCATTGGATTCCTCACCGGCGACCATTGGAACTTCACCTTCTTTCAGGGGGCCGAAGCCGAGGCAGTCGAACTCCAACTTAATGAGGTGACGCCCTCCGCAACAGTTCTGCTGAGCGGGGGAGCAGATTCCGCAGCGGGTGCGTTGCTCACGGCCCTAAGCCTTGATAAAGGAACAACCCTCCAGCTTGTCTCACACTTTAGCGCTACGTGCATCTCCCCTTTTCAGAAAGATTTGGCGAAGCGGATAAAAGCTGCCGCGCCAGACATCATAGTCATACCACGACAAACTAATCTAAATAGGACTACCAAGCGACTGAACGGAACAAATTTCAAAAGTGAGCCATCAAGCCGCTCTCGGTCGCTACTATTCCTCAGCCTCGGACTGGCCTCAGCTGAGCGCTCTGGCCAGCCTCTCCAAATTCCTGAAAACGGATTTGCTTCACTAAACCCTCCGCTTGGTCCCGAACGGCGCGGCTCTCTGTCGACCCACACGACTCACCCACGCTTTCTTACGGATTTACAAAATGTGCTTACGAAGGTAGGTGCCCATGGGCTCATACAGAATCCGTTTCAACACCTCACGAAAGGGCAGATGTTCAGCCGGGTGGCTGCAGCGATCGGAAGAGATGCGGCATCTGAGTACTTGGGCGCAACCAACTCCTGCTCACACACAGATGCGCGGTACAGCGGCGTAGCTCCGGGCTCGTCCTGCGGCGTCTGTTTCGGATGTATAGTGCGCCGAGCCTCCTTCAATGCCGCTGGTCTCTCTGATCCGACGCCGTACCTCTCGATTGACTCAGCCAATCGCTACGCAGAATTCGTTGAGGGCAAGTCGATCATCGAGGCTATGTACGACTTCACCTTAAATGAACCGAAACCACGGATGGTCATGAAAATGTCACTCCCTAGAAATTACCCTCCGGAAGATGCACTGGCACTCTGTCGAGCCGGCGTAGACGAATTGAGGACATTCCTAGCATGAGCCGATCACTCCCACCGCTTGACCTGCACGCCCACATTGAGATCGACATCCCCTCTCGCACACTGGAGAACCTTGGCGCAGTTGTATTCGCAGTAACACGTTCACTCAAAGAGTTCGAGAGTGTCCTGTATCGGCAAGATGCCGTGACCATTTGGGGACTCGGTTGCCATCCCGGTGTAGCCGAAGCTCAGCAGGAATTCAATATATCTAAGTTTTCGAAGCTAATGCAAAATACAGCCTACATCGGCGAGATTGGGCTCGACGGCTCTTCATCGGTCGCGTTGAGTCGGCAAATTGAAGTTCTTCTTTCTATCCTCACTGCTGTAGCCACATCACCACGACTAGTTTCAGTTCACAGCTCAAGAGCCACCAGCCAAGTTTTGGATACTATTGAGCAAGCAAATGTACACGGCGTAGTTCTACACTGGTGGCGTGGCTCAGAGCCCGAGACGCAGAGGGCCATTGGTCTTGGCTGCCTATTCTCGGTCAATCAACACATGAACCCCACGGGGCTTTTGAAAGCCGGTGTCCCTATTACTTCACTACTTCCCGAAACCGATCATCCAAGCGGTAATCGTCGAGGGGACGCACCAAGGCAACCTGGCCATACACTCGATGTTGAACGCTCAATTGCCGTTGCTTACGGTGTAGAATTACCGATGATTCGCGAAATTTTCTGGAAGACTCTTTCGCGTCATGTCAGCGTGCTTGGCGTGACAGCTCTACTACCGCCGGTGGTACAGAACATGCTCAGATTTGCAGACAGTAAATAGCTTGGTGGTGCCGTTAGTTGAACGCAAGAAAATGTTGGACGTAGGCGCACAGCATTCTCTAAACACTGTTTGCCATAACTTACTGCATGCCACGTCTTACTCCCATGGTATTCATCACCCAACACCACCAGCTCAGGAAAATCTGGTTGGAGCACCAAGATTCGGGTTCTTTGATGGATCCTGCCCATCAGCGCATCATCCACGATTTCTATCGTCCAGCAGAAGCACTGACTGATCAGGAACTCACGCAGCACCGGCGAGATGTTCTGCGCACGAACAAGTCACTGGCGAACCGCGCAGGCAAGATCTACGCACGGTATGCGCGCGGCGAGTTTTACACTCCCCCGCCCTCCGTCACTGCCGATGGCAGAGTCGTGTACGTCCGCTCAGTCCTCGAACCGCAGCCCGACCTACGCCAGATTGCGAAGGTACTCGTCGCACTCGCAATGGAGGAAAGCAAGCCACCTGAACACGAGAATCGGGACGACACCGACGGCCAGGCTGCCTGAACGTAACTACTCATCTCGGGCCGCCCACCGATTGAACTTCGGCTGCCGAAGCTTCACGCCAGACTTCTTCAACGCCTTACCGACACTGCTCGCAGCGAGGCCGTACTGCCGCCCCAGCTCGACGGTAGACCTGCCGCGCTCGTAGTGCCAGGTCAACTCCGCAAGGAGCTTGGCATCTATCCGACCCCGCGAACGAGTCGCCACTCCCCTGCTCGCCAACAACCGCGCAACGGTCTGCCGATGGATCCCGAACAACTCAGCTACCTCCGGAGCGGTCTTGCCTGCTTCGTACTCCGAAACCAGCAGATCCACCTCCGATTCACTGAGCCGACGCTGGGGTCGATAGCTATGTTTCTCCGGTCTGACCTGCGCTTCTTCGCCGTCCGTGGCCGGCGAAGAAGGCAGCTCAACCTCCCGAGCCAGCGCCGCTAACGGGGTATCCTTGCGTGAAAGCGATTCGCGGAGGCGCACCCTCTGACCAGCGCTGACGCCGGCCGACTCGCGTTACTGTGGTTGACTTCGCGTAACGAAGGGTTACACGTGCATCAGCTCACTCTCGGAGTCCTCTCACGTTCGCGCAAGCCCGATGAGCGTCGACTACCGATTCATCCTCTTCACTTCGATCGCATCGACGCCGACATTCGAAGCCGAATGTTCCTCGAATCCGGCTACGGCGAACCGTTCGGAATCTCCGACGAGCACCTGGCCACGCAGGTCGCGGGTATCGGCACCCGCGCCGAACTCATTGCTCGATGCGACGTGATTCTGCTGCCGAAGCCTCAGGCCGAAGATCTCGAGTCTCTTCGACCCGGCCAGACGCTCTGGGGTTGGCCGCACTGTGTGCAGGACGAAAGGCTCACCCAGATCGCTGTCGATCGCAAACTCACGCTGATCGCCTTCGAGGCCATGAACCACTGGACGCAGGACGGCTGGTTCAATCTTCATGTGTTCCACAAGAACAACGAATTGGCCGGGTACTGCTCGGTGCTGCACGCATTGCAGTTGATCGGTTCGACCGGCGACTACGGCCGCAGGTTGCGGGCCGCTGTCATCGGTTTCGGAGCCACGGCTCGCGGCGCGGTCACCGCGCTCAGTGCACACGGAATTCACGACGTCGACGTCCTCACTCAGCGTGGGGTCACGGCGGTGGGTTCGCCGATTCACTCGGCCAACATCGTCAATTTCGATCTCGACGACGCCGATCCCCGCCAGAGCCGAGCGCTGACTCCCGACGGTCGAATTCCACTCTCGCAGTTTCTGTCCGACCACGACGTGATCGTCAATTGCGTACTGCAGGATACGAACTCACCACTGACGTTCCTGACGAACGAGGACCTGCCCACATTGACGCCGGGCACCCTGGTCGTGGATGTCTCGTGTGACGAGGGAATGGGATTCGAATGGGCTCGGCCCACGTCGTTCGCCGACCCGATGTTCACCGTCGGTGACAACGTGCACTACTACGCCGTCGACCACAGCCCGTCCTATCTGTGGAATTCGGCGACGTGGGAGATCAGCGAATCGTTGCTGCCCTACCTTCGCGTGGTTCTCGACGGGCCCGCAGCGTGGAGCGAGGACGCCACCATCGAGCGTTCCATCGAAATCAGGGAGGGTGTCATCGTGAACCCCAATATCCTTGCCTTCCAACATCGCAGTGCGGAGTACCCGCACACTGCAGCATGAGCGTCACGTGGGTCGAGGACGGCGTCGAACGGTCCGCGCGATGGCAGTCGGAGAACGGTGCGCCGCCACCACGGGTGGTGCGGATCGTCGACGACGCGACGACGGCGGACGTGGCCTACAAGCTGGCGACGATCGGCGAGTCCCTGCTGTGGCGTGGCGATTACAACAACGCTCGCCAGCTCCTGTCGGCCATGACGCGGCGGGTACCACCGGCCACACAGCCCGAGAACGCGTCGCCCGCCGAGCGGTTCCACCTGCATCGTCAGTACCAGGCGCGGCGCGCACGGGTATTGGGAATGCTTCTGGTGCAACTCGATTCGGATCTACGGCTCGATCTCGGCCGAGCGCCGGAGGTGCGATCGGCCGTAGCGGAAGCACTGGGTCCCGATGCCTCGGCCTGCGTCCTGTCACTACGGGAACTGCTCGGGATCATCGGCGCACACGAGTGGCGCCGCAAGGGAGTGTTCGTGCCGGCGCTGGACGCGTCCGTTCATCCCCACTACGGAGTGTTCTCGCCTGTCCGCGGTGAGTACATCCAGCTCGTCGCCGACGCACCGCTACCTGCCACGGACCGGGCTTTCGACATCGGGACGGGCTCGGGTGTGCTGGCTGCGGTACTCGCGCGCCGGGGCGTACCTGCGGTGGTGGCGACCGACAAGGACCCCCGATCGGTCGCGTGCGCCCGCGCCAATCTCGACGCACTCGGGTACAGCGATCGGGTCGAGGTGGTGCAGACCGACATCTTCCCGAGCGGCCGCGCGGGATTGATCGTCTGCAACCCGCCGTGGATCCCCACCAAGCCGACGTCGGGGATCGAGCATGCCGTCTACGATCCCGGTTCTCGCATGCTGAAATCGTTCCTCAGCCGCCTCGGCGGGCATCTGACGCCCGACGGCGAGGCCTGGTTGGTGTTGTCCGACCTCGCCGAGTTGCTCGGATTGGCTACGCGCACAGACCTTCTCACGTCGATCGACAAAGCCGGCCTGACCGTCGTCGACCGGATGGACACAGTGCCATCGCATTCTCGAGCGACCGACGCCTCCGATGTTCTGCACGAAGCCCGGTCGCGCGAGACCACGTCGCTGTGGAGACTGCGCCGCCGCTAGCCATCCGCGCCCGAGACACGAGAAAGCCGCCCGAGCAATGCTCGGGCGGCTTCGTCGATCGTGCGGTGAGTCAGTGCCGGTCGCGGGTCTCGAACTCTCCGTTGATCACGGTGCCCAGCGGCGCGTCACGCTCGGCCTTCTTCGCGGCCTCGCGCATTTCGATTCCATCGGTGATCAGATCACCGATCTCGCGAGTGACGTCACGGACCGCTCCGGCGATGATCACCACGATTCTGCCGACGTGTGTCGCCGCAGACTCGGTGAAATCCTGCACGGTGTCCTTGTTGCGCTCGAACCTTCCCACCACCAGGACCGCCCCCTTCGAAGTCGTCACGCTGCGTCGGTCTTCTTACGCTCGACGATAACACTGGCCGGAGCCGCCGATCCGGTGAGCGAGTTGGGCAGAGCGAGCTTGAAGATCTTGCCCCACACGGTACCGATCTGGTGGAAGAAGCCGCCGGTGTTGTACGGCAGGTCGTACTTCTGGCACAGAGCCTTGACCTCGGGTGCGATCTGCGGGTAGCGGTGCGCGGGAAGATCCGGGAAGAGGTGGTGCTCGATCTGGTGCGAGAGGTTGCCGGACATGATGTGGAACAGTGGCGAACCCTCGATGTTGGCCGATCCGAGCATCTGACGGACGTACCATTCGCCCCGGCTCTCGTCGGCGGTCTCTTCCTGACTGAAGGTCTGCACCCCCGTCGGGAAGTGGCCGCAGAAGATGATCGAGTACGTCCACACGTTCCGGATCAGGTTCGCAGCAACGTTGCCGACCACGGTCGAGGCGAAGAACGGCCCGGTCAGAGCGGGGAAGATGACGTAATCCTTGAGAGCCTGCTTGCCCGCCTTGCGCCACATTCCCTGCAGCAGCGGCTTGACGTCGTGCCACTTCCTCTTACCGGCGACGATGTTCTCGGTCTCGAGGTCGTGCAGCATGACGCCCCACTCGAAGAACGTCATGAGCAGGAATGCGTAGACGGGGTTGCCCAGGTAGTACGGGTTCCACTTCTGGTCCTGATCCATGCGCAGGATGCCGTACCCGATGTCGCGGTCCATGCCGACGATGTTGGTGAATGTGTGGTGCATGTAGTTGTGCGAGTGCTTCCACTGGTCTGCCGGGCAGACGGTGTCCCACTC
The DNA here is from genome assembly GCF_031456475.1 of Rhodococcus sp. 3258. NCBI lineage: Bacteria > Bacillati > Actinomycetota > Actinomycetes > Mycobacteriales > Nocardiaceae > Rhodococcus > Rhodococcus sp. 3258. The sequence goes on from NZ_JAVDUT010000003.1 coordinate 437,788, forward strand.
GAACACCTCGGAGTTCAGACCCGGCTCACGCATCCAGTCGTACTGGCCGTGCATGACGTTGTGGCCGATCTCCATGTTGTCGAGGATCTTCGCGACGCCGAGTGCGCCGACACCGGCGAGCCACGCCGGCGGGACGAAAGGCAGGTACATGAGTGCGCGTCCGGTGATCTCGAGCCCGCGCTGCGCCTTGATGATCTTGTAGATGTATTCGCGGTCCTCGTCGCCCAGTTTGGCGACGGTGCGGGCCCGCAGGTCGTCGAGTTCGCGGCCGAGCTCTTCGACCTGTTCGTACGTCAGTACGGTCGGCTCGTCGGGCAGCGTTTCGTTGCGTCGGAAGGGAATGACGGCGGTGGGCAGGATCGAGAGAATCGTTCCGAGCATCTGCTGATCTCCAATTCGATCGGGTGGTGGGCGGGAGCTCCGGGACTAAATGTCGATGTCGACGTCGCCGACGGCAACGGACACACAGAGCTGGATCTTCTTGTCGGATTCGGTGTCGGTCTCACCGGTCTTGATGTTCTTGGTGCAGCCGGACTTCTTCACCGAGGTGCAGGTGAAGCAGATACCCATTCGGCACCCGTTGGCCGGCGACAGACCGGCTCCCTCGGCTTGTTCGAGCAACGTTGCACCGTCGTTCTCGGCGGCGACGTCACTTCCGGAGAACGTGGTGGTTCCGGTGACGTCGTCGCTCACGGTGGCGAAGGACGGTGTGAATTCCTCGAGGTGCAGTCGGTCGCCGAGCCCTGCGTCGTCGAAGAACGACGTCACGCCCTCCATCAGCCCGGGCGGACCGCACAGGAAGGTGTCCGCGTCTGCGAACCACGGTGCCACGGCGTCGAGATGCTCTTTGCCGAAGAACCCGTGCAGGTCCCCGCCGGTCGTCTGCTCGGTGTACGCGAAGACGAGGTTCACGTTGTCGTGCTCGGCGGCGATCTTCTCGAGCTCCTGCTTGTACGCGACGTCGTTCTCCGTGTACGCGTAGTGCAGGAAGGTCAGGTCGCTGCTGTACCCCTCGTCCAGCAGCGACCTGAGCATGGACAGCACGGGCGTGATGCCGCTGCCGCCGCTGATCAGCAGCGTGCGCGCCGGGCGTGGCTGGGGAAGCTTGAAGGTGCCGTCCGCCTGCGACAGGCTGACGACGAGGCCGACGTGCGCGTTCTTGTGCAGATACTGCGAGACCAGCCCCTCGGGGTGCGCCTTGATCGTCAGCTCGATTCGGCCGTCCTTGCGGTACTGCGAACAGGCCGGCGAGTAGCAGCGAGTCTGACGTACGCCGTCGATGACCACCCCGACCTGAACGAACTGGCCGGCCTGAAAGCCCTTCCACTGTCGGGTGGGGCGGATGGTGAGCGTGAGCGAATCTTCGGTGGACCGGTGTATCTCGGTCACTTCACCGCGCAGATCACGAACGGTCGTCATGGGGTCGACCAGCTCCAGGTACCGATCGAGCGCGTGGGGCGTGGCCATGGCCTCGAACAGGGAAAGAAGCGAGAACTTGCGCGAACCCGTGGGTCGCGTCGGACGTTCTTGAAGCGTCATTCCATCCTCCCTAACCGGATCGAACCCTACGACCCATTCAGTGAACGATTGTGCACTAACATGAGTGTGACAGAGCGACACCGGTACCTGTCAACGTTTATGTGACCGCCATTACAGACCTCATGTGAAGTTCACGGGGACCGCGGAAGCAACCGGAGGGGAGATCACAGAGTGCCCGCCCATAAACTGGACGCCGTGACAGAACCGGGTACCCGCGCGGAGCGCAAGGAGCGCACGCGGCAGGCCTTGATCGACGGCACACTCGATCTGCTTCGCGAACGGTCGTTCGCGAGCGTGAGCCTGCGTGAGGTCGCGCGGTCCGCCGGCATCGTCCCCACCGCGTTCTATCGACACTTCGCGTCCATGGAAGACCTCGGGGTCGCGTTGGTCGAGGACAGCATGCGCATGCTGCGCCAGATGCTGCGCGACGCCAGACGCAACCCGAGTACCAAGACGGCCACCGAATCCTTCGGCATCCTGGTTCGTCAGGTCCGCAGCCACGAGGATCAGTTCCGCTTCCTCAGTCGCGAGCGCTACGGCGGAGTCACCGAGGTACGTCGCGCGTTCGCCACCGAGCTCCGGCTGTTCGTCAGCGAGCTGACCATCGACCTCTCTCGCATGCCCGGTCTCGAACGATGGGACGTCTCCGATCTCGAGATGACGGCCGACCTCCTGGTCTCGACGATGCTGACGGCGGTGGTCGGTCTGTTGGAGATCGACCGGCCGGGTAGTCAGAACGAGAAAGACCTCATCGAACGCACCGAGAAGCAGATCCGGATGATCATGCTGGGGATGAGCAAATGGGAACCGCGACGGGCCTGACCGTCGGGCACGAGCGCGAGCCGCGAAGGAGCATCATGACCACCGAGCTACACATCGGCGAGTACACGTTCGAGCTGGCACAGGCAGGTCCCGTCGACGGCGTACCCGTCGTTGCGCTGCACGGCTTTCCACAGACCAACGCGTCGTGGTCGCGGGTGACCCCCGAATTGACGGCCGCGGGCTGCCGCGTCCTGGCCCCCAACCAGCGGGGCTACTCCCCCGGTGCCCGCCCGATCGGCGTCGAGCACTACCGCATCGAGCGTCTCACTGAGGACGTCCTCGGTCTGCTCGACGCCTTCGACCTGAACTCGGCGCACCTGGTGGGCCACGACTGGGGTGCTGTGGTCGCCTGGCATGTCGCTGCCGAGTATCCCGACCGAGTCCGAAGCCTCACTGCCGCATCCGTTCCGCATTCCGCGGCGTTCAACTGGGCCATTCGCGAGGACCCGGACCAGCAACAGCGGTCGCAGTACTTCGGTTTGCTTCGCGAACCCGAGAAGGCCGAGCGAGTACTGACCGACAACGACGCGCAACGGCTCCGCGCGATGTTCGGGGCCGAGAGCCTCGACGACGAATACGTTCGCCATCTGACGGTGCCGGGAGCACTGACGGCTGCGTCGAGTTGGTATGCCGCGATGACGCGGGAGTTCGCGAACCTACCTGCGGTGACGGTGCCGACCACCTACGTGTGGAGCAACGGCGACACCGCCATCGGCCGGGCCGGCGCGGAGCGCTGTGGCGAGTTCGTCGATGCGCCGTACCGATTCGTCGAACTCGACGGCATCTCCCATTGGATCCCCGAGGAAGCCCCCGACAGACTCGCAGCCGAGATCTTGGATCGCATCGGGTCGGTCTAAACCTGTTCCGGGGCGCGAACTTTGAGCAGTGCCAGCAGCCCGGCGGCGAGGACGATGATCAGCCCAGCGATACCTGCGCGGTCGGCGTCGAACATCCACACGAACAGCCCGAACAGCGAGGGCGCGAGAAACGACGCGGCCCGACCCGTCGTCGCGAACAGTCCGAAGAACTGCCCCTCGCGCCCGGGCGGTGCCAGTCGGGCCAGGAAGGTACGCGCAGACGATTGCGCGGGCCCCACGAACAGGCACAGGATCAGCCCGAAGATCCAGAACATCGTCGGTCCCGACACGAACAGCAGAATGGTTCCGGCACCGATCATGGACGTGAGCGAGAAGACGATGACCTTCTTGGGTCCGATTCTGTCGTCGAACCGCCCGGCGACGATGGCACCGAGGCCTGCGATGACATTGGCGGCGACGCCGAACAGCAGTACGTCCGCCGCGCCGATGCCGTAGACGCTGACGGCGAGAACGGCTCCGAAAGTGAACACGCCCGCCAGTCCGTCTCGGAACAGTGCGCTGGCGATCAGGTAGTAGACGGCACGCCGGTCTGCGCTCCACAACTCGCGCACATCACGAAAGAGAACGCGATAGGACTCCGCGAAGCCGGCCTGTGCCGCCTCGGGATCGGCGATGGCCCTGGGCACCTCGGGAACTGCGAACATCACCGGGATGGCCGAGACCGCGAACCAGACGGCCGCCAGCACGGCGACGAGCCTGATGTTGAGCCCTCCGTCGGTGCTCAGCCCCAGCAGGCCCCGAGTGTCGCCGTCCCCGACGATGAAACCGAGGTAGCACAGAAGCAGTAGGACGATTCCACCGAAATAGCCCATCGCCCAACCGAATCCGGACACGCGTCCGATATTGGCCGGGGTGGAGACCTGCCGCAGCATCGAGTTGTACGGAATACTGGCCAGCTCGAACATGATGGATCCGAGACCGAGCAGCAGCAGCCCGAGCCACAGATAGTGGTAGTCGTCCTGTACGAAGAACAAGCCGGCCATGGCCACGACCGTCAATGCGGTCAATAGCCCCAGCAGCCATTTTCTCTTGCCTCGGGCGTCGAAGTACTGCCCGCACACCGGTGCCAGCAGTGCGATGACGACGCTGGACGCGGCGATCGACCAGCTGAACCACGTGGTCGCCGAGATGGATCCGGGTAGGTCGTCACCGACGGCATCGGTGAGATACACCGAGAACACGAACGTGAGAATGACGGCATTGAACGCGGCCGATCCCCAGTCCCAGAACCCCCAGGCGGTGACCTGCTTGCGCGTTGTGGCGACTCCGACGACAGCGGCCTCCGGCTGGGTTCCCATGGTTGCCAACACTAGCCCGCGACGGGCCCACATTTGTGTGCACCTAGTTGCATAGTCACCACGTTGCATACATACTCTCGGGTGTGGCTTTGGAACACGCGATTCTGGTCTCCCTCACCGAGCTGAGCGGCTCGGGGTACGAGCTCGCCCGACGGTTCGACAAGTCCATCGGCTTCTTCTGGAGTGCAACTCACCAGCAGATCTACCGCACTCTGACGCGGATGGATGGAGCGGGCTGGATCACCGGTGAGGCAGTCGCGCAGGACGGCCGACCCGACAAGAAGGTCTATTCGGTCAGCGCTGCGGGCCGAGCCGAGCTCGATCGGTGGATCGCCGCACCGACCGATCCTTCGCAGCTTCGCGAAGAACTCGCCGTGAAGATTCGCGGAGCGGCCAACGGTGACATCGAAGCGTTGAAAGTCGAAGTCGCCCGCCACCGCGACGTACATGCCACCCGTCTCGACGTGTATCGACTGATCGAGAAGCAGGACTTTCCGGCCCCCGCTGCCCTGACCGGTACCGCGCTGCATCAATACCTGGTGCTCCGCGGCGGGATTCGTGTCGAAGAAGGATTCACCGAATGGTGCACCGAGGTATTGGAGAAACTGTGAAGACCGAGCAGACCACTGGTCCGTACCCGATTCTGTTGTCGCCGTTGGACGTCGGCGCAACCACGCTGAAGAACCGCGTGATCATGGGATCGATTCACACCGGCCTCGAAGATCGCGCCCGCGACACCGGCCGCCTGGCGGCCTACTTCGCCGAGCGTGCCCGCGGCGGAGTCGCACTCATCATCACCGGAGGTTACGCCCCCAATCGCACCGGGTGGCTGTTGCCGTTCGGGGCCAAGCTGACCAACCGCATCGAGGCCCGTCGGCACCGCAGGATCACCACTGCCGTGCACCGCGAAGGCGGCAAGATCGCGCTCCAGATCCTCCATGCCGGACGCTATTCCTACCAGCCGCTGAGTGTGTCGGCATCGTCGATCAAGGCTCCCATCAATCCTTTTCGGCCCAGGCGATTGACCTCGAGGGGCGTTCGCTGGCAGATCAGAAACTTCGTGCGGTGCGCCCGACTCGCACAGAGCGCCGGCTACGACGGCGTCGAAATCATGGGCGGCGAAGGCTACTTCATCAACCAGTTCCTCTCCGAGCGCACCAACAAGCGACGCGACGAATGGGGCGGTTCTGCGGAGAACCGTCGCCGAATGGCAGTCGAGATCGTGCGACAGACGCGGGCTGCGGTTGGCCCGGACTTTCTCATCGTGTTCCGGCTGTCGATGGCCGACCTCGTCGAGGAGGGCCAGAGCTGGAACGACATCGTTGCCCTCGCCGAGGACGTCGAGGCCGCAGGCGCGAACATCATCAACACCGACATCGGCTGGCACGAATCGCGGGTGCCGACCATCGTCACCTCCGTCCCCAGGGCGGCGTTCGCCGACATCACCGGCAAGCTCGAAAAATACGTGAGCATCCCCGTCGCCGCGTCCAACCGCATCAACATGCCCGAGATCGCCGAGAACATCCTCGCCCGCGGCGACGCGCAGCTGATCGCGATGGCCAGGCCGATGCTCGCCGATCCGTTCTGGGTCGAGAAGGCTGCTTCCGATTCCGCGGATCGAATCAACACCTGCATCGCCTGCAATCAGGCCTGCCTCGACCATGCCTTCGTACACAAGAAGGTCTCGTGCCTGGTCAACCCTCGCGCCGGTCGCGAGATCGACCTGCAGTTGTTGCCGACGAAGAAGACCAAGAAGGTGGCGGTCGTCGGGGCCGGGCCCGCCGGACTGTCTGCGGCGCTCACCCTTGCGCAACGCGGACACGCTGTCAGCCTGTTCGAGGCCAGGAGCGAGATCGGCGGCCAATTCGGTATCGCCCGTCTGATTCCCGGCAAGGAAGAGTTCGCCGAGACCATTCGCTACTTCTCCACCGCTCTGCGCGACGCGGATGTTGCGGTACACCTCGATACTCGGGTCACCGCCGCAGAACTCGCCGCGGGCGAATTCGACGAGGTGGTCCTGGCCACCGGTGTCACTCCCCGGATGCCGCAGATCCCAGGTATCGATCACCCGTCCGTGCTCTCGTACGCGGAACTGGTACGCGACGGTAGGGCCGTCGGCGACCGGGTCGCGGTCATCGGTGCCGGCGGTATCGGCATCGACATCTCCGAGTTCCTCACCACCGACGCCTCCCCCACGCTGGACCTGAAGGAATGGAAGCAGGAGTGGGGAGTCACCGAGCCCGAGGCCGCGCCGGGCGCGTTGACCACCCCGGTGCCTGCCGCATCTCCTCGGGAGGTCTACCTCCTGCAACGCAAGCCGGGACGTATCGGGGCCGGTCTCGCGAAGACCACCGGGTGGGTTCACCGCGCAGCGTTGAAAGCCAAAGGCGTGCATCAGCTTTCGGGGGTGAACTACGAGAAGATCGACGATGCGGGCCTGCACATCTCGTTCGGCGAGAAGCACGAACGCCCACGCTTGCTCGAGGTCGACACCATCGTGATCTGCGCGGGCCAGGAGTCGGTCCGGGATCTGGTCGACGAGCTGAAGGCCGCGGGCACCACCACACACATCATCGGCGGTGCGGACGTGGCGGCAGAGTTGGACGCGAAACGGGCGATAGAGCAGGGCACCCGGCTCGCGGCCACGATCTGATCTGTCCGCTAGCCTGTCTCACCGTGAGCCTGCCCAAGCCCAGCCCCGATGCCCGCGCCGTCGTCACCGGAGCCTCCTCCGGTATCGGTGAAGCCCTGGCCACCGAACTCGCCACCCGTGGTCACTCGCTGATCGTCGTGGCCCGACGCGGCGAACTGCTCGAGGCGCTGGCCGCGAAGCTCACCGCCGAGCACGGCGTCACCGTCGAGGTGCGGGCGTCGGATCTGTCCAACCGCGAGCAGCGCCAGGAGCTGGTCACCGAGCTCTCCGAGCGTGAGATCTCGATCCTGTGCAACAACGCAGGCATCGCGACGTTCGGACCGGTGGCCGGGCTCGATCCCGCGTACGAGCGTGATCAGGTGGAGCTCAATGCCGTTGCCGTACACGACCTCACGTTGGCGGTCATGCCCGGCATGATCGGTCGCGGAGCAGGCGGCATCCTCATCACCGGTTCTGCGGCGGGCAACATGGCCATCCCCAACAACGCGACCTACGCCGCGACGAAGGCCTTCGTCAACACGTTCTCGGAGTCACTGCGCGGTGAGCTCGCGGGCACCGGCGTCAACGTCACCCTGCTCGCTCCAGGCCCGGTCCGCACCGAGACACCCGACCCGGCCGATGCGTCGATCGTCGACAAGATGGTTCCCGACTTCCTGTGGATCGACAGCGCCTACACCGCGAAGCTGTCACTGGACGGCCTGGCGAAGAACAAGATGCGCGTCGTTCCCGGCCTGCTCAGCAAGGGCATGTCGGTAGCCGGGCAGTACAGCCCGCGCAGCATTTCGGCGCCGATCATCGGCAGCTTCTACAAGAAGCTCGGCAGCTAGTACCCGAATCCTGGTCGTTCCGCGGGCTCCACTCCCGACTGAGCAAGCTCAGCGCCGCCGACGCCGACCGGTTCCGAAGATGCTGCGCGAGATTTCCCGCCCGGCGGCCGAGGCAGCCGATCGAAGGAAGCTCTTGACCGCTGGGTTGCCCATGATGCGCTCCGCGGCCGACGGCCCGTCCGGCTCGCTCGGGGGTAGTTCCGGCAGATCGGCGGGCAGCGGTGGGATATCGAACTTCTCTGCCGGAGCGGGCACGTCGGCCACGCGAGCGTTCATCCGCTCGTAGGCGGACTCGCGATCGATTGTCTCGCGGTACTTGGCGGAGAGGGTGCTCGACGACGCGGCGGCCGCGATGGCGTCGTTGCCGATGGTGTCCATCAGGGACCGGGGCGGGCGAATCTTCGTCCACGCGACCGGTGTCGGAGCGCCTTTCTCAGAGAGCACCGTCACGATCGCTTCTCCGGTTCCCAACGACGTCAGTGCCTTCTCGAGGTCGTACGCGTCGGTCTTGGGGTAGGTGCGCACCGTCTTGTTCAGTGCTTTCTGGTCGTCGGGAGTGAAGGCGCGCAGAGCATGCTGGATTCGCGCGCCCAATTGGGAGAGAACGTCGTTGGGGACGTCGGTGGGCAGCTGCGTGCAGAAGAAGACCCCGACGCCCTTCGAGCGAATGAGCTTGACGGTCTGTTCCACCTGCTGCAAAAAGGCTTTCGACGCGTCGGCGAAGAGCAGATGCGCCTCGTCGAAGATGAACACGAGCTTGGGCTTGTCGACGTCACCGACCTCGGGCAACGTCTGGAACAAATCGGCCAGTACCCACATCAGGAAGGTGGAGAACATCACCGGGCGTGACGCCTGAGCACCGAGCTCGAACAAGGTGATGACGCCTCGTCCGTCGGGTCCGACGCGGAGCAGGTCCTCGGTCTCGAGTTCCGGTTCGCCGAAGAAGGTGTCGCCGCCGTCGGCCTCGAGATTGGCCAAGGCGCGCAGGATGACTCCGGCGGTCGCCGACGAGACACCGCCGATGCCTTTCAGGTCGGCTTTGCCTTCGTCACTCGTCAGATGCATGATCACCGACCGCAGGTCCTTGAGATCGAGCAAGGCAAGTCCCTGGGAATCGGCCCAGTGGAAGATCAGCCCCAGGGTCGACTCTTGAGTGTTGTTGAGCCCCAACACTTTGCTGAGCAAAATCGGTCCGAACGCGGTGATCGAGGCCCGCACCGGCACCCCGATTCCCTCAGTGCCGAGCGAGAGAAATTCCACCGGGTGTCCGGCTGGAGCCCAGTCCGTCAGGCCGGTGTCCGCAGCGCGGCTGCGGATCTTGTCGGTGTCTTCGCCCGGCGCGGACAAGCCCGAGAGATCTCCTTTGACATCGGCCATGACGACGGGAACCCCTGCGGCAGAAAGCTGTTCGGCTATCCCCTGGAGCGTCTTGGTCTTGCCGGTTCCGGTGGCCCCGGCAACGAGACCGTGCCTGTTCAACGTGGCCAACGGAATACGAATGCGGGCAGCGGGGTCGGTGACACCGTCCAGAACGACGGTTCCCAGTTCCAATGCCGCACCTGCCGATGTGTATCCGGCGGCGATCTCGCTTGCTTTACCGTGCACCGCCGGTGCCGACCCTTGCTCTGCGGCACGCGCCTCGGCCTCGGCGGCGTCGGCCGCAGCCAGAGCTTCGGCAGCCACCCGTGCGGCTTCCACGGCCGCCGCTTTGGCCGCCTTCGCCTTCTCGGCAGGGCTGAGCGTGGGTGCCGGCTGCGTCGGGTCGCCTGTCATGTCCGCATCCTTTCGTGAACGTGCGCTGAAGTGAACGGGGTCGATCGCCACCGCAAACCCTAGTGGCTGTGGTGGGCGCACTACTGTGGAGCGAGTGCAGGACAAACTCGTGTGGATCGACTGTGAAATGACCGGCTTGGACCTGAGCAAGGACAAGCTGATCGAAATCGCGGCGTTGGTGACCGACAGTGAGCTCAACATCCTCGGAGAGGGTGTCGACATCGTCATCCACGCCGACGACGATGCGTTGGCGAACATGCCGGCCGTCGTCACCGACATGCATGCCAAGTCGGGCTTGACCGACGAGGTGCGCGCGTCGACGGTGAGCCTGGAGGAAGCCGAGCAGCGCGTGCTCGCGTACATCAAGGAGCACGTCCCGGTGGCCGGAACGGTTCCGCTCGCGGGAAACTCGATCGGGACCGATCGTGGATTCATCTCTCGCGACATGACCGCGCTCGACACCTACCTCCACTACCGAATGATCGACGTCAGCTCGATCAAGGAACTTTCTCGACGGTGGTACCCACGGATCTACTACGGGCAGCCGGCCAAGGGCCTTGCGCACCGCGCCCTCGCGGACATCAAGGAGTCGATCAAAGAGTTGCAGTACTACCGCCGGACGGCCTTCGTGGCTCCGCCGGGGCCCTCTACCAGCGACATCGCAGCAGTTGTTGCCGAACTCGACACGCAATCGGGGGCGGATTAGCAACCTCGGATTCAACCCGCTAGTATTGTCGACGCTGCTGATGCAGAGCCCGAAAAGGTTCTGCGGACGCGTGCAATGGTGGGCGTAGTTCAGCTGGTAGAGCACCAGGTTGTGATCCTGGATGTCGCGGGTTCGAGTCCCGTCGCTCACCCCACACGAAGAAGGCCGGTCTCCTCGCGAGACCGGCCTTTTTCGTGCATTCACTCCACCCTTCGTAAGGGTGTTCGAGCGGACGGTGCGTACCCACCCTGACCTCGAATTACGTTGTTGTAATTCAGTTTTCGAGTTTCTTATGGGGTTTCTGTGACGTACGGTTACCAATGGCACTTTTGGGGAAGAAAAGTACCAACGTGATTCATGTGTTTTCTGCTACGTGAGTTCAGCGTGCCCCGAAGCGTCACCGAACATGCTCGACGCCCAGCTCGCACCCATCCGACGGGTGCACGGCGGGCAGAGACGAGGAGGCTTTTCGTGGGTCGCAGAATGCACAGAGTCATAGCGGGTTCGATCTTGTCGGCAGCACTGTGCATCGGCACAACCGGCTTGCTCAGCCCAGCGGTGGCCACCGCTCAACCCACGATCGAATTACCTCAGATCCCGATCCCCCAGCCCGATGCGCAGCAGCGGGCCGCAATACTCGCCGCGGTGCTCGACGCCACCGGTGTGCTCATCAACCAGGTCGCGGCGATCGTTCTCGACGGCGACGTGCTGTCGGTGCCGGATACCGCAACTCCCGCGGATGTACCCGAGATCGAACTTCCGAGTGCGCCGCCCACGGTGGGGCTCGGCGGTGCCGTGCTCCCGATCGACGCAGGCAAATATCGCATCACTTCGGGTTACGGCGGACGCAACAACCCGACCGGCAACGGCGCGCAGTACCACCAGGGTGTGGACCTGGCTGCCGACAGCGGAACCCCGATCCATGCGGTGACCGGCGGAACCGTCGTTCAGGCCGGAGACGCGGGCGACGGCTACGGCAAGCTCGTTCGGGTCAAGAGCGGAAACACCGAGACCTACTACGGCCATCAGTCCAGCCTCGCTGTGTCCGTCGGTGACGAGGTGGCACCGGGAGATGTCCTCGGGGCGGTCGGCAGCACCGGCAATTCGACGGGACCGCATCTGCACTTCGAGGTCCGCAACAACGGCTCGAGCATCGAACCGGTCGCGTACCTGAAGACACTCGGGATCGATCCTTCGCTCTACCAGACCCGCGATCGAAGCTGATCGACACCGATCAGACAGTGGTGGCGTTGCCCGCTTTCCACTCGTCCCAGGGGATGTTCCAGTCGCCGAGACCATCGGTCCCCGACAACGTTCCACCGACGGTGTTCTTGACGACGACGATGTCGCCCCGCTTGGTGTTGTCGTAGACCCACTTGGCATTGGTGGGGCTCAGATTCAGGCAACCGTGCGAGGCGTTCGAGTACCCCTGCTGTCCCACCGACCACGGTGCGGAGTGGAAGAAGATGCCGCTGTACGACATCCGCGTCGCCCAGTCGACCGGAGTGCGGTACCCGGTGGACGAGTTGACCGGCACACCGTAGGTCGACGAATCCATGACGAGATGCTCGAATCGATCACCGATGATGTAGACGCCGTTGTCCGTCGGGGTGGAGTCCTTGCCCATCGATGTCGGCATCGTGATGACATCCTGGCCGTTGACGTTGAACGTCACCTGCTTGGTGTTGTCGTCCGCAGTGGCAATGACCGCGTCGCCGATCGTGAACGACGTCGTCGCATTCTCCTGGCCGTAGATGTCGTCACCGAGATCACGCCCGTACACGTTGACGGCCACGTCGACCTTGGTGCCCGGTGCCCAGTAGTTCTGCGGTCGCCAGCGAACCTCTTTGTTGTTCACCCAGTAGAACGCACCTTCCACGGCCGGCGTCGTGGTGACCGTGATCGCATTCTGGGCAGCAAGCTTGTCGGTGATCGCCTCGTCGAACTGGACCGCGACGGGCTGCCCGATACCCACCACGTCGCCCGGGTTCGGCAGAACGTAGGGCTTGGTGAAATTGCCCGGCTGGCTGGTGGTGAAGCTCGACACCGTGCTCGATGATCCTCCGAGTCCGTACGCATCGGCCTGCACTCGATACTCGCGGTTGTAGCCGAGGGGTTCGGTGTTGGTCCACGACAGCCCGTCCGGAGCAATGGCTCCCGATACCGGCTCGCCATCGGGGTTGAGCATGGTGACCGAGGACAACTTGCCGTCGGCAACCGAGACGGTCACCGGGTCCGCCGGTGAGAATCCGACTGCTCCGTCGAGCACGCTCGCGGTCAGCTTCGGTTTCATCAGTTCGGTCATCGGATTGGAATCGATCGGAACGGAGGGTTCGGAGATGTCCGTCTGCGAGCTGCACCCGGACAGCACCGCCACCGAAGCGACAACTCCCACCGCGGCGAGAACGAATCCTCGAGACACCCTCATGAACACACCACTTCCCACTTCGAGCCCGACCCGGACGATTCTGCCAGCGCAGAATCCACACATTCCACTCGACAGCCCGTTCGACGAATAACGTTCGAGTACCAATCGCACTGCAGAAAGTTGGTGTTACCTCCCTGCCACACAGAGCGGTGCCGCGAACGCACATCACCGCCTCGTCCGACGCCCGGTGAGGACAACGTCATATCCGGCTAACCGATGTGTAATGGCCGCGCACACTGCACCGGGCACTGTGGAAGCCATGGTCACCACGGTGAAGACACTCTGCGCATACTGCGGCGTGGGATGCGGCATGGTGCTCGAGGTCGGTGGGCCGTCGGCGGCGAAGTCCCAGTCGAGCTCCCGGTCGACGCTGCCGATCGGGCCCACGGTCACCAAGTCGGTCGGCGACAAGACCCACCCGGCGAACTTCGGCCGACTGTGCACCAAGGGAAGCACCACCGCAGACATGCTTGCCGCGCCGGGCCGCCTCGACAAGGCTCGAATTCGCCACCGGCGCGGTGACCGGCCGGAGAGTACGGACACCTCGGTGGCCATCACCGATACTGCCCGCAGGCTCCGCACGATCCTCGACGAACACGGACCCGATTCCGTTGCGCTGTACGTATCGGGGCAGATGTCGATCGAGGCTCAGTACCTGTCGAACAAACTGGCCAAAGGGTTCATCGGTACCAATCAGATCGAATCCAACTCACGATTGTGCATGGCCAGCGCGGGGACCGGCTACAAGCAGTCACTCGGAGCCGACGGTCCGCCGGGGTCGTACGAAGACTTCGACAACGCCGACGTGTTCCTCGTCATCGGCTCCAATATGGCCGACTGCCACCCCATCCTGTTTCTGCGAATGATGGACCGGGTCAAGGCCGGTGCGAAACTGATCGTGGTCGATCCGCGGCGCACCGCCACCGCCGACAAGGCGCACCTGCACCTCATGCTCGAACCGGGATCCGATCTGGCGCTGCTCAACGGCCTGCTGGCTCTGATCGTCGACGGCGGAAACACAGACCCTGACTTCATCGCCCAGTTCACCGACGGCTGGGACGCGATGCCGGAGTTTCTTCGCGATTACACCCCCGAGAAGGTCTGCGCTGCAACCGGTCTCGCCGAGGAAGATCTGCGTGCCGCAGCGGAGATGATCGGGACTGCAGAGAACTGGATGAGCTGTTGGACGATGGGACTCAATCAGTCCACCCACGGCACCTGGAACACCAACGCACTGTGCAATCTCCACCTGGCCACGGGTGCTATCTGCCGGACCGGAAGCGGCCCCTTCTCGTTGACCGGTCAGCCGAACGCGATGGGTGGCCGGGAAATGGGATACATGGGCCCCGGACTGCCGGGCCAACGGGCGGTCACCAACGACACCGACCGCGCGTTCGTCGAGCAGGCCTGGAAAATCCCGCCCGGAACACTGCGCACCGACGTCGGTGGTGGAACCATCGAGATGTTCTCGAAGTTGGCTGCGGGCGACATCAAAGCTTGCTGGATCATCTGCACCAATCCTGTTGCGTCCGTCGCCAATCGAACAACCGTGATCGACGGTCTCGAACGTGCCGAACTGGTGATCACTCAAGACGCCTTCGCCGACACCGAGACCAACCGATACGCCGATGTCATGCTGCCCGCTGCGCTGTGGACCGAGGCCCATGGTGTCATGGTCAACTCCGAGCGGAACCTCACGCTGTTCCAGCCGGCTGTCGAAGCACCCGGCGGAGCACTCCCCGACTGGAAGATCATCGCCGACATGGCCTGCGCTCTAGGCTATTCCGAGTCGTTCACGTACTCCAGTGCCGAAGAGATCTTCGAGGAGATCAAGCAGTTCTCGAACCCCGCCACCGGTTACGACATTCGCGGCGTCACCTACGACGGGCTCCGTGAGGGTTCGATTCAGTGGCCGTGCCCGCCCGAGTCGACTACCACCAGACACCCCATCCGGTACCTCAACGACGGCGTCAGCCAAACCCTGCGGGTGTCGGAGGACGGCTCGATTCCTGCCCTGTCGTTCCCCACCGCGAGCGGTCGAGCGCAGTTTCTCGCCCGACCCGCCATGGCACCGGCCGAAATGCCGGACGACGACTATCCGTTCCTGCTCAACACAGGGCGACTCCCCCATCAGTGGCACACCATGACCAAGACCGGCAAAGTCGCGAAGCTGAACAAACTGAACCCCGGCCCGTTCGTGGAAATACACCCGACCGATGCGGGCCGGCTCGATCTGTCCGACGGCGATACCGTCGAACTGTCGTCGCGTCGAGGCCGTGCAGCACTGCCCGTTGTCGTTACCGACCGAGTGTTACCCGGAGGCTGCTTCGCGCCGTTCCACTGGAGCGACGAGTTCGGCGAATCCCTGGCGATCAACGCGGTGACCAATGACGCCGTCGATCCCTACTCGCAGCAACCCGAATTCAAGGCCTGCGCCGTGTCGCTGACGAAAGTATCTGCTGCTCAATCGGATTCGCCCGATACGTCCGAGGACGTGCACGATCCGGTCGACGCTCTCGCCGTGTTGGTCGGCCGCCCGAGCCGACCCGCAAAACCTTTCACCGTCATCGAGCAAAGTTACATGGCCGGCCTGCTGGAGGGACTTCGGACCGACGCAGGTCGCTCCGCGCCGGGAATCCCCACGTTGCCCGAACGGACCCCGCTGACTCCCGAGACGCACGCGTGGCTCGACGGTGTTCTCGCAGGCCTGTTCTCGCGCACTCCCTCGCCGGGCACCGAAGCAACCGCCGGGGACACCTCGTCGGCAGCGGGCAGACCACTGCTCCTGCTGTGGGCCTCGCAGACGGGAACTGCCGAGGAGTTCGCCCAGTCCAGTGTTTCTCATCTGCGAGCTGCTGGGTCTGCCGTCACCGAACACTCCATGGACTCGTTCACCGCAGACCGACTACCGGCCGAGGCCGACGTGTTGATCGTCAGCAGTACCACCGGGGACGGCGAAGCACCCGACAACGGCGCAACCTTCTGGGAGAGCCTGACAACCGATTCGGTACCCGCACTGGACGGAATCCGTTACGCCGTGCTGGCGTTCGGCGACTCGAGTTACGCAGACTTCTGCGGGCACGGCCGCAAGATCGACGAACGCCTCGAGCAACTCGGTGCGCGGCGACTACTCGGCAGGGTCGACCTCGAGCCCGACTACGAGAACGAGGCCGCCGAGTGGCTCGACTCGGTGAGCGCGCTGCTGGCAGGTGACTCGCCAACGTCCGACCCCGCCAACGCGCCGGCCGAGCCTGGGGCACCCGCACGTCGGCCTGCGGCCGCTGACGTAGGACCGCGGTACAGCAAGAAGTCGCCCTTCGTGACCACTCTCGTTCGGAATCGAGCGCTCACCGCACGCGGATCGCTCAAGGACGTCCGTCAACTCGGATTCCACCTTCCTGCGGGCACCCTCGAATACGAGGTGGGTGACGCACTCGGGGTCTGGCCTCGCAACAGTGACCAGTACGTGCAGGAGTGGCTCGGTGCCACCGGACTCGACGGTGACGCCGTCGTCGACTTGGCCGAGCACGGTGAAATGCCGCTCCGTACGGCGTTGGGTCAGCACCTCGAGATCGCCCGTGCCACACCGGATCTGTTGAAGTTCGTGCACCGGCGTACCGCGGACGACGACCTCGAGGCCATGTTGCATCCGGACAACAGACACACGCTCACCGACTGGATGTGGGGACGGCAATCGATCGATGTACTTGCCGCACATCCGGTTCGCGCGTCGGTGGACGATTGGCTCGGCGTTCTCAAGCCGTTGCAGCCGCGTCTGTATTCCATCTCGTCGAGCCCGAAGGAGAATCCCGAGGAGGTGCAGGTGACCGTCTCGGCTGTGCGATACAACGTGCACGGCGTCGCTCGACGCGGGGTGTGCTCGACGTATCTGGCCGACCATGCCGCCAACCATGATATCGGGATATTCGTACAGAAATCGACCTATTTCAAACCGCCCGAGGATCCCGCCACGCCGATGATCATGGTCGGTCCCGGCACCGGCATTGCACCGTTCCGGGCGTTCCTGCACGAGCGGCGCGCGCTCGGGCACACCGGCCCGAACTGGCTCTTCTTCGGTGAACAGCACGCGGACACCGACTTCTACTACCGCGACGAACTCACCGCGATGCTGAGCGACGGGTCGCTCGACCGTCTCGACGTCGCCTTTTCCCGGGATCAGAAGGACAAGGTCTACGTGCAGGATCGCATGCGCGAACACGGCAGCGAGCTCTGGAACTGGATACACCGAGGTGCCCACTTCTATGTCTGTGGCGACGCGTCGAGAATGGCCAAAGACGTGGATGCGGCCCTGAAAGGCGTAGTCGCACAGCACGGGAAACTGGCCCCGAGCAGTGCCGAGGCGTACGTCAAGGCTCTCGCTGCGGAGAAGCGGTACGTGCGCGACGTCTACTGATCCGCAGCCACCAGCGGCGGGACATTGCGCAGGAGGAAGGCAATTTGGTCTGCGACCACCTGCTCGAAGTCAGCACCGAGATAGATGTCGAAATGGCCTGCGTCGTAGGTTTCTATCTCCCCGAGCGGGGCTGTCCGGGCGTATCGCAGGGTGGCCTTCGCCGGTGCCACCGAATCGGTGTTGCAGACCACGAAGAGTATCGGGCAGCGGACGTCCTTCGCTCGACGTCCGGGCCGATGGCGCACGATCTGCAGCGCGAAGCGGGCGGCAACCCGATTGTGGAACGACTCGTCGGAGTCCGGAGCGAGCGCGAGGTACCCGTCGTAACTGTCGGGTGACGTCATCAATGCGGTAGTCCCCGGTCGTCCGGCGGTCGCCACCATCACCGGCGGCCGCCCGATCACCGATCCCAGCAGATCGCACACAGCCCGCACGGACAGTTTGACCGAGGTCCATGTGTTCGAAGCGAGCCCGGAGGCAATGCCGTCGGTGAACGGACACTGCGCGACCACCGCGGCGACACGCTGATCCCGTGCTGCCGCGACGATGACGTGGCCACCGCCGAACGACGAGCCCCACAACACGATTCGCGAACCGTCCACGTCCTGCCGACCCCGGGCGCACGCGATCGCTGCCGCCCAGTCCTGCAACTGGGACTCGATATCGAGCAATTGTCGCGGTCGCCCGCCACTGTCTCCGAAGTACCGATAGTCGAACACCAGGCACGCGTAGCCCTCGGCGCGAAATCGTTCTGCGTAGGCGTCGAGTCGCATTCCCCGGGTTCCGCCGAGACCGTGCGCCACGACGATCACCGGGGCCGGCTCGGTGCTGTCGGGCAGGTACAGCCACGCCGCACAGTCGACGCCGTTCGAGTCGAACGTGATGTCCTTACGATCAGGGACCGCGCCCCCCGGCTGCGAATTCATGGGCGAACCATAGCCCACGAACACCGGCAGCGGAATCGATCGTTCTACGGTGCCGAATGTTCCGCGGCGTAGCCATCGACGCGACCGTAGGCGATCTTGGGGGTCCAGTCTCTGCGAACCAAGCCGAAGTTCTGTTCGGTGTCGGCCGTGTCGGACCCGGCGTCTCGGAGACTGTAGACGTAAGCCGGTCCGAGCCAATCGTTGCCGAGGACGGCGTCGAGAACGATCCCGATGCTGTCCGATTGCACCTGCTCGCTGACGCTGTTGGGGTTGGTCCCGGTCGGTGCGCCGAATTCGGTGATCCAGATCTGTTTGCCACTGTCACCGCCGGCAACCATGGTGTCTCGCATCGACCACATCTTCATGGCGGTGTTCCATGACGCTGTGCTGGGGTCGTTGGGTAGGTACGGCCACGTGTAGGGATGCACGTTGAAGGCGTCGAAGTACTTGTTGGATCCTTGCGCGTACATCTTCGACAGGAACGACGTGCCCGCGATGTTGCCGTTCGTGTCCTCGGACGGTGCCATCCCCCCGACGAGCACGGTCGAACCGGGCTGCACCTGTTTGATCGCCGTGTAGGCCGCTCGAAGCAGCGCCGAGTACGCCGTGACGTCGGGAACGGGCTTGAAGAACGTCACGATGTTCGGCTCGTTCCATACTTCCCAGATCTTGATGCGGTTCTGGTACCGCTGAACCACCGTCTTGGCGAAAGCCGCGTAAGTGGACGGGTTTGCAGGACGGGAGTGAGAATCGTTGACCGCGGCAGCTACTCGCGCCCATCTGGGGGTGTAGGCGATGATCCCGTGCGGGCACATCCCGTGGGCCACGACGGCATCGATCACTCGGTCCGTTCGACTCCAATCGAAAGCGCCCCGTGTCGATTCGATTGCGGACCAATCGATGTCGAGACGAACCGCGAAGGCTCCCGCGGCTTTGGCAAGCGTCAGTTCGCGATCCAGATCTGCTGGGGAGAGGCTACCTATCGACGCGCCCGGCGAGACTCCGATCCGGATGGCGTCGGACTGCCCGCCACAGTTCACCGGACCGGCCTGAGCCCGCACGACGGGAGCTGCACCCACTGCCGGCGTCGCAGCGAACGGCAACACCAGAGCCGCAAGAACGGCCATCACCCGCAGAGGAGCATTTGCTTTCATCTGCGGGATGATAGCAACACCGGTAGGCGATCTTCGCCGAAACGGATTGTCATACGCTTTGTGGCAATTACGGCAGCGATTCGCGATCGAGCAGAATTCGACCCCGCAGTCATCGGTAGGAAGACATTGCCTGTACTACCATATGCCCAATGACAACAGGATTTCCCGGTTTCGACGAGCGTCTCAACGAGTTACTCGCCCGGCAGGCGGAGAAATCCGGCCTCGGGACCGATGAATTCATTCGACGAGCTGTCGTCGATCGCCTCGTTCGCGAACTGTCCGACGATCAGGATTCCGACGTGGGTGCGTTGCTGCGGGCTCTCCAGGCCGGCGCGGAGAAGGGCGTCGAACCGGCCGAGGTGACGCGGGCATTCGGTACGCCGATCGACGACCCCGAGAGGCTGGCAGCAGTGACTCGGACAGGGTTGATGGACACCGGATCCGACTCCGGCTACGACCGGATCGTCGCGATGGTCGCCGATGCATTGAGCGCTCCGTCTGCCGCATTCTCGCTTCTCGACGACAAGCGTCAGTACTTCAAGAGTGCACTCGGACTGCCGTCGGAACTCGGTGGCGCGCAAGAGGTTCCTCTCGAAGCGTCCATCTGCCGTTATGCGATCGATCTAGGCCAGCCGCTGGTGGTGGAAGACGCGAGACTCAACGACGCCCTCAAGGATCATCCGTCGGTCCAGAGCAACCTGTTTGTTTCCTACCTCGGAGTTCCGCTCACCGACGATGACGGCCATTCCGTCGGAACCCTGTGCGTGTGGGATCGACAGCCGCGGCAGTGGACCACCGGCCACCTTCAGATACTGCAGGACTTGGCCTGGATTATTCGCGAGCGAGTTTTCGAATAAGGGGCGCTTTCCCCGACAAGTATTAGCATTTTCGACCTACAACCGACTTCGAGTTTTTTTCGTGAAGTCGACCGGGTGTCCACTTTCGTGGCGGTATACATTAATTGGGATATTCAGGACCGACCTCATTCGAAACTAACCACCGGAAGAAGCCGTGCCCGAAACACTGGAATCACCCCACGCTCGCCCGCGGGCTGCCGAGCCCGACGTCGTCGTAGCCCGTCGCACACTCGCGGACCGACTACGGGTCGATCCGCTGAACACCGCCGTCAATGTTGCGGTCGACGTGTTCGGTGCCGCGGTCGCAGTTACCGGAGCGCTGCTGTGGTATTCGGGCAGTCTCGTCGACACCGGCTGGCTGCCATGGCTCTTCCTCCCGCTGCTCATCGGAATCATGGCGGGCAAGTCGATGTACAGGCGCAGCCTTCGTCGCAACTTTCTCGACGAGATCGGGCCTGCCGAAACGGCTGTTGCATTCGCTGCGCTCGCGTTGATGGTCGTGATGTTCCTGGCCGACACCGAGTACCGGCCCAGCGCGGTCGTGTTGCGACTGTGGCTGCTCAGCGCATTCACGATTGCGATCGTCCGGCTCGTACGCATCGTCGTCCAGCGCGTGATTCGCACCAAATTCGGATCGGCAGCACCGACCATCGTGCTCGGCAACGACCCGATCGCGCATCAACTCGTCTCTCGCACAAGACAATTTCCTGAGTACGGTCTTGTTCCGGTCGGTTACGTAGGAGAAATCCCCGTCGCCGACGTCTCATCGGGAGGCGAGCTGCCCGATCTGCCGCACCTGGGACTGCCCAGCGATTTGGAGGCAGTTGCGCGCAGGACCGGTGCGGAGGAGCTGATAGTGGCATTCGCTCCGACCGAAGACCAAGTGTTGGTCGGTGCGATCAGGACTGCGCACCGGCTCGGAATGCGAGTGTGGGTGGTACCCAGGCTGTACGACGCCGTCGGCGTCAACACTCGTGTCGAGCACATCGGCGGCCTGCCGCTGATGGTGCTGCCGCACGTGAACCCCAAGGGTTGGCAGTTCGCCCTGAAGGGTGTACTCGATCGAGTTCTGACGGCAATCGGACTCCTGCTGCTCTCCCCCGTCTTCCTGACGCTGATGCTGCTCGTGCGCCTGAGCTCCCCCGGCCCGATCTTTTTCGCGCAGGAACGAATCGGCCGCGATGGGCTGCCGTTCGACTGCCTGAAGTTTCGGTCCATGCGGCCTCCACGGGCATCCGACGCGGCGTTCGAGCGGAAGGCCGGGGACGCACCAGGTGGCGTCGAGGGTGTCGACCGGAGAACGCGTATCGGCAAAATCATGCGACAGACCTCGTTGGACGAGCTGCCACAGCTGCTCAATGTCCTTCGTGGCGACATGAGCTTGGTCGGCCCCCGGCCGGAGCGGCCCGAGTACGTGGACCTGTTCGAGATGCAGATCCGTCGGTACGGTGAACGGCACCGGGTCAAGGCCGGTGTGACGGGATGGGCTCAGGTGCACGGCCTTCGGGGCCAGACGTCCATTGCCGACCGCGCGGAGTGGGACAACTACTACATCGAGAACTGGTCCATCTGGCTCGATGTCAAGATCCTGTTTCTCACCGTGCTCGCCGTTCTGAAACGCGCCGAGGACTGATCGTGGTCTACGCCGAACACCGCCACGTTCGGGTGACCCCGTGATCACGTACGTTGCGCTTGCTTTCGGCGCAGCGCTGGTCCTCGCGCTCGGCTGCGCGGTGGCATCGGCGATCTACCGCCGCCCACAACGTGGAGTGTTGCTGTTGGCGGGATTGGTTCCACTGCACGGACTTCTGGTTCTCGTTCCCCTTCCCGGGGTCGTGTCGGGCTGGAAGGAAGGCCTTGTCGTCTTCACCGTTCTGTGTGCGTGGCTACGCCGACCACGACAAGTTCCCGGCTCGCCTGCTCGGGTGTTCGTGCCGTGGTGGCCGGCCGCTGCGGTGTTCGTCGTGTTCGGCAGCCTGTCTGCATTCGCCACGTTCGGAATAGTCGGTCTGTTCGGTATCAAGGTCACCTTCTTCTACGTTCTGCTGGTTGTGGTCATGTGGCTCGCGCCGTTCGACGCCAGGGACCGTGACCACCTCGTCTCGGTTCTGATGGGCATGGGTGTGTTCACGTCTGTCGTTGGCATCGCTCAACTGGTGGCCGGGCCCGCCGCACTGGTATCGCTGGGTTACGAATACGGCACGCAGGTCCGAACATCGGGCGGGCTACTGCGCACGTTCAGCACGTTCAACCTGCCGTTCCCATTCGGGCTGTACGTGATGTTGGCGCTGCTCGTCGGTGGTGCGGTCGCTTTGACCGATCCGCGCCGCCGGCGAAACCTGTTGTTTCTGTGCGCGTCTCCGATGATGGTGGTCGCGATGTCCAGTTCGATCGTGCGTGGAGCGATTCTCGGACTCGCGGTCGGGGTCATCTACTTGATCGCCGTGCGTTTTCGATACCTTGCCGCGCCGTTTGCTCTGGCAGCACTGGCCGTCGCCGTCACGGTCCCCTTCGTACCCAAGATCACGTCGGTCTTCTTCTCGTCCAGCAGTCTGGGTCAACGCGGTGACGGTTGGGCCAACATCATCGCCAGCATCCTGATTCATCCGTTCGGCACGGGTCTGGGATCGAGTGGGTCTGCAGCAGACCGCATTTCCACCGCCGAGGGTGCCGCGTTCACGCGATCGGGGCTCTCGACGAATTACCAACCCGACAACTACTACGTGAAGGCCCTGCTCGAGCTCGGGCCGATCGGCCTCTGGGCGGTGGTGGCGCTGTTGGTGACGTCGTTGCTGTGGTGCACACGCCTGTCCCGGGCACTACCGGGCAACGACGGTGCGCTGGCCCTCGGCGTCGGAGCTTCGATCGTGGCCGCCATGTTCGCCAGCCTCGTGTCCACATATTTCGAGATCTTTCCGATCGATGTTTATTTCTGGCTCTTGTTAGGAGTGGTGGGATGCGCAGCAGCGCAACACGAATCGTCTTCGGGGCGCTCGCCCTCAGGCCGGGCGGAAGTGGAGTACAGACCTACATTCGCGAGCTCCTGAACGAGCTACCGGATCGTCTACCCGACGCGGATCTCGCCGCGGTGGTGCAGCGCGACGCCGTCGGCGAGCTCCCGCCCTCGGTTCGGGCGATGGAACGGCCTGTCACCAGCGGTGCGGCTCGGGCGGTGCTCGGAGCACTCCCCATCGGCCGGTGCGATGTCGTACACGGCCTGGACGTCGACCTTCCGTTTCTCACCAAGGCCTTCACAGTCGCCACGGTGCACGATCTCTCGGTCATCGACATGCCGTCGGCCTCCAGTAGATTCCGCGCGCTCGGTGAGCAGAGACTGGTGCGGCGAGCTCTGCGCCGTGCCGATCTGCTCATCGCGGTCTCGCAGTTCACCGCCGACCGCATCAAGGCCGTCAGCGGCCGAGACGCCACCGTCGTCGGCCTGGCACCCGCAGCGTGGGCCGAAGTCCCCACCGACAGCCGCGTGGACGCTGTTCGGTCCAAATACGACCTGCCGGACCGTTTCGTGATGCAGGTCGGAACGGTGGAGCCTCGCAAGAACGTTCAGCTGGTGGCCGACGCAGCGGAGCGTCTGGGTATCCCGTGCCTGCTGGCCGGGGCCGGCTCGACCGGTCCCCACGCTCCCCGCAATTCCCGCGGGCTCGGGTACGTCGATGTCGAGGACCTGCCTGCCCTCTATGCTGCGGCGACCGTCACCGCGTATGCCTCTCGCTACGAGGGCTACGGGCTCCCGCCCGTCGAGGCCATGGCCTCGGGCGGCGCGGTCGTCGCCAGTGCAGTCGGAGCCCTCCCCGACGTCGTCGGTGACGGTGCCGTACTCGTCGCATCGGAGAACGTGGACGACTGGGTGCACGCGATGAAACCCATCGCTTTCGACGCGGACGCACGCGCAGCCCTCGTCGGCGCAGCAGCCGACGCCTCTCGCGAGATCAGTTGGCGTCGAACGGCTGAGCTCACTGCCGACGCGTATCGAGCCGCGGGCGTGGTCTGATGTCGGACGAGCTCGCGCTCGACGGCACAGAGCAGCCCCCGGACTACCGCGCGATCGCAGCGGATCCGAAGGCCGCAGCCAAGGCGACGATTGCCGTTCTGATCAGCAGAGTGATCATCGCGGCGCTGGGCTGGGTCGGCAGTGTCGTCGTCGCGAGGTCCCTCGGAGCGGACGACTGGGGTCAGTTCAGTTTCGTCTTCGCACTGCTGGGCCTGATGTCCGTCGTCACCGACCTGGGAGTCGGACGCGTCGTGCTGGCGAAATTGATGGACGACGATCCCGAGGAAATCGGTCGAACCGCGTCGTCGTTTCTGGCCCTGCGTACTGCCCTCGGACTGGTGGGTTACGTACTGGCCGTGGCATACGTTCTCCTGCTGCAGTATCCGAGCGAGGTGGTCCTCGCGACGGTGCTGGGTGGACTGGTGGTCGTGTTCGCCACACCGGGCCACGCCTTGAGCGTCCTCTTCCAGAGTCGTCACCGGCTGATCCTGGTGGCGGTGGCCGAAAGTGCCGGTCAGGCAATCCAGTTGGCTTTGACCGTGTTGGCGGCCGTGCTCGCTCCCACCCTGCTGATCTTCGTGCTGCCGGCTGTGGTCAACGAAGTGTTCAAACTGATCACCAAGGGGTTCGGCATCGGCAACCGTTCCATGGGGTTGCGACCGTCGAGGCACATCGAGGTGCGCCGCTGGGGTCCGTACCTGAGGGAGGCCGTGCCCCTCGCCATCGGCTTCGCCCTCACCATTGCCATGCTCAAGATCGACATGCTGATGCTCAGCCTCCTCGACACGTTCGAGGCCGTCGGTCTGTACTCGATCGGCTACAAATTCTCCGACATGATCGACACCTTCGTGTTGGCGGCAGTGGCACCGATCAGCACCCTGCTCGTGGCGTCGTGGCCTCACGACACCACTGCATTTCGAGCGCGCACCCGTTCGGCCGCACTGCTGTTCGCAGTCTTCGGTGCAATGGCCGTGGCGGCATTCGTACCGTCGGCCGAGCCGTTGATCGGCCTCCTGTACGGCGACAGATTCGTGGACGGAGCGCACGCGGCCCGGCTGCTCGTCATCGGCGCGGCACTGATGTCGTTGGTGATGCTGGGCATCTTTCTGCTGGCCTCGGCCGGGATGCAGCGTCACTACCCCGTGGTTGCGTTGGTCGGCCTGGCCCTGAACATCGGATTGAACGTCGTGCTGATCCCACGGATGTCGTACGACGGAGCTGCCATCTCCACGGTCGCGACGATCGGAACCACCCTCGTCCTGCTGTGGATCGTGATAGCGCGAAGCATGCCCATCTCCAGACTACTTCCGGTGCAGTCCCTTTCAGTTGTCGTCGTGATCACCGCGGCCGCCACCGTCGGCGGCTGGTTCCTGGTACAGCACTACCCCGGCCTGTGGCTGCTCGTGTCCGTCGGCGCGGCATTACTGGTCGCGACCTCGCTCGCAGCGTTCGTTGCCATCGGACTCGTCGAGTCACCGATGCCGGGATCAGCCGAGAAAGGACGACACCGTGCGCACGTGCAGTGAGAAGCGGACACACAACAGACGAATCTCCCGATTCCGGCGGCAGCATCCGGAGTCGAAGTTCGGTTTCGCAATCTTTTCCGACCACCACCCCCGCTATTCCAATGTTGTTGAGATGCAGTTTCATTCGCAGTCGGCACGGCTACGCGGACTGTGTCCACACCCAGCTATCATCGAGTCTGTCGGCTCCACGAACCACCGAAGCGGTCCATCCGCTCGCATCGACGACGGAAGGGTACGCGGTTGATGTCCGTCCACGATGCCGTACACCGGGGCGACGTGCCCCCACCGATCGACCTCGCAGGACACATGCGTGAGCTAGGCCGGGCATTGCTGCCCGCCGTGATCATTGCAGTGTTGGTCGGCGCAGGCATGTTCTACCTCAGGAGCGAACTCACCGACAAGCAGTACGCCGCGTCGATCGTCGCGGAGATCGAACCTGCCCAAACGCTCGTTCCCGGTGACGCGTTCATCGAGCAGATGCGCGCACCGTTCATCGAATTGGCCACCGACCGCGGCGTTCTCGATCAGGTCCTGGAACAGGTCGACGCCGATATGGACGCATCGCAACTGGCCTCGAGCGTCGAACTGTCTCCTGGCACCTCACCCGCGCTGCTGACAGTGACCGTGACGACCCGATCTCCCGAACTCGCCGCGGAACTGGCCGAGGCGATGGTGTCGACGATGGCAAGTACGTCCTCGGCCAACGCGATCCGCGACTCGCAGGAACGAACGGCCGAGGGACAGTCCACCGTCGACGCGCAACAGGCTCGGGTGGACGCCCTGCCTGCCGACGATCCGAGTCGACCTGCGGCACTGTCCGAACTGGCCCAACTACGCACCCAGCAGAGCGAACTCGAAGCAGCTGCCAGCGGAGATCGACTGGTCGTGTTGTCGAAACCAGAGCAGAGCACAACTCCGGTCTCACCGAAACCGGTCTCGGAGGCACTCGTCGCAGCTCTGGCTGCACTCATCGTCGCGGCCGAACTGATCGTGTTGCTTCGAGGAAGACTCGGCCGCAAGCCCTCTCGCTCCTGGGCTCGTCGGGTGTCCCGAAAATACGGTGCACACTTCGACCCGGCAACCGGCGACACGGTACCGCCCGTCGTGGCTTCCCGGATCGCTGCTCTCGAGCGTGGCGACCGGCCGGCATCGAGAAGTGCGCGACACGCAGCTCCGAAGGGCGACAGCGTGATTCTCGTCCTGGTCGGCGAAGGTGCAGTCTTCGAGTCGACGCACGGCGACGGACCGACCACCGGCCACCATCGAGCCACCGCCGAATTCGGCCTGTCGGAGCAGTGGTGGCAGTACACCGACGTGGGTGATGTCGAGACCGTCGTCGTGCTGGTGTCGAAGCGTGGACGGGACAAGAAGGCAGCAACTGCGGCGCTGCGACGGCTCGACGACTTCGACATTCCCGTACACCTGGTATTGCAGAACAAGAACTCGACCCGACGAGCAGAACAGACCGCGCAGACGATCGCGCCGGAAGGCCAACGCCATGCCAGCTGACAGAATTGCCGTCGTACACGAAAGATTCACGGAGATCGCAGGATCCGAGCACGTCATCGAACAGCTGGCCTTGCACTGGCCCGCTGCCGAAGTGTTCGCACCGATCTCCCGCCCGTCCGGGGTTCCGTCCGGAATCAGCCGCGCGCCGCACACGTCCGCCCTCAATCGGGTGTACAACGCATTGGGCCAACGGTCGTACGCACCCGTTCTTCCGATGATGCCGTTGGCCTTTCGTCGGATGCCATTGCGCGGTTACGACGCCGTCGTGGTGAGCCATCATGCCTTCGCGACTCAGGCCGTGTTCGCCACCGACTCCCCCGTGATCGCCTACGTGCACAGTCCCGCACGATGGGCCTGGGATCCCGAACTTCGCGCAGGTGAAGGCGGCGGCAGAGCCGGAGCTGCGATACTGACGGCACTGTCGGCCGTTGCCCGTCGATGCGAGATCGCCGCCGCACCGAAACTGACGACCGTGGTGGCCAATTCGACAGCGGTCGCTCGGCGCATCGATGACTGGTGGGGCCGAGACGACGCCGTGGTGGTCCATCCTCCGGTCGACACCGAGGGTTTCACGCCGGATCCGTCGATCGAGCGTGAGGACTTCTTCCTGCTTGCCGGCCGACTGGTCCCCTACAAGCGTCCCGACATCGCGGTGCGCGCCGCCGCCGAGGCCGACGTTCCCCTCGTGGTGGCAGGAGACGGCCGTGCAATGAACGCCTGCCGGGAACTGGCCGGACCCAAAACGACCTTCCTGGGACGGGTTTCGCACGAGAAGCTTCTCGAACTGCACCGCACGACGCGCGCCCTGCTGATGCCCGGAGTGGAGGATTTCGGCATAGTCCCGGTCGAGTCCATGGCCACCGGAACACCGGTCATCGCACTGGGAGACGGCGGTGCCGTGGACTCGGTGATTCCCGGTGAGACCGGCTTGCATGTACAGCCGGGCTCCGACGAGGCCGTCATCGCCGGGTTCGCCGAGGCCATGCGCTCGTTCGACCCAGCCGACTATGATCGCGCCGCCATTCGTAGATGGGCGGAAGGCTTCTCACGGGCCAACTTCCGCAGTCGAATGCAGGAGGTCGTCGATGCCGTCCGCTGAGCGTAGTTATCGCTCGACTGCACTGGATCGCGTCTTCGCCGACACCCGGATAGTCACCGCGGTCGGGCCCGTCCGCGGTCTCGACATCGAGCGGACGCGTCGAACGCTCACCGCCGCCGAACACGTCGACGCGGAGCCGCACATCGCGCTGGAACCACGCTCCGATGCTCGACGGTGGCGATACCGCAGCAACATCGCCGGCGACAATGTCACCACGAGCAGTGGCGGCACCGAAGACCTGGGGCAGATGCTCACCGACATTCGGTCGCGACAAGGTGCTCGCGGTCCACTCGAGGTGGTCGTGTTCGACGATCACCTCGCCATCGACTATTCGCACGGAATCGGGGACGGCCAGATCGGCGTCCTGATGTTGGCGGCATTCTGCGACGATGCCGACGGATCACTGGTTCCCGGCCTCGCCGCAGGCTTGCCACCGAGCACGACCTGGAAAGCTCTGTGGCGGCACTACTCTCGGCATCCGAAGACGCTGGCGGACTTCTGGTCCCTGCGTGCTCGACACCGGCGCGCAGCGGACGGCGGGTCCGGTCCCCGTCGTCGGATCGAGAACTGGGAAGCCGGAAAGGTCAGCCGGGCCGGGTACATGAGCAAAGCCGACGTGGACGAGCTGAAGAACTGGACTGCGGAGAACCTGCCCGGAGCGACCGCTGCGTCGATCTCGATTGCCCTGTGGAGCGCGGCGCTACGAGCGGAATCCGTCGACATCGACGAGCACATCATGGTGTTGTTCAACAGCCGCCGCTATCTCGATCCGGCCCAGCAGGGCGCGCACGGGAACTTTGCCGTCGGCATCCCACTGCATCTTCCTGCCGACACGACACCCGTCCGAATCACCGCATCGATGCGTGAGGTGATCGAATCCGGCTGGCCCATCGCGGTACTGGGCATGTCACATCTTCGCGATGTGGCGTCACGCATTCGGCCGTCTGCACCGTCGCAGGACAAGAATTCGGTCGTCGAGGTACCCGAGACCTTGCGGCTGGCCGTGAGCGACCTCGGGAAAGTGCGGGTGTTAGACCACCTCGACTGGGCCGACGACGGCAGGCCCCCGCAGATGGCCGCGTCGCTCGAACCGGACGGTCCGGACGGCTGCACGATGCTCATCGCCGAAATCGCCGGTGGGCGAACCTATACGGCCTCGTTCTGCAGCAAGATGGTCGATGTGGCCGTCATGGATGCAGCGCTACGCAGAATGTGTGAAGACCCAGTGGCACTGCTCCGCGATGCGTACTGATCCGCCAGAACCACCTTTGCCGCACAGACGGGCCGATACATGACCGACGAATCGACAGTTCTCTTCCTCGCGCACACCGGCCAGGTGTCCGGTGCCGAGAAGGTGCTGCTGGATTTGATCGACGAGGCCACGCGTCGCGGCCATGCCACCGTGATCGCCTGCCCCGCAGGCCCATTGGCAGATCGCCTGCCCGACACGACGCGACACGTCCGCATCGACGAGCTCGGACTGGGTGGGCAACGTGGTGCCGCGCGCGGTATCGCGGCGATCAGGATGGTCGCACGATGGGTCGGGGCGGCGCGCGCCGTGCGCACGATCGCCCGCGCACCGGGCACCGCCACGGTCGTCAACTCGCTGTTCGCGCTTCCGGTGGCGCGGTTTGCGCGGCCCGCTCGCGGGGCGTCGTGGCTCGTCCACGACACGATGACCTCTCTCAAGCAGCGTGTGGTGGTCCGGTTCGCCCGGCCGGCCGTTCGCGTTGCGGTATCGGTGTCCGAGGCCACCGCAGAACCGCTCCGAAAGGCCGGCCTCCCCGTGGTGGTGTCACACAACGGCGTGCCGTGGCCGGTTCCGCGGTTCGGCGGTGCGCTGCACTCTCCGCCGGTCGTCGGGATGCTGGCGTTGTTGACGCCATGGAAGGGGCACCGCGTGCTGCTCGACGCCGTCGCCATGCTCCCTGACGTCCGAGTCGAATTGGCCGGGGGAAGCTTCCCCGGTGATCGCGAATACGTCGACGAACTCCGCGCGCGCGCCGCGGAACCGGATCTTGCCGGACGTGTCGAGTTCCTCGGGCACACCGATGCCGAGTCCGCTCTTCGCAGGTGGGATGTCGTCGTGTCGGCCAGCACTTCTCCCGAGGCAGGTCCGTTGTCGGTCTTGGAAGCGATGTCGCACGGATTGCCGGTGATCGGAACCGATCACGGTGGCACGCACGAATTCCTCGCCGACGGTGCTGGAATTCTGGTCGAGCCCGGCAACTCCGATGCTCTCGCTGCCGCCGTCTCGGCGGTGGTCGACGACGCCGATCGACGGCGGCTGCTCGGTGAGGCCGCCCGCTATCGGGTGGCCAGCCGGCACGACATCAGCGAGACACTGCCGGAGCTGTTACACCAATTGACCAGCTGATCGTGCCGCACCGTCGGCCGGAACTCGGTGAAAGCCGAACGTCGAGCGGTGGGACTGTGTTTCAATCGACTCTTGATTGGAACGAGGGGGCACTGTGACTCGCGCACTGACGAGGTCCAACGAGCACTACCAATGGGGCATGGGCGTGATGACGTCGCTCGCTGTCACGACCCTCGTCAAGCGGATCGTGTCCGCCGCCGCCCTGGCCATGGCCGTCGTGGTCACCCTCGAGCTGGCGTTCGGGTACGGCGCGACCACCCCCATCCCCTCGATCGTGCAATGGACGTGCATGATCGCCGCGTACATCATGGGCGCGTTCTGGTGGTTCGGTCCGTGGCCGACGCTCGGGCAAGCCTTCGCCTTCGTCGTCATAGCCGATCTGTCGATCTTCGGAGCCACCATCACCGCGAATTTCGCGCCGGAAGTCACCCTCGGCAAATGCACCTTCCTCATCCCGATGGGAATGTTGGCCGGGTTCTTCTTCGACAAATGGCGCCTCGCTGCGCACATCGCCCTGTGCCTGTTGGGAACATCGATCGTCGCGGTGTACATAGTGCTGGAACGCGATGTGGACACCTTCGTGGCGGTGGTGCTGTGGGCCCCGATCGTGGTGACGCTGACCGGCTTCGTGCTGATGCTGCAGCTCACGACACAGTCGATACGAACCGAATTCGAGTAGTAGCCGTCAGAACGTCAACAGGACTTTGCTCGATCGGGATGCATCGGCGGCGAGCGCGAACGCGTCGAGGGCGTCTGCCACCGGGTACTCCGCGGTGACGACGGGTGCCACATCGAGTGAACCGTCGGCCAGAGCTTGGATCACGTCGTCCATCTCGGTGTTGAACCGGAACGAGCCGATCAGGTCGATCTCCCGGGTGATGGCCAATGACAGCGGCACCGGCTGAGGCCCGGCCGCAGGCAACCCCACCATGACGACACGACCGCCGCGAGCCGTGCCGTCGATTGCCGACGCCAGACCGCGGTGATTGCCCGAGCACTCGAACGTCACATCGGCCTCGACCGCGGCGACTGCCGTCCCGTCTCGGGCGTCGACTGTTCGATGCGCTCCGAGTCGACGCGTCACGTCGAGCGCAAAGTCCTCGAGGTCGACCGCGACGATTCGAGCTGCTCCGGCTCGGCGAGCGACCGCCACGATCAGGGCACCGATCGGACCGGTCCCGACGACGAGAACCGTCTTGCCGGACACCGCCCCGGCACGCTCGACGGCATGCCACGCGACACTCGCCGGCTCGGCCAACGCAGCAATTCTCAGATCCAGACCGTCCGGCAACACTCTGAGCATTCGTGTCGGGACGGCGATGTGACCGATGAACAGACCGTCGTCGTGCGGTACCTGCGCGGCGCTTCCCATGTAGCGGCATCCGGGAGACAGGTTCGGACGATCGACCGGATACTTCGCTCCGGTGGCGGCGGGAGTCGCCGGATGGACGGTGACCGGGGTGCCTTCACCGGGGCCACTTCCGTCTCCTGCGCGCCGAACCACGGTGCCCGACGCCTCGTGTCCCAACCGCATAGGTGCCTTCAGTACCGATTGTCCTGCCGCCCCGTGCTTCCAGTAGTGCAGATCGGATCCGCAGATTCCGCCGTAGGCAATTGCGACGATCGCCTCGTCCGGCGAGGGGTCGGCCACCGCCACTGTTTCGACGCGGATGTCATCGGTGCCGTAAGCGATCAAGGCAATCGTTCTGTCGGGCACCGGATTCGGTTCGGTGGTCATCGTGTCGTCCGTTCCGGTCGAGGTGGGCAGGTCAGACCCGGTCGAGCACCGGATCGGTTGCGTTGGCCGGATCGGTCAGATCGCGATCCCGAGTTTCCGGTGCGAAGGTTGCGGCGACGAGCACCGAGACGGCCATGATCATCATGTAGACCGCGACCGGGACCCAGGATCCGGAGAACGCGGTGATCAGTGCGGCGCACAGCAGAGGAGCGATTCCGCCGCCGAAGACGGACGCGAACTCCCGGCCGAGAGTGACTCCGGCGTACCGGTATCGAGCCCCGAAGATCTCGGGGAAGTAGCTCATCGTGACACCCACGGCCCCCTGGCACGCCAGGATGAATCCGATGATCATCACCAGGGTGATCAGTACGTGCGAACCGGTGCTGAGAGCCATGAACGTGGGAACCGGAAGAACGACGAGCAGGCCGACGATACCGATGTACACGGGCTTACGACCCACCTTGTCCGACAACCATCCGAAGCCCCAGGCCGCGATGCCGCCGCAGATTGCGCCGATGAGCAGAACCTTGGGTATGAACGTGGGATCGACGCCGATGTCGTTCTTCATGTAGGAGGCCATGAACACCTGGTACGTGTAGGACTGAGCGCTGATGCCGACGGTCATGAACATGACGATGAACAGCGGTCGCTTGCCGTTGGTGAACACCTCTTTCACCGGCGCCTTGGGTCGCTCCTGTGCCGCCTTCAGTTCCTGGAACACCGGTGACTCGTTGAGCTTGCGTCTGATGATGAACGCGGCCACGGTGACCAGGATGCTGCTCAGAAACACCATCCGCCAGCCCCAGGACATGAGCTGGTCGTCGGGAAGCAACTGGGCGAGGATCCAGGCGATTGCTCCGAGAGCGGTGCCGAGCGCCGCGCCGGTCATGACAAGAGCGGCCAATCTGCCACGCTTTCCGATCGCGGCCGTTTCCGTCAGAAGCGTTGCGCCACCTGATTGTTCGGCACCAGCGCCAAAGCCCTGGAAGAATCGGCACAGGACCAGCAACACCGGGGCCAGTAGTCCCACCTGCTCGAACGTCGGCAGCAGACCGATGGCCATGGTCGCGCCGCCCATCAGCATCAGCGTGGCGACCAGAACCCACTTGCGACCGAGCCGGTCACCGTAGCGTGAGAAGAACAGTCCACCCAGTGGCCGGGCGAGGAATCCGACGGCGTACGCGCTGAAGCTGGCGATGATGCCGGCCGCCGGAGAGATGTTGGGAAAGAACAACTTGTTGAAGATCAGCGCGGACGCCGTGCCGTAGATGACGAAGTCGTACTGTTCGAGTGTGGTTCCGATGAGGCCGGCCCACGCTGCGCGTCGTACGGCGGAAGGATCATGTTGGGCCGGAGCGATTCTGGGAGAATCTGACGGTTCTGTGGTCGTGTCCATGGTTGTCCTCGGGTGAGTTTCGGCCTCGGCCGAACGAAGGAAGGAGAATGAGTCAGTCGAGTGTGGTCCGGGATGCCGTGACGACGGGGCGGTGCGAAGAACTCGCCGCTTCGACGGCTGCGGCCATCGGACCGTGACGAACAACAGTATCCATCAATTCTGCTGTGCGTGTGATGAATTCGGGAAACTGCGCCAACTCGATGGGGAGTATGTCGCCGCGTTCGAGAACCGAGCGGACGAAATCCTCACTGGACGCTGCCGAAGCGGCAAGTCCTGCCAAACGCGCACGTGCAGGGTCGGCCATCGCATGCGCATGCGGGCCCGGGTCGAAACCGTCGGGCGGGCACACGCAGCAGAGATAGGCGGCGATGGTCAAGGAAAGGTGTTGCGGTACAACACCGTTTCGTAGGTGGTGGAGCGCTGGGTCCGGGATCCTCTGCGCGAGCTTCGCCGAGCCGTCCGAACCGACCTGCGCGGTCTTGTGCCCCAGAGCGGAGTTGGACCACCGCACGAACAGCTGGGCGATGTAGTCGTCGATATCCACCCCGTCCGGAACGGGCACGGTCGGGAGGTATTCGTCGACCAACACCGCTCGAGCTGCGGCCTCCACGAACGGGCGACCGATCGAGTCCGGAATTGTCGCGCGACCGTCGAGTGCGCCGAGATAGGCAATGAGAGAGTGGGTTCCGTTGAGCAGTCGAACCTTCATCAGTTCGTACGGTTCGACATCCTCGGTGAACACGGCACCACCGGCTTCCCAGCGGGGACGTCCTGCGGCGAACTCGTCCTCCATCACCCACATCGTGAACGGCTCCGCCGGCACGGCAATGGTGTCCACAGCGCCCAGCTCGGCGGTGGACTCGGCGTCGTACAACGCACTGCTGGACGGAACGATGCGATCGACCATGGAGTTGGGGAACGTCACCGCCGCCGCCAGCCACTCGAGCACGTCGTCCGCACCGCAACGGTCCAAGAACCGACGCACGAGTGCAGCGGTGCGATCACCGTTCCCCAACAGGTTGTCACAGCTGGCCACGGTGATGGGAGCCCCGTGCGTTCGTGCCCGCATCGCCAGAGCCCTCGCGAGCTGCCCCACCGTGGTCGTCGGCGTTTCCGGCCGCTGCAGGTCCTGTTGCACTGCAGTCGATTCGAGGTCGAGGGAGCCCGTCCGGGACGACAGCGTGTAGCCCAACTCGGTGACGGTGATCGTCACGATTCGGACGTCCTCGTCCGCAATGGCCCGTACGACGGCGGCGGGGTCGTCGGCGGCGACCATGGCTCCCGTGTGCGCTCCGGGCACGCTCACCCTCGAACCCGACGGCGATATCTCGACGACGCCGTAGAGCAGTTCCTGAGCGAGCATGGCGTCGACAATCGTGCGAGATCTGTTCGCTACGCCCAGAATCCCCCACGAACCGCCGTCCTGCGCCAGTGCCGCAGCGGTGTAAACGGCCTGATGCGCGCGATGGAAGTTGCCCAGCCCCAGATGGACGATCCCGGTGCCGTCCGGTCGTGCCGGGACGACGCCCGAGCGAGCGAGTGCCGAACGAGTCAGTCTGGATTCGCTCATCTCGTCACCAGTCCGTCATCGAGCCGTCGAGGCGGCGAGCGACCGGGAGATACGCGGGCTCGTACGGGTACCGCGCCGCCAACGACTCGTCCATGTCGACGCCCAGGCCGGGGGCGTCACCGGGGGTCAGGTAGCCGTCGGCGAACGACCATGCGTGTGGGAACACCTCGTCCACCAGTGGGTCGTAGCCCATGAATTCCTGAATGCCGAAGTTCGGAGTGGCCATTCCGAGGTGCACGCTCGCGGCGAGGGTGATCGGCGAGACGTCGGAGGGCCCGTGCGGTCCGCAACGAACCTGGTGTACCTCGGCCAGCGAGAAGATCTTTCGGACATGACTGATACCGCCGGCATGCGCGATGGCCACCCGAATGAAATCGATCAGCTTCTCGGAGATCAATTGCTGGCAGTCCCAGATGGTGTTGAACACTTCACCGATCGCGAGCGGGGTCGTGGTGTGGTGACGCACCAGCCGCAGGGCGGTCTGATCCTCGGCGGTGGTGACGTCCTCGAGCCAGAACAGATCGACGTCCTCGAGCGACTTGCCCAGTCGCGCTGCCTGTTGCGGTGTCAGTCGGTGGTGCGCATCGTGCAACAGCTTGAGCTCGGATCCCACGTGGTCACGCACCGCTGCGAGCACCCCGGGAACGTGATTGAGATACGCATCGGTATCCCAGACCTCTTCGACCGGAAAGGCACCACGGCCTGCGGGTTCGTATCCCTGCGCGCCTCGGTGCACTCCGTACACGGACTCCAGGCCGGGAACACCCGATTGGGCCCGCACGGCGCGAAAACCCTGTGCTCGACGACGATCGACGGAATCGATCAATTCCGACGTGCCCCAGCCGGTGGCGTGGGTGTACGAGAGAATGCGGTCGCGGACGGCTCCACCGAGCAGCTGGTAGACCGGTTGCCCGAGGGATTTGCCCTTGATGTCCCACAAGGCGAGATCGACGGCGCCGATCGCGGCCATCGTCACCGGCCCACGGCGCCAGTAGACACCGCGATAGAGGTACTGCCAGGTGTCCTCGATGCGTGCGGGATCTCGGCCGATGAGAAGCGGCGCGACATGATCTCGCAGGTACGACGCCACCGCGAGTTCTCTGCCGTTCAAGGTCGCGTCGCCGTAGCCGACGACGCCGTCTGCGGTGGTCACTTTCAGCGTGACGTAATTGCGAGTAGGGCTGCAGACGATGACGTCGGCAGCAACGATCGTGTCGGTCACGAGTGCTCTGCCTTCTCCGTGAAGTTCTCTCCGGCAACGACATCGGTCAACGGTTCACGCGCGGCGAGTCGACCGATGTTGGCGGTGATGTCGTCGACCCGACCCTCGAAGGTTTCGCGTGTGATCCCGGAAGAATGAGGTGTCATCAGGATGTTGGGCAGCGTGTGGAACGGATGCCGCGAGGGAGCACCGATGCCGTCGGCCGACGGGTAGTCGTACCAGACGTCGATGGCGGCGCTGCCGAGCGATCCGGCGGACAGGGCGTCGAACAGTGCATCCTGCTGCACGAGGGGGCCGCGGCCGACGTTGATCAGCACGCCGTCCGGTCCGAGAGCTGCAAGTTCGGTGTCGCCGATCATGCCGGTCGTGCGCTCGTTCAGTGGTGCGGACACCACGACGACATCTGCTTCGGTCATCAGGTCGGACAGACGATCGGTCGCTGCGGCCCAGGCCAATCCGTTCTCGGCAGCGTTCACCGATCCGCTTCCTGTGACCGCGATGCCCCGGCAACCGAAGGCCCGCAGCAACTGCCACGACTGCGCGCCGATATGACCGAAGCCCACGAATCCCACCGTTGCCGAACCCAGCGAAGTCGACTGCCGAAGCGTCCGGTCGTACACCGGCGACGCCCACCGATCCTCACGCATGAGGCGGTCCTGGCCGAGAAACCCGCGCCGAAGCACGACGGCGGTGGCTACGACGTATTCGGCAATCGAGCGTTCGTGGTGAAAAGTGTTGGCCACCAATGTCCGAGCGCTCAGGTCGTCGAAGGAAACGCCGTCCGTGCCTGCCCCCGCAACGTGCACCAGCTGCAGATCGGGTGCCGCCTCCGCCAGAACGGCCGGGAACTTTCCGCCGACATACACGGTCGCATCGGCGATGTCCGCGACGAGTGCATCGACGTCGAACTTCTCGTGCCACGACAGCTCGATATCGGAGGCGACTCGGCTCTCGAAGCGGCCACGATGCGGTAGGAGGTTGGAATCTGCGATGACGACCTTCATTTCGAGTCGTCCTTTCCTGGTGCGAGAGTGCGAATCCGAGCGGGCCCCGATGAGCCGCGGACCACGAGTTGGGTAGGGAGGTGGATGGTTCTGGGCGACGACTCCGGTTCGGCTGCCCGCTGGAACACCAGATCGGAGGACACCAGACCTGCACGGCCCATCGGAACGTTGATACTCGTCAGAGCGGGATGCGCGAGTTCGGCCAGGGGCGAATCGTCGATGCCGATGACGCTGAGGTCTTCCGGTACTGCCAGGCCCATCGACCGGACCCCGTTCATGACGCCGATGGCCATGGGGTCGTTGTGGGTCATGACCGCGGTCGCACCCGTGGCGACGACGCTGGCAGCCGCAGCATGGCCGCCGGCCAAGGTCTCCTGCTGCCACCCCAGTACATCGAGCACGATTCCTCGTGCTGCGCAGAACTGTTCGACGGCGTCGACGCGTCGCTCGTTGGACCACGATTGCGGTGATCCCTGGACGTACGCGAGATGCGTGTGACCGAGAGCTGCCAGGTAATCGACGGCCTGCCGGATACCGTCCTCGGAATCGGCCACGACACAATCGCATTCGCTGGAGGATCGGTTGACCAGCACCAGCGGTGTGTCGCCCGCCAGCTGCACGATGTCCTCGGCCGGTAGTCGTGGAGCACAGACGATCAGAGCGTCGACTCGGCCCTGCAGGTCACCGATCACTTCACGCTCACGGTCTGCGCTTCCGTCGGTGTCGGTGAGGACGATGGTCTGTCTGCGATGCCAGCCCTGTGCTTGCGCGGACTTGACGAAGCTGGCGAAGACGGTGTGGCCGATGTCGGGTACCACGACTGCGACCGTCGTCGCCGAGACGCGGGTGTCGGAGGAGCGCCCCGAGGCCGCGACATAGCCGATCTGGTCGGCGACGGCGATGATCCGAGCCAACGTGTCCGCCCCGATTCGATCCGGGTTGCTGAAGGCGCGCGATGCCGTCGACAGCGACACACCTGCTCGTTGTGCGACCTGCGTGAGCGTGGGTGCCACGGTTCACCTCCTGAGTTCTTTGTGATGCCGAGCACAACGATGACAGAAGTTGCGCAATATTGTCAACGGTTTGCCAATAGAGGCCCGGGCGTACCGGGTCCGCGGTTTGACACACTCGACTGCGACCACGTCCGCACAGAGGGAGACTCACCTTGCGCACCTTTACGCACCCCCAGACCGGCACAACCGTGTCGAGCATCGTCCTCGGGTTCATGCGCATCCTCGACCTGGACGACGACAGGATTCGCAGGTTGGTCGACACCGCCCTGGACGTGGGAGTGACCGTCTTCGATCACGCCGACATCTACGGCGGCAGACCCCACGGGTGCGAGGAGCGCTTCGGACAAGCGGTGACACTCACTCCGTCGCAGCGTGAGCGCGTCAGCATTCAGAGCAAGGTCGGCATTCGCGACGGCTATTTCGACTTCTCGGAAGACCACATCGTGTCGACCGTCGAGGGTTCGCTCTCGGCTCTCGGCGTCGATCATCTCGACACCCTGCTGCTGCATCGACCGGACAGCCTGGTCGAGCCCGACGAGGTCGCGGCGGCATTCGACACACTGCACACGTCGGGCAAAGTGCTCGGTTTCGGCGTCTCCAATCACACTCCCGGTCAGATCGAATTGCTCGAAACAGCAGTCACACAACCACTTCTGTTCGACCAAGTGCAGTTGAGCGTCGTCCATTCACCGCTGATCGCTGCGGGCCTGACCGCCAACATCGGCGCGCTGGACCAGTCGGTGGATCGTGACAACGGGTTGCTCGACTACGCGAGGGCACGGGGCATCACCGTGCAAGCGTGGTCGCCACTCCAGAGCGGGGCCTCGTCGGGTGTGTTCGTCGGAGATCGCGAAAACTACCCGGCCCTCAACGATGCGCTCGACGACATTGCCACCCGATACGACACGACACCGGCTGCGATAGCGGTCGCGTGGATAACACGCCACCCGGCCGACATTCAGGTGGTCCTGGGGACCACCACGCCGGATCGGATAGTAGAGGCCGCTACGGGGTCGGACATCCGCCTGACCAGGGCGGAATGGTACGGCCTGTTCCGCGCAGCGGGTCACACACTCCCCTGATGCCGGGCATCGAACTGCGTTACCTTGCCGTTACCAAGTAGCGATGAATCCGTGATGTTGCAGGCTCGGTTCGGTGATGTTGCGCTGTCAGGATTACGGGACAGCGTGCACCGGAACCTGCAGCCCTCGGGTTCCACACCGAGCACGCCGGTTCGATAGGCCACCCGAACTGAGAGGTTCGCACCGTGACTGTTTCCGATTTCACCGATGTTCGCTCCACCGCCCCCGCCCGACGCCACTCGATCGGTATCGAGTCCTACTCCCCCGATCTGACCGTTGTTCGCGCCGTCGGCGAGCTGGACATGAGTGCACGAGCAGATTTGGTGAACGCCCTCGACGGTGCCCTACGGGGCAATGCAGTTGTGCTGCTGGACTTGTCGGCGGTGGACTTCATGTACTCGGGTGCCGCGAGCGTGATCGTCGATGCTGTCGAACGTTCCGACGGACGCGTCGAGGTCTTCGCTCCTACCCGGCCGGCCCGCCGGGTGCTCGATGCGGTGGGTGCGAGCTTCATCGGGGAAGATCCCTCCGCGCGCTGATTCGCAAGGTTTGCGTGCCGGTACAACCGGCAAACCTCGTGTGGACAGCGACTCCAGTCGGTAACGACCGTGAATCGTCTCGAGAACTGGGGCGGCTTTGGTTTTGCCGCAATGGGTCCTCTTCACACGAGGCAAGGATCGACAATGTCCGACCAGTTCACCAAGAGCGACCCCACCACTGCTTTCTCCATGCCCGATCGGGACGACCAGCCCGAGCTCGAGCATCCGGGATTGACTCGCGACATGGTCACCGCACCGGATCACGGCGAGAAGTCGTACCGGGGTTCGGATCGGTTGCACGGCGGAAAAGCGTTGATCACCGGTGGTGATTCCGGGATCGGACGAGCGGTGGCGCTGGCATTCGCGCGAGAAGGTGCCGATGTCGTCATTGCTCATCTCGAATCCGAGGGCCCCGATGCCCAAGCGACCGTCGACCTGATCGAAGCCGCTGGACGGTCGGGCCGAGCGATCGCCTGCGACCTCACCGACGAAACGCAGTGCACCAAGTTG
The DNA here is from genome assembly GCF_031456475.1 of Rhodococcus sp. 3258. Classification (NCBI taxonomy): domain Bacteria; kingdom Bacillati; phylum Actinomycetota; class Actinomycetes; order Mycobacteriales; family Nocardiaceae; genus Rhodococcus; species Rhodococcus sp. 3258. The sequence goes on from NZ_JAVDUT010000003.1 coordinate 478,657, forward strand.
GTCGACACTGCCGTCGAGGTTCTCGGAGGCCTCGACATCGTCGTCAACAACGCCGCGTTCCAGATGGCCCAGATGGGCGGCATCGCCGATATCACCACCGACCAGTTCGACCGTGTGCTCAAGACCAACTTGTACGCCTTGTTCTGGATTTCGAAGCACGCCGCCGCCGTCATGGGTGCGGGCTCCACCATCATCAACACCACCTCGATTCAGGCATCGAATCCGTCGCCGGAGTTGCTGGACTACGCCACCACCAAGGCAGGCATCGTCGCTTTTACCAAGGGCCTGGCCGGCGACCTCGCCGGCCGTGGCATTCGAGTCAATGCCGTTGCGCCCGGACCTATTTGGACTCCCCTTATTCCTGCGACCATGCCTGCCGAGAAGTACGGCGAGTTCGGCGAGACGGTTCCGTTGGGCCGCCCGGGCCAGCCCGCGGAGTTGGCTCCGGCCTACGTCTTCCTGGCCTCGAACGAGTCCAGCTACATCACAGGCGAGACCATTGCGGTCACCGGGGGCACCCCGTTCAACTGATCTCGGGGTCTTCGGACTTCGACACCCGCCACGCCAACAGCACCCCGTCTCCTTCGGGTCGCCGCCATGGCAGGAAGAGCGCCACAGCGATCGCGCATGCCATGGCGGCCCCGACGGTGACGAACGACGCCAGCTGAAATCCCTCCAGAGACGCGGCTTTCATCGCATACACGAGCTCCGCCTTCTGCGTCGCGAAGATCGGGTTGGTCGGCGCTTTGACGATTTCGATGACGCTGACGACGGTCTCACGGGCAAAGGCCTTCTGGTAGGGCTCCATGATTGAGTCGGGAATGGCGTCGATTCGGGGGCCCACTTTCGTGGTGTAGATCGACGCGACGATCGAGCCCAGCACCGCGACGCCGAGAGTTCCACCCACCTCACGGGTGGTGTCGTTCACCGCCGAGCCCGCACCTGCTTCGTCGAGCGTCACCGACGACATGATGGATTCGGTGGCCGGGCCTTGCACGATCGCCAACCCGAGGCCCATCAAGATCATCGAGACGACGACCGGTCCCAGGTACGGGGTTTCGACCTCGACCTGGCCGGCAATGAACATGCCGATGCTCATCACGACGAGTCCGAAGACGATGACGGCTGTCGTTCCTATTCGCTGCGCGATCAGTGTGGCGAGTGGTGCCCCGACCGCGATGGATACCGCGAACGGCAGTGAATGAACGCCGAACTGCAACGGCGTCAACTCCATGACACCCTGAAAATACTGGGTGATCATGAACAGGAAGCCGAACATACTGAAGTACCCCACAGCAATGGCCAAGGCGGGCAGCGAGAATCGTCTGATTCGGAACAGATTCAGGTCCAGTACCGGAGACGGTGTTCGCAACTCCCACCACACGAACGCGGCAAGCGCGACGCATCCCGCGGTGTAGGCTCCGATGCTCGCCGGTGACAACCAACCGTTGTGCGGCGCTTCGATGATCGCCCACACCACGACCGTGATGCCCGTCAAGGACAGCACGATTCCGACAGGGTCGTACTTGCCCACATGTTCGGCCCTCGACTCCGGAACGCAGGCCAGTGCGGCCACCAGAACGAGCAGGGCAACCGGAACATTGATCCAGAACACCGAATGCCACGAGAAGTGCTCGAGCAGAAAGCCGCCCGCTGTCGGACCGATGGCGATGGCGAAACCTGCCATCGCCGTCCACGCTGCGATGGCCAGCGCTCGCTCTTTGGCGTCGGTGAAGATATTGATGATGAGAGCCAACGTGGCCGGAAAGACTGCCGCCGCACAGACTCCCATCGCGGCGCGGGCGGCGACGACCTGCCCGAGGTCGGCGGCGACCGCGCCGCCCACCGACATCAGCGCAATGCCCGCCAGGCCGATGATCATCACCTTCTTGCGCCCGTATCGGTCTCCGAGGTGGCCGAAAGCGAGAAGCAATCCCGCGAACGTCAGCGTGTAGGCGTCGACCACCCACTGCAAGCCGCTGATGTCGGCGCGTAGCTTTAGCCCCATCGACGGCAGGGCGACGTTGACGACGGTGTTGTCCAGTACGACGAGCAGCTCCGCTGCGCAGATCACGAGTAGAGCCAGATATCGGCCGCGAAGCTTCGTACCCTCTACGCGGTGTCGAGAAGTGGTGAGTGACGGCATGAGATTCCCTCCGGCTATGACGGATGACATAGTTCCTGAAGGGAAAGTAACTGTAACTCGGCGTTATAGCAATAGTCGCTATCGGTAACTCTGCCCGCCCGCTGCGTCCAGGACCGCGTCGAGCAGAGCCAACAACTCCCCCTCGGTCCGATCCAGCGCGGTGGTCGATCGCTGCGCTTTCGCCACGATCAGCGCACCCTCGATCGCCGATATGGAGAACGTCGCGAGCGCCTGGGCCCGCTCTCTCGTCAACCCGTGCTGCCAGAGCGATGCGGCGATCGTGTCTTCCCACGACGAGAACGACTCCCCGGCCGCGGTGACGGCACCGGGGGCGTTCGCCCCCTCGAGTGCGGCAGGAGCAATGGGGCAACCGGACACGAAATCGGTGCTCGACAGTTCACTGCGAAAGCCCTCGATGATCGCGCGCACCGTCGCCGCCGGCCCGACCTGGGCCAACCCCTCGGAGATCATTGCCCCCATCGCCGCGCCGGCCGTTCGCGTGGCCTCCTCGACCAGTTGAGGCTTGCCCCGTGGAAAGTGGTGATAGATCGAGCCTCTCGGCGCACCTGCGTGCTCGATGACGTCGGCCAACGAAGTCGCTTCGACTCCGCGCTGCCGAAACAACTGCGCCGCACTGCGCAGCATGTCCTCACGAGCACTGCTTCGATTCGCCATCCATCACCTTTCCGAACACGATCATTGACGTGACACCGAGTTACATCTACAGTCGCGTGTGACTATGACGGCAATCATATCCCGTCACGCTATCGCTGAACCGGAGTCACGCCATGCCCACCGAGACCGACGTCGTCGAACTGAGCACCCCGCTCCCACTTCCCTGCGGGCAGACCCTTCCGAACCGCGTGATGAAAGCGGCCTTGAGCGAGGGCCTTGGGACTGCCGAGCACGCGCCCGATACCCGGCTCGAAACGCTGTACCGCCGTTGGGGCGCGGGTGGCTACGGATTGGTGGTGACCGGCAACGTGATGGTCGACCGATCTCACCTGGGCGAACCCGGCAACGTCGTCATCGAAGACGACCGCGACCACGATGCGCTGGCGCGCTGGGCGAAATCGACCTCCGACGGTGGCGTCCCCATCTGGGTGCAGCTCAATCACCCTGGAAGACAGGCCAATCCGATCGTCACCCGTGCCACGCCCGTCGCCCCGTCTGCCATCGCGTCCGGCGTACCCGGCCTACCGACACCGCGTGCGTTGAGCGAGAACGAGATTCGAGACATCATCGACAGGTTCGCCCTGGCCGCGTCGGTAGCGGAGGCGGCCGGCTTCGATGGTGTGCAGCTCCACGGTGCCCACGGATACCTGGTGTCCCAGTTTCTCTCACCACTGTCGAACCGACGCGAGGACGCGTGGGGCGGAGACCTCGACGGCAGGATGCGATTCGTTCTTCACGTCGTGCGCGCCATCAGAGCGGCCGTGTCCCCCGGCTTTGCAGTGGGAATCAAACTGAACTCCGCAGACTTCCAGCGCGGCGGATTCAGCGAAGAGGAATCTCGCATCACCGTCGAGCATCTCGTCGAGGAAGCGATCGATCTGATCGAAATCAGTGGCGGCAGTTACGAATCACCCGCGATGATGGGCACCTCCAGCACTCGCGATCGCGAAGCCTACTTCCTGGAATACGCCCACACGGTGCGCGAGGCAGCCGGGAGCGTTCCACTTGCAGTGACCGGTGGTTTCCGCACCCGCTCGGTGATGAGTGCGGCCGTACGATCGGGAGAGTGCGACGTCGTCGGTCTCGGTCGCCCGACTGCTCTCGCCCCGGCAGTAGCCCGTTCACTGGTCGACGGCTCACTGGATCGGGTCGAGACTCCGCTCGTCGCGTTGCGAGTTCCGTCGAAAGCTGGTGCTTTCAAACAGATCAACGGCGCTCTGGACTTGCAGTGGCACACCGACCAACTGCAGCTCATCGGCGATGGAAAGCAACCCGATTCGGGACGCCCCGCCTGGCGAACAGCGATAGCAATGGTGCAGCGCAACGGCTGGGACGCGTTTCGCAGTCGGCGCGCCGGGGGCACCACGACAGCGTCCGCCGCAGCCGCGAAGTTCCGCCGGGAGCGGTGGATCGGAAAGCACGTCGCCAACCCGCTCGTGAACGGGCTGACGTCGGTCGGATTCAGAACATCGTTGGTCACCGACATCGAGACCGTGGGCCGTCGGTCCGGTCTGCGCCGACAGGTACCGGTCTCTGCGTCGTTCGACCGGGCAGGAGCGTGGGTGATCTCCCAGCACGGAACCAGGTCCGGTTGGGGAGCCAACATCGGCGACGAGCCGCGTATCAGGATTCGCGTCGGCGATCGGTGGCGAGCGGGCACAGCTACGTTCGTACCCGAGGATGACGTCAGTGCGCGAGCGCGTACCTTTTCCGCGAACCCACTGTTCAGGCGGCTCATCGGCGCAGGTTTTCGCGCCCTCCAGACCGACCCGATATCTGTGCGGATCGATTTCACCGATTGACAGGATGAGTGCTCGACGGTGGATCGTCGCACGACGCATAATGACCTGATGGCACCGATACCCACGGGCACGCTGCGCGAGACCGAGACCGGCTACGCCCTCGAGCTGAGCAGAACCGTCGCCGCGTCACGAGAGGACGTGTGGGCCAGCCTCACCGAATCCTCTCGGACCGCGTTGTGGTTCGGGCCCTGGGAACGAGTGACGGACGACAGCATCCGCGTCACCATGATCTTCGAGGACGGCGAACCCGTCGCCGACATGGCAATCGACGCCTGCGAGCCGCCCCAACGACTGGCCGTCCGTATGTCAGACGAGGGCGGCTGGCCGCTCGAGGTCAGGCTCACCGAGAAGGGCCGCGACACACTCGTCGTGTTGACCCACGGCCTCGACAGCACGGACGGCATCGGCGACATAGGTCCGGGCTGGGAGTACTACCTGGACATGCTGATCGCATCCAGGGACGCCGCACCGCTGCCGAGCTTCGACGACTACTACCCCGCACAGCAGGAGTACTACTCGTCTCTGCGGCCGGAATGACGTCAGTGATTGCGTAGCGCCTCGATCAGCTCTTTCTTGTTCAGCTTGGAGTAGCCCTCCAGGCCGATCTCCTTCGCTCGATCGGTCAGTTCGTCGACGGTCCAGTCCTCGTACGATCCGGACTCGCCGCCCTTCTTGCCTACGTTCTTCCTGCCCTCGTTGGCCGCGGCATTCGAGATGCGCGCCGACTTCTCCTTCGAGTTTCCTTCGTCACGGAGCTTCTCGTACAGATCCTGATCCTTGAGCTGGGGCTGGTCATCGTTGGTGGGCATGCTGGTCCTCCGTTCGATCGTTTGTACTGATACAACTACCCGGTGCTCCCGCCGGCAAACACACGTGCCTTCTGTCGCTGTGGGGTAGAACAACGAAAGCTGGGTACCTTCGGGACATGCCATACCTGGATCGTGTCGCGGACGTGTTCGTATTGAATCTCGGCACTCGCGACGTCGAGGACACCGAGAACCGGATGGGGCCGGATTGGGTGGCCGAGGTCAACGCTCTGCTCGACGAGGTAGAAGCCAGTAGTGGCCCGACTGCACTGGTCACGACGGCCACCGGCAAGTACTTCTCCACCGGAGTCGACTTGTCCTGGGGTGCCGAGAACCTGGACCAGATCAACCGGTTCATCGGAACGGTGCAGGAACTGCTGGTGCGGTTCTTGACCCTCCCGATGCAGACGGTGGCGGCTATGCAGGGGCACACCTACGGGGGTGCCGCATTTTTCGTCATGGCACACGACTACCGCGTCATGCGCTCCGATCGCGGCTTCCTGTGCTTTCCTGGCGTCAACATCGGTGCCACCTACAGCCCGGGAACAGTCGACATGGTCCGAGCCAAGCTCGCACCGCACACGTTCCACGAAGCACTGACCTCGGGCCGACGCTACGGCGGAGTGGACGCAGCCGCCCTCGGCTTGGTGGACGCAGTGTCCACCGAGGATCGGCTGCGTGACGACGCACTCTCGCGGGCAACGGATTTGATCGGAACCCGCGGCCCCGTACTCGGCGAAATCAAGCGCACGATGTACGCGAGCGAGATACGTTCGCTGTCCACCCCGGTCGCCGGTGTGGACGAAATGGAATGGGCCGCGACCTGATTCTCGCTCGCTGCCGCTTACGCGTCGGCGACCAGCGGAGCGACCTCGGTACCGAGTAGCTCGATGCCGCGCAACAGATCACCGTGGGCGAGACGCGGATTGGTCATCTGCAGCGACAGTCGATCCACACCGCCGAGTTGCTCGCTTACCCGAACGATCTTGTCGGCGACGGTTTTCGGGTCTCCCATGAAGAACGCACCGTTGGGTCCCGACGTGGCGTCGAACTGCTGTCGACTCGGCCGAGCGAACCCGCGCTCGCGAGAGATCTTGGTGAACATCTCGTTCCAGCCCGGGTAGATGGTGTCGGCTGCCGCCTCGGTGGTGTCGGCGACGAATCCGAACACGTGCAATCCGACTTTCAGCTTCTCCGGCGGGTGACCCGCTTGCGCGCCCGCGCGTCGATACAGGTCGACGAGCGGCGCGAACTGGCGCGGTTCTCCACCGATGATGGCGATCATCAGGGGTAGGCCCAGAAGCCCTGCACGAGCGAACGATTCGGGGGTTCCGCCGACACCGACCCAGATGGGTAGCGGATCCTGCAGCGGACGAGGATAGATCCCCTGACGGTTCAGCGCCGGCCGGTGCTTGCCGGACCACGTGATCTCCTCGTTGTCGCGAATCTGCAGCAGGAGATCCAGCTTCTCGGCGAACAAGGAGTCGTAATCGGCCAAGTCGAGTCCGAACAGTGGGAAAGACTCGGTGAACGAGCCTCGGCCGACCACCAAATCGATCCGGCCCTTCGAGATCAGGTCGAGAGTGGCGAACTCCTGGAACACTCGCACCGGATCGTCGGCACTGAGTACCTTGACCGCGCTGCCGAGCCGGATGTTCTCGGTGCGCGCGGCTGCTGCGGCCAGAATGATCGACGGAGCGGAGTCGTAGTACTCGCTGCGATGGTGCTCACCGATGCCGAACGAGTAGAGACCGACCTGATCCGCGAGGGCGATCTCCTCGAGTAGGTGCCCCATCCTCTCCTCCGGCGCGATGACGCGGCCGTCGGTCGGATCGGTCACGGAAGAGACGAAGCTGTCTACGCCCAGGTGCATTGGGTACCTCTCGATTCGGGATGGACGAACCCATCAGCGTCGATGAAGGTTCAATTATTCCAGTGGACGGTGGGCAGAAAACTACTACTCTCCCCGACGCTTCGCCTCATCCGCCGCGAAGTACATCCGCTGACTTGCACCGAAGCCGACCGACACAACGCGTCACGCATGAGCTGTTATCGTGCGTGGGCGTTGGTTTTCGATGGCCGTGCTGGTCATCGGATCGTAAGAGGGAATCCGGTGAAAACCCGGAACTGCCCCGCAGCGGTGAGTGGAAACGACCGCGGTCATCGAGCACTGGGATTCGTCCCGGGAAGCGACCGCCAGTAGGAGTCGTCCGAGAAGGTGGTCGGATGGCGTGTCCGCGAGTCCGAAGACCTGCCACCGCGGCTGCGCCGCCGGCGTGGTCGCCTGTCGATCCCGAGGGACACGGTCGACGAGGTCGTCGTTCGCGCTGCGCGGATTCGCCTCGGAAGCCGTGCTTTTCGCAGGTCGCCAGGTCAGGGATCAGCGGAGAAAGTTGCGCATGCAGTCCAGATCGGTCCTGCCCCTCACTGTGCTCGCCGCCGCGATCTGGGCGGTGTCTGCACTCTCGGCACTGATGTTCGGGGCCGCGCACATCCCGGCAACCGACGCGATGGGCTACCTGTGGGCACAGCTGTCGGGCGGCACGATCGCCGTCAGCGATGTCCCCGACTACCGCATCGTCGTCGATTCTCGGCTGCCTCGGGTGTTGCTGGCGACGGTCATCGGAGCAGGTCTGGCTGTGGTCGGACTGGTGGTGCAGGCGATGGTGCGCAACGCACTCGCAGATCCCTACGTTCTCGGAATCTCGTCGGGTGCATCGGTAGGCGCGACGTCGGTGGTCCTGTTCGGCACCTTCGGTGCCCTGGGCATCTACGCGCTCTCGAGCGCAGCGTTCCTCGGCGCACTCGCCGCTACCGCCCTCGTGTATCTGATGGCACGCTCCCCGGTAGGGCTGGTGCCACTGCGCCTGGTCCTGACGGGTACCGCGTTGGGTTACGGATTCTCTGCAATGACCACCGTGCTGATCTTCCTGGCACCTCAGGGCGACGGCGCTCGGAGTGTGATGTTCTGGTTGCTCGGCAGCCTCGCCGGTGCCACCTGGGCCAGCGTCCCGCTGGCCGCCGCAGTCACCGTGGCCGGAGTCGCCGCGACCGCTCTGACGGCACGCAGACTCAACGCGCTGTCGATGGGAGACGAAGTCAGCGCGGCACTGGGCTTGAAGGCGGCACGGCTAAGGCTGACTCTCTTCGTGACATCAGCGGCGATGACGGGGTGCTACGTGTCGATCTGTGGCGCCGTGGGATTCGTGGGTCTGGTCGTCCCTCACGTGGCACGCTTACTGGTCGGTGCCGACCACAGCAGGCTTGTCGTGATCACCCCGGTCCTGGGTGCGGCTTTCCTCGTCACCGCAGATCTGGTGTCCCGAACGGTTCTACCGCCGCAAGAGCTGCCTTTGGGGGCGATCACCGCGGCAGTCGGAGTTCCGGCGTTCGTGCTGCTGATGCGTCGCCGCGGCGCGATGATCGGCGACCGTTGATGCGCGTCGACTACGACGACGTCGCAGTCGATATCGGCGGCACCCGCATCATCGACGACATCACCATGAGCCTGGACGCCGGCAGCATCGTCGGCATCGTCGGCGCGAACGGGAGCGGCAAGTCGACACTGCTGCGGTGTCTGTATCGAGCGACCGAGCCCTCGACCGGACGCATCGAGGTAGGTGGCCGTGACATCACCGCAATCACCATGCGAGAGAACGCACGTCAGGTCGCAGCACTCACCCAGGACTCCTCGATGCTTTTCGACTTCACCGCACGCGAGGTCGTCGCCACCGGACGTCTTCCACACAACGGCGCTTTCGGACGCAACCGCACCCGCGACGACGACGCGTGCGCTCGTGCCTCGACCGTCGCCGACGTGGAACATCTGTTGGACCGATCGTTCCTGTCCCTGTCCGGAGGCGAACGCCAACGCGTTCTGATCGCACGGGCTTTCGCCCAGCAACCGAACGTACTCGTGCTCGACGAACCCACCAATCACCTCGATATACGACACCAATACGCAGTGCTGAGCGGCGCTGCGAGCCTGCAGATCACCGTGATCGCCGCGCTTCACGATCTGAACATCGCCGCCCAATTCTGCGACCGCTTGGTCGTACTTCACGCCGGCCGCATCGTCTGTGCGGGTTCACCCGACGAAGTCGTGACCGAGAATGTGCTCTCGACCTGGTTCGGGATCGGCGGACACATCGTCACCCACCCACGCCTGGGAATTCCCCAGGTTCTCTTCGACGACAAGGACACTCGATGACCCACCTCTTTCGCCGGCCTCGCACGATCGCCATTGCCGCGACCGCCGTTGCGGCACTGGTCAGTTCGTGCGGAGCCCAGGTCGACACAGCCACCGAGCAGGGTGGCGATCAGGTGACGGTCACCAACTGCGGCGAGCCGCTGACCGTGACCGGTACCCCACAGCGGGTACTGACCAACGACACCGGCATCACCGAGATGATGTTCGCCCTCGGCCTCGCCGACCGCCTCGTCGGATACACCAGCTACCCGGGCAAGGAGCGAGACATCGACTCCTCGCCGTGGAAGAGCGACTTCGACGCGGCACCGGAACTGGCCGACGCCTTCACCCGTGAGGTGATTCAGTCGGCGAACCCGGACTTCGTTTTCGCCGGCTGGAATTATGGCTACAAGGAGTCGACCGGTGTGACTCCCGATTGGATTCGCAGCATAGGCGCAGTTCCCTACCAACTCACCGAAGCATGCCGGCAACCCGGCAGTACTGCACGCGGAGTCATGGAGCCCCTCGACGCGCTCTACACCGACCTACGAAACCTCGGCGACCTCTTCGGAGTTCGTGACCGGGCCGACCGACTCGTCACCGACTACGAGAACCAGATCGGTGCCGCGAACGCCGGGGCTCCGGACGGCCGAGACCCGGCGCGGGTGTTCCTGTTCGACAGCGCCGATCCCGAGCCCTTCACCTCCGGCCGCACCGCAGCTCCGTCGCAGATCATCCGAGAAGCCGGTGGCAGCAACATCTTCGACGACCTCGACGATTCCTGGACCACCGCGTCCTGGGAAGCCGCAGCCCAACGGAACCCCGAGTTCATCGTCATCGTCGATTACGGTGCCGGACCGTCGAATTCGGTGGACGCCAAGATCGCGCAACTACCTGCACAGCCACTGATGTCCGGCACCACCGCCGTACGTGAGAACAACATCATTGCCCTCCCCTACGCAGCGCTCGTCGAAGGACCACGCAACCCCGCCGCCGTCACCACGGTGGCGGACTTCCTCCGATCCAAGGGCCGCTGACCGCCCACAGAAACCGGCGGCAGCGATACCTCGGCAAGTTGCGGCTACCGAGGCCCAAATCCAGTGCAGACGCTCAGTCTTCGATCGTCACAATCGGAGAAGCCTGCTGCACGGTGAACGAGTTCCACGGCAAAGTCGCGAGGACGTCGGACAGCCCGGGATAGTCGGAGACCCACGCTGTGGTCGGGTCGACGCCTTCGGTTACGCACGATGCGAGCGCGACATAGGTGCCGGCCGGGATATCGGTGACGTGTTGGGTGCTGATTCCGATCTGGCCCCCGTCGTCGGTCGAATACAGCGACTGGCCGTTACCGACGACCTCCCACACCGGCGGCAGCACTCCGCCCGGTGCGGGAGCCAACGATGTGCCGCAGGCCAAGTCGCTACCGGAGTTGTTGGTGATCGTGTTGGTCACCGTCGATCCGTCGACCTCGAACGCATACGTCACGTCTGTCGATTGCGCCGCTGATGCCGTCGCTGGAAACGCCGCTAGTGCTGGCGCACAAAGTAGCGCTCCGATCAGAATCCGACTGGTCGATCGCATGGCAATCCTCCTGGCTCGCGTGAACTATGTCCGAGTTGCCAGTCTGCATCAAAAAATACCGATCAGCATCTTTCGAACCGAATGCAGCCGAACGGGGCGAGAAACAGGGTCGAGAACCGTTGTGTCCGTGTAATTTTGCAGATCCCTACCGGCCGTCGCTCAACGCTTCGCTTCGGCGCGCTTCTTGATGTATGCGTTCCGAACGCACAGGACGCGCCGGAGATACAGCTTGCCTGGAATATCCAGGATCGCAGCGCCGAGTCGTCCGCCACCGAATTCGACCGACATGATGTCGACCATCTGCGTCTGACCCCGGCGTGCGAGAAAGAAATGCTCGTGGCGCATCGAGGCAAAGGGTCCGGTGACCTGCTCGTCCACGAAATATCTCGCGGGCTCGTACTCGGTGATGCGGCTGGTCAAGGTGAACCACACACCGAGATGCCTGGAGCGAATATGGATTTCATCGCCCAAACGAAGAGCACTCCGCTTCGAACCGACTCGCACACTCTCTCCGTACGCTCCCTGAGACTCGGCGTGAACGATTGCATCCGACTCCAGATCGAACACGTCAGCGGGGTTCGCCGCGATCGAAGTCGTGAGCCTGATGGTGAACGCCACGGGCACAGCTTTGCAGGTCGGTGGCAGGGTTGGCCGATGAGCTGATGGCACCGCTGTCGATCGGTGGCGAGGCCCTCACGTTCGCCACTCAGGTCGGCCACAGTAATTTCGCCCATTGGGTCGACGGTGCTCGAACCGCAATGTTCGATGCGCTCCTGAAGGACGGGCCGGGTTTCGACGAACCTGACAGCCCCTGGCGAGATCGCATGCGTGAAGTTGGCGATGACCCCGACGGCGAGGGTCCGATGCCCGACGGCCTGTTTCACACGCTGGAGGTCTACATAGCAATGATCGTCAACCACACTGGAATCGATCTGACGCAAGAGCTGTTGCGCAGCGGACAGTTTCAGGTCGGCGACTCCCTCGAATAGCGGAAGGCTCAGCCGAGTACAGCCGGCTGTTGCCAGATGTCGAGGGCTGAGCGCGACCCGAAGGGGTGTGGTGGCCGGCCGAGTTGCTGACGGTTTCTCCCTGCCGCTCGACTGGAACCGAGCACTCAGCGGCGGAGACAGTCGAGTGGGTTGACGACGCGGGCTACCGAACAAAAATGCCCGTTCACCAACTTCTGGTGAACGGGCATTTCGTTGTGCGCCACCAGGGATTCGAACCCCGGACCCGCTGTACGAGAGATAACAATTCAAATGGATGCACTCGCGTCCATCATCGGCCCGTTGAGCTGGGTGTTCGGCGAATCGAGTGGCCATCGGCGTCCGCGTGAATCCATCCGAATCCGCCGCAAAGTGATGAGTAAGAGATGACCTCCGTCGACCTACTCCCGGTCCACCGGGGTCCCGTATGGTCCGTCAACGTCTAAACGGACCGCCGTGGACATACGACCCCACCTTGTGTCAAAGTGATGAGCTCCCTCGTGCTAGAACGCGACCCGAATCAGGAGACGCCGTACCGGCTACGCACCCGACGCCCGAGCGCGGCGATATCAATCTCGCCGCGAACAAACGCATCCTGGTCCGCGCGGGTCGCCTCGGTACTGCGAGCACCCCCGAGAGCACTGTTGATACGAGCAGCATCGATAGCCCGCACACGATCCACTGACGGTCGTCCTATCGACAATCGACACCTCCTAAACTCCAACCCAGACTACTGCTGCGCAGGCCAGCGGAGGCGCTACCCGAACGCGAAAAAGCGAGCCGACCTCACGACTCTGTGGGGGGTGAGCGAAAGGCCGTCCCCAAGTACCTTCCTGGCTTCGTTCGAGACCCATACAGCCGAGCCAGTCCGGCCGAGGCCGCGCCCATCATGTCGGCCGTCACGACGAAAAAGCACGTGACCGTCGTAAGGAGGGAGCCGGAGTAGGCCCGCCTCTCCCCGCGGACGCGACAGCGCGCTCGACTGACACGCGGTCAGCGGCCATGAACCGCAATAAAATCTTTGAGTGTGCGAGGCGATGTGCCAGGTGCAGCATGGGTAGCTACGAGCCGCCAGCAATGCGACGAGATCTAAAATCCAGGTTTACCAGTAGACGTTCAAATGTGTTGTGTTGCCGCGATTTCACCACGACTGTGTTAGATCCTTGAACGTTGCAATCAGCAACGGGCGCGGCCAATGCTCGTTCCGTCCGGCGGCTTTGCAATCCATCTCGACATCGATTACTACCGACTGCGAGACCACAACACCAGCATGAGAAGCTCCGAAAAGCCACCACCGGAACCCGCCAAACACTGCGGTGAAATCCCCGAGCGGAGGGAGATCCGATGAGCGCGGTTGCGGAACTTCGTTGAGCCTCCTCACAGCGGCATACTCTCCAAACTCGACTGTCTGCATCCGCTTAAGCGGATGCAGTGCCATCTCAGGGCCACTGGGTTGGGTTGACGTGCTCGTCGAGGAGGGGGCGTTGCCATCTGTCCGGACCGCTCTCCGGATTAAGGGACTGGATGCAAACTTACGTCGGCCGGTCCGCTGCGCCACGCCGTGAAGTGCACGGTGAGGTCCCCGTGTGTGGGGGCACAGCAGTAGGGACCCGCCATCACTCGAGCATCCGGATTCAGTGGTGCTACTCGAACCAGCTGCCAGGGGTCGTCCTCGACACGGGCGCGTATCGTGAGCGCGTTGCCGGACCGGCTGCCACGGACCGTCACAAGGTGCCCAGCCCAGTCATCTACTGGCCGTAACGACCAGTCTGACGTGCCCTGGGTCACGACAGCGCCGAGACTGCTCTGGCCATCGCTGACCTCGATGCCTGCTTTGATCCACGATCTGTCGTCGATCTTGACGAAGATACCCGCCTGGTCGAATTGTTCGACGAAGTCGAGTCGAAACTGCACTTCCAGTGAGGTTTCGAGCGGCAAGGGGACCAACAGGGCGTGTTCTGAGGCGTGAATGAAGTCGTAGGAAGTTGTGCGCCATGCGTCGCTGCCCTCGCTGGCAGTGACACGCATCCCATCATTGTCGACCGCGACCCGCACTGGTTGGTTCGTCCATGTCCCTTCGGTCCAGGGAATCGTGTGAGGCATGAAGTCCTTTCGGAAAGTTCTGGCACGGAAGCCAAAGCTTCGGGTATGAAGCCCTACCGTTTGCGGTTTGGCCGGGTGGCGGGTTCGACCCTCAGCCTACGTCCCGATACACGCCACTGTGTACGGTCATACACATGGCAAAGGACCCCTACGCCGAAGATGGACGAAGCAATCGCGAGCGCATGGTCGCCGGCGACTTCTACATCGCCGATGACGCCGAGAACGCTGCTCTAGCACAGCATGCCGCACGCCTTGCCGTTGCCTATCACCGCGTTGAGGGGCACGATCGAGTAGCAGCGAGGAAGATTCTTGACGAGCTCGTGGGCAGCCTAGGGGAAGGCGCGATGGTCAAGCCTCCAATCTATGTCGATTACGGCGAGAATATTCACATCGGTGCCAGAACGTTCATCAACTACAACTTGACGGCACTCGATGTTGCCCGAATTACGATTGGCCAGGACTGTCAGATCGGTCCCAACGTCCAACTCTTGACGCCTACGCACCCAATCGATCCAGAACCGCGACGGAACAAGTTCGAGTCTGCGTTGCCTATTGCAATCGGTGACAACGTATGGCTGGGTGGCGGCGTCATTGTATGTCCGGGAGTAAGCATCGGCGACAATTCAGTCATCGGTGCTGGTTCCGTGGTCACTCGCGATGTGGCATCTAACGTCGTGGCCGCCGGAAACCCTGCCCGGGTGCTCCGAAATGTCAATCATTGAGCAGCGCCCTCACTAGCTCAGACGACACCCAACCAGCCGTTTTCGCGCAATTGCGTTACAGCACTTGCATTTCATAACAGTCTTCGTGTCGTCGACCCGTTCACAGTCCCTCTAGGTAAGCCCACTGATCCGTCGGACTCAGCCTCCGTCCAGCAAGCCCTGAGGCACCACGTGGAGCTGGGAGGGTGGTTTGATCAGGCTGGCTATGGCGTCGACGTCGTACTGGAACCGGACCCGCCCAATAGCCGGTGCCTAGCCGTTCAGTGACGCCCGTCCAGAAATGACGTCATTGATCAATGACCTTCCTACCAGGTCTCGGTTTGCAGTCTTCAGTGACCACAACAGCGGCGACAGAATCAACCGAAGTTAATTGTGCTCCTCGGCCACTCCGCGACACCGTGGGTGGCGAACGCCGGCCACGTGTGTTGCATCTCAAGGGCCGACCGGGCGGGTGGCGTCCTGCCGTTCAGCATCAGCGCGTCCGATTAATCCCCGCCGAACAGAAGGAAGTCGAACAGTGGCTGGCAGCGGGTCTGAATTACGTTGAAGTGCAATCGAATCGGCACATCGACACCTGCCGCCGGCGTCACGCAAGATCTCGACGACCGCTTCGATGCCCAAAGACTTTTTGTGACCCGTGAGACGATGCACGAGAACAACAGTCGTCCCAGCGGCCCCACCCGCGGAGTCGGGCACCTCGCAGGTCCACGACGAAGGGAAGGGCGTCGTCCCTGGTAGCGCCGATGAGTAGCTTCGCTCCAGGGGGCTGCAGCACGGAGAGCGGACGACAGGTCGGCCGGCACCAGATCGTCTCCGGCTAACGAAAAACGGGCAAGCCACCGGTTTTGTAAAGTTCCTTGACGGCCGACGTTACTGCCTCCAGCCGACGCTGAGTACTGGTCGCGCTGACCCCAGCAGGCATCGAACGAGTGAATGCTGTGTTGCCCACGGTCCTGCGTGCCACGGAATATCTGACAACAACCTTGACCGACGAGGATCTCGATCAGCTGAACGCCCTGCGGAGAGGCTGCATCTCGCTGTGCGTCCGTGACCACTCCCCCGACAGGTCAGGAGTGAGCGTTCGCATCATGTCGACGCCGGAGCTTCGTCCATGGACGCATCGCGGCGTAGAGCTCGACACGTCGGGTACATCCCGGTTCGGTCAGTCGGTACCGAGCCTTTCGGCATTGACCCGCGGATCCCCGAAATCCGGTCCGAAGTATTCCTTCAGCCGCAGTGTCTGATTGCGCATTATGTCGATCCCGATCGATTGGGTGGTACGGACGTCGTCGCCGATGAAATACGCGATCTGGTTCGCTTCGAGCGTCTGCTCCAGCCGTGCCTCGGCAAGCTCGATTCGTAAACGCTGCGCCGGCAGATCGGTGCAGTAACTTCTGGTTCCCAGCTGATGACGCCATGACTCGGACAGCTCACCGTTGTAGATCGGGTCGAACCCCAGCTCCTCCACCAGGGTCTGCACCCGTGCAAGATCAGCGCCGTTGGGACCCGAGACGGGTAACGCAATGCGATCGGGATCGCTTGCAGCTCGCCCACCTGCTGCGAGTACATGAGCTTGGATGTTGTTGAACGCCCTGAACACAGGCCGCCCGATCTGTTCCGAAAGCCACACTCCTACAGGCTTTCCCGCAAGAATTTCAGGTTCGTCTCCGTCACGACCGCTGTTGTAGTTCCCGGCGTCGATGACAATCGGCACCCGAGCCAGTGCACCTGTAAATTTCGAGTCCATCCTGGCTACCGACGTCTCGTTCACTGCCAAAACGACGATGTCAGCACACTGCACTACCTCCGAAGCCCACACCGGTGCGACGCCCTCCACGGAGGTCAGACGACTCAGCGTTTCCGGCCCCCGCGAGTTCGCCACTCGGACCGTGTGCCCCAAGGCACCCAACCTCCGAGCTAACGTCTCTCCGACGTAGCCGGCTCCGAGAATCCCGATGTTGCTCACTTGATCTGCCTCTCGATCATGTCGACCCACCCTGCGGACCGCTCGACGCATCTTGGTCCCGGTTTGCAACACGATACCATTTAGTCCTAGTAGACGCAGAGGCGGGCATCGTGAGTTGCTACCAGAGACGGCACGGTCCTGGTTAATCTGTCGAAGTGACACCTGCAACCCCTGCGAAGCCCGGTTCCACTCGGCGACGGCCGCCCGGTCGCTCCGGCCCCCGGCAGGACCCCCAGCGTGACACCCGCCTGCTCGACGCAGCGGTCGAGTTGCTCGCCGAGGGCGGCTTCGCACATTTGACGATGGATCGCGCCGCACTGCGAGCGGGAGTAGGAAAAGCCACCGTATACAGACGCTGGGCGTCACCCGCGGAACTGGCAGCCGAAGCGTTCGAGCACTCCGGTATCATCAACGAACAAGCAATAGTCACAATCGGCCCCGGCAGACTTCGCGACGAGTTGATCGGAACCCTCGTTGCCACCGCTACTTGTAGTTCGCCCCGTCCTCGTCATGGACTCGTTGCCACCATGCTGGAAACGACACGCCTACACCCCGAAGTTACTGCGGCAATCCAACAGCGATACCTGTCGAATCTTTTCGACTCTGCAATGACTGTCCTTCGCCGTGCGCAAGAACGTGGCGACCTCGGAGCGTCGTTGCCACGAGACGGTAGTCCCCCCATGCCCATCGAGGCCGCCATCGCCCTGATCCTGCAATGGCAGATCGTCCGACAACACGAAATATCCGAGAACGACATCGAAAGGATCGTCGATGAGCTCGTACTTCCGGCGTTGGCTAGATGAACTTGGCCACGTTCGCTCCACGGCTTGCCGACACCCACTCCTGCAGGTAACCATCGACACGGTGCTGAGCAGTGGGCGCGGCCGGGCGATGCAATCACGAATGTGAAGCTACATTTACGCAGTAACGAGCAACCGTCGGCTTGGTCAACCCGCGGAGATGTCGGGGGGACGAACCTCGTCGACCATACGAGCAACGTGCAGGGTGAGGTAAGTGACCTCGTCGTCCGTCAGCGGAACACCGAGACGTAGTTCGAGCACCGCCTGAAGTTTCATCGCAGTCGCATGCGCATGCGGATACGCGTCCCGGATAGCGACCCGTAGTTTTCCCGACCGCTCCTCGAGCTGCCGACCCGTCGTGGCTCGGACGAAAAAGTAGCGCAGATGGGTGATGAACCGCGCTGCGTTGACCGAATCTCGGTCGAACACTCGGCCGTATTCGACACCCATGATGTCGAAGAGCTGAGTGAACACTCCCGTCATCCGGTAGGTGAAGGACAAGTCGCCGGTGGTGAACCCGGCGTTCACCAGATGCAGCGCAATGGCCACGGCTTCATCGACTACCAGAGGCTGCTCGAGCTGCGTGTTGACGAACTCGAGAACCTTTGCGGCCGCGGCGTACTCGCGTGGATACATATGAACGACCTCGCCTCGCAGCGGGTAGCTCGTGGGCATGTTCTTCTGGTGGCGGACGACTGCGAAACTGAGGTGGTCGGCGAGGGCGATCACGGTCGTCGACCCCAGCGTGATGCCCAACTCTGCGCGCGCTTCGTCGAGCGCGCGGTCGGCCAACACGAGATGTTCCGGCGGGACAGCGGCGACCAGGGCACCGAAGTTGTCGGGGTCGCGGCCGTCTTCGGGAACGAATACTTTGGCCACCCGCTCCTGATCGACCCGATGACCGGGCTTGGCCTGGAATCCCAAACCCCGCCCGGTCACGATCACCTCTCCGCCGTGATCGGCTCGCGCCAAGACGACGTTGTTGTTGAAGATCCGCAGGATCTCCATGAGGCTTCCCTTCAGCCGAGTGACGCGCCGTTGCTACTGATCACATCTCGATACCAGAGGAAGGACTTCTTCCGATACCGATCGAGCGATCCGGTCCCATCGTCTCGACGGTCGACGTAGACGAATCCGTACCGTTTGCTCATCTGAGCTGTCGACGCGCTGACCAAGTCGATGCAGCCCCAGGAGGTATATCCGAGAACGTCGACGCCGTCGGCCAACGCTTCACCGACTTGAAGAAGGTGCTGGTTCAGGTAGTCGATGCGGTAGTCGTCCTGCACAGTGGGTACACCGTCGACCTCGACGAGTTCGTCCTTGGCTCCGAGCCCGTTCTCGACGACGAAAAGCGGCTTCTGCCATCGCTCCCAGTAGTCGTTCATGACCACGCGTAGCCCCTGGGGATCGATCTGCCATCCCCATTCCGATGCTTCGAGTGTCGGATTGGCGACGCCTCCGAAGATGTTGCCTGCACCGGTCACTCGTGCCGAGGTATCAGCTGTTTCGCACATGCTCATGTAGTAGCTGAACGAGACGAAGTCGACGGTGTTGCGAAGGTCGTGACGGTCCTGCTCGGTGATGTCGAGCTCGATGCCGTTGTCTCGGAAGTAACGAAGCAGATAGCCCGGATATTCACCACGGCAATGGATGTCACCGAACGCATAGCTGTCGTGCTGTGTCTTCATCGCGGCGACCACGTCCGCCGGAGCCGGCGTCAACGGGTATGCCGGTAGCGCCAAGATCATGCAGCCGACCAGAGCGTCGGGCATGATTTCGCGGGCCAGCCGCGTCGCGCGCGCCGATGCCACCAGCTCGTGGTGAATCGCCTGATACAGATCCTGCTGCGTCAGTTCGCCTTTCGGCGTCTCGATCCCGCCGGACAAGAACGGCTCGTGCAGGACGGAGTTGATTTCGTTGAAGGTGAGCCAATATTTGACGCGAGAGCCGTATCGAGTGAACAGGGTCTGGCAGTACTGCTCGTAGAACCCGATCATTTTACGACTGCTCCACCCGTCGTAAGTCCGGGCGAGGTGGAGTGGGGTCTCGTAGTGGCTGATGGTCACGAGCGGTTCGATCCCGTACCGTTCCAGCTCGTCGAGCAGCCGATCGTAGAACGCGAGGCCTTCCTCGTTGGGCTTGTCCTCGTCGCCCATGGGGAAGATGCGACTCCATGCGATGGAGAATCGGAAGACCGTGAAGCCCATCTCGGCGAAGAGCGCGATGTCCTGGGCGTATCGGTTGTAGAAGTCGATGGCGTGCAGCTTCAGATTGTCCGGGGTCGGTGCGTCCGATGGCGGCGCGGTGATGCCACGAGGCATCACGTCCTGGATCGACAGGCCCTTTCCTGCCTCGTCGTACGCGCCCTCGATCTGGTTTGCTGCTGTGGCACCGCCCCAGAGGAATCCCTCGGGAAAGTTGTTGTTGTTCATTGCGTTCCTTGTCAGACTGTGATGGCGATGGAAGGTGTGCCGTGCGAGACGGCACCCGAGGACATGGGTTCGATAGAGGCGAGCTGCTTGGAATTGGTGACCACCACCACCGTCATCGGATCGAAGCCGGCTTTCTGCACTGCGTCGACGTCGAATTCAGCGATGATGTCGCCGAACGTCACTCGGTCTCCCTGGGCGACGGCAGGGGTAAAGCCCTCACCGTTCATTCGGACGGTGTCGATACCGATATGAACCAGCACCTCGACCCCCTCGGCGGATCTGATCCCGTATGCGTGTCCGGTCTTCATCACGGTCACTACCGTCCCCGTAATCGGTGCGCGCACGACACCGTCCGTCGGGGTCACGCCGAATCCTTGCCCGAGAACCCCGGACGAGAAGACTCGATCGGGAACATCGGCGAGCGCGACGATGGTGCCGTCGACCGGTGCCAGTATCTCGACAGTTCCTGTTGTCGTGGCCGGTTCTGCGGACTCTACGGGCTCGTCGGCACTCTCTCGATCCACGAACACGAAGGTCAGTGCGAAAGAAATGCTGACGGCGAACACGATTCCCACTATCTGCAGAACGAAACTACCCACAGTGGTCAGAGCAGACAGGGCGAGAAGTGAAGGAAACACGAAAGATGTTGCGGCGCTGCCACCGGATGCAGCGATCGCGCCGCCGACGGCCCCTCCGATGATGCCGAAGAAGAAGGGCTTCTTCAACGGCAGATTGACACCGTAGATCGCCGGCTCGGTGACGCCTGCGATGAATCCGGACACCGCGGCGGGCCCGGCAACGCCACGGCGCACTGTACTGCGGGTACGGAAGAACACAGCCGCAGTGGCGGCGGCCTGCGCGAGGACAGCACTCAGCAAGGTTGCGAGCAGAGCCGAACTTCCGTTCACAGCAATATCGTTGAGCATTGTCGGGACCAATCCCCAGTGCAGCCCGAACAGTACGAAGACCTGCCACAGTCCACCCATGACAGCGCCTGCCAACCACGGCGCGAACTCGAAGATGTTGCCGATGCCCGTGGAAAGAGCGTTGGCCAGGAAGGAGGTGATCGGTCCCACTGTCAACAAAATGAGGGGGAGCATCACGATGATGGACACCATCGGTGTGACGAAGTTTCTCATCATCCTGGGAACGACACGCATGCACAGCTTTTCGAGCCAAGATTGAATCAACACTGCCACGATGATGGGGATGACCGAGCTCGTGTAGTTGAACATCGTGACCGGGATGGAGAGGAACTGCACCGGCTCACCGGACGCATTCAACTCCACGATCGACGGATAAACCAGCGCGCCGGCGATCACCATCGAGGTGAACTTGTTGGCACCGAAACGATTGGCCGCTGTATAGCCCAAGAAGATGGGAAGGAAATAGAAGATCGAATCGGCCGCGGCCGCCAGGATCACATACGTCTGACTGGTGGCGTCGAGCCAACCGAACTGCAGAACGAGGCTCAACAACGCTTTGAACAGGCCCGCACCGGCAAGCGGCCACACGATCGGCTGAAATATCGAGGACACCACCTCGATGAACCCATTGAGCAGGCGCCTGGGAGACCAGGCGGGACCGTCGACCGCGGCTTCGGTCCGGTCCGTGATCGAGCCGCTACCGGTCAGCTTCATGATCTCGGCGTGCACCTTCGGTACGTCATCACCGATAACCACTTGGTATTGGCCACCGGCTTTCATCACCGCCAGCACCCCCGGCAGCGCCTTGACCGCGTCGGTATTCGCTCTCGCGCTGTCGCGCAGTTTGAAGCGAAGTCTCGTGGCGCAATGCACGACCGAGTCGATGTTGCCCTGCCCACCCACCCCCTCGAGAATGTCGGACGCAAGCGACCTGTGGTCGACGATTGCCATGCTGTTCCTGTTCTTGTTTCCGTACCAGGGCACAAAAAAAGACCTGAGCCGCACGCTGCAGAAGCGTGTAGCTCAGGTCTTGCCTCGTGACCGAGTAACAATCCTGTAATGCCTGTGACCGAGGACACTAGCGGCAACTGCGTCAATGGTCAAGGGCGCGCAACTCTCTGGCAGAACGGCGGACAACTCTCGGTGTAGTCAGGGGAGGGTCTTCCACGACCGAGACGACCGAGCGCGCTGTCTCCACCCGGCAGGTCGACAGGGAGCGGTAAGCGCCCTCCGGGATTGACAGAAACGTTACATCGCGCGATTTGACATATTCCGATCGAAACCATTCAGCAACAATCCTCGTCTAAATTTTCGGGAGCTGACTGGTCGACTCCTGTTGCAGTCGAGCACTTTTCGTAGCGCCCAGCCAGAACAGCTCGGACCCAACCACCAACCCAGGGAGACGTTCGCCATGACCCAACCGACCAACAAGGTCACCCTCGAAATCGCCGATGCCAATCGGATGCCCTGGGAAGTTCTGACTGTCGCACAGATAGACGCGCAGATTCCCTTCAAGTCACTGTTCGCGGATCCCGACACGGGCATGCAAGTAATGCTCCTGCGCTACGCCGCAGGTTTCACAAATACCTGGCACACGCATCCGTGCGCCCACGGAATGTACGTTCTGGACGGCATCCTGAAGACCCACGACGGCGAGTACGGACCTGGCACCTGGGTGTGGTTTCCAGAAGGCGGGTGGATGGAACACGGTGCGACAGCCGACAATGATGTGACCTTCTTGTTCGTGACCAACAAACCGTTCGCAATCTGCTACGAATCCGACACCGACCATCCCTACCCCATGGCCGCTGTCACCCACTGAAGTAAGGGCCTCGACCCGAGGCGGCGAAGCGGCAGAATTCACACGCTCCCGGGCCGGGGTGGTCGCACTCCTCCGTATCGAAGTGGTCCGGCCACCAAAGCGGCGGAGTCGGTGTCAGAAGCAGGACGACCAACTGGCGAATCCGAGGGTGGAACCGCTTGACGCCCTTACCGCTTTCCTGTGACACCAGGTCGTCCGTCATCGTCCCGGGAGTTCGTGATCGGTCACGATACTTCTACGCGTCGATCACTCGACGCGCAGTTTCGTCACGAACATATGGCCCGTGGCATGGGTGATCATCAACTCGGTCTTCGCTTCCATCGCAACTTGCTGGGGTGTGACCCCGCACGCCCAGAAGACCGGCACATCGTTGGGCTCCATTTTCACTCGTTGCCCCCAATCCGGCTTGTCGAGATCAGCGATTCCGAGTGCTTCCGGGGATCCGATGTGCACAGGCCCACCATGTACCTCTGGCATTGATGTCCGGTGAACGTGCTTCGGAGAATGACCTCGAAGAGATCGAATCGGCGGCCAAGAGCTCGGTGGCCCACGCCGAAGCTCACGATGCGGACGGATTTCGGTCGTGCGATTTGCAATTTCACACCCTGATAGCGCGGTCTACCAAAAATCCATTGCTGCTGTCAGCTGTTTCGGACGCCGCTAACCTGACACGGGCCCTGAGAGCACGCGACGTACGAACAACCGGTGATTCGATCCTGTGTGCACAGGAGCATCTGGCGATCAGCGCCGCACTGAACGAGAGAGACGGTGAGACGGCAGCCCGGCGCACACACCATCACATCAACCACGTGATGGCAATTGTCCTCGGCGGATACTCCGATGCCACGCCTGAGGTGGGCGACGACTCGTAAAGGCAGGCCAGCCGAGGACCTATGGGAGCGAATTACGTCATGTCGGGCTCAGTAGCCGAGGATGAACGCCTGATTCGACTATCGATCAGCGGTTCATATCGAGGCACGCGAGGAACGGCGAACGACCAACTCGGGCGCGAACAGAATCTGCTCGTGCACGTGGTCGGATTCCCGCTCTTCCCGCAACAGCAGCATTGCAGCCGTCCGGCCGATCTTCCTGCGCGGCTGTCGAACCGAGCTCAGCGGAACGGCTGCAGCTGCGGCGAACTCGATGTCGTCGTAGCCGACGATCGCCATGTCGTCCGGCACACGAACTCCCGCACTCACACACTCCTGCAGAAGTCCCAGCGCCACAAGATCATTGGCGCAGAACACCGCTGAAGGACGAGTCTGCGAAGGGAGGCCGATCAACCGTTCGGCGGCCGACTTGCCTCCTGCCACGGTGAGTGTCCCGGTATCCACCGCCGTCATGCCTTCTTCGGGTAGACCGGACCGGGCGAAGGCACGCTGAGCCCCGACCCAACGGTCGTTGACCTGGCCCAGGGTCAACGGACCGCCGAGAAATGCAATTCTTCTGTGTCCCATCTCGAGAAGGTGTTCCACTGCAAGGTCGCCCCCCAGAACGTCGTCCACGGCCACCGAGCAATGGGTGTCGGCACGTCGAGTCCGGTCGACGATGACCACCGGAGTTCCCCTGCGCGGCAACTCGTCGAGGATTTCGGCCTCGGGATCGGACGGAGTAATCAGGATGCCCTGCACTCGTTGCTGTTCGAGGTGGGCCAGATACGTCTGCTCTCGATCGGGACGACTGTCACTGTTGCAGAGAAACAACGCCAGACCGTTCAGCTCGGCCTCGTGCTCGATGCCCTGTGCGACGTCCGCGAAGAACGGATTCGTGCCGTCGAGCATGATGTACCCGACGGTCCGCGACCGGCCGGCGCGCAGTTGGCGTGCAGATTCGTTCCGGACGAACCCCAGCTGCTCGATGGCAACGTGGACTCGCGCCCGTGTCTTGGGACTGACCGAATCCGGCCGGTTGAGGACATTGGAGACTGTCCCCATCGACACTCCGGCGACCTCGGCGACGTCTCGGACGCCCACGGAACGGTTCTCGACGCTGCGCCGCTCGATGGTCATGTTTCCCATCCCCCTTTTGAACCGTTCAATAGCTGAAGGTACCCCATCGGCACCCCAGCGCAACGTGGAGGGATTGACGTGAACGAACCGTTGCATTTACAGTCGACCTCATAAAATGAAACGATTCAATCCTGGCATTCCTTCGCGGTGAGCTCGGAGCGCAATCAGATCCGGCCACAGTTGCAGTGGCCGGCACACCCCGAGGAGCGAAACTTCGTGACACAACCTCTGACCGATGGCGCATCGGCCGTTCTCGATGCGCTTGCGATCGAACTGCCGTCGTGGGCATTCGGTAATTCCGGGACCCGGTTCAAGGTATTCGGCACCCCCGGAACGCCGCGCACGATCGAAGAGAAGATCGCCGACGCGGCTACCGTTCACCGAATGACCGGACTGGCTCCGTCTGTGGCACTTCATATTCCGTGGGACTTGGTCGATGATTTCGGTGCACTGAAGACGCATGCAGCCGCGCTCGGCGTGCAGTTGGGGACGGTCAACTCCAACACCTTCCAGGACGACGAGTACAAGTTCGGCAGCCTCACCCACACCGATCGAACTGTACGACGCAAAGCGATCGACCACCACGTTCGCTGCCTCGAGATCATGTCGGAAATCGGATCGCGGGACTTGAAGGTCTGGCTCGCCGACGGCACCAATTACCCAGGGCAGGGCGATATCCGCGGTCGACAGGACCGGCTTGCCGAGTCACTTTCGGAGATCTACCAGCACGTGGGTACCGAACAACGACTGGTGCTGGAATACAAGTTCTTCGAGCCCGCCTTCTACGTCACCGACGTCCCCGATTGGGGAACGTCGTACGCGCACACGGTCGCTCTCGGCGAGCGTGCTGCAGTCTGCCTCGACACCGGCCACCACGCTCCCGGAACCAATATCGAATTCATCGTCGCCCAGCTGCTACGCCTCGGAAAGCTCGGATCGTTCGACTTCAACTCGCGTTTCTACGCCGACGACGATCTCATCGTCGGGGCCGCTGATCCGTTCCAACTGTTCCGCATCATGTTCGAGGTCATTCGCGGCGGGGGACTCGCACCGTCCTCCGAGCTGGCCCTGATGCTCGACCAATGCCACAACGTGGAGGCAAAAATACCCGGCCAGATCCGGTCGGTTCTCAACGTCCAGGAGATGACGGTACGTGCCGCTCTCGTGGACACCGAAGCTCTGACCGCGGCGCAGGAGTCCGGAGACGTGCTCGGTGCCAACGAAATTTTCATGGATGCCTTCTACACCGACGTTCGGCCCGTCCTGGCCGAGTGGCGCGAAAGTCGCGGTCTACCCGCAGAGCCGATGCGCGCGTTCGCCGACTCGGGCTATCAACAGAAGATCGAGACCGACCGCGTCGGCGGAACTCAAACCTCCTGGGGGGCATGACCGATGACCGACAATCAGGAACCCAATACCATGAACCCAAGCGTCGAAGCATTGCTGACTCGATCGAATCGCCTGGGCTCGGACCCCAGCAACACCAACTACGCAGGTGGAAACACCTCTGCCAAAGGCACCGATACCGACCCGGTGACCGGCTCCGATGTCGAACTGATGTGGGTCAAGGGATCCGGCGGAGATCTCGGCACCTTGACCGAGAACGGCCTGGCGGTGCTGCGCCTCGACCGTCTGCGGTCTCTGGTAGATGTCTACCCTGGGATCGACCGTGAGGACGAGATGGTCGCAGCGTTCGACTACACGTTGCACGGCAGGGGCGGTGCCGCTCCGTCCATCGACACCGCCATGCACGCACTGGTCGACGCTCCACACGTGGACCACCTGCACCCGGATTCGGGCATCGCAATCGCAACCGCGGCCGACGGCCCCGAGCTGACGCGAACGATCTACGGCGACACCGTAGTATGGATTCCCTGGCGTCGCCCCGGATTTCAACTCGGACTGGACATCTCGGCCATCAAGGCAGTCAATCCACAGGCCATCGGCTGCATTCTCGGCGGCCACGGTATCACTGCCTGGGGAAACACCTCCGACGAGTCCGAGGCGAACTCGCTGGAGATCATTCGGGCCGCACAAACGTATCTCGTCGAACACGGCAAGGCAGATCCGTTCGGTCCGGTGCTGGACGGATACACCGCACTCCCGGAATGCGAGCGGCGCGCGAAAGCAGCCGCCCTCGCCCCCTACATCCGCGGGCTGGCATCGACGGACGAGCCGAAGGTCGGTCACTTCACCGATTCGGATGTGGTGCTGGACTTCCTGGCCGCCACGGAGCATCCGCGTCTGGCAGCGCTGGGCACCAGCTGCCCGGATCACTTCCTGCGGACCAAGGTCAAGCCACTGGTTCTCGATCTGCCCTCCGATGCGTCGATCGACGAGAGTGTCGAACGGCTGCAGACGCTTCACGAGCTTTACCGCAAGGACTATCAGGAGTACTACGAGCGGTACGCGACCGAGGACTCCCCTGCGATGCGCGGCGCGGATCCGGCCATCGTGCTCGTTCCCGGCGTGGGCATGTTCAGCTTCGGGGCCAACAAACAGACCGCACGCGTCGCGGGCGAGTTCTACGTGAACGCGATCAACGTCATGCGCGGTGCCGAATCGGTGTCGACGTACAGCCCGATCGACGAGTCCGAGAAGTTCCGAATCGAGTACTGGGCACTCGAAGAAGCCAAGCTCGCTCGCATGCCGAAACCGAAACCTCTCGCCACCCGCATCGCTCTGGTGACGGGTGCAGCCTCGGGTATCGGGAAGGCGATCGCTCACCGTCTCGCTGCGGAGGGCGCGTGTGTCGTCATAGCCGACCTCGACGCGCAGAAAGCGGCCGACGTGGCCGCCGAGATCGGCAGCACGGACGTCGCTGTCGGTGTCCGCGCCGACGTCACCGACGAGGCGGCGGTGCAGGCCGCTGTCGATGCCACCGTCCTGGCCTTCGGCGGGATCGACCTCGTCGTGAACAACGCCGGCCTGTCACTGTCCAAGCCACTTCTCGAAACCACGGTCGCCGACTGGGATCTGCAACACGACGTCATGGCCCGCGGTTCGTTCCTCGTCTCGCGTGCGGCGGCCGCTGCGCTGATCGCGCAGAAAATGGGCGGCGACATTTTGTATATTTCGTCCAAGAATTCGGTGTTCGCCGGGCCCAACAACATCGCATACTCCGCTAGCAAGGCCGATCAGGCGCATCAGGTGCGTCTCCTCGCCGCCGAGCTCGGCGAGCACGGGGTCAAGGTGAACGGCATCAATCCCGACGGAGTCGTTCGAGGCTCCGGCATCTTTGCTGCCGGTTGGGGCGCGTCACGCGCTGCTGTCTACGGCGTCGACGAAGCGGATCTCGGCAGATTCTATGCGCAGAGAACTCTCCTCAAGCGAGAGGTGTTGCCGGAGAACATCGCCAATGCCGCCTTCGCGCTGTGCACTTCGGACTTCTCCCATACGACCGGCCTCCACGTCCCGGTCGATGCCGGGGTCGCTGCGGCGTTCCTGCGATGATCGGCGTCACGTCGACGACGAGTGCTCGCGGATGAGTACCGGCCGGGTTCTGGCTGTGGACCTCGGTGCGAGCAGCGGTCGCGTCGTTGCCGGCACGGTCGGAACCACTACCGCGGGGCGCGACGTTCTCGAATTGGACGTCGTCGCTCGCTTTCGTAACGAACCGCTGCGGCTGTGGAACGGTACTCGTACTGCATTGCACACCGATGTACCCGCACTGTTCGCACACGTCAGGCGTGGACTGGCCGACGCCGTTCGAGATTTCGACGATGTCGTCAGCATCGGCATCGACTCCTGGGCAGTCGATTACGGCCTGCTCGGACACGGCCGCCTCACCGGACTTCCACACCACTACCGAGACGAGCGATCCGATCGTGGGGTCGAACTGGTAGAGGCGGTGGTCGACCGTAACGAACTCTTCGACCGGAACGGTCTGCAATTCCTTCCGTTCACCACCGTGTACCAGCTGGCGGTCGACCGAACCGACGGCCTTCTCGACGCTGCCGACCGGATATTGCTGATTCCGGACCTGATCTCGTACTGGCTGACCGGTCGCGAGAGCACCGAACGCACGAATGCTTCGACGACAGGTGTCTTCGGTACGGACGGAATGCTCGATACCGATCTGCTCGACCGACTCGGCATCGACACATCACTGTTCGCGCCGGTCGTCGGACCGGGTTCGATTCTGGGTGGGGTCCTTCCAGGTGTTCTCGATCTCGGTACGAGCGCCGCGGTGACCGCAGTCGGTTCGCACGACACCGCGTCGGCGGTAGCCGCCGTACCGATGGACCCCGACTCGGCGGTGTACATCTCGTGCGGAACCTGGGGACTGGTCGGCGTGGAAACACGGTCACCTGTGACGAACACACGGGTGCGGGACGCAGGATTCACCAACGAGGCAGGCGTCGATGGACGAAACCGTTTGATACACAACGTTATAGGGTTGTGGTTGCTGTCCGAGACCGTCCGGGAATGGAGCCGAGCGGACGCCGCGCAGGTCGACCTGCCGGCGATGTTGGCCGCCGCTGCGGACTGCCCTGCTCCACCGCACCTCTTCGATGCCGACGACCCGGTTTTCCTCCCCCCAGGCAACATGCCGGAACGAATTCGCCGCTGGTATCAGGAGCGAGGCATGCTCGCACCGAACTCCCGCGCGGAGATGGTTCGCGCGATCGTCGAATCGCTCGCGTCAGCGTTCGTGCGGGCTGCACTCGTTGCGGCCTCGATTGCCGGCATCACGCTTCGGCAGGTACACATCGTCGGCGGTGGTGCACAGAACACTCTGCTGTGCACCACTCTTGCCGATCGACTCGGGCTACCGGTTATGGCCGGACCGATCGAAGCCACCGCAGTGGGGAATGTGCTCGTACAGGCGCGAAGTCACGAACTGATCAATGGAGACCTGGACAGATTGCGCCGTGCAGTGTCCGAAGCATTTCCACTAGTGCGGCACGCCCCTGCACCCCACCGTCGAACACGCAACGTTTGACGATCCCGCGAAACCCCTCCACACAACGCAATTCCGGCGCATGGTTCCGCTGTGGACCTGACTAGGTTGCCGCAACGGTCCTTTGCCGGGGAGGTGGCGACACACCGGTACGGTAAGGACAGGAATTATGCGATTGTCGGTTCGCGAGATTCGCTGACGGCACTCGCGTGTACCGAACTCGTACCCCTGCCGTCCGTTGTCGATGTAGTCGAGGCAGCAAGGACCTGCACCCCTGATGGAGGGAGGAAATCACTCCATCAGGGGGTGACTGTGACCAGCAACGTGCGACATTCTCGGGGGGCGTATCACTCGTAGTGATACGCCCCCCCGAAGTCACGGTTCACCGCGCGGGCTGACGGCACGTCCGGAACTCGGTGGTCATCTCGCAGGCACATACCTGCGAGATGACCGCACCCCAGCGGCACGAATAATCGACTAGCTTCTGTCGATGAGGTCGAGGAGTGCACCGTGCGGCAAGTCGACGCCGGGAAAGCGGGCGAACTGACCCATCGACATCGACTCGACCATCTTGAGCATGTTGGCGTTCTCACCCGAATCACCTCGCTGCTCGTCGGGCGTCTTCGCCGTCATCGCGTCCACGAGCAGCGGCCCTACTACCGGGTGCTCGAACCACTGCTTGACAGTCGAGTCGAGGGTCAAGGCCGACGGACCTTCGACGTCGCCGTCGAGCCCGAACTGCACTGTCTGCGCTATGTCGGATGCCGAACGGGCAAGCTGCAGTTCGTAGGTGCCGGGGTCCACCCACCATCGTGAGCCCGACGTATCCCAATGTGCAAATACCCGACGGTCGAGGTCGAACGACAGCGTCCGCGACTCGCCCGGGTGAAGCGCAACCTTCCCGAAAGCAGCGAGTTCGCGTATCGGCCTCCGAACGTCGGATGATGCGGGCGCAACGTACAACTGGACGACGTCGGAGCCAGGCAATTCTCCGTCGTTTCGCACCGTGACGCTCACTGTGGCAGCGTCGCTCGCAGTCACCACGATGTCGAGATCGCTGTAGCCGAAGCTCGTGTAGCTCAATCCGTGGCCGAACGAATATCGCACTTTCCGATCGGTGCTTGTGTAGAAACGGTAGCCGACGAACACACTTTCGCCGTACCGCACGACTTCCTGCTCCCCCGGGAAATTGAGGAATGACGGCGTATCGGACAGTGCAAGCGGGATTGTCTCGGCAAGCCGTCCCGAAGGGTTCACCCTGCCGGTGAGTACGTCGGCAAGCGCGCTTCCGACAGCCTGCCCCAGAGCCCAGCCCTCGACGATCGCGTCGACTTGGTCGTGCCAGGGTTCGAGCGAGACGACGCCACCATTCGACAGTACGACGACGGTACGGGTTGCGACTTTCGCAACGGCGTCGATCAACGCGAGGTGAGATGCGGGCAGGTCCATATGCTCGCGATCGAATCCCTCGGATTGATCTTCCTCGTACAAGCCTACGAATATCACGGATACATCCGTTGAAGATGCAGCGTTGCAGGCGGATTCGATCAGTTTCTGCGCTGTGGCTTCATCGCCGGACCTCGTATATCCGGCGCTGTAGACGACGCGATCGGTGCCCAACGCGTCTCGCAGTTCGTCGAGTGGAATGTCGACTCTGGTCGGATTGACGTGCGAGCTCCCGCCCCCTTGAAATTGGGGATCCACTGCCAATTCGCCTATAACTGCAATACTTTGATCGCAACGTAGAGGCAAGGTGTCGGCCTCGTTGCGAAGAAGAACAATCGACTCACCGGCCGCCCTTCGGGCGAGCAGGTGGTGTGCATCGACATCCAATGGCCGATCGTTGTCTGTCGTGGGCGCAGTTCGGTCAGCAAGGCGGCGAAGCCGTCCGACACTCGTCGTTATGGCCTCCTCGTCCAAGCTACCCGATACGACTGCTGCCACCAGAGCATCTGTTCCCTCGTCACCGGAACCTGGCATCTCGAGATCCAGCCCCGCCACGAGCGCCGCGACGCGATCTTTGATCGCACCCCAGTCCGAAACAACGAGACCGTCGAAACCCCATTCGTCACGGAGGATTTCGGTCAGTAGCCACCGGTTTTCCGAGCAGAACTCGCCGTTGATCGCGTTGTATGCGCTCATCACCGAAGTCGGCGACGCGTTCTTGACGACGTGCTCGAACGCAGAGAGGTAGATCTCTCGCAGGGCGCGGTCGTCCACTACTGCATTTACACGCATTCGGTCGGTCTCTTGGCTGTTGACGGCGAAGTGCTTCACCGAGGTTCCGACGCCAGTGCTTTGCACGCCACGTACAAATCCGACCGCAAGCTCACCGGTGAGACGAGGGTCCTCGGAATAATATTCGAACGTTCGTCCGCCGAGCGGCGAGCGTTTGATGTTGATCGCCGGTCCGAGCAGTACATCGACGCCGAGGGAGCGCGCCTCACGCCCGAGCGCCTCGCCCACCTCGCACATCAAACTCGGATCCCAACTCGATGCCAAACCGGCCCCAGGGGGGAAGCAGGTCGCCGGCTGACTTTCGTTGAACCCCAGGTGGTCAGCCTCGCCGCCTTGCATACGGACGCCGTGCGGACCGTCGGCCAGGACGATCGAACGTATTCCGGCCCCCTCACGGGACGACCAGAAGTCTCGGCCCGACAGCAGGGTGGCGTGTTCGCGAACCTGCATGGTGGTAGTCGCGTCCGGTTCTCGACTCATGCGATCACTCATTCTGTTCCTTCTTCCAATCGGTTTGCTTGCACGCATTTTCGAGGTCGGCCCGGAGTTCCTCGGACGCGCCGGGGATGTGATCGAGCAGGACGTTCAGGCTCATCGATGCGGCTCGAGGGTCGCTTCCGTCGATGGGGATCCCTGGCAGATGCTTGCCGAACACTTCGGTGATCCGCTGCCAGACGATGGGATCAGCGGCAAGTTCGTTCAAGCTCGTACTCATGGTGTGGGCCGGAGCCTCGACGGGTCTTTCATATTGCCAAGAGTGGTCGCCCGATCCGACCACAATTCTCGTTCCACCGGGGTGCAGCGGAAGCGTGACCTCGGCGTCGACGCCGATCGGCACGCTGACGTCGACGCACACGGTCGATGCGTCGATCGTCCAACTGACGGCGATATCTCCGTATCCCGTCCGATGTCTCGTAGACGCCGACGTCAAGCCCCCTCCGGGTTGCGGTGCGATTCGTACGCGACGGTATCCGGGTTCGATGAGTTGGATGCCACCGACGACACGGTGCAACCACGATGCGATTGCGCCCAGCGCATAGTGGTTCAAAGAAGTCATGCCGGACGGATTGATGGTTCCGTCGGGACGAATCGAATCCCACCGCTCCCAGATCGTCGTCGCTCCCATTGTCACGGGATAGAGGAACGACGGACAACCTGTCTCCATCAGCATCGCGTAGGCCTCCACTGTGTGTCCGGTGCTCGACAACGCATCGGCTACCAGAGGCGTACCCGCAAACCCGGTCGAGATCTTGAAGCCGTTTTCCGCTACGAGCGATGCCAGTCGATTGCCTGCATGGCTTTGTTGGTCCGGCTCGAGAATGCCGAAAGCAATAGCCAGGGCATAGCCGGTCGCCGATTCGTTGACGATGCGTCCGGCCTCGGTTACGTACTCGCGGCGAAATGCAGCACGGACCCGATCGGCGAGTGCTGAGTACCGGACTGCATCCTCGTGGTACTCCAGCAGCTCGGCAGTGTGCGCCAACTCGCGTGTGGTCTTACACAGGTACGCACTGGCCACCAGATGACGGTCCGTCTTGCCCCCTGCGGGATTGCCGATGGGAGCATCGGGGTCCAGCCAATCACCGAATTGGAAACCGCTGGACCACAATCCGTGCATATCCAAGAGCGTTTCGACGCTATCGACGAATGCGGTCATCGACGGATATGCCCGTCGAAGAATATTGATATCGCCATACTCCTGGTAGAGAACCCACGGCAGGCTGACAGCGACGTCCGACCATAGTGCGGTAGGTGACGACGGCGTGGACAACACATCCGGCACCACCCATGGCACGAATCCCTTCTCCCGCTGTTCGGCAGCAAGATCCTCGAGCCACGAGCCCAGAACTCCGCGAACGTCGAACAGGTATGCCGCAGTCGGAGCAAAAGCATTGATGTCGCCGGTCCAACCGAGTCGTTCGTCCCGTTGCGGGCAGTCGGTCGGTACCCCGACGAAGTTGTCACGCATCGACCACACGGCGTTGTCGTGCAACCGATTCACCAGCGGGTTCGATGTCTCGAACCACCCTGTCCGAATCATGTCGCTGTGGACGACGATTGCTCGGAGATCATCGGCGCAGATGTTTCCGAACCAACCGTCGACTTCGAGGTAGCGGAACCCATGGAACGTGAAGCGGGGCTCGAATGTCTCCCGGCCTGTCCCTCGGGCAATGAAGACATCGGTGGCTTTGGCGGTCCGGACCGTCTCGACATCGAGTTCGCCTGCGGTCAAGACTTCTGCGTGTCGCAGAGTGATGGTGGTGCCGTGAGGGGCTTCTACGGTGAAACGCACCCGACCCGAAATGTTCTGACCGAAATCCACGATGGACCGACCACCCTTGTGCGAGGTGATCGATACCGGAGCAAGCTCGTCGGTACGACGGATCGGTTCCGCACTGGAATCCATCAGCGATTCCATGGGCCAGTCGAAGATGTCGACCGAGCCCCACGACGAATCGTCGAAGCCTGCAACGTCCCAATCCTGGGGTTCGAGTCGTGCGTCGAAAACCTCTCCGTCGTAGATGCTGTTGGCGCGCAACCCGCCCGTGCCTGCACGAAAGGTGTCATCACTCACGACGACAACTGTGCGGTCCTCGTATTCGAGGATCATCTCGAGATACAGCGCCGGTCGATCGGCATAGTGATTGCGCGCATTCTCCCAACCCAGCCGGCCGAGCGCCCAACCCTCCCCCACGATCGCACCTACGACGTTGCGTCCTACGGTCAACTGTCGTGTCACCTCGTGACTGCTGACAGCCAGTCGGTGACGGTATGACGTCCACCCAGGTGCCAGCACCTCGTCGCCGACCACTCGGCCGTTCAGCCGTGGCTCCACAACGCCGATTGCAGTGACTCGCAACGTTCCTCGAACCAATCCGACCTGCACATCGAATTCGCGGCGGAAGTAGCTTGCAGGTTCGTCAGGTTCACCGGTCGACTCGGTCGGGGTGATGAACACCGCAGCGCGGTCGATCATGTCGATCTCCTGGGGGTTCGACGACCGTGCGTGTGTCGTCAGTTCGGGCTCTGCGGTCATCGAACCGAACGTATCCGCATCACTGCGAACCCTCCGAGCAATGTCACGGCGGCAGCAACGACGAACAGCAGTGGGTAATTTTTTGCATCGCCACTGCTGCTGATGGCCAGTAGCATCGGAGCGACGAAGGGCCCGACGGCCTGCGGGATCGATGTGGCAAATCCGGTGATACCCATGAAACGACCGGCCTCCAACTCTCGTTCCGGAAGCACGTCGAGCAGCAACGCCTGATCGACGGCCGAGAACATCCCGATGCCGAGGGACGCGATCAAGGAACCTACGACGAGTGGAGGTAACCCGTCCGAGAACGCCTGTGTCAGAACACCGACTGCGAAGAGCGACGCTCCGATCAGGATGAAGATCCTACGTCGACCGAACTTGTCCGACATGAAGCCACCCGAGAGCGCGCCCGCTGTGACCGCGATGATGCTGCCCACACCCAGCGTTCCCATCACACCTGCAACCTGCCCGAGCGACATATCGAGCCGGTCGGCATAAAAGAAGGCCGTGAACGTGGTGTTGAAAGCGATACCGAGGTAGAACAAGAATCGCGCCAGCCAATTCAGCGAATAATCCGGGTATTGGAACGGGTTGTAGATATACCGCGCAAACGTATTGCGCACGGTCAGTTTTTCTGGGAACACAGCGCCACGGGTGTCATCCTCGTGCACGAACACTATGAAAGCAGCGACGAGCACGACACCGACGGCACCGGGCACCAGGAAGAGCAGCAGTGAGTTGCCGACCAGACCTCCGGAGAGGATCACGCCGACAACAGGCGCCACCTGGGTGGCAAATCCCGTCAGCCCTGCCACCTTCCCGCGCTGAGATTCCGGGAGACGGTCTGCCGTCGAAATTTGCAAGTTGGCCAGAGTGGTTCCCCAACCCAGTTGAGCCAGAATCCAACCCGCCGCGAGTGCCAACACGGATGGCGCGAGCGCCATGAGAAACAGGGCCACGATCCCGACAATCACCCCGCCGATCATGAACGGTCGCCGTTTGCCGATCCGAGTACGAGTGCGATCGCTCAGTGTTCCCAGCAGAGGCGCCGCGAGCATGACCGTCAGGGCTCCGCTACCGGTGATGTAGCCCAAATATTCCTCTCGACCCGGTGCCAACTCTTGTACGCGAATGGACAACGAGATCGCCAGAGGGGTGATGAACGCGAGAAAGACGCCGAACTGTCCCAATACCTGTAACCAGATATATCGCGAATCGACCTCGGGCAGCGCGCGCTCCCCCTCGAGGGGTGAGGACGCAAGGGTTGCATCCACGGACAGCGAGTCCGGGACGCTTCCTGGAACAGTCATGTCGACTCCATATATCTGAGCGGCCGCCCACGGGCGGGAGAAGCTAGCGCGTGCTAGTGATCAAGATAACTGGTATTGTTGGCCACTAGCGCGCGCAAGTCAAGGAGAATCTTCGGAAGAACAGCGAGGAGGATCATGACGACTCGGCCGATAGCCCGACGGGTGACAGCGACGGACATAGCGCACTCGTTGGGAATTTCGCGGGCCACCGTCGGATTTGTTCTCAACAACACCCCAGGTCAGACAATATCGACCGCCACCAGGGAGCGAGTTCAAGCCGAGGCAGCCAGATTGGGGTATCGCCCGCACCGTGCTGCCCGCGCGCTCGCGAGCGGACGAACGAACATCGTGTTGATGGTCCTGCCGGACTGGCCGATAGAACACAATGTGCGCACCAACCTCGACGAAGCAACTCAAGTCCTGGACGAAGCGGGATACTCGTTGGTTACGACAACACCCCATCCGAACGACCATGCGAGACCGCTGTGGGACACACTGCAGCCAGACCTGGTGATGAGCCTCGCCCCACTCTCGGCAGAACTCGAGGCCCAGATCCGCCGCGCCGGAGCGCGCCTGTTGAATCCGGAGTCGGCCGACGAGGCAACCCTGGGCATGCTCGCAGAATTCACGCAAGGTCCCGCTCTGCAGGTCGCTCATCTCATCGAATTGGGTCATACCACAATTCGATTCGCATCTACCACGGATGCGCGGTTGGCTGACCTCACCGCCGACCGAGAGCGAACGGCACGTGAAGCATCGACCATGTTCGGCACGGATTTCGACACTGACAAGGTCGACCACCACAACGTCGGGACCGTTCTACGCACGTGGCGCAACGAGGGGGTCACCGCAGTCGCCGCATACAACGACGACGTCGCGGCACTCATCATCAGTGCCGCAGTCAGACAAGGGCTTAAGGTGCCCGAGCGGCTCGCCGTGATCGGCCACGACGACGCTCCGGTGGCGCGGCTCACGGTACCGGCGTTGTCGACGATTCGGGTCGATACCGGCGGGGTCGGCCGCTACATGGCGGCACTCGCACTGCGCGAGATCGGGGACGCCACCATCGACATAGCGGAACCGGTCCCCATGCACTCGCCTGAATTGGTCGTTCGGGAGTCGACCGTGCCGGTGACACCGTCCTCGACGGTGCCCACCGCCTGACGTGCCGCGACAGCTGACGGACACCTGAAATCAGCGTTACGTAGCAGTTCATTTCGCACGGGGCATCGTCCGGTTCGTCTCGCTACGACGAAATTTCGCATGTCCATGTGCCGGGATATTTCCTTGATTGTCTCAACGCCCACTGTGATCGTTGGGCCATCCGACACGGAGTGGTGCTGTCGACCAGCGACCCGGGAATGCGCTGTACCGCCCGCAGAGGACAACGGCCGAAGGTTCCAGAACACTACGGAGGGCAACCCATGAGCGACCCGACCATCAAGCCTGTCCGCGACACGACCGTCGCTGATTGGTCCTATCGGTCCGACGTGGTCATCGCAGGCTTCGGCATCGCCGGTGTCACAGCGGCAATCGAGGCGGCCCGCGCGGGCGCACGCGTACTGGTTCTCGAGATGCTCGGTGGGGGTGGCGGCGCTGCCGCGATGTCCGGGGGTTTCATATATCTGGGCGGGGGCACTGCGATGCAGAAGTCCCTCGGTTTCGAAGACTCTGTCGAGAACATGAAGGCTTTCATGAAGGCCGCGCTCGGGCCTGGCGTCGATGACGCCAAGATCGACGAGTACTGCGAAGGCAGCGTGGACCACTTCGACTGGCTCGTCGATGCCGGCGTCGAGTTCGAGGAATCCTTCTGGGGCGAGCCGGGTTGGGAACCTCCACACGGCGAAGGTCTCATGTACTCGGGGGGCGAAAATGCCGCCCCGTTCAATGCAACGATTCCGCCGGCCCCACGTGGGCACCTGCCCAGAAAGTCGGAAGCGGCGGAGGGACAACAACTGCCCGGTGGTCACATGCTCATGCAACCGCTAATCGAGACGGCCACGTCGCTCGGAGTAGAAATTCTCTACGATTGCCGCGCGAAGTCACTGATCGTCGATGACGACGGACTGGTCACCGGGGTAATGGTTCGCCGATACGGATCCGACTTCGCCGTTCACGCCGAACGCGGGGTCGTGCTGGCCACCGGGAGTTTTGCGTACGACAACGACATGCTCAACGACAGCGCGCCCCACATCCTGGGACGGCCGGCTGCGTCGATCGAAAGTCATGACGGGCGCTCGATTCGGATGGCGCAGGCACTGGGTGCAGCGACCGCCCACATGGACGCAACAGAAATCGCAATTTTCAGCGATCCACAGGTGATGGCACGCGGAATCCTCGTGAACAGTCGAGGTCAACGCTTCGTCGCGGAGGACACGTATCCCGGGCGCATCGGACAAGAAGTGCTTTTACGTCAGGGCGGCGATGCATTCCTCGTCATCGACGAAGCATCCTACGAAGAGGCATCGACAACTGTGTCCACCAGTTCGATCATGCGTACGGCACCGAAATGGGTGTGCGAGAGCGTCACCGAGCTGGAGTCCGAAATGGGAATCCCTGCCGGTGGACTGACATCGACCGTCGAGGTCTACAACCGTCACGCAGCATCCGGGACGGACCCGTTCCTTGGAAAGAAGCCCGAATGGGTACGCCCGTTAGGGACACCTATCTCAGCTTACGATCTGCGAGGGATGACGGGCGGATTCACGCTCGGAGGCCTCAAGACGACGGTGGACTCCGAGGTTCTGCACGTCTCGGGAGAACCGATCCCCGGATTGTTCGCAGCGGGACGCTGCACGTCCGGTGTGTGTGCCGGCGGATATGCCAGCGGTGCGAGCCTGGGGGACGGCAGCTTCTTCGGTCGACGTGCCGGGAAGAACGCCGCGTCGAGGTGCCTGACGACAGAGTGAGATCGAGTGAAAAGCACCCGAATTCAGTCATATGACCCCGGTGTACAGCAAATGTGGTCGTCGCGAATCCCGCAGAACGGGACCGGCGAAGTAGGCCGGTGACGAAACGGGCTACAACTTCAGGATGCACTTGGGAATCAATACGCCCGCACTCACCCTGTTTCCCGGTGCGTTCTCAGCGTGGGAAGAAACTGCCGGGATCGACGATATCGCGCAGATTGCGGTAGTCGCAGATCGCTTGGGCTACAACCACCTTACCTGCAGCGAGCACATCGCGGTGCCTACCGAGATCGCCGCGTCACGCGGGGGCACGTACTGGGACCCGCTGGCAACGTTCGGATATCTCGCCGCACTCACCACCCGGGTCAAACTGCTCACTCAGGTTCTGGTGCTCGGTTACCACCATCCACTCGAGATTGCGAAACGGTACGGCACTCTCGACATGGTCAGCCGAGGCCGGTTGGTTCTGGGGCTGGGTGTCGGTTCTCTGCGCGAGGAGTTCGAGTTGCTGGGGGTTCCGTTCGAGGACCGAGGCATCCGAGCCGACGATGCCCTCGGCGCGCTGCGGGCATCGCTGTCCGGCCCGCACCCGACATATCGGGGTACGCACTACGAGTTCTCGGAGTTGGTAGTACGCCCACATGCATTACAGAACCGAGTACCGCTGTGGATCGGCGGGCGGACACGTCGATCGTTGAGACGCGCAATCGAACACGGCGACGGCTGGGTGCCGTTCGGTCTCACACATCAGGAAGTCGCCGCGATGTTGGAAACCGTAGTGTTGCCCCGCGACTTCGCAATCGCGCTGACACTCGAATCGCGGATCGATCCGATCGCCGACCGAACCGGAACCGCGCGCGCCCTGGACAAGGTTGCGAAAACCGGAGCGACCGTCGCGGGTGCCAGCATTCACGCACGCGATGTCGGCCACTATTGCGAGCAATTGGAGTCCTTGCGAGAGATTGCCGTCAGCGAGGGCTACGCGCTTCCAGTGAACATCGATCCAGTGACCGCTCAGTAGGATTCGCTCTTTCGGACGTTGTCAGGAAGACAGCATGGTGGCTCGATGACATCCATTACACTCACGGCTGCAGAACAATTGATGGCAATCGAACAGATCAAGCGGACATTCTCTGCTCGATTGCGATGCATGGACTCGAAGCAATGGCACGTCTACCCGACACTGCACACCACGGACGTGATCTCCGAAACTTGGGGCGGAATGCCCGTCGAACGGCAGCCCAGAACCGGTGGCGTTGCCAATCGTGTTCAGGGAAATCGGAGATTGGCGGAGACCATCGAAGGGTTCATGGACGGAGACAAAGTAATCACCTCGGTTCATCACGCTCACACGCCGGAAATCGAGCTCACCTCGGATACGACCGCAACCGGCATCTGGGCGATGGAGGACAAGCTGTGGTGGTCCAACGTGGACGGAACCGAAGAGCACCTGCACGGCTACGGGCACTACCACGAGGAGTATCGCCAAGTCGACGGCACGTGGCTCATCAGCTATCGAAGTCTGAGCCGGCTGCGCGTGGACCACACTCCCCACTTCCACGATGCTGTAGCGGCACTGTGACACCGACCGATGGGAATCAGACAGTGACCGACGCACCGAACACCACCGACACCTCTGCAGCCGTCGATTCCGACTCCTTACGATCGGTACTCGGCCACTTCGCAACAGGAGTAGTGGCAATCACTGCGCTGCAACCTGATTCGAGCGAGCCAGTAGGCTTGGCTGCAAACTCGTTCACGTCGGTGTCCTTGTATCCACCGCTGGTCGCATTCTGCGTGGCCCACACGAGCCAGTCGTGGCCGAGCGTGATCAAGGCCCGACGCCAGGCGATCAACATCCTCTCCGAGGGTCAGGAGTTCATCGGCCGCCAGTTGGCCACGCGCGGAACAGACAAGTTCAAGAACCTGCAGTGGACGCCATCCCCGAGTGGAGCTCCCGTTTTCGACGGAGTAGCGGCGTGGCTCGAGGTCGAGATCGATGAGCAGCATCACGCCGGCGATCACATGATCGTCGTCTCACGAGTGCACCACATGCACTCGAACGATCACGATCCGCTGCTGTTCCACCGCGGCAGGTACGGACGCCTCTGGACGCAGTAACAGCCGTAGGACTCGGTTCCGACGCTCCATTGCAGAAAGCCGGACAGTGACCTGCTTCACATTTCTTGGGCGTTGTGAGACTATTCCTAATCGAAACACCCTGCACAAGCCTTCGACGCAATGGGAAGGTCTCCGTTGAGACATACAACGTGTAGCGACACTGGCGCACCGGTCGCACTACTGGATCGAGCGTCGCTGGTGCTCGACGCTTTCGATGGACGCAGTGAATTGTCGCTCACACAGGTCGTGGACATCACCGGCCTGCCCAGGTCTTCGGCCCACCGAATACTCGAACACCTGACGCAGCTGAGGTGGGTCACGCGTACCGAGCGCCTGTACTCGCTCGGTACGCGGCTCATGGAACTGGGCCACATTGCGCGCGAACAAGATCCCCTTCACGCAGCAGCTCTTCCGCATCTGCGTTCGCTACATCACCGCACCGGCCTGGTCGTCCACCTCGCTGTCCTCGACGACAACTCGTTGCTCTACCGAGAGAAGATGAGCGGACGGTTCGGATCGACGGTTCCAACTCGAATGGGCACTCGACGCGCGCCTCACAACACAGCCTTGGGAAAGGTGCTCCTGGCCTTCGCGGGCGAATCGGGTACCGAGAACGACAGGATCAGGGACGTGGGACTGGCGTCCGAACGTTCGGAGGCCGTACCGGGTGTCGGATGCATCGCGGCACCCATCGGACCGCTCGGATCGACGGCGGCTGCGATCTCCCTGTGCGGACCGCTCTCTCACATGTCGTTCGACCGCGAAAGTGCGAACCTGGTTCGACTCACGGCGTCGGCCGTGTGGCGCGACTGCGGGTCGCACGTGGCACCCATCTTGCAGGACAGAACCCGGCGCTCCCGCGGCTACGTGCGAACCCTGCACCCCGCCTGATCCGCCGAGTCAACGATTCCGCCACCGCCCCGGCTTTATGGGTCGTGGCATTCCATTCGAGTCGACGGCCGAGCGAGCCTGCTGCTCGGCTACCTCGTCGACGACGCCGACGAGATCTCGCGCCAGGTCGATTTCCGCCTGGCAGTAACGGTGAGCCCACAGCAGGCTCAAACGCGAATAGGACCATCCCGGTTCATCTTTCGAGTGTTCGGCATGAGACGCTGCGCGTTCCTTTTTTGCCTCCATGTTGTCGATATGCTGTTCCAGAACGGTTTTGAGGCTGTCAGGATCGTTCAGGTGCCCCATCCATACACGCAGGAGAACGCCGTGCTTCAGAACAGGCTCGTCGACCGGCGACGTTCGGGACCACGCGGTCACAGCCTGCAAGCCCGACTCGGTGATGGCATACAGC
Source organism: Rhodococcus sp. 3258 (assembly GCF_031456475.1). Taxonomy (NCBI): domain Bacteria; kingdom Bacillati; phylum Actinomycetota; class Actinomycetes; order Mycobacteriales; family Nocardiaceae; genus Rhodococcus; species Rhodococcus sp. 3258. Next base: position 521,443 of record NZ_JAVDUT010000003.1, read on the forward strand.
CGGCGGCCGCGCACGCCCTCTTCCACAACATCTCGATACGACACGAATCCCTGAGCTTCGAGTTTCTTCAGTTCGGAGTAGACCTGACTCACCGAAGGACTCCAGTAGAAGAACCCGATACTCCAGTCCGCCCACGTCTTCAGATCACTGCCGGTCAATTCTTCACCGAACGTCAGCATCCCCAATACTGCCCAGCTGGTGGCGGGCAACATGGGATAGCCGCTCTGTCCCATCGAGTCCATCGACAAAGGATAGCAATCGGTGGCCGCAATTCGATTCAGCGGGAACAGGTATTGCCGAAGACCGTGTGCGGACGGAGACTGGACCTTTCTTCGGCACATTCGACGGAAGGCTCGCGCCATGACAATGCAGAACCTGGACTGTGGCCATTGTGGTCGAAGCGTCATGGTCGAGAAATTCAGTCCTGCACATACATCGGTGCAGTGGATGGACGACACTCGGCACTGCCCTCGAATTGCTTCTGCGCGGCGCAGGCTGGGCGACTCGAATCGAACCTGCGATGCGCTTCGACTGACGATCGAAGAGGCATTCCGCAACAAAGTCATACTCGAGAGTTCGCTGGAGTTACCGAACGAGGCGTCATTCCGATCTCGTTAGATCACCGAAAGCAACTCCCGGTGGGTGAGACAACCACCGAAAGCGGTTGCCCCCGAGCCGTACGATTTTTCGATGACCACCAATGTCGAATCCACTTTTCGCGCCACCGTCGAGCGCTACCTGGGACTTGTCGAGTCCGGTACTGCTGACGAGATTGCAGCTCTTTACTCCGACGACGCAACCGTGGAGGATCCGGCGGGCTCCATCCCGATCCACGGCCATGCGGCCATCGCAACCTTCTACGAGGGAGCTGCCGCCCTGAATTGCACTACGACTTTGTTGACGTACCGCGAGGGCGGAAACACTGCGGCGTTCTTGTTCAGAGTGTCGACCACGCTCCCCGACTCGACAGTCGATGTATCTCCGATCGACATCATGACATTCGACGAGTCCGGCAAAATCACGTCGATGAAAGCCGTCTTTTCCGAAACCGACTATCAATTCTCGTAGCCGATGGGCCCAGCGTCTCCGAGTCATCTCGGTGGCTCGGAGACGCCGGCCTCGCTACCGCAAGTCGTTCGCTACGCACGCGTCCCAAATCTCGCGGGCGGCCATACGAGCCACTCCACCCAGCTGTGCAAAGTTCATCTCCTGCACCGGACCGCACAGCGAGATGGCTGAGCGATTGCCGTAGAAGTGGTCGGCAGGGCCGATCGACGCGGCAACACAGCCGATGCCTACTACGGTCTCCTGCCTGTCGATCGCCACGCCCCGGTCACGGGTCCGCTCGAGCTCGGCATCGAGCTGCTCTCGAGTCGACAGACTGTATTGAGTCAGTGGACGCAACGGCTGATCGAGCTCGTCCGAATCGGCGTCTGGGTCGGCAGTGGCGTCACGACCGGCGTTGGCAAGCATGATCTTGCCGATACCTGTCACGTGAGCCGGTAGTCGCGCGCCGACCCGCGTCGGGAGTCGCAGCGGGGTCGACCCCGGAATCCGATCGACGTAGAAAACCGTATTCCCCTCGAGATTGCCGAGGTGAATCGTCATTCCGGTTGTTCGGGCCAGTTTGTGCAGCACCGGTAGCGCGGCAATTCTCAGCCGATTCTGACTCAGCGCCCACTGGCCTATTTCGTAGGCTCGCACGCCCAGCTCGTAGGTATTACGGTCTCGAACGAGCCACCGGGTTGTCGTGAGCTGTTCCAAAAGGCGGTGTGCCGTCGATCGGGGCATTCCGGTACGACGGGTGACGTCCGACAGCGTCAGTGGCCCGGAATCCTGAAAAGCTTCGACTATTGCAGTCATCCTGTCGACGACCGAAGCCGGATCGGTGTTGCTTCGGGTGGTTCTCACCACGGCCTCCATCCCTGTGACTGCCATCACTCTAGTCATCACGGCGGTAGAGCGCTAATGCGGGCTGTGGGACCGGCAGTCTTCGCGTGAACAGCGACCGTACGGGCGACGCGCACACGAGCTCATCCCAGCATGTGGCACACGGCACGATAGGCGAACACCATGGCGGTTCCCAGCGGTACACCGGGGCCTGGGTAGTACGAACCGCTCAGTGACGCGGCCGTGTTGCCTGCTGCGTACAGCCCCGAGATCGCATGTCCGGCAACGCTCTGTACGCGGGCATCCGCATCCGTCGTCACCCCACCCTTGGTTCCCAGATCGCTCGTCACGATCCGGGCTGCATAGAACGGCGCTGTATCGATCTGCCGCAGTGCGGGGTTCGGTTGATCGGGACCACCTGGAGGGCAGAAGAAGCGATCGTACGGGTCCTCTCCCCGCGCGAAATCTTCGTCGACGCCTCTCTTCGCACCGTCGTTGAACCGCGCGACACTCGACACCAAAGTGTCTGCTGAAACACCGATTTCGCCGGCCAGGGCTTCGAGGGTATTGCTCTGCACCCACGTCCCAGCGTCCAGATGGTCGGACGCGGGCACATCCGGAATCGATATCGCCGGAAGGATCGGCGCACCGTCACGGGAATCGAAAATCAGATAGGAAGGCACCGCGGAGACGACAGAATCGCGTTCGAGCATCGCGCGGCCGAACTGGTCGTAGGGCAGTGATTCGTTCAGGTACCGCTCCCCCGTCGCATCCACGAGCATTCCGGCGCGTACGCCCACCATGAATGCCGCGGATCCATCGGGCAACGCCACGCCCGGGCACCACCAGGCCTCGTTCAACAGTGCTGTTGCTGCTCCGACTTCGCGAGCCGCACACAGGAGATCGCCGGTGTTCGCACCCCGCGGCCCCATGCTCCATGCGGCACGCCCAGGCGTACCGGCCTCACCCCGCAGCGATGCGTTTCCTTCGATTCCACCGGCCGCCAGAAGTACGCCGCGAGTGGCCTTGATCCGGTGAGTCACACCGTCGTGATGGGCCTCGACGCCTACCACCCGCCCGTCCTCCATGATCAATGCCGTCACTGCCGTACCGAGACGAATATCGGCATGTCCGGTCCCGTCCAACGCCATCGTCAACCGGCCGATCAATGCTCTACCGCCGGTGAGTGTCTCGTCCGGATGCTCGTATCCGGCACGATCGACGTGCAACTCCGGTCGAACATCGATTCGTCGTGCGCCGATTCGGTCACTGTCGAGGTCGACGGCGTGGATCGCACGGCCCACATCCTGCCGTCCGGGGCGGGCGTAGTAGTCGGGAAATGGCCGCCACTCCAGCTCGATGTTCGGATCACCCTCCAGGAGGTCCACCACCGATTGCGCAGTGGACACGAAGGCCTCCTGACGCTCGAGTTCGGAATCGCCTATGACGGCGCGCAAGTAGGTGCGGGCTGCGTCCGTCGAGTCCCCGGCAGCAGCACGCTCTTGCACACTCGTCCCCGGCAACCACAGTGCGCCACCGGAATACGCAGACGTGCCGCCCAAACGGCTCGTCTTCTCCAGAACAGCAGTTCTTGCTCCACGAGCTGCGGCGGCGTACGCACCGGTCAGTGCACCGCCTCCGGAACCCACTACAACGACGTCGTACTCGGAGGTCCAATCGGACATGTCCATCACCTTTGCTGGGACGAATGAAAAGGGAAAAACGAAGAATGTGGGAACTCGGGTCGTCTACCGTTCCAAGAACTCGATCACGGCTCCGAGCCATGCGGCCCGCGCCTCGATCATCGCCCAGTGCCCACAGTTGGGGAACACATGCAACTCGCCATTGGGGATGTCCCGCATCGGCACGAGCGCCATGTCGACAGGACTGACACGATCGTCGCGGCCCCAGGTGAGCAAGGTCGGAGCCTCGATACGGCCGAGCTGCGACCAGTACGGCGGCTCTGGTGACGAAGCGGCCGCCTTCATCGCTGCACCGAACGCGGCGCTGCTGTACATCCGACGCGCGATCTCCAGCGTCGCGGGCTCGGTTGCCAGCGCCAGCCGCTCCTCGATCAACTCGTCGGTCACCAACGACTGGTCGAATACCATCGACCGCAGCCAACGGACCAAATTCTCGCGACTCGGTTCGTCGGTGAATTCCATAAGGAGCTTGATGCCCTCACTCGGTCCGCTGGAAAGAACCGGGCGCCCGACCCCGCCGATGGTCACGAGCCGACGGACGCGATGCGGTTCGTTGATCGCGACGTTGATTCCCACGATTCCGCCCATCGAATTACCTACGACGTCTACGGGACCGACGCCGAGCGCGTCGAGGAACAGACCCACCGACTGCTGCGCCATCACCATCGGGTGGCTCGGGCCTGCGTCGGACACGCCGAAACCAGGAAATTCCAGAATGTAGCAACGGAAGCGCGATGCGAGATCGTCGAGAACACCGCGATAATTGCGCCATCCGGTCACGCCGGGTCCCGAGCCGTGCAACAGAAGCAATGGGGGGCCGTCACCCGCTTCGTGATAGCGCAGAACACCCAGCTCGGTGTCGACATCCCGCAACGTCGAATCGTGATCCAGTTCACTCGTCATGGGCTCACCGTGCCATCGTGCCGGACCGGTCACCAGTTCGGTTCCCGATGAGCGAGAGAAAGCGGCTGCCCACGTACTGCGTTGCGCTACTTGCCGTCCCGATCACCGGGAAGTCAGCGGCCCGAACGGGGCGGGCCCGACTACGCTCCCGACGGTCGTGGACCCACACGCCGAGAGAGAGCCACAGGAGAGTCAGCCGATGGACCGTTACACAGACAGACGCGCATTGATCACCGGAGCCGGTTCGGGCATCGGCCAGGCCACAGTTCTCCGCCTGCTGGCCGAAGGAGGAACGGTCGTTGCGGCCGATATCAGCGAGGCCGGGCTGGGCGATACCGTCACGAAGGCCGGCGACATCGGGGACAGATTGAGCACCGTGGTGGTCGACATCTCGTCCGAGGACTCCGTTCGCCAGGCGGTGTCGACAGCGGTGTCCACCCTCGGCGGACTCGATGTGCTCGTCAACGCGGCGGGGATCCTGAGATCCTCCCATACCGAGGAGACCACGTTGGACCTATTCGAATCGGTGGTCCGCGTCAACCTGATCGGTACGTTCCTGATGATTCGAGAGGCCGTTCCCGCACTGCTGGCCGGAAACGGATCCGCGGTGGTCAACTTCAGCTCGACTTCTGCGGGATTCGCGCACCCGTACATGGCGGCCTACGCGGCCACGAAAGGTGGAATCCAGTCCATGACACACGCTTTGGCGGCTGAGTACTCCAAGCGGGGCATCAGGTTCAATTCGGTTCAGCCCGGATCGATTTCGTCCGGAATGACCGATGGCACCGGGGTGAGCGGCCAGAGCGTAGGTCCAGGCCTTCCCGAGGACACCGATTGGAGCTTGTTCGCGAAACTGCAGCCCATCCTCGGTGCCGGCTTCGCCGGTCCCGAGTCGGTCGCCGGCGTCGTCGCGATGCTCGCCAGCGCCGACGGCGCATTCATCACCGGGACCGAAGTCCGAGTGGACGGCGGCACCCACGCCTGACCGGTCGCAGTCCCGCCGCGTCGCCGATTCGTCGCGGCGGGACCGTGCTGCCCCGGTTGTAGCATTCAGTTCTTCGACGCCTCGAGCGCCGCAAGGTAACCGAACACCAACCCCTGACCGATTGTGGCCCCGGCTCCCGGGTAGGAATGACCGAACGCGTTGGCTGCAGTGTTGCCTATCGCGTACAACCCGTTCACGACGCTACGGTCTTCACGAAGAACCTGCGCTCGTTGGTCGGCTCGAAGGCCACCACAGGTGCCCAAGTCACTCAGAATCACCTTGACCGCGTAGAACGGTCCGTCTGTCAGCGGTCGGAGATTCGGGTTCGGCCCGATCGTCGGATCTCCGTAATAGCGGTCGTACGCACTGTCCCCGCGATGAAACTCCAGGTCTTTTCCGTTGCTCGCGGACAGGTTGAAGGACTCGACAGTTGCCTCGAACGTCTCGACCGGAAGCCCGACCGAACGCGCCAGTCCGGCGAGATCGGACGATTTGTATGCGATCTCTTCGTCGTACCATGCCTGAGGAATCGGCATCCGCGGAAATAGCTCAGCGGCCATGAGGTAGCTGTTTCGATAACGCTGATCGAAGATCAACCACATCGATTCCACGCGACTGCCGAGGCGTTCGAGTTCCAGAATGCGCTGGCCGAACGACATGTAGTCCTGCGCCTCGTTGATGAACCGCTTGCCGTTCTGGTCGACGATGAACGAACCGGGGAGCGACCGTTCGGCTAAAAGCACACCAGGAGCCTTGCCGGGCAACGGAGCCACGGCGGGAAACCACCAGGACTGATCCATCAGGTCGATGTCTGCTCCGAGGTCTTGTCCGATCCGGATCCCGTCGCCGGTGTTTCCGTCGGCACCGAGACTCGAGTCCTCGGTCAAGAAGTCGGACTGAAACTTTCGACGCATGGCTATGTCGTGATCGAAACCACCGGTGGCAAGAATTACACCCTTGCGCGCCGTCACTGTGACCTCTCTCCCGCCCTGCGATACCACTGCGCCCGTCACGCGTTCGGCGGATTCGACGAGCCGCACGAGGGTGGTCTCGGTCCACACCGGGATACCGGCTTTCAGAACACCGGCGAACATCCCGGCCGCGAGCGCTTGACCGCCGGCGACGTACCGACGACCGATGATCAGTCCGCCGACTCCGGTGGCCAACCTCTTCAAGATCTTCGGTAGAGCCGTACCTGGCTTTCGCACAAGAAGATTCATCCACTTGTAGTCGGCACCTGTGACCGGCATCGGCAGGCCCGCCTCCATGAGGCCGGGCCGCAGACGACCGATCTCCGATCCCAGTACCGACATGTCGAACGGCTTGCATTCGCACGTGCGTCCGGTAGCTGTCCCACCGTCGAGCTCCGGGTGATAATCGGAGTAACCCTCGGCCCAGAAGAACTTCATCGGGGTCGTGCGCGACAACATGTCCATCGTCGCTGCGGAATTGTCGAGAAAAGCCTCGCCGCGTTCTCGAGGGGCAGAGTCACCCACCACGGCGCGCACGTAGTCGCCGGCACTCTTGCGCGAATCACCGGCTTTCCCGGTCAGCAACTTGTTGGCCGGTAGCCAGAACGCCCCGCCGGATCGCGCGGTCGAACCCCCGACGTACTGCGTCTTCTCCACGATCAGAACGGACAGTCCCAGTTCGTGGGCGGCAAGTGCTGCTGCCATTCCCGTACCGGACCCGATGACCACCAGGTCGACCTCGGTGTCTACCGCTGAATATTGTTCCAGCGATGGCATTTTCTTTCCCATTTCGGCTCCTCGAGATTTGTGTTCGATGTCAGGGGTGTGAATGTGCGCGATCCACGCGGGAGTCCGGTGCAAGTGCGGTGAACGAGTACTTGTCCGGATCGGGCGCTCGCAGCATGGTCCAGTAGTCGACGATCCGCCAGGGGCACGGAACGATCGGTCGGCCTGCCGTGTTGCGGTAATACCCGGTGACCTGCTTACCCGGATGAGCCCACACCGTCTTGTCCAATGCCGCGTCGACCGCATCGTTGTAGCGGTTCATCGCCTCGACACGGACATCCATCGAGCTGTACTCGTGCTCGACGAGATACTGCAGACACTCGACGATGTAATGCACGTGCTCCTCGCTCGTAATATTGTGTCCTGCACCGTGATTGGGCGCTGCGTTCGGCCCCGCAGTCACGAAGAGGTTGGGGAACTTCGGGACATGGATACCCAGGTACGCACGTGGGTCGTCGCCGTTCTTCCAGACATCGGCAAGCCTGGCACCGTCTCGCCCGATGATGTTCAACGAGGTTGCGAATTCGACCGTGAACCCAGTCGCGAGCAGGATGACGTCCGCGGGAACGAACGTCCCATCCGTGGTCACGACACCGTCCGGACGCACGCTCTCGAACGACGCCCGATGAAGTGTGACGTTGTCACGCTTGAGCGCAGCGAAGAAACCTGGGTCCTTGACGATGCGCTTGCCGTAGGGCCTGAAATCGGGCGTCAACTTCTCGATCAGATCCGGTCGGTCCGACAGTGAATCCCGCAGGTACCGCAGCGAGGTTTGCATGACGCTGTCGTTGACTTTCGACACCGACAGGTGATTCTCGGCCCACTCCGGGTCGATTCTCGGGATGGCGTACAGGTTGTCCGACGCGAGCCAGAACGCCCGCAGCCGGAACCAGTTCTGATAGAACGGCAGATGTCGCATCGCCCAACGTTCCCCGTCCGGGACGTCGTTCTCGACAGCCTTCTCCGGCACGATCCAGTGCGGCGTGCGCACCACCACGTCGAGGGCACCTACCTCGTCGACGATGCTGGTGACCAACTGCACCGCGGTACAGCCCGTTCCCAGAACCACGACACGCTTTCCCCGAAGATCGACTTCACGCCACTCCGCTGTGTGGACGACGTCGCCCGCAAAGGTGTCCAAACCGGGAACGTTCGGCATGTTGGGCGCATTGAGAACACCGAGCGCAGTGACCAAGGCGCGACTGCGGTGCACGGTCGTCGAGCCATCTGCCGCGCGAGTGACGACCTCCCACTGCTGGTCGTCTTCTATCCACGTGGCCCCGTCGACGGCGGTCGACAAGTGAATGCGTCGTGCGAGATCGTACTTGTCCACCACGGCCTTCAAATATCTCAGGTACTCGGGGCCTGGAGGATAGTACCGGCTCCACTCGGGATTGAGCTCGAACGAAAAAGAGTAATAGTGACTCGGTGTGTCCACTGCTGCACCGGGATACGTGTTTCGTGACCATGTTCCACCGATATCATCCCTGGCCTCGAACACCCGGAACTCGAAGCCCGCATCCTGAAGTTTCACAGCTGCGTTGATACCGATCATTCCAGCTCCGACAACGATCACGTCGGTGCAGGCGGATGGACTCTTGGTGATCGGGACGACCCGCTGCGCGGGTCGAAAGCCGGCCTGTTCCAGAAGGATCGGGACGAACTCGTCTGTCACTTCGGTATTGGTGCACAGCGACGCAAGTCTCCTGAACAGACTCTCGTCGAACTCTGTCGGTTGGGAATCGACATCGTAGTCGAGGAGGACCTCGCGGGCCCGTTCCCTGACGGCGCGAGCAACCTCGTCGGGGTATGTCCCATAGGGCAGCGTGCCACCGCCGACTCCGCCGTAGTGCGTACTCGATCGGGATTCACCGGAAGACTCGAGCATGTTCTCGAATTCCTCCATCAGCCCGAGATCACCCGTGACGTGCACCATCGACAAGAGTAGAGCCCCGGGATTGCACGAATCGATCACGTCGTGGAGTGAGATCTCGTCCTCCGAGAATCTCGAAGTCGGGCGGTCCGAAGTCTGTGTCACGTGCTGGCTCCCATACTGTGCACTGCAGAATTGTGTTCGGGACGATGTCGGATTCCCATGCGCTCCAACATCGCTCGAGGATCCGACGGTGGCCGTCGGTCGGTCAGCTGCGACGCTCTGCGGTCCAGCGACTCGGCACACAGATCGTCGTGTGAAAACACCCAGAACTCACCCTTGGCCAACATTTCGGTCATGTGCGTCGCGGCGCGTACCGGGTCGAGGCCAGCGAGCACGTTATCCCTCTGCATGGCATCGAAGACCGCGTTGGCAACCGGATTGTCGGTCGGCGCATCTCGACGCGCCGCGTGGAAAATGTTGCTGCGCACGGAATGCGGAACGATCGCCGACACTTGGATATCCGCGTCGACCAGGCACATGTCTTGGTGCAGACTCTCGGTGAGAGCAAGGACGGCGAACTTGCTGACGATGTAGGGTCCCTGCACCGCAACGCTGTTGATTCCGCCCACCGAGGAGACGTTCGCAACGCATGCGGGCTTCTTCGCGGCGATCATCCTGGGCACGAATGCTTTGACTGCATGGAACACGCCGTCGACATTGATCTCCATGACGCGTTTCCAGCGCTCTACGTCCACCTCCCACGTCAGTCCGGCGGTTTCGATGCCCGCGTTGTTGATCAGCAAATCGACTGCCCCGTGCTGGTCGAAGAGGGATTGCGCCATGGCATCGACGGCGGCGAAGTCGGTCACATCGACCGAGTACGCGATGGCCGACCGACCGGACTGCCGTATGTCGGCGGCGACTCGCTCGGCTCCTTCCGCATCGATGTCCGCCACGACCACCGCCATTCCTCTCGACGCCAGGTGGCGAACGAAGCCTTCGCCGATTCCCGCGGCCGCACCGGTCACTACGGCGATGCCGGTACTGAATCTGTTACCGGACATGGGGGTTCGCACCTCCTGATAGCGCCGAGGGCACGCCGACATCCAGCTGCGCAGATATGTAGGCGCTGACATCGGCGAACAGGATGCGGGCGGGCTCCAGTTCCGCTGTCATAGTGGCAAACCCGTGCATCATTCCTCGGTGGATCCTCAGTCGTACATCGACTCCGGCCTCGGACAGCTTGTCGGCGTATCCGGTGATTGTCATCCGCATGACGTCCACCTCGGGAACAGCGAAATAGTGAGGTGGAAGCTGCTCGAAGCCGGTACCGTGCGCGGGGTTCACATACGGATCCCGGCGCTGAGTCTCATCGGTGTATTGGTCCCAGAAGAATCGGCAGTCGTCGACAGTGAGTGCACCGGTCGCGCACTCGGGATTCGACACGACCATGTCAGGTGGGCCGTAAAAGTTGACAACGGCGACCGGCCTTGCCAGTTCACGATCACGGGCAATCTGAGCGAGCACCAAAGCCAAGGTTCCGCCGGCACTTTCGCCGGCGAGAATGCAGCGATCGACATCCACACCGTCTAGCGCCTCGGGTTTCCCGGCTATCCATGCCCATACTGCCGAGCAATCGTCCACAGCAGCCGGGTGTGGGTGTTCGGGCGCAAGCCGGTAATCGACCGAAACCACAACGGTGTCGGTCGACACGCTCAGTTTGCGCAGGTACTCGTCGTTCTGATTCAAAGAACCCACTGTGAAACCACCACCGTGCATCCACTGCACAATTCCCAAGCCGTCGCCGTCGCGGGGTCGGTAGATCCTGATCGGCACCTCGCCGCTCGACGTCACGACACGGACATCGGTCTGCGAAAGGATGGGCGACACTACCGGTCGGGTGTTCTCGTCCACCAGACGTCGCAACTCCCCCACCGAGCGCGCAGTCATGGAATCACCGAACCGCAGCGCCATGCGTTCGACCACAAGGGCGGCTTCGCTGGACAACGACGGGACAGCACACTCCACAGTCGTCTTCTCGACATGTTCGGACTCGGACACTTCCGTCACCCGCACGTTCGACTCATTCACCTTCCAAGCCCCGTTCTCCATCGGTGCGATTACCCGCAAAACGTAGTGTGAGGACGGTCACCACCGGCGACGCTGTTCCATTCAGCGGCATCCTTTTCACAGGCCCACAGGCCGGATATTGGGATTGGCCCACTCCGGAGGCTGTCGCCGCGGCAGAACACCAGTCCCGTCGAGGGTTCTCACGTCCGTTTCGGTGTGCCATGGATAGTGCAGGCTGAAGGCGACGAGGCCGGTCCTCTCTGCAGCCGGAACCGTGCACATCGCCAGCACTGTTTCCGCCAGGTATTCCGCAGGTTCGGCCTCGTATCCGTCCGGAAGCAGCGCATGTGCCCCTGGCGTTCTGATGGCGGTCGAGGGGCCCACTACGTTGACCGCGATGTTGTCATCGAGCAGCTCCGCCGCCAACCCCTGTGAAAACCGATGCAACGCAGCTTTCGTCGCCGCGTACACAACGTCACCGGATGTCTTGTTGTATTCGCGGAACGGCCGTACCGGGCTCAGACCCGTGGAGGATCCGATGTTGACGATCCACCCTGCCCGCTGCTCCCGCATGATTGGGACAACCAGCTGAGACAGGTGGAACGGGGCTCGCAGGTAGTGCTCGAGCGTTCTGTCGAAGGTAGCCATCGACATCTGCTCTATCGATGAATAGTCCGCGAAGCCTGCATTGTTGACCAGGATGTCGAGGCAGCCGAACCGTTGCACCACCTCACCGATCAGAGTAGATCGCTCGTCTGCGTGCTCGAGATCTGCAGGAATTGCGGCAGCAATGCCACCTGCTTTCTCGATGAGAGCGACCGTTTCCGACAACGATCCCTCTACCAAGACCGGCTCACCGCCTCTGACAGACGTTTTCGGCTCTGCCGATCTCGCGCTGACCACCACGGTCGCCCCCTCAGCCGCGAGGCGTTGCGCGATCGCACGCCCAATGCCGCGACTACTACCAGTGACGAGCGCTGTTTTGCCGGCAAGCGTCTGCTGCACGAATCTCCTCCTTCTAGGACAGGTTCTTCAAGTAGGTCCAACCTTCGTCTCTGGCGGCCGTCCGGCCACGCACTGCGCCCGTTCAGTGAGACAGACGCCGATATTCCAGGCCGCGAGCAAGACTTTTCGACGCGAGTCTCCCGTGCAGTGGGACGAGGAGTTGATCGGCGGGCCGGCCGGCGAACTAATTGCGGTAACGCGAATCACAATCGGCCCGGTTCGGAGCTCGTCCAGGCGGGGCGATGCAACGGCTGCCGATTCCCAGAATGCAGCGCGAAAGGACTCACCATGACGACTGTTACCCGGCACCCTATGACCCCCGCGGTGCCACCGCAGTTCATCGAGAACATCTACACGCCGGACGAGATTGCACTACTCGTCGACATCGTGCGCAACAACGGGCCATGGCGACTCGTCGCTGCGCATCACTTCAAGAACGCCGAAGAGTACATGGCCGTGTCGGGTGCCAAGAACCGAGATCCTCAGATACCACTGCAACTGTCCGATCTGCTCACGCCCACATTCCGTAGCTACTTCGGAGATGGCGGAATCGTGTACGAACCGGCTGCTCACGATCTGTATTACAACCGCAAGTTCATGGACATGATCAAGGGAATTCACGGTGCCGAGTACGCAATACCCGGCAGCTACCTCTTCAACATCCGCACACCCGCTCATAGCTTCGACGGCGGTCATTTCGACGGGGCGACCTGGCGAGGGGTCAGCATGAACAATGCACCCCTCTGGCTTGTCAGTGTTATGGCAAAGTCCGGGCTCTTCGAGCGCTGGGAAGTCAAGACAGGTCAGGTCATTGCCTACTTCTACGACAGCGACGTCGACGGCGGCTTCACCTACTGGCCCGATGGTCCAGAGCTTCCCCCTCAGCGATTTCCGGCTCCGTTCTGGAACAGTGGCCTCCTCACCAACAACGAAAAGATGTTTCACCGCGGTGAGGCCAACGGTCCCCGCGACAAGCGCACAATCCCGAAACTGCAACTGGATTCCGTCATCACCGGTGACGGCGACAACGGCTGGGTAGTGCGGAACGGGGACGAGGACATCGCCCGATTCGACAATGCTGACATGCGAATGTTGTTCCACTACAGCGCCTACGTGTTCGACGACCGAGCGGCAGTGAAGGCATATCTCGACCACACCGACGATCTCACGGTCGATCAGGCAATCGGCATGCTTGTCGCCGACGTGCGCGCCCGCGGCGTCGCGATAGAGGAACCGTCCGACCCACTCGACGATGCAGGGTTCATGGCCACGCTGACATCCGTCTACGCAATGGCTCCGAACGAATACCCCGACGTCGCGCCCCTCGACATCCCACGGCCTGCGCGCTGACAGAGCCGATCGGCGAGTTCAGTTGCGTTACAACGTTGTCGGGTACCAAAAGAGGGAAGGCCAGGCTCGATTTATGAGCGGTACGAAGGTGTATGTTGTGGACCGAATCATCGCTCGGCACGGTTGTGCGCAGCAACTTCTCGAGAAGTACATGGCTGATTACGCACCCGGCGCACGTCGTCGCGGCATGGTGATGGAGAGCGTTCTTGTCAGCCCGCCGCTGTGGTTGGACGACGAATCGAACGAACTCACGATTACCTGGACGGTGCTCGGAGCGCCCGGCTGGTGGAACATGACTCGCGCCGGGCGCGGCGACAATTCTGTGCGGCAGTGGTGGGCGGAAGCCGAATCGATGATCATCGAGCGCCACAGGTCGATGGCAGTGGAAGCCTCTGACATCGGCGGTCTCGTCGGTGTTTGAGGTCATTCGAGTCGTACGCGCTGCGCCGAGCGCGGATACTGGTACCTGGGCCGCCACCGTCGATGCGCTGTCATCGGTCGCGAAACTCAGTGAGGCCACGAGTTTTTCGGTTGAACCGACATCACCCGGAACGATCAACGGCGGCGACCTCATCGTCAGGCTACGCTTCCACGATTCGTGCGCGGCACAGCGAACCGCACACGAGATTCATGCCGTAGCAGAATCATCGGACGCAGTTCACTCAGTGCACGGTGCCGATTATCGGACGATGGACCCGACATTCGAAGGAACGTGCAACGGCAATCGTCGTGCGAGCATCTACCGAGCGCTGCTACTTCGCGTCACACCGGGGACGAACGCCCATACGACACACAGGTTCGAGGCCGACCTGTTGTCGATGCCGAAGTACATTCCATCCATTGTTCGGTGGCGGCTCTCCCGCGTGACGGACGCCTTCGGGCCGACCGCGTGGACACATGTGTGGGAGCAGGAATTCACCGACGTCGGCGGCTTGCTCGGCGAGTACATGGACCACCCGGTGCACTGGGGAATCGTAGATCGATGGTTCGACCCCGAATGCCCCGACATCATTGTCCGAGACCGTGTGTGCCACACGTTCTGCGAGATCGATTCGTCGATCCTGTCGCCGCATTCCGAGGACGAGACCGGGGCACACTTGCCTGTTGCCGTCGAGTCGCACTAACGTTTTGCTCGCACCAGGTCCAGCGCCAGGTCGCAATACCGTGCGGCCATTTCGTCGGGTGATGCCGGCCCTGAATTCCTGTACCACATAGAAATCGTGAAACCCATGGTGATGAGTGCGCGGGCAGCATCCTGGGGATGAGGGGTGTCGAACTCGCCGGTGTCGACACCACGGGCGACGATATCTCGGAAGAGCATTTCCTGTTCGTCCCTCAGCGCGACGACCAGTCGATGCCCTTCACGGTCCAGACTACGGAGTTCGCTGGCACCGATAATGCCCTCCGGTCGCCGAGTGGCATGAAAGACGACCCACGCGGTGACCAATGCGCACAGGCGGTCGGTCGATCCAGTGTCCGCCTGCAACACGGCATTTCGAGTCAGGGAGATGGTCTCCTTCAGGATGGAAACCATCATGTCTTGAAGAATTGCCTGCTTCGAGGTGAAGTGGTGATAAATCGACGCCACCGTCATATCAGCGCCCTTCGCGATATCCCTCATGGTGGTTCCGAAGTACCCGCGTTCGGTGAACAGGCCCATCGCCGATGCGAGGATCGCGTCTCGTCCGTTCACGGCCATCACATCTCTCCCGAGGTTCGCGTTCGGTCGGTGATGGAGCACCGACCGAACACGAACCTTATCGGACCGATGGATCACCCTGTGTGCTGATCCGCGACACGCGACCGCAGTCGCACGCCGGCAAGAGCTGCAAGACCGACCAGCGCACATACCATCACGAAGAACGCAGGAGCGAGCACCAACCCCGTGCGGTCGATCAACCACACTGCGGCCAGAGGTGCTGTACCCCCGGCAATCACCACGCCGAGATTCCATCCCATCGCCACGCCGGTGAACCGAAGATCTCGCTCGAAGAGCAAGGGTAACAACGTGTACGCACCGACCTGGGTGCCCACGGTGTTCACCATGACGAGAAGGTAAGCCACGGCTGCAATGAGAATTCCGTGATGCATCACCGACATTGCCGGCAATGTGAGCACCAGGAACCCCACCAGGCTCCACGCCATGAATCGCACGCGTCCGATTCGGTCGGCAATTCGCCCGCCGAGCGGCATAGCGAGCGCGACCAGTGCGATGACTCCGAAGGCGGTCCAGTAGGCCGTTGTCCGCGAATAACCCAGTTGAGTCGTGAGGTGAATGGACATGTACGTCAGACCGATATAAGCGGTCCCGTTGCATGCAGCGCTGATGCCGGTCGCCTGCACCAACGCGACTGGCTGGCGTCGAAACAACTTCACGATCGGCGCATGATCTTCCCGGCCCCCGGTTTCGGCTCGGACGTGAGTTTCTTCGACCCGTGTTCGTGCCCACAGGCAGAAGAGCGTCAACGGCAGTGCCAACAGGAAGGGGATGCGCCATCCCCACGACTGCAGTTGTTCGTCTGTGGTCAAGGCACTGGTCAGACCCGCAACTCCGGCCGCGAGCGCAAATCCGCCGGTGGACCCGAGTGGCGTGAATGCTCCGTACGTCGCCTTGAGGTGGGCGGGAGCAGACTCGGAGATGAACGTTGCCGAGCCGCCGACTTCGCCGCCGGCCGAGAACCCTTGCAGGAGCCGCACCGACAGCAGCAGCACACTCGCCCAGATTCCGACCTGCCCATGCGTCGGTAACAATCCCATGGCCATGCTGGCCATGCCCATACAGACGAGTGTGGCGAGCAAGGCGGTCTTGCGTCCGAACCTATCGCCTACATGGCCGAACGCCACACCGCCCAGCGGACGCATGAGGTACGCGGTTGCGAACACCGCAAGTGAGGCCAGTAGCGACGTAGTGGGGTCGCTGCTGGGGAAGAACAGCGGTGCCACTACCACCGCGAGGTAGCCGTACAGGCTGAAGTCGTAGTACTCGATGAGTGTGCCGACTCCTCCGGCTACGGCCGCTTTCCTCGCCTTCAGGTGGTCGGCTTTCGTCCAGGACGCGTTCGAGGATGTCGTCGCGGTCGTGCGATCGGTCATGGTTGCTCCTGAGCATCGGAGAGGGCTTCGTGGGAGATGCAGGTCACAGTGAAAGCACTGTGCCAGACGAACGTACGCTCGGCAAGTGAATTGGCTACCATTCTGGATTTTGCATCGACACTTGCCACACTGCAGGTACACAGCTGTTTTCGAGGTCGGTTCCGGATTGCTTGACTACCCGTCCACTTTCGCCCATGCTCGTATCAGACGAACGTACGATCGGTTCTTGCTCGAGAGGCAACACATGAACTACCCACAGTCCGGCGCGCGGGCATCTGTATCGAATCGAACGGACAGCCTCGACGTTCTCGCCCTCACCTCCTACTTGGACAAGACGCTCCCCAACGGCGTCGACGGATATCTGACCGCCGAGCTCCTGAGCGGCGGACGATCGAATCCCACGTATCGGGTGGACGATGCCAAGCACTCCTGGATCTTGCGCCGTCCACCGTTCGGTTCCGTTCTCGACAGCGCTCACGACATGTCCCGCGAGTACCGCGTGATGTCTGCTCTGGCGGATACCGGCGTCCCCGTTCCCACGACCGTCTGCATGTGCCGAGACAGCGACGTCCTGGGCGCACCCTTCTACGTGATGGATCGTCTCGACGGGATCACCCTCCGCTCCCCCGACGATGCCGCGTCGTTGAGCTTCGAGCAGCGCGCAGCATTGGGAAACTCTGCTGCACAACTTCTTTCGGATCTACACCGCGTGGATACGGACGCCGTCGGACTGCGAGATTTCGGCCGGCCGAACGGCTACACCGAGCGTCAACTTCGACGGTGGTCGGGGCAATGGGAGTCATCACGTACACCTTTGGTGGAAGACCTGGCCTCTGCCGTGGACGACCTGTTCGGTGCCCTCACTCGCTCGCTGCCGCAGACCCGCTCCGTCGGGCTCGTTCACGGCGACTTCAAGATCGACAACCTCATGGTCTCTCGCGACGACCCCGGCTCGGTGGTCGGTGTTCTCGACTGGGAGATGTCGACCCTCGGCGATTGCGCAGCCGACCTCGCCATCATGCTCAGCTTCTGGGACCAACCAGGTGAGGAACCGCATCCGATCACCGGTGGGTTGACTGCACTTCCCGGATTCCCCAGCCGCACAGACATTCTCAACATTTACGGAGCGCAGCACGACGTCGATACCGTCGCGCTGGAGTGGTATCTCGTGTTCGCAGATCTGAAAATCGCGATCATCCTCGCGGGTATCCACGCCAGGTACGAAAACGGACAAACCGTGGGCGATGGATTCGACGACGTAGGCGCGATGGTCCGCCCGTTGGTCGATCGTGCTCGGGATGCCGCCAGAACCTCAACCATTGCGGCATTGCGCTACTGAGCCCGCACTCACCGCGATCCTGAAGGGTACGAATCATGGACTTTGCACATACCGCAAAAGTCGAATCACTCCGCAAGAAACTGATCCACTTCATGCAGCATTCGGTTCTACCCGCGGAAGTCGCTGCCGCCGAATATCTCCGGTCGAATCCGGACCACTGGGGGCCCTCCCCTATCATGGCCGAGCTCAAGGCCCAAGCTCGCGAACTGGGGCTGTGGAACCTCTTCCGTGCAGGAGACGAGAACACGCCAGGCCTGACCAACCTGGAGTACGCACCTCTTGCCGAGCTCACCGGCTGGAGCCCGTTGATCGCTCCCGAGGCGCTGAACTGCTCGGCACCCGATACGGGAAACATGGAGTTGTTGAACCGCTTCGGCACTGCCGAACAGAAGTCGTCATGGCTCGAGCCCCTACTGGCGGGAGACATCCGATCGTGCTTCTCGATGACCGAGCCGGCGGTGGCGAGCTCTGATGCGAACAACGTCTCCACACGCATCGAGGACGCCGGCCACGACTGGGTCATCACGGGGCGGAAATGGTGGACCACCGGCGCGCTGCGGCCCGAGTGCACAGTCGATCTGGTAATGGGAGTGACCGACCCGGATGCCCGACAGGGGCGCAGGCACAGCATTGTTCTGGTTCCCATGGATTCGCCTGGTCTGACAGTACTCAGATCGACGTCGGTGCTGGGGTACGACGATCGCCAGGAAGGCGGGCACGGAGAGCTGGTCTTCGACGGCGTCCGGGTGCCCAAAGAAAATCTACTGGGCCCACGAGGCGAGGGCTTTTCGGTCGCCCAGACCAGACTCGGGCCTGGGCGGATCCACCACTGTATGCGGTTGGTCGGCATGGCCGAACGTGCGATCGCACTGATGACTGGGCGAGCACGAGAGCGCGTGGCCTTCGGAACACCCCTTGCGGACAAAGGCGTAGTTCAGCAATGGATCGCACAGGCACGAGTCGACGTCGACGCCGCGAGATTGATGGTCCTACGAGCTGCGTGGAACATGGATGCCAACGGTGCCAAAGCGGCCCGACACGACATTGCTGCAGCCAAGATCATGACACCACGGGTGGTGAAGGGCGTAGTCGACAACGCAATACAGCTTTTCGGCGGTGCTGGAGTGTCGCAGGACTCCACGCTTGCCATGATGTACTCGCAAGCCCGCTTCCTGCAGATCGCAGACGGGCCGGATGAGGTGCACGCTCGCTCGCTCGCTCGGACAGAGCTTGCTGCCGAGCCGGTGCTGAGCGTTGTCCGATGACGTACAACACGCTGACCCTCAGCGAGCCCGCCCCGGGCGTTGTGCTGGCGACACTGAATCGGCCACACCGATCCAACGCGATCACCTTCGAGATGTTCGACGAGTTCGTACGCCTCCAGAAGGACGTCGACGAGAATACCGACGCGCGAGTGCTGATCTTGACTGGAGCCGGGCGCGCGTTCTGCGCCGGCCTCGATCTCGACCACGTGGCCGAACTGTCGACGATGTCGGCCGAAGAGATGCTTGTCGGCCAAACTCATTGGGCTGCATCGGTAACCGGATTCCACACCATGGCTACACCGGTCATCGCAGCAGTCAACGGTGCGGCCGCCGGGGCCGGGATGGGGTTGGCCCTTGCTGCCGACATCCGCATCGCTTCGTCAGCTGCTCGCTTCAATGCAGCGTTCGTCAAAGTCGGCCTGTCCGGCGGAGATGTGGGCAGCTCGTACCTCTTGCCTCGCATCATCGGCACCGGACCCGCCACCGAGATTCTGCTGACCGGAAGCTTCGTCGACGCACACCACGCGCATCGCATCGGGTTGGTGACAAGCCTGGTCGAACCCGAGGAATTGCTCGGCCGAGCCCTGGACATCGCACTCGACATCTGTGCGAACAGTCCGATCGGGATGAGACTGACCAAGGAGGTTCTTCGGGTCAATGCCACAGCGCCGTCGTTGGAATCAGCTCTGTCGGTCGAGAATCGCAATCAAGTGCTCGCCACCCGTACGAGCGACATGACCGAGGCACTGAATGCGTTCCGCAACAAGCGCGCACCGGTGTTCACCGGGCGATGACCACCCGAGACAGGAGTGCCGGCATCACGATCACCACGGAGTTCACCCGCTTCTCCGGCATCGACCACCCCAGCGTCTGTGGCGAGGTGACCGGAGTGGGTTCGACAGACCTGATTGTTGCGGTCGCCAACGCAGGAGCGCGGAGGTTCAGCACTGCTCGCGACGGTGCCAGTGTCGAAGATGTCGCACACCGTCCGTCCGAAACTCGTCGTCGCGCCCCTGTTCTCTTCGGCGGCGACAAGGGAGACGAAATGCTGTGGGCTCGTCGATCGCACACTTCGATCGACGAGGTGGCATCCTGTGCAGAGGCCATCGATCGGATCACCGCCGATGCCGCCCGAACATTCGCCCACCGACGCACGTCGTCGCTGACGGGTTCCCATGCGCCGGCCTGAGGAGGACACGATGTCGACGGTACGTCGAGCCCGACAGCAGTCGGTCGGAGACATCCCCCGCAGAACCGCACGGCGGCTTCCACACAAGACGGCGATCGTCGACGGTGACACCAGGCTGACCTTCGCGGAGTTCGACGAGCTGATAGATCGCGTTGCAGCTGCACTCACACACGAGGGGTTCGGTAAGGGCGATACGCTCGCACTGCTGAGTCGCAATTGTTGGCAGTTCCCTGTTCTGACGTTCGCGACCGCACGGATCGGAATGGTGTGCGTTCCGATCAATTTCAAGCTCAACGACAACGAGATCGCTTACATTCTCGATCACAGCGAGGCGACTGCTTTCGTTGCCGGACAGGGACTCACCGATGTGGCCGCCCGCGCTCTGGGGTTGTCCGAGGGCCGCGTGCGACTGTGCGCGACGATCGCAGGCAGTGACTCGAACCCGGGTTGGTCGGCGGTCGAAGACTGGATGAACGCTCTCGGCACTGTACCCGACGTGACTGTCGACGACGACGATCCGATTCGGTTGATGTACACAAGCGGTACCGAGTCACGCCCCAAAGGTGCGGTGCTGTCGTCCCGCTCGCTGATGTGGCAGTACATGAGCTGCATCGTCAGTGGAGAAATGAACGCGGAGGACGTCGAAGTTCACGCCCTGCCGCTGTACCACTGCGCTCAGCTGGACAACTTCCTGAGCACCGACATCTATCTGGGTGCCACGAGCATCATTCTCGACGGGCCCGACACCGAAGTGCTGCTGCGCACCATCGAATCCGAACGCGTCACCAATTTGTTCGGTCCTCCCACCGTGTGGATCGACCTCCTTCGTTCACCGTTGTTCGATCGCACCGACCTGTCCTCGCTCCGCAAGGGGTATTACGGTGCGTCACCGATGCCGGTCGAGATCCTGGCCGAAATGACCAGGCGGCTGCCCGACGTTTCACTGTGGAACTTGTACGGGCAAACGGAGATGGCCTCTGTTGCAACGGTCCTCGGCCCAGCCGACCAGGTATCTCACGCCGGTTCAGCAGGCCGTCCCGCCCTCAATGTGGAAACAGCCGTCGTCGACGAACGCGATCGCCCACTCCCCTCCGGTGAGGTAGGCGAGATCGTGCACCGTAGCCCGCAGGCCACCTCCGGCTACTTTCGTGCACCGGAGAAGACCGCCGAAGCCTTCAGCGGAGGCTGGTTTCACTCCGGAGACCTCGGATACCTGGATTCGGACGGTTACCTGTACGTCGTCGACCGCAAGAAAGACATGATCAAGTCGGGAGGAGAGAACGTAGCGACCCGCGAGGTCGAAGAAGTTCTTTATCAGATGGACGCCATCGCCGAGGCTGCCGTGTTCGGGATCGCTCACCCTCGCTGGATCGAAGCCGTCGCTGCCGCGGTGGTTCCTCGCGCAGGACGCCATCTCACCGACTCCATGGTGATCGAGTTCTGCCGAACTCGCCTGGCGGGTTACAAGATCCCCAAAATCGTACATATCGTCGACGACTTACCCAAGAATCCGAGCGGTAAAATCCTCAAGCGCACACTTCGCGACGAATTCGGCACCGTCTCGAAGCCGTAACCCCATCTCTCGGTGGACAACCCGAGAGTGAAAGGGCTGCGGATCGGCCCCTGGGGGCTTTGTTTCGACAAATAGCGCGCCGATCCTATTGGGTATTACTACGCCGAGGCGTCGGATCCATCGACGGGGTCAGCACTCTGCGGCACCAGAACACATCTTGTCCCGGTGAAGATTGTCGTCATGCATTTGTTGTTGTGGTTACACAGCGAGCGGGTCGAGGCATCGGCTTCGATTCGGTTGATCAGATCAGGCTCACGCAACAACGCACGACCCATAGCTACGTACTGAAAACCCTCGGCCATCGCTCGGTCCATGGTTCTTCTGTCGGTCACACCGCCCAACAGAATCATCGGTAAGTTCACCGCAGAGCGAATTTGCAGTGCATCTTCGAGCAGATAGCCGTCGTAGTAGGGATATTCGCGAAGTACGTGCTTTCCGACCAGTTTGATACCGGTGCGAAGAGGCTCCTTCATCATCGCGGCGAACTCGGCGATCGGCGAGTCACCTTTGAACATGTACATAGGGTTGAGAAGCGAGCTCCCTGCGGTCATCTCCAACGCGTCCACTGTTCCAGCCTCCTCGATCCATTGCGCGACCTGACACGCCTCGTCGATCCAGAACCCTCCGGGCACACCGTCGTCCATGTTGAGCTTGGTGATGACCGCGAGGCGGTCTCCTGCCGCTTCGCGGACGGCATCGAGGATCCTCAGAGCAAGCCGTGCACGGTTTCGGAGGGAACCACCGTAGTTGTCGGTACGACGGTTGAGTTTCGGGCTCAGAAATGAGCTCGCCAGGTAGTTGTGCCCGAGATGTACTTCTACAGCATCGAATCCGGTATCCACCGCCATTCTCGCGGCATCTGCATGTGCTGCCACGACACGGTCGATGTCGTTCCGTCCGGCCGGGCCGACGACGCGCATGAACTGCTTGTTGAAGTGGCGGCTCGGCGCGATGGCCCGGGTTCCGGTCTCCGATGAGTTGTTGACGGGACCCGAGTGGCCGATCTGTGCGGAGACGGCCGCACCGGCATCATGGACGGCGTCGGTCAATCGTCGCAAGCCGGCCCTGGCCTCGTCGCGCCACACGATTTGGTTGCCGTCGGTTCGACCGTCCGGTGCCACGGCACAGTAGGCCACGGTGGTCATGGCAACCCCACCCCTTGCGTGGGCTACGTGAAAGTCGATGAGCGACTGGGTAACCAGGCCGTTTCTGGCCATGTTCTCGTAGGTCGCCGCCTTGATCGTTCTGTTCTTCAGTTCTACCGGACCGAGTGCGGATCGGGAAAACACATCTGGAACACCTGCGTTGTCGATGATGACTCCAATGTTGTAGGGCAGACGAGAGAAACCCCGCTCGAACCGGTGACGGTCCGAACGGGGTTCATCGAGTTCAGTAGCCGCCTACGCCGATGCTTCGGCTGCGGCCTGTGCTTCCATTTCTGCCTTCATCTGCTTCGCCCAGGCCCACTCGTGACCCCAGTAGCTGTCTGCCGTGATCTCTTCGGAGGTGTAGAACGACTCGTCCACCAATTGGCCCTCGGTGCCGAACTCGATGTCCCAACCTCCCGGAACCTGCACGTAGAACGAGATCATCTTGTCGTTCGTGTGCCGGCCCAGGGTGGACGAAACCGGGAAGTCACGTTTCACCACTTCGTCCAGAGCCCGGCCCACGGTGTCGAGCTTCTCGACCTCGACCATGATGTGGACAAGACCCGGATCTCGGCCCTCGGGAACGGGCATCAGCGCCAAGCTGTGATGGCGTTGGTTGACACCGAGGAAGCGAATACGCTGCGGGCCCGCATCCGGCGGTCCCGGCATACGCATCGCACCGCGGGGCAGGAAGCCGAGGGTCTCGGTATAGAACTTGTAGGTTTCGTCGAAATTGGCCGACGGAACTACCACGTGCCCGAGGCCCTGATCGCCGGTGACGAACTTGTCCGCGTACTTGTTCGCGACAGGCGTGTGGTCGAGAAGGGGGCCGTGGAAGAACTCGAGCGGCGTGCCACCCGGATCGTCCATGACGAACGCCTCCTCGACGCGTCGAGCGTCTGCCTCCTCGACGGACATCGGTTTGACGACATGCCCTGCACGCTCGAGCTTTTCGCGGAGGGCGGCCAACGCGCGCTGGTCGCGCACCTCCCACCCCACCGCCGTGACTCGATCCACTGCCGCTGGCACGACTACCAGTCGTGAAGCGCGCTCGTCGACCCGAAGATGCAAAGCACCTTCCTCCGGCCCGGTTCCCTCACCGAATCCCAACACCTCGAACGCCAGCTCACGCCAACGCTCCAGATCGGTTGCGTCCACCCGAACGTAGCCCAGGCCTTTGATCTCGCTCATGACACCTCGCATAATTTGTATGGTTCTGGAAAATCGACGTGCATATTCGGATTGTCTTCAGATCATGATCCTGAGGGCACCCTGCGGATCGGCTCCCAACGAGCTCAGCGCCGACGAGTGGTACGGGATGCTCGAAACGTGTATCGCATGGTGCAAGCCCGCATGGGCATCACGCCAGAAACGCTGCAGTGGGTTGTCCATCCGAAGCGCGTTGCCTCCCGATCGGTCGAAAATCTCGTCGGCGGCGCGCACCGCGCGCCACGCTGCGCGTGTCTGATTTCGACGAGCCTCGGCTCGCTGCTCGAAAGTGATCGTCCGGCCGGCGTCGACTGCGTCCCACATCCGTTCGACGTTCATCAGCAACTGCTGCCGGGACGCATCGATCTCCGCTGCGGCTTCACCGAGAGCGTGCAATGTGTAGGGGTCGTCCTTGATCGCGGTACCGGTCGCGCCCACGCGCTCGCGCTGATACGCGACACCTGCCGCGAGAACTCCCTCTGCGATGCCGATGGTCGCCGCGGTGATTCCCAGCGGAAACATTGTCGACCACGGCATCTTGTAGAGCGTCTCGGTTACGCCGTACTCCTGGGCCGCCGTTCCCTCGATGACTTTGGCACCGTCCATCACCCGATAGTCCGGAATGAACTGGTCGGTGACCACGATGTCCTTGCTGCCGGTACCCCGCAGCCCGACGACGTCCCAGCTGTCCTCCACGATGGAGTAGTCGGCGCGCGGCAGAATAACGTGCAAAGACTGCGGCGGCATGACCATTCCGTTCTTGTCCCCGACCATGGCACCCAGAAATATCCAGTCGCAGTGATCTGTTCCCGACGAGAATTGCCATCTACCCGAGAGCATGTAGCCACCCTCGACCGGCATTGCGAGACCTCCCGGCATGTACGGTGACGCCTGCCAGGTGTCGGAATCGCTACCGAGTACCTCTTCCTGCACCTTGGGGTCGGCGAAAGCAAGCTGCCATGGGTGTACTCCGACGATTCCCGACACCCATCCGGCGGACCCGTAGATGCTGCCGGTCTTCATCACGACCTCGGCGAAGACACTCGGATGCGCCTCGTAACCGCCGTACTCCTTTCGAGCCAGCAGACGCATGGTTCCGGCGTGCCGGATTCCTTTGGCCATGTCGTCGGGGAGCCGGCCGAGCGACTCGGCCTCGTCTGCGCGTGAACGCAGATCGTCCGCCATGGCAATGATGTTGTCGAGAACTTCGTGGCTCATCTGATACTCCTTGGGCTGTGGCTGAGTGGCTGCTACGAGACCGCAATGGCACTTCGACCGGCGGCGACGTTTGCGTCGACTTCGGCCTGCCAACTCTTGTTCGCTCGCTCGGTGTCGATTTCGTATTCGAAGCGATTCACCATGTCAGGTTCGACATTCTCGATATCGACGTAGAACTGGTTGTACCACCTACGAAGTTGATAGACAGGGCCGTCTTCTTCGGACAATAACGGATTGTCGATACGCGACTTGTTCTTCCAAATTTCGACGTCTTGCTCGAAACCAATGGCTACACCGGCAGCGACGGCGTCGGCGATCTGGTCGCCGACCTCCGGTGGAACATTGTCAGGCTTCTTCGCAATGACCCCGTACTGCAGGAGAAACGACGTCGACGAAATCGGGTAATGGCAGTTGATCAACACGATATTGTGGTCACCCGACAAGTCTCCGGTCCACAACTTGTCGATCATGTATGCGGGTCCGAAATAAGATGCGTCCGACTGGCTTTCATTGTCGTAGCTGCTTCCGATCGACGCGTCCACAGCATCGGCGCGAGGCCTGCTTCGCATGACCTGAGTTGCCACGTGTCCCTCGAAGACATTGTGAAAATACTGGGGCATCCCGTAATGCACATAGAAAAAGTGGGCCATGTCGACGACGTTGTCGACCAGCTCGCGGCAGTTCGCGCCTTCGACAAGAACGGTCTTCCAGGTCCAATCGGTCCACTCGGGGTTTCCGTATTCTTCGATCAACGGGATGCTGATTTCTTCTGTGGGCTGGGAACCCTGCGGATCGTGCCACACGTACAGCTGCCCGTTACGCTCGAGCGTCGGCCACGATTTGGTGCGCGCGAGCGGCGGTACCCGGCGCGCGTACGGGATATCGGTGCACTTGCCTTTCCCATTCCACCGCCAATCGTGAAATGGGCAGGCAATGCTGTCGCCCTTCACTGTCCCGCGGGCGAGATTGCCTCCCATATGCGGGCAGAATGCATTGAGGACACTGATCGTTCCGCTCTCGCCCTGGAACACTACGAGCTCGGTGCCGAAGGCGGAAATCTGATGCGGCTTGCCGTCGCGGAAGTCGCGCAGTAGACCGAGGCAATGCCATCCGCGGGCGAAGCGCTCGGGTGGGGCGCCCTTCTCGATGACGCGGTAATCCTCGGAAGCCATTGCCGTCGAAGCCATTGATGGTTCTCCTCATCGTGTCGGCCGACATTGTGTCGAGCTGGCCGCTGGTGTGATCAGCATCTCACTGCCGCCGACGGGTGAGACGACACATTCCCGCAGAGCGGGACACGTTCTCCACCCTGCCCGCGGGCCGGGAAACGCAGCCGCCACTCAGCCCAAGAACTCGCGCATCATGGCCCAAATCTCTTGCCGTGCAGTCAAAGTTCGCGCCAGCGAGGGCACCGTGAGAAACCCATGGAACAGTCCGTCGAACCTGCGGTGCCGAACTTCGTTACCCGCCGCACGCAGTTGCTGCGCATAGTCGTCGCCCGAGGAGCACGGGGGGTCCAATTGCGCAGTGATCACGACCGCAGGTGGCAAATCCCGCAGAGACGCTGAGCGGGTCGGAATCACACGTGGGTCGTCGGTTCCAGACGGGGCATACTGCTGCCAGTACCACTTCATAGCGGACGTCGTGTTGTAGAAGCCGCTGCCGAACTGCCGGTAGGAATCGGTATCGAAATCGTCGTCGATCACCGGATACATCATGACCTGAGCGACTGGACGTGGGCCGCTGCGGTCCCGTGCTGCGATGGCCACGGTTGCCGTCAGATTACCGCCTGCGCTGTCACCCGCAAGAGCGATACGCGTTGCGTCTCCACCGTATTCGCCGATCTCGACGGACGCCCATGCCAGAGCGGTGTACAGGTCGTCATGCGCAGCGGGAGCCGGATTCTCGGGTGCCAACCGATAGTCGACGGACACGACCACGGCACCGACGCCCTGCGCCATGGACCGACAGAACTCGTCGTGGCTGTCCAGATCGCAGAAGACGAACCCGCCTCCGTGTGCGAAGACGACCACGGGCAGAGCGTCGGCGTCCGATCGAGGCCGGTAGACCCGGAGCGCAAGGGGGCCACCGAGGCCGGCGATCTCGATGTCGTTCACCGACCGCATGTCCGGCAACCGGGTCAACGGTGCCCGACGGCTGCGAATCAATTCCCGCAGTTCGGCAACTGGGATGCTGGTGACGTCGGGAAACCCCTTGTCGAGCGCATCGAGCACCGCCGCGACGTCCGGCGCGATGGATATCCCGCGTTCGAGTGAATCGTTCTGGCCGTCCTGTTCCATCACGCCACCGAATCCGTGGTCGCGCGGGTCTCGGATCGTGCGAACGTGAAGCCGTCGTAGCCGCCGGCCGCAACTTCGGCAAGTCTGCGACCGTACGCTGCGAAACCGCCGATGTACGGCATGAACACGCGCGGCTTGCCTGGAATGTTCGCTCCCATGTACCACGAGTTGGCCTGCGGGAACAGAGTGCCGTTGGCCAGACGGTTACATTCCTCGACCCAGGTCTCCACCGCGGAGGCGTCGGCTTCGATCGCCACGATGCCGCTGATTCTCATGTGCGTCAGGCAGTCCACTACCCAGTTGAGGTGTTGTTCGGAGGCCAGCACCATATTGGACAACACACTCGGGCTGCCCGGGCCGGTGATGACGAACATATTCGGGAAACCATGAACACCGAGGCCGAGATACGTCAGTGGTCCTGCTGCCCACTCCTCCCTGAGGCTGCGCCCGCCGCGGCCGCGGATATCGATCTTGCTCAGCGCACCTGTCATCGCGTCGAAGCCTGTCGCATAGACCAGGATGTCGAGTTCGTACAGTCTGGAAGTGGTCCGTACGCCGGACTTCTGGATCGTCTCGATCGGTTCGTTCCGAAGGTTCACGAGGTTCACGTTGGTTCGGTTGAACGTCTCGTAGTAGCCGTCGTCTGTGACAATGCGCTTCGTGCCGATCGGATGGTCGGTGGGAATCAGCTGTTCGGCGATTGCAGGATCGTCGACGAGCGTCCTGATCTTGGCCTCGGCGAAGTCGCGTGCGGTCGCGTTGGCGTCGGGGTCGACCATCTGATCCGGGAAGGCTTTGCTGAACAGAACGCCGCCACGAGTCCACCATTCCTCGTAGATCCGTGTCCGCTCCGCGGCGTCGACCTCCATGGCCCTGTGCGGGTTGGGCACGAACGGTGATCCGCCGCCGCTCTCCCAGGACAGCCGGCGCCGTTCGGCGTAGTCCCCCTGCGACGGTCTCCGGTCGCGCTCGCCCAACGGACGATTACCTGCGGGAATCGAGTAGTTCGCGCTGCGCTGAAAGACATACACTGTTTCGGCGTCTTCGGCGATCAGCGGGATCGATTGAATTCCAGAAGATCCGGTACCGATCACTCCGACTCTCTTGCCCGTGAAATCGACCCCGCCGTGCGGCCACTCTCCGGTGTGGTAGGACTCCCCCGCGAAATCGTCGCGACCCTCGATCGACGGCATGTTCGTAGCCGACAGACACCCGGTGGCAAAGAGGCAGAAGCGCGAGACGATCACGTCGCCGCCGTCTGTCGTTACAGACCACGTATTCGTTGCATCGTCGAACTCCGCAGACACGACTCGAGTCGAGAACCGAATATGTCTGGCGATGTCGAACCGCTCGACGACATGTTCCAGATAACGCAGTATTTCGGGCTGGGTCGCGTACCTCTCGCTCCATTCCCAATCGCTTTGCAGCTCTGTCGAAAACGAGTACGAGTAGTCCAAGCTTTCGATGTCGCACCGCGCTCCGGGGTAGCGATTGTGGTACCAGGTACCACCCACCCCTCCAGCCGCTTCGATTCCCTGAACTGTGAACTCGGCCTTACGAAGTGCATGGATTGCGTAAATACCCGCTATACCGCCACCCACGACGACCACATCGACGTCAACACTCATCTTTGAAACCTCTCGATCACGACACGGCACACGAGCCAGTAGTCAGATTCGCCACGATAGAAACCCCAGCCGCGACTGGGAATGTGCGATCCCGGTGAGCGGACTGAGCGTATGCCTGCACCAGGGTTCGGATTGCTCATCTCATCTGGGACCCACCGTTGAATTCAATTGTTTGGCCGGTCATCCCGCCAGATTCCTCCGAAGCCAGATAGGCACACGCGGCCCCCACTTCGATCGGGTCACCCAACCGGCCGATGGGAATCGTCGCCAGGATGTCCCGAATCATCTCTCGACTCATCTTCTGTTCGAGATTCTTCTGGTGGCCGAGAGCGAGGATGTTCGCAGTGACACCGAACTGCCCGGTTTCCGCAGCGAGATGTCTGATGAAACCGTCCACACCGCTCTTGCCCGTGGCGTACATGGATACACCGATGTTTTGACCGGTACGGGCGGACCCTGAAGAGATCTGGACTATGCGTCCCCAACCGGCATCGCACATGCGGTCGAGAACTGCCTTCGTACAGTTCAGTGCGCCGTATATGTTGAGATCGATCGGTGCCCGCCACTGATCCGAGGTCAGGTGCCGGAACGGTGAATTCACGCGAGCTTCGGCGATGCCGGCGTTATTGACCAAAATGTCCACATGATGGCCGAGCTCCGCAACGGCTGCGTTCACGTGACGAATGACGTCGTCGAGGTCCGTGACGTCGAATGCGGACGCGATGGCCCGTCCGCCCTCGTCGGCGATCGCTGCGACCACCTTCTCCGCGCGATCTCGGTGCAAGTCGTTCACGATGACGGCGGCACCCTGACGAGCGAGCACCGTTGCAATACCCGCACCGACACTCTGGCCGGCCCCGGTTACCAGAGCAACCCGCCCCTTGGAATCGAACATTTCTCGAATCTCCTCGACCTAATTGCATACGGAGCCTGGGTACCGCGCTCGACGCCTTCATCATCGAGCCGGTGCAACCACACCGAAACAGCGGAGGCCGCTGAACGGGATCAATCGATCACAGTGCCCTGAAGAGGGCCCGCCCGCCCTGAATCGCCACCCCTCGCTCGGTCTGCACCACGTAAGCACCGTCCGACCACCGGAGCACGTCGACCGTTTCGCCGGGGTACACCGCCGACGTGAAGCGTCCGTCCAGTTCGGCCAGGTCACACGGATGCACGCCCGCGATGTCGGCCAGAACGAGTGTCGCCGTCGACAACGTCGCGAGTCCGTGCAGAATCGGCCGTGGCTGGCCGATTCCCCGCGCCGCCTCCGGATCGACGTGGATGTGGTGCAGATCGCCCGAAAGTCTGTACAGCAGTGCACTGTTCGCGGCAAGCGGCATCGGTCGCACGGCATCGGGCACTCCCCGGTCGAGCACCGGCGACGAGTCTCCGCGCGCCCCTCCGAACCCGCCCTGCCCAGGCGCGAAAATGGACCACGTAGCAGTGAAGTACTCACACTCGACCGAGACATCGAAAACCGCGGCGCGTCCCTTGTCCCACACCGCCGAGACGCGTGCATTCAACCTCGCGCCACCTGACGACGGCAGGGGTGAGTGCACACTCATCCGTTGAGATCCATGCAACGCTGTCCGGACGTCGAAAGCCCCTGCAGCGCCGAGGACGTCGGGAGCCCACTGTGCCAGGGTGAGCCCGAACGTCGGCAACACCCTCAGGTTCTTCTCGAACACGAGGTCGAGTTGATCGGAACGGGCACCGACAGACAGCGCGAAGAGAATTGCGTCGCGCTCATCCCACGTGACGTCTCGACTGCCGAGTTCACGCCCGACCCACTCGGATGCGTCGACATCCGTCATGACCGGGCACCGTATACGGCCTCGGGGCAGCGCGCTTCACCCAACAATCCACGCATCGCCTCGCCGACTTCTCTCGCATCCCAGCGCCTCGCCAGGTCGACCGAGGGACCGTGCACCCACCCCTCTTCCACAGTGAGGCAACCACCTTCGATCTCCACGACGCGACCGGTCACATCCGCACTGTCCGCACTGGCCAACCACGCAACGACAGGAGATACGTTCGCGGGGTCCATCACGTCGAATCCATCGGTGGGCGCGGCCATCGTCTCCGCGAACGGTCCCTCCGTCATCCGGGTACGGGCTGACGGTGCGATGGCGTTCACCGTCACGCCGTACGGCCGAAGCTCCTCTGCGGCAACGATCGTGAGGGCGGCGATACCTGCCTTGGCGGCCGAATACGTGGCCTGCCCGACCGAACCCTGCAGTCCCGCCCCCGACGAGGTGTTGATCACGCGCGCCGCCCGCGTGCGGCCCGCCTTGGACTCGGCACGCCAGTAGGCGGCTGCGTGGCGCAGCGGGGCGAAATGCCCCTTCAAGTGAACTCTGATCACCGAGTCCCATTCTTCTTCACTGGTGTTGACCAACATCCGGTCACGCACGAACCCGGCATTGTTGACCAGGACGTCCAGATGTCCGAACGTGTCGATCGCCTGACGAACAAGCCCCTCGGCCGCATCGAAATCTGCGACGTCGGCCGTATTGACAACTGCCTTTCCCCCGGAGGCGGTGATTGCCGAGACGACCTCTTCTGCCGGCGTATCCCCAGAACCGTCGCCGGACAACGTCACTCCGAAGTCGTTGACCACCAACGACGCTCCGAGTCGGGCGAGTTCGAGTGCGTGCTCACGTCCGAGACCGCGGCCGGCCCCCGTCACGATCGCCACGCGTCCGTCGAGAAGATTCGACATCCCATGTTCCTTTTCGTCGACTGTGCTTGCATCGAATGCACGGTGCATTCGTATTCGGTTGACCACCGATGACCTGCTGCTGTTACGATACCAAGCAATCGCTAGGTTAGGAACCGATATGAGTGTGTCGACTGTTGTCGTAGACGGCAAGATTGCCGTCGTCACCATGAATTACCCGCCCGTCAACGCCCTTCCCGTCGCGGGATGGTTTGCAGTCGCAGACGCGATGAAGAACGCGGGCACAGACCCCCAGATACGAGTCGTACTCTTGCGAGCCGAAGGACGCGGCTTCAACGCGGGCGTCGACATCAAAGAGATGCAACGGTCTACCGGATTCGACGCACTGGTGGGTGCCAACCGCGGTTGCTACGAGGCATTCAAGGCGATCTACGAATGCGAGGTGCCGGTCATTGCGGCCGTGAACGGCTTCTGCCTCGGCGGCGGAGTCGGCCTGGTGGGCAACTGCGACACGATCATCGCGGCCGACGATGCGTACTTCGGTGTGCCCGAGGTGGATCGGGGTGCACTCGGTGCCGCAACTCATCTGTCTCGGTTGGTTCCGCAACATCTGATGCGTACGTTGTATTTCACGAGCAGAACGATTCCGGCGGCCGACCTGGTCGGTCACGGTTCGGTTCTCGAGGTTGTCCCGCCTGCGCAATTGACCGACGCCGCAATGGCTCTCGCTTCGGAGGTCGCTGCCAAAGACCCCCGAGTTCTACGAGCGGCGAAGGCCGCACTGAACGGGATCGATCCCATCGACGTCAACAGAAGCTACCGCTTCGAGCAGGGATTCACTTTCGAGTTGAGCCTGGCGGGAGTGGCCGACGAACACCGTGACGAGTTCGTGAACAGCGGATCGAATCTCACGACCTGAGTCCTCTCGAATCTCGTTCCAGCGCAACCCTCAAGGAGAATTGTGGCCACGACCGCGCGCATTCGCACCCCCCTCACCGATCTCGTCGGTATCGAGCATCCGATTGTCCAGACCGGGATGGGCTGGGTAGCCGGACCGCGTCTGGTCTCCGCCACCGCAGAAGCAGGCGCTCTCGGCATTCTCGCATCGGCCACGATGAGCCTGGAAGAATTGGAGAGGGCGATCATCGAGGTGAAGTCGCGAACTCGGAACCCGTTCGGGGTGAACCTTCGTGCCGACGCGAGCGATGCTGGGGAACGCGCTCGGCTTCTGATCGACCACGGTGTTCGACTCGCGTCCTTTGCATTGGCTCCCAAGAAGGATCTCATCTCGCGACTGAAAGACCACGGCATCGTGGTGATGCCGTCGATCGGTGCCGCGCGTCATGCGGAGAAGGTTGCCGCCTGGGGTGCCGATCTGGTCATGATTCAAGGCGGCGAAGGAGGAGGCCACACCGGGGCAGTCCCCACCACGCTGCTACTGCCCTCCGTGCTCGACGCAGTCGACATTCCCGTTGTTGCCGGAGGCGGCTTCTACGACGGCCGCGGCCTCGCCGCGGCACTGGCGTACGGTGCGGCCGGCGTCGGAATGGGCACACGGTTCCTCCTGACGAGCGACAGCGCTGTTCCTCAGTCCATCAAGGAGCAGTACCTGACGTTCGGCCTGGATGGCACCGTCGTAACCCGCAAGGCCGACGGCATGCCGCATCGACTGCTGCGAACGCATTACGTGAACGATCTCGAATCCGAACGATTGGTGCATCGCGTCGTCGGAACCGCCAAGCGCACCATCGAATTCAAGAAGATGAGCAACACGTCATGGAGCAGCCTGTTACTCGACGGGCGCAGGATGAAGAACGCGAGCGACCGCACCTGGTCACAGATGACCCAGGCGGCGAATACTCCGATGCTACTCAAGGCGGGTCTCGTGGACGGAGACACATCAGCCGGCATGCTCGCGTCCGGCCAGGTGGTCGGTCTCATCGACAGCCTGCCCAGTTGTGACGAGGTCGTGACCTCCATTGTCGACGAAGCCAACCGTCGGTTGAATCGAGCGTCGTCACTGGTCGCACCTGATCGCACCTGATCGGAGCGTCGGTCGGCGTCCGTGGCAGGAGGGGTCGAGTCGATCGAAGCAGATGGTGAACTCGCGCAAGAAGCAGTATCAAACAAGCTTTCGGTAAGGAGTCGAATGTCAGACAAGTCGATGCAGCTCAGTGATGTCTCCGGACACGTTCGGTCGGGCATGACCATCGGAATCGGAGGCTGGGGATCGCGCAGAAAGCCCATGGCGCTGGTACGCGAAATACTACGTTCGGACGCAACGGATCTGACCGTCGTGACCTTCGGTGGACCGGACGTCGGACTGCTGTGTGCCGCCGGAAAGGTCGCTCGGGTGGTGTACGGATTCGTGTCGCTGGACAGCATTGCCATGGATCCGCATTTCAGCGCAGCACGTGAGTCGGGTTCCATAGAGATCACCGAATACGACGAGGGCATGTTCGTCACCGCAATTCGAGCGGGGGCAAGCCGAATGTCGTTCCTCCCGACACGCGCAGGGTTGGCCAGCGACGTCATGACGATGAACCCCCACCTCCGCACCGTCGTGTCCCCCTATGACGACGCGGAGCACTACGTCGCTGTCCCCGGTGTCCGAATGGACCTCGGACTGATTCATCTCAACCGCGGAGACAACCGGGGCAACGGCCAATACCTCGGCCCGGACCCCTATTTCGACGACTTGATCGCCATGGCATCGGACAAGTGCATCATGAGTGTCGAACAGATTGTCGACACTCCAGAATTGACGGCGTCTGCACCACCGCAGTCGTTGTTGATCGACCGAATGTTCGTGTCCGGCGTCGTCGAAGCACCCCGAGGAGCTCATTTCACCTCCTGCGAACCCGACTACGGCCGGGACGAGAAATTCCAGAAGCACTATGCCGCTGCAGCATCCAGCCCCCAACTGTGGGAGGCGTTCGAGGAGCGGTTCTTGAATGGCGACGACGCCAGTTATCACCGAGCAGTCGAGGATTTCGCACAGGCAGCAGAGAACAAGGAGAAGGCATGACGACCGACATCACGCGGGCCGAAATCTGTGTAACGGCGTGTGCGGACGAGTGGCGCGGATCAGGCGAAATCCTCGCGCATGCCGTGGGCACCATACCCAGCATCTCGGCCAGACTGGCGCGACTGACGTTCGAGCCCGACCTGGTGCTCAGTGACGGCGAGTGCTTCTTCATGAGCGATCCGCCACCGTTGGGCAAGACGGCAAGCCACGGCGGAGGAACGATCGAAAGCTGGGTGCCGTTTCGAAAGATCTTCGCAATTCTGAACACCGGCCGTCGACAGAGCATGATGGGCGCAAGCCAGATAGACCGATTCGGCAACCAGAACATCTCCGCCATCGGAGACTGGCGCAAGCCGACGCGTCAGCTCATCGGGGTCCGCGGAGCACCGGGCAACACTGTCAATCACCGAGTGGACTATTGGGTTTCGCGACACACCGCGCGGGTGTTCGTGGAGCAGGTCGATATCGTATCGGGGGTGGGTAACGACAGAGCCCGTGACTTCGAGGGGACTGCGCTTCGCTTTCACGATCTCGGTGTGGTGGTGACGAACTTGGCGGTACTCGACTATGGAGACGACGGCGCGCTGAAGGTACGGTCGATTCATCCTGGGGTGACAGCGGAGGAGATTCGCGCCAACACCGGTTTCGACATCGACATTTCACACGCCGAACCCACTCGACTGCCCGAACCGGAGGAACTGCGGCTGATTCGAGAAGTAATCGACCCGACGAACCTTCGCGACCGTGAAGTGAAAGCAAGCTGAATTCGCGTGTCGGTGCGGACCTCCGCACCACTGCAGACCGAGGCGGTCTTTTCGATCGAGCGAAGACGACAGGATCCGACAAGTGCACACGAACACCATTCCCTACCTTCTGACCGAGAGTGCCCGGCTCTTCGGTGACAACCTGGCCGTCGTCGACGGAGACCGCCGGCTCGACTATTCGGAGCTCGACGAGACCACGCGGCTGGCCGGTGCAGGCTTCATCGGAATCGGCGTCGAGGCGGGAGACCGAGTAGCGATATGGGCACCGAACAAGGTCGATTTCATCGTCGCCCTGTTGGGTGCTCAGCGAATCGGGGCGTCGGTCGTCCCCCTCAACAGCCGATACCGAGGCTACGAAGCGCACTCGATTCTCGCGCGCTCACGGGCAACAGCGCTGGTCGTCGCCAATGGATTCCTCGACACCGACTACG
This sequence comes from Rhodococcus sp. 3258, assembly GCF_031456475.1. NCBI lineage: Bacteria > Bacillati > Actinomycetota > Actinomycetes > Mycobacteriales > Nocardiaceae > Rhodococcus > Rhodococcus sp. 3258. The sequence goes on from NZ_JAVDUT010000003.1 coordinate 557,847, forward strand.
TGACGATGCTGCAGGACGCAGGCGAGGGCGCAGGAACGATCGTTCCCGGTTTGCCACATTTGCGTGCCATCGTCGACATGATGGGTTCCGGTCACCCGGATACCGTCCCGTGGAGCGAATTCACCAACGCCGCCGATGCCTACCTGACCGAGGCCGATAATCTGGCCGCCGCAGTCGACGGGTCCACGGTCAGCGACATCCTCTTCACCTCCGGAACGACCGGATCTCCCAAGGGAGTAGTGACAACTCAGGCTCAGACGCTTCGGATAGGACGAACCTGGGCCCGCGGCGCCGGTCTGTCGCCTCGAGATCGATACGCGATCGTCAGTCCGTTTTTTCACGGTTTCGGCTACAAGGCCGGAATCATGGCCGCCCTGACGAGCGGCAGTACAATCTATCCCGTCCTCACCTTCGATCCGGTCGCGGTGATGGCATTGATCGAAACCGAGAAGATCACCGTCATGCCAGGTGCTCCGACTATTTTTCTCACGTTGATCGACCATCCCAAACGCACCGAGTTCGACCTGTCGTCACTCCGTTACGCGACGGCCGGTGCCACGTCGGTGCCAGGAGACCTCTTCGAGAAGATGCGCGACGTGCTTGGATTCGACACCGCCGCACAGGCATACGGGCTCACCGAGTGCATGGTCGCCACCCAGTCGCATCCGGACGACGATCCACGTCACATAGCCGAGACCACCGGTCGCCCCGTCGAAGGGATCGAAATTCGGGTCGTCGACTCCACGTCGAACGACGTCGACACGGGGGTGGACGGGGAGGTGTGGTTGCGCGGAGAGACCGTTATGGTCGGCTACTTCGAGGATCCCGAAGCTACCGCTGCGGCAATCGATTCCGACGGCTGGTTGCATACCGGTGATATCGGACGACTCGACGAACACGGATGCCTCAAGATCACCGATCGCATGAAGGACATGTTCATAGTCGGAGGCTTCAATGTTTACCCGGCGGAGGTCGAGAACGCGATCTCCGCGCACCCTGACGTGTCGGAAGCTGCGGTGATAGGCATCGCCGACGAGCGACTCGGCACCGTTGCCTACGCCTACGTCGTGCCACGTCACGGAACCACGGTCTTCGAGAATGATCTCGAGCAATGGTGCCGCGTCCGCCTGGCCAATTTCAAGGTCCCTCGGCATTTCGTCGTCGTCGAGTCCCTGCCTCGGAACGCGAGCGGCAAGGTCCTCAAACGCACACTGCGGCAGAAGGTCTGAGAGTCGAGTCGGGCCCAGCGGCGGCGGGCACGGTTCAGGCGTTGGGGGTGTGTTGCAGGAAGGCCGGCCACTCGCCCCCACCGTCGACGTTCAGCACTGCGCCGGTGACGTGGGAGGCGAGCGGTGAGGCCAACAGAACGCAGGCCTGCCCGATCTCCGCAGGCGAGGCCAACTGCCCACGGGGAATGGTCGCGGCAACTCGCGCGTATTGATCTGGACTGCCGTAGTGCTCGACCGATCCAGCGGTGGCGACGAGCCCGCAGCTGACGGCGTTGACACGAACATCCGGTGCCCACTCGACAGCCAAGCTGTGCGTCAGGGATTCCAGCGCAGCCTTGGCTGCGCCGTACACCGCCGTACCCGGGCTGGGTCGACGGGCGGATATGGACGTGACGTTGACGACCGACGATCCCGGCGTCGCAGCGAGTATCTTTGCCGCGGAATGGCATACGTACGCAGCAGACGTGAAGTTCAGCGCGAGAACCTTGTCGAGGTAGCGCGTGGAGGCGTCGGAGAAGTTCGCGAACGGTGCACCCCCTGCATTGTTGACCACCACGTCGATACGTCCGTGTCGATGTCCGATCTCGTCGATCCACGCCGTCACGGCGTCCGGGTCACGGACGTCGACGCGGGTCATGTTCGTCCGGTCGCTGTCGATCGCAACGTCCGAGGTCGGCTGGGATCGACCACACATCTCGACATAGGCACCGGCTGCGACGAACACGTCCACGATGCCCGCACCGACTCCACGACCACCACCCGTCACGACTACGACCCGACCGGACAGGTCGATTTCGATCGACATTAGGTGTCCACCTTTCAGCATTCGACAACCTCGATATTACCAAGCAAGTGCTAGCTTTATTAGACATCAGCGCTCCGAGAGCCGCCGCAGACAACGCACAAGATCGGATTCGAATGGAGTCTCACCGAGCTCGGCCGTCCACAGGCCGCACCGAACAAAAAAGCGGTGACCAGTTCGTTCTGGCCCGCTCGTCCTTCGTTCTCACCTACGCAGACACGGACCCGGCAGGCATTCTGTACTTCGCGGCGCTGTTCCCGTGGATGGAACGACTACAGAGTGAGTGGTTTCTCGCGCAGGGCCTGCGCCAGGACCGCCTCGCCGACGATCATGGATTCTGGACCGTCAACTGCCGTACCGAATGCGACTACCTCGCGCAAGCACAGCTGTTCGACCGGCTGAACTGCTCACTTCGACTCGGCCGTGTAGGACGTCGTTCGTTCACCATGGAGTTCGACTTCCGAAGAGCCACGGACGGTGCCGCAATCGCTCGAGCTCGAATCACACTCGTCACCGTGTCCCCGAAGGGGTCCTCGGTCGAGATCCCGTCCGTGCTAGCAGACCATCTCGAATCATGGTCCAGAGGGCTTCCGCTGACGACCTGAGCACTCGTCGATCGTCGCGGTCGCCGAACCGGTCATCCGAGGCGTTCGATTATCGTGACGTTTGCCTGCCCTCCGCCTTCACACATTGTCTGGAGTCCATAGCGCCCTCCAGTACGTTCGAGCTCGTGAAGCAGGGTGGTCATGAGGCGCGTCCCCGTGGCGCCGATGGGATGGCCGAGCGCAATGCCGCCACCGTTGACGTTGACCTTGGCCAGATCGGCACCCGTCTCCTGCGCCCATGCCAGTACCACCGACGCGAACGCCTCGTTCATCTCGATCAGATCCATGTCGTCGATGGACATGCCGGATCGCTCCAGCGCTCGGGCGGTCGCCGGAATGGGCCCCGTCAACATCCATACGGGGTCGTCGGCGTACACGGTCATGTGATGGATGCGAGCCCGTGGAGTCAGACCATGCTCTGCAACTGCCGATTCGGATGCAATGAGCAACGCGCTGGCGGCATCCGAGATCTGAGACGCCATGGCCGCGGTCAAGATGCCACCCTCGGTCAGAGTACGTAGGCCGGCCATCTTGTCGAGGGTCGTGTCGCGTCGCGGGCCCTCGTCGACGGCAATACCGGCCATAGGGGCGATTTCGCGATCGAAGTAGCCGCCGTCCATGGCCGCAACAGCGCGTCGATGACTCTCGAAGGCGTACTCTTCCATCCGTTGCCGAGAAATTCCCCATTTCTCGGCAATCATCTCGGCAGCACGAAACTGCGATACTTCCTGATCGCCGTACCGCTTGACCCATCCTTCGGACTCGGCGAACGGCGTGCTGAATCCGAACTCCTTGCCGACGATCATGGCCGACGAGATCGGGATGGCCGACATGTTCTGAACCCCGCCGGCCACGATGAGATCAGCCGTGCCGGACAGCACCCCCTGCGCAGCGAAATGCACTGCCTGCTGGCTGGATCCGCATTGACGGTCGATGGTCACGCCTGGAACATGTTCGGGAAGACCGGCCGCGAGCCATGCGGTACGGGCGACGTCGCCCGACTGGGAGCCGAGAGTGTCGGTACATCCCATGATCACGTCGTCCACGGCACCGGGGTCGACGCCACTGCGCTCGACGAGTGCGCCGAGAACGTGGGCACCGAGGTCAGCCGAATGTACCGACGCGAGTCCGCCACCCCTACGCCCAACCGGTGTGCGGACGGCGTCGACGATGTATGCCTCAGGCACGTGTCCTCCTGGAATAGTGTTGCGCGACGCGGAATGTGCGGTCACGCATGTTGTGAACTGACGGATACGACTTCGCCGGTCATGTACGACGAATAATCACTGGCGAGAAAGACCATGACGTTTGCGACCTCCCACGGTTGGGCTGCCCGTCCGAACGCCTCGCGCCCTTTGAGTTCCTCGAGGAAATCCGGGCTGGTGACCTTTTCGAGAAACGGATGCATCGCCAGACTCGGCGACACAGCATTTACTCGAATACCGTGCGCGGCAACGTCGATGGCGGCCGACCGCGTGAGCGCCATCACGCCCGCCTTCGCTGCCGAGTAGTGGGCCTGTTCCTCTTGTGCGCGCCATCCGATGACAGATGCGTTGTTGACGATGACGCCCCGCGTGCCGTTGGCGATCATTCGACGGCTCGCCGCACGCACACAACGGAAAGTGCCGGTCAACGTCACGTCCAAGACGAGTGACCACTGCTCGTCGGTCATCTCGAGCAGCGAGACCGATCCGCCCAGGCCGGCGTTGTTGACCATGACGTCGACTCCGCCGTGTTCCTCGGCCGCATCCACCAGAGCGATGACATCGGCTTCCTTCGTCACGTCGCAGACGCGGGTCGACACCCTGTCTGCCCCGAATTCGGCAGACCATTCCGCATGCGCCTCGGCGAGCCGGCGTTCGTGCGTATCTCCTACGACGACCGCGCGTGCCCCCTCTTCGAGGGCTCTGCGGACGACAGCAGCTCCGATTCCGGCTCCTGCACCGGCAGTCACCACCACCGTCCGGTCGGTCAGAAGTCCATGCGCCGAAACGTATTCGGGTGCTGACTGTTCGATCTTTTTCACCGTCGTTGCTCCTTGGGCATTCCCAGCACTCGCTCCGAAATGATGTTTCGCTGAACCTCGTCCGAACCGCCGTAGATGGTGTCGGCACGGCTGAACAGAAAGAGTGTCTGCAATTCGTCGAGCCCGTAGTCGGGGCCCACTGTCAGCGCAGGCCCGCCGATGACGTCCATCGCGATCTCACCCAGTTCACGATGCCATCGTGCCCACACCAGTTTGGCGACCGATGCCTCCGGCCCGACGGATCCGGACTCGTAGGCACTGAGGGTGCGTAGTGCGTGAACTCGAAGGACTTCCAGGCCTATCCGCGCCTGCGTCAATCGGCCGGCAATGTCAGGATCGTCGATAGTGCCGTTCGCCCGAGCACGCTCGGTGACGACCTCGAGTTCGCGCGCGAATCCGACCTGAAGGCCGACCGTGGACACTCCGCGCTCGAAGCCGAGCGTCCCCATCGCGACGCCCCAGCCGGCACCGGGGTCTCCGACGACCATCGACGCGTCCGTGACTGCACTGTCGAAGAAGACTTCGTTGAATTCGGATGTGCCCGTGAGTTGATTGATCGGCCGTACTTGTACTCCTGGTTGATCCATAGGCACTAACAAGTAGGACAACCCCGCGTGTCGAGTCGATCCCGCGTCGGTGCGCGCAACCACGAAACACCAGTCCGAATGGTGGGCAAGCGACGTCCACACTTTCTGGCCGTCGATGATCCACTTGTCGCCGTCCAGACGCGCGCGAGTGCGAATCGCAGCGAGGTCCGAACCTGCTCCTGGTTCCGAATATCCCTGACACCACAGCTCTTCGACCTTGATGATCGGCTGAAGAAACCGCGCACGCTGCTCGTCCGTGCCCCAGGCGATCAATGTCGGCCCGAGCAGTTCCTCACCGAGGTGATTCACTCGCGCAGGCGCGTCGGCGCGAGCGTACTCCTCGTGGAAGATCATCTGGCGAGAGAGACTCGCTCCTGCTCCGCCGAACTGCACCGGCCATCCGAGACAGGAGTAGCCCGCAGCACCGAGATGGCGGTTCCATTCGAGGCGTTCGGAGAACGCTTCGTGCTCGCGGCCCGGCCCACCGAGCCCTCTCAGACCGGCGAACTCCCCCACAAGATTGTCTGCGAGCCACTGTCGAGTCTCTGCCCGAAAGTCCTCGTCCTCCGCAGAGAACCTGAGGTCCATTGATTGCTCCTCCTCGAACCGAATCCACCGACGAACGTTGGCCGATCAGTTCGACCCTACCCCACCAAGCACTTGTTTGGTACTATCGCGGAAGACGCTTTTCAGTCGACGTCGTCGTGCATCCGGAGGGGCAATGACACAGCAGAACGAGCAGGACGTGGTTCTTTACGAGGTGCGTGGAAGCACCGCCGTAGTAACTCTGAATCGTCCCGAGTACAGCAACGCCCAGAATTCCGCCGTTACGTACGCACTCGATGCCGCATTCGTTCGGGCCGTCGACGACGACACCGTCAAAGTCATCGTCCTGGCGGGTAACGGCAAACACTTCAGCGGCGGTCACGACATCGGGACGCCGGGCCGCGATATCGATCGGTCGTTCGACCGCACATCGGTGATCATGTGGGATCACACCGACAAGTTCGGTGCAGACTCGCGCATCGCGCGGGAGTCCGAGGTGTATCTGGGAATGTGTCGGCGGTGGAGGGAGATACCGAAGCCGATGATCGCAATGGTTCAGGGAGCCTGCATCGCCGGTGGCCTCATGCTTGCGTGGTCGTGCGACTTCATCGTTGCGTCGCACGACGCGTTCTTCTCTGATCCTGTGGTACGCATGGGAATTCCAGGCGTCGAGTTCTTCGCACATCCGTGGGTCATGAATCCGCGAGCGGCGAAGGAGTTCCTGTACACCGGCGACAGATTCGACGCCGAGCGCGCCTTGCGGTTGGGCATGGTCAACCATGTCGTACCTCGCGATGAGCTCGCAGACTTCACTTTCTCGATGGCAGAACGCATTTCGTCGATGCCGAGATTCGGACTTGCCCTGACCAAAAAGGCCGTCAATCAATGCGAGGACCAGATGGGGATGCGAAACGGAATGGACTCCGCCTTCGGACTTCATCACGTCGCGCACGCTCACAACGGTGAGGTCGACGTCGATTCTCTAGGCGGTCTCGATGCGCGGACGATGGCCGCGGCGAACAAGTCGAACGTCGGTCGAGCATGAGCCAGGAATTCACCGATGACGAGTTGGCTTTTCGTGCGGAGGCACGTGACTGGCTCAGCGAGAACTCGCCCGGTCGATTGCCCTCCATGGATACCGCAGAGGGCGCAGTCGCGCATCGCGAATGGGAGAGCGCTCTTGCCCGATCACGGTGGTCCGTGGTTGCCTGGCCGAAGCACCTCGGGGGCCGAGACGCGAGCCTGACCGAGTGGGTCATCTTCGAGGAGGAGTACTACCGAAGCGGCGCTCCGACTCGAATCTCGCAGAACGGCATATCACTTCTCGCGCCAGTGCTCTTCGGTCACGGCACTGCGGACCAGCAGGAGCGATACCTGAAGCCTATGACGGACGGAACCGAAGTCTGGGCGCAAGCCTGGTCGGAACCTGAAGCTGGCAGTGACCTCGCATCCATACGCAGCCGAGCGGCCCGCGACGACGAACGCGGTGGCTGGGTTCTGAACGGTCAGAAGACGTGGAGTTCGAGAGCACCGTGGGCCGACCGCGGCTTCGGGCTGTTCCGCACCGATCCGCAGGCGCACCGCCATCATGGTCTGACGTACTTTCTGTTCCCTCTCGATGCCACCGGTGTGACCGTGCGTCCCATCGATCAGCTCGACGGAGACGCCGGGTTCGGCGAGATCTTTCTCGACGACGTATTCGTCCCGGACCGTGACGTACTCGGCGGCGTAGGCGACGGGTGGCGAGTGGCCATGAGTACGGCGGGCAACGAGCGAGGCCTGTCGCTGCGCTCGCCGGGGCGGTTCTGCGCCGCTGCCGACCGATTGGTAGGGCTGTGGAACGAGCAGGGCGCGGACCCCTCGACCTCTGCAGGAGTGGTCGATGCGTGGGTCGCAGCACAAGCCTATCGTCTCTACACCTGGGGTACCGTCGAAAACCTCTCCGCTGGTAGGGAACTCGGGGCACACGGCAGCATCAACAAGCTCTTCTGGTCGCAGCTGGACATCGATCTGCACGAGAGCGCTCTCGAACTTCTGGGTGCCGACGCCGAGCTCAGGGGCGACTCGGCCCCTGCCGGTGGCGCGTGGGCGGACGACTACCTGTTTTCGCTCGCTGGTCCGATCTATGCCGGCACCAACGAAATTCAGAGAAATATTGTCGCCGAACGAATACTCGGGCTTCCCCGAGAAATCGACGTGAGGAAGAAGTCATGAAGTTCTCTCGATCCGTAGAGCAAGACGACTTCGCTCGCACGCTGGACGCACTCCTCCGCGATTCCGATACTGTGGCAGCGGCGCGCGCGTGGGGCCGATCGGACACGGGACCCGGCTGGAAACTGTGGAAAAAGCTCGCGGATACCGGCGTCACCGGACTACTCGTCGACGAGGACCTGGGTGGCGTGGGCGGGACACATCTGGACGTGGTCACCGCATTCGAGCGACTCGGGTACCACGGAGCACCAGGGCCGTGGATCGAGTCGGCCGTCGTCGTACCGATGCTCATTGCCGACACGATCGAGACCGACCTGTCGACGGCGATCGGCGAAGGTCTCCTGTGCGCGAGCATCACCGAACCAGGTGCAACCCGAGCACTCGATGCGCACGTCGCCGCGCGCACCTTCGTCGCCGCCGGAACTCGGTTGTACGAGGGAACCCCGTCCGCACGACTGCGTTCGATCGATCCGGTACGCACCCTGTTCACCGTCGAGGCCGCATCCGAACCACTCCTCGAGCTACCGTCCACCGTTGCAGCCAGGGCCTACGACTCGGGAACACTTGCCTGCGCGAGCATGCTCGTCGGAGCGGGTGAGCGCCTCTTGGACGAGACCGTCGCGTACGTTTCGTCTCGCAAGCAATTCGGGCGGGTAGTCGGTGGGTACCAGGCCGTCAAACACTGCCTCGCCGATGTTCGGGTGGCACTCGACTTTGCTCGACCCTTGATCATCGGTGCTGCGCACGAGCTTTCGGATTCATCGACGCAGTCCTCACGCGATGTGTCCGCAGCAAAAATCGCCGCGAACCGAGCCGCGTACCGTGCCGCGCGCGCGGCACTTCAGTTGCACGGGGCCGTCGGCTACACGGCCGAGTTGGACGTGAGCATGTGGATTCTCCGCGTCCAGGCACTCGTGACGGCGTGGGGCACGACCGCAGTTCACCGAGACCGGATCACGACAGCACTGACCGAGAGGATCTGACGATGCACTTCGGACTCACAGAGGAACAACTCGCACTGGTCGACACCGTGCGCACCGTGGTAGCCCGTCGATCATCGTCGACCGACCTCCGCGACGCCTACTCCTCCAACGCCGGGTACGACGAGACACTGTGGGCAATTCTGTGCGATCAGGTCGGTGTTTGCGGGCTGGCAGTGCCCGAAGCCGAAGGCGGAGTTGGGTACTCGTCGTTCGAGACGCACATCGTATTGGAAGAGCTCGGTCGCAGCTTGACCCCCACACCCTTGCTCGGTTCCGCCGTCCTGTGCATCACAGCCCTGTTGTACGCAGCGAACGAGACCGCCCGAGCGCGACTCCTCCCTTCCCTGTCCGACGGTTCCACCCAAGGCGCGTTGTGCTGGGCCGACGACCACGGTCGATGGCAGATCGACCGAAGCGGGGTGGATGCGCGGTTCGCCGACGGTCAGTGGCGACTGAACGGAATTGCCACTCTGGTGATCGGCGGGATCGAGGCCGATCTCCTGTTGGCCGTAGCCAACACCGAAGAAGGCCCGGCACTGTTCGCCGTGAGTCCCGACGGCCTCGGTGTCGTTCGTCGTCCGAATCACGGTGTCGATCCCACCCTGCGATTCGCTACCGTCGATTTCGAGGAAGCCTGTGGAGATCTACTGGGTACGTTCGACGGATCACTGCCCGATCTGTACGCCGCAGCAGCTACCGCCGTCACTGCTCTGCAGGTGGGTGGAGCGCAGGCGGCGCTCGACCGCACCGTTGCTTATCTGAAAGACCGCACTCAATTCGAGCGTCCGCTGGCGTCGTTCCAGTCGCTCAAGCATCGGTGTGCCGACATGCTGGTCGCGGTGGAGACAGCTCGGTCGATCTCCTGGGCTGCGGCGTGGGCGGCTGCGGAACGGACACCTGACCTCCGATGGCATGCGGCCATCGCATCGTCGTGGTGCAGCGAGGCCTTTTCCCACGTCGCAGCAGAAATGGTTCAGCTTCACGGTGGAATCGCCATCACGTGGGAGCACGATGCGCATCTGTTCTTCAAGCGCGCCCACGCCACAGCACAGTTGTTGGGATCACCGCGCGAGCACCGCAAATATCTGGCGACCGGTGCTTCCCCTCGAGCTGAGGGGTAACCGAACGTGGATCTGCTTCCCATGCCCACCGCACCGGCCGGAACAGTTGTTCACCATGTGGGGATTACCGTCAGCGATCTGACGTTGTCGGCCGAGTTCTACGCTGACCTGCTCCACGGCCGCACGTTCGGCCCGTACCAACGCAGTGGCCCTAGAACGGACGCCGTCACCGGACAGAAAGGGGCGGTGATCGGACAGGTGTTCGTCACCGCGTCCGGCGGCCGAACCATGGTCGAACTTCTGCACTATTCGACTGGATCACAGCGGGTGATCGATCCGGACAACAACACTATCGGCGCGGTCCACGTCGCCGTCACTGTCGAGAACATCGACGCTTGTCTCGATCGCCTGCGATCCAAAGATGTTCCAGTACTGTCGAATTCGATCGAGACGAGTCCGCCGCTGACAGGATGCCGCGTCGTATACGTGCTGGATCCCGATCGCGTGCGGGTGGAGCTCGTCGAACTTCCACGCTAGCCGTGCCCTGCGAACCGTAAGCCACTCAAGTCCGGTCGACCATCAAGCCGCCTCGCAGCATCGAGATGTACTGGTCCGCAATTTCGTCATGTCCGAGACGACCACCGGGCTGGTACCACCGCACCGTCGACCACACGGCATCGCGTATGAATCGGTACACGAGCTCGGTGTCGAGATCGGGTCTGAAATCGCCGGACTCACGGCCGGAATCGAGAACACCACGCCACAACTTTGCAATTTCGACGCTCGCATCGGCCACGAATTCGAACTCCGACGCGGTCATGAAGAGACCGGATTCGTTCTGATACAACGCAACTGCGTAGGGCGACTCGTGTATTCGTGCGAAGGTGTTGCGAATGAGGCCTTCGAGGGCCTCAGGTGCCGACGCGCTCTCCTGCACTGTCAGCGCGAACTGCGAACGCAGATCGTCCATGAATTGCCGCAGAATCTCGGTCAGCATTGCCTCTTTGGAATCGAAGTGATGATAGAGGCTGCCGGACAGTATCCCTGCTTCGTCTGCGATGTCTCGAACCGTCGTCTGCGAATATCCTCGCTGCGCAAACATCCGAGCTGCAATCGCGAGCAACTCGGTCCGCCGGGTGGACGTGGCGGAAACCTTCCGCCGGTTCTGGGCACCTCCGACACGGGTCGAAACCATGATCTGCCCTTCCTGTCGTGCCGGCCGACGCACCCGCTACTGCATCCGCTCCGGCGACCAAGTGTTCGCTCGGTTGTCACGATAGACGAGAAGGATTCGCATACCGCTGCGCGTCGCGAGCCGACTGCTACGTGTCCCCGGTGACGACCAGGATCACACGAGACGTTGAACGACCATCGCCATACCCTGGCCGCCTGCGGCACACATGGTCTCGACTCCAAATTCCTTGTCGTTCCACCTCAACGCGTTGATCAGTGTGGCCGTCATCCGAGCGCCCGTCATTCCGTACGGGTGGCCGAGCGCGATAGCGCCGCCGTGCACGTTCACCCTGTCGTAATCGAGTCCGAGTTCGCGGACAGTCGGTACGACCTGCGCTGCGAACGCCTCGTTCAGTTCGACGAGATCGATGTCACCGATGGTCATTCCAGCCGCAGCCACGGCTCGCCGAGTCGCCTCCACCGGGCTCATACCCATGACCTCGGGCGACAGTGCCGACACCGCGGTCGAAACGATGCGCGCCAGCGGGGTCAACCCGAGTTCTCGGGCACGTACATCGGACATGATGACCAACGCAGCGGCACCGTCGTTCATGGGGCAGCAGTTGCCTGCGGTCACCGTTCCGTCCGGAAGGAACACCGGCTTCAACTCTCCCAGCCCCTGCGCAGTCACTGCAGATCGTGGACTGTCGTCGGCCGCGACGACCCCGTCCGGTGTGTGCACCGGGGTGATCTCACGCTCGAAGAACCCCGCGTTCCGAGCGGCCTCCGCCCTGTTCTGGCTCAGCGCTGCGAACTCGTCCTGGTCGCGGCGACCGACGTTCCACACTGAAGCCACGTTCTCCGCCGTCAATCCCATCGACATGTAGAGACTCGGCACCAAGCCCTCGCCTCGAGGGTCGGACCACGACGGTCCTGCCACCTCGGTTGCGCGGGCATCTGCCGCATCGAATACTGGGTTCTTGGATCCCGGAACATAATCGGCCTTGCCCTGGGTGAAGCGAGACACCATTTCGACACCTGCAGAGACGAAAGCGTGCCCCTCCCCTGCCTTGATGGCATGGAAGGCCATTCGAGTGGTCTGCAAACTCGACGCGCAGTAACGCTGCACGGTAGTGCCCGGAAGCGCATCCAGCCCCAACAGCACAGCCATTGCCCTAGCGAGTCCGTACCCCTGTTCACCTGCGGGCTGCGCGCAGCCGACCATCATGTCCGTCAGCTCGGCAGGATCGAGCGCAGGCACCTGATCCAGGGCCGCCCGCACGATAGTGGCACCGAGGTCGTCGCCTCGCAGATCCCGCAGTGACCCCTTTTTGGCGCGCCCTATCGGTGATCGAGCCGCTGCGACGATGACTGCTTCCGGCATGACGTGTCTCCTGACATCAGAGCCGGCCTCTTCGACCGGGCTGCCCGTTTAACATAGCAAGCGATTGCTTGGTTTGCATGGTCGGCCGACGACTTTACCGATCCAAGTCAGCGATCATGACCACTTCGGCTCATCGGACCGGAACATGCGGAGCGCGTAGATCAGTATTCGATGACGATCTCGTCGCTGACTGCCTCGGCCTGGCAGGCCAGGATGTATCCATCGTCGAGGTCCTGCCGCTCGAGTACCTCGTTACGCGCCAAGGTGACCTCTCCCGAGGTCAAAGTGCAGACGCACGCACTACATGCACCCTCGCGGCAGGAGTACGGGGCGTCGATTCCGGCGTCGAGCAGCGCATCCAGCAAACGCTTCGACCTGTGCCACGAGACCGTCCTCTCGTCTCCGTCCAAATTGACCCGAACCGATACAGCTGCGACGGAATCGTTCTGTGATGTGCCGACGGACAGTGGCTTCGGCAAGAACGGATCGGTGCTCAACGAGACGAATCGCTCGATGTGCACCCGAGAGTGGTCGACGCCGAGGCTCGAGAAAACCGAGCGCGACAACTCCATGAGTGGAACCGGTCCGCAGACGTACATGGTGCGGTCGACAAGCGGCGCGACGAGATCGCTCAGAACGTCGAAGGTCGGATAGCCCTGGACAGATTCGAGCATATGCACCACGGTGAGGCGATCGCCGAACTTCTCGCTCAACGATCGAAGTTCCGCCGCGAAGATCACCGAGTTCTCGTCGCGATTTGCGTACACGACGAATGCCTTTCCGGTCCCTCCGAACAGTATCGCTTTGACGATCGACAGAATCGGCGTGATCCCACTTCCACCCGCAACCAGAACCGCCGACTGATCGACGGACTGAACGGTGAAACTGCCTGCCGGCGGCAAGATTTCGAGTTCGTCTCCGACCGTCACGTCGGCACAGAGCCAGTTCGATCCGTGACCGTCGTGCACTCGTTTGACCGTGAACTTCATCGTCGAATCGACCAGCGGTGAACTCGACAACGAATAGCAACGAGCTGCCCCACGCCCATGGTCGGGAACCCGAACCGTAATGAACTGTCCTGCTACGTAGTCGAACTCGTGCCCACCCCCACTTGGACGCTCGATGAGAATCGACCGGGAGTCCGGCGTTTCCTCCACAACGCCGATCACTCGGACCTTCAGCGGAAGGTGCTCCACGGACGAGGTCACAGCAACACGCCCGATACAACATGAAGGGGAAGGCCAGGATGAGTGTGCATTGAATTGACCCCTGAACGTGTGGATACATGTGATGTCCATCGCACTGTAAATGTGTGGAACCGTCGACATCGGTCTCGATCCCATTGATCGGGAGAGCCTTCGTACGCTCCACGCCAACCGTGTTTCGGTGTGACGTGATGCGGTAGCTGCCAATCGGTAAGGAAGCGGGGACCAGATGAATCTGTCGGGCGAACTCACGTTCATTGTGATGCGTGCGCTTGCGATGCGCACCGGAGCCGAGGACCTGGCCACTACTGGGTCGGCCGTGCGATGACGCCCGCGATCAGGCGAGTGGCCGGGATCAGGGGCGGGCAGTGGACGGAGTTGGAAGTCTCACCGCACACTTCCGATAGCGCAGAGCATCAACTCATTCGGATTGCCGCATCCGATCTACGTGAAGCGCGTAGCAAGACGACGCGAATTCGCGCGCAGGCGCACTCGGAAGGACGCACGGCACTGGTCTTTCTGGATGTGAGCTATCACGTCGCCGACGACGTCCGTACCGCGCGACGTGAGGCTGCACAACTCGAGAACACCCATGATATCGGGTCGGTGAGCTACGTCGGCACATCCGCAGGGTTGTACGGACTCATAGACGACATCATGGCGGCCGACGTCGCCGATGGCGTCACTCTGCTGCCGCTGAGCCCGCCCGTCGACAGCCTGCAGGCATAGCCGCTCGGTCCGGCTCGCCGGGGCGCAGAAAGCCTGCTCCCCGGCGAGCCTTCGGACTCAGGACTTGGAGGCAGCCAAGTCGAGCGCAATGTCGGTGATCAAGTCCTCTTGCCCGCCGACAAGACCTCGTTCTCCCACGGCAAGCAGAATCGATCGAGTATCGAGTCCGTACTGCTTCGCCGCAGACTCCGCATGCCGCAGAAAACTGGAGTAGACACCGGCGTAACCCAGCGTGAGCGTTTCCCGGTCGACTTGCACCGGCCTGTCCTGCAAAGGCCGAACGATGTCATCGGCTGCATCCTGCAATGCGAAAAGATCGCAGCTGTGCTTCCAACCGTTCAGATCTGCCACCGCGACGAACGGTTCGATCGGGCAGTTGCCTGCCCCCGCCCCGTGCCCGGCCAGCGATGCATCGACGCGGATGACGCCTTCCTCCACCGCTACAACGGAATTGGCCACCGACAGCGAAAGGTTCTGGTGCGCGTGGATTCCGATCTGAGTAGCAGAATCGAGGATATCGCGATACGCCCGCACCCGGTCTCGCACGCCATTCATCGTGAGCCGACCACCGGAATCGGTTACGTACACACACTGTGCACCATACGTTTCCATCAATTTCGCCTGTTCAGCCAGCTGCTCGGGCTCAGCCAGGTGCGACATCATCAAAAAGCCGGAAACATCCATTCCCAGCTCGCGCGCCTTGGCGATGTGCTGCGCCGATACGTCTGCCTCGGTGCAGTGGGTGGCCACGCGCACCGAGGTCACGCCCATCGAGAATGCCCTTTCGAGCTCTTTGACCGTACCCACACCAGGGAGCAGCAACGTGGTCAGTTTGGCGTTGTGGACCACCGATGCCGCGGCTTCTATCCACTCCCAGTCGGTATTGCTGCCGGGACCGTACGTAAGACTGTGTCCGGCCAGTCCGTCTCCATGAGTTACCTCGATGGCGTCGACGCCTGCCCGATCCAGCGCACCAGCGATCCGGGCGACGTCGGCCGGACTGATGCGGTGTCGCATGGCATGCATTCCATCGCGGAGAGTGACGTCCTGAATGTAGAGGGCTACTCCGTCTGCCGCGGCATCGCGGCCTGTGTACTCGCTCATATCCGTGTCATCTCCGCTGTCGAGTTTTCTGCAATCTTTTCGGCGACCTGCAGGGCGGCCGAGGTCATGATGTCGAGGTTCCCGGCATAGGCCGGCAGGTAATGTGCAGCACCTTCCACCTCGAGAAATACCGACACCTTCCACAAGCCCGGGCCTTTGTCGACTCCACCCGTCAACGTCGCGATGGACTCGGAATCGTCCAGACGAGTGAATTGGACATCCTGCTTGAGTCGGTAGCCCGGAACATAGGTGGACACTCTGTTCACCATGTCCAGCACGGATTGCGTGATCGCATCGGGGTCTGGATCCGAGACGACAGCCAACACTGTGTCACGCATGATCAGTGGCGGCTCCGCAGGATTCAGCACGATGATCGCCTTACCGTGCAGCGCCCCACCGACCTTCTCGATGGCCTCGGATGTCGTCTCGGTGAATTCGTCGATGTTTGCGCGGGTGCCGGGCCCCGCCGACTTGGATGCAATCGAAGCGACAATTTCCGCATAATGCACAGGCGTCACCGCCGATATCGCCGCGACGATCGGAATGGTGGCCTGCCCGCCGCACGTCACCATGTTGACGTCCGGGGCATCGAGGTGATCGTCCAGGTTCACCGCGGGGACCACATACGGTCCGATCGCGGCCGGCGTGAGGTCGATCAAGCGTTTTCCGAAGGGCCGCAGTGCTTCCTCGTTGGTGACGTGAGCTTGCGCCGAAGTCGAGTCGAAGACTATGTCTATATGGGCGAATTCAGGGTGATCGATCAAGCCTCGAACCCCATTGTCCACAGTACTGACGCCCATTCGACGCGCCCGTGCCAGACCGTCGGAAGCCGGGTCGATTCCGACCAGCACAGCGATTTCGAGATTCTTCGAAACCCTCAGCAGTTTGATCATCAGGTCGGTGCCGATGTTTCCTGATCCGATGACTGCAACCTTCAGCCGAGCCATGTGTTTCCCACTTTCTGGTGTTCGAGATCGGACTGTCGTGAATGAGTGAAAATTGCTTCGACCGACCCGATTCCGGCGATGTGGCCGGAGAAATCAGATCCTGGAGCCACCTCGGCCAAAGGACCGAGCGCTCCTGACAGGATTATCTCGCCCGCGCGGAGCGGCGCACCGTAGCGAAGACTCGTGTTCGCCAGCCAGGCCAGCGAGTTCCAGGGACTACCCAGACAATCCGACCCTCGACCACTCGACACGACAACTCCACCGGAAACGCTGGTCATCGTGACCTCGGAGAGTTCGGGAGCGTCTGCAACCGCGATCGAGTCTCCCAGCACGAAGAGACCGGAGGACGCGTTGTCCGCTACCGTGTCGGCGAGACTGATGTTCCAGTTCTCGACGCGGCTGTCGACGATCTCGAAGGCCGCCGCGATCTCTCTTACGAAGGACGGCGCGTCCGCTGCCGAGATCTCGCGGTCGATATCTGTCGACAGCACGAATGCGACCTCGGCTTCGATTCGTGGCTGCATCAGTCGTGCGATATCGATCGCTCCGTCGCCGGTGCAGTCCATGAAGTCGAGCAGCACCCCGAAATCCGGCTGGTCCACCCCGATCTGAGCCTGCACGGACGGCGAAGTGAGACCTATCTTCCGGCCGACCCGCCTGTGCCCCTTGCGTTCATGCTCTCCGATGTTCTGCGACTGCACGAGGTAGGCCGCATCGATGTCGGCTGGTCCGATGAGATCACGTACAGGCGCGCACGGCGTGCCACTGAGCGCCGCACCCATGAGCCTTTCGGCGGCTTTTTCGATCAATTCGGGTTCGACTGTCATGGGCGTGACGCTAAGGCCCCCCGTGGCTGATCGACAGACGTTGTCCCGAGGTGCGGGAGGAATTGTGAGCCGGGTCGGCGCAATCGGTCCGACTCGGTCTGGACGCTCTCGTATGTTCGGTGAATGGGAGGCGCTACTCACTGTCGGTGCCATTCTTTTACGATGAGCGACTCGTAGATGACGAAGGAGTTTCTCCGATGGCCGTCCGAAGCCTGAACCATGCAGTGCTGTTCGTGACCGATGTCGAGGTCAGCTCCGAATTCTATTGCTCAGTACTCGGTTTCGAGCAGATCTCCCCGGACTCGTCGGGAGCCGTATTCCTGCGGGGCACCAAGTCCGGTAACGATCACGATCTCGGCTTGTTTCGCGCCTCCGCTGCAGGCACAGAGCGCAGCGGGGCGGTGGGGTTGTTCCATCTGGCGTGGGAGCTCGAAACATTGCAGGACCTCGCTCAGGCCAGGACCAGACTCCGCGAGCACGGCGCTCTGTCGGGTGCGTCCAATCACGCGTCGACAAAGGCCCTCTACGGCCGGGATCCGGACGGTATCGAGTTCGAGCTCACCTGGCTCGTACCCGATGCTCTGCTCGACGGTGAACTGGTACCCGGCGTTCCTCCCACACGTCCGCTCGACCTCGACGCCGAGATCGAGCGGTACGGCGCACGCACGCCGGGCGGTCCCCGCGCCGACAGGCAGTCGATGACGCGTCTCATCGAGCGAATGACCGCCGCACAACTACGCTAGTCGGGAGCTTTGCGCACGGCGACTTGTTATTTCGCGTGTCCGCTGGGTCGTCGGCACCGAGCGTGTCGGTCCGGGAGTTGTCGCACGAGAGCCTCGAGGCGACGGCACCCAGCGGTCTGTCGCCAAGATTCAAAATGGCCAATCGCTTGCTTGGTACACCGGTTAGTGATCTACTTCATAGACCAGATTCGATGACCGGACCAAGAGTCGCCCCCGTCGAAACGGCGGGCGATCGTGCGCACGTTGCGACCGACACGATTACCTCAATCCCGAGTGAACCCTTCCCCACTTAGACGAGGACGAGGATCAGAAGCAATGACCACCAGCACGGCCACTTCCGCCACAGCCTTCATGCCGTTCGTCAAACTTCTCACCCATGACCCCGAGGAGCTCTTGCCGTTCTACGAGGCCGTGTTCGACTTCTACGTGGTCAGCCGTGTCACGGAGCCTTACCCGGACAACGACTTCGGGCTCGAGGAGATCATTCTGCATTCGGGTGACGACCGCGGGTGCACGCTGGTACTGCTCCGGTTCCTTCACCGCCCCAATCCCTCGGGTGGCGTCATCCTGGGCATGAAGGTTCCCGATGTCGCCGTCACCATAGAGCGTGCCCTGGCGGCCGGCGGCACGATCGATCTCCCACTCGAGGAGATGCACAGGCATGGGGTCAAAGTGGTCTTCGTGCAGGATCCGCACGGCAACCTGATCGAAATAATCGAGACTATCGACGCAACCGACTGACGAATATCTCAACGAACTTCGTTGCGAAACAGGGCTTTCGGGTGAAACACAGTGTCGGCTGCCCGTTGCATCCGCAACAAAACAATTATCGCGCGTGCACCAACGACACACAATCTTCGACAACAGTCGACAGCGTTCCCTATCCGCCGGGTCGGCGCTGCGCGACACAACCAACAGGAGCAGCCAAGCCATTGCTTGGCCTCAACGATCGGCCAGCGAATGGAGACACACAGTGACGAGTTTCGAGGCCCAAGCGGCCGCCGGTACCGAGACCACACCCGAAGCCGACGCGCCCGGTGAGACGAGCCAACGCGGCATAGTACGAGTCGCGCTGTCGAGTTTGCTGGGTACAACGATCGAGTATTACGACTTCTTGCTGTACGGCACGATGGCAGCGCTGGTCTTCGGAACAGTCTTCTTTCCGGAATCGGACGGCGGCGTCGCCACCATCGCGGCCTTCGGCACACTCGCGGCCGGCTATGTCGCACGCCCACTCGGTGGCCTGATCTTCGGCCATTTCGGTGATCGACTAGGACGAAAACGAACCCTGGTTGCCTCGATGATGCTGATGGGTGTGGCCAGCACTCTCATTGGCGTACTACCGGGATACAGTTCGATCGGTATCGCTGCGCCGATCCTGCTGATCGTGCTGCGCACAGTGCAAGGTATTGCGGTCGGCGGCGAATACGGCGGTGCCGCGTTGATGGTGATCGAGCACGCAAGCAAAGGACGCCGCGGAAGCTGGGTGGGCATCATGCAGCTCGGCTCCCCGCTGGGCGGACTGATCGCAATCGGTGCGATCGCAATCGTTACCAGGTTGCCAGAAGCCGATTTCGAGTCCTGGGGATGGCGAATTCCGTTCCTCGCCAGCGCAATTCTGTTGGTGCTTGGTCTTTACGTGCGGATCAGCGTTACCGAGAGCCCGATTTTCAAGGCGGCCGCATCGACGTCCGACGCCGCAGCCAAACCACGCATTCCGGTCATGCAGATCTTCGCTACCCAGAAGAAGGCGCTGTTTCTCGCGTGCGCGGTTGGTATCGGCCCCTTCGCCGTGACTGCGTTGATCGGCACTCACATGGTCGCCTACGGCACACAGGTCGGGTTCAGTCGAGCTGATGTGGTGCAGGCCTTGCTGTTCACTACCGTCGTGGCGTTGTTGACCATACCGGCATTTTCGGCGCTGTCGGACTTCGTCGGCCGCAAACCGGTCCTCCTGGTGGGGGCCGTCGGTGCCCTCGTGTGGGCGTGGCCGATGTACACGATGATCGGCAGCGGATCGGTTGTGAATTTGACCGTGGCAATGATGATCGGACAACTCACCCAAAACATGATGTATGCACCGATGGCTCCGTTGTTGTCGGAAATGTTCGGCACCGAAGTGAGATACACCGGCGTGTCGCTCGGCTATCAATTGGCCAGCCTTATCGGTGCCGGCTTCACTCCGATGATTGCCGCAATCTTCGTCCTTGCTGCGGACGGCTCGAGCATTCCTCTGATACTCATCATGATGGGCGCTGCGGGAATCACTTTGGCTGCACTGGCTGCGCTTCGCGAACCCCGCGGCGTCGACCTGACTGCGCAGATCGAGGTTTGATGTGAGCACGGTCGGTGCTGCCGGATCGAGAATGCCAGAAGTGTTCCGGCGTGGCCCACTGCTGTGCCTGTCGTTGCAATAAGTTCAGCGACAAACGATTTTGGCTGACCAACTGCGCGACCCGAGTGCTCTGCTCCACTCCCCCACAGACCGATCTGTGAATGAATGTTGGAGTGGAGCAAAGTGCGCACCGGTCGAACAACCACATTGGGGTCGAGCGGATTGCTACGCACCGAACATGGCGAAGCACAAGGTCGGACGCGCTATCCTGCTCCGAATCGCATTGTCTGCGAGGGGAGTTCACCGAACTTCAGGCGATACGCGACCGAGAACCGACCCAGGTTCCCGAAACCCCATCGATACGCGATGTCCGCAATCGTCGGCCCATTACCAGGTTGCGCGCGCAGGAGATCGGATCGAACCAAATCCAACCGTATGTCCCTCAGCAATTCCGACGGGGTAGCTCCGAGATACGTCCTGAAGGCCATCTGCAGGGCGCGGACGCTCAGGCCAGCGGTCTCGGCGAGCTCTTGGACGTCGAGGGCCTGGTCCGGATGACTTTCGAGTACGGAAATGGCGCGCCGAATGTTGCGCGGAATACCGACGTCCCGCGCCTGGATCGGGACGTGCAGACTGGGATGCCCATCGATCAACGCGACGGCAAGTGCTGTTGCCAACTCTCGTGCCAACAGTCCGGAGGATTGCAGAGCCTCGGAGGTCGCGTCCATCTCGACGAGATCGACGAGGGCAGACCACATCCGGGACTGTGCGGGGAGAGCTGCAGACAGCTCGAACGGTACGCGCTTGGATGCTCCCGCACCCGCCAGTCCATCGACCAGCGTCGACGGGAGTCGGACGGTGCGCAATTCCGTACCCGGCAGCCACTCGAGGTCGAACGCGCGACTCGGATCGATCGCGACCACTTCTCCTGGTCCGAGGTCGATCGCGCGGCCTTGCGAACGGATTGTCAGTCCCCCGCGTATCGGTGCGGTCACCAGATAGCACGACGACAGGGGAATCGATCGAATTGTCACCGCCGCGCCGTAGCGCAACCGATGGATCGCGATCCTGTCGAGTACTACCTCGGTCTGTCGAGCACGGAACAACCCGACGTCGTCGGTGATCGATAGATCGTGCGCGTTGTAACTCGACGCAATGGAGCGCGAGGCTTCCTCCGGGTCCGTCGTATCCAGCAGCAGTCTCTGCTCCATATCCCTCCAAACCGCAGACCGGAACTTCAGATGTGTTCGTTTATCGGCCACGCACTGCGTCACTCGGCTAGGCGAAATATCGGGCCGCTATCAAGATCGAAGTCCGACGATTTCCCAGTTCGACACCAACGCGGTTCACGACACCGACATCGATCCATGGAGGCTACATGCTCACATTCGTTCTCGTCCACGGAGCCTGGCACGACGGACCCACCTGGGCACCGGTCGCAGCCCACCTGACGTCGCTCGGCCATGTGGTTCACACACCCACGGTGGCCGGACACGGAAAAGGCGTGGACAAAGGCGTCTCGCACGACGATTGCGTCGCGTCCATCGCCGATTACATCACCGAGCACGACCTACACGAGGTCGTCCTGGTCGGCCACAGCTTCGGCGGCACGGTGATCGCGCGTGTATCGGAGGAGGTACCGGACCGAATCGGACGGCTCGTGTTCTGGAATGCGTTCGTTCCGCAGCCGGGCAACAGCCTTCTCGACGAGGTGCCTCCACACACGCAGGATGCCTTCTCCGGACTCGCGGCCGAGTCCGACGACAACACCGTGACTCTGCCTTTCGACGTCTGGCGAGAAACGTTCATTCAAGACGGCGATTCCGAGACTGCGAAACGTACGTACGAGATGCTGTCCAGCGAACCGTTCCAACCGTTCGTCGACAAGCTCGACCTGACGCGCTTCTACGAGTCGACAATCCCTCGGAGCTTCGTGAACGCAACCGAGGACACCGCTTTGACACCGGGCGAGTGGGGCTGGCACCCCCGCATGTCGAGCCGGCTGGGTAGCTACAGGTTGGTCCAGCTACCCGGTAGCCACGAAGTCATGTTCACCGCACCGGCGCGACTTGCGGACGCATTCGTGGCGGCCGGACGAGAGTAGCCGCGCACGATCGTCGGTGCGGTGGCGACCGGAATTGCACCTCCCCCGCACCGATGACGATCACGACAAGTCAGGGGTCGGCAAACACCCTGACCGCGAGCAAGATCCAGAGCGTGAGGTAGCTCGGTACCGCGTGCTGGGAGCCGTGCTCCACGCTCGAATCGTTTACGACAACCAAGAAAGTGGACAAATCGCATGCAAAACTCGAGGGTCCTCAAGGACAAGGCTGTTCCTCGCGGGGCTTACCCCCATATCAAGGTAAGCAACGGGGTTGCGTACGTGTCGGGCACGAGCAGTCGCCGTGCCGACAACACCCTGGCCGGTGTATCAGTCGATGCTCTCGGGGTCACCGATCTGGACATCAGAGAGCAAACCCGCGCGGTGATCGAGAACATTTCGGACATTCTCGCGTCGGTGGGTGCCTCTCTGAACGATGTGGTTCAGCTAACGACCTACCTCGTCAATATGAATGATTTTGCCGGATACAACGAAGTATATGGCGAACATTTCACGCACGAGGGACCCGCCAGAACAACGGTCGCGGTACACCAGTTGCCACACCCACATCTCCTCATAGAAATCCAAGCCGTTGCAGAGCTTCCTGCCTGAGGACGGCGGATTTCTCGGCCCGATATCGAAGAATGAACGACGCGAGGAGCGAAGCAATGATCTTTACGAGCTACCGTGACGTAACACCCGAAGTCGTTGCGGTGATGAACCGAACTTCGGACCCACGTCTGCGTGAGATCCTCACTTCGTTGATTACTCACCTACACCAATTCGTCAAAGAAGTTCGATTGACCGAGTCCGAATATCGCACTGCCACAAAGCTCCTGAACGATATCGGGCAGGCGTCGAACGCCAAACACAACGAAGCGGTGCTGATGTGCGGTTCCTTGGGCATATCGACGCTCGTGTACCTGATGAACAACGGAGACAGCGGGCAGACCGAAACACAGCATTCCTCGCTGGGGCCCTATTGGAGGCTCAACTCGCCCGAGTCCGACAACGGCAGCTCGATCATTCGATCCGACACGCCGGGCGCGCCCCTGTTCGTGAATGCAACGGTAGTCGACAAGAAGACGAGGACTCCTGTTTCCGGAGCCACGGTGGACGTATGGCATTCATCCCCATCCGGGCTGTACGAAAATCAAGACTCAGGGCAAGCCGATTTCAATCTTCGTGGTCAGTTCACCACGGATGCGGACGGACGATTCTGGTTCGAGTCCGTGAGAATGTCGGGTTATCCGATTCCGACGGACACGGTCGTGGGCCAACTGCTGGAAGCGCAGGGCAGACATCCCTTCAGGCCCGCACATCTGCACGCGTTGATCGTCCGGGAAGGGTACAAGGTTCTCACTGCCCAGGTGTATCCCTCCGACGATCCTCATCTCGAGTCCGATGTTCAATTCGCCGTTACGCGCGCCCTCGTCGGTGACGTCGTGAGACACGACGAGGAGCATCCCGAACACGCAGGCACGAGTCGGCCGTGGTATTCGCTCGACTATTGCTTCGAGCTCGAGGAGGGCCCCACAGAGCTGCCGATGGCACCCATCGAATGATGGCGTCATCACCTCGGTAGGGCCACTGCATCAGTCTCGAACCACCTCGAGTCCGCGACCTCACACGACGAAACGGTGGGCCGCGTCAATCGAAAGCAAGGAATCCGCGCGTGCAATTTCATCACGAAGGCTATGTAACACACGATCCACGGATGCAGCCGGCTCGTGGTCATGGCGTCGATCGACCGGCCGAGCTACCCGACTCTGTCGACGTCTTGATCGTAGGGGCAGGTCCTGCGGGAATGCTTTTGGCAGCTCAGATGTCCCAATATCCGACGCTCAGTATCCGACTCGTCGACCGTCGGGCTCACCGATTGACAGTCGGTCAGGCCGATGGCATCCAGGCCCGTAGCGTCGAGACGTTCCAAGCCTTCGGATTCGCCGATCGAATCGTGTCGGAGGCATATCGCTTCTGTGCCACCAATTTTTGGGGGCCCGATCCCACTCGACCAGGACAGATAGTCAGAACGCGACGCACCCCCGACGACCCGTTCGAGGTCAGTGAGTTTCCGCACCTCACCGTGAACCAGGCTCGCGTGCTCGACTATTTCGCAGAAGCGGCATATTTCGGGCCTGGCAGGATCGAGCCCAACTTCGGATGGAGCTTCGAAACGCTCACTCAGGAGCCGGGCGAATACCCCCTGCAGGTCTCGTTACGGCGCATGGTGGACGGACACAAAACCGACGAGCGACGGTTGGTGAAAGCCAAATATGTTGTGGGAACGGACGGTTCGAAGAGCCGAGTGCGTGAATCGATCGGCTTGCGGCTCGAAGGAGACCAGGCCATGCACGCGTGGGCCGTACTGGATGCACTGACCGAAACGGATTTCCCCGATATCCGATTCAAGTGTGCAATTCAATCGGAACACGGAAGTGTGCTCCTGATTCCTCGCGAAGGCGGATTCCTGTCTCGCATGTACATCGACCTCGGGGCGGTGGATTCCGACGACAACGGTGCCATCCGGTCGACCACGGCGGCCGAAGCAGTCGCGAAAGCGAATGAGGTAATGGCTCCTTTTACGTTGGAGGCCAAAGACATTCCGTGGTTCAGCGTGTACGAGGTCGGGCACCGCTTGGCCGATCGATTCGACGATGCGACCGTGGGAGAAACGTCGGTTGCTCAGTCCGCTCGCATATTCATAGCCGGGGACGCCTGCCACACACACAGCGCCAAGGCCGGTCAGGGAATGAATGTCTCCATGCAGGACACGTACAACCTCGGATGGAAGCTCGGACAAGTGCTGACGGGCCTGAGCCCTGAGTCCCTCCTCGACACGTATACAGCCGAGCGACGTGACGTGGCTCAGAATCTGATCGACTACGACAGAGAATGGTCGGCGATGATGGCGAGAAAGCCCGGCGAGGTACCCCCGTCCGTACTTGCCGAACATCTTGTTAAAAGTAGCGAATTCACGGCTGGGTTCATGACTCGATACGACAGCTCGTGCATAGTCGGCGACTCCGTTCACCAGAATTCGGCGTCCGGCTTCGAGGTGGGAAAGCGGTTTCGCTCCGCAGAAGTGGTTCGCGTGTCGGACGCGTACCCGATGCACCTGGGGCACCATGCCCGCGCAGACGGGCGTTGGCGGATATATCTCTTTTCCGACGGAAAGAACGAAGCGGACTCACCGCGGTTGTCTGCATGGGCGACATGGTTGCTCGATTCTCCCGGATCCCCCGTCGAAACCTTCACGGAACTGGGCGCTGAAATCGATGATCTTTTCGACATCAAGGTCATCTATCAGGGGTTACACCATGAGGTCGATCTGAGTGATGTCCCGCGCATGTTCTTTCCGAGAAAAGGGAAGTTCGCGGTTATCGATTACGAAAAGGTGTACGCCGTCGCGGAGCACATCGATATTTTCGACGTTCGTGGGCTCGACCGTGGCGGAGTTGTCGTTGTCGTTCGTCCGGACCAGTACGTAGCGGCGGTGATACCGCTGGCCTCCGAGCCGACCGAGCTCACGAAATTTCTGGCAAACAGCATGATTCCAGCGACGGAACGCGCAGCACGATCCGGTCGATCGCAATGATGCGGCCTCCGAATACGGGTCACCGTTTTGTGTCGGATCGCTACCACGATAAAGGGTTCGCATGAAAATCTATCCAGTGGTACACGTGGAAAGCGTCGAGACAACGCTTTCCGAAGTGTCGAAGGTCCTGGACTTCCCCATCGGGGGCGTATTCCTGATCGACCACGACAGGAACGACCGCCGCCTCCTCGAGTGCACCCGAGCGGTAGCGTCGACGCATCCCGAGCTCTTCTTGGGTGTGAATTTCATGTCCCGTTCCTACGAAGAAATCAGCGCGTTACTCACCGGCGAATTCGGCCAGTCGATACCCGTGGCAGCAATCTGGTCCGATCGAGTACCGGCTCTCGAGTTCGGCGGCGATCCTTCGAACAGGCCTCGTCCGGCTTCCGGAATAATTCACTTCGGCGCGGTTGCCTTCAAATCTCAGCCGTTCGTCCCGCTGGAACAGCTGGGCGAGCTCGCATCGAGAGCACGCGCTCACGTCGACGTGGTCACGACATCTGGTCCCGGCACCGGTCGCCCCCTCGAACTCGACCGGCTGCGCGCATTGCACGAGGGATTGACGGGTCATCAATTGGCGGTTGCCAGCGGCGTGACACCGGAGAACGTCAGGTCGTATCGGCCGCTCGTAGACCACGCACTGGTGGCGACCGGTATTCACGGGGGCGATCATCTGTTCGACGTTTCGAAGATCGCCGCATTGTTCGAGAATTTGGCCGAGGACGAATGAACCGATCCGATCGATACGGAACACCGAGGAACAGCGTGAAAAATACAATCACCGTAGAACACCACGTCATAACCGAAGCGGCCACCCGACTGGCGAACGCTTCCAGAACCGGCACTCCATGCCTTCCGGTCCGAGACCTCATCGGACGCGAGGACGTCGCGAGTGCCTATCGCATCCAGTCCCGCAACATCGAGGCATCGATAAAGTCAGGACGAACCGTGGTCGGTCGCAAGATCGGCCTGACATCTGCAGCGGTACAGAAGCAACTGGGAGTCGACCAGCCCGATTTCGGGGTTCTGCTCGACGACTTCGACGTATCGAGATCCGCTGGTGCCGTGGACGTCACGCGGCTGATGCAACCGCGGATCGAAGCCGAAATCGCCTTCTCACTTTCTGCCGACATTCTGGAACCGATCTCTGTCGAGCAGGCGGCCTCCTTCGTCGACCGGGTGTTCGCCTCGTTCGAGATCGTAGACAGCCGCATCGCCGGGTGGGACATCAGTCTCGCCGACACTGTGGCGGACAACGCCTCGTCGGGACTGTTCGTCCTGGGTGATTCGATCAGCTGCAAGGACAGCCCTGATCTTGCGCGAGTAACGATGATCATGACTGCCGACGGAGAGCAGGTGTCCGCGGGCAGAGGCTCCGACTGTCTCGGCAGTCCGTGGGAAGCGCTGGTATGGCTGGCCAACACCAGCCTGTCCTTCGGATCACCGTTGCGAGCCGGCGAAGTTGTCCTCTCCGGTGCACTCGGTCCCATGGTCACCGTCGCGCCCGGCTCGACCTACGCAGCGTCTCTATCCGGAATCGGCGACGTCACAGCAACATTCATCGCATGAGTTACATGACAGCGGCCTCGACACAGAATCGAAGAACATCATGAGCAAAACCAAGGTAGCGGTGATCGGCTCCGGAAACATCGGCACCGATCTCGTCATCAAACTGAAGCGTGTCAGCAGGAGCCTGGACGTCGTAGTGCTGGTCGGTATCGACCCGAAATCGGAGGGACTTGCCCGAGCTCGTCGCCTGGGAATCAGCACTGTGGACACCGGGGTGCAGGGTCTGATCGAGCATCCCGATTTCGCCGCCGTCGACATCGTCTTCGACTCGACTTCCGCCAGCGCTCACACCGCGAACGAGGAGGCACTGCGCCCGTTCGGCAAGAGGCTGATCGACCTCACTCCAGCCGCCATAGGCCCGTACGTGGTGCCTGCGGTCAACCTCGAACAGCACCTCGACGCGCCGACGGTGAATATGGTGACCTGTGGCGGACAGGCGACCATCCCGATCGTGGCAGCGATCTCGCGCGTCACATCTGTGCACTATGCGGAGATCGTGGCCTCCATCGCATCGAAGTCCGCCGGACCCGGAACCCGGGCGAACATCGACGAATTCACCGAAACCACCGCTAATGCAATCGAAAAAGTAGGCGGAGCGGCTCGCGGCAAAGCCATCATCGTCCTGAACCCCGCCGAACCACCGCTGATCATGCGAGACACCGTGCTCGCTCTGGTGACCGATCCGGACCAGGACGCCATACGCCGATCGATTCTGGAAATGGTCGCGCAGGTGTATGCCTACGTTCCGGGCTACCGCCTGAAGCAAGAGGTCCAGTTCACCCGACTCGACGATGCCGAACCCCTCACCACCTTGACCGGTGGAACCGACAAGGGCCCAGGTCTGTGGAAGGTGTCGGTCTTCCTCGAGGTCGAAGGAGCTGCCCATTACTTGCCCGCGTACGCGGGAAACCTGGACATCATGACCTCAGCGGCTATACAGGTAGCCGAGAAAATGGCAGAACAGACATCGACGGAGATGGCTCGATGAGTGATGATACCGCGGGTAGAAAAACCGAAGAGCCTGTTGCTCTTTACATTCAGGACGTCACCCTGCGTGACGGCATGCACGCCATGCGGCACCGCATCAGCCCCGAGAACGTCGCCCGCATCGCAGGTGCCCTCGATACCGCGGGCGTGGATGCCATCGAAGTCGCCCACGGTGACGGACTGGCAGGCCACAGCCTGACCTACGGGGCCGGGAGCAATACCGACTGGGAATGGATCGAAGCCGCCGCCGACGTGGTACACCGTGCCAAGCTCACGACCCTGCTGCTCCCCGGTGTCGGCACGGTTGCAGAACTTCGACACGCTTTCGCGCTCGGCATCAGGTCGGTCCGGGTAGCGACCCACTGCACCGAGGCCGACGTCTCCGCACAACACATTTCGGAGGCACGCGAGCTTGGTATGGACGTGTCCGGTTTCCTGATGATGTCGCATCGCCTCGAGCCCGCGCAGCTGGCCGAGCAAGCGAAGCTGATGGAATCATTTGGGGCACATTGTGTATACGTGACCGACAGCGGTGGGCGCCTGACCATGGACGGTGTGCGCGATCGCGTCCGCGCCTACCGGGACATACTGGATACCGGCACGCAGATCGGGATTCACGCACACCAGAACCTGTCGCTGTCCGTAGCCAATTCGGTTGTCGCAGTGAAGGAGGGCGTAACTCGAGTCGACGCATCATTGGCAGGCCATGGTGCCGGCGCAGGAAACTGCCCGATCGAACCTTTCGTTGCCGTTGCTGACCTGTACGGGTGGAAACACAACTGCAACTTGTTCGGACTGCAAGACGCCGCCGACGACATCGTCCGACCCCTTCAGGACCGGCCAGTCCAGGTCGACCGCGAAACACTGACCCTTGGATACGCGGGGGTGTACTCGAGTTTTCTTCGTCACGCAGACGCGGCAGCTCAGCAGTACGGCCTGGACACTCGCGCAATACTTCTCGCCGTCGGCCAACGAGGACTTGTCGGAGGCCAGGAAGATCTGATCACCGACATAGCACTCGATCTGGTGGCATCGAAACGCTGATGGACAGACGCGGCGGCCCAGCCGTTCTTCGCGGTCCGACAGCAGTCACACCCTTCGCCCGAGTACAGGAGCTCCGTATGCAACCCCCCACCTTGCCTCGTATGGCCGACATTCTCGCCCAAGCGGCGCGAACCGGTGAAGCCGTGGAACAGTTCGGCGGCTCGCTGACATTGCCTCGCGCCTACGAGGTTCAACGTCTGTTGCTGGACCGACGTCGGGCCGAGGGCGCAAGCTACATCGGTCCGAAGCTCGGCTTCACGAGCCGGGCGAAAATGGCGCAGATGGGCGTCGACGAAATCATCATGGGCTGGCTCGTGGACGACATGCAGATCGAAAACGGAGGGCAACTGAGTCTGGATGCTCTTGTGCACCCGAGAATCGAGCCGGAAATTGCATTCCGGCTGGGCCGTGCCGTAGACGTCGAAGGGCCTAGTGAGGACATCGTGCGCGCCGTCGACGCCGTCGCTCCTGCACTGGAAGTCATCGACTCCAGGTACCTCGACTTCACCTTCAGCCTGGCGGATGTGGTCGCAGACAACACGTCGGCGTGCCGGTTTGTGATCGGCGATTGGTCGGACGTGACGTCGGGCGATGCACTCGACGATCTGGCGGTCACTCTCAGCATCGACGGCAACACGGTCGAGACGGGGTCGACGTCGGCAATACTCGGCAACCCGTGGGCAGCACTTCTCGAGATCGTTCCGCTCGCTCGGCGTTACGGTTTCGAGTTGCCAAGTGGCTCGGTCATTCTCGCAGGAGCGGCGACCGCAGCAGTACCCTTGACGGCTTCGACGGCGATAACAGCCACCGTCGACACGCTGGGCACCGTCTCGCTCGAAGTAACCGTCGGCACTGGATAACACGTGGACCGTGGACCGGGTCGCACAGCGAACGATCGGCGACCAGCCCAGTCCGAACCGGGTCGACAGCACTACCGCTTACACCACCACCACCGCCACCTATCGCAACGAAGGATCTGCACCATGAATCTTCCCCTTGTCCACACCCTCTCCGGTGATATCAGAGGAACCGTCGACGATGGCGTCGACACCTTCCGAGGAATCCCGTTTGCAGCACCGCCGGTCGGTGAACTGCGTTGGCAGGCAGCACGCCCACATAGTGGCTGGGAGGGTGTTCTGGATGCAGATAGCTACGGTCCCTTTGCATCTCAACTTCAGGGTTCGGCGTACGACCCGATTCTCGGCAAGCAACCGGACTTTCGTACCTCCGAAGATTGTTTGACGATCAATGTGTGGCGACCAGCTGCCGCACAGGGACCGCTTCCGGTCCTCGTGTGGATTCACGGCGGTGGCTTCATGCTTGGGTCCGGCAATATGGCCGAGTACGCGGGCGATCGCTTCGCTCGAGACGGGCAACTGGTGGTAGTGACTCTGAATTACAGGTTGGGGCCGTTCGGATTCCTGCATGGAATGGGCGACACCAGCAACCTGTGGCTTTCCGACCAGGCATTGGCGTTGCGCTGGATTCACGACAACATCGCAGCGTTCGGCGGAGATCCGGACAACGTGACTCTCGCAGGCCAGTCAGCCGGGGCAATCTCCATCGGCGGCCTGGTTCAGCATCCGACCGCTCGGGGGCTGTTCCACCGCGCGATCCTCCAAAGTGGGCCTTTCGGAGTGCCCTTCCCCGGGCCTGACGAGGCACTCGAACGCACGCAATCTCTAGCGCGAGCACTTGGACACGACTCGATCGACGGGCTCCGAGGGGAAGGCCCGGAGCGCCTGCTGGGTGGAATGATTCAGGTCATGGTGGGGAATACCAAGCCAGGCCAATGGCCGATCGCCTTCACTCCCGTCATCGACCCCGACACGATGCCCCTCCACCCTCTGGCAGCACTGGCCGAATCGGATCTCGAGATACTCATCGGCTGGACCGAGGACGAGTCCACCTTCGCGTTCGCCTTGAACCCGACGTTGACCGGTGCCTCATCGGATGAGGTCGTCGACATGCTCGGGTTGTCCCATCAAGACCCGAACACGTTGTACGACCGCTACGTCCAATCCGATCGCGCGAAGTCCCCGTTCGAGGTGCTGTGCGCCGTCACTACGGACGAGTGGTTCAGGAAGCCGGGCTCCGAAATCGTAGTCGAACAATCGAACAGTCGGCCTGTGTATGCCTACGAATTCCGACTCGACTCGCAAGCACTGGACGGAATTCTCGGCTCGAACCACTGCCTGGAGCTACCCTTCACCTTTGCCGCCGCCGATAGATGGTCGGTGCCAAGCCAACTCGATGGAGCCGATCCACAGCTCGTCGAAGCCTTGTCCACTGTGATGCATACCGCGTGGATCAACTTCGTCCGCACCGGGAATCCGTCGAGCGAGCACTTCGAGTGGCCGGCCTACGATTCCGAATCGCAGAACATTGCAGTATTCGACACATTGGCAACGATCGAAAGAGCTATTTTTCATTTCCTGCTCTAACTGCCTTTTTCGCTCAATCCCGAGCCACCACCGTGCGATCTGTACATCCACTCCCTCGCAGAAACCCACCACACATTGGCATACAAGCGGAGTTGCCATCGCGACTGTTAGCCCCATCCGAGCCGACCGACTGGAGACTCCTGAAAGCTGTTTACCACTGCATCACGGTGGCCGGGGCGTGCAACTTGAACGGTCGGTTCCCGAAGAGCCCCGGCTCAGCGGTTGTCGTCCTCGGTCCGTCCGGGCACTCTTGGACGTCCAGGTGACGCGAACAGGGACAACCTGGAACTGATCTGTCCTTGAACTTTTGGGACCGTAAACGGACCGCAGGCGCGAAGACGACCTCCATGGGGTCGCGCGGAGCTCCTAGCAGCAACGGAGCGAGCAACTCATCACTTTGCCCTCAAAGTGATGAGTAAGTGATGAGTTGGTGCAAAACCCCGCAAAGCAAAACACCCCGCCTCCAGCTTTACGCTGGTGATGGGGTGTTTTGGTGTGCGCCATCAGGGATTCGAACCCCGGACCCGCTGATTAAGAGTCAGCTGCTCTAACCAACTGAGCTAATGGCGCCGAACCGCACCGCGTGTTCTCTGCGGTGCGGGAGAAACATTAACAGCAGATGCGGCCAGATGTGAAATCGGCTGGTCAAGGCACCTGTTGCGTCAGTTGAAGATCCTGCGAACCACGAGAACTGCTACCACTGCGCCGACTCCGAGCAGAGTGAACTTCACGGCCGGCTCGTTGAGCTTGGCCACCACCGTCTGCTTGGTGTTGGCGACGATGTTCTTGGGGCTGGCACGGACGCTCAGCTCGTCCAGCGTGCTGGCCAGCTGATTGCGAGCGGCCTCGATCTCGCGCTCGATTCGGTCGGTGTCCTTGGCCACGTGTCCTCCAACTTGTCTGCAAATAGTCTTGGTCGTACTCGAGCCTAGAGCACGACGGTATTTCGATACTCTCGTGCGGTGACCGAATACAGCAAGCTCGAGCCGGGCGACACCGCTCCGGCGTTCACCCTGCCCGATGCCGACGGCAACGATGTCTCTCTCGCCGATTACGCCGGCAAGAAGGTGATCGTGTACTTCTACCCCGCCGCAAGCACCCCGGGCTGCACCAAGCAGGCCTGCGACTTCCGAGACAGCCTCGCCGAGTTGAACGGCGAAGGCCTCGAGGTCATCGGCATCTCCCCCGACAAGCCGGCCAAGCTCGCCAAGTTCCGCGACAAGGAGGAGCTGACATTCCCGCTGCTCTCCGACGAGGAGAAGACGACGTTGCAGGCCTGGGGTGCGTTCGGAGAGAAGAAGAACTACGGCAAGGTCTACGAGGGCGTCATTCGTTCGACGTTCCTGGTCGACGAGGAAGGCAAGATCGAGGTGGCGCAGTACAACGTCCGCGCCACCGGCCACGTCGCCAAGCTCCGCCGCGACCTAGCTGTCTGAACCGGCCAGCCGCTGCAGGAACAGCGCCTCGGCGACGGCCATCTTCTCGATTTCCGTCGGGTCCACGCTCTCGTTCGGGGCGTGGATCCGGCATCGGGGCTCTTCGACGCCCATCAGCACGATCTCGGCGTCCGGCAATGCCTCCGCCAACGCGTTGCACAACGGAATGGACCCGCCCTGCCCCGCCGTCCCCATGGGACGTCCGAATGCCTCTTCCAAGGCACCTGACAACGCCGCGTAGCCCGGGCCGTCCGTTCTGGCCCGGAACGGCGAACCGATCGCCTCACGCTCGACGGTGACACGCGCATTCCACGGCGTACGTGCCTCCAGATGCGCCACCAACGCGTCCTGCGCCTGCTGCGGATCCATCCCTGGCGAAACTCGCAAATTCAGCCGTGCCGAGGCTCGAGGGGAGATTGCGGCGGCCGAGCCCACGACGGGCGGACAGTCGATTCCGAGAACGGTCAGAGCCGGCCGTGCCCATACCGCGTCGGCCACGGTGCCCGAACCTGCCAGAGCGACTCCGTCGAGGACTCCGGCATCGGACCTGA
Source organism: Rhodococcus sp. 3258 (assembly GCF_031456475.1). Taxonomy (NCBI): domain Bacteria; kingdom Bacillati; phylum Actinomycetota; class Actinomycetes; order Mycobacteriales; family Nocardiaceae; genus Rhodococcus; species Rhodococcus sp. 3258. Next base: position 592,074 of record NZ_JAVDUT010000003.1, read on the forward strand.
ACTGCTCGGCGTCGTACGGCACCCCATCCCAGGTCCGCGTGCCATCGAGACCGTCGACGGTAGTGTCCCCGTGCTCGTTACGCAGTGTGGCCAGCACCTGGATCAGCGCGCCGAGCGCATCGGGTGCCGGTCCTCCATACATTCCCGAATGCACCTCTCCGGCAAGCGTTTCCACGTGTACGACGACGTTGGCTATCCCACGCAGGGTAGTGGTGACCGTCGGCAGACCCACTGCAGTGTTGCCGGTGTCCCCGATCACCACGACATCGGCAGCGAACAACTCGGGCCGCTCGTCGACGAGTGCTTCGAGCCCGCCCGTGCCCATCTCCTCCGAACCCTCGCAGACGATGCGCACGCCGACGTCGAGCGACTCCCCCACCGCGCGCAGCGCCAGCAGATGCATCAAGACGTTGCCTTTGCAGTCGGCCGCGCCTCGGCCGTACCACCGACCGTCACGCTCGGTCAGCTCGAAAGGCTCACTGTCCCAGTAGCTTCTGTCGCCGGGAGGCTGGACGTCGTAGTGCGAATACAACAGAACGGTCGGTGCCCCCGCCGGTGCCGGCCGAGAACCGACGACAGCCAGTGAGCCGTCGTTGGTCTCGATCAACTGCACGTCGGGAATTCCGGCGTCGACGAACGCCCGCTGCACCCATTGCGCTGCACCGACGCATTCCTCCACCGGAAACTGCCGAGGATCGTGCACAGATCGGAACCGGACCAGTTCTGCCAGCTCCGATTTCGCGCGAGTCATCGACTCCGCGATCGCGGATCGAATGTCGGCGGGGCGTGCATCGGTCGGCATGGTTCCTCCAGACGAGAAATGACAGACGGGCTCTCGCCAGTCTGTCATTTGCTCGCACCTACCGAAGCGACACGTCAGCCTCCGGCCAATTCCTGCGCGATCCATTCACCTGTGTGCTGCCAGTGCCGATCCCAGGCTTCCTGCTCGAGTTGCTCCTGGGATTTACCCGGCTCGGGAACGACGGTGGGCACAGTCAATTGCGGCGGATCCACAGTCACCGGAGCGGGCTGCGGGGTACCTGCAGGCGCAGCGCCCTGCGGCACCCAGGACGGCGGAGTCCCTTGCTGTGGAGTCCACTGCTGCGTCGTCCCAGTCGGCGGTGTGGTGGTCGGCGCGAGGGCCGATTCCGCCGTGGGCGGGAGCGTCTTGGGCAGGGCGTCGACCGGCAGCGCAGGCGCAACAGTCGTCGGATCGACGTATCGCGTTGCGCCGGCCAAATCGGCACCGCTGTCGCGTCGGTCGGCGCTCTGTTCGGCGGTGCCATCCCCGTCACTCGGCAGCGTGGCCGCAACGGCGACACCTGCCGAGGCCACCCCGGCGAGCAGCACCGCAGCGAAGATCAGTTTGCGGCCGCCGGTCACTGAACTCGACCTGCCCGTTGCTGTCACCGGAGCCGTGAGCATGACCGAAGGGATCGTCTCCGGCCCTGCGGCCTCTTCGGACTCGTCGACTGCCTCCGTAACCACGAGGGCCTGATTCTCGGTCGAAACCGATGCGAGCCAGGCCGCTCCGCAGGCGGCGACTCGATCTGCGGCACCCACTCGCACGACGGGCACACCGAGACCGAGGGAGAGAATGTCGATCAAGTCCCGGTTGCTCGATCTGTCTCCGAACAGCGCCACAGCCTGCGGTTTCTTGCCGGATTCGTCGACCACTTCCCAAGCCAGCGGAATCGTGCTGCCGATTCGTTCGGGGGACATCGAGTCCAGGGCAGCATTTTTTGCGGGCGTGAGCGTGGCATCGGCTGCGTCGGCGAGAGAGATGGATACGCCGTGTTCGCCCATGTAATAGAGCAGCACCGTGCTCGCGTCGGCGAGATCCTTCGTACGGGCCAACCAGGACAGGAACGATTGGGATGCCGAAACGAACACCGTCGAATCCTCGGTCACTGCCGCGGCGAGTTCGGCGCGCTCGGACTCGGACCGATGCACGACGGCGACGGCGTCGACCGACACGTTCAGCGTTGCTGCCTCGGCACGCATATCCGAGATCGCGCGCAGTAGAACGGCGGTCACGTCGGGGTCGAGTGGGGTGGTGGAGTGCGCGAGCACCTCCCCCGAGGTCGGCTCGAGCAAGACCGTCTGCATCGAGCCGGATTCGATCGCTGTACCGATTGTTGCCACTGCAGTCTCCCTGTGCTCCGGGGTGAGGCTCCCGACCATGAACGTCGTCCCACGGACACGAGCGACGGCCACCCTGCACGGAAATTGATTCGATACCTATAACCATACCGGTTGCCTGTTTGGCTGGCCCATATTGAACTTGGGGATTGTCACAGCAAGACGGCCGGACAGCTGTCGACGCACACAGCGCTCCCCCACAAGAACGACCGAATCCGGAGTGGGCGATGCGACCCGCACGACAGAAGTGGATACCGTGCACCCGCGACGGATAGCCTGACCGGGTGGAATCCTCTGCTCGTGCCCAGTCCTCGCGCCGTCTCGACGCGGCGCTCGAGTCGACGGCGCAGACTCAGGAGCTGATGCCGAGGCGCCGTCCCACGCAGGAACGCAGCCAACGCAAATTCGACGCGTTGCTCCAGGCGTCGCGTGAACTGCTCAGCGACGTGGGCTTCGAGTCGTTCACCTGTGAAGAAGTCGCGTCACGGGCAGAGCTGCCGATCGGCACGCTGTACCAGTTCTTCGCCAACAAATACGTCATCGTCTGCGAACTCAATCGTCAGGACCTCGTGGGCGTCCAACAGGAATTGGCAGAGTTCGACGGCGAGGTCCCGTCCCTGGACTGGGTGCGGTTCCTGAACAATTTCGTCGACCACATGGCCGGCATGTGGATGACGGACCCGTCGCGCCGCGAGGTGTGGCTCGCGATGCAGTCGACACCGTCCACTCGCGCTACCGGGGTCATTCACGAGCGCGAGTTCGCCGATCAGGTCTCACGCATGCTCGGACCGTTGACGCCGCGCACACCGCGGCATCGTCGCAATCTGATGGCCCAGGTGTTGGTACACATCGTCTACTCGATGCTGAACTTCTCGGTGCAGGACGGCCAGAGCCACGAAGATGCCGTGGCCGAACTCAAGCGAATCATGATGGCGTATCTGCTCGTCGCAGAGAAGGAGAGCAGGCGTTCCGGCGGGTCGGTCAACACCGACGAAGCCTGACCCGCCCGCTTCAGCCACACGAAAGGCCCGCCCGATCTCGTGGATCGGACGGGCCTTCGTCGTCGTTCAGCGCGGAGTTACTCCTCCAGGATCGCCACCGCGGCGGCGATATCGCCGTCGTGCGTCAGCGACAGGTGAATCTTGACCGTCGGCAAAAACTCCTGCGCCATGCCGTGCAGCTTGATGGACGGTCGGCCCCACGCATCGTTGACGACCTCGATCAACGGGTACGGATTGTCGCCGATCTGCGGCGGCCGTGCGAAACGTGATGTCGCCCAAGCTTTCAGAACTGCTTCCTTGGCTGCCCACCGTGCTGCGTAGTGCCGCGTCGGGTCGGAGCTCTTGGTCGCCGCGTGCCGACGTTCACCCGCGGTGAAGCTGTCGCGAATCATCGTCGTGCCGACCTTCTCCATCTGCTCGGCGAAGTCGGACACCGTCACCAGGTCGAAACCCACTCCCAGGATTGCCATCAGATGGCACCCGGCAGACCGGAGGAGTAGACGTCGTCCTCGCCGAGGCGAGCGGACTCGTTGAGCAACACGTTGGCCTCCAGTTCGCGTGACGCCTTGGCCGGCGTCCCGTCATGTCCCAGTCGTCGATCGTCGGGCCGTTCGTAGAGGGAGTCGCCACCCACCATCGCGGAGATCAGCCTGCGCTGACCGGCGATACGACGTTCGTTCGCCTTCGCGATGTACTCCGCACGCCGCTCGGCCGGAACGGCCTCGAGGAATGCCTGCGGGTGCACCAGCGCGATGAGTCCGGACACGTGCCCGAAGCCGAGCGAGGTGAGCAGACCCGCCCTCAGCGGAACCGAGTCACCGAAGCGCAGCGGCTCACGAGCCCACACCAAGTGCTCGAAACCGGTCATCTTGTCGTCGACGCAGTCGAGGCTGCGGTTCGGCGGGATGACACCGTTGGCCAGCACCTGGCACAGGCCGATGAGCTGCCAGGCAGCCGCTCCGCCCTTCGAGTGCCCGGTGAGGGACTTCTGCGAGACGACGAACAGCGGAGCGCCGTCCGAACGACCGATGGCCTTGGCGAGGCGGGTGTGCAACTCGGCTTCGTTGGGGTCGTTGGCTGCAGTCGAGGTGTCGTGCTTGGAGATCACGGCCACGTCGTCTGCGCTGACGCCGAGTGCGTTGAGCGAGAGCGCGAGTGCTGAATCCCTGCCGCCGCGACCGGCGCTGAGTGCGCCGAGTCCCGGAGCCGGGATCGACGTGTGCACTCCGTCGCCGTACGACTGTGCGTAGGCCACCACTCCGAGGACGGGCAGGCCCATCTCGAGCGCCAGATCGCCGCGAGCGAGCAGAATCGTTCCGCCGCCGTGCGATTCGACGAATCCTCCGCGCCTGCGGTCGTTTGCCCGGGAGAAGCGTCGATCGCTGATTCCCTTGGCGGACATCGCTGCCGAGTCCGCGGTGGCCGACATGTCACCGAAGCCGATGATGCCTTCGGTGCTCAGGTCGTCGAATCCGCCGGCGACCACGAGCTGCGCCTTGCCCAGCTTGATCTTGTCGACGCCCTCCTCGACCGAGACGGCCGCGGTTGCGCAGGCGGCGACGGGGTGAACCATCGCGCCGTAGCTACCGATGTACGACTGAACCACGTGTGCAGCAACGACGTTCGGCAGAGCCTCCTGCAGGATGTCGTTCGCACGAGCATCGCCGAGCAGGGTGTCGATGTACAGCGAGCGCATGGACTCCATGCCGCCCATGCCGGTGCCCTGAGTGTTGGCGACGAGCGTCGGGTGCACCCAGCGCATCAGTTCCGACGGGTTGAAGCCCGAGGAGATGAAGGCGTCGACCGTGGTGACGATGTTCCACAGGGCAACACGATCCACCGAACTCGCCATGTCGGGCGAGATGCCCCACTTGGTGGGGTCGAATCCGGTCGGAATCTGACCACCCACGGTACGGGTGAGCTTCATCTTGCGCGGAACGCGAATCTCGGTGCCCGCCTTGCGAGTGACCTGCCAGTCGCTCGAATCGGGAACCGGTGTGATCAGCGTGTGCTCGGGATCGGCAGCCGCGAACGACCGTGCGTCGATCTCGGTTCCGACGACGAACGTGAGGTCGTTGTCGAGGAAGATCGAGGTCATCAGCGGAGCGGTGTTACCGACCATTGCGCCGTCGTCGCCGTACGTGCGGATACCGCACTTCTCGACCACGATGTCGTGGTACTTGTCGGCGATGTCCTCCTCGGGAACGAGGTCACCGGACTCGATGTCGTACCAGCCCGGCTTGGGATCGTTCTCCCAGGCAATCAGGCCGGTGTTCCACGCGAGTTCGAGAACGCCTGCGGCAGAGAGCTGCTCGTCGACCTCCATCTCGAAGCGAGTACGCGCCGAACCGTAAGGTCCGAGCTCACCTGCACCGACGATGACGATCAGGTCCTTCGGATCGACATCGAGGGCGGGCCACGCCGGAGCAGTGGTCGGGGCGAGCCGCGGAGGTGCAGGCAGCGCGGCGATGACCGAACTGTCCACGGCCTCGTCGGCCTTCTCGGCCGCAGCAGCGGCCGCGTCGCGAGCAAGCTCGACGAGGTTGAGCTTGGTGTTGGCCAAGCCACCCGTCAGATCGGCGACGATGGGCTCCTGAGCAGCCTGACGACGTGCGTCGAGGGTGCACAGCCGCAGCAGCTCGGTCGCCATCTCCTCGGTCGACCAGGTACGGACACCTTCGGCTTCGACGGCCTCGACGATGGGATCGTTGCCGCCCATCAGGCCGGTTCCGCGAACCCACCCGATGTGAGCGTGCGCGATGGACACCCGTTCGGCCCAGTTCTTCTCCGAGCCCCACTTCGCGACGACTGCATCGAGTGCGGCCTTCGACTCACCGTAGGCACCGTCGCCACCGAACATTCCGCGGTTCGGCGATCCGGGTAGTACCACGTGCAGATGAGTGTCGATGTCGTTGTCGTAGCCGACCTTCGACAGTCCGGTGATCAGACGCTCGACCGACCAGAGCAGCACGCGCATTTCCATCTCGGCGCGAGCTCCGGCGTCGGACATCTCGCCCATGACCCGAGGTGCGGCGAACGGGAACAGCATCGTCGGAGTGGCAGCTGCCTTGACCAATGTCTTTGCGCCACCGGCAGTGTCGATGTAGTCGCTGCCGATCCACTCGATGAGGGCATCGACGTCGGTGTACGACGCGATGTTGGCCGGAACCACCCACAGCGACGCTCCGTTGCGTGCATTGTCGCGGTAGAGCGAGCGGTAGAAGCCCAGGCGCTCGTCGTCGAGCCGCGAGGTGGTGACGAAGACCGTCGCTCCCCCGGCCAACAACTGAGCGGTCACTGCCGCGGCGATGGATCCCTTGCTGCCACCGGTGACGACTGCGACGTCGTCGGCCCACTGTCCCTTGTCCTCGGATGCGACCGCGATGTCTGCGATGCGTCCGAAGGTCTCGGCGAGCACGGTCTTGTTCTCGTAGTCGGCCTTGGCCTTCCACCACTGTGCTTGAGCTGCAACGGCATTGCCTGCACCGGCGAAGGACTCGACGGCCACGTCACCTGCGGTGCCGAGCCACAACCGAGCCAGATCCTCACGGGCAGTTGCCCACCGGTCGTCGATCAGCACAGCGCGCTTGGCGTCGAACGCGGGAGCGACGAGGCGAGGCCAGTCGGAGCCGAGCTCGGCCGAAACCAGCTCCACCAGAGCAGCATCGGGGTTCTCGGCCAGCAGCGCGTTGGGTGCGTCCGCCAGGCCGAGCTGTTCGAGCACCAACCGGGCTGCGGAGGCGAGAACGCCGTCGCGACCGGTGATGTGCTCGGTGAACTCGCCCAGAGCAGCAGCGTCGACGGTTCCGCCGGCCCCACCGCCTGCTTGCGGCATCGAGACTGCGATTCCGCGACGTGCGGCCACCGCAGCTACTGCCGCATCGATGACGTTGTCGACAGCATTGCCGTCGGCGAGAGCGCCGTCGGCCAGGCCGCCGAGTGCACCGCCGCGGACCGAGGCACCGTCACGGGTGCCGAGAGCGACCTCGGCGGTGACGTGATGCGCCCATCCGTCGCCTAGTTCCCAGGATTTCTTGACGCGATCGGCGATCGAGGCCGGGCGTCGACCCGAGGGGCCGAAGACCTTGCGGAGGTGATCGTTGATCGAATCGCTGAGCACCGGGCCGAACGGCTTGTACGTACGAGCCAGCTTGTTGACCGTGCCCGAGAGCGCGCCCATGTCGGCATCGGCTGCACCGTCGATGGCACCGAGTGAGAGCTCGGAGCCGAGGTCGACGAGCAGCTGGTTACGACGTGAGGACACGCCGTCGCACAGTGCCTCGATGGTGTCGGCGGGCCCGATCTGGTCGAGCTGCAGTTTGGTCCACAGTCCGATGAGGATCTTCGTCGCGTCGGCGGCGACGAAGGCGATGTCGTCGGGACGAGGTCCACCCGACGGTGCCGCGGCCGGAGCGGGTGCTGCAGCCGGAGCGGCCGCTGCTGCGGGAGCAGCGGTTTCGGGAGCGGGAGTCGCCTCGTCCTCGTCGGCCGGAGCCGGGTCGGTATCGGTGCCGTAGACGATCGCGGCTTCGCGCTCGAGGTTCAGTACCTCGACCGGGTGCCCGAAGCGGCCGGGCAGCTTGAGAGTCTGCGACGCGAGGTTGGCCACGGTGGGTGTTGCACCGAGCCCGATCTCGACGAAACGCTCGACGCCCATACCGCCGTCGGACTCGTCTGCGAAGAGCAGATCCTGAGTCTCGATCCACCGGACCGGGCTGGCGAACTGCCATGCGAGCAATTCGGTCAGAATCACGCGGCACAGATCGCTCGGCCGTGCGGCCCACGAATCGAACTCTGCGAGAACGGTGTTCAGCGGCTCGGACGGTACGAGGTCGGCGATCTCCTGAACGAAGGCCCGGTCGAGCGAGAACGGCTTGGGCACCAGGTTCGGAATGTAGCGACCGACCAGGATCGCGGGATCGAGCTGCTCGGGCAGCAGGGTCTCGAGGCGGCTACGGAAATCGTCGACTCCACCGCGCAGAACCGTCGAGTGGAACGGCACGTCGATGCCCGGAACCATGATGTAGGCGGCCTTGCCGCCGAACTCTGCCCGGCGAATGGCGATCTTCTTCTCGAGCTCACCGAGGCCGGCAACGGTGCCTGCGATGGCGTACTGCGAGCCACGCAGGTTGAGGTTGACGATCTCGAGGAACTCACCGGACTCTTCTGCGACACCGGCGACGAAGCCCTGCACGTCCTCGTCGGCCAGGCCGATCTGGGACGGGCGGATGGCAGCCATACGGTAGTCACTGCGGCCGTTCTCGTCACGGGGAACGAGTGCGTGCATGGCCGAGCCACGCTGGAAGACGACCTCGAGAACGGCCTCGAGCGGGAGCACACCGGCAACGGCTGCCAGAGCGTTGTACTCACCCACCGAGTGGCCGGCGAGAATCGAATTCTCCACGAACGCTCCGGATTCGCGCAGTTCGGCAACCTGTGCGACACCGAGAACGGCCATCGCAACCTGGGTGAACTGCGTCAGGTGCAGCACACCGTCGGGATGCTTGTGCGTGACCCCGCGGGCCTTGAGCGACGTCGGATTGTCGCGCACGACAGCGAGAATGGAGAAGCCGAGCGCGCTGCGGGTGTGCTTGTCGGCTCGCTCCCAGATCTCACGCGCGGCCTTGGAGCGAGCGCGTGCGTCCAGTCCCATACCCGGGCGCTGGATGCCCTGGCCGGGGAACGCGTAGACGGTCTTCGGCGCGGCGGTGCGTGCGGTGGCGACCATGACCAGTTCGCCGCCGACTCGGCAGGACACCTCGACCAGTTCGGCACCCTGATCGAATCCGGTGCGGTCGACGCGAACGTCGATCTCCGCTCCGGGACGGACCATTCCGAGGAAACGAGCAGTCCAGGCAGTGAGACGACGCGGAGGAGTCTTGGTGTCCTCGTGGTCGACTGCAGTGACGGTCTGCTGCGCCGCAGCCGAGAGCCACATGCCGTGCACGATCGGGCTACCGAGGCCGGCGAGCAACGCCGCGGCATCGGAGGTGTGAATCGGGTTGTGGTCGCCCGAGACCTGCGCGAATGCGGCCATGTTGCGCGGGGCCACGATGGTGGCCTGGCGACGGCGACGGCGCGGGGTGTCCTTGGCATCGGCGCTCAGCGAACCGCCGGCGCGAGCCGGATCCACCAACTCGCCCTTGCCGGTGCGTCCACGAATGGCGAAGCGCTCCACCAGAGTTGCGACGGCCGGGGCGTCGAGACCCTCACCGAGCATGGCACCGATCTCGACGGTGACCTCGACGACGCGACCGAGGTCGGTATCGAGCACCTCTCCTGCTGCGGCCTTGACCACGAGAATCGAAGTGTCGGTGGGCAATTCACCGACGAGGTTGACGCTGTGATCGAGGTGAACCAGGTCGAGCATGCCCTCGATGACGTCGATGCCCTCGGCGTTACGGGTCGCACCGAGGACGGCGAAGACGGCGGGCCAGCAGGCACCGACGAGAACGTCGGGAACAGCTTTTCCGCTGACGGTCAGTGTGTCGGGCAGTCCGGATCCGGTGACGCCGGCATGGTCGGCGATCAGATCGGGAACCCACGCGATGTTCAGCCGCGCGACGCCGCCTTTGACGGCCGGAAGCTCCTGGCCGGCAGCAACTCCGAGCAGTGCCGACATGGCCTGCTGAGCATCCTGTGCGGTGACGACGGGAGCGCCGCCGTCGATGGTGGAGGCAGGCACCGTCAGACGGATGCGCACTTCCTTGCCCGGGGCGAGCGGGACCAGCAGTTCGACGTGCTCGGAGTCGAGCACGGTCAAGGAGGAGCCGGTCTGTGGGTGCGTCGCGACGGTGTCGGAGTCGACGGTCCAGTCGGCCGGATCGCCCAGGCGTGCAACGGGGTTCTGCGTCATACGCGAGGCCCACGTGACGTCGGGTGCTGCCAGCACGATGCCCAGCAGTCCCGGTGCGATCTCGGCGTGGCGTCGGCTGGCGATGGCCGCCGGCTCTACGCCCTCGGCGAGAAGCTGGTCCGCGGTGGCCTTCTCGAAGCGGTTCAGCAGTTCGCCCACCGGCTCGTCGACGCGAGTGATACCGGCGACGGCAACGGTTCCGGGGATGATGCAGACCTGATCGGCCGAGTAACGGGCATCGTGTGCCTGCCACAGCGAGTCACTGCGCCACCAGCGGCGCACGTCACCGTCGACGACGGGAACGAAGTTGACCGGCTTACCCGGCATGCGGCACAGCGAGGTGAAGAAGGTGATGTCGGCCGGGTGCAGAATCACGTCACCGGCGTCGGGGAACTGAGCAAGCAGCGACTTCAGTGCTGCGCGGGGACGCTCGAGTACCTCGGCGTCGGCGAACAGGGTGGGGATGGGGCCACGATCGACCGGGTGCAAGCGTGCCTCGGCGCGCTGCAGCATTTCGAGGAAGCGCGTGCGCCAGGTGACGTCGAGCCACACCGATTCACGGGCCTCGGTCACCGCATCGGTGAACTCGCCGCCACAGTCGAATTCGCTGCGTGAGTCCGTTCCGATGGCTAGATCCAGGTAGCGGCTCAGCCACTGCTGGTAGGTCATCTCGGCGACGTCGCCGAAGAACGGCTTGGCGGTGCCGTCGAGTGCGGCGATGATCTCGTCGCGGCGCTCGGCCACGGCGTCGGCGTTGCCGGCGACCTCGTCGAGCAGCCGACCGCAACGCGATGCCGCGTTGTCGATCTCGTGGATGTCGGCACCGAGCTGGCTGCGGCCGGAGGCCATTCCGCCGTTGGCGGTTCCGGCCCCGACCCAGTCGGGAGTTCCCGGCGTGTCGACGAGAAGCTGCTTGACCTCGGGAGCCGTCGTGGCTTCGAGAGTGGCCATTGCAGCGGTACCGACGAGGATGCCGTCCAGGGGCATCTTCGGGTATCCGTGCACGGCAGACCAGGTTCCGGTCAGGTAGTCCGCGGCCCGCTCGGGTGTTCCGATACCGCCGCCGACGCAGATCACCAGGTTGGGGCGCGAGCGGAGCTCGGCATAGGTGGTCAGCAGTAGGTCGTCGAGGTCCTCCCACGAGTGGTGTCCGCCTGCGCGGCCACCCTCGATATGGACGTTGACCTGGTAGGACGGAACCTCGTTGGCGATGCGGATCACGGCGCGAATCTGCGCGACGGTACCCGGCTTGAACGAGACGTAGCTGATGCCGGCCTCGGAGAGCTCCTCGATGAGAGCCACTGCCTCGTCCAGTTCGGGGATGCCTGCCGTGACGACGACGCCGTCGATGGCCGCACCCGCTGCACGGGCACGTTGCACGATGCGGCGACCGCCGAGCTGCAGCTTCCACAGGTACGGGTCGAGGAAGAGCGAGTTGAACTGGATGGCACGGCCGGGCTCGAGCAACGTGGAGAGCTCGGCGACGCGGTCGGTGAAGATGTCCTCGGTGACCTGTCCGCCACCGGCGAGCTCGGCCCAGTGGCCTGCGTTGGCTGCGGCCGCGACGATCTTCGCGTCGACCGTCGTCGGCGTCATGCCGGCGAGCAGGATCGGCGAACGCCCGGTCATCTTGGTGAAGGAGGTCTCCACGACGACACGGCCGTCGGGCAGCGTCACAGGCTTGGGCGCGAATGCCGACCATGCCGGCTGCACCTCGGGAGCGGCACCGGGAGTGAGCAGATTTCGGTGGCCGCCGCGCGAGGATGCCGCGATGATGCCGACGCCCTGTCCACGCAGCGCCGGGGTGGTCATGCGGGTGAGGAGGTCACCGGGTCCGAGGTCGAGGATCCAGTCCGCGCCGGCCTCGACGACACCGTCGATGGCGTCGACCCAGTCCACGGAATCGACGAGGATCTTCTGCGCCAGTTCGCGGGCCAGGGCGGCGTCGAGACCGCACCGCTGCGCCCAGGCGTCGACGAGCTCCACGGCGTCGTTCAATGCGGGGTGATGGAAGCCGATCTCGACCGGGAGCTGCTCGAAGACGGGTGCGAACACCGCGCCGCCGCGCTTCTTGGCATCGCGCTCACGTTCTTCCCGAGCCGCGATCTGCTCGCACTTCTCCTGCACGCGAGCCAACTGAGCCGGCGGCCCGGACAGCACGACGCGGCGACGACCGTTGCGGATGGCCAGAGCAGCGGAGCGTTCGGGTGCTCCCGGTATCTCGAGCTCGTCGACGATCGCCTGCAGACGTTCGGGCTCGACGTTGCCGACCGAGACCATCGGCGCACGGTCACCGGCACCGATGATGCCGCGGCGACGTCCGACGAGTCCGGCAGCAGCACCGACCAACTGCGCGATGGCCAGGAAGTTGGCGTCCTGTGCGCCGTCCGCGGCGACGGACTCGGCGGCGATGAGGCCCTGCGAGTGTCCGACCACCTTGACCGGCGGGGTCTGGGCGGGGTCGAGGCCCTGCAGCTTCAGCGCGCGCAACGCGGCGACCTGAGTGAGGAAGACGCCCGGCAGAGACACCGCAGCCGAGGTCAGTGCCGCTTCGGAGGGCCCGTAGGAGCCGGCGGTGTCGTCGTCGGCGAGGTCCTGCTCGAGCATCCAACCGATCGGGTCGAAGCCGACCGAGCGGACGACCAGCAGCTCGTCGGACACGGGCGCGAGCACTGCTGCGGCCTCGTTGACGAGATCGGTCAGTTCGGGCTCGAGTGCGGAATCGCGCGCGAGCTCTTCGAGCGAACTCAGCCAGGGCGCACCCTGACCACCGAACGCCAGGGCGTACGGCTCGCCCGCGGCGAATCGATCTGCCAGAGTCCGAGAGCCGCCACTGCTTCTAGGGGCTTTGCCTGCGTTGCCTGTGCTTCGCGAGCCGCGTCCGTGTGATGGTGTGCTCTCGTTGATCGTCAAGGCTGAAGATTCCTCTCGTGGACGTCTCGGGGGGTCGAGGCGTTCGCTGTGATGACTGCCGTGGTGCGTCGTGGGCAACAGGGCAAAGCGTGAGCCTGTCTTCGTCGACAGGTCTCCTTCGCGCTGCTCCAGGTTGACACAAAATCATGAGGAAATCCTCAGGTTTGTTCGGACGTCCGAGTGCTACCAGCGAGTACGTCCGCGCAAGCGCCTTTACTTTTTGTTTACCCAACTCGCGAGTAACCCGCATCGACCCTGGCGGGAGACTCGGCGGCGACGGCGAAACATGAGGGAACCCTCGCATTTTTCGTTATCTTTTTGTGATGTGATCTCGAGCACTCCACGAGCGTCCGGTGACCTGTCGGTGGGGTCGTCTAGCTTTCTCCTACGAACCGCATCCGATAGGGCGGTCGACGAACTCCGGGGGGAATTCATGTATTCATCGGTTACGGACACTTGCACGACGGGCGAGCTCGAAGCAATGCTATTGCACATCGAATCGTGTGCCTCGCAATCGAATTCACCGCACTGGACACCGGGGTGGCGCGGCGAATCCGAGGCGGCGCTACTCGACGCGATCTTCTCCGCGCGCGCTCCTTATGGAGGACCGACCAGTGGGGTGCGAGCGGTCATCGGACGGTGGCGGTCACACCGAGGCGATAACCGACTCGACGACTTGACAACCCTTGCAGAACTGACTTCGGATCCGGATCAGCTCGTGCAGATCCTGTGCAACCGTCAGCTCGTTCCAGGAAACAGCCGAACCAAGGCGGCGGCAGCAGCCGTGGCGGCACAGACGTTGATCTCGGTGGGGTTGAGCCGTTCGACCGATTTCGAGCAGCACACGAAGGAACATTTCGATGCGTTCCGCGCGATCCCTGGCCTCGGCGAGACCACCTGGGAGTGCATGCTCATGCATCTGGGCGTACGCACCGACAAGGCGACCGCACATCTGACCGCGTTCGTTGCCGACGCTCTCGAACCACTCCATCGAGACCTGGCCGCCGACATCGCCGAGGAGCGCTCCCCCGTGATTCTCGACGCCGTAGCGGACGCACTCCACGTCGATCTCGCCTCGCTCGAGCACGCGCTCTGGCGTTACCAGCACAAGCTGCGCAGGCCGCCGCAGCGTCACTCCGAGGCTGCGCTCCGATCGGCGAGCTGACTCTGCGAGATCATCACCTCTGCGAAATCATCACCTCTGCGAGATCATCACCTCGACGCCATCGAGGATGCACTCCACACCGAAACGATAGGCATGCACGGGGTCGCTGGCGGCGTCGTACGACGTCGCCGCGGCCGTCCCGATGCGGGACGACACCGGAAAACGCTCGCGCGTCATCACCCGCTCGATGACGGGTGCGGTAGCCGCCCACCACTGAGCGTCGGACATCCCCGACTGCTTCTTCACCCGATCGACGGCGGCCGAGGCTCTCGCGGTCCCCGAGACGTGAGTGAGAACCAGTGTCAACACCGAATCGATCTCGACGTCACCGAGCCCGGTACCGACGAGGGTGCGCAGCTCTGCCTCGTACTTGTCGTTGGTGTGCGGACCGAGCACCGGACGCGCACCGACGGCGTCGAGCAGCCACGAATGTCGTTGATAGAGCTCCCAATTGCGCTCGGCAACGAATCGCAACGCGGGCCGCCACCCTCCGGGAACCGATGCCGGCTCGTCGACGTGTGCATACAGATCTGCCAGGGACCGATCGATCATCAGGTCCGTCAGCTCTTGACGCCCCGGCACGTGGGTGTACAGCGACATCGCACCGACCCCCAGATGCTCGGCCACATTGCGCATCGACACCGACTCCAACCCGTTCGTATCGGCCATCTCGATGGCCGCGTCGACGATCGCGTCGACGCTCAGGCCGGTTCGGCTCGGTTTCGCGTCGACCCGCCACAGCAGTTCGAGGATGCGCGCCGGATCGAACGAGTTCTCCTTCTTCACCACCCGGCGAGCCTAATCGGACGTCGACGTGGCTCGAAGAACCGCGTCGCACGCACAGCAGCATCGGTTGTAGACTTCACCGGCACGCGCGAGTGGCGGAATTGGCAGACGCGCTGGATTTAGGTTCCAGTGTCTCAGGACGTGGGGGTTCAAGTCCCCCCTCGCGCACAACGGTCGTTCGACCCGGCTTTTCTCGAGACTCCCAGGTCTACCGGTTTCAACGTGTGAAGGTGGCTCGTATGTCCAGCGATCCCGACGACGACGCGATCTTCGCCGCAACTTCCGACGAACGACGCTCTCTCGCAAGCACTTTCGACACCCTGACACCCGAACAGTGGGACACCCCATCGCTGTGCGACGCCTGGACGGTCCGCGACGTCGCCGCCCATCTCGTGGTGCCCCTGATCGTCCCGCTCTGGCAGTTCGGACTCGCCATGGTGCGCACTCGAGGGAACTTCGACCGGGCCAATCAGATGATGACCCAGCGAATCAAGCGCAAGCACGGCGACGAATTACCCGCGCTCCTGACAGCTCACGCAGACAAGAAGTTCACCCCGCCGGGCCACGGTCCGCTGGCCCCGTTGTCCGACGTCATCGTGCACGGGCTCGATGTGTGCAGGCCGCTGGGAATCGAGCACCACGTTCCCGAGCATCGCATGGTTACGATGCTCGACTTCCTGGTGCCGGAAAGCGGTGCGGCACCGTTCAAAGGACCCGATCTTCGACTGCAGTGGCGCGCAACCGATCTGGACTGGAGTCGGGGCGAGGGCCCCGTCGTCGAAGGATCGGCGGGCACCCTGGCGTTGGTGCTGACGGGGCGCAGCAGCGCTCTCGCCGACATCACCGGCCCGGGTGCCGAGCAACTTGCCGAAGCACGGGCGAACCGTCGTCGGTCGTGAGTCGAACCCGGCTCGTCCATGGTGAGAATCACCGGCCGACCACCCGATGTGACTACCTTCGGTAGTAGTCGCTCCGGTACCGTCGAGTGGTGACCTCATCCCGCCCGAAGCGTCGACCCGCGCTCATTGCGCTGGTGATCGTGTCCGCGGCGGTATGTCTCGGTCTCGGCTGGTGGCAGTGGGAACGCTTCGAGGCGGTCGGCGGTAACGGCCAGAACCTCGGCTACGCGTTCCAGTGGCCCTTGTTCGCGGCGTTCGTCGTCTACGCCTACCGCAAGTTCGTCCGCCTCGAAGACGAGGACCAGGACGAGCCCGACGCCGGGCAGCCCGACGGACCGACCGAGGTCCCTCTCGATCTGCTCCCCCAGCGCCGCGTGGCAGACCCCGACGTCGGCGATCTGGACGACCCCGAGGCCAGGCAACTTCTCGAGTACAACAGCTACCTCGCGGAGCTGAACGAATCCCGCGGGACCGACAGGAGCACCACGTGAGTTCGGCACCGGACAAGACCAAGGCGTCCACCAACAAGACTCGGAAGATTGCGTCGGCGCTGCTGCGCTATCGCGTGCTCGCCTACGTCACCGGTATCTGGTTGCTCGTCCTCGTGACCGAAATGGTCGCGAAGTACATTTTCAAGGTCGAGAATGTGCCCAACTGGATTGCGGTAGTGCACGGTTGGGTTTACCTCGTATACCTGATCCTGACGATCGACCTTGCCATCAAGGTGCGGTGGCCGGCCGGTCGGACCATCGGCACCCTGCTCGCCGGAACTGTTCCGTTCCTGTCGTTCTACGTCGAACACAAGCGCACCAAGCAGGTCAAGGCCGACTTCGGCGTCTGACGTCAGCAGGTGATCGGCTGTGCGTTCTCCGGATCCAGCGCGTTCTCCACCAGCCGCTGCGCCAGCGGATCGTACGAGATTCCTGTGTGTTCGACGACATTGCCGGGGCATACGTCCTGCAGCACCACGTTCGTATTTCCCGAACCGGTGAGGAGCGACGCCGTGTGTGGAACGACAACCTGGTCGTATCGAGTCACGATCGTCGTGTAATCGATCCCCGCGACCGTGTCGCTGCCCTTGTTCAACCGCTCGAGCACGTCGCCCTGCACAGGTGGACCGGCGGTCGGATAGTTCGGCGGAGACAGCGCCACTATGCGCGAGACGGTGCGATCACCGCCGAGAAAGCGGGCGTAGTAGCGCGGCACCGTGCCGCCCTTCGAGTGGCCCACGATCGACACCCTCGATGAGCCAGTCGACTCGAGGACGGAATCGACGAACGTGGACAACTCCGCGGCACTCTCGGGAATCGTTCCCAGCGCTCCCAACCCGGGCACCGGCCCGGTGTTGCCGTAGTCGAGTGCGAACACGCAGTATCCGGCGTCGACCAGGGCCGGTGACAGCGACGACCAGTTCGCGTAGGAGTTCTCCAGGAACCCGTGTACCAGGATGACCGGTTCGGGATGTCGAGCGCTGGGAACGCACGAGTAATCGTTCGCGCCCGCCGGCGTCGCACCTGGATGGGCCACCGAGTAGACCAAGGCCTCGGCGAACGATCCCGCGACCGGCGCTGCCGAAGCGGGGGTTCCCACCGAACACAGGGCAGCGGCAGCGAGCACGACCGTGGTTCTCGTCAACACTGCCCGCGCCGCCACGACTATCGCCCTGTCAACGCTTCGAGAGCAGGAACCAGCTTGCGGAGCGCGCGGCCGCGATGAGAGGCCGCGTCCTTTTCGTCCGGAGCCAACTGCGCGGCACTGCGGCCGTCCCCCTCCGGCACGAAGATCGGATCGTATCCGAATCCGTTCTCCCCCAACGGCTCTCGCGCTACAACGCCGCGCCACTCGCCGCGAACGACGGTCTCGGCTCCGCCCGGGACCACCAACGCACACGCCGACACGAAAGCCGCCCCGCGTCGTTCGTCGGGGGTATCGCTCAGCTGCGCCAGCACGAGCGCCGTGTTGGCCTCGTCCTGCCCGTGAGTTCCGGACCAGCGCGCGGAGAGCACACCGGGCATTGCGTTCAATGCGTCGATTTCGATTCCGGAATCATCGGCGACGCAAGGCAACCCGGTTGCCGCCGCACCGTCGCGCGCTTTGGCCGCCGCGTTGTCCTCGAACGTCGCTCCGGTTTCGGGTGCCTCGGGAAACGGCGGCACCTCGTCGAGACCGACCAACTCGATACCCATGAGGCCGGCGGCATCGAGCACCCGGCGCAGCTCGCGCAGCTTCTTCGCGTTACGACTGGCTACCAGCAGCTTGGTGTCAGGCACCGAACTTCTTCTTCGTTTCTGCGGTGGCAGGCTCGGGCAGATCCCCCGGGTACGGCAACGCCAGCGCCTCCCTCTGCACCTCGAACAGCTTGTCGATACCGACGAACGCCGAGTCGAGGAGCTTGTCGAGGGTCGTGCGCGGGAAGGTCGCGCCCTCGCCGGTTCCCTGGATCTCCACCAGAGTTCCGGTGTCGGTCGCAACGACGTTCATGTCGACCTCGGCTCGCGAATCCTCTTCGTACGGAAGGTCGAGACGCACCCGGCCGTCGACGACGCCGACACTGACCGCGGCGATCATGCACGAGATTGGCTGCGGGTCGGCCAGGCGTCCAGCTGCTCGTAGGTAGGTGACAGCGTCACTGAGAGCCACGAACGCTCCGGTCACGGCAGCAGTACGGGTGCCGCCGTCGGCCTGCAACACGTCGCAGTCGAGGGCGATCGTGTTCTCGCCGATCGCTGCCAGATCGATGCACGCGCGCAGTGAGCGTCCGACCAATCGGGAGATCTCCTGAGTGCGGCCGCCGACCTTGCCCTTGACGGACTCGCGTCCGTTACGCGTGTGGGTGGCAGCGGGAAGCATTGCGTACTCGGCGGTGAGCCAGCCGAGGCCGGATCCCTTCCGCCAGCGCGGTACGCCCTCCTCGACGCTGGCCGTGCACATCACCCTGGTGTTGCCGAATTCGACCAGCACCGACCCTGCCGGGTGAGTGGTGAATCCGCGGGTGATCTTGATGGTGCGGAGCTCGTCGTCCGCTCTGCCGTCTTCTCGTCTGGACACGACTCGAAGCCTAGCGCGTCGTCATACGGTGAAGGCGTCCCCTGGCTCGACGGCATGCACCGGTCCGCTGAACTCTGCCTTCGCCTCGGCTATGACATCCTCGCGAGACGTCCAGGGCGGAATATGGGTGAGCAGCAGCTCCCCCACTCCAGCTTCCCGAGCGATGCGACCGGCCTCGATACCGGACAGGTGGACGCCCTCGGGCCGATCCGGGCTGTCGGTCCACGACGCCTCGCAGAGAAAGACATCGGCACCCTGAGCCAGATCCTGCACCGCCTGGCACATACCGGTGTCGCCGCTGTACGCGAATGTCTTTCCGCCACCGGTGGTGACCCGCATGCCGTACGACTCCGGCGGATGGAACACCTGCCGGGTCAGAATCGACAGCTGTCCGAATTCGATGGTCCGGCCGTCCACCCAGCGGCGTAGATCGATGGTGTCGGACATGTCGTCGATCTGACCGCCGCACTCGGCCGACGCCACTCCGAGCCGAAACGCAGTGTCCTTGGGTCCGTAGACGATCGCGCGCCCTTCCGGCGGGTTCGGATGGTAGCGACGCCACACGAGCAGACCTGGAACGTCGAGGCAGTGATCGGCGTGCAGATGCGAAAGCAGAACGCTCACGTCACCCGGATCGACATAACGCTGCAACGCCCCGAGGACGCCGGGCCCGAAGTCGAGAACGACCGGCGCGGTCTCCTCTTCTTCCAGGAGGTAACCCGACGCGGGTGAATCGGGTCCGGACACACTGCCCGAACATCCCAGGACGGTAATTCGCATGTAAGCCATGCTGCCACGCCGAGCGCGTCACTCGAAACGTTCGGGCAGTATTGACCGCGCGAGTCGGCGAATTTCACGCCCGAACACAGCTGTGCTCGCGGTTACCTACCGCCTACGGAGTGGGACGATCGAGTGCTCTGGCGCGCGCTCTGTCGGCCCGGGCGTCGGCTGACAGCAGCCGAGCTGCGACGACCCCACCCACTGCGCCGAACAGATGGCCCTGCCAGGAGATGTTGGGATCGCTCGGCAGCACGCCCCACAGCGCGCTGCCGTACAGCACGAACACCACGACCCCGATCGCGAGCTGGCCGAGTTGTCGAGTGAAGAATCCACGAACGAGCAGGTACGTGATGAAGCCGAAGATCAGAATCGACGCGCCGATCGTGTTGCTGTAGGTGCTGGCCGTGAGCCAGGTACCGACGCCGCCGATCACCCAGACGATCCCGGTGGCAGCCAGACCACGCGCGATGCCCGAGAGCAACACCAGGAAACCGAGCACGATCAGGGGAACCGTGTTGGCGATCAGGTGCTGCCAGTCGTCGTGCAGCACGGGCGCGAACAGGATGCCCCACAAGCCGTCGGCGGAACGAGGCTCGATACCGTTCTGCTCGAGCCGTGAACCGCTCGCGACGTCGATGATCTCGATGATCCACAGCAGCGCCACGAATCCTCCGACGAAGACGGCTGCCTGCATCCACGCGGGCCGCACTCGCTCACCGGGAAGCTTGCCGGTCTCACTCATGATCGCCTCCAACCTCGGTCTCTCCACGGTACCGGTAGCGGCTACCTGCCGGTCAGAGACGCGACGCCGTGAATGCGGAGGGGAAGATCTGGCGATAGGTGGGGATGCCGGCCACCGACGTGGCGTCGAGCAGGGCCCGGACGATGGCTCGCTCGACGACGATCGCCGCGGCTTCGGTGACCGCGGCCAGTACCGGTAGTTCCGGGGAGAATGCTGCGGGCACAGAGGACTCGGCGGTGACGGCCCTGGTACCCGTGGACACGGCGAAGACGGTGTCGCCGTCGAGTGGCGAGTGCGCAGGCCGGATGGCCCGCGCGAGTCCGTCGTGACCCGCGACGGCTATCCGCTTGCACGACGCCGACGACAGCGGCGCATCCGTCGCAACCACGCCGATCGTGGTGTTCAGAGCAGTGGCCTTGGGTTCGAGCGCCGCCGCGGCCCGCAAGTCGTCGACTTCGGGATTGCGCATGCCGAATTCCGCAGGCCCCAGTGTGCCGGTGCCCCACAACAACCCGGTGCGCGGATCGAACACCGCGCCCACAGGGTTGACGACCATCAGAGCTGCGACCGTCACTCCGTCGGCCGGACCGCCCTCGATCACCGTGCTCGCGGTGCCCACCCCACCTTTGAGCACGCCGGCGCGAGCACCGACTCCTGCCCCGACCGATCCCGTCGCGAACTCGGTCGCTGCCGTGGCCGCAGCACGGTAGCCGAACTCCGCGGTGGGGCGCGCGGCCCAGTCGCCGACCGGAAGGTCGAAGATCACCGCAGCCGGCACGATCGGCACGACGTGAGCCGGACTGCCCATCGGAATGCCTTGTTCGTGCTCTTCGAGCCACCGCATGACGCCGTCGGCGGCCGCAAGCCCGTACGCACTGCCCGCGGTCAACAGGATCGCGTCGACCTGCTGAACGGAATGGCTCGGATCGAGCAGATCGGTCTCGCGTGTTCCCGGTCCGCCGCCTCGCACGTCGACGGCCGCCGTCGCCCCACCGAGAACGCGCACCACAGTGCAGCCGGTGGCCGAACCGAACCCCATCGCGGCGTCGTCGTCGAGTTCGTGATGATGGCCGACCAACAGACCTGCCACATCGGTCAAGCAGTCCCGGGGGCCGGGTTTCGAGAACGTTGCGGTCACGTCGGCACCCTAGGGAACGAGGACCTGGACGAGGGAATCCTGCATCCAGGTCAACCAGTGGTACACGTCCAGATGGGGAGCACGAGGATCGCCCTCGTCGAGTACGTCAGGAGTGTCCGCACTGATGCCCAGTGTGGTCCCGAGCGCCAGCCTCACGTCGTTGAGACCCGTCAACCACGCGTCGGCCTGTTCCTGGGTGAGCACGATCTTTCCGCCGGAATCGGGCAGGGTCGCGAGGATCACTGCCCCGGCAGCCAACTTCTCGTCGATGATCTCGGGCTCGTGCAACCCGCGGAGGGCACCGTTCAGATCGGCCGGATCCTGATCGTCGTGTTCGGGATCGGCGCGGTGGAAGTCCGGCAGCAGCCGAGCCAGCGCTGCATCGTCCGGCGGGCTGTTGTGGCCGGTACGCAGCCCGGTCAGCGCAGCGAGCTCGTCGGTGGGTGCCGCGGCGGAACGATCGCGTAGCAGGCCGAGAACGGATGCGACCAGGGACTTGAGCACCGCCGCCTCACGAGCGTCGATCTCGGACTTGATCTTGACCCCGGACAACGAATTCCGTCTCGTCCACGTGCGCACTGTCGGTGATGTCCTTCTCTGACGTAGAGGTGGCGAACTGCTGACTACTTGTCCTGCTGCATGGTGGCCCACAGGCCCGCCGCGTGCAGCCTTTTGACGTCGTTCTCCATCGCATCGCGCTCGCCGCTCGACACGACCGCCTTGCCCTCGGAGTGCACCTGCATCATCAACTCGGTGGCCTTGGCCTTGCTGTAGCCGAAGAGCTTCTGGAACACGTAGGTGACGTAGTGCATCAAGTTGACCGGGTCGTCCCACACGATGGTGACCCACGGAGTGTCGTGGCCTTCGTCGGCAGCAACGGCCTCGGTTTCGGCCGGCACCGCCTGCGGCGACGCCGCCGCGACTTCGAGTGCCGAGAAGCCGTCCACGGGCAGAAGCGATCCATCCACCGTCAACCAAGGCATGGCAACAGGGTACGGCGTGTCGGGCCGACCCCACACGTTCGCCCCTGCGCTCGTAGTGTGATCGAGGTGAGCAATGACGCGACCACCGATCACACGCTTTCCAGCGACGGAGCCAGCACTGCACTGCTGACCGACCAGTACGAGTACACGATGCTGTCCGCGGCCCTGGCCAGCGGCTACGCAGACAGACCGTGCAGTTTCGAGGTCTTCGCCCGCAGGCTACCCGGCGGCCGCCGATACGGCGTCGTGGCCGGCACCGAGCGCATTCTCGACGCCGCCGATCGCTTCCGATTCGGCCCGGACGAGCTGCGTGTCGTGTCCAAATTTCTCGACGCCGACACCGTCGAGTGGCTGCGCAACTACCGCTTCACCGGTGACATCGACGGTTACCGCGAGGGCGAGCTGTACTTTCCCGGCTCCCCCGTCCTGACGGTCCGCGGCACGTTCGCCGAGTGCGTGGTCCTGGAAACCGTGGTGCTGTCGATTCTCAATCACGACAGCGCAATCGCCTCTGCGGCAGCGCGCATGGTCGCCTCCGCCGAGGCCAGGCCGATCATCGAAATGGGATCGCGGCGCACCCACGAGGAGGCGGCGGTCGCGGCATCGCGCGCGGCCTACTTGGCCGGCTTCACCGCGACCTCCAACCTCGAAGCAGTCCGACGCCACGGCGTCCCCGGAGCAGGCACGTCGGCCCACTCGTTCACGCTGCTGCACACCACCGCCGACGGCCCCGACGAGAAGGCCGCTTTTGCCGCTCAGGTCCGAGCGCTCGGGGTGGGAACGACACTGCTGGTCGATACCTACGACATCAAGCAGGGCGTGGCCAACGCGATCGAGGTGGCCGGTCCGGAGCTCGGTGGTGTCCGAATCGACTCCGGCGACCTCGGTGTCCTCGCCCGTCAGGTCCGCGCCCAATTGAACGCTCTCGGTGCGCCGAACACGCGGATCGTCGTCTCCGGAGACCTCGACGAGTACGCGATCGCCGCGCTGCGCGCCGAACCCGTCGATTCGTACGGCGTCGGCACGTCGCTGGTCACCGGTTCGGGCGCGCCGACGGCAGGAATGGTCTACAAGCTGGTCACCGTGGACGGCATACCCGTCGCCAAGCGCAGCAGTCACAAGGAATCGCGCGGGGGTACCAAGGCAGCGCTGCGGACCGCGCGTGGGACCGGTACGGCTGTCGAGGAAATAGTGCACCCGTTCGACGCCGCCCCGACGGTCGAAGACGGTCTGACGGTGGAGACGTTGACCACGCCGCTGATGCGTGGCGGCCGGCGCGTCGCCGATCTACCGACTCTCGCCGAGGGCCGGGACCTCCTCGCGCGACGCCTGGTCAGCCTGCCGTGGGAGGGGCTCGCCCTGTCCCAGGGCGAACCGGCGATACCGACCCGGTTCGCCCTGGGCTAGGGGCGGTGTCGGTGCCGAACCCGGTGGGCGATCGGCAGTAGTCTGCTTCGGTGCCGTCGAAGACCGAGTTGCCCACCGTTCCCGCTCTCCTGCAGGTTGCGGTGCACTCGCTCGGTGGCAAGGAACGCAGCAATCAGCTGACGATGGCCTCTGCCGTGGCGCATTCGATCGACACCGGTGAGCATCTCGCGGTGCAGGCGGGCACGGGCACCGGCAAGTCCCTCGCGTACCTCGTGCCCAGCATCAGGCATGCGGTCGAATCGGGAAAGACCGTCATCGTCTCGACGGCCACGATCGCGCTGCAGCGACAGTTGGTCGACCGCGACCTTCCACGTCTGTCCGACGCACTGACCGAGGCTGTGGGTCGGCGTCCGAAGTTCGCGATCCTCAAGGGCCGCAACAATTACTTGTGCATGAACAAGATTCACACCGGTGCCGCACAGGAAGCACCGGACGCGGAGTTGTTCGACCCGTTCGCCGTCTCGCGGATGGGCCGCGAGGTGGTGCGGCTGACGAAGTGGTCCTCGGAGACCGAAACGGGTGATCGCGACGACGTGGTGCCCGGCGTGAGCGACCAGGCCTGGCGTCAGGTCAGCGTCACCGCTCGCGAGTGCCTCGGGAAATCACGGTGCCCCGTCGGCGAGGACTGCTTCGCCGAGCGCGCCCGCACCGAGGCCGCACAGGTCGACGTGGTCGTGACCAACCACGCGCTGCTCGCCATCGACGCGATCACCGGAATTCAGATCCTGCCCGAGCACGACGTCGTGGTCGTCGACGAGGCCCACGAATTGGTCGACCGAGTGACCGGCGTTGCCACAGAGGAGCTTTCGGCCGCCACCGTCACCGCGGCCGCACGCCGTAGCGCCAAGCTCATCGAGGAAGAGACCGTCGATCAACTCGAAGGAGCTGCCGAGAACTGGGCCGCGATTCTGGACGAACTACCGCCCGGTCGATGGCAGTCCCTTCCCGACGGCGTCGGACCGGCCCTGGCGTCCGTCCGCGACGCCGCCTGGGCCGTGCGCACCGCGATCGGCCCGAACAAACAGGGCATGGCGGGCAGCGATCCCGAGGCCGCCGCGGCCCGCAGCGCAGCACTCGTGGCAGTCGACGAGGTGCACGACAGCGCCGTACGAGTGCTCACTGCCTTCGACGAGCCCGACCCGGCCAAGCGTAAGGACGTCGTCTGGCACGCCGTCGACGATTTTCGAGGAAACGTCAAACGCACCGTTCGCATTGCTCCGCTCTCGGTGGGCGGGCTGCTGCGGGCACGGTTGTTCGCCGAATCCACCGTGGTGCTGACCTCGGCGACGCTCACCGTCGGCGGATCCTTCGACGGCCTGGCCGTCAATTGGGGCCTGCCGGCAGAGAAGCCGTCTCGCAGTGACACCGCCATGGCGTCGGGAGTGGAACCACCCTCGGACAACGGATCCATTCGCTGGAATTCGTTGGACGTGGGCTCGCCGTTCGACCACGCTCGCGCCGGCATCATGTACATCGCCAAACATCTGTCTCCGCCCGGACGCGACGGCCTGTCCAAGTCCTCGCTCGACGAGATCGAATCGCTCGTCGAGGCAGCCGGTGGTCGGACGCTCGGGCTGTTCTCGTCGATGCGCGCCGCCAAGGCCGCGGCAGAGGAGATGCGCGAACGACTCGACACCCCGATCCTGTGTCAGGGTGACGATTCCACCGGCGCACTGGTGCAGAAGTTCGCCGACGACGAGGCCACCTCGCTGTTCGGGACGCTGTCGCTGTGGCAGGGCGTCGACGTGCCCGGTCCGTCGCTGAGCTTGGTGATCCTGGATCGAATTCCGTTCCCCCGGCCCGACGATCCGCTATTGGTGGCTCGGCAGCAGGCCGTCGAATCACGTGGCGGCAACGGCTTTCTCGCGGTGGCCGCCAACCACGCTGCCCTGCTACTGGCGCAGGGAGTCGGTCGACTGCTCCGTAGCGTCGACGACAAAGGTGTTGTCGCCGTGCTCGATTCACGACTGGCGACCGCCCGGTACGGCGGCTATCTGCGCGCGTCCTTACCGCCGTTCTGGGAGACCTCCGACCCGGAGGTGGTCCGCAAGGCCCTCACCCGCCTGGCCGGAAAGTAGCTGCTCCCTACGGCGTCGACACCAGACCGAGCTCGGCATCGGAGGCAAGCCCGTGGTGCCGTGGCAACACCCGCACCGTGTAGCCCACCGCTCCACTGTGCGGTAGCCGTGTCTCGCCCGCGTACACGTGCTCGCCGCCCTCACTGCCCACGTGCGACATCTCGGTGGTGCGAATGTCGCTAAGGTCCTCGCCCTCGTCGACGCGTCCCACCACGGCCTGCACCACGACGGCACCCGGTTCCATACCGCCGAGGTCGACGATGGCGCGCAGCGACAGTTCGGCACCGATGACGGGGGTGTCCGGCAACCCCTCGCTGTCGACTCGGGTGACCTTCACGTTGCGCCACGCCTGCTCGACGCGGCCGCGATACGACGCGACATCCTTGGCGCCGTGGTAGCCGTCGGCCGACACCGCCCGGGCGGAGTGCGCAGCGGGCGCGTAGTAGCCGAGCGTGTAGTCCTGAACCATGCGCGATGCCAACACTTTCGGTCCCAGCTGTTCCAGTGTGTGTCGGACCATCTCGATCCAGCGAGCCGGCACACGGTCCTCCCCGCGATCGTAGAATTTCGGCAGCACCGCCTGCTCGAGCAACTCGTAGAGGGCAGCGGCTTCCAGATCGTCGCGACGATTGTCGTCGGTGATGCCGTCGGCCGTCGGGATCGCCCAACCGTTTTCGCCGTCGTACATCTCGTCCCACCATCCGTCGCGAATCGACAGGTTGAGGCCGCCGTTGAGCGCCGACTTCATTCCGGACGTACCGCAGGCCTCGAGGGGTCGCAGCGGATTGTTCAGCCACACATCGCATCCCCAGTAAAGAAAGCGCGCCATGGACATGTCGTAGTCGGGCAGGAACACGATGCGGTGTCGTACATCGGCCTCGTCGGCGAACTTGACGATCTGCTGAATGAGCGCCTTCCCACCGTCGTCGGCCGGATGCGATTTTCCGGCTACCACCAGCTGAACCGGGCGGACGGGATCGAGCAACATCGCCCGCAATCGCTCGGGTTCGCGCAGCATGAGCGTCAGACGCTTGTACGTCGGTACGCGTCGAGCAAAGCCGACGGTCAACACGTCGGGGTCGAAAACATTTGCAGTCCAACTGATTTCGGCCTCGGTCGACCCCCGCTCGAGAGCGGAACGCCGCACCCTTCGGCGCACCTCGTCCACCAACTGCGCGCGCAACGCGTTTCGAGTGGACCACACCTGCTCCGAGGACAACGGCCCACCTGTCTCGGCCTCCCCCTCGGCCCATTCCCGCGCCGCCCACGTCGGCGCGTGGACACCGTTGGTCACCGATCCGATCGGCACCTCCGACGCGTCGAATCCTTGCCACAGGCCGTTGAACATCTCGCGGCTGACGATCCCGTGCAGCTTCGACACTCCGTTGGCGCGCTGTCCCAAGCGAAGGCCCATGTGCGCCATATTGAACACCGACGGATCACTCTCGCCGCCCAGCGCCAGAATTCGGCTCATCGGCAATCCCGGCAACAGCGCCGAGTCCGGTGCACCGTCGCTACCGCCGAAGTAGTGCCGCACCAGATCGGCGGGGAACCTGTCGATGCCGGCAGGCACCGGGGTGTGGGTGGTGAACACCGTGCCCGCCCGGACGGCGGCCAACGCCGAATCGAAATCCAACCCGCTACCGGTGACGAGTTCACGGATGCGTTCGACCCCGAGGAAGCCGGCGTGGCCCTCGTTCATGTGGAACACCTCGGGATCGGGCAGACCGTGCGCGCGCGTGTAGGCCCTGATCGCGCGTACTCCGCCGATACCGGCGAGGATCTCCTGCTTGATGCGGTGGTCCTGATCGCCTCCGTACAGGCGGTCGGTGACTCCTCTGAGCTCGGGATCGTTGTCGGCGATGTCGGAATCGAGCAGCAGCAGCGGAACGCGTCCCACCTGAGCGATCCACACGCGGGCCCGCAGCACGCGCGACCCCGGCATCGACACGTGTATCAACACCGGTGAGTCGTTGTCGTCGGTGAGCAGTCGTAGCGGCAGACCGTGCGGGTCCAGGGACGGGTAACGCTCGGCCTGCCAGCCGTCGGCCGTCAGCGATTGCCGGAAGTACCCCGAGCGGTAGAGCAGTCCGACGCCGATCAGCGGTAGACCGAGATCCGACGCCGCCTTGAGGTGGTCGCCGGCCAGAATGCCGAGCCCACCCGAGTAGTTCGGCAGCACCTCGGTGACCCCGAACTCCATCGAGAAATAACCGATGCCCGACGGCAGAGCTCGCCCCTCGGCGAGTTCGTTCTGGTACCAGAGCGGTCGGGCGAGGTAGTCGTGTAGATCCGCCTCGGCGGCGTCCAGTTCGGCCAGGAACGATGCGTCTTCGGCGAGTTCTTCGAGCCGTCCGGGTGCGACGGCACCGAGCACAGCCACCGGATCGCGTTCGAGTTCGGTCCACAGCAGCGGATCGATGTGCTCGAAAAGATCCTGCGTGGCCGAATGCCACGACCACCTGAGGTTTGTCGACAGCTCGGCGAGGGCATTCAGACGGGCGGGAAGGTGGGCTCGGACGGTGAATCGACGCAAGGCTTTCACAGAGCCGAACCCTACCCACGGATACCTGTGTCGATGGGGCGCTCGGCGAAAATTTCCTCGTGCGCCCGTCGCGGTCAGTATGCGTCGGCGCACGCGCCATCTGCGCTGCTGCACTACGGTTGACGAGTAGAAGCACACCAAATATCGGTTCGATCAGAGGTTGCGCCCGCGCAGCCATACCTCTAACGAAGAATGGAGTGTGAAGTGACAGGTCGACTTGGTATCGACAATGTCCTTCCAGATACGACGACCGGGAAATACCCCGCGAAAGCGGTGGTGGGCGAGACGTTTCCAGTTTCCGCCGACGTCTGGCGCGAGGGTCACGACGCAGTGGCCGCGACGCTGTCGGTGCGTGGACCGGGAGGCAAGCTCGAACGCATCCCGATGACGCCCGGCCACGAGCCGGACACGTTCGACGCGGTGTTCGTCCCATCCCGGCCCGGCTACTGGATCTGCCGTATCGAGGCGTGGAGCGACCCGATCAGCACCTGGCGTCACGCCGTCGAAGCGAAGCTCGGAGTGGGCCAGAGCGCCCACGAACTCGCCAACGACCTCGAGATCGGGGCGCGCCTGTTCCTCCGCGCTGCCACCGGCGTTCCTGCGGAGAGCAGGCAGCTGCTCGCCGACGTCGCCGCCGGCCTGCGCGACACCGACCGCCCGCTGCCCGCGCGCGTGTCCTCGGCGTTCGCATCGTCGGTCACCGAACTGCTGTTCCAGCACCCGCTGCGCGAGCTGGTGACCAGATCACGGGCCGTGAACGTGTGGGTCGACCGAAACCTGGCCCTCAACGGTGCCTGGTACGAGTTCTTCCCGCGCTCCACGGGCGGGTGGAACGAGGACGGATCACCGCGGCACGGCACGTTCGCGACATCCATCGAGCAGTTGCCGCGCATAGCGCGCATGGGCTTCGACATCGTCTACCTGCCACCGATCCACCCGATCGGCACGATCAACCGCAAGGGCCCGAACAACACGTTGACTCCGGGCCCCGAGGACGTCGGTTCGCCGTGGGCGATCGGATCCAAGGACGGCGGGCACGACGCGATCCATCCCGAGCTGGGGACCGAGGACGATTTCCGTGCGTTCGTCGACGCCTCGCGAGAGCACGGGCTCGAAGTGGCGCTCGACCTCGCCCTGCAGGCCGCTCCGGATCATCCCTGGGCCGCAACACATTCCGAGTGGTTCACCGTGTTGCCGGACGGCACGATCGCCTACGCCGAGAATCCGCCGAAAAAGTACCAGGACATCTACCCGATCAACTTCGACAACGACCGTCGTGGCATCTACGAGGAAGTGCTACGCGTGGTCCGATACTGGATCTCGTTGGGTGTCAAGATCTTCCGAGTCGACAATCCACACACCAAGCCACCGGACTTCTGGGAGTGGCTCATCGCCGAGGTCAAGAAGACCGATCCGGACGTGCTGTTCCTGGCCGAGGCGTTCACCCGGCCGGTGCGTATGTACGGTCTCGCGCAACGTGGGTTCACTCAGTCGTACACGTACTTCACGTGGCGTACCGCGAAGTGGGAGCTGACCGAGTTCGCCGAGGAGCATGCCCGACGCGCCGACGACGCGCGACCCAACCTGTTCGTCAACACCCCCGACATTCTGCACGAGAGCCTGCAACACGGTGGACCCGGAATGTTCGCTTTGCGAGCAGCTCTGGCCGCCACCCTGGCTCCGACGTGGGGCGTGTACTCCGGGTACGAACTGTACGAACATCAGGCCGTGCGCGAGGGCAGCGAGGAGTATCTGGACTCCGAGAAGTACCAGTTGCGACCGCGCGACTTCGAGGGTGCGCTCGCCCGCGGTGAATCGCTGGAGCCGTGGATCACCACCCTCAATTCCATCCGCCGTGCGCATCCGGCCCTGCAGCAACTGCGCAACATTCATTTCCACACGATCGACAACGAAGCGCTGATCGGATATTCCAAGTTCGATCCGCAGACCGGCGACTCGGTGTTGGTGGTCATCAACCTCAACCCGTTCGGAGCCGAGGAGGGCACCGTCCATCTGGACATGCCCGCGCTCGGTCACGACTGGCAGGACACCCTGACGATCAAGGACGAGGTGAGCGGCATCCATTACGACTGGGGCCACACCAACTTCGTCCGACTCGAGCCCTGGACCTCGGTGGCGCACATATTCACGCTCCCCCACATTCCCTATCCGGCACGAATCGAACTGGCCTACCGCGGCAACCGAAAGTGAGTGGATTCAACGTGACCAAGAATCCGACGACGCCCGAAGACACCGTCGCAGCCCCGTCCGACAACGACCTCGATCTCCTCGCCGCTGGTCGGCACTACAACCCGCATTCCGTGCTCGGCGCGCACCCCGTGCCGGGCGGAACAGCGATTCGTGCGCTCAAGCCCGACGCGGAGAAAGTGATCGCGCGCGTCGGGGGCGTCGATCACGAGCTGACCCACGTCGCCCACGGCCTCTTCTCTGCGCTGGTGCCGGTCGAGGACCTGATCGATTACCGGCTCGTGGTCACCTGGCCAGGTGGGCACGTGTCCGAATCTGCCGACGGGTACCGGTTCCTACCGACCCTCGGTGAACTCGACCTGCACCTGTTCGGCGAAGGTCGCCACGAGCGTCTGTGGGACATCCTCGGAGCGCACCAGCAGTCGTACGCCACTCCCGACGGTCCCGTCACCGGCACCTCGTTCGCGGTGTGGGCCCCTGCCGCCCAGGGCGTCACGCTGGTGGGCGACTTCGACGGGTGGACCGGCCGTAGTTGGCCGATGCGCGTCCTCGGCTCCACCGGAGTCTGGGAGCTGTTCGTCCCGAACATCGAACCCGGTGCCCTGTACAAGTTCCGCGTCCACGGCTCCGACGGTTCGGTGAAGGACAAGGCCGACCCGATGGCCTTCGCCACCGAGGTTCCGCCGTCCACCGCGTCGGTCGTGACCGCGTCGACGTACACCTGGAACGACGAGAAGTGGCTCGACACCCGAGCCGGCATCGAACCCACGCAGGCTCCGATGAGCGTCTACGAGATCCATCTGGCGTCATGGCGACCGGGCCTGGGTTACCGGGAGCTGGCCGAGCAACTGGCCGAGTACATCATCGAGACCGGCTTCACTCACGTGGAGTTGCTCCCGGTTGCCGAGCACCCCTTCGGCGGATCCTGGGGCTATCAGGTGACGTCCTACTACGCACCGACGTCCAGGTTCGGCAGTCCGGACGACTTCCGGTTCTTCGTCGATCACCTGCACAGCGCCGGCATCGGCGTCATCGTCGACTGGGTCCCCGCCCACTTCCCCAAGGACGAATGGGCCCTCGCCCGCTTCGACGGTGGGCCGCTCTACGAGCACGGAGACCCGCAGCGAGGCGAGCAACTCGACTGGGGCACATTGGTTTTCGACTTCGGCCGACGCGAGGTCCGCAACTTCCTGGTCGCGAACGCGCTCTACTGGATCGACGAATTCCATATCGACGGACTGCGCGTCGACGCCGTCGCCTCGATGCTGTACCTGGACTACTCGCGTCCCGAGGGTGGCTGGTCGCCCAACATCTACGGTGGCCGAGAAAACCTCGAAGCGGTGTCCTTCCTGCAGGAGATGAACGCCACGGTGCACAAGAAGCACCGCGGAGTGGTCACCGTCGCCGAGGAGTCGACCGCCTGGCCGGGCGTCACTCGCCCGACGAACGTCGGCGGGCTCGGGTTCAACATGAAGTGGAACATGGGGTGGATGCACGACACCCTCGGCTTCGTCGGGCGCGATCCCATCCACCGCAGCTACCACCACCACGAGATCACGTTCTCGCTCGTCTACGCGTGGAGCGAGAACTACCTGCTGCCCATCAGCCACGACGAGGTGGTGCACGGCAAGGGCACGCTGTGGACCCGCATGCCCGGGGACGACTACGCCAAGGCCGCAGGGCTGCGCGGAATGCTCGCCTACATGTGGGCACATCCGGGCAAGCAGTTGCTGTTCATGGGCCAGGAGTTCGGTCAGACCCGCGAATGGTCCGAGGAGCGAGGCCTGGACTGGTACCAGATCGACGAGGAGCCGTTGCACCGAGGTGTGAAATCGCTTGTCGCAGATTTGAACTCGACGTACCGATCGCACCCGGCACTGTGGACGCTGGACACCTCGCCCAGTGGCTACTCGTGGATCGACGCCAACGACACCGAGAACAACGTGCTCAGCTTTCTGAGGTACGGCTCCGACGGTTCGGTCGTCGCGTGTATTTTCAACTTCTCCG
The DNA here is from genome assembly GCF_031456475.1 of Rhodococcus sp. 3258. NCBI lineage: Bacteria > Bacillati > Actinomycetota > Actinomycetes > Mycobacteriales > Nocardiaceae > Rhodococcus > Rhodococcus sp. 3258. The sequence goes on from NZ_JAVDUT010000003.1 coordinate 624,793, forward strand.
GTTCCGAGCACGGCAGCTATCGTGTGGGACTACCGGAACCTGGCCGTTGGATCGAGATCCTCAACACCGATGCAACGGAGTACGGCGGCTCCGGAATGGGCAACCTGGGTGAAGTGACGGCAACATCGCACTCGTGGCACGGTCGACCGGCATCAGGCCAGGTTGCACTTCCCGCCAACGGGGCGATCTGGATCAAATTGGAGCAGTAGATGACCGGCGGCCGCAGACCACGACTTCTGGCTGCGGCCGCCACTGCAGGGTTACTACTGTTGACATCGTGCGCCGCCACCGTCGGCGGTAATGCAGTGTCGATCTACGAGAATCCGTTCACGGTCGCCGGCCTTCCGGTCACCAGCGGACCGAGCGGACCGCGTCCGGGAGTACCGGATTCGACCATCGCCGTCGAGAATGCCGAAGGCACCGACTCGGACATCCTGGCTACCAACGCGATCGACGACATCCAACAGTTCTGGGCCGAGCAGTATCCGGCCTTGTTCAAGGGCTCGTTCACGCCGGTCTCGACGTTGACCTCGTGGGATGCGTCGGAGGACGAGGGATCCGGCATCCGGTTCTGTGGAGACAGAACCGGTGGAGTCCCCAATGCCGCGTACTGCACCCGCGACGACTCGATCGGGTGGGACCGCACCATTCTGCTTCCGGCGTTGGTCGACGCGTTCGGGCCGATGTCGGTGGTCATGGTGATCGCGCACGAATACGGCCACGCGATCCAGCATCAGTCGGGACTCGTCGGCGACGACACCCCGACCCTCGTGGCCGAGCAGCAAGCCGACTGTTTCGCCGGCGCATTCATCCGCCATGTCGCAGAGGGCGACTCGCCGCACTTCACCATCAACACCTCGGATGGGCTCAACGGTGTTCTCGCTGCGACCGTCGCGGTGCGCGACGTGGACCCCAACGATCCCGAATCGGTACACGGCTCTGCATTCGAGCGAGTGACTGCCGTACAGATCGGGTTCACCGACGGTGCAGCTGCCTGCACACGCATCGACGAGGCCGAAATCGATTCACGCCGAGCGTCGCTGCCGCAGAAGTTCGACAGCGCCGACGATTCCGGCGAGCTACCGGTCACCGAGGACTCCCTGGGCGCATTCACGCGATCGTTCGAGACGGCGCTTCCCGTCGCCGATCCGCCGACCGTGGACTACTCGGGATCGGACACCGAGTGCACGGACGCCGAGGCGACCTCTCCGGTGTCGTACTGCCCGTCGACCAACACCATCGGTGTCGATGTGGAGGACCTGGCCGAAATAGGGCAACCCGAGACACCTCAGCGCGGAGACATCCTGCCACTCAACGTATCCGGTGACTACAGCGCGTACGTACTGTTCGCGTCTCGCTACACCCTCGCAGTACAGAAGGAAGCGGGCCAGACGCTCGACGACCCGCAGACCGCACTTCGATCCGCATGCCTGTCCGGAGTCATCACCGCAGCGTTGAGCGCCGAATCCAACGAGGCCGCTCTCGAAATCCGGCTCTCTCCCGGCGATCTCGACGAGGCCGTCTCCGGTTTACTCAGCGACGGATTGGCCGCCAGCGACGTCAACGGAACGACGCTGCCGTCCGGATTCTCCCGAGTCGACGCGTTCCGCTCGGGAGTTCTCGGCGGCAAGCCCCTGTGCGATTCGCGCTACAGCTGAGGGATTCAGTACAGAGCGGACGCGAGTTTACGACGTGCCGAGACCACCAGAGGATCGGCGGCGTCGAACAACTCGAACAGCTCCAGTAGGCGGGTACGCAGGGCCGTGCGGTCGTCGCCCGCACTGATCTTGATTCCGTCGATGAGCCGTGCGAAAGCCTGTTCCGGCTGCTGCCCGGCCATTTCCGCGTCGGCCGCATCGATCCGGGCCTGCACGTTGGCGGGATCGGCGTCGGCCACCTCGACGGCATCGGGTGCAACGTTCTGCACCCGAGCCAAGAACTTGACCTGACGCAGCGCGGCGACCGCGTCGGTGTTCTTCGGCTCGGCGTCGATGATTGCCTGATACGCCGCCGCTGCCTTGTCGAAGTCACCCTCGTCGATCGCCTCTTCCGCAGCGACGATGCGCGGATCCTCGACCTCGGGTTCCGGCTCGGCGGCGGGAGCCGACCCGGGTGGACCGGACAGCTTTCCGGCGGTTGCCTGCTCGACTGCCTGCAGCCACTGACGCAACTGCTCGTCGGATTGCGTGCCCTGGAAATCGGCGAGCGGCTGCCCACCCGCGACGGCAACCACCGTGGGAATGGCCTGCACGCCGAATGCCTGCGCGATCTGCGGATTGGAGTCGACATCGACGCGGGCATGTATCCACGTGCCGCCGGCCTCGACGGCAAGTTGCCCGAGCTGACGCGTCAACGCCTGGGACTGCGGCGACCGAGCCGATCCCAGGTCGACGATGACCGGTACCTGCATCGATCGCTGCAGAACCTCGGCTTCGAAATTGGCCGTGGTCACGTCGACGATCGGAGCCAACCCTCCCGCATCGCCACTGGCTTCGGCAGCGGGAGCAGGTGCCGGACGGTCCTTGAGAACGGACAGGTCGACGGCTCCGGCAATGGATGCGGGGACGGCGGCCGACGGGCGGACAGGAGGACGGGAACCGGGTCGAGTCACGCCCTACAGTTTGTCACTAACGCGATGCGTCATCCACTGGCGGGCGGTCAGGACAGAACCTTCGCGTCGGCTGCGGGTCGGCCGGTGCTCAGCTCGGCAAGACGTCCGGTACGCACGGCCCAGATCTCGAAGCCCACGGTGCCGAACGGCGGGAATGCCGCGACCAGCGCCAGCAGCGTGGCCTTGACGTCCCACTTCAGCTTCACCGCCGTCAGAACGGCAACGGCCAGGTACACGATGAACACCGCACCGTGGATGGGCCCGAAGATCTTCACGCCGATTTCGTTGCCGTCGGCCGGCAGGTACTTGAACGCCATGCCGACCAGTAGTCCGAGCCAGGTGAACGCTTCGAGCACGGCAATGAAACGGAAACGTTTGGCCGTGCTGCTCAGGTCGAAGAAATTCGTCATGCCCGCTATTGTGCCCGGTTTGCTACGACAGAACGTAGTGGCTCTGGTCTCATCGGACCAGAGCCACTACCGACTCAGCTTTTCGGGACTCGAACGATGAGCGCGTCGCCCTGTCCGCCGCCGCCGCACAATGCTGCGGCACCCACTCCGCCACCTCGCCGCTGCAGCTCGAGAGCCAGGTGCAGTGCGATGCGAGCGCCCGACATTCCGAGGGGATGACCGATCGAAATCGCCCCGCCGTTGACGTTGACGATCTCCGGATCGATGCCGAGCTCACGCGTCGACGCGATTCCGACCGCTGCGAACGCCTCGTTGATTTCGACGACGTCGAGGTCCTTCGGGTCGATGCCTTCCTTCGCGCAGGCCTTGGCGATGGCGCGAGCGGGCTGCGACTGCAGGGTGGAGTCGGGGCCGGCCACCACACCGTGCGCGCCGATCTCGGCGAGCCAGGTCAAACCGAGCGACTCGGCCTTGTCCTTGCTCATCACGACGACGGCGGCGGCACCGTCGGAAATCTGCGACGCGGATCCGGCAGTGACCGTGCCCGCCTTGTCGAACGCGGGGCGAAGCTTGCCGAGGGAATCGACCGTGGTGTCGGCCCGGATTCCTTCGTCGGCAGTGAACTGGATGGGCTCACCCTTGCGCTGCGGAATCGACACGGGCACCACCTCGTCGTCGAAGACCCCGTTCTTCCACGCCGCGGCAGCCTTCTGATGCGATGCGGCCGCGAAGGTGTCCTGCTCCTCACGGCTGATCGCCTCCGAGCTCTGATTGCGCTGCTCGGTGAGCGCGCCCATGGCCTGGTCGGTGAAGATGTCGTACAGACCGTCGTATGCGAGGTGGTCGCGCATGGTGACATCGCCGTACTTGAATCCCGCCCGCGACTTCTCCAGCATGTGCGGTGCCTGGGTCATCGATTCCTGGCCGCCGGCGACGACGATCTCGAACTCCCCCGCGCGAATGAGCTGGTCAGCGAGCGCGATGGCGTCGACGCCGGAGAGACAGACCTTGTTGATGGTCAGGGCCGGAACGGTCATCGGGATACCTGCAGCGACGGCGGCCTGACGCGCCGGGATCTGCCCGGCACCCGCAGTGAGGACCTGGCCCATGATGACGTAGTCGACCTGATCCGGAGCGACGCCGGCCTTCTCGAGTGCGCCCTTGATGGCAAATCCGCCGAGGTCGGAACCCGAGAAGTCCTTGAGCGCACCCGAGAAGCGCCCGACGGGCGTACGAGCACCGGCGACGATGACTGTTGTGGTCACGATTTCCTCCGAAAGTGTGAAGACGGCCTTGTGGAGATCAACGCTCGCCAGGCTCCCTACCGATACCAGCCTGGCGGAACACCGTGACGCAGCTGACGATAACGTCTTGTCCATGACCTCCAGCACGCAGTCTTACACGGGCGCCCCACTCCGCTCCGACCTGGTGACGGCTATCGACCACGTCGGTGTCGCGGTACCCGATCTCGATGCCGCAATCGCCTGGTACACCGACCACCTGGGGATGGTTGCGGTGCACGAGGAAGTCAACGAGGAACAGGGCGTGCGCGAGGCGATGCTCTCGTTCCCCGGGGCAGGCGAAAAGTCGGCAGCACTGCAGTTGCTCGCGCCCATCGACGAATCCTCGACCATCGCGAAGTTCATCGACCGAAACGGCCCCGGACTCCAACAGTTGGCGTATCGGGTCACCGACATCGAGGAGATCTCCTCCGAGTTGCGCGCCCGCGGCGTTCGGTTGCTCTACGACGCTCCCCGCCGCGGTACGGCCGATTCGCGTATCAACTTCGTCCACCCCAAGGACGCAGGCGGAGTACTGATCGAACTGGTCGAACCGAACCACAACGCGCACTGACCGAACTCGGTCATTACGCCGTATGGCTCTCCACTTGACTCACCGGTAAATTGACGGCCATGGCCATCGATCATGAACGCACTTCCACGGTGCAACTTCCCTTTTCCATCGTTCGGAAGGGGTTCGATCGCGACGAAGTCACCAACTACTTCGAGCGATTCGACGCCGAATTACGGCTGACGACGGCCGACCGTGATGCCGCCGCGGCACAGGCGCGTGATCTGGCCAAGCAACTCGACGACGCTCGCGACGAGATCGACGAACTGCGCAAGGACATCGACCGTCTCTCGGTGCCGCCGACCACCGCGGAAGGCATGAGCGATCGCATCTCCCGCATGTTGCGACTGGCGTCCGACGAGGCCTCCGAGGTTCGCGCGAAGGCACATGCGGAGTCCGAGGAAATGATCTCGGTTGCGCAGCAGGAGAGCACTCGCCTGCGAAGCCGTCACGAATCGTTGGTCGCAGAACTCGAGGAGCGCCGCACGGCACTCGAAGCCGAGCACGAGCAGACCATGGCGCAGGCACGCACCGAGGCTGCGCGCGTCGTCGAGGCCGCACAGGCTGAGCGCGACAAGCTGGCTGCCGAGTCCGAGGCCAAGCGCGCCGAGGTTCAGGAAGACTTCGAGATCACGATGGCCGAGCGCCGCACCAAGGTGCTCACCGCGCTCGAAGAACTGGAAGCGTCGAGCAAGGCCGATGCTGCTCGCCGTATCGAAGAGGCGACGACCGAGGCCGCACGCCGGCTGCAGTCCGCCAGCGAGCAAGCCGAGCGCCGCATCGCGCACTCGAAGGAATTGGCCGAGGAGCTGCGCGTGCTGCGAAGTCGCGTCCTCGCTCAGCTACTGGGTATCCGGGGCCAGCTCGATTCGGTACCGGCCATGCTGGCCTCGGTCAACCGCGAAAGCGAGTTGCTGGACAACCCCGACCCGACGGCCATCCTCAAGAAAGAAGAAGAGAAGGCTGCGGCGAAGGCCGAGAAGGACAACGACGAAGAGACGGAATCCGCCGACTCGGCGTCCTGACTTCGCAGCACACGCTCGGCCTCCCCCGCTAGGACCATCTACGGGTGAGGCCTCGCGTGTTTCTGCCGCTCCAACACCCGGTGTGCCAATGTCTGCGGTTGTCGGCTCCCCCGAAGTCGTCCGACGGCCACGCCACGATGTGGGCGACCCCTGGCCGCACCTCGTGATCGCAGCCCGGGCAACGGTAGGTCTTGACGGCCTTGGCACCGGGAATCATCCGAGTCGTGTACGTGTCCCCGTCAGGACCCACCTCGACGCGATTGCCGCCCAGGACGGAATCGGTAGCCGGGCCGAGACTGCTCGGACCACTCCGACTCGCTTTGCGGGGCTGATTGCGACGAGGCACGCATCCAGTGTAGAGAATCGCGCCGCTTCGGCAGACAGACGTCAGAAGAGCCGGAACTCGGTGCTGTCGGTGCCGCGGAGAACGTCGTAGTCGAGTGTCAGACAACGTATACCGCGATCGGTGGCCAGAGTCTTCGCCTGCGGCTTGATGACCTGTGCGGCGAACACACCGCTGACCGGTGCCAGCAACGGGTCACGATTGAGCAGTTCGAGGTACCGAGTCAACTGCTCCACACCGTCGATTTCACCGCGACGCTTGATCTCGACGGCGACAGTGCCACCATCTGCGTTGCGGCACAACAGATCCACCGGTCCGATTGCCGTCATGTATTCGCGCCGCACCAGGGTGTACCCCTCACCGAGGGTGTTGACGTGTTCTGCGAGCAACTCCTGCAGATGAGCCTCGACACCGTCTTTGACCAACCCTGGATCGATCCCCAATTCATGACTGGAATCGAGTTCGACGTCGTCGATCGTGATGCGGAGTTCTTCGCCCGCCTTGTTGGTGACGACCCATTTGATGGTTTCGTCCTCGGTGGTCTCGACCATCCAACAGGGCGGAGACATCCAGTTGAGGGGCTTGTACGCCCTGTCGTCCGCGTGCACACTGACCGATCCGTCGGACTTGACGAGCAGCAGGCGTCGAGCGGAAGGGAGATGTGCGGTGAGGCGGCCGATGTAGTCCACTTGGCAACGAGCAATAACTAAACGCACTCGACCACCATAAGGCAGCACGGCCGTTACTCTGTGACCACCATGCCCCAATTCAGACGATCTGCCGCTCCGCTGGGTTCCCGGCTCCTCGGAGACACCACCGAATCGCCGCGCCGACGCCGGATCCGAATCCAGCTGTTGCTGACGGTGTTCCTGGTCCTGTCCAACCTGATCGGTGCCGTGATCGTCGGCGTTCTGATCAGTGTGGTCGTTCCAGGCCCGGACGTTCTGGACATGGATCGCTACTGGTGGGTCAACTTCATAGTCGTCCCGGTGTACGTCTTTCTGGCATTCCTGGTCGGTGTCGTCTGGGGCACCACACGTGCGCTGAGCAGTCTGCGGTGGGGCATCGAGGATCGCGAGCCCACCCGGTCCGAGCAGGTCGCAACCCTGGCCATGCCCTGGCGCCTGACGCGCATGCAGATTGCGCTGTGGACCGGTGGACTGATTCTGCTCACGACGATCGACGGCATCATCGACCCCCAGGCGATCCCGAAGGTGGCGTTCACCATCGCCGCGGGCGGCACGGTCGTGTGCGCGTTCAGCTACCTGCTCAGTGAGTTCGCTCTGCGACCCATCGCGGCTCGTGCCCTGCAAGCGGGCGACCCACGGCGCATCCGGATCGCCGGTGTCATGGGGCGTTCCATTCTGTCGTGGTTGCTGGGAACCGGCGTTCCGGTCTCCGGACTGATGATGATCGCGGTGTTCCGCTTCCTTCGACCCGAGACCAGTGCAAACCAGCTCGCTGTGTCCATCCTCGCGCTCGGCGGCATCACCATCGTCTTCGGCTTCGCCCTGACCGTCCTGGGCGGATTCGCGACCACCTCCCCCATCAACAATGTGCGGGCGGGCATGGCCGAAGTCGAGAAGGGCAACATGGACGTCCGACTCGCGGTGTACGACGGCACCGAGCTCGGCGAACTGCAGAGCGGTTTCAACCGCATGGCCGACGGTGTGCGCGATCGAGAGAAGATCCGCGACCTGTTCGGACGACACGTCGGACACGAGGTAGCCGAAAAGGCCCTGCAGTCCGAGAGTGAACTCGGGGGCCAGGAGCGCGATATCGCAGTGTTCTTCATCGACCTGGTGGGCTCCACCGAATTGGCCGCGTCACGACCGCCGACCGAGGTGGTGGATCTACTCAACCGCTTCTTCGCGGTCGTCGTCGACGAGGTGGACGAACACGGCGGCTTCATCAACAAATTCGAGGGCGACGCGGCTCTCGCCATCTTCGGAGCACCGAACGACATTCCGGATCACTGCGGATCGGCACTCTCGGCCGCACGTGCCATTGCCCGCCGATTGCTGGTCGAAGTTCCCGAGTGCAGCGCAGCCGTCGGCGTTGCAGCCGGCCGAGCCGTTGCCGGCAATGTGGGAGCAAAGTCGAGATTCGAGTACACCGTCATCGGCGATCCGGTCAACGAGGCTGCGCGATTATCGGAAATGGCCAAGAGTGCTCCCGGTGCGATACTCGCTTCCAAGACAGCGGTAGACGGTGCTGCCAAGAACGAAGCGGACCGCTGGGAATTCGGTGATCGAGTAACCCTTCGAGGGCGATCCGCAGAGACAGTTCTGGCGAACCCCAAGGACGTGAAGGTTTCCGCAGACGAGGCCGAATCCGTTCACGTCTGATCCACCCGATCACTGGGCGCAGTACGTGTAGTGCACTGTGCACCTGCCGTTTTCATCACTGACGACTCGGCCGTCCTGTGCCCGGTCCCCCTCGCGAATGCGCGCGCGTTTGTCGAACGCTCACGACATCGCTGACGATTCTGCGCGCGCCTCGCGAATGCGAGCGCATGTGCAGATTTCAGGTGTCGAGTGAGCCGACTGACGCTTGGTCGCCAAGCTTCGATGGCAGTAGTCGACTTGTTGGGGTTGGGTTCTGTTCGACGGCCCGCGAACGCGCGCGCGTTTGTCGGGTGCGCGCGGTCTGGTGTCGCTGTTCTGCTCGCGTGTGGCGAGTGCGCGCGCGTTCGCGCCCCGGGGGCGAGGGGAAGGGGGTCCGTATGGCGATGATGGGACTGGGGGTGCAGGTGTCGATGCCTGCGCATTCCGGCGCCTACGCATTCAGCTCGACCGCCTGAATCCTGTTGCGGCTGTCCATGGTTTCGAATGCAAAATGCCCCTGACCGTGGAGGGTCAGGGGCATTTTGGGATGTTGTGTTCGGCGGTGTCCTACTCTCCCACACCCTGTCGAGTGCAGTACCATCGGCGCTGGAGGGCTTAGCTTCCGGGTTCGGAATGGGACCGGGCGTTTCCCCTCCGCTATGGCCGCCGTAACTCTGCGAAACAGTGTCACGAGCGGTCTCAGTCGGAGAACACATCCCCCACATACTGCGGGGGTAGTGTTTCGTTCTTGGACCTGTATTCGGTTGTGTTATCGAACAACTCGTGTGTTGTTTCAGATATTGCACAGTGGACGCGTAGCTTCTTTGTGGTAAGTCCTCGGCCTATTAGTACCAGTCACCTGCATACATTGCTG